>JBFWOX010000014.1:5282-121168 GCA_050250295.1 Mycolicibacterium sp.
GCTAGGTGCTGTAGCGGTCTTCCGGCGACACCACCGGCACCAGCACCTCGTCGACCAACTGGACCACCAGCTCGTCGGTGATCGGGTCGCCGGTGATCAGCAGCCGGTGCCACAACACGCTCTGGCCGAGCTCGCGCACGATCTCGACTGGCACGTCGGCGCGCACGTCGCCCCGCGCGACGCCGCGGGCCAGCAGCGCGCCCATCTCGTCCTTGCGCCAGCCGATGACGTCCTCGCGGAACGCGGCCTGCAGGTCGGGGTCGGCGAGGGCGGCGGCGATCACCGAGCGCATCACCATGGCGCGCTCCCCAGTGAACAGTGCGGCCCAGCCGCGCAGCACGGCGAGCATGTCCCCGCGGAAGCTGCCGGTGTCGGCGCTGGGGATCGCGGTGACCGCGATGCCGAGCAGCGTGTCGCGCAGCAGTGCGCGCCGGTCGGGCCAGCGCCGGTACAGCACCGGCTTGCTGGTGCGCGCCGCCGCGGCGACCGCCTCCATCGTGACGGCGTCGGGACCGTGCGCGGCGAGCAGCTCGAGCACCGCCGACCGGATGGCGCTGTCGAGTTCGGTTCCGCGACGTCGGCCCATGGGTCCTCCCGATCGGCAATAGAGAAACGCTTGCGTATCTTAACCGGCCGTCGTAGTCTCCGGCATATAAGAAACGAAACCGTATCTTGGAGGTGCGCGATGACCCTTCCCGTGCTGTATCCGCTGCGTTCGGTCGACACCGCGACCGTGCGCTTCACCCGCTGCCCGCACGGCCGGCGCCGGATCACGATCGACCACCGGCGGCTGGCTGGTGTCACCCCGGCGATGCTGCTGGACTGGTTCACCCACCTGGGCGGCACGATGAGCTACGGCGGCCGGACCGTCGAGCGCTACCACGCCTGGCATCCCGTCGACCACATCCGCTGGGAGCTGGCCCGGCCCGCGCCCGGTGGGGGCGCGGCCGAAGGCGCGCGATTCCATATGGTCGAGGCGTTCGAGGCCCGACCGGAGTACACCGTCGACGAGGTCGCCCGCGTCGAGAAGCTCGACGAGACCGGCATCCGGCTGGTGGTCCGCATCGCCGGCATCCCGGTGTTCCAGCTCGAACACACCTGGTCGGCCGGCGCCGACGGCGCGCACTACGTGACAGTGATGGACCTCGGCGCGCGCACGGCGCTGGCGGCCCCGCTGAACCGGATCATCGGCAGGCGCTTCCCGGAGGACAAGGCCCGCGCCTGGGTCAAGCACAACATCGAGGAGGTCGGGCAGCTCGAACACCTGCTGCCACAGCTGGCCGGCTCAGGTGAAGCGGAACCAGCGCAGCGCGCACAGCGCGCCGAGCCCACCCCACACCGCCAGCACGGTCAGGCCGAACCAGTCCACTGACAGCGTCATCGCCTGCGACAGCGCCTCGGTCAGCGCGCCCGACGGCGTCAGCCGCGCCACCCAGCGCAGCCCGGCCGGGACCATGCCGCCCTCCAGCGTCAGCGCGCCCAGGCCGGCGAACACGAACCACAGCAGGTTCGCCACCGCCAGCACGATCTCGGCGCGCAGCGTCCCGCCCAGCAGCAGTCCGAGCGCGGCGAACACCGCGGTGCCCAGCGCGATGATCACCGCGCCGAGCGCCAGCCCGGCCAGCGGCGGCCGCCACCCGAGCGCAAAACCGATGGCGCCGAACAGGACCGACTGCAGGAACACCACGGCCACCACCGCCAGCGACTTGCCGGCGATGATGCCCCACACCGGAAGGGCCGTGGCGCCAAGGCGTTTCAACGCGCCGTAGCGCCGGTCGAACGCCACGGCGATGGCCTGCCCGGTGAACGCCGTGGAGATCACCGCCAGCGCCATGATGGCCGGGGTGAACGTCGCCGCCCGGTCGGGTCCGAAGGAGCCCAGCGGCAGCAGGGTCAGCCCGACCAGCAGCGTGATCGGGATGAACATCGTCAGCAGCAGCTGCTCGCCGTTGCGCAACAGCAGCCGCAGGTCCAACCCGAACTGTGCGGCCAGCATCCGCGGCACCGGCGCGGGCCGCGGATCCGGGGTGAACGTGCCCGGCGCGAAGCGGTTCCCGTCGCTCACTTGCGCAGCTCCCGTCCGGTGAGGTCGAGGAAGACGTCCTCGAGGCTGCGCTGCTCGACCCGCATATCGGTGGCCAGCACGTCCAGCCGGGCGCACCAGGCGGTCACGGTGGCCAGCACCTGCGGATCGATGTGGCCTTCCACCAGGTATTCACCGGGGGCGGCCTCGCTGGCGCGGTAGCCCTCCGGCAGCGCGGCCACCAGCAGCGTCAGGTCGAGCATCCGCGGCGCCCGGAACCGCAGCTGGTTCTCCGCGCCGCTGCGCATCAGTTCGGCCGGGGTGCCGGTGGCCACCGCCGCGCCGTGGTCGATGATCAGGATCCGGTCCGCGAGCTCCTCGGCCTCGGCGAGCTGATGGGTGGTCAGCACGACCGTCACCCCGTCGCGGCGCAACGCGTCGATCAACTCCCACACCACGATCCGGGCATGGGCGTCCATGCCGGCCGTCGGCTCGTCGAGAAAGACCAGTTCGGGCCGGCCGACCACCGCACAGGCCAGCGCCAGCCGCTGCTGCTGCCCGCCGGAGAGCCGCCGGTAGGCGGTGCGGGCAGCGTCGGTCAGGCCGAGGGTGTCCAGCAGCCACTGCGGATCCAGCGGGTCGGCGGCGTAGGCGGCGATCAGGTTCAGCATCTCGCCGGCGCGGGCGGCCGGGTAGGCCCCGCCGCCCTGCAGCATCACGCCGGTACGGGCCCGCACGGCGGCATTTTCGGTCGCCGGGTCCAGGCCCAGGATCCGGATCGAGCCGTCGTCGGGCTTGATGAAGCCCTCACACATCTCCACCGTCGTGGTCTTGCCCGCCCCGTTCGGGCCCAGCAACGCGAACACCTCGGCGCGGTGCACCTCGAGGTCCAGCCCCGCCACCGCGGTGGTCGATCCGTACCGCTTGGTGACGCCGCGCAGCTGCACGGGGACGGCACCTGGCTCGACGGTCACGGGGACTCAGCGTAGGCGTCGGGTTTGGACACCGGTGGCGGCGGTGGCACACCGGTGCCGTCGGGTTCGTCGTCGGGCAGCGCGCGCAGCGGCAGCCACCGCGAGGTCAGCGCCAGCAGCAGCAGCACGATCACCGTGCTGGCCAGCGTCGCCAGCACGATCTGGAACAGGGCGAAGCGGTCCCCGTTGGCGGTGGGTCCGAAGATGCCGACCACCAGCGTGACGATGATCACCGCCGCGCGGAAGCCGGGACGGGTGGCCCACGCGGCCAGCGGGATGATCGCCCACAACAGGTACCAGGGCTGCACCACGGGGAACAGCAGCACGGTGGCGCCCAGCGCGACGCCGAGCCCGCCGACCGGGTGCAGCCGCCCGCGCAGCACCGCGAACAGCAGCCAGGTGACGATGACCGCGATCAGGCTGACGCCGATGGCGCGGGTGAGCGCCAGCACGGCGGTGGTGTGGTCACCGAGCCCGAGCAGGATGCCGACCTGGCCGGTGCCCAGCGCCAGCAGGGTGGGCGGTGACATCCAGCTGCGCACCACGTTCGCGGTCCCGAGGGTGAACAGCCAGCCGAAACCCAGCCCCGAGGCCCAGCCGATCAGCGCCATCACGGCCAGCGACACCGCGGCCAGCGAGCCGCCGGCGGCGAAGAACGCCTTGACGCTGCCACCCCAGCGGTGCGCCAGCGCCATCGCCACGAAACCCAGTGCCAGCAACGACGGCAGCTTCACCTGGCAGGACATCGTGATCAGGACGGTGCCGGCCAGCAACATGGCCGCCGGGTACCAGCGGGCCCGCGCAGTGTCGCCGATGGCTTCGATGCCGCGCAGCGCGAACTCGGTGCCGGCCAACATCAGCCCGAGCATCAGCGCCTCGTTGTGGATGCCGGCGACCAGGTGCATGAACAGCAGCGGGTTGGTCGGGCCCAGCCACAGCGCGCTCACCTCGGCGACCCCGCACCGCCGCGCCAGCCGCGGGGTGGCCCAGACGATCATGCCGACGCCGACCAGCACGACGAGCCGGTGGAAGAGCACCGCCTCGACGATGTTCTCGCCGGTCAACGCCGAGATCCCGCGCCCGATCCACAGGAACAGCGGCCCGTACGGCGCGGGCGTCTCGCGCCACAGGCTCGGCACCGACAGCGTGAACACGTGGTCGAGCCCGAGGCCGGGCGCGGGCCCCACCCGGTAGGGGTCGCTGCCCTGCAGCGAGATCTCGCTCTGGGCCAGGTAGGAGTAGACGTCCTTGCTGTACATCGGCGGGGCGATCAGCAACGGCAGCGCCCACAGCAGCAGCGTGCGGTCCAGCTGGCTGCGGGTCATCTTGCGCTTGCCCAGCGTGAACCGGCCCAGCATCAGCCAGGCCAGCGCCATCATCACCGCGCCGGTGGTGGTCATCGTCAGCGAGACTGTCTGGATACGCGACGGCAGGTTCAGCAGCCGCACCCCGAACGTCGGGTCCTGCACCACCGGGCGGGCGCCGGCACCGAGCGCGCCGATCGCCATCAGCACCGTGCCGGTCGCCCCGAACAGCCGGGTGCGCCGCATCGCGATCAGCTCGGCGTCGTTGAGGGGGGTGCCGACGGCCCGCTCGTCGCCGTGCCATCCGGCGATGGACGTGCTCAAAGAGCTCAGGCGGGCTGCCACGATGGCAGCGTAACCGTCGGATATTCCCGGCTCCGGCGACGATCGGGTGTGACAATTCCGACGATGGTGATAAGGGTGCCCTTCCTAGACCGGGTCCCGGAATTGCGTCACACTGGTGTTGTGAAAATCCGTTCGCAGGGTTCGGCCGCGCCTTCCACGGCGCCGTCGCACGCTGTCGACGGTGACACCAGGAGCGCCATCGTCGCCCTGCTGCTGGAATCCGGACCGACCACCGCAAGCTACATCGGTGAGCGGCTCGGGCTGTCGGCAGCCGGGGTGCGCAGGCATCTCGACGCGCTGATCGAGGCGGGCGAGGCCAAGGCCAACGCCGCCGCGGCGTGGCAGCAGGAGGGCCGGGGCCGGCCCGCCAAGCGCTACCAGCTCACCGCCGCGGGGCGGGCCAAGCTGGAACACACCTACGACGATCTGGCCTCGGCGGCCATGCGGCAGCTGCGGGAGATCGGCGGCGACGAAGCGGTCAAGACCTTCGCCCGGCGGCGCATCGACGCCATCCTCGCCGGCGTCGAACCCGTCGCCGACACCGGCGACGACGTCGAGGCGGCGGCCGATCGGATCGCCGATGCGCTCAGCGGCGCGGGCTATGCCACCACCACCACCCGGGTGGGCGCCCCGCTGCACGGCGTGCAGATCTGTCAGCACCACTGCCCGGTATCGCACGTCGCCGAGGAGTTCCCGGAGCTCTGCGAGGCCGAGCAACAGGCCATGGCCGAGGTCCTCGGCACCCACGTACAGCGGCTGGCGACCATCGTCAACGGCGACTGTGCCTGCACCACCCACGTCCCGCTGAGTCCGGCCGGACGTTAGGAACGACGAGCGCCACCCTTCGGTGTACAGCCCACGCCGAAGTAACGACACGAACAAAAGGAGTGTGTCGCAATGACACTCACACCGGAGACGCCGCTGACCCAGGAGGAGGCGATTGCCTCCCTGGGCAACTACGGCTACGGCTGGGCTGACTCCGACACCGCAGGCGCCAGCGCGCAGCGCGGTCTGTCCGAGGCGGTGGTGCGGGACATCTCGGCCAAGAAGAACGAGCCCGAGTGGATGCTCGACATCCGGCTCAAGGCGCTGCGCACCTTCGACAAGAAGCCGATGCCGAACTGGGGCTCCAACCTTGAGGGCATCGACTTCGACAACATCAAGTACTTCGTGCGGTCCACCGAGAAGCAGGCCACCTCATGGGAGGAACTGCCCGAGGACATCCGCAACACCTACGACAAGCTGGGCATCCCGGAGGCCGAGAAGCAGCGCCTCGTCGCCGGTGTGGCCGCCCAGTACGAGTCCGAGGTGGTCTACCACCAGATCCGCGAGGACCTCGAGGCCCAGGGCGTCATCTTCCTCGACACCGACTCGGGCCTGCGTGAGCACCCGGAGATCTTCCGCGAGTACTTCGGCACCGTGATCCCCGCCGGGGACAACAAGTTCTCCGCGCTCAACACCGCGGTGTGGTCGGGCGGGTCGTTCATCTACGTGCCGCCCGGTGTGCACGTCGACATCCCGCTGCAGGCCTACTTCCGGATCAACACCGAGAACATGGGCCAGTTCGAGCGCACGCTGATCATCGCCGACGAGGGCTCCTACGTGCACTACGTCGAGGGCTGCACCGCGCCGATCTACAAGAGCGACTCGCTGCACAGCGCGGTCGTCGAGATCATCGTCAAGCCCGGCGCCCGGGTGCGGTACACGACGATCCAGAACTGGTCGAACAACGTTTACAACCTGGTCACCAAGCGGGCCCGCGCCGAGGCCGGCGCCACCATGGAGTGGATCGACGGCAACATCGGTTCCAAGGTCACCATGAAGTACCCCGCGGTGTGGATGACCGGCGAGCACGCCAAGGGTGAGGTGCTCTCGGTGGCGTTCGCCGGTGAGGGCCAGCACCAGGACACCGGCGCCAAGATGCTGCACCTGGCGCCCCACACGTCGTCCAACATCGTGTCCAAGTCGGTGGCCCGCGGCGGCGGCCGTGCGTCCTACCGCGGCCTGGTCCAGGTCAACAAGGGTGCGCACGGATCGCGCTCCAGCGTGAAATGCGATGCGCTGCTGGTCGACACGGTCAGCCGCTCCGACACCTACCCGTACGTCGACATCCGTGAGGACGACGTCACGATGGGCCACGAGGCCACCGTGTCGAAGGTCAGCGAGGACCAGCTGTTCTACCTGATGAGCCGCGGTCTGACCGAGGACGAGGCGATGGCGATGGTGGTGCGCGGCTTCGTCGAGCCAATCGCCAAGGAACTCCCGATGGAATACGCGCTCGAGCTAAACCGGCTCATCGAGCTGCAGATGGAAGGCGCGGTCGGTTAAGTGAGCAATCTGACCGAGGCGGTGGAGGGTTCGGCCCTCACCGCCCTCAACAGTGGTACATCGTTGGCTGCCGCCAACAAAGGCGAGCTGTTCAGCTCCTTCGACGTCAACGCGTTCGAGGTGCCCGGCGGCCGCGACGAGGTCTGGCGGTTCACCCCGCTCAAGCGGCTGCGCGGGCTGCACGACGGTTCCGCACCGGCCACCGGGTCGGCGGCGATCACCGTCACCGAGCGTCCCGGCGTGACGGTGGAGACCGTCCGGCGTGGCGACGAGCGGCTGGGCCAGGGCGGGGTTCCATCCGACCGTGTTGCGGCGCAAGCCTTCTCGTCGTTCAACACGGCCACCGTGGTGACGGTGCCGCGGGACACCGAGGTCGCCGAGCCGGTCGAGATCGTCGTCACCGGCCCCGGCGAAGGCGCGACCGCCTACGGCCATCTGCAGATCCGCGTCGAGGAGCTGTCCCGGGCCACCGTGGTGGTCGACCTGCGGGGCAGCGGCACCTACGCCGACAACGTCGAGTTCGTCGTCGGGGATGCGGCCCGCCTCGGGGTGATCTGGATCGCCGACTGGGCCGACGACACCGTGCACGTCAGCGCGCACCACGCCCGGCTTGGGCGGGACGCCACGTTCGGCCACGTCAACGTCACCATCGGCGGCGACGTCGTGCGGACCACCGCCACGGTGCGTTTCACCGCTCCCGGCGGCGACGCCAAGCTGCTGGGCACCTACTTCGCCGACGCCGGTCAGCACTTCGAATCCCGGCTGCTGGTCGACCACGCGCAGCCCAACTGCAAATCCGATGTGCTGTACAAGGGTGCGCTGCAAGGGGATCCGGAGTCCCGCAAGCCCGACGCGCACACCGTGTGGGTGGGCGACGTGCTGATCCGCGCCGAGGCCACCGGCACCGACACCTTCGAGGTGAACCGCAACCTGGTGCTCACCGACGGCGCCCGCGCCGATTCGGTGCCCAACCTCGAGATCGAGACCGGCGAGATCGTCGGCGCCGGGCACGCCAGTGCCACCGGGCGTTTCGACGACGAGCAACTGTTCTACCTGCGCGCCCGCGGGATCCCGGAGGAGCAGGCCCGCAAGCTGGTGGTGCGCGGCTTCTTCAACGAGATCATCGCGAAGATCACCGTCCCCGCGGTGCGGGAGCGCCTCACCGAAGCCATCGAACAAGAACTAGCGATCACCGAAGCGAGTACCCACTGACATGACCACATTGGAAATCAACGACCTGCACGCCTCGGTGTTCACCCCCGAGGGTGACGAGGTGCCGATCCTCAACGGCGTCAACCTCACCGTGAAGTCGGGGGAGACCCATGCGGTCATGGGCCCCAACGGATCCGGCAAGTCCACGCTGTCCTATGCCATCGCCGGGCACCCCAAGTACGCCGTGACGTCCGGCTCGATCACGCTCGACGGCCAGGACGTGCTCGAGATGAGCATCGACGAACGGGCCAGGGCTGGGCTGTTCCTGGCCATGCAGTACCCGGTCGAGGTGCCCGGGGTGTCGATGTCGAACTTCCTGCGCACCGCCGCCACCGCCGTGCGCGGCGAGGCGCCCAAGCTGCGGCACTGGGTCAAAGAGGTCAAGTCGGCGATGACCGACCTGGACATCGACCCGGCCTTCGGTGAGCGCAGCGTCAACGAAGGGTTTTCCGGCGGCGAGAAGAAGCGCCACGAGATCCTGCAGCTGAGCCTGCTCAAGCCCAAGATCGCGATCCTGGACGAGACGGACTCGGGCCTGGACGTCGACGCGCTGCGCGTGGTCAGCGAAGGCGTCAACCGCTACAGGGAATCCGAGAACGGCGGGGTGCTGCTGATCACCCACTACACCCGGATCCTGCGCTACATCCAGCCCCAGTTCGTGCACGTCTTCGTCGGCGGCCGGATCATCGAATCCGGTGGTGCGGAGCTGGCCGACGAGCTCGAGGAGAACGGGTACGAGCGTTTCACCCAGGCCGCGTCGGCGTCCTGAGCCGCCCCAGGAGGAGCCAGCCATGACGACATCCGTCGATCGCCCACTCGATCTGGAGGGGATCGCCCGCATCCGGGCCGATTTCCCCATCCTGAACCGGGTGATGCGCGGCGGCTGTCAGCTGGCCTATCTCGATTCCGGTGCCACCTCGCAGCGGCCGGTGCAGGTGCTCGACGCCGAGCGGGACTTCCTACTGAGCTCCAACGGTGCGGTGCACCGAGGTGCGCACCAGCTGATGGAGGAGTCCACCGACGCCTACGAGCAGGGCCGGGCGCGGATCGCCGAGTTCGTCGGCGCCGACGCCGACGAGCTGGTGTTCACCAAGAACGCCACCGAGGCGATCAACCTGGTCTCCTACACGGTCGGTGACTCCCGGTTCGACCGGGTGGTCGGTCCGGGCGACGTCATCGTCACCACCGAGCTCGAGCACCACGCCAACCTGATCCCGTGGCAGGAGCTGTGCCGGCGCACCGGCGCCGAGTTGCGCTGGTACGGCGTCACCGACGACGGCCGCATCGACCTGGATTCCCTGCAGCTCGACGAGCGGGTGAAACTGGTTGCCTTCAGCCATCATTCGAACGTCACCGGAGCGGTGGCGCCGGTGCCCGAGCTGGTGGCACGGGCCAAGGCCGTCGGTGCGTTGACGCTGCTGGACGCCTGCCAATCGGTGCCCCACCAGCCGGTGGATCTGCACGCCCTCGACGTCGACTTCGCGGCGTTCTCCGGCCATAAGATGTTGGGCCCCACCGGGATCGGCGTGCTGTACGGCCGGGCCGAACTGCTCGACGCAATGCCGCCGTTCCTGACCGGTGGGTCGATGATCGAGACGGTGACGATGGAGGCCACCACCTACGCTCCCGCGCCGCAGCGCTTCGAGGCGGGCACCCCGATGACCTCACAGGTGGTGGGACTCGGCGCGGCCGCCCGCTATCTGAGCGACATCGGGATGGCCGAAGTCGAGCGCCACGAGGCCGATCTGGTGGCCGCCGCGCTGGCGGGGCTCTCGGACATCGAGGGGGTGCGGATCATCGGACCGCCCAGCGTGGAGAACCGCGGCTCGCCGGTGTCGTTCGTCGTCGACGGAGTGCACGCCCACGACGTCGGGCAGGTGCTCGACGACGACGGGGTGGCCGTGCGGGTCGGGCACCACTGCGCGTGGCCGCTGCACCGCCGGTTCGGGATCGCCGCGACCGCGCGGGCATCTTTCGCGGTGTACAACACGCTCGACGAGGTGGACCGGTTGGTGGCGGGAGTGCGCCGGGCCGTGGAGTTCTTCGGATAGACCATGCGGCTAGAACAGATCTACCAGGAAGTGATCCTCGATCACTACAAGCATCCGCACCACCGCGGGCTGCGGGAACCCTTCGCGGCCGAGGTGCACCACGTGAACCCCACCTGTGGTGACGAGGTGACGCTGCGGGTGGCGCTGTCCGACGACGGCGAGACCGTCACCGACGTCTCCTACGACGGGCAGGGCTGCTCGATCAGCCAGGCCGCCACCTCGGTACTGACCGAACAGGTCATCGGCCAGACCGTCGGCGACGCGCTCAAGACCGTGGCGGCGTTCTCGGAGATGGTGTCCTCGCGGGGCCGGGTCGACGGTGACGAGGAAGTCCTCGGCGACGGCATCGCCTTCGCCGGGGTGGCGAAGTATCCGGCCCGGGTGAAATGTGCGCTGCTGGGCTGGACCGCGTTCAAGGCCGCACTGGCCGAGGCCCACGGCCCCGACGACTCCGAGGAGAAGCGATGAGTGACACACCGGCACCGGCCGATCCGAGCCCGGAACTGCTCGACGACATCGAGGAGGCGATGCGCGACGTCGTCGACCCGGAACTCGGGATCAACGTCGTCGACCTCGGCTTGGTCTACGGGCTGAACGTGGAAGCCGGTGAGACCGGGCCGATCGCGCTGATCGATATGACGCTCACCTCCGCGGCGTGCCCGCTGACCGACGTCATCGAGGACCAGTCCCGGACCGCGCTCGTCGGTGCCGGGCTGGTGAACGACATCCGGATCAACTGGGTGTGGAACCCGCCGTGGGGCCCGGACAAGATCACCGAGGACGGCCGGGAGCAGTTGCGCGCGCTCGGCTTCACCGTCTAGCCGAATCGCGTTGGTGGGGCGCTCGTTTGACCCCCGCCCTGCCGTGTGACCGGTGTGTGCGGGCTGTTTCGAGACTTTTTTCGACGGCTTCTCCTGTTCTCACCTGCTCCCCGGGCCGGGCTGGTCCACGCCTCTGACCTGGCATTTTTTACGTCAGCGTCAGGCTCCGCGGCTCGCAGAAACTTGACTACGCAAGTAAAAGCGGGTCGGTGCCGAAAACGTAGGCATTGACCGGTCAGATCCCCGATCCAAAGATGATGCTGCCCTTCTCAGGAAGCGCATCGAACCAGCGCCTGCCGCTTCGGACAGGCCGTGAAATCAAGGGGATTGCATGTTTGTGAAGTCCGGGCGCCACAGGGCGACAACGCATTCCGTGCACAAGCACGTAGCGACAGGAGTCGCGGGCGCGGCAATGGTTGGGCTCGGGGCGCTGGTCGCGGGCGCCGCGGCTGCCGAAGGGTCGACCACCACCACATCGGCGTACCGCGTCGAGGTGAAGTTGGTCGCCACCGAGGCCGAGTGCGCGGCCAACCCGTTGCTGACCGGCTGCGCCCCGTCCTCGTCGAGCGCTGGCTTGGGTGCGACGGCCACGGTGTTCCGGCCCGCGATCGGTGAGGGTGGCTGGCTGATCGGCAACGGCCTGGACGCGGTCGAGGGCTGCGAAGGGGCCGCCTGCAACGGCGGCAACGGCGGCCTGCTGTGGGGCAACGGCGGCAGCGGGCTCAACGGCGGAAACGGCGGCAACGCCGGCTGGTTCGGCGGCAACGGCGGCAACGGCGGCAACGGCGTCAACGCGGTGTACGCCCTGGACGGCTCGTTGGTCTCGGCCGCCACCGCAGGCGGTCGCGGCGGCAACGCGGGCCTGTTCGCCGGCAACGGCGGCAACGGCGGCAACGGCGGCAGTGACACCAACACCAGCGAGGCCGGCGCAGGCGCCAACGCGGTCGGCGCCAAGGGTGGCGACGGCGGTAACGGCGCTGCCCTCGCGCCGAGCAAGGGCGGCAATGGCGGTGCCGGCGGTGCGGCCTCCTCGCTGCACGGCGACGCCGCCGGCGGCGCGGGTGGCCTCGGCGGCTCGGCCAACATCGGGTTGCCGTGGCCGGGCGATGAGAGCGAGACCGGGTACGGACCGGGCGCCGGTGGCGCGGGCGGCACCGCCACTGCGGGCGCGGCCGACGGCACCGGTGGGACCTCCGACCAGACCGCGACCGGCGGTGCCGGCGGTAAGGGCGGTTACGGCGTGGTCTCCGGTGGTAACACCCCTGACCTCACCGGCAACGGCGGCCGGGGTGGCAACGCGACGGCCTACCAGGACGGCGTGGCCGTCGGCGGCGTCGGCGGCGACGGCGGCGACCGGTTGGCCGCGCGCAGCTCCAACGGCGGTTCCGGCGGCAGCGCCACCTCCGAGGCCGGCAACGCCACCGGCGGTGCCGGCGGTAACGGCGGCAACAGCCAGCTGACCGGCCTCGGCGGCCGCGGCGGCAACGGCGGCAGCGCCACCTCCACCGACGACGGCAACACCGTCGGCGGCCGCGGCGGTAACGGCGGCGACGGCGGGGCCATCGGCGGCAACGGCGGTGTGGGTCGCAATGGCGGCTCCGCGACCGGCGGCAACGCCCGCGGCGGCAACGGCGGCACCGGCGGCGACGGCGGCACTGCGGTGACCAACGACGGCACCACCGGCGTCGGCGGCAACGGCGGCAACGGCGGCAACGCCACCCCGGGCGCGGGCAAGACCGGCACCGGCGGCAACGGCGGGACCGGCGGCACCGGCGGCGGCGGCAAGGGCAACCAGGGCAACGACGGCAACGACGGCCCGTCCGGCGGCAGCGCCGGCTAGGAAGCCCCAGGTAGTTCACCCCACAGTGCGGGTGTCGGCCGACGGCCGGCGCCCGCACTGTGCTTTTCCGCTGCACTTGCTCGGCGTCGACTGGGAACACCCGGACGCTGGCGGTCGTTGACTATCTCGTGGCTACCCAAGACATCACTGCCGAGCAGTTCAACGACACCATCAACGACAACGAGATCGTGCTCGTCGATTTCTGGGCGGACTGGTGCGGGCCGTGCAAGGCGTTCGCCCCGACGTTCTCGGCGTCCTCGGAGAAGCACCCCGACGTCGTCTTCGCCAAGGTCGACACCCAGGCCGAGCAGCAGCTCGCCGCCGCGGCCGACATCCGCTCCATCCCCACGCTGATGGCGTTCAAGAAGGGCAAGCTGGTCTTCAACCAGCCCGGTGCCCTGCCGCCGGCAGCACTGGAGGAGCTGGTGCAGAAGATCAAGGAGTTCGACGTCGACGCGGCGATCGCCGGGCAGAACGACGGTCAGGCCCCCGAGGGCAACTGAGCCCCGATACCGTGCAGGCGTGACCGAGCAGGATCGCCCAGAACGGTATGTAGTGGTCGAGCGGCCGCGCCCACAGGTGGCGCTGGTGACGCTGAACCGGCCCGAGCGGATGAACTCGATGGCCTTCGACGTCATGGTGCCGCTGAAGAGCGCCTTCGACGAGCTCACCTACGACAACTCGGTGCGTGCGGTCGTGCTGACCGGAGCCGGCCGCGGTTTCTCCTCGGGCGCCGACCACAAGTCCGCCGGCTCGGTACCCCATATCGACGGGTTGACCCGGCCCACGTTCGGGCTGCGCTCCATGGAAGTCCTCGACGACGTCATCCTGGCGTTGCGCAAGATGCACCAGCCGGTGATCGCCGCGGTCAACGGTGCCGCGATCGGGGGCGGCCTGTGCCTGGCGCTGGCCTGTGACATCCGCGTCGCCGCAGCCGAGGCCTATTTCCGGGCCGCGGGCATCAACAACGGCTTGACGGCCAGCGAGCTCGGGCTGTCGTTCCTGCTGCCCCGCGCCATCGGCACCTCACGTGCCTTCGAGATCATGCTGACCGGACGCGACGTCTCCGCCGAGGAGGCCGAGCGGATCGGGTTGGTGTCGCGAACCGTGCCCGGCGCCGATCTGCTCGATGCCTGCTTCGACATCGCCGAGCGGATCGCGTCGTTCTCCCGGCCCGGGGTCGAGCTGACCAAACGGACGCTGTGGAGCGGGCTGGACGCCACCACACTGGAGAGCCACATGCAGGCCGAGGGCCTGGGCCAGCTCTATGTGCGGCTGCTCACCGGCAACTTCGAGGAGGCGGTCGCCGCGCGCAAGGAACAGCGGCCGCCGAGGTTCACCGACGACCGGCCATGAGTTCGACGACGGTGCCGATGTGCGGAGCCCGCACCACGGAGTGGTGATCGCAGTCCAATACGTGGGTTTCGACTGCGCCGGTGAGGATCTGGCGCCACAGCCGCGGGTCGTCGTCGTTGAGATGGCTGCGCACCAACACCGTGCGGCCGTCCCACGGCGCGGGCCGGTGCCGGTACCCGGCGATCATGCCGACCTCCTCGATGGCCCGGGTCCGGCGCTCGTAGCGCCGGGAGAACAGCCCCGCCAGCGGAACCGTCCTCTGCCGCTCCCACCACGTCCGCAGCCCGTTGGCCTCGTCGGTCTGCAGCGTCACCGTCGCGCCGGGCAGGTCCTTGCGCGCCGTCCTGGCTACCCGCGGCGACAACCACGGGTCGAGCATGACGACCAGCGCCACCTCTTCACCGGCCGCTCGTAGCGCCCGGGCCGTCGCCACCGCGATGTGCGCGCCGAGTGAATGCCCGACCAGCGTGTACGGGCCGTGCGGCTGGATCCGCCGCAAGTCGGTCCAATGTCGTTGCACCGCAGCCCGTATCGTCCAGTCTGGGAGCCCGCGCCGGGACAGCCCGGCGGGCTCGTAGGCGTACACCGCGGTGTGGTCGCCGACCTGTTCGGCCAACGGCAGGAAGCACAGCGCCGATGCGCCGGCACCGGTGAAACAGTGCAGGGGAGCGCCGACGGTGTCGGCCGAGGCCGCCCGCAGCGCCACCGTGGTCGGGGCGAGCCGGCTCTCGGCCGGGCCCCTGGTAAGCCGCTGCGCGAACGCGGCCACCGTCGGGGCGGCCGCCAGGTCGGCGGGTTTGAGTGCCACACCTTCGGTTTCGCGCAGCGCGACGAGCATCTGCGCCACCGACAACGAGTCGCCGCCGAGAGCGTGGAAGCTCTCGGTGCGACCCACCTGGTCTACGTGCAGGACCCGGGCCCACAGCGCGGCGACGGTCTGTTCGGCGGCGGTGCGCGGCGGGTCGAACGCCGGCCGGCTCGCCTTGGGCAGCGCCATCCGGTCCACCTTGCCGCGGTCGCCGCGGGGCAGGGCCGGCACCATCTCGATGTGCGCGGGCACCATCCACGGCGGCAGATCGCGGTGCAACCGGGTGCGCAGCTCGGCGACCGCCGGGGTGCGGGTGCTGGCCGCCGGAGCGACGTACGCGGTCAGCGTCGGTGACTCGGCCGTGGTGTCGGCGACCACCGCGACCTCGCGCACGTCGGGGTAGCCCGCCAGCGTGGCCTCGATCTCGGCCGGCTCCACCAGGTAGCCGCGGATCTTCACGGTGTTGTCGGCACGTCCGGAGAACACCAGGTTGCCGTGCTCGTCCCAGCGGCCGATGTCGCCGCCGACGTAGGTGGTGGTGCCGTCGCCGTTGGCGACGAACGTGGCCGTCGATGCCGACGGATCCAGGTAGCCGCGGCCCAGGTAGCGCGACGTGATCGACACGATCCCGTCGGCGTCGACGTCGATCGCCTTGTGCGGGGCCGGGATCCCCACCGGGACCACGCCCCGCGGCAGCGGGTCGCCCGGTGCGACGTCGTGGCTCGCGATGGCCAGCGTCTCGGTGGAGCCGGCCCAGTTGGTGATCACCGCCTCGGGTGCCAGCTCGCGCGCCAGCCGGATGTGGCGGGCCTGCACCGGCTCCCCGGTGGTGACGATGCGGCCGACGTGCGGCAGCGTGGCACCGCGGGCCGCCCGGTGCAGCGCGTCGATGAACGACGGCGTGCAGGTGATGGTCTGGGCGCGGGCCCGCTGGACGCGGTCGAAGGCGTCCCGGGCGCTGTACTGGCGCGGGTCGACGGCGAGGACCTCCGCGCCGCCGAGCAGCGATCCGATGAGCACGTTGAGCCCGCCGGCGAAGCTGATCGGCATGCACAGCGCGACGACGCGACCATCGGCCAGGCCGAACCGGTCGGCCAGCAGCTGCGCGTCGGCCAGCCACAGCCCGTTGGTGTGCAGCACCGCCTTCGGCGTCCCGGTGGACCCCGAGGTGAACTGGATGCTGGTGACGTCCCCCAGCCCGGCCGCTGTGGCTGCCGTGCTCTCCGATCGGGGTGCGGCACTTGCGGTTTCGACACCGGCCAGCTGGTAACCGTGGGAAGTGAGGATGCCGGCGATGACGTCGGCGCGGGTGTCCGGGATGTCCGGGTCGAGCGGCACCACCACCGTCAGGGTGCCGAACAACCCCAGGATGGTGGCCACCGTGTCGGGGGTGAGGGCGGCCGGCAGCAGCGCGGCCCGCGGCGCCGCGCACGGGGCCGGCACCGCGGCACGGGCGGTGTGCACCGCGGCCAGCAGTTCGCGATAGGTGACGGTCTGCGTTGCGGTGCGCAGCGCCACCCGGTTTGGCCTGCTGCTCGCCGTCGCTTCGAAGTGCGCTGCCACCGACGGATATTCGATCGGCCGCTCGGTGGGCGCCGGGGGTAGGGCAGAGGAAAGCTCCAGCCGGCCCATGTGGTGGTGTCCTCTCGCCGCAGACAAGTCGAGTTAGCGTAGGGTAGCCTAACCCCGGGGAGCTTTTTCGCTGTGGGTGGGGACCGGCGGACGTAGCCCCGACGTAGCCCCCACAGACGCGCCGGGAGCCGTTAAGGTCCCTGGCAGGTCCCTGGTCGGACGTCGGGTCGACGCTGCGGTGGTGGTTCGCTGGATCTTCGTCGATGTTGTTTGCTGCATGAGCCCATACCGGCCGCATCGGTCCGATCCGCTATTTCTCTAATGCCCTGGTGCAAACGGTCTTACGAATGAACAGTGCTGTTCGTCGATTGCCTTGGTGTCGGGGTCGCACGTTCGCTTAGGGTGTGCTAACTTTCCCGAATTAACTTTGCCGTCGATGTACGGCCGTGCGCCGGCACCTGGCAGGAAGAGGTACGAGGTCTGTGATCGAGGGGTCATTCACCCCCATCGCCGTGGTGGGCATGGGGTGCCGACTGCCCGGCGGGATCGAGTCACCCGCACAGCTGTGGGAGGCATTGCTCGACGGCACCGATCTCGTCACCGAGGTTCCCGCGGATCGGTGGGACGCCGACGAATTCTACGACCCCGAACCCGGCGTCCCCGATCGGTCGGTGTCCAAATGGGGTGGCTTCCTCGACGACGTCGCCGGTTTCGACGCCGACTTCTTCGACATCGGGGAACGTGAAGCGATCGCGATCGACCCGCAGCACCGGCTGCTGCTCGAGACCTCGTGGGAGGCCGTCGAACACGCCGGCATCGACCCGGTGACCCTGGCCGGCACCCCGACCGGCGTCTTCGTCGGCATGACCCACAACGACTATCAACTGCTGACCGCCGACGCCGGCGCCGTCGCAGGCCCGTACGGCTTCTCGGGCAGCAACTACGGCCTGGCCTCCGGCCGGATCGCCTATCACCTGGGCACCCGCGGGCCGGCCTACACCGTGGACTCGGCGTGCTCGTCGGCGCTGCTGGCCGTGCACATGGCGTGCCGCAGCCTGCACGACGGGGAGAGCGCGCTGGCGCTCGCCGGCGGGGTGAACATCCTGCTGGAACCGCGCAAGCTGGCATCCGGTTCGGCGCAGGGCATGCTGTCGCCGACCGGCCGGTGCCGGGCGTTCGACGCCGACGCCGACGGCTTCGTCTCCGGTGAGGCCGCGGTCATGCTCGTCGTCAAACGGCTCGCCGACGCCCGCCGCGACGGCGACCCGATCCTGGCGGTGATCCGCGGTACCGCGTCCAACCAGGACGGTCACACCGTCAACATCGCCACCCCGTCTCGACCGGCCCAGGAGGCGGTGTACCGCAGCGCGCTGGCCGCAGGCCGGGTCGATCCCGCGACCGTCGGGCTCGTCGAGGCGCACGGCACCGGGACCCCGGTGGGTGACCCGATCGAATTCGCCAGCCTGGCCGCCGTCTACGGGGCGGCGGGCCCGTGTGCCCTGGGCTCGGCCAAGACCAACCTCGGGCACTCCCAATCGGCTTCCGGCGCCGTCGGTCTGATGAAGGCCGTACTGGCGCTGCGGCACGCGCAGATCCCGCCCAACCTGCATTTCACCCGGCTGCCGGACTCGCTCGCGCAGATCGACACCGGCCTGTTCGTCCCGCAGTCCCCGACCCCGTGGCCGGCCGGCGAGACACCTCGCCGTGCCGCGGTGTCGGCCTACGGGTTGTCGGGCACCAACGTGCACCTGGTGCTCGAGCAGGCCCCGGAGGAGACGGCGCCGGACACCCCGCCGGCTGGCGGGCTGTCCGCGCCGTGGCTCTTCCCGATCTCGGCCACCTCACCGGAGGCGTTGCGCGACACCGCGACCCGCATCGCCGACTGGGTGGCCGCCCGGCCCGCGATGACCGACGGCGAGCTGCGCGACCTGGCCTACACGCTGGCCTGCAGACGCGCGCACCGCACCGTCCGCACCGCCGTGTCCGCGAGCACGGCAGGCGACCTGGTCGCCTCGCTGCGCGCGGTGGCCGCCGGTGACACCCCGCCGGTGGCCACCGCCGCCGGCGGCGGCCGCGGCGCGGTCTGGGTGTTCTCCGGACAGGGATCGCAGTGGGCCTCGATGGGGGCGGCGCTGCTGGCCACCGAACCCCGGTTCGCCGCCGCTATCGCCGAACTGGAGCCGCTGATCCACGCCGAATCCGGGTTCTCGGTCACCGCGGCGCTCACCGCCCCCGACACGGTCACCGGGATCGACCGGGTCCAGCCCACGGTGTTCGCGCTGCAGGTGGCACTCGCCGCCACGCTGCGCTCCTACGGCGTGGCCCCCGGCGCGGTCATCGGACACTCCATGGGCGAGGTGGCCGCCGCCGTGGTCGCGGGCGCGCTGAGCCTCCCCGACGGCGTCGCGGTGATCTGCCGCCGATCGCGGCTCATGCGCACTCTTGCGAGCACCTCCGCCGGGGCCATGGCCTCCGTCGAACTGCCCGCCCAGCAGGTGCTCTCGGAGCTGACCTCGCGTGGCATCGCCGACGTCGTGCTCTCGGTCATCGCCTCCCCGAACTCGACGGTGATCGGCGGCGCGCCCGCGACCGTCCGCTGCCTGGTCGCCGACTGGGAGGCCCGCGGCGTGCTGGCCCGCGAGGTGGCCGTCGAGGTGGCCTCGCACTCCCCGCAGGTGGACCCGATCCTGGGGGCGCTGACCGAGGCGCTCGCCGATCTCGACCCGGCCGAGCCGTCGGTGCCGTACTACTCCGCCACGCTCTACGATCCCCGCGAACCCGCCGAGCACGACGCCTACTACTGGGCCGACAACCTGCGCCACGCCGTGCGTTTCGCCGCCGCGGTGCAGGCCGCGCTCGAGGACGGCTACCGGGTGTTCGCCGAGCTGTCCCCGCACCCGCTGCTGACCCACGCTGTCGAGCAGAGCGCCGCGAGCAGCGACATCGATGCCGCCGCGCTGGCCACGCTGCGCCGCGCGCAGGACCTCCCGCACGGCCTGCGCGACGTCCTCGCCGACCTCTACAGCGCGGGCGCGGCGATCGACTTCGCCGTGCTCTACCCGCACGGCACACCCGTCGACGCGCCGTTGCCGGCATGGACACACCGGTCGCTGATGCTGCGGCGAGCACCGGCACGGCCCGCGCTCGGCGCTCGTGCCGCGGACTGGCATCCGCTGTTGGGGGCACACGTGCGGGTACCCGAAGAGCCAGAGCGTCACGTGTGGCAGTCCGACGTCGGCACCGCCGTGCACCCGTGGCTGGCCGACCACCGGGTCCACCGGCTCGCCGCGCTGCCCGCCGCGGCATACTGCGAGATGGCGCTGGCGGCCGCGCGCACCGTGTGCGGCGTCGACGCCGAGGTGCGCGACGTGACGTTCGACGAGCTGCTGCTCCTCGACGACCAGACCCCGCTGTCGGCCACCGCGTCGGTACGCGCCGAGGGCGCAGCCGATTTCACCGTGACGACGTTCGGCGACGGCGAGCTCGTCCGCCGGGCCGCGGCCACCCTCGCCCACGGCGGCGCAGCCACGCCCGCCCCGCGCGACCTGGACGGGCTGCGCGCCGCGCACCCCGCCGCGGTCGACGGCACCGCGCTGCGCAGCTGGTTCGACGCGCGGGGGATCCAGTACGGGCCGGCGTTCGCCACGCTGGTCACCGCCACCACCGACGCGGCCGGTACCTCGGTGCTCGCCGAGATCGCCTTGCCGGGATCGCTGCGCTCGCAACAGAATTCGTTCATCATCCATCCGGCGCTGCTGGACGCCTGCTTCCAGGCGGTCGCGGCGCACCCCGACCTGCAGGCCGATCCGTCCGGGACGGTCATGCTGCCGCTGGGCGCGCGCCGGGTCCGGGCCTGGGGTTCATCGCGCGCCGCGCGTTACTGCCACCTCACCGTGACCACGGTGACCCCGGCCGTGGTCGAGGCCGACCTCGACATCCTCGACGAGGCAGGCGCGGTCGTGCTGACGGTATCGGGTCTGCGGCTGGGCACCGGACTGTCGGATGCCGCGGCCCGCGAACGGGTGCTGCAGGACCGGCTGCTCGGCATCGAGTGGCACCCGCGCGAACTGCCGCCCACCGAAGGGCACCCCGGCGGCCGCTGGCTGCTCGTCAGCGCGGCGGCCGGCGCCGGCGCGCGCAGCGCCGCGTTGGCGGCGGCGCTGCGCGAGCGGGGCGCCGCCGTCGAGACCACCGGATGGCCGGTTACCGGAGACGACACGCTGCGGGACCGGCTGGCCTACCAGGACGTCGCCGGAGTTGTTGTGGTGCAATCGGATCCGGTTACCGAAGGGCTCGCGGCCGGGCCGGTCACCGAGCTGGCCGCCATCGCCGGGCAACTCTGCGAGCTCCCCGGCGAGCCGGCCCGGTTGTATCTGTTGACCCGGGACACCCAATCGGTGCTCGCCGACGACGTCGTCGCCCTCGGCCACGCCGGGCTGCGCGGCCTGATGCGGGTGATCGCCGTGGAACACCCCGCGTTGCGGGCCACCCAGATCGACGTCGACGGCCGCACCGACCTGGCGCTGGTGGCCGCCCAACTCATCTGCGACAGCGCCGAAGACGAGACCGCATGGCGCGCCGGCACCTGGTACACGGCCCGGCTGACCCCGGCGCCGTTGCGGCCCGCGGACCGGCACACCGCCACCGTCGAGCACGACAGCGACGGCATGCGGCTGCGCATCCGCACCCCCGGCGATCTGCAGACCCTCGAGCTCGTCGCCGCCGACCGCAGGCCGCCGGGCCCGGGCCAGATCGAGGTGTCCGTCACCGCGTCGAACCTGAACTTCGCCGATGTGCTGGTCGCCTACGGCCGATACCCCTCCTTCGAGGGCCGGCTGCCGGAACTGGGCGCCGACTTCGCCGGCGTCGTCACCCGGGTGGGGCCGGGGGTCACCGGTGTGGAGGCCGGTGACCGCGTCGCCGGCATCACCGCCGACGGGGCCTGGGCCAGCTACGTCAACTGTGATGCCCACCTGGCGGTGAAGCTGCCGGCCGGGCTGCCCGAGGACCGGGCCTGCGCGGTGCCCAGCGCGCACGCCACCGCATGGTACTCGCTGCACGAACTGGCCAGGATCTCCCCGCGCGACAAGGTGCTCATCCATTCCGGCACCGGCGGAGTCGGGCAGGCCGCGATCGCGATCGCCTGCGCCGCCGGCGCCGAGATCTTCGCCACCGCAGGCAGTTCCGAGCGGCGCGAGCTGCTGCGTGCGATGGGCGTCGAGCACGTCTACGACTCCCGGTCCACCGAGTTCGCCGATCTGATCCGCCGCGACACCGACGGCTACGGCGTGGACATCGTGCTCAACTCGCTGCCGGGCGCCGCACAGCAGGCCGGTCTGGAACTGCTGTCCTTCGGCGGCCGGTTCATCGAGATCGGCAAGCGGGACATCTACGCCGACACCAAGATCGGGCTGTATGCGTTCCGCCGCAACATCGCCTTCTTCGCCGTCGACCTGGCGCTGCTGACCCTCACCGATCCGGGCACGGTGACGCGGGTGCTCGAGACGGTGTTCGACCAGATCGCCTCCGGTGCGCTGCCGCTTCCGCAGACCACCCACTACCCGCTCACCGACGCCGCATCGGCGATCCGGGCGATGGGTGCGGCCGAACACACCGGCAAGCTGGTGCTCGACGTACCGCGCGACGGCCGCAGCCGGGTGGCCGTGCCGCCCGAGCAGGCCACCCCGTTCCGCGCCGACGGCGCCTATCTGATCAGCGGCGGCCTGGGCGGGCTCGGGCTGTTCCTCGCCGAACGGCTGGCCGACCGCGGGTGCGGGCGCATCGTGCTGACCGGCCGTTCGGCGCCCGGCCGGCACGCGCTCGCGACCATCGACCGGATCCGCAACGGCGGCACCGAGATCGAGGTCTGCCGCGGCGACGTCACCGATCCCGGCGCCGTGCAGCGCGCGGTGGTGGCCGCCACCGCGACCGGCCTGCCGCTGCGCGGGGTCCTGCACGCGGCCGCCGTCGTCGAGGACGGCACGCTGGGCTCGATCACCGGTGAGCTGATCGACCGCTGCTGGGCACCTAAGGTGCTGGGCGCGTGGAATCTGCACACCGCCACCGCCGATCAACCACTGGACTGGTTCTGCCTGTTCTCCTCGGCCGCCGCGCTGGTCGGCTCGCCCGGTCAGGGCGCCTACGCCGCCGCCAACAGCTGGCTGGACCGGTTCGCCGCCTGGCGGCGCGCCCAGGGGCGACCCGCGCTCGCGCTCGCCTGGGGCGCCTGGGCCGAGATCGGCCGTGGTCAGGGACTGGCGCAGGACACCGCGATGGCGATCGCCCCGCAGGACGGTGCCGACGCGTTCGAGACGCTGCTGCGCCACGACCGCGGCCACACCGGGTACGCGCCCGTCGCGGGCACCCCGTGGCTCACGGCGTTCGCGCAGCACAGCCCGTTCGCCGAGGCGTTCCGGGCGCTCGGCGACCGCCGGGCCCCAGTCAGCACGTTCCTGTCCGAACTGCAGGAGCAGCCACCGCAGGAATGGGCCGCCCTGCTGCGCCGGCTGGTGGCCGATCAGGTCGGCACCATCCTGCGCCGCGCCGTCGACCCGGACCGGCCGATCGCCGAGTACGGGCTGGACTCCCTCGGGGTGCTGGAGGTGCGCACCAGGATCGAGGCCGAGACCGGGATCCGGGTGGCCACCACCGACATCACCACGGTGCGCGCGCTGGCCGACGTGCTGGCCACCGAACTGGCCGGCGAGCAACTCGTCGACGGAGGGGTGCGCTGATGGTCGCGTTGCGGTCGATCCAGGACTGGGTCGGTGAGCCGGGACGGGTGGTGTCCTGGCAGCCGTCCCCGGCCTCGGCGGCCAAGATGCGCGACGCGCCGATCAGCCCGGTCCCGGTGAGTTACCAACAGGAACAACACATCCGGACGTTCCTGCGGCGCCGCGCCGCGGGCGCCGACATGGCCAGGCTGAACGTCCCGGCCTGGGACATCCCCGGCCAGTGCGACCTGCGCGCGATGTCGCACGTGCTCAACGCCTACCTGCGCCGGCACGACACCTACCACAGCCGGTTCGAGATCGCCGCGGACGGCGCGGTGGTGCGGCGGACCGCGCGCAGCCCCCGGGACCTGAAGCTGGTCCCGACCGACCACGGTGAGATGGCCGCGGCGCAGTGGCGGGCCCACATCCTGGCCACCCCGGACCCGCTGAACTGGGACTGCTTCAGCTTCGGGATCATCCAGCGCAGGGATCATTTCACGTTCTACATCAGCGTGGACCACGTCCACACCGACGCGATGTTCATGTGCCTGGTGCTCGTCGAAATCCACATGATGTACCTGACGCTGGTCAACGGCGGTGCGCCACTGGCACTTCAGGACGCGGGCAGCTACGACGACTTCTGTGTGCGCCAGCGGCGGTACACCGCGGGACTGACACCGGACTCACCGGAGGTCCGGGCCTGGATCGAGTTCGCCGAACGCAACGACGGTGGGCTGCCGCGGTTCCCGCTGCCACTCGGGGACGTCGCCGGCGGCGGCGACATGATGGTCGTGCAGCTGCTCGACGCCCGGCAGAGCCGACGCTTCGACGCTGCCTGCACCGGCGAGGGCGTCCGGTTCAGCGGGGGAGTGCTGGCCTGCGCCGCGCTGACCGACCACGAGTTCACCGGCGCGCCGGTGTATCACGGCATCACGCCGACCACGACGCGCAGCACACCCGCGGAATTCCTGACCACCGGGTGGTTCACCGGCCTGGTTCCGGTCACCGTGCCGGTCGAGCCCGCATCGTTCGGGGCCACCGCCCGGGCCGCCCAGTCCTCGTTCGACGCGGGCATCGAGCTGGCCCAGGTGCCGTTCGAGCGGGTGATGGAGCTGGCCCGAGCGCTGCGCGGCCCGGGCCCGGGTGTGCAGATGGTGTCCTACCTCGACGCCGGGCTGCCGCCGCTGTCCCCGGCGATCATCGCCGAGTGGGAGAAGATGAACGGAAAGGTGTTCTGCGACAGCAGGTCCGCCGACCAGGTCGGCATGTGGGTGAACCGCACCGAGCGTGAGACGGTGATGACGGTCGCGTTCCCGGACAACCCGATCGCCCGCGACTCCGTGCAACGCTACGTCCACGCGATGAAGCAGATCTTCGTGGCCGTCGCCGAGGAGAACCGCGGCGCCCCGATCCAGACCGCGCTGCACACCACCGCCCGCCACCACAGCGCACCCCGGGCGGCGGTGACCCCGCTGGTGGGTGGCTGAGCATGGTGATCGAGGCGCCACCCCGGCAGTACCGGCTCGACTACCTGGACCAGGCCATGTACCTGGGGCTGCGGGCCACCGGGCAGGCCGCGGTCATGCAGTGCGCCTGGGTCTACGAGCACCCGGTCGACTACGACGGACTGGCCCGGTTCCACCGCAACTTCGGACACGGCCTGGCCGGCCGGCGCATCGAGCGCTCGGCGCTGCCGTTCGGCAGGCACCGCTGGGTCACCTCGGCCGGGCCGCCCGGTGAACTGGAAGTCGCCGTAGACCCGCGCCCCCGCAGCCAACTCGGCGACTGGCTGGACGAACGGGCCGTGCTGCCGGTGGATCCCGAATGGGGGCCGGGCTGGCACATGGCGGTGCAGCCGATGACCGACGGTTCCACCGCGGTGACCCTGGTCGGGTCGCACTGCCTCGGTGACGGCGGCGGCGCGCTACTGACCGTGTTCAACGCCGTCACCGGCAACGTCTGCGAGCTCGGCCTGCCGCCGCCGCGGTCGCGCACCCGGGGGCAGGCGCTGCGCCAGGACACCCGGCAGCTGTTCTCCGACCTGCCCGAGGTGTCGCGGACCGTGGTCGGTGCAGCCAGGCTCGCGCTGGCCCGCCGCAAGACCCACGGCGCACCCAGGTCGTCGGCGATCGCGGCCGCAGCGCGCCTCGACGACACCAGGCACGTGCCGGTGCCCACCCTGGCCGCCTTCGTCGACGCCGAGGACTGGCACCGCACCGCCGAACGCCTTGGCGGCAACAGCCATTCGCTGCTGGCCGGGTTCGCCGCCAAGCTGGCCGACGTGATGGGCCGCACCGGCGTCGACGGCACGGTGCCGTTCATCATCCCGATCAACGACCGGACCGACCCGGCCGACATCCGGGCCAACGCGGTCACGCTGGTCAACGTCCGCGTCGACCCGCGCCGGGTGACCCACGACCTGTCGGTGGCGCGCGCCGACATCAGGGCCGCGATCGGCAGGCGCGACGCCGAACCGGATCCGGCGCTGGCCCTGCTGCCACTGGTGCCGTTCCTGCCACGGCGCGCGGTCAAACACGCCGCGGAGATGGCCTTCGGCTTCGCCGAGCAACCGGTGTCGTGCTCCAACCTCGGTGAGGTACCCGCCGAGATCGGCCGGGTCGACGGCACCGACGCCGAGTACGTGCTGATGCGGGGGGTGGACCAGCGCATCACCGCCCGGGTGCTCGAACAGCGCAACGGGCTGCTCACCGTGGTGGGCGCGCGGGTCGGCGCCCGGATGTCCCTCGCGGTCATCGGATATCAAGTGGGAGAGCGGAATTCCAAGGACAAGTTGCGCGGTCAGGTTCAGGGCGTGCTGGCCGGGTTCGGTCTCGCCGCGACCATCATCTGACATGGCCGACCCGATCTTGGCCTACCTGGACCAGGCCACGTTCCTGGCGCAGCGCGCGACCGGCCGCGCCCAACTCACCCAGCTGGTGTGGGTGTACGAGCGTCCGCTGGACTATGCCGGGCTCGAGAGCTTCCACGAGAACTTCGGCTACGGCCTGGCGGGCAGGCGCATCGAGCGCTCCGCCGTGCCGTTCGGCAGGCACCGGTGGGTGTCCGCGGTCGGGCCCGCCGCCGACCTCGACGTCGCCGTTCACCCCCGCGCGCGCGGTGCGCTCAGCGACTGGATCGACGAGCGTGCCCAGCTGCCGGTCGACCCCGAGCACGGCCCCGGCTGGCACCTCGGGGTGCTGCCGATGACCGACGGCTCGACGGCGGTGTCGCTGGTGGGTTCGCACTGCCTGTTCGACGGGCTCGGGCTGCTGCAGACCGTTGGCCACGCCGTCGACGGCACCGTCCGCGAGATCGGCTACCCCGCACCGGGAGAGCGACCCCGGGCCCGGGCCGTGGCCGCCGACGCGGCCCGGGCGGCCCGGGAGGCCGGGCCCGCGGTGCGGGCGCTGCGCGCCGGTCTGCGGATGGCGCGACAGCGCCACGACGGCCCCCGCCAGGACGGCCCCCGACCCGATGTTGCCCGCCCCGCTGCCCCGGCCGCCCCCGCCGGCGGCGGTGACGACACCATCGTGCTGCCCGCCGTCTCGGTGTTCGTCGACCTGCCCGACTGGGACCGCGCCGCCGAACGCCGCGGGGGGAACGGGCATTCGCTGCTGGCCGGGTTCGCCGCCGAGCTCGGTGCCAGGATGCGGCGGCGGGCCGCCGACGGCACCGTGGCGCTGCTGATCGCGATCAGCGACCGGGCCGACGGGGACACCCGCGCCAACGCGCTGCGGTTCGCCCGCGCCGACATCACCCCCGGCACCGCCGATCTGACCGCGACCCGGGCCGCGCTGCGCACCGCGCTGGGCGCCGTGCGGGAGGCGCCCGACGAGACGTTCGCGCTGCTGCCGCTCACCCCGTTCATCCCCAAGCGGGCGGTGCGGCACATGAGCCGCGCGGTGTTCGGGGCCAAACCGGTGTCGTGCTCGAACTTGGGCGAGGTCGCGGCCGAGGTGACCCGGGTGGACGGCACCGAGGCCGAGTACCTGCTGCTGCGCCCGGCCGACCAGAACGTCTCGCGCCGCGAGATCGAGTCCTGCGGAGGCCATCTCGTCCTGGCGGCGGGCCGGGTGGCCGGCCGGATGAGCATCGGGATCGTCGGCTACCAGCCCGCGGTGGCCACCACCAAGGCCGACCTGCGGGCCCTGGCGGCCGCCGCGCTCGACGGGTGCGGGCTCACCGCGACGATGATCTGACCGGTTTCGATCTGACCGGAGTGCGGCCGCGCCGCACCGCGGCCTCCAGCAGGTCGGCGGCCGCGGCCACCGCGGCTGCCGGCGAGGTCATTGCCGCCGCGACCTCGCGGGCCCGGTCCAGGTGGCGCGGGTCCAGCACGGTGGCCAGCCCGGTCGCGATGGACTCCACGCTGGCCTCGTAGAAGCGTTGCGAGGTACCAACTCCCAGCTCCCTGACCTGCCGGGCCCACAGCGGCTGCTCGGCGCCGATCCACAGCACGAACGTGGGCACCCCGGCGCGCAGTCCGGCCGCGGTGGTGCCCGCCCCGCCGTGATGCACGACGGCGCGGCAGCGCGGGAACACCGCGGCGTGGTTGACGCTGCGCACCACATGCACGTCCGCGGTGGCGACGTCGTCGGGGATGTCCCACACCCCCGAGCAGATCAGCGCCCGCTGCCCCAGCCGCGCGCACACCTCGGCGATCATCGCGACCGCGGCCCGCGGCGACTCGACCGGCATGCTGCCGAAACCGAAATACACCGGCGGCGGGCCCGCGTCGATCCAGTCGTCGGTCCGGGCGTCGGTGTCCGAATCCAGCTGCAGCGTCAACGAACCCACGACCGGGCGGTGCCCGGACCAGTCGTCGGCCAGGCCGGCGAAGAACACCGGGTCGTAGGCCTGGATCTCCAGCGCACCGCCCTCGACGATGCGCCGGATCGCCCGCCGCCGCGCCTTGGGCAGGCCGAGCGCGGCGCGCTGGGCATCCTCGGCGCGTTTCACCAGCCGCCAGTGCAGCCATTCCGCCGCCGGCCACGCCGCTCGCGCCAGCTGCGCGGGCACCCGCACCGGAAGGATCTGGGTGTTCGCCCGGAACGGGAAGTAGTGCAGTGCCGCCAGCGGAATGCCCAGGTGCTCGGCGACGTTGGCGGCCACTTCCTCGAACGTGGTGCCGGTCAGGATCAGGTCGGCGTCGCGGGCCAGCTCCACTGCCGTGGTGCTCATCTGCGCCCAGCCCTGGGTCATGTAGTCCTCGAGCTGGCGCAGCGCGGTCAGCGGGTTCTGCAGCCGCCAGGACTTACCGAAGATCTCGGCCTCGAGCTGCTGCTGCGAGTCCACCCCGTACGCCATGGCGGGCCCGGCGCCGCAGCGCTCGGCGAAGTCAACCAGGTTGGGCGGCACCGCCATCGACACGTCGTGGCCGCGGCGGATCAGCTCCAGCCCGACCGCCGCGCACGGCTCCACGTCCCCGCGCGTCCCGTGCACGGCTATGGCGAATCGCATCGCGTCCCGGGGACCCTCCTTCGTCCGCGGACGGAGCGCACCGATACCGGGCCGAACCATGTAGTTTGGTCGGATGCTTCTGCGCGCCGCCGGCCGTGGCGCGTTCCGGCACGGCGGGCTTCCCGCCCTGGGCCGGATGATCGTCGCGCACCCGGTGCTGGTCATTATTGCCTGGGTGACCGCCGCCGTGGTGCTCTTCCTCACGGTGCCGCCGCTGGCGGTGGTGGCGCAGAAGAACCCGCCGCCGTTCCTGCCTGCCGATTCACCGGTCCTCGTCGCCGGCGAGCGGATGCAGGACGCGTTCGGTGAGGCGGGCTCCGGCAACGTCGCGGTCGTCGTGCTGAGCAACGAGGCCGGCCTGACCCCGGCCGACGAGGCCGTCTACGCCGACGTGGTGACCGCGCTGAAGGCCGACCCCGCCAACGTGGAATCGGTGCAGGACTTCATCGCCACCCCCGAGCTGCGCCCGGTGATGTCCAGCGAGGACGGCAAGGCCTGGAACCTGCCCGTCAGCCTCACCGGCACGATGGGCACCCCGGCGGGTCAGGCCGCCTACCGCGAGGTCATCGGCGTCGTCAAAGAGGTCACCGCGGACACCACGCTGACCGCCAACGTCGTCGGTGCCGCCGCCACGCTCGAGGACGTCAACGCGATCGGCGCGCGGGATCAACTCGTCATCGAGCTCGCCACCGTCATCACGGTGCTGGTGATCCTGATCCTGGTGTACCGCAACCTGGTCGCCATGGTGCTGCCGGTGCTGACCATCGGCATTTCACTGGTGGTGGCCCAACAGGTGGTGGCCGCGCTCGGGGAGCTCGGGCTGGGGCTGGGCCCGCAGACCATCGTGCTGATGACCGGCATGTTGATGGGCGCCGGTGTCGACTACGCGGTGTTCCTGTTCAGCCGGTACCAGGAGCTGGTGCGCTCGGGCCTGGATTCCGACCGCGCGCTGGTAGAGGCGCTGCGGTCGATCGGCGAGGTGATCGCCGGCTCGGCGGGCACCGTGGCGCTGACGTTCCTGGCGCTGTCGTTCGCCACCCTCGGCGTCTTCGCCACCGTCGGGCCCGCGCTGGCGGTCACCATCGCGATCGGGTTCCTGGCGTCGATCACCCTGCTGCCCGCGCTGATCGTGCTCGCCGGCCGGCGCGGCTGGATCGCTCCCCGGCCGAAGGATCTGACCCGGCGGTTCTGGCGCCGCTCCGGGGTGCAGATCGTCCGCCGGCCCGCCGTCCACCTGGCCGGCAGCTTGGCCGTGCTGATCGCGCTGGCGTCCTGTGTGGCGTTCGTGCGGTTCAACTTCGACGACCGGCAGTCGCTGCCCGCCGACGCGGAGAGCAACCGCGGATACGAGGCGATGGCCCGGCACTTCCCGATCAGCACGACGCTACAGCAGTTCATCCTGATCCAGTCGCCGGACCAGGACCTGCGCACCCCGCAGGCACTGGCCGACCTGGAGCACATGGCGGCCCGGGTCGCCCAGCTGCCCGAGATCGACATGGTCCGCGGCATCACCCGGCCGTCCGGGGAGACCCTGGAACAGGCCAGGGCGACGTATCAGGCCGGCGAGGTGGGCGGCCGGCTGCGCGAGGCGTCCGTCACCATCACCGACAACGAGGGCAACCTCACCACCTTGACCGACGGCGCCGACCAGCTCGCCGATGTGCTCGGCGAGATCCGCAACGGCGTCATCGGGGCGTTGGGCAGCATCCGCGGGCTGGCCACCGCGCTGGACGCCGTGGCGGCCACCTCCGGCGGCACCGAGACGCTCAGCGAGATCGACGACACCGCAACGTTGGTGGCCGACATGCGCTCCCTCGGCGACGCACTCGGGCAGAACCTGACCCGGATCACCGACTTCTACCGGTGGGCCACCCCAATGGTCAACGGCCTCAACAGCAGTCTGACGTGCAACCTGGACCCGGCCTGTGTCACCGCGCGGGCCGAGCTGACGCAGCTGGCCGCCTCCCGCGACGACGCCGCGCTGGACCGCATCGCCGAGCTGGGCCGCCGGTTGCAGGCCACCGACGGCGACGACACCGTCGCCGAGGCGCTGCGCGGGCTCACCGAGCACCTGAGCACCGCGACGACGGCCGCCAGGGAGCTCGGCATCGGGGAGCCGGGCGGGGTGACCCAGAAGCTCGACGAGATGCTCGACGGGGCCAACACGCTGGCCGACTCCAGCCGCCGGCTCGCCGAAGGCGTTGCGCTGCTGGTGAACCAGACCAGGCAGATGGGTGGGGGCCTGGACCAGGCGTCGGCGTTCCTGCTGGCGATGAAGCGCGATGCGGCCGCGCCGCCGATGTCGGGTTTCTACATCCCGCCGGAGGTGCTCACCCAGGCGGAGTTCGAGAAGGCCGCCAAACTGTTCGTCTCCGAAGACGGCCGCACCGCCCGGTATCTGGTGCAGACCGCGCTGAACCCGTTCGGCACCGAGGCCATGGACCAGGTCGCCGACATCGTCGGCGCCGCCGAGAGCGCCCGCCCCAACACCACACTGGCCGACGCTGAGATCTCCATGGTGGGGTTCTCCCCGGTCAACCGGGACATCAGGCACTACTACAACGGCGATCTGCGGTTCATCGTCATCGTCACGCTGGTCGTGGTGTTCCTGATCCTGGCGCTACTGCTGCGGGCCATCGTCGCGCCGCTGTACCTGGTGGCCAGCGTCATCCTGTCCTACGGGTCGGCGCTGGGGATCGGGGTCATCCTGTTCCAGTTCATCCTCGGGCAGGAACTGCACTGGAGCGTCTCGGGGATGTCGTTCCTGGTGCTCGTCGCCGTCGGCGCCGACTACAACCTGCTACTGATCTCCCGGATCCGGGACGAATCGCGGCTCGGGGTGCGCTCCGGGGTGATCCGCACCGTCGGCGCGACCGGGGGAGTGATCACCTCGGCCGGGCTGATCTTCGCGGCGTCCATGCTCGCGCTGACCGTCAGCAGCATCAGCACCATCGTCCAGATGGGGTTCATCATCGGCGTCGGCCTGCTGCTGGACACCTTCGTGGTGCGCACCGTCACCGTGCCCGCCGCCTGCGTACTGGTCGGCAAGGCCAACTGGTGGCCGTCGAAAACCGTGCCTGCGCAACGAAATCCGCGAACCACCCGGCGCCGTGCCGAGCGAAGGGGCTCCGCCGACGATGGCGCCGACCCCGACGATGCCGACGAGGACTGGGCGGACTGCGATTTCGCCGCCGCCGCCCAGGCCGCCAGCCGGGTGTCGGATGCCTGGCGCGATCGCTAGCCGGCTCCGCCGGACTGTGCTGTCTCAGCCGGCTCCGCCGGACTGTGCTGTCTCAGCCGGCTCCGCCGGACTGTGCTGCCGCTCGGTACCCCCGCACCGCCATCGGCCCGAACACCGCTCCCAGCACCACCAGCCACCCCGCAGCACCCAGCAGCGCCGGACCGGCGGGCTCGCCCTCGGCCAGCGCCCGCATCGCGGCGACCACCGGCGTCAACGGTTGCAGCCTGATCGCCGGCTGCAGCCACTCAGGGAAGTGCTCGACCGGTGCCACCGCACCGGTGCAGAACGCCATGCCGATCGACGCGGTGCCCAACAGCGTCAGCAGCGCGGTGCTGCGCGAGCGCACCGACACCGCGACCACGACGGTCGCGAACACGACGATGACCACCATCGGGATGGCCAGGAACCCCGCGAACGCCAGCCAGCCGCCGTGAAAGCGCAACCCCAGCAGCATCCCGACCCCCAGGATGACCAGACCCGCGCCCAGCGTGCGCACCGCCTCGGCAGCCAGCGTGCCCGCCAGCAGGGCGCCGCGCGGCACCGGATGCACCCAGAACCGGCTCAACAGCCCGCTGTCCCGTTCGGCGGTCAGGTGGAACCCGGCCCCGATCGTCCCCATCATCGCGCCGGCCACCGTGCACATCGGCACCAGGGCGGTCAGGTTGTCGGCCCCAGTGAGCCGCACCATCGACCTGCTCACCACCAGGTGATAGGTCAGCAGCAACAACGTCGGCAGCAGCAGCGACTGCACCGGCACCACCGGATGGCGCCGCCAGTGCGTCAACATCCGCTCGGTCAGCACGACGGTCGTTCTCACCGCGCCCGCCTCTGCACCCGCACCGCCACCGCGGTCAGCACGACCAGCAGCCCGACGCACCACGCCGCGGTGACCGCGACCGCGCCGGCCTCCGCCCGGCCGACCGCGAGATCGCGCAGGGTGTCGGTGATCTGGGAGACGGGCTGGTGCCGCACGAACGGCTGCACCCAGTCCGGGAACGACTCGGCAGGTGCCAGCCCGGTGGACACCAGCACCAGGATCAACTGCGGCACCAACAGCAGCTGGCCGGCCCCGACCCGGCCGATCGCGGTGCCGGTCGCGTCCGCGCCCAGCGACAGCGCCACCGTGAGCAGCAGCGGGAACACCACGAACGCGGCGGCGGCCGCGGTGCCGCCGGTGATCCGGAAGCCCAGCAGATACGCCGTGACCATCGCGGCAGCCAGCGCCAGCGTGCCGCGCACGACGCAGTAGAGCAGCCGGGCCGTCATCGGGGCCAACGCCGAGATCGGTTGGGTGCGGAGGCGAACCGTGAAGCCCGAGGCCCGGTCGGCGGCGGCCCGGTCGGCGGTGGTGACCGCCCCCAGCAGCATCGCCTGCACGATGATGGCCGGCAGGATGTAGTCGGCATAGCTCATGGACCCGGTGTCGATGACGTGCCGCAGCGCGACGTTGAGCCCCAGCAGCGTCACCACCGGGGCGAGCACCCCGAGCAGCAGGTCGAAATCGCGCAGCGCGACCGCCACCATGCGTTCCGTCAGCGCGGTCACGCCGGTCATGGCGCCACGGCGGCCTGGGTCAGGTCCAGGAACACCTCGTCGAGGGTGGGTTTGCGCAGCGAGACGTCCAGCAGGTCGACCCCGAGAGGGTCGGTGCGGCGGATCACCTCCGCCAGCGTGGCGACCCCGTCGCGGGCCCGCACCGAGACGGTGTTGGTGTCCTCGTCGGTGTCGACGTCGTCGAGGCCGGCCAGCACGGCGGCCACCCGCGGGATGTCGGCGGCCCGCACCAGCGTGACCTGGCAGTAGGCGGTGCCGGTCCGGCGTTTGAGATCCTCGGCGGTGCCGCTGGCGACCACCCGGCCGCCGCCCAGGATCACGATCGCGTCGCTGAGCACATCGGCTTCCTCGAGGTACTGGGTGGTCAGCAGCACCGTGACGTCCCGAGCGGCCAACTCCGCCACCAGATCCCACACCTGGCGGCGGCTGCGCGGGTCCAGCCCGGTGGTCGGCTCGTCGAGGAACAGCACCGCGGGCGACTCCACCAGCGCGGCGGCGATGTCGACCCGGCGCCGCATGCCACCGGAATAGGTGTGCACCGGGCGGTCGGCGGCGTGGCCGAGCCCGAACTGCTCGATCAGGTCGTCGGCGCGCCTGCGGGCGGGCTTGCGGCGCATGCCGCGCAGCCGGCCGAACAGCATCAAATTCTCCCGCCCGGTCAGCAGTTCGTCCAGACAGGCGTTCTGCCCGGTGATCCCGATGTGCTTGCGCACCTGCTTGGCCTCGGCGACGACGTCGTAGCCGGCCACCACCGCCCGCCCGGACGTCGGCGGGATCAGCGTCGAGAGGATCTGCACCGTCGTGGTCTTGCCCGCCCCGTTGTGCCCGAGCAGGGCCAGCACCGAACCGGTCGGCACACTGAAGCTCACGTCGGTCAGCGCCGCGACGCCGTCGTAGCTCTTGGTCAGCCCCTCCAGCTCGATCACCGCACCACCGTCCATTCCTTGCTGACCGAGCGGCGGAACACGAACACCGACACCGAATTCGAGAACCACTGCCACAGCAGCGTGCGCCAGCCGACGGCGTGCGCGCGGCGCCCGGAGTGGTAGACGGTCAGCCGGCGTTCGAACCGGGTGCGGCCGATCCGCGACAGCCTGCGGAACAGATCCATGTCCTCGGCAGCGGCCAGCCGCTCGTCGAACCCGCCGACGGCCCGGAACGCCTCGGTGGTGACCATCTGGAATTCGCCGCCGGCCCCGCCGATACCAAGCAGGTTGTTCTGCAGCCAGAACTGCAGCCCCAACATCGTGAACACGTAGGCGTCGGCGGCGGTGCGGGTCTGCGGGGTAACCCGGTACTTGCCCGTCAGCGCGACGACACGCCCATCGCAGCGAAAAACGTTGTGTGCCAACGCAAAGAACCTGTCGATGGCGGGGATGACCACGTCGGCGTCGAGGAACACCAGGTAGTCGCCGGCGGCGACGGCCGCGCCGGCGTTGCGCGCCTCGGCGATGGTTTGGCGCCGCTGTTGGCCGTGCACCACGATCTTGTCGGTGTAGCGGCGGCAGATCTCGACGGTGCCGTCGGTGCTGCCGCCGTCGGAGACGATGAGTTCGTGCGGACCGGAGTAGCCGGCCACGCATCGCAGGGTGGCCTCGATGGTGTCCCGCTCGTCGAGGGTCGGGATGATGAACGAGATCATCGCGTCAGGCGTCGACCCGGGCGAGGGTGCCGCTGCGGTACTGCTCGGCGCAGGCCTGGCGCCGGATCTTGCCGCTGGTGGTGATCGGCAGCGACCCGCGGGCCACCAGCACCAGGTCGGCGACGGTGAGCCCGTGGGCGTTCGAGATCGCGGCGGTGACCCGCGCGGCCAGCGATTCGCGTGCGGAGCGGTCGTCGGTCTTGGCCTCGAGCAGCACCACCAGCTCCTCGGTGCCGTCCAGCGACACCGAGACGGCCGCCGCCCGGCCACCGGAGATGGCGCTGACGGTGGCCTCGATGTCGTCGGGGTAGTGGTTGCGGCCCCGGACGATCAGCAGGTCCTTGAGTCGGCCCACGATGAACAGCTCGCCCTCGGAGATGAACCCGAGATCGCCGGTGCGCAGCCAGGTTCCGGCTGGGCCGTCGGCAGGGACGTCGGCTGGGACGTCCGCGATGACACCGCCGAACGTGGCGGCGCTGGCCTCGGTGTTGCCCCAGTACCCGCGGCAGACGTTGGGGCCGCGGGTCCAGATCTCGCCGATGACGCCGGCGCACACCTCGCGGCTGGTGTCGGGGTCGACGATGCGCACCTCAGGTGAGGTCGGCGTGCCGTAGCTGACCAGGGCGGTGCCGCCCTCGCTGCGTTCGGCCATTCCCCGCGCGAGCTTCTCCGGTTCGAAGGTCACCACGGTGGGCGCGGCTCCGGGGGCGTGGGTGGCGACATAGAGGGTCGCCTCGGCCAGGCCATAGGACGGCCGGATGACCTTGTCGGGCAGGTGGAATGGCGCGAACCGGCTGGTGAACCGGTCGACGGTCGCGGGGTGGACCCGTTCGGCGCCACTCATGATGGCCAGCACGTCGCCGAGGTCACAGCCGGCCAGGTCGGCGTCCGAGGTCCGCGCGGCGGCCAGGTCGAACGCGAAGTTCGGCGCCGCCGACAGCGCACGCCGGTGCCGGCCGAGCAGCTGCAGCCACCGTGCGGGCCGGGTCAGGAACGCCAGCGGACTGGTCAGCACGCTGTGCCAGCCGCCGAGGATCGGGGTGCAGATGCCGAGCAGCAGCCCCATGTCGTGGTAAAAGGGCAGCCACGACACCACCGTGGTCCCGGGCGGCGCCACGTTGCCGTGGTCGGCGAAGAAGTTCGCGATCATCTGCTCGAAGTTGGCGGCCACATTGCGGTGCGACACCATCACCCCGGCCGGGGTCCGCGTCGAGCCCGACGTGTACTGCAGGTAGGCGACCTCGGGCCGGGCCTCGCTGCGGCGGGTGACCCGGCGTCGGGTGTCGAGGTCGATCCGGTCGATCTCGACCACCGCCGGTGCGGTCGCCGCCCCGGCGATGCTGCGCGCGACGTCCCCGGCGAGCGCCGACATCGTCAGGACCAGGCTGGGCCGGGCGTCGGCGAGGACGGCGCGGATCCGCTCGTCGCCGGCCGGATGGGTGGGGGCGGCCAGCGGCACCGCGACCACATTGGCCTCGAGCGCCGCCAGGAAGCCCACCACGTAGGCCAGGCCCTGCGGGGCCAGGATCAGGGCCCGGTCGCCGTGACCGGCCCGGGCGCGCAGTTCGTCGGCCAGGTTGACCACCCGCCGGTGCAGGGCGGCCCAGGTCAGCGTCTCGGCGGCGCCGTCGGGGTCGGTGTCGTAGTCGACGAAGGTGAAGGCGGGGTCGAGCGGTTGCAGGCTCGCGCGTTCGCGCAGCATCGCCGGCATTGACGATTCGGTCACTTGTGCCTCACACCATCCCTTCGCGTCGAGTTGAGCTTAGGCTAACCTCGCTCGTAATCGATTGGCACCTGGACGGCCGCTGCCACTAGCCTGGTGGGGCCGGACGGCGTGGGTCTTCGCATGCCCCCGCCTCGTCGCCGTCATCTCGTCAGGAGCATCAGCAGCGTGATCACCGCAACGGACCTCGAGGTCCGCGCCGGCGCGCGCACCCTGCTCTCGGTCGAGGGATCGGCGCTGCGGGTGCAGCCCGGGGACCGCATCGGCCTGGTCGGCCGCAACGGTGCCGGCAAGACCACCACGATGCGGATCCTGGCCGGCGAAGGCGAGCCGTATGCCGGCACCGTCACCCGGACCGGTGAAATCGGTTATCTGCCACAAGATCCCCGCGAGGGCGACCTGGACATGCTGGCCCGCGACCGGGTGCTGTCGGCCCGCGGGCTGGACACGCTGGTCGCCGATCTGGAGAAACAGCAGGCGCTGATGGCCGAGGTGGCCGACGACGCGGCCCGCGACAAGGCGGTGCGCCGCTACGGCCAGCTCGAGGAACGTTTCGCCGCGCTCGGGGGGTACGCCGCCGAGAGCGAGGCCGGCCGGATCTGTGCCAGCCTGGGCCTGCCCGAGCGGGTGCTGACCCAGCCGCTGCGCACCCTGTCCGGCGGTCAACGCCGACGGGTGGAGCTGGCCAGGATCCTGTTCGCCGCCTCGGACGGGTCGGGTGCGGGTACCACGCTGCTGCTCGACGAGCCCACCAACCACCTCGACGCGGACTCGATCGGCTGGCTGCGCACCTTCTTGCAGAACCACGCCGGCGGTCTGGTGGTGATCAGCCACAACGTCGAGCTGCTCGCCGACGTGGTGAACCGGGTGTGGTTCCTCGACGCGGTGCGCGGGGAGGCCGACGTCTACAACATGGGCTGGCAGAAGTACCTCGACGCCCGCGCCACCGACGAACAGCGCCGTAGGCGCGAACGCGCCAACGCCGAGCGCAAGGCCGCCGCGCTGCGCACCCAGGCCGCCAAGATGGGTGCCAAAGCCACCAAAGCCGTTGCTGCACAAAATATGTTGCGCCGGGCCGAGCGGATGATGGCCGAGCTGGACGACGAGCGGGTGGCAGACAAGGTGGCCCGGATCAAGTTCCCGACCCCGGCGCCGTGCGGGCGAACCCCGCTGGTGGCCAAGGGCCTGACCAAGACCTACGGCTCGCTGGAGGTGTTCACCGGCGTCGACCTGGCCATCGACCGCGGCTCGCGGGTGGTGGTGCTCGGGCTCAACGGCGCCGGCAAGACCACCCTGCTGCGGGTGCTGGCCGGGGTGGAGGTGCCCGACGCGGGCCACCTCGAACCCGGGCACGGCTGCAAGGTCGGCTATTTCGCCCAGGAGCACGACACCCTCGACGACCATGCGACGGTGTGGGAGAACATCCGCCACGCCGCCCCGGATACCGGCGAGCAGGATCTGCGTGGGTTGCTGGGTGCGTTCATGTTCACCGGTCCGCAGCTCGACCAGCCGGCGGGCACGCTGTCCGGCGGCGAGAAGACCCGGCTGGCCCTGGCCGGCCTGGTCGCGTCCACGGCCAACGTGCTGCTGCTCGACGAGCCGACGAACAACCTCGACCCGGCCTCGCGCGAACAGGTGCTCGACGCGCTGCGCAGCTACACCGGGGCGGTGGTGCTGGTCACCCACGACCCGGGCGCGGCAGAGGCGCTGGACCCGCAGCGGGTGGTGCTGCTGCCCGACGCCACCGAAGACTTCTGGTCCGACGAGTACCGCGACCTCATCGAACTGGCCTGAGCAAAGTCGTCCGCCCCCGCCGGTGCCGGCGGGGCGGACCCGGACACCGCGCGCGACGATCCGGGTGCCGAGCCGGGGCCCACCGGAGCCGACCGTGCCGACCCCGGCACCGATCCCGAATAGTTCGGCGAATCCGACATCTGTTGTGTCAACGCTTCCTACGCTGGGTATGCCACGAGGGTCAACCGCGGGGAGGCTATCGATGAAAAAAGACCCTAAGACCAGAGACGAACTGATCAGCGAACTCCGCAACGAATACGAACGCGGAGCGAGCATTCGGTCGCTGGTGGCATCCACCGGGCACTCGTACGGGTCGATCCACAGCATGTTGCGCGAGTCCGGCACCACGATGCGCAGCCGTGGCGGACCCAACCACCGCCGGAGGGTGTGAAGTCACGGCTGCCGCACCGAGGCTTCGACGAGGTCCAGTACGGCACTGAGCTTTTCGGGGTCGTCGCCGGAAGCCAACCGGGCCACCAGGCCGTCGAGCACCAGCTCCAGGTAGGTCCGCAACACCTCGCCGGGCACGTCGTCGCGCAGCCGCCCGGCCTGCTTCTGCCTGCGTAGCCGCTCGGCGGTCGCCGCCGTCAACTCCGCCGAGCGCTCGGCCCACCCCCGGCTGAACGACGGATCGTTGCGGAGCTTGCGCGCGATCTCCAGCCGGGTCGCCAGCCAGTCGAACTGCTCGGGGGCAGCGAGCATGTCACGCATCACCTGGATCAGGCCCTCGCGGGTGGCGACATCGGCCATCCGCTCCGCATCCTCCCGCGCGAGTTCGAAGAACAGCGTGTCCTTGTCGCGGAAGTGGTGGAATATCGCACCACGCGAGAGCCCGATCGACTGCTCGAGGCGCCGCACCGTCGCCCGGTCGTAACCGTGTTCGGCGAAGCAGCGCCGGGCACCGTCGAGGATCTGGCGGCGGCGGGCCGCCAGATGATCGTCGGTCACCCGAGGCATGTCAGGACTTCAGCATGTTGCGCAGCACGTACTGCAAGATCCCGCCGTTGCGGTAGTAGTCGGCCTCACCGGGGGTGTCGATGCGCACCACGGCGTCGAACTCGACCGTGGACCCGTCGCTCTTGGTGGCCGTGACCTTGACCGTGCGAGGGGTGGTGCCGTTGTTGAGCTCCTCGATACCGGTGATGTCGTAGACCTCGGTGCCGTCGAGCTTCAACGACGACGCCGACTCACCGGCCGGGAACTGCAGCGGGATCACGCCCATGCCGATCAGGTTGGAGCGGTGGATGCGCTCGAAGGATTCGGCGATCACCGCGCGCACCCCCAGCAGGCTGGTGCCCTTGGCCGCCCAGTCCCGCGACGAGCCGGACCCGTACTCCTTGCCGCCCAGCACCACCAGCGGAACGTTCTGCGCCGCATAGTTTTGCGCGGCGTCGTAGATGAACGCCTGCGGTGCGTCGGGCTGGGTGAAGTCCCGGGTGTAACCCCCGGAGACGTCGTCGAGCAGCTGGTTGCGCAGCCGGATGTTGGCGAACGTGCCGCGGATCATCACCTCGTGGTTGCCGCGCCGCGACCCATAGGAGTTGTAGTCCTTGCGGTCCACTCCGTGGCTGTCGAGGTACTGCGCGGCCGGGGTGCCCGGCTTGATGCTGCCGGCCGGCGAGATGTGGTCGGTGGTCACCGAATCACCCAGCAGCGCAAGTACCCTGGCTCCGGCGATGTCGCTGACCGGCTCCGGCTCGGCAGGCATGCCGTCGAAGTACGGTGGCTTGCGCACATAGGTGGAGTCGGCGTCCCACTCGAAGGTGTTGCCGCTGGGGGTGGGCAGGTTGCGCCAGCGGTCGTCGCCCTTGAACACGTCGGCGTAGTTCTTGACGAACATGTCCCGGTTGATCGCCGAGGCGATGGTGTCGGAGATCTCCTTCTGCGACGGCCAGATGTCCTTCAGGAACACATCGTTGCCGTCGGTGTCCTGGCCCAGCGGCTCGGTCTCGAAGTCGAAGTCCATGGTGCCGGCCAGGGCGTAGGCGATCACCAGCGGGGGAGACGCGAGGTAGTTCATCTTCACGTCCGGGTTGATCCGGCCCTCGAAGTTGCGGTTGCCCGAGAGCACCGCTGTCACCGAGAGGTCGGCGTCGTTGACCGCCTTGGAGATCTCGTCGGGCAGCGGACCGGAGTTGCCGATGCAGGTGGTGCAGCCGTAGCCGACCAGGAAGAAGCCGAGCTTCTCCAGGTACGGCCACAGGCCGGCCTTGTCGTAGTAGTCGGTGACCACCTGGGAGCCCGGCGCCATCGTGGTCTTCACCCACGGCCTGCTGGTCAGCCCCTTCTCGACGGCCTTCTTGGCCAGCAGCGCCGCGCCGAGCATGACCTCGGGGTTGGAGGTGTTGGTGCACGACGTGATGGCCGCGATCACCACCGCGCCGTGGTCGAGGATGAACTCGCCGCGGTCGGCGGACGACACCTTGACCGGCTTGGTGGGCCTGCCTTCGGCGCCCGTGGCCGCCGAGTGCAGCGGCTCGGCACCGTTGTCGGCGAAGGACAGCACCGCCGGGTCGCTGGCCGGGAAGCTCTCCTCGACCGCCTCGTCGAGCTTGGTCTGCGGTGCCGGGTGGTTCTCCTCGACATAGTTGTGGATGTCCTTGCGGAAGGCGCTCTTGGCGTCGTCGAGCGCGATCCGGTCCTGCGGGCGCTTGGGCCCGGCGATCGAGGGCACCACGTCGGCGAGGTTCAACTCCAGGTACTCCGAGAACTTCGGCTCGCGCGCCGGGTCGTGCCACAGGCCCTGGGCCTTGGCGTAGGCCTCCACCAACGCCAGCTGCTGGTCGCTGCGCCCGGTCATCCGCAGGTAGTCGATCGTCACCTCGTCGATCGGGAAGATCGCTGCGGTGGAACCGAATTCCGGACTCATGTTGCCCAGCGTGGCGCGGTTGGCCAGCGGTACCTCGGCCACGCCCTCGCCGTAGAACTCGACGAACTTGCCGACCACACCGTGCTTGCGCAGCATCTCGGTGACCGTCAGCACCACGTCGGTGGCGGTCACACCGGGCCGGCGCTCACCGGTCAGCTTGAACCCGACGACGCGGGGGATCAGCATCGACACCGGTTGGCCCAGCATGGCGGCCTCGGCCTCGATTCCGCCGACGCCCCAGCCCAGCACGCCCAGTCCGTTCTCCATCGTGGTGTGGCTGTCGGTGCCCACGCAGGTGTCCGGGTACGCCACCCCGTCCCGGTCCATCACGACGCTGGCCAGGTACTCGATGTTGACCTGGTGCACGATGCCGGTGCCCGGCGGCACCACCTTGAAGTCGTTGAACGCGCCCTGCCCCCAGCGCAGGAACTGATAGCGCTCGCCGTTGCGCTCGTACTCGATCTCGACGTTGCGTTCGAAGGCGTCGGCGCGGCCGAACAGGTCGGCGATCACCGAGTGGTCGATCACCAGGTCGGCCGGCGCCAGCGGGTTGACCTTCTGCGGGTCGCCGCCCAGCGCGGCGACGGCCTCGCGCATGGTGGCGAGGTCGACGATGCACGGCACCCCGGTGAAGTCCTGCATGATCACCCGGGCCGGGGTGAACTGGATCTCCACGCTCGGCTCGGCCGAGGGATCCCAGTTGGCGATCGCCTCGATGTGGTCCTTGGTGATGTTGGCGCCGTCCTCGGTGCGCAGCAGGTTCTCGGCGAGCACCTTGAGGCTGTAGGGAAGTTTCTCGGTGCCGGGCACCGCGTCGAGCCGGTAGATCTCGTAGGTGTTGTCTCCGACCTCGAGCGTGTCCTTGGCGCCAAATGAATTCAGGGACGAATTATTGCTGCTCACATCAACTCCCGGCGTTGGATCATCGCCGCGACGGGCTGTGTCGGCGGCGGGTATAACCTTAACAGTACGCTTGTCCTGCAAGAAAACCAGGCCCGGGGATCAGTCTGGTCCGCCGTCGGGCGTGCTGCCACCGAGAACTCATACCCATCACGTACCGTGCTGATGTGTCCGGACTGACCTTCGTCCCGAATCTGCCCGCCTACATTCCGCCGGAGCTGTGCCAATCGGTCGGCATCGAGATGGTGCTCGGTGAGCCCGCGCCGGACGCGTGCATGGATCTGGTGCGCGAGAACGTCGCCGAGACCGGGGTCAGTGTGCCGGTCGGAACCGATGCCGGGGTCGCCGCGGCGCTGGGCCGGGTCGTCGAGGACGCCGCGAGTCAGGGCATCGATCTGAAGATCGTCGTCATCGACCGCAACCCGCCGATCCACACGCCGCTGCGCGACATCGCGACGGAGGTGGGGGAGGCGAATCCGGGATCGACCGTGCTCGCGATCAGCCCGTCGTTCGCCGGCACCTACAGTGCCGAGTTCGACCGGGTGACCCTGGAGGCGGGCGAGGACGTGGCCAAGACCGGTGATCCGGTGGTCTCGTCGCAGAATTTCGTCAGCGAGTTGACGACCTCGCACTTTCCGTGGACGCCATTCTCGATTGTGCTGGTAATAGCGGTCGCTCTGGCGGTGGTCGGAACCCGGTTTCTGCAGAATTGGGGCAACCGGCACGCCGCGGCGGAATCCGTTGTGAGCAGCGAGGACTGAGCGCTGAACGCGCTTCGCACGAATTCAAAGATCACCATTCGATAACGTCGATCGCAATTACATTGTTGTAATTTGTGACTAAAGTTTCTTTAGCGTCAGATGTGACGTACGGTGCAATCGGTGCCTGTTGTTGCGGTTGCGATTGATGTGACTTCTGTGCTCGGGCGCCGGGGAAATGTGCCGACACGCTCGCGTGGAGCCTGAGGAGACTTGAGTCGGATGAGACGCACCACTGGCGGCGCCTCCGCTTCGCGGTTGTGCGCAGTGTCCTTGGCGTTCGGCATGGTGGTGACCGCGCCCCAGTTGGCACCCCAGATCGCGCTCGCGCAGCCCGCCGATCCGAACAGCCTCGCCGAGCTGGTGACCGAGGTCGCCACCGTCAACCAGAAGCTGCAGGATCTCGGCGCGCAGATCCAGCTCCAGCAGGAGGGCGTCAACAAGGCGATCCTCGACGTGAAGACCGCCCGGGACAACGCCGCGGCCACCCAGCTCGAGGTCGACGCCAGTGCGCAGCGGGTCAAGGACGCCGACATCGCGATCCAGGCCGCCCAGAAGCGCTTCGACACCTTCGCCGCGGCGATGTACACCAACGGGCCGTCGAGCTCGTATCTAGCGGCGTCGGATCCGACGGACATCCTGCGCACCGCGGCCACCGGGCAGACGCTGGCGATCAGCTCCCAGAAGGTGATGGCCGACCTGCAGCGCGCCCGCATCGAACAGGTCAACAAGGAATCGGCGGCCCGGCTGGCCAAGAAGCAGGCCGACGAGGCGGTCAAGGCGGCCGAGGACAGCCAGGCCACCGCGGTGTCGGCGCTGACCGATGCGCAGGAGACGTTCAAGGCCCAGCAGGTCGAACTGGACCGGCTCACCGCCGAGCGGGCTCAGGCCCAGGCGAAGCTGCGGGAGGCCCAGACGCTGGCCGCACCCACCGGGAACCCCGCCGCCACCGGCAATCCCGTGGCGGCGGCGCCGGCCGGGGCGGCCAAGCCGGGCCCGCCCGCGGGCGCGGCAGGCCCGGGTGCCGGCCCCAACGCCGACTGGGACATCGACCCGGCCACCGGCAACCGCGACACCGCGTGGGACATGACGCTGCCGCAGATCCCGAGCGCGTTCGTCAGCGGCGACCCGATCCAGATCATCAACGCCGTCATCAAGATCATCACGACGTCGCTGGAGATCACCCAGGATCTCGGCCGTAAGTTCCTGCAGAGCATCGGGTTGCTGCCGACCCCCACCGGCATCACCAACGGGGCGATCCCCACCCTGTACGGCCGCCAGGCCACCGAGTACGTCATCAAGCGGGGCATGTCTCAGATGGGTGTGCCGTACTCCTGGGGTGGCGGCAACGCCGCGGGGCCCAGTCGCGGCATCGATTCCGGTGCGGGCACAGTCGGATTCGACTGCTCGGGCCTGATGCTCTACATGTTCGCCGGGGTCGGCATCAAGCTCGACCACTACTCCGGCTCGCAGTACAACGCCGGCCGCAAGGTGCCGTCATCGCAGATGCGCCGGGGCGACATGATCTTCTACGGGCCCAACGGCAGCCAGCACGTCGCGATGTACCTGGGCGACGGCCAGATGCTCGAGGCGCCCTACACCGGGTCGGTGGTCAAGATCTCCCCGGTGCGAACCAGCGGGATGACGCCGTTCGTGACCCGAATGATCGAGTGGTGATCGCGCTGCGCCGCGTTCTGGTGTCACTGGCCGCCGCGCTGGCGCTGCTCGGCGGAACACTCGCCCCGGCCGGCGCGCAACCCGATGCCGGCCAGTGGGATCCCACCCTGCCCAAGCTGATCAGCGCCGGCGCGCCGGGTGATCCGCTGGCCATCGCCAACGCCTCGCTGGCGGTCACCGCTCAGGCCACCCAGGTCACCATGGATCTGGGGCGCAAGTTCCTGCAGTCCATCGGGCTGGCACCGGCCGACGCCCCGGCCGGGGTGCTGCCCGGCGTCGTGCGCGGCCCGGCCGCCGTCGAGCACGTCATCCGCCGCGGCGCCAGCCAGATGGGCACGCCGTATTCGTGGGGAGGCGGCAAACCCAGCGGGCCCAGCCGCGGCATCGACTCCGGGGCCAACACCGTCGGCTACGACTGTTCGGGTTTCACCCAGTTCGCCTACGCCGGTGTCGGCGTGCTGATCCCGAAGTACTCCGGCGATCAGTACAACACCGGGCGCCGGGTCCCGGTGCAGCAGGCCAAGCGTGGCGATCTGCTCTTCTGGGGGCCGGGCGGCAGCCAGCACGTCGCCATCTACCTCGGCGGCGGACAGATGCTGGAGTCCTCGGGCAGCGCGGGCAAGGTCACCGTGAGCAAGGTCCGGATGTCGGGGCTGCAGCCGTACGTCTCCCGCATCATCGAATCCTGAGTGTGGCCTGAGTTAAACCTGAGGACTGCCGGCGACACCGCGGGCGACGTCGACGGATCCCGGACCGCCTGGAATAGTTGACGACGGACGCGGCGCCGGCATCGGCGTGCGCCGTGGGAGACCAGCATGTAGCTGCATGTGGAAGGAACATTGATGACCTCACCGAGTGGACCGCCGCAGGGCGCTGGAGGATATCCCGGACAGGCCCCGCCGCCGGGCTACTCCCCGGGTGCGCACGCCGCACCGGGTGGCCCCGCGCAGTCCAACGGTGGCCTGCAGAACGAGGTGCACACCCTCGAGCGGGCCATCTTCGAGGTCAAGCGGATCATCGTCGGCCAGGACCAGCTCGTCGAGCGGATGCTCGTCGGGTTGCTCGCCAAGGGCCATGTCCTGCTCGAAGGCGTCCCCGGCGTGGCCAAGACACTGGCCGTGGAGACCTTCGCCAAGGTGGTCGGCGGGACGTTCGCGCGCATCCAGTTCACCCCCGACCTGGTGCCGACCGACATCATCGGCACCCGGATCTACCGGCAGGGCAAGGAGGAGTTCGACATCGAACTCGGCCCCGTCGTGGTGAACTTCCTGCTCGCCGACGAGATCAACCGCGCGCCCGCCAAGGTGCAGTCCGCATTGCTCGAGGTGATGGCCGAGCGCAAGATCTCCATCGGCGGCAAGACCTTCCCGCTGCCCAGCCCGTTCCTGGTGATGGCCACCCAGAACCCGATCGAGCAGGAAGGCGTGTACCAGCTGCCCGAGGCGCAGCGCGACCGCTTCCTGTTCAAGCTGAACGTGGACTACCCCTCTCCGGAGGAGGAGCGCGAGATCATCTACCGGATGGGCGTCAAGCCCCCGGAACCCAAGTCGATCCTCACCACCGACGACCTGCTGCGGCTGCAGGACGTGGCCGCCAACAACTTCGTGCACCACGCGCTCGTCGACTACGTGGTGCGCATCGTCACCGCCACCCGCGAGCCGGAGAAGTTCGGCATGCCCGATGCCAGGGCGTGGATCGCCTACGGTGCCTCTCCGCGTGCGTCGCTGGGCATCATCGCCGCCGCCCGGGCGCTGGCGCTGGTGCGCGGCCGCGACTACGTGATCCCGCAGGACGTCGTCGAGGTCATTCCGGACGTGCTGCGGCACCGCCTGGTGTTGACCTATGACGCGCTGGCCGACGAGATCTCCTCGGAGACCGTCGTCAACCGAATCCTGCAGACGGTTGCGCTGCCCCAGGTGAATGCCATTCCGCAGCAAGGACATTCGGTGCCTCCAGTGGTTCCGGCCGCGGCGGCCGCGGCGAGTGGCCGCTGACCGGTGACCAGGTCCAGTCGCGGCGTCGATCTGCCGTCGCTGCAGCGCGGCGAGATCCGTGACCCGGCGCTGAGCGCCGCGCTGCGCAAGCTCGAACTCACGGTGCGGCGCAAGCTCGACGGGGTGCTGCACGGCGATCACCTCGGTCTGCTGCCCGGCCCCGGCTCCGAGCCGGGGGAGTCGCGGATCTACCAGCCCGGCGACGACGTGCGCCGGATGGACTGGTCGGTGACCGCGCGCACCACCGCGCCGCACGTGCGGCAGATGATCGCCGACCGGGAGCTGGAGACCTGGCTGGTGGTCGACGTGTCGGCCAGCCTGGACTTCGGCACCACCGGCTGCGAGAAGCGGGACCTGGCGGTGGCGGCCGCGGCGTCGATCGCGTTCCTCAACAGCGGCGGCGGAAACCGGCTGGGTGCGATCGTCTCCAACGGGGACACCATGCGCCGGGTGCCCGCACTGTCCGGCCGGATGCACGAGCAGGAGTTGCTGCGCGCCATCGCCACCACCCCCCGGGCGCCGGTGGGGGTGCGCGGCGACCTGGCCGCGGCCATCGATGCACTGCGCCGGCCGGAACGGCGCCGCGGCATGGCGGTGATCATCAGCGACTTCCTCGGACCCATCAACTGGATGCGGCCGCTGCGCGCCATCGCGGGCAGGCACGAGGTGCTGGCCATCGAGGTGCTCGACCCGCGCGACATCGAGTTGCCGGCCGTCGGTGACGTCGTGCTGCAGGACGCCGAGACCGGGCGCACCCGCGAGTTCACCATCGACGAGCAGCTGCGTGCCGACTTCGAACGGGCCGCGGCCGCGCACCGGGCGGAGGTGGCACGCACCCTGCGGCGCTGCGACGCGCCACTGTTGACGCTGCGCACCGACCGGGACTGGATCGCCGACGTGGTCCGGTTCGTCGCGAGCAGGCGCCGCGGCGCACTTGGCAGATGACCGAATTGACGACGAAATGACAAGTAGCGCATGACTTTACCGTTGCTCGGACCGATGTCGCTGTCGGGCTTCGAACACCCGTGGTTCTTCCTGTTCTTCCTGGTGGTCCTCGGGCTGATCGCGCTCTACGTCATCGCGGCGCTGTCGCGGCACAAGCGGATGCTGCGCTTTGCCAACATGGAGTTGTTGGAGAGCGTGGCGCCCAAGCGGCCCAGCCGCTGGCGCCACCTGCCTGCCACGCTGCTGGTGCTGTCCCTGGTGCTCTTCACCATCGCGATGGCCGGGCCCACCCACGACGTGCGCATCCCACGCAACCGCGCGGTGGTGATGCTGGTGATCGACGTGTCGCAGTCCATGCGAGCAACCGATGTGGCCCCCAACCGGCTGACCGCCGCGCAGGAGGCGGCCAAACAGTTCGCCGATCAGCTCACCCCGGGCATCAACCTGGGCCTGATCGCCTACGCGGGCACCGCGACGGTGCTGGTGTCGCCGACCACCAACCGGGAGGCCACCAAGAACGCGATCGACAAGCTGCAGCTGGCCGACCGGACCGCCACCGGCGAGGGCATCTTCACCGCACTGCAGGCCATCGCGACCGTCGGCGCGGTGATCGGCGGCGGTGACGAACCGCCCCCGGCGCGGGTGGTGCTGATGTCCGACGGCAAGGAGACGGTGCCGTCCAACCCGGACAACCCCAAGGGCGCCTACACCGCCGCGCGCACCGCCAAGGACCAGGGGGTGCCGATCTCCACGGTGTCGTTCGGCACACCCTACGGCTACGTCGAGATCAACGATCAGCGCCAGCCGGTGCCGGTGGACGACGAGATGCTCAAGAAGATCGCCGACCTGTCCGGCGGGGACGCCTTCACCGCATCCAGCCTGGAACAGCTCAAGGAAGTGTTCACCAACCTGCAGGAACAGATCGGCTACGAGACCATCAAGGGTGATGCCAGCGTGGGCTGGCTGCGGCTGGGCGCGGTGATACTGGCGCTGGCGGGGCTGGCCTCGCTGCTGATCAACCGTCGGCTGCCCACCTAGTACCGGGTGGCGCCCGCCAGCGGCGGATACACCCCGGAGGGCCGGCCGTCGACGGTGGTCCCCGCGAACTGCAGCGCGGCGCGCAGGTCGGCGTCGATGGCCGTGGAGAGCGCGGGTGCCGACACCTCGTCGAGCCGATGCAGCTGCTGCGGGGTGAGAGTGACGTCCAAACCGGCGAGGTTGGCGTGCAGGTGCTCGAGGCGGCGTGCCCCGAGGATCGGCACGACGGTGCCCTCGCGCGCACGCAGCCAGGCCAGCGCCACCGCGGCCGAGGTGGTGCCCACCTCCGCGGCGACCGCCGCGACGGCGTCGATCACCACGAACTCGTCCTCGCTCGGGCCGCCGACGAACGCCGCCCGGGCCGAATCGACGACCTGGGTGCCGCGGCGGTACTTGCCCGACAGGAAGCCGTTCCTCAGCGGGCTCCACGGGACCAGCGCCATGCCCTCGTCCCGGGCCAGCGGGCCGATCTCGGCTTCGACGTGCCGGGCCAGCAGCGAGTACTCAACCTGCAGGGCGATCAGTGGGGTCCAGCCCTTCAGCAGCGCCATCGTCTGGGCCTGCGCGGTGACCCACGCCGGGATGTTGGAGAAACCCAGGTAGCGGACCTTGCCCGCCCGTACCACGTCGTCGAGGGTGCGCATCGTCTCCTCGATCGGGGTGTGCCGGTCCCAGTTGTGCAGCCAGTACAGGTCCAGGTAGTCGGTGCGCAGTCGGCGCAGCGTCTCGTCGAGCTGGGCGAGGATGGAGCGCCTGCCCGCGCCGCCGCCATTGGGATCGCCCGGGAACATGTTGGTGAAGAACTTCGAGGCCAGCACTACACGATCACGCCGACCCGGGTGGGAAGCGAAGAAATCGCCGAGGATCTTCTCCGAGTGTCCGTTGGTGTAGAAGTTCGCGGTGTCGATGAAGTTCCCGCCGTGGTCCAGGTAGGCGGCCAAGATGTTCTCCGATTCCTCGACGCTCGCCCCTGCGCCCCCGGCGTCCTCACCAAAGGTCATTGCTCCCAAGGCAAATGGGCTGACCCGCAGACCTGATCGGCCGAGGGTGAGGTAGTGATCGAGTGGCATCGCGTGCTCCTTCGAAGGTGGTTGTGCGTCCTGTTCATCGAAGCGTGGCGGCCCGCCCCGACGGTAGACCGTTGCGCGCTCATTCTTGCCTCATCCTGCTCAATTCGACATGATCGGGCGATGGTGCAATCAGCGGATCCGCTCGCGGAGCTGCGCGCGCTCATCGCCGCGCACGTCCAGCCCGGCATGCAGACCCCGATCGCGGGGCTGGTGCTGGCGCGGGTCGACAGCGACGTGCCCGACTATTCGCTGACCGAACCGCTGCTGGTGGTGATGGCCCAAGGCGGCAAGCGGCTACTGCTCGGTGATCGAGTCGTCGAATACGGGGCCGGGCAGTGCCTGATCGTGACCGCGCAACTGCCCGTCACCGGTCACTTCGTGGGCGTGTCCCCGCAGGTCCCGGCGCTGGGCATCGGACTGACCCTGCGCCCGAGTGAAATCGCGACCCTGTTGCTGGACGCCGCGACGCCGCAGTGGACGCGCTCCGCGGCGACAGCACCGGCGATGGCCACCGGGCCCGTCGAGCCCGATCTGCTCGACGCGGTGGTGCGGATGGTGCGATTGCTCGACCGGCCCGGCGACGCCAGGGTGCTGGCACCGCTGATCGAGCGGGAGATCCTGTGGCGCCTGCTCACCGGTCCGCACGCCGAGATGGTGCGCCAGATCGGGTTGGCCGACAGCGGCCTCGCCCACATCAGCAGGGCGATCGGCTGGATCCGGGACAACTACGCCGAACCGATGCGGATCGCGGAGCTGGCCCGGCTGGCCGGCATGAGCCCGTCGGCATTCCACCGGCGGTTCCGCGCCGTCACCGCGATGAGCCCGTTGCAGTTCCAGAAACAGATCCGGCTGCAGGAGGCGCGCTCGTTGCTGGTCGCGCGCGCCGGCGACGTCGCGGGTGTCGGCCATCTGGTCGGCTACGACAGCCCGACGCAGTTCAGCCGCGAGTACCGCCGCATGTTCGGCGCGCCACCCGGGCGGGACCGCGCGATGCTGCGCGCGACGGCGGAGGTGTCCCACCTGCCGTGATTTCGGGTCCGCGTCGCCCAGGCACTAAGTTGGCGCCTATGACAGTGACCGACAGCTCTGCCGACGCCGCGGGTGAGGCCGCGGCGGGCCGTCCCGCCTTCGTCTCTCGATCCGTTCTGGTGACCGGTGGCAACCGGGGCATCGGCCTGGCGATCGCGCGGCGGTTGGCCGCCGACGGGCACAAGGTCGCGGTCACCCACCGGGGCTCCGGCGCGCCCGAGGGGCTGTTCGGCGTCGTGTGCGACGTCACCGACAACGCCGCCGTCGACCGGGCGTTCAAAGAGGTCGAGGAGCACCAGGGCCCGGTCGAGGTGCTGGTGTCCAACGCCGGCATCTCCAAGGACGCGTTCCTGATGCGGATGACCGAGGACCGCTTCCAAGAGGTGATCAACGCCAACCTGACGGGCGCCTTCCGGGTGACCCAGCGGGCGTCGCGCAGCATGCAGCGCAACCGGTTCGGCCGGATCATCTACATCGGGTCGGTGTCGGGCATGTGGGGCATCGGCAACCAGGCCAACTACGCGGCGGCCAAAGCCGGGCTGATCGGCATGGCCCGCTCGATCTCCCGCGAGCTGTCCAAAGCCGGTGTCACCGCCAACGTCGTCGCCCCCGGCTATATCGACACCGAGATGACCCGCGCGCTCGACGAGCGGATCCAGGCCGGAGCGCTGGAGTTCATCCCCGCCAAGCGTGTCGGCACCGCCGAAGAGGTGGCCGGTGTGGTCAGCTTCCTGGCGTCCGAGGACGCCAGCTACATCGCCGGCGCGGTGATACCGGTCGACGGCGGCATGGGCATGGGCCATTAACAGAGATAAGGACTTTCCTATGGCAGGGCTTCTCGACGGTAAGCGCATCCTGGTCACCGGGATCATCACCGACAGTTCGATCGCGTTCCACATCGCCAAGGTGGCCCAGGAGGCGGGCGCGCAGCTGGTGCTCACCGGGTTCGACCGGATGAAGCTGATCCGGCGGATCGCCGACCGGCTGCCCGAGCCCGCCCCGCTGATCGAGCTGGACGTGCAGAACACCGAGCACCTGGACTCGCTCGCCGGCCGGATCGGTGCCGAGATCGGCGAGGGTAACAAGCTCGACGGCGTGGTGCACTCGATCGGGTTCATGCCGCAGACCGGCATGGGGATCAACCCCTTCTTCGACGCGCCCTACGAGGACGTCGCCAAGGGCATCCACATCTCCGCGTACTCCTATGCGTCGCTGGCGAAGGCGGTGCTGCCGATCATGAATCCCGGCGGAGGCATCGTCGGCATGGACTTCGACCCGACCCGCGCGATGCCGGCCTACAACTGGATGACGGTGGCCAAGAGCGCGCTGGAGTCGGTGAACCGGTTCGTCGCCAGGGAAGCCGGCAAGGTCGGGGTGCGGTCCAATCTCGTTGCGGCGGGACCGATCCGGACGCTGGCGATGAGCGCGATCGTCGGCGGCGCGCTCGGCGACGAGGCCGGCGCGCAGATGCAGCTGCTCGAGGAGGGCTGGGATCAGCGGGCCCCGCTGGGCTGGAACATGAAGGACCCGACGCCGGTGGCCAAGACGGTGTGCGCCCTGCTGTCCGATTGGCTGCCCGCCACCACCGGCACCGTGATCTACGCCGACGGTGGGGCCAGCACGCAGCTGTTGTGACGAGTCGTCGTGCGGTTTGACGCGCTGCTGCTGCTGTCGTTCGGCGGACCCGAGGGCCCCGAACAGGTGATGCCGTTCCTGGAGAACGTGACCAGGGGCCGCGGGATCCCCAGGCAGCGGCTGGAATCCGTCGCCGAGCACTACCTGCATTTCGGCGGGGTGTCGCCGATCAACGGCATCAACCGGGATCTGATCACCGCGATCGAGGCCGAGCTGGCCCGCCGCGGTCGGTCGCTGCCGGTGTACTTCGGTAACCGCAACTGGACGCCCTATGTCGAGGATGCCGTGACGTCCATGCGCGACAACGGGATCCGACGCGCCGCGGTGTTCGCGACGTCGGCGTGGGGCGGTTACTCCGGGTGCGTGCAGTACCAGGAGGACATCGTGCGCGGGCGCGCCGCGGCCGGGCCCGACGCACCGGAACTGGTCAAGCTGCGCCAGTACTTCGACCATCCGCTGCTGGTCGAGATGTTCGCCGACGCCATCCGCGTGGCCGCGGCGACGCTGCCCGAGCCGCTGCGCGCCGAGGCCCGGCTGGTGTTCACGGCCCATTCCATCCCGCAGCGCGCGGCGTCGCGGTGCGGGCCCGATCTGTACCAGCGCCAGGTCGAACACACCTGCGCGCTGGTGGCCGCCGCGGCCGGATACCGCGACTACGACCAGGTGTGGCAGTCGCGGTCCGGGCCGCCGCAGGTGCCGTGGCTCGAGCCCGACGTCGGTGACCATCTCGCGGCGCTGGCGCAGGCCGGCACCACGGCGGTGGTGGTGTGCCCGGTCGGTTTCGTCGCCGACCACATCGAGGTGGTGTGGGATCTCGACAGCGAGCTGGCCGAGCAGGCCGCCGCGGCGGGCATCGCCTTCGCCCGGGCGTCCACCCCCAACGCCTCACCCCGGTTCGCCCAGCTGGTGGTCGACCTACTCGACGAGCTGCGACTCGGCCTGCCGCCATCCCGGATGGCCGGTGCGGTTCCCGGCTACGGGTGCAGTGTCAACGGCGCGCTGTGCACGCCGGCGTGCGAGGGCTGATCAGCCGCGCCAGGCGGAGTGCAGGATGGCGTCCACCGCCGCCAACCGGGCCGAGCGCACCACCGTGGTCAGCGGCCGCAGCGCGTCGCTGGCCAGCCGGAACTCCGACGAACTCTGCAACCCGATCGGGATCAGCCCGGAGCTGACCGTGATGATCGCATCGACGTGGGCGGCGTTCTCCAACACCCGCACCGCCCGGGTCGGGGCGTGGTCGGGGATGCGGTGCGCGCGGGAGGCGTCGAGGACCTGCTCGACCAGCCGCCGGGGATCGGCGACGTCGCCGCCGGCCGCGCCGACCCGCAACGCCCCCAACGCGTCGGCGGCCGAGCGGACGGCGTCGCGCAGCGAGTACTCGGCGTCGCCGAGGTCGACGTGCACCGGCACCGGGACGGAGTCGAGGGAGTACACCGTCCACGACAGCGCGGCCAACTCCGGTTCGAACTCGCCGTCGTCGGGGGAGTCCGGGAAGTCGTCGACGTACTCGAAGTCGGGCACCAATCCGACGGCGGCGCCGGCGTGCCCGGCGATGATGGCTTCCCCGGCCGCGATCGCGTCGCGGCCGAACTGGGTATTCGGCGGCACCCCCCGCACGTCGCCGGGAATCGGCAGCGCCAGCGTCAGCGCGGCGTGCGAGCGGTCGGAGTCGGACGCGGCGGTGCGCACGGTCTGCAGCAGCGACACCGCGCCGGCGTCGTCGAGATCGGGCCACGGCAACCCGGTCCGGTCGGCGGCCACCGAATCGTAGGCCGTCACCGAATGCCTTGGGCCCCATTGGGACAACGCGTCCAGGACATCGTCGGGGGCAGCGAGTCCGGCGAGCCACGCATTGGCCCAGACCGACAGGGAGACACTTGGACACCACATGATGGCTGCAGTGTAGTTGTTAGCCGCTCGTGAAGTCGGTTGCGCGATAGGCTGGCGCCATGCCCGTTTGGTTGATCTGGCTGGTAGCCGCGCTGGCGCTCGCCGGTGCCGAGGCGCTGACCGGCGACCTGTTCCTGCTGATGCTGGCCGGCGGTGCGCTGGCAGCGGTCGGATCGAACCTGGTGTTCGACAACCTGGTCGTCGATGGTGTGGTCTTCCTGGTGGCCTCGGTGCTGCTGCTGGTCGGGGTGCGCCCCGCGTTGCGGCGCCGGCTGCACTCCGGCAGGGGGTTGCCCGAGCCGGCCAAGGCGCTCGAGGGCAAGACCGCGTTGGTGCTCGACCAGGTCGGGCGTCACCAAGGGCAGGTCAAGCTCGACGGCGAAGTCTGGACGGCCAGGCCCTACAACGAGAACGATGTCTATGAACCCGGCGACCAGGTGACCGTCGTGCACATCGACGGGGCCACCGCGGTCGTGTCCAAGATCATCTAGGTAATCCTCGACGTAAGGAGCGCGCAGTGGACGGTGCCATCGCGGGGTTGGTCCTGCTGGCAGTGTTGGTCGTATTCGCCGTCATCGTGGTGGCCAAGTCGGTGGCGTTGATCCCGCAGGCCGAGGCCGCGGTCATCGAGCGGTTGGGCCGCTACAGCAAGACGGTGTCCGGGCAGCTGACGCTGCTGGTGCCGTTCATCGACAGGATCCGCGCCCGCGTCGACCTGCGCGAGCGGGTGGTGTCGTTCCCGCCGCAGCCGGTGATCACCGAGGACAACCTGACGGTGCAGATCGACACGGTCGTCTATTTCCAGGTGACCAATCCGCAGGCTGCGGTGTACCAGATCAGCAACTATATCGTCGGTGTCGAACAACTGGCGACCACGACGCTGCGCAACCTCGTCGGCGGCATGACGCTGGAGCAGACGCTGACCTCGCGCGACCAGATCAACACGGCGTTGCGCGGGGTGCTCGACGAGGCGACCGGCCGGTGGGGGCTGCGGGTGGCGCGGGTGGAGCTGCGCAGCATCGACCCGCCGCCAAGCATCCAGGATTCGATGGAGAAGCAGATGCGCGCCGACCGCGAGAAGCGCGCCATGATCCTGACCGCCGAGGGCTCGCGCGAGGCCGCGATCAAGCAGGCCGAGGGGCAGAAGCAGGCCCAGATCCTGGCGGCCGAGGGCGCCAAACAGGCCGCGATCCTGTCCGCCGAGGCGGACCGGCAGTCCCGCATGCTGCGCGCCCAGGGCGAGCGGGCGGCCGCCTACCTGCAGGCCCAGGGCCAGGCCAAGGCCATCGAGAAGACCTTCGCGGCGATCAAGCGGGGCCGCCCGACCCCGGAGATGCTGGCCTACCAGTACCTGCAGACCCTGCCGCAGATGGCCAAGGGCGAGGCCAACAAGGTGTGGCTGGTGCCCAGCGACTTCGGTTCGGCCCTGCAGGGATTCACCAAGCTGCTCGGCGCGCCAGGGGAGGACGGGGTGTTCCGCTACACCCCCTCGCCGGTCGACGACACCCCGGTCAAAGACGACGACGAGGAGGTCGCCGACTGGTTCTCCACCGAGACCGATCCGGCGATTGCCCAGGCCGTCGCCAAGGCCGAGGCCGAGGCCCGCCAGCCGGTGCCCGGGGCGCTGGGTACGGCCCCGCAGTACCCGCCGCTGCCGCCGCAGACCCCGCCGCAGGCGCCGGCCGACGTCCAGGCGCCTCGGCATGGGGCGCCCGGCCAGTGAGTGGACTGACCGCCCGCCGGACCTACGCGCTGCTGGCCGCGATGCAGGCCGGCGACGCGGTGGCGTGCATCGGACCGATCCCGCCGATCAAGGCGGCGCTGGATGCGGTCGGGCTCCCCGAGGACCTCCGGCCGGTGCTCCCGGTGGTCAAGGCGGCGTCCGCGGTCGGGTTGCTGTCGGTGTACCGCTTCCCGAAGCTGGCCCGGTTGACGACCTTCATGCTCACCGTCTATTTCGTACTGGCGGTCGGGTCGCACCTGCGGGCCAGGGACTACAGCCCCGGCTTGGTGGCGGCGTCGTCGTTCCTGACGGTGTTCGGCGTGATGACGGTCAAGGGACCCGACACCGAATAACGGTGGTTGCGGATCTCGTTGACCAGCCCGGCGATGCCGAGCGCCGCCGTGCACAGTGACACCACGAACAGCAGCGGGCTGACGCGGCCGGTGAGCGCGTCGCCGAGGATCACCACGGCGGCGGTGCCGGGCACCAGCCCGGCCAGCGTCGCCAGCGTGTAAGGCAGCACCCGCACCGCCGACGCGCCCGCGGCGTAGTTGAGCACCGAGAACGGCACCGCCGGGATCAACCGGGTCGCCACCACGGCGGGCCAGCCGCGCTGACGCAGCCTGGCGTCGATGGCCCCCATGCGGGGATGGCTGACCAGCCGGCCGAACTGCCAGCCCGCGGCGCGCACCAGCAACAGCGCGATCACCGCGCTCACCGTGCTGGCCACCACCGCGATCGCGATGCCCAGCGCCGGCCCGAACAACAGACCCGCCGCCAGCGTGAACGCGGTACGGGGGAACGGGAACACCGTCACCACGATGTGCGCGCCCAGGAACGCCAGCGGCAACCACGGTCCGGCCCCGGTCGCCCAGTCCCGCAGCTGCACCGCGGTGGGCAGTGGCACCAGCACCACCACTGCGACAAGGATCACAATTGCGATCAGGAGCGCCACCAGCCGCCCGGTGGGCACCGTGCGCAGCGTCGCGGCGACACCGCCGCGGACGGCGCGCAGCGTGCTGACGACGGTTTTCACGCCTACCCACAGTACGGAACAGGTCCGACGGAGCGCCGTTCATCGCGGGTGTGAGTGGGCTGGCCAGGGCACGCCGGCGTGATGGGCATCATTTAGCCTGGTGGCTGTGCAGAATCCCAGCGCCGGCGCTGCCGCAGGTGTAGTCGACTCCGATCTGGACCGATGGCGCTCCGCTGTGGCGGGCGTCCTGGCGAAGTCCACGAAGAAGGATCCCGCTGAGCTGGGGCCCGAGCCCGAGCGCCTGCTGGATTCCGGGACCTACGACGGCTTCCCGATCCGGCCGCTCTACACCAGCCGCGACGAGATCGCCGAGCCCGCGCTGCCGGGCCGGTGGCCGTTCGTCCGCGGGGGCGACGCGCTGCGCGACGTCAAGGCGGGCTGGAAGGTCGCCGACGTCTACCCGGCCGACGGCTCCGAGGTGGCCGAGGCGAACGGCGCGATCCTGCTCGGGCTGACCGAGGGCATCAGCGCGCTGGTGCTGCGGATCGGCGACGGCGGGATCGCGCCGACCGACCTGGACCGGCTGCTCGACGGTGTCTACCTGGATCTGGTGCCGGTCGTGCTGGACACCGACGGGGTGTCCTACGGCGCCGCCGCCGGCGCGCTGGCGGGCCTGCTGACCGGCCTGGACGACGACCAGCGCTCCCGGCTCTCGGTCGATCTCGGCGCCGACCCCCTGACCGCGTCGCTGGCCGGGCACACCGCACCGTGCCTCGACGAGGTCGTCGCCACCGCCCAGAGCGTGCTCGGCTACGACGGGCACGTCCGCGCGATCACCGTCGACGGCCCCGCGTTCCACAACCTCGGCGCCAACGCGGCCTGGGAGCTGGGGGCCGCGATCGCCGCCGGCGTGGCGTATCTGCGCCGGCTGGTCGACGCCGGGTCGTCGGCGGCCGCGGCGCTGCGGCAGATCAGCTTCCGCTTCGCCGTCGACGACGACCAGTTCCAGTCCATCGCCAAACTGCGTGCGGCACGCCAGCTCTGGGCCCGGGTGGCCGAGGTGGTCGGCGACCCGGACGCGGGATCGGCCACCGTGCACGCCACCACGTCGCTGCCGATGATGTCGCAGCGCGATCCATGGGTGAACATGCTGCGCACCACGGTGGCGGCCTTCGCCGCAGGGGTCGGCGGCGCCGACATCGTGCACGTGCACCCGTTCGACGTTGCCATCGAGGGCGGATTCCCCGGCACCGCACGCAGTTTCGCGCGCCGCATCGCCCGCAACACCCAGCTGTTGCTGCTCGAGGAGTCCCACATCGGGCGCGTCCTCGACCCGGCGGGCGGCTCGTGGTTCGTCGAGGACCTCACCCGTTCGCTCGCCGAGCAGGCCTGGGCGCACTTCCAGGAGATCGAGGCGAAGGGCGGGTTCGAGGCGGCCCGCGACCACATCGCCGCCCAGATCGCCGAGGTCGCGCAGCGCCGGGCCGCCGACATCGCACACCGTCGGACCTCGCTCACCGGCGTCAACGAGTTCCCGAACCTCGCCGAAGTCCCGCTGCCCCAGGGCAATCCGCTGCCGCAGGTGTACCGCTACGCCGCGGACTTCGAGGCCCTGCGCGACCGCTCCGACGCGTTCCTGGCCAAGCACGGCGCGCGCCCCAGGGCGCTGTTGCTGCCGCTGGGGCCGCTGGCCGAGCACAACATCCGCACCACGTTCACGTCGAACCTGTTGGCTTCCGGCGGGATCGAGGCCGTCAACCCCGGACCGCTGGACGCCGCCGGTGTGGCCGCGGCGGTGGCCGAGTCGGGGGTTTCCGAGGTCGCGGTGATCTGCGGCACCGACGCCCGGTACGCCGACGAGGCCGCCGGCGCCGTCGAGGCCGCCAAGACCGCGGGGATGGCGCACGTCCTGCTGGCGGGGCCCGAAAAAGCCGTGGCCGACGCCGGATCGAAGCCCGACGGGTACCTGACCGCGAAAATCGATGCGGTCCGGGCGTTGTCGGACCTGCTGACCCGATTGGGGGCGTGAGGTGACTGCCACCGAACCGAAGAAGATCGACTCCTTCGCCGATGTCCCGCTGGTCGGTGACACGCCGGCGCCGGCGCCGACGCAGGCCGAGGTCGCCGAGCAGGTGTCCGCGGCCGCGGCCGCGCACGGCTACGCCGCCGATCAGCTGGACTGGTCGACCCCCGAGGGCATCGACGTCAAACCGGTCTACGTCGCCGCGGACCGCGACGAGGCCCGCACGGCCGGGTACCCGCTCGACAGCTTCCCGGGCGCACCGCCGTTCATCCGCGGGCCCTACCCGACGATGTACGTCAACCAGCCCTGGACCATCCGGCAGTACGCCGGCTTCTCCACCGCTGCCGAATCCAACGCGTTCTACCGGCGCAACCTGGCCGCCGGCCAGAAGGGCCTGTCGGTGGCGTTCGACCTGGCCACCCACCGCGGCTACGACTCCGACCACCCCCGTGTCGCTGGCGACGTCGGAATGGCCGGTGTGGCAATCGATTCCATCCTCGACATGCGCCAGCTGTTCGACGGCATCGACCTGTCGAGCGTATCGGTGTCGATGACCATGAACGGCGCGGTGCTGCCGATCCTGGCGCTCTACGTCGTCGCGGCCGAGGAGCAGGGGGTAGCGCCGGAGAAGCTGGCCGGGACCATCCAGAACGACATCCTCAAAGAGTTCATGGTCCGCAACACCTACATCTATCCGCCCAAGGAGTCGATGCGGATCATCTCCGACATCTTCGGCTACACCAGCGCGAAGATGCCGAAGTTCAACTCGATCTCGATCTCGGGCTACCACATCCAGGAGGCCGGGGCCACCGCCGATCTCGAGCTCGCCTATACGCTCGCCGACGGTGTCGAGTACATCCAGGCCGGCCTCGATGCGGGTCTCGACATCGACAAGTTCGCGCCGCGGCTGTCCTTCTTCTGGGGCATCGGCATGAACTTCTTCATGGAGGTCGCCAAGCTGCGCGCCGGCCGCCTGCTGTGGAGCGAGCTGGTGGCCCAGTTCCACCCGAAGAGCGACAAGTCGCTGTCGCTGCGCACGCACTCGCAGACCTCCGGCTGGTCGCTGACCGCCCAGGACGTGTTCAACAACGTGGCCCGCACCTGCATCGAGGCGATGGCCGCGACCCAGGGGCACACCCAGTCGCTGCACACCAACGCCCTCGACGAGGCGCTGGCCCTGCCGACGGACTTCTCGGCGCGCATCGCCCGCAACACCCAGCTGCTGCTGCAGCAGGAGTCCGGTACCACCCGGCCCATCGATCCGTGGGGCGGTTCGTACTACGTCGAGTGGCTCACCCATCAGCTCGCCGAACGCGCCCGCGCCCACATCGAGGAGGTCGCCGAGCACGGCGGCATGGCGCAGGCCATCAGCGACGGCATCCCGAAGCTGCGCATCGAGGAGGCCGCCGCACGCACCCAGGCGCGCATCGACTCCGGTACGCAGCCGGTGATCGGGGTCAACAAGTACCAGGTCGACGAGGACACCGAGATCGAGGTCCTCAAGGTCGAGAACAGCCGGGTGCGCGCCGAGCAGATCGCCAAGCTGCAGCAGCTGCGGGCCGAGCGGGACGAGCGCGCCACACAATCCGCGCTGGCCGAATTGACCCGTGCGGCAGCGGCTTCCGGTACCGCCGGGGAGGACGGCCTCGGCAACAACCTGCTCGCGCTGGCCATCGACGCGGCCCGCGCCAAGGCCACCGTCGGTGAGATCTCCGACGCGCTGGAGAAGGTCTACGGTCGGCATCAGGCCGAGATCAGGACCATCGCCGGGGTGTACCGAGACGAGGTGGGCATGGCAAGCAACGTCAGCGGCGCGACCGAGCTGGTCGAGAAGTTCGCCGAGGCGGACGGCCGCCGCCCACGCATCCTGGTCGCGAAGATGGGCCAGGACGGCCACGACCGCGGCCAGAAGGTGATCGCCACCGCGTTCGCCGACATCGGCTTCGACGTCGACGTGGGCTCGCTGTTCTCCACCCCGGAGGAGGTGGCCCGCCAGGCCGCCGACAACGACGTCCACGTCGTCGGGGTGTCCTCGCTGGCCGCCGGGCATCTGACGCTGGTGCCCGCGCTGCGCGATGCGCTCGCCGAGGTCGGCAGGCCCGACATCATGATCGTGGTCGGCGGGGTGATCCCGCCCGGGGACTTCGACGAGCTCTACGCCGCGGGCGCGACCGCGATCTTCCCGCCGGGCACCGTGATCGCCGAGGCCGCCATCGGCCTGCTCACCAAGCTGGCCGAACGCCTCGGCTACCAGCTGAGCTAGTGAACCCATCCGCCGGCGAACTCGCAGCCGCGCTGCGGGCGGGTGACCGCGCGGCCCTGGCCAGGGCGATCACGCTGGTCGAGTCGACGCGATCCGACCACCGGCAGCGGGCCCAGGAGCTGCTGCTGGAGCTGTCCCCCGCAAGCGGGAGGTACCCCCAGCCCTCGCCGGGCGCCACGCGGGTCGGGATCACCGGGGTGCCCGGGGTCGGCAAGTCGACCAGCATCGAGGCGCTCGGCATGCACCTGATCGACCAGGGCCACCGGGTCGCGGTGCTGGCCGTCGACCCGTCCTCCACCCGCACCGGCGGCTCGATCCTCGGCGACAAGACCCGGATGGCCAAGCTCGCCGTCCACCCCGACGCCTACATCCGGCCGTCGCCGACCTCGGGCACCCTCGGCGGGGTCGCGCGGGCGACGCGCGAGACGATCGTTTTGCTGGAGGCCGCCGGCTACGACGTCATCCTGGTCGAGACCGTCGGCGTCGGGCAGTCCGAGGTGACGGTTGCCAACATGGTGGACACCTTCGTCTTCCTGACCCTGGCTCGCACCGGCGACCAACTGCAGGGCATCAAGAAGGGCGTGCTCGAGCTCGCCGACATCGTCGTCGTCAACAAGGCCGATGGCGAACACGCGGTGGAGGCCAAGGCCGCCGCCCGCGAGCTCGCCGGTGCCATCCGGTTGATCTACCCGCGTGACACCCTTTGGCGCCCACCGGTTTTGACAATGAGCGCGCTGACCGGCGCCGGTGTGGCCGAGCTGTGGGACACCGTGCTGCGGCATCGCGACGTGCTCACCGGGGCCGGTGAGTTCGACGCCCGCCGCCGCCGTCAACAGGTGGAATGGACCTGGTCGATGGTCCGCGACACCGTGCTGGACCGGGTGTTGTCCAGCGCCGGGGTGCGCGCCATCCGGGCCGACGTGGAACGCCAGGTGCGCGACGGGGAGCTCACGCCGACGCTTGCTGCGCAGCGTCTCCTCGACGCCGTGGAGGTACCGCCGCCGGCGGCGGATTAACGAATCGGTAACACCAGGGTTCTTTGCCGCACGCCGGGGTAAATTCAAAGCACTATGACGGTCGTCAAGAACTGGCAGCTCAGCGTGGGGCGCGCCGCCGCCGGCGACGGCGGCGAGCTGCCCCGCGGGGTCCAGGGCGCGGCCGATCCCAACTTCATCTGCGCGGTGCGCGCGTTCTCGCAGATGTTCCCGTTCCGGCTGCTCGGCGGCGGCGCGCTGTCGGTGTACCTCGACGGTGAACCCGTCGTCGACGTCTGGACCGGATGGTCGGACCGCCGCGGCGCCCAGCGCTGGACCGCCGACACCGGCACCATGGTGTTCTCCGCGACCAAGGGCGTGGCCGCCACCGTCATCCACCGGCTCGCCGACCGTGGCCTGATCGACTACGAGGCCCCGGTCGCCGAGTACTGGCGCGAGTTCGGCGCCAACGGCAAGGCGGACATCACCGTGCGCGACGTGCTGCGGCACCGGGCGGGGCTCTCGCAGCTGGGCGGTGTCGCCAAGGCCGACCTGATGGACCACCTGACGATGGAGGAGCGGCTGGCGGCTGCGCCGCGCAGCTGGCTGCACGGCAGGCCCGCCTACCACGCGCTGACCTTCGGCTGGCTGCTGTCCGGGCTGGCCCGCGCCGTCACCGGACAGGGCATGCGGGAGCTGATCCGTACCGAGGTGGCCGCCCCGCTGAACACCGACGGCCTGCACCTGGGCCGCCCGCCCGCCGACGCGCCGACCCGCGCCGCGCAGATCATCGGCCCGCAGAGCCGGTTGCAGAACCCGATCTTCAACCTGATCGCCCCGCGGGTGGCCGCGCTGCCGTTCTCGGCGCTGTTCGGAGCGATCTACCTGCCGGGTGTGAAAGCCCTTGTGCAGGGTGATATCCCGTTCCTCGACGGGGAGATTCCCGCCGCCAACGGGGTGGCCACCGCGCGGGCACTGGCCCGGATGTACGGCGCGCTGGCCAACGGCGGCCGCATCGACGGCACCCAGTACCTGTCCAGCGACACCACCGCCGCACTGGTCGGCAAGCCGAGCCTGCGCCCGGACCACGGCATGGTCATGCCGCTGTCGTTCCACCACGGCTACCACGGCCTGCCGTTCCCGCCGGGGATCCTGCCCGGGTTCGGACACGTCGGGCTCGGCGGTTCGCTGGGCTGGGCGGACCCGACCTCCGGGCTCGCCTTCGGCTACGTGCACAACCGGCTGCTCACCCCGCTGGTCGTCCCGGACCAGGCCGGGTTCGTCGCCACCGCCGCGCTGATCCGCCGCGGCGCGGCGCTCGCGCGCAAGAACGGCTACCAGCCGGTGCGCGAGTTCGGCTCCCCGTTCACCGATCTCACCCAGACGGCTGTCTGATCCGGCTCAGCCGGGGCAGATCGGCTCGGTGCCCTCCAGGCCGAAGCGCTGCCGCTCGGCGTCGGTGAGGTCGCGGGCGAACACCCGGCAGCCGATCGCGATCCACTGCTCGGCGGTCAGCGGCCAGCTGACTACCTGCCCGTCGGCGAACGACGTGGTGTACGCGCGGTCCGTGCCGACCGCCAGGCTGGGGTCGGTCACGGTGCCGGTCAGGGTCCGGTCGACGGCGAACATCGCAGCGTCCGAGACCGGGGTGCGGCTGGCCACGTCCCAGATGGTGAAGGCGCCGCTCTCACCGACCGCCACGATCTGCCTGCCGTCGGCCCGGAACGCCAGATCCGTCACCCGGGCGGCGGCGCGCAGATCGTCGCCGACGGGTTGCCCGGTGGCCAGGTCGAACAACCGGACCGGCCCGCTGTAGAGCCCGACCGCCACCAGCGCGCCATCGGGAGACACCGCCAGCGAGTGCGCATGGTCGCCGCGGATGTCCAGCGTCAGCGGGGTGCCGCCGGTCAGCGGGTGCACCGCGACCGCGCCGGAACCGCCGATGACCAGCCGCGAGCCGTCCGGGGTGAACGCCAGTCCGTGGGTCAGCGGCGGCGCCGCGACGCTGCCGTCGGGGACCAGCCGGCGGCCCTCGACGCGCCACAACCGCACCTCGCCGGGCGTATCGGCGGGGGCGTCGAAGTCCGGGACCCCGGTGGCGACGGTGGCGCCGTCGGGTGACACGGCGAGCTGGGTGATCACCTGCCCCGGTGCGACAGCGGTCAGCTCGGCAGGGGCGGAGGTGCCGTCCCAGACCGCGACCGCCCCGTCCACGGTTGCCGCCACGATCCGGGTGCCGTCGGGGGAGTAGACGAGCTGGTCGACGACGCCGGCGAAGCGGGTGGACGGACCGTCCATCCGCAGGTCCCCGGGATCGGTGATCACCAGCTCGGCCAGCAGCCCGGCACCGGCGTCGCCTGCCCCGTCGGGCGAGGGCAGGAACCGGTACACGACCAGCCGCTGCCCATCCGGCGCGGCCGCCAGCGCGGCGGCCGCCGTCCACGGTGCGGGCACCTGCGCGGGCCGAGGGTGGTCCTGCCCGTAGTCCAGGACCACCACGGCGCCCCCGCGGCCGCCGGCCACGCCGTGCAGCGGCGCCGCGGGATCCCACGCGACGGCGGTGGCGTCCTGCTCGTCGATCCGCAGCTCCGCGTCGGTGCCCCGCAGCGCCGCACCCCGGCGGTGGTCGAAGAACCGCAGGCTGCCGTCCGCGGACACCGCGGCCACCGAGCCGTCGGCCGGCGGCAACCCGGTCACCGCGAACTGCGTCACGGTGTCGCTGAACGCCGGCTGGCTGCCGCCGTCGGCCTCGGTGCCGTCCGGGTTCCAGAACGACACCGCACCGTAGACGCCGCCGGCGACCACGGTCCCGTCTGGCATCACGGTCAGCGCGGTGATCAGGCCGAGGCCGTCGTTGACCCACAGCGGCCGCTCGGGCCGGTGCGGGTCGACCCGGCCGAACCCGTCGGCGCCCCCGACGACGAGCTCGCCGTCGGGCGTCCAGGCCAGCGCCGTCACGTCCGGCCGGTCCGCGACGCCCGGGGCGGCGCCGTCCACGGCCAGCTCGGGCCGGCTGTCGGTGCCGGACCAGATCAGCACCGAGCCCGCCGCCGTGCCCGCGGCGATCCGGCCGGTCGCCGGGTCCACCGCGACGGCGAGGATCGGGTCACCGGGGCGGCCGTCGCGGCTGGTGGTGACGCGCAGGTCGGCGTCGGCGGTCACCACGGCGCTGATGTCGGCGGCCACGACACCCGCCGGGTCGCCGGGCGCCGGGGCCAGCGCCCGGATCTCCGAGGGCAGCATCCGCTCGATCCGGGTGATCTCGCCGCCGTCGGAGTAGCGGCGGACGACGACGTCGCCGTCGGCCGTGCCGATCCAGATCCGGTCCGAGGCGGCCGACAGCGCCAGCGCGGTCACCGGCGGGCCGACCGGCATCTGCTGGCGGATCTCGGGCCGGTTGGCCACCGCCGTCAGCAGCGCACCCTCGGTCGAGACGTTGGGTCGCAGCCGGTATCCGGCGGCGGCCAGCAGGAACGCCAGATCGGGCCGGGCCAGCTCGGCCTGGCTCTGCGCGGACAGCCGCTGGGCCTCGGCGTCGATGCGGCGGTCCTCGGCGCGGCGGGCGTTGGTGACGGCGACGCCGGCGGCGACCACTGCGGCGACGGTGAGCACGGCAAGTGCTGCGGTCGCGACCCCGGCGAGGCGGACCGTCCGGCGATGCTGGCGGACGTCCTCGCCCTCGATCTCGTCCTTGGTCGTGCCGTGCAGCGGGGCGGCGAGCTCGGCCACCGCGTCCCGGAACCGGCTGTTGCGCAGGTCCAGTTGGGTCTCGTGGTGTGCCCAGCGCAGGTCCAGGTGCCGGGGCTCGTCGGTGAACACGCCGCGCAGCGCGGGTGCGACGGCGTCGGAATCCGCGGTGAAATCGCCGGCTGTGGGGTCCCACTCCCAGTGCCCGTCGGTGAGCACCGGCAGGATCCGGTCCACCTCGCGGTGGGTCTTCCAGTGTTCGATCTCGCGGTTGACCCACTCCGAGCGGGCCCCGTCGGGGGAGCTGAGCAGCAACAGCCACTCGGAGTCGTCCAGCGCGGCCGCGATCGCTCCCCACAGATGCGGGTCGACCGACAGGCCGGTCTGGTCGCGGAACACTTCGACGGCCCGGCGCCGGTACCACGGTTTGGCCAACCGCTGCAGGGCCTTCTGTAGCGCGGGCGCCAGCCTGTCGTCGGCGGCGTGCGAGTACGAGATGAACGCGTGGTAGCGCCTGCGCGCGCCGCTCACCGGGCGGTCAGTTCTTGGCGCCGGTGAACCACTTCGTCTTGATCCGCCACGAGTGGGCCGAGGTCAGGGCGAAGCCCGCCCCGCAGGCGCACGCGAACACCCACACCAGCGCCGAGCCCGCCACGGTCTGCAGCGGCGTCACCACCGCCGTGGTGATCCGCACCAGGCACGCGGCGATGCCCATCGCCGAGGCGAACAGGTAGACGTTGGCGATCGTGCGCGACCGCGGATCGGTGCGCAGGATCAGCAGCGCCCGCGACCCGTACACCAACAGGTAGATCAGCATGCCGCACAGCAAGACCCAGTAGGCGTTCAGCCAGAAGTCGGTCGGCACGTCGAAGAAGTCCGGACGGTAGATCGACGCGCCGTTGCCCAGCCAGAACGCGGCCAGCAGCAGCGGGATGCACAGCGTCGCCGGACGTTCCACGAACTGCCGGAACCGCTGGTGCATGGCGTGGTCCTCTTCGAGCCGGCCCAGCGCGTTGTAGACGACCGCCGACGCCGCCACGATGTAGGCGTCGTGGCCCAGGTAGTCCTCCAGGTTCCATTTACCGGTGAGGCCGTAGAGCCAGTGCCCGATCGTCTCGGAGGCCCACGGCGACATCAACAACACGGCCAGGCCCTGCAGCGCGATGTTCAGGGTGGCCGCCACCTCCCAGCGGCACGACCACGTGACCCGACGGATCCACAAGCTCCACGCGATGCACATCAGAGTGATCGCGATGAGGGTTGCCAGGGCCATGGGGTGTCGCCTTCGAGCAGAGCGTGGTCAGCAAAGTCTAGTTGCGGACCTGTCTAGAGAGGTGGAGCGTCGAGTCGGGGTGTCAGGTCCGACAACTTGGGCCGATGCCGGACCTGGGTCCGGGTGGACGTCTCCTGCAGCGTCGAGACGCCGAACTCAGCGGATTCGGCGGCCCGCACGTAGTTCCACACTTCCTGCCGGCTCATCAACCCGAACTGGATCTGCAGGTCGGGGTAGCTCAGCTGGAAGCGATCCGCCACCCGGCGCAACTCTTCGGCGTTCGGATAATCGCTTTCCTTGATCCGCCGGTAATAGGTACTGCTGGATATGCCGAGCGCATCGAAGATGTCCTTGGCGTCGATCTCTCCGTCGAGGAGGTAGTCGAGGAGGGCCTTGAGCTGTCTGCCGTTCTCATCGGTACGGGGCACCTGAACACCATAAACCGAATTCCGTCCCACCGGCAGCCCCTATGGCAAACAGTTAACGCCGCCCTAATTGACACACTCGTCACGGTTTTGGGACTGGTCTCCCAATTTTGGGACAATCGCTGTACGGTTAGCTGCATGGTCGCTCCATACGTCACTGACGAGGTCAGGCCCCTCGTCTCTCCCGCGCCGAGCACGCTGCAGGTGGTCGATAAGGCTGCCACCGACGGTGTTGCTCACGAATTCGTGAATCTGAGTTCCGAACCGTCGAGCGAATTGGCGGCAGAACTTGCCGGCGCTGCGGAGTGGCTCGGTGTGCGTCCCGAGGAAATCCTGTTGGCCGCGCTCGGCCGGGCCCTGGGCCGCACCCGCGGCGAGGGCCTCGTGACGGTGGACGTGACGGGCGGGCACCGCTGGCTGTTCCACGGGGTTTCGCTGCTGTGCTCGAGCGAACCGACGATGACCCCGACCGAGATGTTGCAGGGCGCGCACACCGCGCTGGCCGCAGCCCCGGGCCGGCCGAGCACCCGATCGGAGGTGCTGCTCAACCTCGACGGCGCCGCCGAGGACGGGGTCCGCGACGGGCATGTGCTCGAGCTCAACGCCCGGCGGGTCGACGAGGAGCTGCACCTCGACTGGTGGTACGACGCCACCCGCTTCGACCCGTACAGCGTCGAAGAGATCGTCGAGCAGTTCCCACAGGCTCTGATCGAGATCACCTCGGACGCCGCGTCTCCGCTGTGATTGTCGGGCGGGTCCGGCGGCCCGCTAGACTGTCGGCCATCGGCGTCGATCCGGCGATCACCGGGGAGCCTTCGGAAGAACAGCCCAGGCGGGCTCAGTAGAACCGAACGGGTGGGCCCGTCATCGCCCTCATTCGAGTGGCGCACCTCCGGTGCGCAAGCGGGGTGGTACCGCGGCGCTCGCGCACCTGCGCGACGTTCGTCCCCGTGCCATGAGCGACCTGGCACGAGGAGCACCACGTACGTGACCGCATATCCGAAGCCTGCCGCCGGCGCCCCCAAGTTCCCGGCGCTGGAAGCCGATGTGCTGGCCTACTGGGACAGTGACGACACCTTCCGCGCGAGCATCTCGCGGCGCGACGGCGCACCGGAATACGTGTTCTACGACGGGCCGCCGTTCGCCAACGGTCTGCCGCACTACGGCCACCTGCTGACCGGGTACGTCAAGGACATCGTGCCGCGCTACCGCACCATGCGCGGCTACAAGGTGGAGCGCCGGTTCGGCTGGGACACCCACGGTCTGCCCGCCGAGCTCGAGGTGCAGCGCCAGCTCGGCATCTCGGACAAGGCCCAGATCGAAGAGATGGGCATCGAGAAGTTCAACGACGCGTGCCGGGCGTCGGTGCTCAAGTACACCGACGAATGGCGCGAGTACGTCACCCGCCAGGCCCGCTGGGTGGATTTCGACAACGACTACAAGACCCTCGACGTCGGCTTCATGGAGTCGGTGATCTGGGTGTTCAAACAGCTGTGGGACAAGGGGCTGGCCTACGAGGGCAACCGGGTGCTGCCCTACTGCTGGAACGACGAGACCCCGCTGTCGTCCCACGAGCTGAGGATGGACGACGACGTCTACCAGAACCGGCAGGACCCGGCGCTGACGGTCGGTTTCCGCATCAGTGCAGGCGATCTCGCCGGCGCGTACCTGCTGATCTGGACGACGACGCCGTGGACGCTGCCGTCGAACCAGGCCGTCGCGGTCAATCCCGACGTCACCTACGTCGTGGTGGAGGCCGGCGGCCGCCGCTACGTGCTGGCCGAGGCCCGGCTGGGCGCGTACGTGCGCGAGCTCGGTGAGGAGCCGACCGTGGTGGCCCGCTACTCCGGCCGGGAGCTGCTCGACGTGTCCTACGCGCCGCCGTTCCCGTATTTCATGGATTCGCCCAACGCATTTCGGGTGCTGCCCGGTGAGTTCGTCAGCACCGAGGACGGCACCGGCATCGTGCACATGTCCCCGGCCTACGGCGAGGACGACATGGCCACCGCGCTGGCCGCCGACATCACCGCAGTCACCCCCGTCGACGCCAGGGGCCGGTTCGACGCCACCGTGCCCGACTACGCCGGCCAGCACGTCTTCGACGCCAACCCGCAGATCATCCGCGATCTCAAGAACGGCACCGGGGCGGCCGGGGCCAACGGCGCGGTGCTGCTGCGCCACGACAGCTACGAACACTCCTACCCGCACTGCTGGCGCTGCCGGAACCCGTTGATCTACCGCGCGGTGTCGTCGTGGTTCATCAAGGTCACCGAGTTCCGGGACCGCATGGTCGAACTCAACCAGCAGATCACCTGGTATCCCGAGCACGTCAAGGACGGCCAGTTCGGCAAGTGGCTGGCCGGCGCGCGGGACTGGTCGATCTCGCGAAATCGCTACTGGGGCACCCCGATCCCGGTGTGGAAGTCCGACGACCCGGCCTATCCGCGCATCGACGTCTACGGCAGCCTCGACGAGCTCGAACGCGACTTCGGGGTGCGCCCGGACAACCTGCACCGGCCGTTCATCGATGAGCTGACCCGCCCGAACCCCGACGATCCGACCGGCAGGTCCACGATGCGCCGCATCGAGGACGTCCTCGACGTGTGGTTCGACTCCGGGTCCATGCCCTACGGGCAGGTGCACTACCCGTTCGAGAACGAGCAGTGGTTCGAGTCGCACTACCCGGGTGACTTCATCGTCGAGTACATCGGGCAGACCCGCGGCTGGTTCTACACGCTGCACGTGCTGGCCACCGCACTGTTCGACCGGCCGGCGTTCCGGACCTGTGTCAGCCACGGCATCGTGCTGGGCAACGACGGGCAGAAGATGAGCAAGTCGCTGCGCAACTACCCCGACGTGTCGGAGGTGTTCGACCGCGACGGCTCCGACGCCATGCGGTGGTTCCTGATGGCCTCGCCGATCCTGCGCGGCGGCAACCTGATCGTCACAGAGCAGGGCATCCGCGAAGGCGTCCGCCAGGTGTTGCTGCCGCTGTGGAACGCCTACACCTTCCTCGCGCTGTACGCGCCGCAGAAGGGCACCTGGCGCACCGACTCGACGCACGTGCTGGACCGCTACATCCTGGCCAAGCTCGCCGCGCTGCGCGACGAGCTGACCGTGTCGCTGGACACCTGTGACATCTCGGCGGCCTGCGACCAGCTGCGCCAGTTCACCGAGGCCTTGACGAACTGGTATGTGCGACGGTCGCGTTCGCGATTCTGGGAGGAGGACCGCGACGCCGTCGACACGCTGCACACGGTGCTGGAGGTGACGTGCCGGCTGGCCGCACCCCTGTTGCCGCTGACCACCGAGAAGATCTGGCGCGACGTCACAGGCGGGCGGTCGGTGCATCTGACCGACTGGCCCGACGCCGCCGAACTGCCCGCGGATCCGCAGCTGGTCGCCGACATGGACCTGGTGCGCGAGGTGGCCTCGGCCGGGTCCTCGCTACGCAAGGCCAACAAGCTGCGGGTGCGCCTGCCGCTGCCGAAACTGACTGTGGCGGTGGATGATCCGGCCCGGCTGACACCGTTCCGTGATCTGATCGCCGACGAACTCAACGTCAAGGCCGTCGAACTCACCGACGACATCGCCGCACACGGCCGGTTCGAGCTCGCCGTCAACGCCCGCGCCGCCGGACCGCGGATCGGCAAGGACGTGCAGGCCGCGATCAAGGCGGTCAAGGCGGGGGAGGGTGTGCTCAACGCCGACGGCACCCTGCAGGCTGGGCCCGCAGTGCTGCTGCCCGAGGAGTTCACCTCGAAACTGGTTGCCGCCGACCCGGAGTGGACCACCGCGCTGCCCGACGGCGCGGGTCTGGTGGTGCTCGACGGTACCGTCACCGAAGAGCTGGAGGCCGAGGGCTGGGCCAAGGACCGCATCCGCGAGCTGCAGGAGTTGCGCAAGTCCAGCGGGCTGGACGTGTCCGATCGGATCTCGGTGGTGATCGAGGTGCCCGAGCAGCACCAGGGGTGGGCCCGCAGCCACCGCGACCTGATCGCCGGGGAGATCCTGGCCACCAGCTTCGAGTTCGGCCGACCGGCCGAGGGCACCGAGATCGGCGACGGCGTGCGGGTGGCGATCGCCAAGGTGTAGGGCTACGAGGTAGGCCTACTGCAGCACGTACCCGACCACGTCGGCGAAGTCGTCGAGGACGTCGCGGATGAAGTCGCGGCGCCGGTATCCGAGGGCGGTGAGGATGCCGCCGTGGTCGAGCGCGACGACGGTGCTGGCACCGAGCGTGGTCGCCCACCAGAACGCGAACGCCGCCCACCGGGCTGGCCGGGACGCCTCGGCGAACCCGGCGTGCAGCCGCTGCCGCTGGAACCGCACGTGCGGCCCTTCGTCGGCGAGGATGCGCTCGGCGACGGCCCGGGTGACGGCGTCCGGGGTGCGTTCGGCCAGCGCGCCGTAGTAGGACAGCGCGACGACCTCGGCGACCGTCAGCACCATCAGCTCGGTGCGCAGCCCCATCAGCCGGCGCAGCCAGACGAACACCCCGTCCGACCAGTGGCTGTGCAGCCGCTCCCCGCCGAGGTAGTCGAGCAGCCGGGCCAGCAGGTCGGCGTGCTGCTGCTCCTCGGCGACGAAAAGCTCTGCCGCGCGGACATATTCGGGATCGCCGGCCAGCGCGGCCTTGCTCAGCAGCGCGGCCCCATCGCCGCTCTCGCCGAGCTGGAACCGCCGCACCGAGGCGATCAACGGCGCCCGGACCTCCGCGGGCAGCGCGCAGTGGGCTCCGAAGTCGATGGCCGCGTCGGTCGCCGCGTGCACGTCGGCGTTGCTCTCGAAATGGCGGATCCACAGCGCGAACTCACCGCTCGGGTGTGCCATACCAGCCAGGCTATCCGCACGCCCTACCATCGGACGGTGTGGGCGCGCGGTGGGTCCTGCATTTGGACATGGATGCGTTCTTCGCATCCGTCGAGCAGTTGACCCGGCCCACGTTGCGGGGCAGGCCCGTGCTGGTCGGCGGGCTCGGCGGCCGCGGCGTGGTGGCCGGCGCCAGCTACGAGTCGAGGGTGTTCGGGGCGCGCTCGGCGATGCCGATGCACCAGGCCCGCCGGCTGGTCGGGGCCGCGGCGGTGGTGCTGCCGCCGCGTGGGGTGGTGTACGGGCTGGCCAGTCGCCGGGTGTTCGAGACCGTGCGGGCCAGGGTGCCGGTGCTCGAGCAGCTGTCGTTCGACGAGGCGTTCGGTGAGCCCGCTGAACTGGCCGGCGCCCCGGCGGCGGAGGTGGAGGCGTTCTGCCAGGCGCTGCGGGCCGAGGTGGCCGAGGTCACCGGGCTGGTGGCCTCGGTCGGCGCCGGATCGGGCAAGCAGATCGCCAAGATCGCCTCGGGGCTGGCCAAACCGAACGGCATCACCGTGGTGTCCCCGGACAACGAGCGGGCGCTGCTGGACGGGCTGCCGGTGCGCCGGCTGTGGGGCATCGGGCCGGTGGCGGGGGAGAAACTCAACCGGCTCGGCATCGAGACGATCGGTGACTTCGCGGCGCTGTCGGACACCGAGGTCGCCAACATCCTGGGCCCGACCGTGGGTCCGGCGCTGCACCGGCTCGCGCGCGGCATCGACGACCGGCCGGTGGCCGAGAACGCCCCGGCCAAACAGATCAGCGCCGAGTCGACCTTCGCCGAGGACCTGACCACGCTCGAGCAGTTGCGCACCGCGGCCGGCCCGATCGGCGAGCACGCGCACCGGCGGTTGCTGAAGGACGGCCGCGGGGCGCGCACCGTCACCGTGAAGATGAAGAAGTCCGATATGAGCACGCTGACCCGCTCGGCCACCTTGCCGTATGCCACCACCGACGCGGGCACGCTGATCGCCACCGCACACCGGCTGCTGCTCGACCCGGTCGAGATCGGCCCCATTCGCCTTGTCGGCGTGGGGTTCTCCGGGCTGTCCGAGATCCAGCAGGAGTCCCTGTTCCCGGACTTGGAGCTGATGGCGGCCGAGGAGACCGCCGCCGTCGGCGGCGGCGCGCTGCCCAGCGCGGAGCCCGGCCCGGCCGCCCTGGCGTGGCGCGTCGGCGACGACGTCACCCACCCCGAGCACGGGCACGGCTGGGTCCAGGGCGCCGGGCACGGGGTGATGACGGTGCGGTTCGAGACCCGGGCCACCGGACCGGGCGCCGCCCGCACGTTCCGCGCCGACGACCCCGCCGTCACCCGCGCGAACCCGGTGGACAGCCTGGACTGGCCGGAGTTCGTCGAGGAGATCGGCCGTCACCGGGACGCGTCCTAGCTGTCACCACACCTGCCGGATCAGCCCCAGCGCGCGAGCACCTCACCCGCGGCCGCGCCGGCGGCCAGCGCCGCCATCAGCAGCACGCGGGCCTGCGGCGGCCGCAGCCGGGGCACCACGACGGCGCCGGCGTCCACCAGGTCGCGGCCCGGCCCGTAGCCGGGGCTGACCCGGCCGCCGGGCACCCGGGTGGAGATCGCGACCACCACGCCGGCGCGGCAATGCCGGGCCACCCCGTCGATCAGGGCCGTCCCGGCGTTGCCTGCGCCCATCGCCTCGAGCACGATGCCGTGCGCCCCGGCCGCCACGCACGCGTCCAGTGCCGCGGTGTCGGCGCCGGGGTAGGCGGCGACGATGTCGACGCGGGGCGCGTCGGCGGCCGTCAGCGCACCCAGGTGCGGGCGCGGGCCGGCCGTGCCCGGCGGGTGGCCGGCGAAGGCCTGCGAGTCGGCGGTGGCGACCTTGTGCAGACCGAGCGGCTCGAACAGCGCGCCGGCGAAGCTCACCAGCACCCCGCGGCCGCGGTTGCCGGGGTCCGCAGCGACGGCGAGCGCCTCACGCAGGTTCGCCGGGCCGTCGGGGTCGGGGGCGTCGGCGCTGCGCTGCGCGCCGGTCAGCACCACCGGAGCCGTGCCGTCGTAGGTGAGCTGCAGCCACAGCGCGGTCTCCTCCATGGTGTCGGTGCCGTGGGTGACGACGATGCCGTCCACCCCGGCGCTGCCGGCCGCGCGCCGCACCTCGGTGCCGATGCGGTCCCAGTCGGTCGGGGTGAGCTGCGAACTGTCCACCGCCATCGCGTCGACGACCTCGACGGGCAGGCCGGCGGCCAGGTCGGCTCCCGAGCGGGTGGGGCGCTTCACGCCGTCGGCGTCGGCGCTGGTCGAGATGGTCCCACCGGTGGCGATGACGACGAGGCGACCCATGGGTGGAATTGTGGCGCACCGGCCCTTTGCGATGATGGGGACGTGACTGATGAATCGTCGAGCCCGGTCGAGCCTGCGACCGGCGGCAACGCCGCGGTGCCCGAGGACGGCGCGCCGCGGCGGCGGCTGCGACTGCTGCTGACGGTGGCGGGGGTGGTGCTCGTCCTGGACATCGTCACGAAGGTGCTGGCGGTGCGGCTGCTGACGCCGAACGAGCCGGTGTCGATCATCGGCGACGTCGTGACCTGGCGGCTGGTGCGCAATTCGGGGGCGGCGTTCTCGATGGCGACGAGCTACACCTGGGTGCTGACGCTGGTCGCCACCGGCGTGGTGGTGGGGATCATCTGGATGGGCCGCCGGCTGGTGTCGCCGTGGTGGGCGCTGGGCCTGGGCATGATCCTCGGCGGCGCGCTCGGCAACCTGGTGGACCGGTTCTTCCGGTCGCCCGGCCCGCTGCAGGGCCACGTCGTGGACTTCCTGTCGATCGGCTGGTGGCCGGTGTTCAACGTGGCCGACCCGGCGGTGGTGGGCGGGGCGATCCTGCTGGTGGGGCTGTCGTTGTTCGGCTTCGATTTCGATTCCGTCGGGAGGCGCCAGCCGGACGGCGGCGACGGACCCGTCGGGAGGCGCCAGCCGGACGGCGGCGACGGACCCGTCGGGAGGCGCCAGCCGGACGGCGGCGACGGACAGGCATGACGACACGGTCGATGCCTGTGCCGGAGGGACTCGAGGGCATGCGGGTGGATGCCGGCCTGGCCCGGCTGCTCGGGCTGTCCCGGACCGCGGCGGCCGCGCTGGCCGAGGATGGCGGTGTCGAGATCGACGGCGCCAGGGCGGGCAAGTCGGACAAGCTGTCCGCAGGGGCGTGGCTGGAGGTGCGGCTGCCCGAGGCGCCGGCGCCGGTGGAGAACACCCCGGTCGAGATCGAGGGCATGGCGATCCTGTACGCCGACGACGACATCGTCGCGGTCGACAAGCCGCCCGGGGTGGCCGCGCACGCCACCGTCGGCTGGCACGGCCCGACCGTGCTCGGTGGGCTGGCCGCGGCCGGCTTCCGGATCAGCACGTCGGGGATCCACGAGCGCCAGGGCATCGTGCACCGGCTGGACGTCGGCACGTCCGGCGTGATGGTGGTGGCGCTGTCGGAGCGGGCCTACACCGTGCTCAAGCGTGCGTTCAAGCAGCGCACCGTCGACAAGCGCTACCACGCGCTGGTGCAGGGCCACCCCGATCCGTCCAGCGGCACCGTCGACGCGCCGATCGGCCGGCACCGCGGGCACGACTGGAAGTTCGCCGTGGTCGAGGGCGGCCGGCACAGCGTCACGCACTACGACACCCTGGAGGCCCACCAGGCCGCCAGCCTGCTCGACATCGAGCTCGAGACCGGCCGCACCCACCAGATCCGGGTGCATTTCGCGGCACTGCACCACCCCTGCTGCGGTGACCTGACCTACGGTGCCGACCCCACGCTGGCGAAAAAACTTGGGCTGCAACGGCAATGGTTACATGCGCGGTCGTTGGCGTTCGCCCACCCGGCCGACGGCAGGCGCGTCGAGATCACCAGTGACTACCCGGACGACCTACAGCACGCGCTGGACGTGCTGCGCGGCCACCGGTTGTGAAGTCCGGTCTGCTGTTCGGCGCGGGCGCCTACGCCATGTGGGGGCTGTTCCCGGCGTTCTTCCCGCTGCTCGAACCCGCCAGCGCGCTGGAAGTGCTGGCGCACCGGATCGTCTGGAGCTTCGTGCTGATGGTGTTGGTGGTCGCCGCGGTGCGCCGGGGCGGGGACCTGAAGGCCATCACCGGCCGCACCTGGCTGCTGCTGGCCGCCGCGAGTGCGCTGATCTCGGTGAACTGGGGCGTCTACATCTACGCGGTGAACAACGGCCACGTCGTCGACGCGGCGCTGGGTTACTTCATCAACCCGCTGGTCACCATCGCGTTGGGGCTGATCGTGTTCCGGGAGCGGTTGAACCGCTGGCAGCTGTGCGCGCTGGCGATCGCGGTCGTGGCGGTAGTGGTGATCACCGTGAGCACCGGCGCGGTGCCGATCATCGGGCTGGCGCTGGCGCTGTCGTTCGGGCTCTACGGTGCGGTGAAGAAGGTGGTGCCGACCGACCCGCGGGTCAGCGTGGGCATCGAGGCGGGGCTGGCGACACCGGTCGCGCTGGTGTACATCGTCGTGCTGCAGGCCTCCGGGCAGGGCACCTTCACCGACCACGGCGCCGGGCACGTCGCGCTGATGGTCGTGATGGGCGTGGTGACCGCGCTGCCGCTGCTGCTGTTCGCCGCCGCCGCACAGCGGCTGGCGATGGTGCCGCTGGGGCTGTTGTTCTATCTGACCCCGGTGATGCAGATGTCGTGGGGCGTGCTGGTCGGCCACGAACCGATGCCGCCGGCCCGCTGGTTGGGCTTCGGGCTGATCTGGCTCGCCCTCGCGGTGTTCACGATCGACGCGATCCGCCCGCGTGTCGAGCGGGAACCCTCCGCGGCGGCCGCGAAGTGACGTTTGCGAAACAGGTCGTTTGACCTGCCAGCAGCTATGTCCTAACGTTTGCCCGTGGCCAGTGACCCCGAGGTCCCCGCCCGTGGCCGCGGCCGCCCGGTGGGCGCCGACGCCGAGGTCACCCGGCGACGCATCCTGGATGCGGCCAGGGAGGTGATCGCCGAACGTGGTCAGGCCGGGGCGACGTTCCAGCTGATCGCCGCTCGCGCGGCGGTGAGCCGGCCCACGCTGCACTACTACTTCAACACCCGCGAGCACGTCTACGACATCCTGCTGCGCGATGCCGCCACCCGGGTGCACCGGTGCGCGACCGACGCGCTGCGCGAGGAGAACCTGTACGGCCAGCTGCGGGTGTTCGTCACGGCGATCGGGCGATTGAGCGTCGAGGACGGGGTGTTCGTGCGGTTCCTCGTCGCCGCGGGTGTGGACCGCTACCGCAGGCGTGAGCGCAGTGCGGCCGCCGATGCGCTGGTGGCCACGGTGCAGGGGGCCTGCCGCACGATGGTGGTGCGGGCGATGGGCCGCGGCGAGGTGCCCGCGGGCACCGACGTGGGCGCGGTGGCGGACATGCTGGCCGCGACGTTCTGGGGCCTCGGCCTGTCCGGCGGCTTCGCCGGGGCTCCGGAAGCCGTTGCTAGGCAACTGGTCATCACGATCCGCGGCGGATTGCTGGCCGAGCGGGACGGTCCGGCAGGCGGGGGCTGAGCCGGACGCGGCGAGACACGCAGCGCGACACGCCGAACGCTGTCGGTGTGCGGCCATAGACTGGCGTGCCTATGAACCAACCTGCTTCGCGGTCAGCCGGGTCATTCGTGCATCTGCACAACCACACCGAGTACTCGATGCTCGACGGTGCCGCGAAGGTGAAGCCGATGCTCGCCGAGGCCCAGCGGCTGGAGATGCCCGCGATCGGCATGACCGACCACGGAAACATGTTCGGCGCCAGCGAGTTCTACAACGCGGCGACCGACGCAGGCATCAAACCCATCATCGGCATCGAGGCCTACATCGCGCCCGCTTCGCGCTTCGACACCAAGCGGGTGCTGTGGGGGGACCCGAGCCAGAAGGGCGACGACGTCTCCGGCAGCGGCTCCTACACCCACATGACGATGGTGGCCGAGAACGCCACCGGGTTGCGCAACCTGTTCAAGCTGTCCTCGCTGGCCTCCTTCGAGGGCCAGCTCGGCAAGTGGGCCCGCATGGACGCCGAGATCATCGCCGAACACGCCGAGGGCATCATCGCCACTACCGGCTGCCCGTCGGGGGAGGTGCAGACCCGGTTGCGGCTGGGCCACTACGACGAGGCGGTGGCGGCCGCGGCCAAGTGGCGGGAGATCTTCGGCCCGGAGAACTTCTTCCTCGAGCTGATGGACCACGGCCTCGACATCGAGCGCCGGGTGCGCGACGGTCTGCTCGAGATCGGCCAGAAGCTCGGCATCCCGCCGCTGGCCACCAACGACTGCCATTACGTGACGCGCGACGCCTCGCAGAACCACGAGGCGCTGTTGTGTGTGCAGACCGGCAAGACGCTGTCCGATCCCACCCGGTTCAAGTTCGACGGCGACGGCTACTACCTCAAGCCCGCCGCGGAGATGCGGGCGCTGTGGGACGGCCAGGTGCCCGGCGCCTGCGATTCGACGCTGCTGATCGCCGAGCGGGTGCAGTCCTACGCCGACGTGTGGGCGCCGCACGACCGGATGCCGATCTTCCCGGTGCCCGAGGGGCACGACCAGGCGTCCTGGCTGCACCACGAGGTGATGGCCGGGCTGCGGCGCCGGTTCCCGGACAGGGTCGGCCAGGAGTACATCGACCGCGCCGAGTACGAGATCAAGGTCATCTGCGACAAGGGTTTCCCGTCGTACTTCCTGATCGTCGCCGACCTGATCAACTACGCGCGCTCGGTGGACATCCGGGTCGGTCCGGGTCGCGGGTCGGCCGCCGGCTCCCTGGTGGCCTACGCGCTGGGCATCACCAACATCGACCCGATCCCGCACGGTCTGCTGTTCGAGCGGTTCCTCAACCCGGAGCGACCGTCGGCACCCGACATCGACATCGACTTCGACGACCGCCGGCGCGGCGAGATGCTGCGGTATGCGGCCAACAAGTGGGGCAGCGACCGCGTCGCTCAGGTCATCACCTTCGGCACCATCAAAACCAAGGCGGCGCTGAAGGACTCGGCCCGGGTGCACTACGGCCAGCCGGGCTTCGCGATCGCCGACCGGATCACCAAGGCGCTGCCGCCGCCGATCATGGCCAAGGACATCCCGCTGTCGGGGATCACCGATCCCACCCATGAGCGGTACAAGGAGGCCGCCGAGGTCCGCGGCCTGATCGACACCGACCCGGACGTGCGCACCATCTACGAGACCGCGCGTGGCCTGGAAGGCCTGGTGCGCAACGCCGGCGTGCACGCCTGTGCGGTGATCATGAGCTCCGAGCCGCTGATCGATGCGATCCCGCTGTGGAAGCGGCCGCAGGACGGTGCGGTCATCACCGGCTGGGATTACCCGTCGTGTGAGGCCATCGGCCTGCTCAAGATGGACTTCCTCGGGCTGCGGAACCTGACGATCATCGGCGACTGCATCGAGAACATCAAGGTCAACCGTGGCATCGAGGTGGACCTGGAGACCCTGCCGCTGGACGACCCCAAGGCCTACGAACTGCTGGGCCGCGGCGACACCCTCGGAGTGTTCCAGCTCGACGGCGGGCCGATGCGCGATCTGCTGCGGCGCATGCAGCCCACCGAGTTCAACGACATCGTCGCCGTCCTCGCGCTGTACCGGCCCGGCCCGATGGGCATGAACGCCCACAACGACTACGCCGACCGCAAGAACAACCGGCAGGCGATCAAACCGATCCACCCCGAGCTCGAGGAGCCGCTCAAGGAGATCCTGGCCGAGACCTACGGCCTGATCGTCTACCAAGAGCAGATCATGTTCATCGCCCAGAAGGTGGCCTCCTACTCCATGGGCAAGGCCGATGCGCTGCGCAAGGCCATGGGCAAGAAGAAGCTCGAGGTACTCGAGGCCGAGTACAAGGGCTTCCAGGAGGGGATGACCGCCAACGGCTTCTCCCAGGGCGCGGTGAAAGCGTTGTGGGACACCATCCTCCCGTTCGCCGGGTACGCGTTCAACAAGTCGCACGCGGCCGGCTACGGGTTGGTGTCGTACTGGACGGCCTACCTGAAGGCCAACTTCCCCGCCGAGTACATGGCCGGCCTGCTCACCTCGGTCGGGGACGACAAGGACAAGGCCGCGGTGTACCTGGCCGACTGCCGCAGGCTCGGCATCACGGTGCTGCCGCCGGACGTCAACGAATCGGTGCAGAACTTCGCCTCGGTCGGCGACGACATCCGGTTCGGCCTCGGCGCGGTGCGCAACGTCGGCGCGAACGTCGTTGCCTCCCTGGTGAAGACGCGCGAGGAGAAGGGCAAGTACACCGACTTCTCGGACTACCTGAACAAGATCGACATCGCGGCCTGCAACAAGAAGGTGACGGAGTCGCTGATCAAGGCGGGCGCGTTCGATTCGCTCGGGCATCCTCGCAAGGGTCTGTTCCTGGTGCACACCGACGCCGTCGACTCGGTGCTGGGCACCAAGAAGGCCGAGGCGATGGGGCAGTTCGACCTGTTCGGCGGCAGCTCGGAGGACGGCGATACCGGGGATGCGGCGTTCACCATCAAGGTGCCCGACGAGGAGTGGGAGGACAAGCACAAGCTCGCCCTCGAGCGGGAGATGCTGGGCCTGTACGTGTCGGGGCATCCGCTCAACGGGGTGGCGCACCTGCTGGCCAATCAGGTCGACACCCAGATTCCGGCCATTCTCGAAGGTGATATCGCCAACGACACCCAGGTGCGGGTGGGCGGCATCCTGGCATCGGTGAACCGCCGGGTCAACAAGAATGGCCTGCCGTGGGCGTCGGCACAGATCGAGGATCTCTCCGGCGGTATCGAGGTGCTGTTCTTCCCACAGACCTATTCGATGTTCGGTGCCGAGATCGCCGACGACGTGGTGGTTCTGGTCGGTGCCAAGGTGGCCAAGCGTGACGACCGGATCTCGTTGATCGCCAACGAGCTCGTGGTCCCGGACTTCTCCAGCGCGCAGGCGAATCGTCCGCTGGCGGTGAGTCTGCCGACGCGACAGTGCACGGTGGACAAGGTGAGTGCGCTCAAACAGGTGCTGGCGCGCCACCCCGGCACCGCGCAGGTGCATCTGCGGCTGATCAGCGGTGAGCGCATCACCACGCTGGAGCTGGACCAATCGCTGCGGGTGACGCCGTCGTCGGCGCTGATGGGGGATCTCAAGGAGCTGCTGGGCCCGGGCTGCCTGGGCGGATGACCGGTGAGCGAGCCGTCGGGCTGAGTGCTTGGCGGTTCGTCACCACGTTCGGTGTCGTCAGCCTGCTCGCCGACATCGTCTACGAAGGCGCCCGGTCCATCACCGGGCCGCTGCTGGCCTCCCTGGGGGCCACCGCGGTGGTGGTCGGGGTGGTCACCGGTGTCGGCGAGGCGGCGGCGCTGTTGCTGCGGGTGGTGTCCGGCCCGCTCACCGACCGCACCGGCCGGTTCTGGACGTGGGCGATCGGCGGCTACTTCCTCACCGTGGTCGCGGTGCCCTTCCTCGGCCTGGTCGGGGTGCTGTGGGCGGCGGCGGTACTGGTCATCGCGGAGCGGGTCGGCAAGGCGGTGCGCAGCCCGGCCAAGGACACCCTGCTCTCGCACGCGACCGCGGTGACGGGACGGGGCCGGGGGTTCGCGGTGCACGAGGCGATGGATCAGGTCGGGGCGTTCGCCGGCCCGTTGGCGGTGGCGGCCATGCTGGTCACGTTCGGCGGTGACTACGGTCCGACGCTGGCGATGCTCGCCATTCCCGGGGTGGCGGTGCTGGCGCTGCTCGCCTGGCTGCGGGTGCGCGTGCCGGAACCGGCCCGCTACGAGACCGGCGCGGTGGCACCGGCTCCGAAACCCGTTGTGGCGCAACATTTTGTGCGGACGCTGCCGCGGTCGTTCTGGGTGTATTCCGGGTTCTCGGCTGCCACCATGGTGGGCTTTACGACATTCGGGGTGCTGTCGTTCCACCAGGTGAGCCGCGGGCTGGTACCGCTCGCCGTGGTACCGGTGATCTACGCGGCGGCGATGGCGGCCGATGCCGTGGCGGCGCTGCTGACCGGGTGGGCCTACGACCGCGCCGGCGCGCGAGTGCTGGCGGTGTTGCCGGTGCTGGCCGGGCTGGTGCCGGTGCTGGCGTTCTCCGCGCACATAGTGCCGGTGATCGCGGGGGCCTTGGTGTGGGGCGCTGCGGTCGGGATCCAGGAGTCGACGCTGCGGGCGGTGGTGGCCGACCTGGTGGAGCCGGCCCGGCGGGCTACCGCGTATGGCCTGTACGCCGCGGTGCTCGGATCAGCGGCCGCGGCGGGTGGGGCGTTGACCGGGCTGCTGTACTCACGGTCGGTCGGGCTGCTGGTGGCGGTGGTGATCGTCGTGCAGCTGGCCGCGCTGGCGGCGGTACCGCTGGTGCGCCGGACGGCGCGGACTTCAGCGGCTGCTGCGGGCGGCGAACCCGAGGACCAGCCAGGTGGCGGTGCCGGTCGCGGCACCGGTCAGCACGGCCGTTGAGGCGGTGGCGGGCCCGATGAGCACCGCGAACGCGAGCAGGCCGAGCACCAGCGCGACCACTTTGTAGGTCGGCCAGTCGACACCGGCGATCGGCACCGTCGACGCCGGACGGGATACGGCATCGCGGAACTGTTCGGCGGTGGTCATGCCGTCACGATACCCGCACTTAAGTTTTCGGTAAACCGAAACAGTGATTGCGGTTGTGCGGCTCGCTAGGCTGACGGCATGCCTCTCACCGGAGAATATGCGCCAGGAACATCGGATTGGGCCCGCGAGAACGCCGAGCTGTACATGGAATCCGGCGGGACCAAGGGAACCGACCTGAACGGGATGCCGGTCGTGCTGCTGACCACGGTGGGCGCCAAGACCGGCAAGCTGCGCAAGACCCCGCTGATGCGGGTCGAACACAACGGCGAGTACGCGGTGGTGGCCTCGCTCGGCGGCGCGCCCAAGAACCCGGTCTGGTACTACAACGTCAAGGCCAATCCCCGGGTGGAGCTGCAGGACGGTCCGGTGACCAGGGATTATGACGCCCGCGAGGTGGTCGGGGACGAGAAAGCCGTCTGGTGGGAGCGTGCGGTGGCGGCCTATCCCGACTACGCCGAGTACCAGAAGAAGACCGATCGCCAGATTCCGGTTTTCGTGCTGACACCGGTCGATTAACCGGTTTTTGCAGTTGCGGGTCGCGGTGGCACCATTGTTCGGTGTCCACTGAGCTGAGCCCTGGTCCCCGGATCGATCCGGCGGCGCCGCTACGCGCCGTCGACGTCGACGAGGCCGCTCGGCGAATTTCGGGCGTGGTGTCGCGGACGCCGCTGCAGTTCAGCGATCGACTGTCGGCCCTCACTGGTGCCCAGGTCTACCTCAAGCGCGAGGATCTGCAGGCGGTGCGGTCGTACAAGCTGCGCGGCGCCTACAACCTGTTGATGCAGCTCAGCGACGAGGAGAAGGCCGCCGGGGTGGTGTGCTCCTCGGCCGGGAACCACGCGCAGGGCTTCGCGCTGGCGTGCCGTTCGATGGGCGTGCACGGACGGGTGTACGTGCCGGCCAAGACGCCCAGGCAGAAGCGGAACCGGATCCGCTACCACGGCGGCGACTTCATCGAGCTGATCGTCGGCGGCAAGACCTACGACATGGCGGCCGAGGCCGCTCTGGCGGATGTGGCGCGCACCGGGGCCACGCTGGTGCCCCCGTATGACGATCTGCGCACGATGGCCGGGCAGGGCACCATCGCAGTCGAGCTGCTCGATCAGCTCGACGTCGAGCCGGACCTGGTGATCGTGCCGGTCGGTGGAGGCGGGTGCATCAGTGGGATCACCACGTATCTCGCGGAGCGGACGACGACGACCTCGGTGCTGGGCGTGGAGCCCGCCGGGGCCGCGGCGTTGGTCGCGGCGTTGGCGCACGGACAGCCGGTCACGCTCGAGCACGTCGACCAGTTCGTCGACGGCGCCGCCGTGGCGCGGGTGGGCACCCTGCCGTTCGCGGCCTTGTCGGCGGCGGGGGACATGCTGTCGATCACGGCGGTCGATGAGGGCGCGGTCTGCACCGCGATGCTCGACCTGTACCAGAACGAGGGCATCATCGCCGAGCCTGCCGGCGCGCTGTCGGTGGCGGCGCTGCTCGACGCCGACATCGAGCCGGGCTCGACGGTGGTCTGCCTGATCTCGGGCGGCAACAACGACGTGTCCCGCTACGGGGAGGTGCTGGAGCGCTCGCTCGTGCATCTCGGGCTCAAGCACTACTTCCTGGTCGACTTCCCGCAAGAGCCCGGCGCACTGCGGCGCTTCCTCGACGAGGTGCTCGGACCCAACGACGACATCACCCTGTTCGAATACGTCAAGCGCAACAACCGCGAGACGGGCGAGGCGCTGGTCGGCATCGAGATGGGATCGGCGGCCGATCTGGACGGCCTGTTGGCCCGGATGAAGACCTCCGAGTGCCACGTCGAACTGCTGGAGCCCGGCTCGCCCACCTACCGCTACCTGACCTGAGTGTGCTGCGGCCGCGCCGGTCCGACGTGACCTGAGCGGACCCACGACCATCACCGTTTCGTGCGGATGCATTGCGGTGCAACCCATCAACGCGATGACAGCAATGCTGCCCGGGCGCGGTGGTGGGTCGTCGTCGTGGTCGAGTCGGTGATCGGGTGGACGGTTTCACGGTCGACGCCGGCCGTACGCCGGTGCTGGCTCGGTCGGTAGCTGGAGCGACCCTACATGGTGTGTGGCGGTCAGGCCGCTTGGTCTCCGGGTGGTGCGGGTCCGCCGGGTTCGTCGGCGTCGTTGTGTGGTGGGCTGGCGGGTTCGGTGTCGCTGACGGCCTCACTCTGAGCGGCACTGTCGACATCTGGTGGCGGATCATCGGGCTCTGTGTCGCAGATCTGCTGTTCCGCTTTGGTCTTGGCGGCAGGGGATGCGACATCGGGTTGCGGGTCGTGGAGGTCGGCTTCGGTGTCGCTCGTGTGGTCCGGTGGTGGTGTGTCGGGTGCTGGCTCGGGTACGTCCTGACTGTTGGTGTGGTCGGTGTCGTGGTGCGGTGGTGAGTCGTTCGCGTTCGGGTCGTGGATGTCGTTGTCTTCCGCGGGTTCGTCGGCTGTCCGGGGTGTTCCCGAGTCTTCCTGGTGGGCTTGGCTTTCCGCATGGTCGTCGTCACCCTCAGCGGCCTCGTCGGTCGGGGGTGATGTTTCGGGGTCCGTTTCGCGGGCTTCGCTGCTCACACCGGTGTCGCCGGCCAGTGGGGTGCTGGGCTCGGCATTGCCGACGTCATCACCGGTGCCGGGGTCGTGGTCCGGGGGTGTTTCCGAGTTCGCTTGGCGTGCTTGGTGATCGGGTTCGGTGTCGTGGGGTGGGTGGAGGAGTTTTTCGGGGCGGTGGTAGGTGTTGGTGCGGGTTTGGCCGGTGTCGAGGTCGGGTGGGGGGATCCATTCGACTTCGTGGTTGTTGTTGATGCGGGTGGTCCAGCCGTGGGGCTCGGTGTTGACGCTGCGGTTGTGGGGTCCGCAGGCCAGGCCGAGGTCGTCGACGTTGGTGTTGGCGCCGTCGGCCCAGTCGGCGGCGGCGTGGTGGACTTGGCAGCCGTAGGCGCCGACGGTGCAGCAGGGTTTGGTGCAGCCGCCGTCGCGGCCGATGAGCATGATCCGTTGTGCGGGGGAGGCGATGCGTTTGGTGCGGAACAGTTCTAGTGCTGATCCGGTGGCGTTGTCGAAGACCGCGAGGTAGTGGTTGGCGTGCCCGGCCATGCGGATGACGTCGTTGATCGGGATGAGGGTGCCGCCGCCGGTGGTGCCGACCCCGGCGCGGGTTTCCAGTTCGCGCAGGGTGGTGCGGATGATGACCGAGACCGGTAGACCGTTGAGCTGGCCGAGTTGTCCGCTCATCAGCGCGATGCGGCCGACGGCGAGCATGGCGTCGTGTTGGCGTTGGGCCAGGCTGCGGTGGTCGTTGTCGATCTGGGCTTGGGAGGGGGTTCCCGAGGTGCAGGGTTCGGGGTCGTTGGGGTTGCACATGCCGGGGGCGGCGTATTTGGCGAAGATGGCTTCCCAGACTGCCCAGGCTTCGGGGGTCAGGGTGGCGGACAGGCCGATCATGCTGTCGGGGCGTTGTTTGTGTGTGGTGAGGCCGCGTTTGCGGGCGCGTTCGTGCTCGTCGGGTTCGGGTCCGTCTTGGTCGAGGAGGTAGAGGGTGAGCTCGGCGGTGTCTTTGAGTTCTTTGGGGCCCACGCCGGTGGCGGTGCGCACGAGGTCGGCTTCGAATTGTTCGCCGGTGGCGGCATCGACCCAGCCGGGGAGGCGGTCGACGGCGCGGCGGATGACTTCGACGTGTTCGGTGGTGATGGTGCCCTCGGCTTGGGCGGCGGCGGTGGCGGCCAGCAGCGGGGGCAGTTCCGGGCCGCTCACCGGTTGGCGGGGTGCCAGGTGGGCGGCGTCGGTGAGGCGGCGATGCGCGGCGGAGCTGGAGATGCGCCAGCGGACGGTCAGGACTTCTTTCCAGGATGTGGCGCCCATCTGTTGGGGGGTGGTCTGGGTCTGCAGCCGTGCCAGCAGCCGGTGACCCATGGTGGGCAGTTGGCAGCTCAGGGTTTCCAGGTCGTCGAGGGCGGCGAGGAGCTCGTGGCGGGTCAGCAGGGCGGTCTGGCAGGTGGTGACCTGGTCGAAGGCGGTACGTAGCCCGCTGATCGCGGCTAGCAGGTCCGTGCTCGACATGCTTCGAACATACATTCGACCACCGACACGTCCCTGGGTGGTCTCCTAGGTGGTCTTCGTTCCCCACGGAAGTTGGCGGTATCTGGTCGGTCGCATGTTTTCTGCCACCGACGGGTCAATCTCTGCCACCGGCGATAAACCTTCTGACCTGCCCGTTACACCAGCCAGACCACACAGGACACACGCAAAGGGGAGAAGAAGACATGAGCACCATCGCCACCGCCGCCGCCACCGGACTTGCCGCCGCCGTCCTCGGACTGGCCGCCCCCGCCCTGGCCGCCCCCACCGCCGGCGGTAACGCCGCCGACACCATCAGCGCACTGGAAGCCCAGGGCAACCGGGTCATCGTCAACCGGCTCTCCGACACCCCGCTGTCGCAAGCCTCCGTCGTCGGGATCAACCGCGGCAGCGACATCCGCTCCACCATCCAAGACCACCGCAACGACCGCACCTACCAACAGACCGTCACCGGCCACGTCTACTACCTCGACATCCGCTGGCCCACCACACGAAAAGAGCGGCACCCCCATCAAAAGGGGGCGCCGCTCTTCACGGGTGATCCCTAGGACTCCCGCCGCAACACCACGATCGAATGCCGGTCCAACCGGGTGGCGTTCGAGTCGATGCTCGGCTCGTCCCACGCCAGCACCACCTCACCGACCACCGGAACATCCACGGCGTCATCACCCAGGTTGCACACGATCGACAGGGCGCCGCGGTGCATGACGAACCAGCGCTGGTCCTCGTCGTAGTCGACCCGCAGGTGATCCAGCCAAGGATCGGCCATGTCGGGTTCGGAGCGGCGCAGCGCGATCAGGTCTCGGTAGAACGTCCACAGCCGGGCATGCTCACCGTCGCCGACCTCGTCCCAGTTCAGCTTCGAGCGTTCGAACGTCGCCGGATCCTGCGGATCGGGGATCGCGTCGGCGTCCCACCCGTGGTCGGCGAACTCCTTCTTGCGGCCCTCGGCGGTGGCCCGGGCCAGCTCGGGCTCGGGGTGGGAGCTGAAGAACTGGAACGGTGACGACGACGCCCACTCCTCACCCATGAAAAGCATTGCGGTGTAAGGGGACCCGAGGGCCAGCGCGGCCTTGATGGCGAGCTGGCCGGTGGTGAGGTTCTGCGACGGCCGGTCGCCGACCGCCCGGTTGCCGACCTGGTCGTGGGTCAGCGTGTACGCCAGCAGCCGGGTGGCCGGAATGGTCGCGGTGTCCAGCGGGCGGCCGTGGCGGCGCTTGCGGAACGACGAGTACGTGCCAGCGTGGAAGTACCCGTGCCGCAGGGTCTGCGCCAGCGTCTCCAGGGTCCCGAAATCGCTGTAGTAGCCCTGGCGTTCACCGGAGACCGCGGTGTGGATCGCATGGTGGATGTCGTCGTCCCACTGCGCCGTCATCCCGAGGCCGCCCCGGTCACGCGGGGTGATCATCCGCGGGTCGTTGAGGTCGCTCTCGGCGATCAACGACAACGGCCGGCCCAGTTCGGCTGCCAAAGCGTCCGTTTCGGCGGAGAGCTCCTCGAGGATGTGTACCGCGGTGGTGTCGACCAGGGCGTGCACCGCGTCCAGTCGCAACCCGTCGGCGTGGAAATCCCGCATCCAGCGCAGCGCGCAGTCCAGGATGTAGCGGCGCACCTCGTCGGCTCCGGCATCGCCGATGTTGATCGACTCGCCCCACGGGTTGGACCCGGTGGACAGATACGGCCCGAACTTCGGCAGATAGTTCCCCGACGGCCCGAGGTGGTTGAACACCGCGTCGATCAGCACCCCGAGGCCGCGCGCATGGCACGCGTCCACGAAGCGCACCAGCGCATCCGGCCCGCCGTACGGCTCGTGCACCGCGTACCACAGCACGCCGTCATAACCCCAGCCGTGGGTGCCGCCGAATGCGTTGACCGGCATCACCTCGACGAAGTCGATGCCGAGATCGACCAGATAGTCGAGCTTTTCGATCGCCGAGTCGAGGGTGCCCGCGGGGCTGAAGGTGCCGATGTGCAGCTCGTAGATGACCGCGCCCTCGATCGAGCGGCCCTGCCAGCCGGTATCCGACCAGCCCGCCTGCGGGGGCGTCCACAGTTGAGAGCGTTCGTGCACCCCGTCGGGCTGGCGCGGGGAGCGCGGGTCGGGCAGCACCTTGGGGTCGTCGTCGAGGACGAACCCGTACCGGGCATCCGGTTCGGTGTCGACGGCCGCCCGCCACCAGCCGTCGTCGGTGCGGGTCATCGGATACAAGGTGCCGTCGACGTCGAGGCACACCCGCTCGGGTCGTGGCGCCCACACTGTGAATTCAGTCATCGGTCCGCTCCAGCAGTGCGACGGGTAATTCACCGAACAGGTCCGCGGCCTGCACCCCGCCGCGGAGGACAGCGCCGGTCAGTGTGGAGGTCCAGGTGCCGTCGGGGAGCGTCAGAACCGTGTCACCCCAACCCGTGTCGGCCAGCCACACAGTCCAGCGGCTCACGGCGACCAGCACGTCGTCGCCACGCAGGAACGCGACGAGGTGGTCGGCGGCCGCACCGGCGGCCAGCACCGGGCGGTACCCGCCGGACAGGAAGGTCTCCGGGCGGCGACGCCGCAGCTGCAGCGCCGCCCGGACCACCCGCAGCTTGGGGTGCGACGCGGCGGCCAGCTCCTGCCGTCGGGCGTCGTAGTCGACCGCGCGCCGGTTGTCGGGGTCGACCAGGCTGTCCTCCCACAGCTCGGTGCCCTGGTAGACGTCCGGGATGCCGGGCCCGGTCATTGCGATGAGCTTCTGCCCCAACGCATCACTGCGGGCGTGCGGGTTCAGCCGGGCCACCGTCGCGGACAGCTCGGCGGCGGCCGGCCCGTCGAGCACCGCGTCCAGCCAGGTGTGCACCGCGGTCTCGAAGTCGTTGTCCGGGTCGTTCCACGTGGTGTGCACCGCGGCCTCCCGGATCGCTTTCTCGGTGTAGCCGTGCAGCCGTCCCCGCAGCGCGTCGGTCACCGCACCGTCCACTGGCCACACTCCGAAGATGTTCTGCCACAGGAACAATCCGGTGAGTGGATCAGGGGAGGGGGCGAGCAGCTCCCACCCCCGCACCAGCTCGGCCCACAGCGACGGCACCTGGGACAGCACGCCGATGCGGGCCCGCACGTCCTCGCCGCGCTTGGTGTCGTGCGTGGTCAGCGTCGTCATCGCGTGCGGCCACAACCGGGCACGATCCTGGGCGCGCCGGTGGAACTCGGCCGCGCTCACCCCGAACAGCTCGGGTTCGCCGCCGACCTCGTTGAGCGACACCAACCGGGCGTCGCGGTAGAACAGGCAGTCCTCCATCGACTTGGCCGTGGCCGCCCCGCACAGCTGCTGCAGCCGCACCTCGACCTCACGGTGCGTCAGCGCCGCACTCAACAGGTTCAGCGGTTCGGCCAATTCCGGTCGGGCGACCAGGGTCTCGCCGATCGCCACGGGCAGCACCGAGGACAGTGTCACATAGTCCGAGCGGTACACCCCGATGTGGCTGAGCAGCTCGGCGACCGCCTCACCCAGCAACTCGTGGTCACCACCGGTGGCCGCGGTCACGGTGCGCCGCAACCGGGCCAGCTCACTGCCGAGGGTCTCGGTGACGGCGTGCACCTTCAGCCGCCGTGCCAGTGCAGGCAGCCCCGCGTGGTCGGCGCCGGCCCCGTCGATCAGCTCGGTCAGCGCGCGCTCCCCGGTGGGGTCGACGAAGATCCCGCCGGCCTCCCGCAGCGCGTCGTAACCGGTGGTGCCCGCCACCGGCACGGTGGGGTCCAACGGCTCGTCGGGGGCCAGGATCTTCTCGATCACGATCCAGGCCTGCGGCCCGGACAGCTCCCGCAACCAGGTCAAATACCCTGCGGGATCGGATAATCCGTCCGGATGGTCGATACGGATCCCGTCGACCAACCCATCGTCGAACCACCGCCGGACCTCGACATGGGTGGCCTCGAAAACCACCCGGTCCTCCTGACGCAGACCGGCCAGCGAGGTGATCGAGAAGAACCGGCGGTAGCCGCAGACGCCGCTGCGCCAGCCGATCAGCTTGTAGTGCTGACGGTCGTGCACCTGCGGGCCGGTGCCGTCCCCGGTGCCGGGTGCGACGGGCCAGGCCCGATCCCCGAGGCGCAGCAGGTCACCGTCGACCACCAGGTCGGCGACGTCGTCGTCGGAACCCAGCACCGGCAACACGATCCGGCCGTCGGGATCCAGCGTCCAGTCGATGTCGAAGTACGGGGCGAACGCCGAATCCCGGCCGTGGGTGAGCACATCCCACCACCAGGGGTTCTGCACCGGGTCGTCGACGCCGACGTGGTTGGGCACGATGTCGACCACCACACCGAGCCCGGCCGCCCGCGCCGCCTCGGTCAACCGCCGAAACCCTTCCGGCCCACCGAGTTCGCTGGAGATGGTGGTCGGATCGGTGACGTCGTAACCGTGGCTCGAGCCGGCCGCGGCGGTGAGGATGGGGGACAGGTACAGGTGTGACACCCCGAGCTCGGCGAGATAGTCGATGAGGTTCTCGGCATCGGCGAACGTGAACGCCTGACCGCTGGCCGGTCCGCGCATCTGCAGCCGGTAGGTGGACAGCACAGCCATGGCTCAGGCCGTCTTGCGGAGCACGAGCAGGGACCGGGGCGGCAGCGAGATCGAATCCCCAGCCGCCACGCTCAGCTCGATGGCGCCCGTCGGGTCGGAGGTGTCGAGCGCACCCTCCCACTCCGTGGCGTAGTCACCGTCGGGGGTGACGAAATCCTGCGCAACGTCGTGCGCGTTGAAGCACAACAGGAACGAGTCGTCGACGACCCGCTCACCGCGCTCGTCGGGGGTCGGGATGGCCTCACCGTTGAGGAACACCGCCACGCACTGACCCAGCCCGGAACCCCAGTCGTCGTAGTCCATCTCCTTGCCCGACGGGGTCAGCCAGGCGATGTCGCGGATCTGGTCGCCGCTACGGATCGGCTTGCCCTCGAAGAACCGGCGGCGCCGGAACACCGGGTGACTCTTGCGGAACTTCACCACCTTGCGGGTGAACTCCAACAGGTCGGCGTTGGTCTCGCACAGCGACCAGTCCATCCAGGACAGCTCGGAGTCCTGGCAGTACACGTTGTTGTTGCCCAGCTGGGTGCGGCCGATCTCGTCGCCGTGGGAGATCATCGGCGTGCCCTGCGACAACATCAGGGTGCCCATGATGTTGCGCATCTGTTTACCGCGCAGCGCCAGGATGTCCGGGTCGTCGGTCGGGCCCTCCACCCCGCAGTTCCACGACCGGTTGTGGCTCTCGCCGTCCCGGTTGTCCTCGCCGTTGGCCTCGTTGTGCTTCTCGTTGTAGGACACCAGGTCGTTCAGCGTGAAACCGTCGTGGCAGGTGACGAAGTTGATGCTGGCCCCCGGCCGCCGGCCGGTCGCCTCGTACAGGTCCGACGACCCGGTCAGCCGGGAAGCGAACTCACCTAGGGTTGCGGGCTCGCCCCGCCAGTAATCGCGCACAGTGTCGCGATACTTCCCGTTCCACTCGGTCCACAAACCTGGGAAGTTACCGACCTGGTAGCCGCCCTCGCCGATGTCCCACGGTTCGGCGATCAGCTTGACCTGGCTGACCACCGGATCCTGCTGCACCAGGTCGAAGAACGCCGAGAGCCGGTCCACGTCGTAGAACTCCCGGGCCAGCGTCGCGGCCAGGTCGAACCGGAAACCGTCCACATGCATCTCGAGCACCCAGTAGCGCAGCGAGTCCATGATCAGCTGCAGGGTGTGCGGATGGCGCGCATTCAGGCTGTTGCCGGTGCCGGTGAAGTCCTTGTAGAACCGCTTGTCGTCGTCGAGCAGCCGGTAGTAGGCGGCGTTGTCGATACCGCGGAAATTGAGCGTGGGGCCCAGGTGGTTGCCCTCGGCGGTGTGGTTGTAGACCACGTCGAGGATGACCTCGATCCCGGCCTCGTGGAACGCGCGCACCATCGACTTGAACTCGGCGACCGCCCCGCCGGCGTGCTTGGTGGCCGCGTACTCGTAGTGCGGGGCGAAGAACCCGAAAGTGTTGTAGCCCCAATAGTTTCGCAGACCGAGGTCGAGCAGCCGATGGTCGTGCAGGAACTGGTGCACCGGCATCAGCTCGATCGCGGTGACGCTCAAGGACTTGAGGTGCTCGATGATCACCGGATGGGCCAGCCCGGCGTAGGTGCCGCGCAGTTCCTCGGGGATGCCGGGGTGCGTCTGCGTCATGCCCTTGACGTGGGCCTCGTAGATGACGGTCTCGTGGTAGGGCGTGCGAGGGGAGCGGTCCGAACCCCACTGGAAGAACGGGTTGATCACCACGCTGGTCATGGTGGAGCCCAGCGAGTCGATCCGAGGCGGCTCCCCGCCGCTGGCCAGATCCTCGGCCTGCAGGTCGTAGGAGAACAGCGCCTGGGTGAACTTGAAATCGCCGTGGAAGGACTTGCCGTAGGGATCGAGCAGCAGCTTGCTCGAATCGCAGCGGTGCCCGGAGGCCGGATCCCACGGGCCGTGCACCCGGAACCCGTAGCGCTGGCCGGGGGTCACCGTCGGCAGGTAGCAGTGCCACACGTAGCCGTCGACCTCGTCGAGCTCGATGCGGTCCTCGCGCCCGTCCTTGCCGATCAGGCACAGCTCGACCCGGTCGGCGACCTCGGAGAACACCGAGAAGTTGGTGCCGGCCCCGTCGTAGGTGGCGCCCAGCGGGTACGGCGCGCCGGGCCACACGGTGGGTACCGACGCCGGTTCAGCAGGCGGCATCAATCACTCCACCAGCCGGTGGCGGCGGCGATCTGACGGCCCAGCTCGTTGGCCATGGTGCGCATGTACGTCGATGAGATGTGGTGCGCGTCGTGGTAGAGCAACACGTTTCCCTCCACCGCGCGGCAGTAGTCGGCTCGACACACCGCGTCGCTCATGTCGAGCGGGTGGAGCTGCGGGAACTGGGCGACATAGTCCAGCGTCGGATTGCGCTCTGACAGTACTTCGGATCGCTCGATCCCGCAGGACAGCGCGTCGCCGCCGTCGGCCAGGCAGTCCACCGGCAGGAACGGTTCGCCGTCGCGCACCATCCACGGCGTGTCCCGCATGGCCAGTACCGGGATGTCGTTGTCGGCGAAGTCTTTCCAGATGCCGAGGTAGCTCGACGGCATGACGTCGCCGGGCTTGATGTTCCACGGGCGGGTGGAGGTGGTGAACACGTAGTCGGGTTTGTCGGCCAGCAGTTTGGGCATCACCCGCTGGTTCCACTCGTGGCACTTGGGGTAGGGCGCGTTGTTGCCCATCACCAGCGGCACTTCCTCGGTGGTGAGCGGGCAGCCCATCTTCAGGTAGGTGACGACCTTGAAGTTGTGCATCCGGCCCAGCAGGTCCAGTGCGGTGATCCAGTGTTCGGCGTGCGAGCCGCCGGCCAGGGCGATGGTGCGGGTGGCCGATTTGTCGCCGTAGGTGCAGTTGATGATGCCGATGTTGTCGAAGTCGCTGATGCAGCCGTCGGTGGTGGATTCGGGGATGTCGTCCTTGGCCTCGAGCACGGTGGGCCGCATCGGCAGCTTGGGTACCTTGGCCTTGTTGATCAGGGCCCGCGCGCCGGGGTAGTCGCGGGCGGACAGCCCGGAGAGTTCTTTGCCGTTGGCGCGCAGCACCATCACGTGCTCACGCCAGGTGAACGACGTCGCGGTCAACGCGACCCCCAGCAGCGCCACGGTGGAGCCGAGCACGATCGTCGGCCTGCGCAGCCGCACCCGCAGCGGCACCGACGACGACATCACCGCGGCGGTCGCCGCGTTGCGGGCGCGCAGCGGGTCCTCGACGTAGCGGGTGGTCAGCCAGGCCAGCATTCCGGAGACCAGCAGCACCGCCGCGCCCTCGACGAAGTTCACCCGGGAATTGCCGGTGTAGGCGAGGTAGAAGATCAGCAGCGGCCAGTGCCACAGGTACAGCGAGTAGGCCATCGCGCCCAGCGCCACGACCGGCTTGGTGCCCAGCAGCCTGTTCGGGGCCGGGATGCGCCCGCGGGTGTGCGGATCGGCGTTGCGGTTGGCCGCCGACAGGATGAACAGCAGCGTGGCTCCCACCGGGACCAGCGCCCACGGGCCGGGGAACTCGTGCACGCCGTCGATCAGGGCACCACACGACAGGATCGCGCCCAGGCCCACCACGGCGGCCACGGTGCGCAGCCACATCGGGCAGCGCACGTAGGGCACCAGCGCCCCGACCAACACCCCCACCAACAGCTCCCACGCCCGGGCGAAGCTGTTGTAGTAGGCCGTGGCCTGGTCCGTGTTGTGCGCGATGATCGCGTAGACGAACGAGGCGACCGTCAGCGCCGTCAGCAGCACCACGAACGCCGCTCGCATGTGCCGCCCGAGCGGACGCCGGAACAGGTACGCCGACACCAGCACCAGGACCAGGAACGCGATGTAGAACTGGCCCTGCACCGACATCGACCAGATGTGCTGCAGTGGGCTGACCGACTCGCCGGCGCGCAGATAGTCCGCCGCGGTGTTGGCGAGCTCCCAGTTCTGGTAGTACCCGAGGCTGGCCAGGCTCTGGTCGGCGAAGGTCTCCCAGCGGGTCTCGGGCTGGATCAGGATGGTCAGCACCGCCGAGGCGGCCAGCACCACCACCAGCGCCGGCAGCAGCCTGCGGATCAGCCGGGTGACCTCGGGCACCGGCCGCAGCGCCGCGCTGGGCGTCAGCGCACCGCGCAGCAACCGTCCGCCGAAGAAGAAGCCGGACAGCACCAGGAACACGTCGACCCCGCCGGACACCCGCCCGAACCAGACGTGGAACACCGCGACCAACGCGATCGCGATCCCGCGCAAACCGTCCAGGTCGTGGCGGTAGAACCCCGACGTGCGCGTGCCCATACGAGGCGTGGCGGCAGACGGGAGTAGGCCCGGATCGGCGGGAGACGACGGCCGGGCGGGAGCGAGGGTCATCATGGTCGACGGTTAATCTACCGAAGGTGTCTGCGTTGACGCCTACCGAGATCAGCGCCATCGACGCCGCTCACATCTGGCATCCCTACAGTCCGATCGGGGCCGACGCGCTGGCCCCGGTGGTCGCTGTGGGCGCCCGCGGCGCGTGGCTGACCCTGGTCCATCAGGGCCGCGAGGTCGAGGTGCTCGACGCGATGGCGTCCTGGTGGACCGCGGTGCACGGCCACGGCCACCCGGTGCTGGACGCCGCGATCACCGCCCAGCTGGCGACGATGAACCACGTGATGTTCGGCGGGTTGACCCACGAGCCCGCCGCCCGGTTGTCCCAGCTGCTGGTCGAGCTCACCCCGGCCGGGCTGGAGACGGTGTTCTTCAGCGACTCCGGCTCGGTGTCGGTGGAGGTCGCGGTCAAGATGGCGCTGCAGTACTGGCGCAGCGCCGGGCACACCGCCAAGAGCCGGATGATGACCTGGCGGGGCGGCTACCACGGCGACACCTTCACCCCGATGAGCGTCTGCGATCCGCAGGGCGGCATGCACGAGCTGTGGGCGGGTGAGCACTCGCTGCTGGCCGATCAGGTGTTCGCCCCGCCGGTGCCGGCGGCCTATGACCCGTCCTATGTGGCTGCGTTCGCCGCGCAGCTGGCCCGGCACGCCCACGAGCTGGCGGCGGTCATCGTCGAACCGGTGGTGCAGGGTGCCGGCGGGATGCGGTTCCACGACCCCCGCTACCTGACCGAGCTGCGGCGGCTGTGCGACGAGCACGGCGTGCTGCTGATCTTCGACGAGATCGCGACCGGGTTCGGCCGCACCGGGACGATGTTCGCCGCCGACCAGGCCGGCGTCAGCCCGGACATCATGTGTGTCGGCAAGGCGCTCACCGGCGGCTACCTGACATTGGCGGCGACGCTGTGCACCCGCGCGGTGGCCGACACCATCAGCACCCACCCGCCCGGTGCGCTGATGCACGGCCCGACGTTCATGGCCAACGCGCTGGCCTGCGCGGTGGGGGTGGCCTCACTGGAGCTGCTGGCAACGGGCGACTGGCAACGGCAGGTCCGCGACATCCAAACCGGGCTGCGCGACGGCCTCGCCCCGGCGGCGGCACTGCCCAACGTGGTGGACGTGCGCGTGCTGGGTGCGATCGGTGTCATCGAGCTGGACCGGCCGGTGGACCTGGCCGTGGCGACCCCGGTGGCCGTCGAGAACGGCGTGTGGCTGCGGCCGTTCCGCAACCTCGTCTACGTGATGCCGCCGTATATCTGCAGCCGCGTCGAGGTGGAACAGATCACCTCGGCGATGCTGGCGGTCGCGCGTGCTCTAACCTGAACGGTGTTCAAGTCCTCGGCTCGACGCCCGAAGGAGCACCTGTGACACGCCCACGAGTAGTGGCCCCGGCCTCGCTGGCCTGGCTCGACGAGGTGGCCGCGCAGCGCCGCGCGGCAGGGTTGCGGCGGTCGCTGCGGGCCCGTCCGCCGGTCGGTGCCGAGCTGGACCTGGCCTCCAACGACTATCTGGGGCTCTCGCAGCATCCGCGGGTGATCGACGGCGGCGTCGCCGCGCTGCGCACCTGGGGCGCAGGGTCGACGGGATCGCGGCTGGTCACCGGCAACACCGAGCTGCACGAGGCCTTCGAGGACGCGCTGGCCGCGTTCGTCGGCGCCGAGTCGGCGCTGGTGTTCTCGTCCGGTTACACCGCGAACCTGAGCGCGGTCGCCGCGCTGTCCGGGCCGGGCGCGCTGCTGGTCTCCGACGCGCTGTCACACGCCTCTCTGGTCGACGCGTGCCGGCTCTCCCGGGCCCGGGTCGCGGTCACCCCGCACGGCGACGTCGCTGCGGTCGAGGCCGCGCTGGCCGGGCGCACCGAGGAACGTGCGGTCGTCGTCACCGACTCGGTGTTCTCCGCCGACGGCGACCTGGCTCCGCTGATCGCGCTGCATGCGGTGTGCCGCAGGCACGGGGCCCTGCTCATCGTCGACGAGGCGCACGGGCTCGGAGTGCGCGGCGACGGCGGCCGGGGCCTGCTGCAGGAGGTCGGGCTGGCCGGCGCCCCGGATGTGGTGATGACGACGACGCTGTCCAAGGCGCTGGGCAGCCAGGGCGGGGTGGTGCTCGGGCCCGCCGCGGTGCGCGAGCACCTGATCGACGCCGCGCGGCCGTTCATCTTCGACACCGGCCTGGCGCCCGCCGCGGTGGGGGCGGCGCTCGCCGCGCTCGAGGTCCTCATCGACGAACCGTGGCGCGCGCAGCGGGTGCTCGACCACGCCGCGACGCTGGCGTCGATCTGCGGGGTGACCGAGACGCCGTCCTCGGCGGTGGTGTCGGTGATCCTGGGGGAGCCGGAGGTCGCGGTGGCCGCGGCCGTGGCCTGCCTCGAGCAGGGTGTGCGGGTGGGCTGTTTCCGGCCGCCGTCGGTGCCGGCCGGCACCTCGCGACTGCGGCTGACGGTGCGCGCGTCGCTGTCCGAGGACGAGATCGCGCTGGCCCGGCGGGTCCTGACGGACGTGCTGTCGCGGGCGTGAGCGTCCTCGTCGTCACCGGCACCGACACCGGCGTCGGCAAGACCGTCGCCACCGCGGCGCTGGCCTGCCACGCGCGGCTGGCCGGGATCGACGTGGCGGTGTGCAAACCCGTGCAGACCGGCACCCGCGACGGCGACGACGACCTCGCCGAGGTGGCCCGACTGTCCGGTATTACCGAATTGCATTGGCTGGCACGCTACCCCGAGCCGCTGGCGCCGCTGGCCGCGGCGGTGCGGGCCGGGGCCGAGCTGCCGACCCGGGCGGCGCTGGTCGACCTGGTCACCGGCGTGGACCGGCCGGGACGGCTCACGCTGGTCGAGGGCGCAGGCGGATTGCTGGTGCAGCTCGGCGCCGACGGGACGACCCTGCGAGATCTGGCGCGCACGCTGGGCGCGCCGGTGCTGACCGTCTGCGCCGCCGGTCTGGGCACCCTCAACCACACCGCACTGACGTTGGAAGCCTTGGCCGCCCAACAGATTCGTTCGGCAGGCGTGGTCGTCGGGGCATGGCCGACCGACCCGGGCGTCGCCGAGACCGACAACCGGGATGCGCTGGCCCGGCTGGCGCCCGTGCGCGCAGTGCTGCCGGCCGGTGCCGGCGCGCGCACGCCCGAGGCGTTCGCGACACTGGCCACGGACGCGTTCGACCGGGACTGGGTCCGCGGGCTGCTCACCTGATGGTGCACTCGGTGGAGCTGCTGTTCGATCCGGACACCGACAGCGCGGTGCGCCGGATCTGGGACGAGCTGAGCGCCGCGGGCATCCGCAGCCAGGCCGCGAACCGGGCCCCGACCAACCGGCCGCACGTCACCCTCACCGTGGCGGAATCGATGGACGACGCGGTCGACGCGGCGCTGCACCCGGTGCTGGCCCGGCTGCCGCTGACGTGCCGGATCGGGGCGCCGATGCTGTTCGGCGGCCGGTCGATCACGGTGGTGCGGCTGATCGTGCCGTCGGCCGAACTGCTGGCCCTGCACGCCGACGTGCACCGGAACTGCTTGCCGCACATGCCCGACGGCCCGCTGCCCAACGCGCGGCCGGGGACGTGGACACCGCACGTCACGCTGGCGCGCCGGCTCCCGCCCGACGCTCTGGCCCGGGCGGTGCCGCGGCTGGGCCGGGACCTGCCGGCCCGACTCACCGGGCTTCGCCACTGGGACGGCGACGCCAAGGTCGAGCACCTGATCGGCTGAAACCGATCGAGGGCGCGCTGACCGGGATTCAGGCTCCGGTGCGGCTGTGTGCGGCGATCCCGTCCACGAGCAGCCCCAGGCCGAACGCGAACCGGGCGCCGGCATCGTCGGTCCACACCGGCTGGGCGACTCTGGCCCCGGCGGCGTCCCACTGCAGCCGGGACTGTTCGTCGGCGGTGAAACCCAACACGTAGTAGACGACGGTGCGGCCGGCCAACTCGGCGTGCTCGGGTGCCACCCCGGCCTCGGTGGCCGCCTCGCGCAGCCGCTCGACCAACCGGCTCATCTCCTCGGACTGGCCCGCGGCGAAGCTCGCCGACACCAGCTCGGCGCCGTCGGTGTGCGACAGCAGGGCGTCGCGCAGCTGCCCGCACATGCCGGTGACGCGGACCCGCCAATCGCCGGTCACGTCGGTGACCGGGGCCAGGATCCGGTCGGCGACCGCGCCCAGCAGCTCCTGCTTGTTGGCGAAATGCCAGTACAGCGCGCCGGGTGACACCGCGAGTTCGCGGGCGAGCCGCCGCATCGACAGGTCGGCGATGCCGTAGTTGTCCAGCAGCGCCGTCGCTGCGTCGACCACGTCCCGTTTGTGGAGCTGCACGCCGATACCCTAACCTGAACGGTGTTCAAGATGGTCGAGGAGGGTAATTCGGTGACCGACATTCTGGCCGTGGCACGAGAGCAGGTCCTGGAGCGCGGGCAGGGGCTCGACCAGGAGCAGACCCTGCAGGTGCTGCAGCTGCCGGACGACCGGCTCGACGCCCTGCTCGAACTCGCGCACGAGGTCCGGATGAAGTGGTGCGGACCCGAGGTCGAGGTCGAGGGCATCATCAGCCTCAAGACCGGAGGCTGCCCGGAGGATTGCCACTTCTGTTCGCAGTCAGGGCTTTTCGCTTCGCCGGTGCGTAGCGCCTGGCTGGACATCCCCAGCCTGGTGGAGGCCGCCAAGCAGACCGCCAAGACCGGTGCCACCGAGTTCTGCATCGTCGCGGCGGTGCGCGGACCCGACGAGCGGCTGCTGGCCCAGGTCGCGGCGGGTATCGAGGCGATCCGCAACGAGGTCGACATCCAGGTGGCCTGCTCGCTGGGCATGCTGACCCAGGGCCAGGTCGACCAGCTCGCCGCGATGGGTGTGCACCGCTACAACCACAACCTGGAGACCGCGCGCTCGTTCTTCACCAACGTCGTCACCACCCACACCTGGGAAGAGCGTTGGGACACACTGCAAATGGTCCGCGACGTCGGCATGGAGGTGTGCTGCGGCGGCATCCTCGGCATGGGGGAGTCGCTCGAGCAGCGCGCCGAGTTCGCTGCGAACCTGGCCGCGCTCGATCCGCACGAGGTGCCGCTGAACTTCCTCAACCCGCGACCGGGCACCCCGTTCGGCGACCTCGAGGTGTTGCCCGCGGCCGAGGCGCTCAAGGCGGTCGCGGCGTTCCGGCTGGCGCTGCCGCGCACCATGCTGCGCTTCGCCGGCGGCCGCGAGATCACCCTCGGTGACCTGGGCGCCAAGAAGGGCATCCTGGGTGGCATCAACGCCGTCATCGTCGGCAACTACCTGACCACGTTGGGTCGGCCGGCCGAGGCCGATCTGGAGCTGCTCGACGATCTGCAGATGCCGATCAAGGCGCTCAACGCCACGCTGTGATGCTGCGCGAACTCCCGGTCCCGGTCAGTGCGGGGGAGTACAACGTCTACACCGGCGGGCCGGCCGGCAGCACCGTGCCGACGGCGGCCCAGCTGGGTCTGGAGCCGCCCCGGTTCTGCGCCGCCTGCGGGCGGCGGATGATCGTGCAGGTCCGCCCGGACGGCTGGTGGGCGAAATGCTCGCGGCACGGCCTGGTGGACTCCAAGGAGCTGGAATTGGAGCGATGAGCGCTCGCGCGAAGAGCAGAGACAAGCGATGAGCGCTCGCGGGAAGAGCAGAGACGAGCGATGAGCGAGCCGCGGGTGTCACGTCGGCGTGCGGCGCTGACGGTGGTCGCGGGTCTGGCGGCCTCGGGTGCGGTGGCCGGCGGGCTGTGGGCGTGGCTGGCGCCGCCGATCCACGGGGTCGTCGCGCTGACCCGATCCGGCGACCGGGTGCGGGCCTATCTCGGTGCGGAGTCCGATCACTGGTTCACCGCCGCGGTGATGATGGTCGGCTTCCTCGGCGTGCTGGCTTTCGTCGGGGCGGTGCTGGTGTGGCAGTGGCGCGCTCACCGCGGTCCGGTGTTGGCGGCGGCGTTGACGGTCGGTGCGGCCGCGGCGGGCGCGGTGGCCACCGGCGTCGGAGCGCTCGTCGTGCACTGGCGCTACGGCACGATCGACGTCGCGGCGGCCCCGGTGACCGAGGAGCACCGCATCCATTACGTCACCGAGGCGCCCGCGGTGTTCTTCGGGCATTCGCCGTGGCAGATCGCCGCGACGGTGCTGCTGCCCGCGGCGGTGGCGGCGCTGGTGTACGTGCTGGCGGTCGTCGCGACCAGCCGGGACGATCTGGGTGGCTGGCCGCCGGTCGATTACGCGGCGCTGGCTACAGGTCGAACCGAGACAGCGGGCGACGTTCCACCCGTCGCCCCGTCAGCACCTTCGCCGTGATCACGCCGAGGGTGAGCATTCCCCGGTAGGTGGACGGGTTGAGCAGCGTGGGCCAGGTGGTCCGCGCGATGTGCGCCCGCAGCGGCTCGCCGGCGAACCGGTCGCGCAGCCAGCGCAGCGTCATCGGCGCCGACATCGGGTGCAGCAGCAGGTGCTCGCTGAACTTGTCGCGGTGATAGGTGACGCTGGCTCCGCCGCGGGTGTAGGTCTCGGCCAGCTCGTCGATGTCGTCGACGGAGATGATGCGATCGTGCACGGCCTGCACCACCAGCACCGGGGCGGCCGGCACGCTGGTGCCCAGCTTGATGCTGTCGAAGACGTGCTGGACCTCCGGGGACAGCAGGATCTCCTCCAGCGGCCGGTCCACCATCGAGCCCATGTCCTTGCCCAGCATGAACAGCATCGCGTGCGCGGTGGTCATCTTCTCGATGCGCGCCAGCATCGCCTTGCCCCGCTCGGTGGCGTGCTCGGAGATGATCCGGTCCAGGTCGGGGTAGATGTGCGTCAGCGCCGCCACCACCAGGGCGGGCAGGCCCGCGTAGACGCTGCCGTTGAGCCGCCGGAACGCGTTGCCCAGGTTGCCTACGGGTGAGCCGAGCACCGCGCCGACGAGGTTCAGCTCCGGTGCGTACTCCGCCTGGACCTCGGCGGCCCACGCCGAGGCCAGACCGCCGCCGGAGTAGCCCCACAGCCCGACCGGGGACTGCATCGTCAGGGGGAACGCGTCGTGGCTCATGGCCGCCCGCAGTCCGTCGAGCACGTGGTAGCCGGGTTCGTACGGGGCACCCCACATTCCCGTCGAGCCCTCGTGGTCGGGGATCGACACCGCCCAGCCCTCCGCCAGCGCGGCCGCGACCAGCAGGAACTCGAACTGCGCGATGGCGCCGACGGCCTTGGCGCCGCGGCGCATCGCATACGACGGGAAGCAGCGCGCCGCCACGGCGTCGATGGCGCACTGGTAGGAGACGATCGGCAGCGGCCCGCCGGCGGTTCGCTCGGTGGGGATCACCACCGTGGTGACGCCGGCCTGCGGGTCCCCTTGGAAGTCGGTGGTGCGGTAGAGCAGCTGGGTGGCAGTGAACTTCTGCGGGATCAACCCGAGGAACCCCAGCTCGACATCGCGGGAGCGCAGCACCGTGCCTGGCCGGGCGTGTTCGAAGCCGTCCGGGGGCTGGTAGAAGGGGTCTTTGGCCGGCGCGAGCGGGCGTGACCTGCGCTGCAACGGCTCGTGCGGGGGCTGGCCGATCCATTCGGCGCCCGTCGACCGTGCCGCGTTGCCCGAGTCCATCCAGGCATTGTTACTTAAGAATGCATTAAGAATCCAGTCGACTCACCCGGGCGGGCGCAGCGCAGCGAACTCGTCGGTGACGCGGTAGTGGGTCTCGGTGAACCCGAACAGTGCCGCCGGACGGCCGCCGCTGCGGCCCGATCGCGCGGTGGTGCCGGTCCTGGTGATGACCTTGCGCCGTTCCAGTACCCGCTGCAGGTTGGTGGCGTCGACGGGGTGCCCGAGTGCCGCGCTGTAGATGTCCCGCAGCGTAGATAACGCGAATTCGTTTGGTGCCAAGGCGAATCCGATGTTGGTGTAGGACAGCTTGGCGACCAGACGGGAGTGCGCATTGTCGACCATCGGGCCGTGGTCGAACGCCATCGGCGGCAGCGCGCTGACCGGGTGCCAGCGGGTGTCCGGTGGCAGTTCCGGGGTGGCGGGGGAGGGCACCAGCCCCAGGAACGTCGAGGCGATGACCCTGCACCCCGGCACCCGGGCCGGGTCGGAGAACACCGCCAGCTGTTCGAGGTGGGCCAGCTCACGCAGATCCACCTTCTCGGCGAGTTGACGGCGCACCGAGCTGGTCAGGTCCTCGTCGTCGCGCAGATACCCGCCGGGCAGTGCCCACTTGCCGCGCTCGGGTTCGAGTGCACGCTGCCACAACAGCACGTGAAGTGCGGGTTTATCGGCGGTGTCGGCGGTGCGGCCCCCGCGAACCTGGAACACCACAGCCAGCACTTCGTGTGCGGTGCTAATATGTGCCATGTTTTCGATTGTAAGTCGAAAACCTCGCGGAGTGAATGGAGACGTCGATGACGGTGCTCGCGAACGACCTTGCCGACCGGATCGTGGATGGCCCGCAGGGGTTCTCCGGCGTCGAGGCGGACCAACAGTGGGCAGCGGAGGTTCGCCGCCTGCTGAAGCTCCGTGGCGCCACGCTGCTGGCCCACAACTACCAGCTGCCCGCCATCCAGGACGTCGCCGACCACGTCGGTGACTCCCTGGCGCTGTCGCGGATCGCCGCCGAGGCGCCCGAGGACACCATCGTGTTCGCCGGTGTGCACTTCATGGCCGAGACCGCCAAGATCCTGTCCCCGGACAAGACCGTGCTGATCCCCGACCAGCGGGCCGGCTGCTCGCTGGCCGACTCGATCACCGCCGACGAACTGCGGGCGTGGAAGGCCGAGCACCCCGGTGCCGTCGTCGTCTCCTACGTCAACACCACCGCCGCGGTGAAGGCCGAGACCGACATCTGCTGCACGTCCTCCAACGCCGTCGAGGTGGTCGCGTCCATCCCCGAGGATCGTGAGGTGCTGTTCTGCCCGGACCAGTTCCTCGGTGCGCACGTGCGCCGGGTGACCGGGCGCACCAACGTGCACGTGTGGGCCGGTGAGTGCCACGTGCACGCCGGCATCAACGGCGACGAGCTGGCCGCCCAGGCCCGCTCGCACCCCGATGCCGAGCTGTATGTCCATCCCGAATGCGGTTGCGCCACCTCGGCTTTGTACCTGGCCGGCGAGGGCTCGTTCCCCGAGGAGCGGGTCAAGATCCTGTCCACCGGCGGCATGCTCGACGCCGCCCGCGAGACCAACGCCCGCCAGGTGCTGGTGGCCACCGAGGTCGGCATGCTGCACCAGCTGCGCCGCGCCGCGCCCGAGGTGGACTTCCAGGCCGTCAACGATCGGGCCTCGTGCCGGTACATGAAGATGATCACCCCGGCCGCGCTGCTGCGCTGCCTGGTGGAGGGCGCCGACGAGGTCGACGTCGACCGCGACACCGCCGCCAAGGCCCGCGCCAGCGTGCAGCGCATGATCGAGATCGGGCAGCCGGGCGGCGGGGAATGAGGACCGCCGGCTGCGGCGGTACCGGCCTGTGGCGCAAGCGCGCCGACGTCGTGGTCATCGGCACCGGCGTCGCCGGCCTGGCCGCGGCGCTGGCCGCGCAACGGCGCGGCGCAAAGGTGGTGCTGCTCAGCAAGATCGGTGAGACCGCGACGTTCTATGCGCAGGGCGGCATCGCGGTGGTGCTGCCGGAGAGCCTGCGCGACGGCGGTGACAGCGTCGACGCTCACGTCGCCGACACCCTGGCGGCCGGCGGCGGGCTCTGCGAACCCGATGCGGTCCGTTCGATCGTCGCCGACGGCCACCGCGCGGTGCGCGAGCTGGTCGCCGACGGCGCACGGTTCGACGAATCCGCACCCGGCCGGTGGGCGCTCACCCGCGAAGGTGGCCACACCCGCAGGCGCATCATCCACGCCGGCGGCGACGCCACCGGCGCCGAGGTGCAGCGCGCCCTCGACCATGCCGCCACCCACCTGGACATCCGGCGCCACCACGTCGCGGTCGAGCTGCTGGTCGAATCCGGGGCGGTGACCGGGGTCCTGGTGCTCAACGAGGACGGACCGGGCGTCATCCACGCGCCGTCGGTGATCCTGGCCACCGGCGGGCTCGGCCACCTCTACCGGGCCACCACCAACCCGGAGGGCTCCACCGGTGACGGTGTCGCGCTGGCGATGTGGGCCGGCGTGGCCGTCGCCGACATCGAGTTCATCCAGTTCCACCCGACCATGCTCTACGCCGGCCGCAACGCCGGCCGACGGCCCCTGATCACCGAGGCGCTGCGCGGCGAAGGCGCCAAACTGGTCGACGCACAAGGGAACTCGGTGACAACCGGCGTGCACCCGATGGGCGACCTGGCCCCCCGCGACGTGGTCGCCGCGGCCGTCGAGGCCCGGCTGGCCGCCACCGGCGATCCGTGCGTGTACCTCGACGCCCGCGCCGTCGCCGACCTCCCGCGCCGCTTCCCGACCGTCACCGCCGCCTGCCGGGCCGCGGGCATCGACCCGACCCGGCAACCGATCCCGGTGGTACCCGGAGCGCACTACAGCTGCGGCGGCGTGCTCACCGACGTCGAGGGCCGCACCGAGGTCGCGGGACTGTTCGCCGCCGGCGAGGTGGCCCGCACCGGCATGCACGGCGCGAACCGGTTGGCGTCCAACAGCCTGCTGGAGGGTCTCGTGGTCGGCGGCCGGGCTGGTGCCGCGGCGGCCCGGCACGCCGAGGCCGCCGGTCCGACCCGGGCCGGCACCCCGGAGCTGCCGACGCGTCCCACGCTGGCCCGCGCCGAACTGCAGCACGCCATGACCAGCCACGCGTCGGTGATGCGAGACGGCACCGGTCTGGCCGGGCTGGCCGACCGTGTCCACACCGCATCACCCCGGATCCTGCGCTCCCGCAAGGACTTCGAGGATGCGGCCCTGACCGCGGTGGCCGGCGCGGTGGCCGCGGCGGCGCTGGCGCGCACCGAGACCCGGGGCTGCCATCACCGCAGCGACTTCCCCGACACCGATCCCGCGCAGGGCTTCAGCGTCGCGCGCACGACCCGCGCCCTGACCCCGGCGGCATGCTGATGGCACCGATGGAGCTCAACGACGCCGAACTGGCCGAAGCCCGCGCCCTGATCCGGCGCGCGCTCGACGAAGACCTGCGCTACGGCCCGGACGTGACCACCCAGGCCACGGTCCCGGCCGGCGCCACCGCCGTCGCGTCGGTCGTGCCGCGCGAGCCGGGCGTGATCGCCGGCTCCGGCCTGGCGCTGCTGGTGCTCGACGAGGTGATCGGCGCCGGCGGCTACAGCGTCGAGCAGCGGGTGCCCGACGGCACCCGGTGTGCGGCCGGTGACGTCGCGCTGTCGGTCAAGGCGCCCACCCGCGGACTCCTCACCGCCGAGCGCACGATGCTCAACCTGATGTGCCACCTGTCCGGGATCGCCACCGCGACGGCGGCGTGGGTCGATGCGGTGGCCGGCACCGACGCCAAGATCAGGGACACCCGCAAGACCCTGCCGGGCATGCGGGCGCTGCAGAAGTACGCGGTGCGCGTCGGTGGCGGCGTCAACCACCGGCTCGGCCTCGGCGACGCCGCGCTGATCAAGGACAACCACGTGGCGGCCGCCGGCTCCGTGGTCGCCGCACTGCGTGAAGTCCGCGCCGCCGCACCCGATCTGCCGTGCGAGGTGGAGGTCGACTCGCTCGAGCAGCTCGACGAGGTGCTCGCCGAGGGCGTGGAGCTGGTGCTGCTGGACAACTTCCCGGTCTGGCAGACCCAGATCGCGGTCCAGCGCCGCGACGCCCGCTCCCCGCGCACCAAGCTGGAGTCCTCGGGCGGGCTGGCGCTGGAGAACGCGGCCGACTACGCCGGCACCGGGGTGGACTACCTCGCCGTCGGTGCCCTGACGCACTCGGTGCGCGTGCTGGACCTCGGGCTGGATCTGTAGCCCATGAAGGCGGTGGCCCTCGCGGTGGCGTTGGCGGCCCTCGGCATCGCGGTCTTCGCGCTGGTACGCACCTTCGTCGGCGCGCCCGAATACACCGATGCGCAGCGCGCCGACGCGGCGGCCGGGATCTGCGCGGCCTTCGACACCGTCCGCACCGGGGTGGCGACCAACACCAACCTGACCCCGCCCGATGACGTCAGCGGTGCGCTGGCGACGGCGGCCAACGCCCGGGTGGCGCTGTTCGACGGCGGGCAGTACCTGCTGGCCCGCCTCGACCCGGCCACCCCGCCCGAGCTCGGCGACGCGGTCCGCCGGTTCGCCGACACGCTGCTCGACATCGGCGCCAACGCGACCGCGGGGCTACCGAACTCGGATCCCGGGCAGGCCGCCCGGCTCGACGAGGCCGAGACGGCCGCCGACACCGTCGCGCGGCTGTGCGCGAGCCGCGGCTGACCCGCTAGGCGGCGGCCGGACCGCGCCGCACCAGCGACAGCACCACCGCCGCGGTGGCGAACAGGCCCGAGAGCACGCGGTTGAGCAGGGTTTGCTGTCGCGGGGTCCGCAACCAGGTCAACAGCCGCGCCGACAGCCCGGTGTAGAGGCCCATCACGACGACGTCCACCGCCACCATCGTCGCGCCGATGGCCAGGTATTGCGGCAGCAGCGGGGCGGTCGGCACGACGAACTGCGGCATTACCGCCAGGAAGAACACCAGCCCCTTCGGGTTGGTGGCGTTGACCAGGAACCCGCGCACCAGCAGCGCCCGCCGGCCCCCGCCGAGCACCTGACCGACCTGGGCGTTCAGGTCGACGGCGGCGCTGCGCCACTGCCGCACCGCCAGGTAGAGCAGATAGGCCACACCCAGCCATTTGATGATGGTGAAGGCCAGGATCGAGTTCGCCACGGCCGCGCCCAGCCCGACCGCGACGAGCGTCAGCTGCAGCATCAGGCCGACCTCGAGCCCGAAGATGCTCCAATAGCCGCGCTTGACCCCGTAGGACAGCCCGGTGGCCATCGACTGGACGGCCCCCGCTCCGGGGGACACCGCGATCACGATCGCCGCACCGAAGAAGGCCAGCCACATCTGCCACGTCACGGCGACCAGTGTGTCGCCCGCCGCGGCAACGGTTCAAGCGATTTCTGGGCTCACGCTATGTCGGCGACGAACACCCCGGAGCGTTTGGCCACCACCTGCGCCATCCGGGGCAGCGCGGGGTCGACGGTGCCGGCGGGCAGTATCCGCGGATTCACCAGGTGCAGTGCCTTGCGGCCGATCTGGATGTCAGCCTCTCCTGTGGCGAGCACGTTCTTGACCCAGTTCGTCTTGCCGTGTGCCAAGCCGACCGCGAGCAGCTGTCCCTTGCGGTACGGGGTGACGATCGTCTCGTATTCCTTGCCCGAGGTGCGGCCTCGGTGCTTGATGACGCCGAGCCCGGGCATCCGCCGCGACAGCGGCCGCACCAGCGGGTTGATGTATTTGATCTGCAGGCGTTCCAACAGCGGTGGGAACAACATCGGCACGCCCGGAGCGTTGTTGGGGTGGCTGCTTCTGCTGGGCTGATCGGGCATGACGCCTCCGATACCGATTTGTGTGCTCTGGGACAATGGCTGATGTGAATGTATCGGTAGGGCTCCTGCGGCGCATCGACCTGCGCGGCACCACGCTGTCGGCGGCCCGGCTGCGCACCGCGCTGCCCCGCGGCGGCGTCGACGTCGACGCGGTGCTACCCACGGTCAGACCCATCGTCGAGGCGGTCGCGCAGCGGGGTGCAGAGGCCGCCCTGCAGTACGGTGCGTCCTTCGACGGTGTCCGGCCCGCCCAGGTCCGGGTGCCGGCCGAGCGGCTGGCCGCCGCGCTGGACGCGCTGGACCCCGACGTCCGCACCGCCCTCGAGGTGGCCATCGAACGCACCCGCACGGTGCACGCCGATCAGCGCCGCACCGACACCACCACCACGCTGGCGCCCGGCGCCACGGTCACCGAACGCTGGGTCCCGGTCGAGCGGGTGGGCCTCTACGTGCCCGGCGGCAACGCCGTCTATCCGTCCAGCGTGGTGATGAACGTCGTCCCGGCCCAGACCGCCGGGGTGGACTCCCTGGTCATCGCCAGCCCGCCGCAGGCCTCGAACCCGGCCGAGTTCGAGGGACTGCCGCACCCGACCATCCTGGCCGCGGCCGCGCTGCTGGGCGTGGACGAGGTGTGGGCGGTCGGCGGGGCGCAGGCCGTCGCGCTGCTGGCGTACGGCGGCGTCGACACCGACGAGACCGGGGCGAGCGCAGCGACGGGAAATGGCACCGAGCTGGCGCCGGTGGACATGATCACCGGGCCCGGCAACATCTACGTCACCGCCGCCAAGCGGATCTGCCGCTCGCAGGTCGGCATCGACGCCGAGGCCGGGCCCACCGAGATCGCCATCCTGGCCGACCACACCGCCGACCCCGTCCACGTCGCCGCCGATCTGATCAGCCAGGCCGAACACGACGAGATGGCGGCCAGCGTGCTGGTCACCGACAGCGTCGCGCTGGCCGACGCCACCGACCGGGAACTCGCGGTGCAGCTCGAGACCACCGTGCACCGCGAGCGGGTCACCGCCGCGCTGAGCGGGCAGCAGTCGGCGATCGTGCTGGTCGACGACGTCGCCGCCGGCATCCGCACCGTCAACGCCTACGCCGCCGAGCACCTGGAGATCCAGACCGCCGACGCGACCGCGGTCGCGGGCCGGATCCGTTCGGCCGGAGCGATTTTCGTCGGCCCGTGGTCGCCGGTGAGCCTGGGTGACTACTGCGCCGGGTCCAACCACGTGCTGCCGACCGCGGGCTGCGCGCGGCACTCCAGCGGGTTGTCGGTGCAGACGTTCCTACGCGGCATCCATGTCGTGGACTACTCCGAGGCGGCGCTCAAGGACGTCTCCGGGTACGTGATCACGCTGGCCAAGGCCGAGAACCTGCCCAGCCACGGCGAGGCGGTGCGCCGGAGGTTCGAGACGTGAGTCTCGGCGACGCTGCGAGCCTCGACGATCTGCCGTTGCGTGAAGACCTGCGCGGCAAATCCCCGTACGGTGCACCGCAATTGGTGGTGCCGGTGCGGCTGAACACCAACGAGAACCCGCACCCGCCCACGCCCGCGCTGATCGACGACGTCGCGGCCTCGGTGCGTGAGGTGGCGGGGGAGCTGCACCGCTACCCGGACCGGGACGCGGTGGCGCTGCGCACCGACCTGGCGGCCTACCTGAGCGCGCAGACCGGGACGCCGGTCGGCGTGGAGAACGTCTGGGCCGCCAACGGTTCCAACGAGGTGCTGCAGCAGCTGCTGCAAGCGTTCGGCGGTCCGGGTCGCAGTGCGATCGGTTTCGTGCCGTCGTACTCGATGCACCCGATCATCTCCGACGGCACCCAGACCACCTGGCTGGCGGCGCACCGGGCCGACGACTTCGGCCTCGACCCCGCCGTCGCCGCCACCGCGATCAAGGAACACAACCCCGACGTCGTGTTCGTCACCAGCCCCAACAACCCATCGGGGCAGAGCGTTTCACCCGAGGATCTGCGGCTGCTGCTCGACGCCATGACCGGTGGCATCATGATCGTCGACGAGGCCTACGGCGAGTTCTCGTCGCAGCCCAGCGCCGTCGGTCTGATCGACGACCATCCGGGCCGGCTCGTCGTCAGCCGCACGATGAGCAAGGCGTTTGCGTTCGCCGGCGGCCGGCTGGGGTACCTGGCTGCCGCCCCGGCGGTCATCGACGCGATGCTGCTGGTGCGGCTGCCCTACCACCTGTCCTCGCTCACCCAGGCTGCCGCCAGGGCCGCGCTGCGCCACGCCGACGACACCCTCGGCAGCGTCGCGACCCTGGTTGCCGAGCGGGAACGGGTGTCACAGGCGTTGGCGGACATGGGTTTCCGGGTCATCCCCAGCGACGCGAACTTCGTGCTGTTCGGTGAGTTCGCGGACGCCGCCGCCACCTGGCAGCGCTACCTGGACGAAGGTGTGCTGATCCGTGACGTCGGCATCCCCGGTTACCTGCGGACCACGATCGGCCTGGCCGACGAGAACGACGCGCTGCTGGCCGCCAGCGCCCGAATAGGAGCATCGTGAGCGAACCCATTCGCCCCGTCCGCCGCGCCAAGGTCGAGCGCAAGACCAAGGAGTCGGACATCGTCGTCGAACTCGACCTCGACGGCACCGGTGAGGTCAGCGTCGAGACCGGGGTGCCGTTCTTCGACCACATGCTGACCTCGCTGGGCAGCCACGCCAGCTTCGACCTGTCGGTCAAGGCGGTCGGCGACATCGAGATCGAGGGCCACCACACCATCGAGGACACCGCGATCGTGCTCGGCCAGGCGCTCGGCCAGGCCCTGGGCGAGAAGAAGGGCATCCGCCGCTTCGGCGACGCGTTCATCCCGATGGACGAGACCCTCGCCCACGCCGCCGTCGACGTCTCCGGCCGCCCGTACTTCGTGCACACCGGCGAACCCGAGTACATGGTCGAGTTCACCATCGCCGGCTCGACTGGACCACGTCAGACGCCCTACCACACCGTCGTCAACCGGCACGTGTTCGAATCGCTGGCCTTCAACGCGCGCATCGCGCTGCATGTGCGCACGCTCTACGGTCGGGATCCGCACCACATCACCGAGGCCCAGTACAAGGCGGTGGCCCGGGCGCTGCGCCAGGCCGTCGAGTACGACCCCAGGGTCACCGGCGTGCCGTCCACCAAAGGGACGCTGTGACAGCGGTTTCGCGCAGGGTCGTCGTTCTGGATTACGGGTCGGGCAACCTCCGTTCTGCGCAGCGGGCGCTCGAGCGGGTCGGCGCGCAGGTCGAGGTCACCGCGGATCCGGACGCGGCAATGGCCGCCGACGGGCTGGTGGTGCCCGGCGTCGGCGCGTTCCAGGCGTGCATGACGGGCCTGCGCGGCATCGGCGGCGACACGATCATCGCCGACCGGTTGGCCGCGGGCCGGCCGGTGCTCGGGGTATGCGTGGGCATGCAGATCCTGTTCGCGCGCGGCGTGGAGTTCGGCATCGAGACCGCCGGCTGTGGCCAGTGGCCGGGCTCGGTGATCCGGCTGGACGCGCCGGTGATCCCGCACATGGGGTGGAACGTCGTCGACGCTCCGGCCGGCAGTGTGCTGTTCCGCGGGCTGGACGCCGACACCCGCTTCTACTTCGTGCACTCCTACGCCGCCCAGCAGTGGGAGGGCGATCCGGCCGCGGTGCTGACCTGGGCCACCCACCAGGTGTCGTTCTTGGCGGCGGTGGAGGACGGACCGTTGTCGGCCACCCAGTTCCACCCGGAGAAGAGCGGGGACGCCGGTGCCGAATTGCTGTCCAACTGGGTGGGAGCGCTAAGTTGACCAGCGTGAATTCCGAGAACGCCGCCCCGAAACTGATCCTGCTGCCCGCCGTCGACGTGGTCGATGGGCGTGCGGTGCGGCTGGTGCAGGGCCAGGCCGGCAGTGAGACCGAGTACGGTTCGGCGCTGGACGCGGCGCTGACCTGGCAGCGTGACGGCGCGGATTGGATCCACCTGGTCGACCTGGACGCCGCGTTCGGCCGCGGCTCCAACCGCGAACTGCTCGCCGAGGTCGTCGGCCAGCTCGACGTCGCGGTGGAGCTGTCCGGCGGTATCCGCGACGACGAGTCCCTGGCGGCCGCGCTGGCCACCGGGTGCGCCCGGGTGAACCTGGGCACCGCCGCGCTGGAGAACCCGCAGTGGTGCGCCAAGGTGGTCGCCGAGCATGGCGAGAAGGTGGCGGTCGGCCTGGACGTCAAGATCGAGGACGGCCGGCACCGGCTGCGCGGCCGCGGCTGGGAGACCGACGGCGGCGACCTCTGGCCCGTACTGGAACGCCTTGACCGCGAAGGCTGTTCACGCTTCGTGGTCACCGACGTCACCAAGGATGGCACCCTCAACGGTCCCAACCTCGAGCTGCTCACCCAGGTCACCGAGCGCACCGATGCCCCGGTGATCGCCTCCGGCGGCGTGTCCAGCCTCGACGATCTGCGCGCGATCGCGACGTTGACGGGTATCGGCGTCGAGGGAGCCATCGTCGGAAAAGCCCTGTACGCAGGGCGATTCACGCTGCCGCAGGCGCTGGCCGCGGTCGGGTCGTGACCGTCGACGCGCGCCAGCTGGCCGAGCTGCTGACCATCGCCGCCGGCGTGCTCGACGGCGCGGCGGGTCAGTTCATCGCCGGGCACCGTGCCGACTCCGCGGTCGCCAAGAAGGGCAACGACTTCGCCACCGAGGTGGATCTGGCGATCGAACGCCGGGTGGTGGCCGAGCTGCAACGGCTGACCGGGATCGGGGTGCACGGCGAGGAGTTCGGCGGCGAGCCGGTGGATTCCGAGCTGGTGTGGGTGCTCGATCCGATCGACGGCACCTTCAACTACGCGGCCGGCCTACCGACCGCGGCCATGCTGCTCGGGCTGCTCGCCGACGGTGAACCGGTGCTGGGGCTGACCTGGCTGCCGTTCACCGATCAGCGCTACACCGCGATGGTGGGCGAGCGGGTGCACTGCAACGGCGAGCCGCTGGACCCGCTGGAGCGCACCGAGCTGGCCGATTCGGTGGTCGCGGTCGGGACGTTCAACATCGACTCGCGGGGCCGCTATCCCGGACGGTATCGGGCCGAGGTGCTGGCCAACCTGAGCCGGGAGTGCTCACGGCTGCGGATGCACGGCGCCACCGGGATCGACCTGGCCTATGTGGCGGCCGGGATACTGGGCGGCGCCATCAGTTTCGGGCACCACATCTGGGACCACGCGGCCGGGGTGGCGTTGATCCGGGCGGCCGGCGGTGTGGTCACCGACCTGTCCGGCGCACCGTGGACCACCTCCGCGCCGTCCGCGCTGGCCGCCGCGCCCGGGGTGCACGCGACGATGCTGGAGCTCGTCCTGGCGGCCGGTGACCCGGAGGATTACCGATGAGCGATGTGGCGACCCGGGTGATCCCGTGCCTGGACGTCGACGACGGCCGGGTGGTCAAGGGGGTCAACTTCGAGAACCTGCGCGATGCCGGCGACCCGGTCGAGCTGGCGGCGGCCTATGACGCCGAGGGCGCCGACGAATTGACGTTCCTCGACGTGACGGCGTCCTCGTCGGGGCGCACCACGATGCTCGAGGTGGTGCGGCGCACCGCCGAGCAGGTGTTCATCCCGCTGACCGTCGGCGGTGGAGTGCGCTCGGTGGCCGACGTGGACGTGCTGCTGCGCGCCGGCGCGGACAAGGTGTCGGTCAACACCGCCGCGATCGCGCGCCCGGAACTGCTCTCGGAGCTGTCGCGGCAGTTCGGTTCGCAGTGCATCGTGCTGTCGGTCGACGCCCGCACGGTGCCGGAGGGGTCGGAGCCGACGTCGTCGGGCTGGGAGGTCACCACTCACGGCGGCCGGCGCGGCACCGGCATCGACGCGGTCGAATGGGCCACCCGCGGTGCGGAACTCGGGGTGGGCGAGATCCTGCTGAACTCCATGGACGCCGACGGCACCAAGGCCGGGTACGACCTGGCGATGCTGCGCGCGGTGCGCGGTGCGGTGTCGGTGCCGGTGATCGCCAGCGGCGGCGCGGGCGCGGTGGAGCATTTCGCACCGGCTGTGCGGGCGGGCGCCGATGCGGTGCTGGCCGCCAGCGTGTTCCACTTCCGGGAGCTGACCATCGGACAGGTGAAGGCGGCGATGGCGGCTGACGGGATCACCGTGCGATGAGCGCTTGCGCGAAGAGCAGAGGGTCGCGATGAGCG
>JBFWOX010000014.1:121268-161318 GCA_050250295.1 Mycolicibacterium sp.
GGGTTGTTCGCCGCGGTGGTACAGGAACGCGGCACCGGTCAGGTCCTGATGGTCGCCTGGATGGACGACGATGCGCTGGCGCGCACGCTGGAAACCCGTGAGGCGACCTATTTTTCGCGCTCGCGGGGTGAGCTGTGGATCAAGGGTGCGACGTCGGGGCACACCCAGCACGTGCACTCGGTGCGGCTGGACTGCGACGGCGACACGGTGCTGCTCGAGGTCGACCAGGTCGGCGCGGCCTGCCACACCGGTGAGCACACCTGCTTCGACGCGGACCTGCTGCTGGGCCCCGAATCCTAGATGATGCGGTTGGCCTTCGCCCGTGCCGTCCAGCGGCCCTCGTCGTAGCCGACCACCACGGGATGCGCGAATGCCTCCGACACGGTGTCGGTGGTGATGGTCTCACGGGCGGGGCCGCTGGCCACCGTCCGGCCGTCGGCGATGAGCAGCGCGTGGGTCGTCGACATCGGCAGTTCCTCGAGGTGGTGGGTCACCAGGATGGACGCCACCTCGGGATGGGTCTGGTCAAGCGAGTCGATGGTCTCCAGGAGTTGTTCGCGCGCAGCCACATCCAGCCCGGTGGACGGTTCGTCGAGTAGCAGCAGGCGGGGCTCGGAGATCAACGCCCGGGCGATCAGCGTGCGCCCACGCTCACCTTGGGACAGCGTCGGCCACACGTCGTCGGCCTTGTGGGACAACCCGACCGCGGCGATCATCGTGTCGGCGCGAGCCGCCTCCTGCGCCGAGGCCGTCCACCGCATCGGGGTGTCGATGGTCGCGGTGATCCCCGTCATCACCACCTCCCGCACGGACAGTGAGTACTGCAGCTGATGCCGCGGGTTGACGTGGCCGATGGAGTGCCGCAACTGCGCCAGGTCCACCCGGCCCATCTGCGCGCCGAGGATCCGCACCGTTCCCGACGTCGGGAAGGTGACCGCCGCGCAGAATCCCAGCAGGGTGCTCTTGCCGGCCCCGTTGGGGCCGAGCAGCGCCCAGTGCTCGCCCTCCTGCACGGTCAGTGAGATGCCGTCGATGATCTGCTTGCCGTTACGACGGAACGTCACATCGGTGAGCTCCAGGACCGGTGTCACCGTCGCGCCCGCAGCACCTCTAGCGCCTTGTCGGCGTGGGTGTCCATGCTGAACTCGCTGGCGATCACGTCGAGCACGGTGCGGTCGGTGTCGATGACGAACGTGGTGCGCTTGACCGGCATCAGCTTGCCCAGCAGGCCGCGCTTGACGCCGAACTGGTCGGCCACCACCCCGGCACTGTCCGATAGCAGCGGGTAGTCGAAGTTCTGCTGATCGGCGAACTGTGCTTGTTTGGCCACCGGGTCGGCGCTGATCCCGACCCGGGTGGCGCCGACCGCGGCAAACTCGGCGCCGAGGTCGCGGAAGTGGCAGGCCTCCTTGGTGCAGCCCGGCGTCATCGCTGCCGGGTAGAAGAACAGCGCGATCGGCCCGGCGGCCAGCAGGTCGGTCAGTGTGCGGGTGGTGCCGGTCTGGTCGGGGAGTTCGAACTCCGTCACCTGATCGCCCGGTTGGATGCGGCCCATGGGGCCTCACCTTACGTCTGGGAAGATGGCGGGGTGCAGATGACCTCGCGTGCGGATTTCCGGGCGCTGGCAGCCGAGCATCGCGTGGTCCCGGTGACCCGCAAGGTGCTCGCCGACAGCGAGACACCGCTGTCGGCGTACCGCAAACTGGCCGCCAACCGCCCCGGCACCTTTCTCCTCGAGTCCGCGGAGAACGGCCGCTCCTGGTCGCGATGGTCGTTCATCGGTGCGGGGGCGCCGACGGCGCTGACGGTGCGCGACGGCGAGGCGGGGTGGCTGGGGGTGACGCCCACCGACGCGCCGTCGGGCGGTGACCCGTTGGTCGCGCTGCGCGCGACGCTGGAGCTGCTGGAGACCGCGCCGGTGCCCGGGTTGCCGCCGCTGTCCTCTGGGCTGGTCGGCTTCTTCGCCTACGACATGGTGCGCCGCCTCGAGCGGCTCCCGGAGCTGACGGTCGACGACCTCGGGCTGCCCGACATGTTGCTGCTGCTGGCCACCGACATCGCGGCCGTCGACCACCACGAGGGCACCATCACGCTGATCGCCAACGCGGTGAACTGGAACGGCACCGACGAACGCGTCGACTGGGCCTACGACGACGCGGTGGCCCGGCTGGACGTGATGACCGCCGCGCTGGCCGAGCCGCTCAAGTCGACGGTGGCGACGTTCGACCGACCCGTCCCCGAGCACCGCTCGCAACGCACGGTCGAGGAGTACACCGCGATCGTCGACAAGTTGGTCGGCGACATCGAGGCCGGTGAGGCGTTCCAGGTGGTGCCCTCGCAGCGCTTCGAGATGGACACCACCGCCGACCCTCTCGACGTGTACCGGATGCTGCGGGTGTCCAACCCCAGCCCCTACATGTACCTGCTGAACGTCCCCAATGCGGATGGGGGACTGGAATTCTCGATCGTCGGCTCCAGCCCGGAGGCGTTGGTCACCGTCAAGGACGGCCGTGCCACCACCCACCCGATCGCCGGGACGCGCTGGCGCGGGGAGACCGAGGAGGAGGACCTGCTGCTCGAGAAGGAACTGCTCTCCGACGAGAAGGAGCGGGCCGAGCACCTGATGCTGGTGGATCTGGGCCGCAACGACCTGGGCCGGGTGTGCACGCCGGGCACCGTGCGGGTCGAGGACTACAGCCACATCGAGCGCTACAGCCACGTCATGCACCTGGTGTCGACGGTGACCGGGCTGCTCGCCGAGGGCAAGACCGCCCTGGACGCCGTCACCGCCTGCTTCCCGGCCGGGACGTTGTCGGGGGCGCCGAAGGTGCGGGCCATGGAGCTTATCGAGGAGGTCGAGAAGACCCGCCGCGGCCTCTACGGTGGCGTGCTCGGCTACCTGGATTTCGCCGGCAACGCCGACTTCGCGATCGCCATCCGCACCACGCTGATGCGCAACGGCACCGCGTACGTGCAGGCAGGCGGCGGGGTCGTCGCGGATTCCAACGGGCCCTACGAGTACAACGAGGCCGCGAACAAGGCCCGCGCGGTGCTGGCCGCGATCGCGGCGGCGGAGACGCTGAGCGAACCGTGATCCGCGTTGCGCAACTCCTGCTGATGCTCGCCGCGGCGGGCCTGTGGGCGTCCTCGCGGCTGACGTGGGTGCAGGTCGAATCGTTCGACGGGCTCGGGCAGCCCGAGACCGCCGATCTCAACGGCGCGACGTGGTCGACGGCGCTGATCCCGCTCGCGCTGCTGCTGGCCGCGGCGGCGGTGGCGGCGTTGGCGGTGCGGGGCTGGCCGTTGCGGCTGCTGGCGGTGCTGGTGGCCGCCGCCAGCGCCGGGATGGGCTACCTCGCGATCAGCCTGTGGGTGGTCGCCGACGTCGGGGTGCGGGCCTCACGGCTGGCCGAGGCGCCGGTCGCCGACCTGCTGGGCACCGAGCGGCACTACGGCGGGGCCGTGGTGACGCTGCTGGCCGCGGTGGCGTCGCTGCTGGGCGCGGTGCTGCTGATGCGCAGCGCCGCCGGGCGGCGCGGCGATACAACCCGCTACAGCCGCCGCCGGGCACCGGAGCCGAGCGAACCCGCGGCCGCGCTGTCGGAGCGGATGATCTGGGACGCCCTCGACGAGGGCCGCGACCCGACCGACCCTGACAACAAGGGGCGGTGATCGTCGATGGCGCGACGGCGACTACCCTTCGTTCATAATCGAACGGCCGTCAGCAGGAGGGAAGCGAGACCTATGGGTTCGGCGACCGTGCTCGATTCCATCATCGAAGGAGTTCGCGCAGACGTTGCCGCTCGCGAGGCCGTGGTCAGCCTGGCCGAGGTCAAGGAGATGGCCGAGCGCGCCCCGGCGCCGCTGGACGTGATGGCCGCGCTGCAGGCGCCGGGCATCGCGGTGATCGCTGAGGTCAAGCGTGCCAGCCCGTCCCGGGGTGAACTGGCCACCATCGCCGACCCCGCCGAGCTGGCCCGGGCCTACGAGGACGGCGGCGCACGGGTGATCAGCGTGCTGACCGAGCAGCGCCGCTTCAACGGCTCCCTCGACGACCTGGACGCGGTGCGCGCGACGGTGTCGATCCCGGTGCTGCGCAAGGATTTCATCGTGCGGCCCTACCAGATCCACGAGGCCCGCGCACACGGTGCGGACATGTTGTTGCTCATCGTCGCGGCGCTGGAACAGCCGGTGCTGGAATCGCTGCTGGAGCGCACCGAGTCGCTGGGCATGACGGCGTTGGTCGAGGTGCACACCGAGGAGGAGGCCGACCGCGCCCTGCAGGCCGGCGCGTCGGTGATCGGGGTGAACGCCCGCAACCTCAAGACCCTCGAGGTCGACCGGGACTGCTTCAGCAGGATCGCGCCCGGCCTGCCGAGCAAGGTCATCCGGGTGGCCGAGTCGGGTGTGCGGGGGACCGCCGACCTGCTGGCCTACGCCGGTGCCGGTGCCGACGCCGTCCTCGTCGGCGAGGGCCTGGTCACCAGCGGCGACCCGCGCAGCGCGGTGGCCGACCTGGTCACCGCCGGAACGCATCCGTCGTGCCCGAAACCCGCGCGTTAAGTGGTCGACATCGCCGGACCTGACCTGCCGCGTGCTAGCGCCGCGGTGGCCGAACCCACAGCGCATGACCCCGACGACCGCGGGCACTTCGGGGTGTACGGCGGGCGTTACGTGCCCGAGGCCCTGATGGCCGTCATCGAAGAGGTCACCGCCGCCTACGAGAAGGCCCGCGGCGATCAGGCGTTCCTCGACGAACTGGACCGGCTGCAGCGGCACTACACCGGCCGGCCGTCGCCGCTGTACGAGGCCGAGCGACTCAGCGAGCACGCCGGTGGTGCCCGGATCTTCCTGAAGCGAGAAGACCTCAACCACACCGGATCACACAAGATCAACAACGTGCTCGGGCAGGCGCTGCTGGCCCGGCAGATGGGCAAGACCCGGGTCATCGCCGAGACCGGTGCCGGCCAGCACGGGGTGGCGACGGCCACCGCGTGCGCGCTGCTCGGCCTGGAGTGCGTGATCTACATGGGGTCGGTCGACACCGCGCGCCAGGCGCTCAACGTGGCGCGGATGCGGCTGCTCGGCGCGACCGTGGTGCCGGTGGAGTCCGGCTCCAAGACCCTCAAGGACGCCATCAACGAGACGTTCCGGGACTGGGTCACCAACGCCGATAGCACCTACTACTGCTTCGGGACGGCGGCGGGTCCGCACCCGTTCCCGATGATGGTGCGCGATTTCCAGCGCGTGATCGGGCTGGAGGCGCGGGCGCAGATCCTCGACCAGGCCGGCCGGCTGCCCGATGCGGTGGTGGCCTGCGTTGGCGGCGGGTCCAACGCCATCGGAGTGTTCCACGCGTTCATCGACGATCCCGCGGTGCGACTGGTCGGCTACGAAGCCGCCGGCGACGGGGTGGAGACCGGTCGGCACGCGGCGACGTTCACCGGCGGATCGCCTGGGGCGTTCCAGGGTTCGTATTCGTACCTGCTGCAGGACGAGGACGGCCAGACCATCGAATCCCATTCGATCTCTGCGGGTCTGGATTACCCCGGGGTCGGGCCGGAACACGCGTTGCTCAAGGACACCGGCCGGGCCCGCTACGAGCCGATCACCGACACCGAGGCGATGGACGCGTTGTCGTTGCTCAGCCGCACCGAGGGCATCATCCCGGCTATCGAGTCGGCGCACGCGGTAGCCGGCGCGGTGAAACTGGGCCACGAGCTCGGCACGGGGTCGATCATCCTGGTCAACGTCTCCGGCCGCGGCGACAAGGACGTCGAGACCGCGGCGAAGTGGTTCGGGCTGTTGGGAAATGACGCGTCATGAGCCGGCTGGCCAGTGTGTTCGAGACCTGCCGCAGCGAGAGCCGCTCGGCTCTGATCGGGTACCTGCCGACCGGGTTCCCCGACGTCGACACCTCGATCGCGGCGATGACCGCGCTGGTGGAGGCGGGTTGCGATGTGATCGAGGTCGGCATCGCCTATTCCGATCCCGGGATGGACGGTCCCACCATCGCGGCGGCCACCGAGGCGGCGCTGGCCGGCGGGGTCCGGGTGCGCGACGCGTTCCGCGCGGTCGAGGCGATCAGCAACGCCGGTGGCCACGCGGTCGTCATGACTTACTGGAATCCGGTGCTGCGCAGGGGCGTTGACGCGTTCGCCCGCGACCTGGCGTCGGCGGGCGGGCTCGGCATGATCACCCCGGATCTGATCCCGGACGAGGCGCAGGAGTGGCTGGAGGCCTCTGAGGCGCACGATCTGGACCGGATCTTCCTGGTGGCGCCGTCGTCGACACCGGAGCGGCTGGCCGCGACCGTGCAGGCCTCCCGCGGGTTCGTCTACGCGGCGTCGACCATGGGGGTCACCGGCGCCCGCGACGCGGTGTCGAACGCCGCCCCCGAGCTGGTGCGCCGGGTCAAGGCGATCTCGGACGTCCCGGTCGGGGTCGGCCTGGGGGTGCGGTCCCGGGCACAGGCCGCCGAGATCGGGGCCTATGCCGACGGCGTCATCGTCGGCTCGGCGCTGGTGTCGGCGCTCAAGGACGGCATCCCCGCGATGCGTGCGCTGACCGAAGAACTCGCTGACGGGGTGCGGCAGAGGATCACTGCGTGACGACGACGGTCCTGGCATACATCCCCAGTCCCGCTCAGGGCGTGTGGCATGTCGGCGGGATCCCGTTGCGGGCGTACGCGTTGTTCATCATCGTCGGGATCATCGCGGCGCTGGTGATCGGCGATCGGCGCTGGACCGCCCGCGGCGGTGAGCCCGGCGTCATCTATGACATCGCGCTGTGGGCGGTGCCGTTCGGGTTGCTCGGCGGCCGGCTCTACCACATCATCACCGACTGGCCCACCTACTTCGGGCCGACCGGCGCCGGTTTCGGCGCGGCACTGAGCGTCTGGGACGGCGGCCTCGGCATCTGGGGTGCGGTCGCACTCGGCGGGGTGGGGGCGTGGATCGGCTGCCGGCGGCGGGGGATTCCGCTGCCCGCGTTCGGTGATGCGATCGCGCCGGGCATCATCCTGGCCCAAGCGATCGGGCGTCTCGGCAACTACTTCAACCAGGAGCTCTACGGCCGGGCGACCACGCTGCCGTGGGGTCTGGAGATCTACGAGCGGCGCAACGCCGCGGGCGCGCTGGACATGCTCAACGGTGTGTCCACCGGGCAGCTGCTCGAGGTGGTCCACCCCACGTTCCTGTACGAATTGCTGTGGAACCTGCTGGTTTTCGCGGTGCTGATCATCGTGGACCGGCGGTTCAAGATCGGGCACGGCCGGGTCTTCGCGCTGTATGTCGCGGGCTACTGCGTCGGCCGGTTCTGGATCGAGTTGATGCGCAGTGACACCGCGACCCTGCTGGCCGGGATCCGGGTCAACTCGTTCACCTCGACGTTCGTGTTCATCGGCGCAGTGGTCTACATCATGGCTGCGCCGAAGGGCCGCGAAGATCCGCAGACCCTGCGCGGTAAGCAGGACTCCGACGAGGACGAGGACGTACCCGTCGACGAGCTGCTCGTGGCGGCGACGGCCCCGACCGGCGTCCTGGCGGGGGTCAAGGCTGCCGGCGGGTCGGGACCCGACGTGGACCCGGAGGATCTGACCGCGGACGTCGACGAGGACGAGGTCACGGATATCGCCGCGGCCGACGCCGACGGGTCGGACGCCGAAGCTGAGGCGGACGCGGACGACTTCGGCGACGAGAGCGAGGTGGCCGAGGAGCCTGCGCCCGAGGCTGAGGCGGACGACGATGATCTGGGCGATGAGATCGAGGCGGCCGCGGAGAACGTCGACGCCGATGACGCTGACGACGCTGAGGCCGACGAGCTCGATGGCACCGGGGCCGACGAGGCTGAGCTCGACGAGACCGAGGCCGCCGCGGATGAGGCAGTCGAAGACGTTGAGGTGGCCGAGGAGCCTGCGCCCGAGGCTGAGGCGGACGACGATGATCTGGGCGATGAGATCGAGGCGGCCGCGGAGAACGTCGACGCCGATGACGCTGACGACGCTGAGGTCGACGAGCTCGATGGCACCGGGGCCGACGAGGCTGAGCTCGACGAGACCGAGGCCGCCGCGGATGAGGCAGTCGAAGACGTTGAGGTGGCCGAGGAGCCTGCGCCCGAGGCTGAGGCGGACGACGATGATCTGGGCGATGAGATCGAGGCGGCCGCGGAGAACGCCGACGCCGACGACGCCGACGACGCCGACGAGAACGGGGTAGCGGTCGAAGGCGACGCCGTCGCCGAAGCCCTGGCAGCCGACACCGAGGACGCGGGGGAGACGGCCAAGCCGGCGCCCGCCACCCCCGCCGAGAACGCCGAAGACTCGGGCGAGCACGACGCCCCCGTCGAGTTCACCCCAGAAGACGACGGCATCGCGGTCGAGGGGGACGCCGTCGCCGAGGCGCTCTCCGCCGACATCGACATCGACACCGACACCGACACAGCGACCGGCACCGCGGCCGACCGGGCTCCCGCGAACGACGCCGCACCCGGTGGGTTGGTGCGTCGCCTACTGCGCCGCCGCCGCAACCGCCGCTAGCACGCCGCCGGCAGCCGCCCGGTGCGGTCGAGCCAGCCAGCAGCAACGCGTTGAACTCCCCGGCACGCTGCTGGTGCCGGAAAATGGCCACCCGCGATCACGTGTATCTCGTCCTGGGCGCCGGCGGGCAGGTCCCGTTCCAGGCCCGTGGTGTCCGCGCTGGCGTACACGGCGAGCCGCGGGCGCACGGCGCTGCCGCAGGTAGTCCCGGGTGACCTCGTAGCGCCCGATGGCCCCGTCGAGGCGGCAACGGCGGGAACGGCGGTTTCGGCGGCACGTTCGCCTCCGGCGGTGACGGTGGTCCCGGCGACGCGGGCGTCGACGGACCGGACGGGCAGAACGGGGCGTCGCCCGACGACTGAGCCGCAGGAGAGAACGCGGCGTGAGCACACCGTGGTCTGGCATGCTGGGTGGCATGACCGAACCCCAGTTCAGTGGCAGCGAAGGTGGCAACTCCTACCCGCCCCCGCCGCAGCAGCCGGGCTATCCGCCGCAGGGGCCGCAGGGTCAGTACCTGCCACCTCCCGGCGCCTATCCGCCCCCGGTCGGGCAGTATCCCGGTTATGCGGATCCGACCGCGCCCTGGGGCCGGCACCCGATCACCGGAGAACCGCTCTCGGAGAAGTCGAAGGTGGTCGGTGGACTGCTGCAGCTCCTCGGCCTGTTCGGTCTGGTCGGCATCGGCCGGATCTACCTGGGCTACACCGGGCTGGGCGTCGCCCAGTTGGTCGTCGGCCTGATCACCTGCGGCATCGGCGCCATCATCTGGGGCATCATCGACGCCATCCTGATCCTCACCGACAAAGTGCGTGACCCTGAGGGACGCCCCTTGCGCGATGGCACCTGAGCGCACCACCGATCGCAGCAAGCTCTATCCCGCACTCGGCGCGGGCGTGCTGACGGTCGGTGCGCTGGCCTATATCGGAATCGGCGATCCGCACCGCCCCGACTTCGTGTTCCCGCCGTGCCCGTTCAAGGCCCTCACCGGGTGGAACTGCCCGGGCTGCGGCGGCCTGCGGATGACGCACGACCTGCTACACGGCGACCTGGCCGCCGCGTTCGTCGACAACGCGTTTGCTCTGATCGGTCTGCCGTTGCTGCTGACCTGGGTGCTGGTGCAGCGGCGCCGGCGGAGACCGGTGCTCACCACACCCGCTATCGGCGTCCTCCTCGGCGCCGCCGTGACGTGGACGGTGGTCCGTAATTTACCCGGATTTCCGCTGGTACCGACCGTTCTCGGCGGGTAGCACCCCGTCCGCGCTGTTACAATCAGCCGACGGGCCGGTGCAGTCCCTGGAAACCACTTCAGGACTGCGGAGGTCCAGCCAATGCTCTTTTCGGCTTTGCCCGAACGCCAGGGTCTGTACGACCCCGCCAACGAGGCCGACTCCTGCGGTGTCGCGATGGTCACCGACATCCAGGGCCGACGCTCGCACGCCATCGTCACCGACGGGCTGATCGCCCTCGAACACCTCGAGCACCGCGGCGCGGCGGGAGCCGAACCCAACAGCGGCGACGGCGCCGGCATCCTGATCCAGCTACCCGTGGAGCTGCTGCGCGCGGTCGTCGACTTCGAGCTGCCCGAGCCCGCCCCCGACGGCGCCAACACCTTCGCCGCCGGCACCTGTTTCCTGCCCCAGGATCCGGCCGCCCGCGCGGCCGCGCGCGAGACGGTGGAAGCCATCGCCGCCGAGGAAGGCCTCGACGTCCTCGGCTGGCGCCCGGTCCCGGTCGATCCCGACGGCGCCGAAATCGGCGTGACGGCCCTGGGCTGCATGCCGCACATGGCCCAGCTATTCGTGGCCGCGCCGGGGCGCACCGTCGCCGGCGTCGACCTCGACCGCCGGGTCTACCCCATGCGCAAGCGCGCCGAACGTACCGGCGTCTACTTCCCGTCGCTGTCCAGCCGCACCATGGTCTACAAAGGCATGCTCACCACTATGCAGCTGCCACAGTACTTTCCGGACCTGCGCGATGAGCGCTGCATCAGTGCCATCGCGATCGTGCACAGCCGGTTCTCCACCAACACGTTCCCGTCCTGGCCGCTGGCGCACCCGTTCCGGTTCGTCGCCCACAACGGCGAGATCAACACCGTGCGCGGCAACCGCAACCGCATGCACGCCCGGGAGGCGATGCTGGCCAGCGCCAACATCCCCGGTGACCTGAGCCGGCTCTCGCCGATCTGCACACCCGAGGCGTCCGACTCGGCGTCCTTCGACGAGGTGCTCGAGCTGCTGCACCTCGGTGGGCGCAGCCTGCCGCACGCGGTGCTGATGATGATCCCGGAGGCGTGGGAGAACAACGCCGCCATGGAACCGGCCGAACGCGCGTTCTGGCAGTTCCACGCCTCCCTGATGGAACCGTGGGACGGGCCGGCGTGCGTCACCTTCACCGACGGCACACTCGTCGGAGCGGTGTTGGACCGCAACGGATTACGGCCGGGACGCTGGTGGCGCACGCTGGACGACCGGATCATCCTGGCCAGTGAGAGCGGCGTCCTCGACGTGCCGTCGTCGCAGATCGTGGCCAAGGGCCGGCTGCAGCCGGGCAAGATGTTCCTGATCGACACCGCCGCCGGACGGATCATCTCCGACGACGAGATCAAAGAGGACCTCGCCAAGGCCGAGGCGTACGGCGAGTGGCTGCACGCGGGCCTGCTGGACCTCAAGACGCTGCCCGAGCGGGTCCGCATCCAGCCCAACCACGAGTCGGTGGTGCGCCGGCAGGTCTCGTTCGGCTACACCGAGGAGGACCTGCGTCTGCTGCTCACCCCGATGGCCGCCTCGGGCGCTGAGCCCCTGGGATCGATGGGCACCGACACCCCGCCGGCGGTGCTGTCCCAGCGCTCCAAACTGCTCTACGACTACTTCGTCGAGCTGTTCGCCCAGGTGACCAACCCGCCGTTGGACGCCATCCGGGAAGCGGTGGTGACCTCGATGGCGCGGGTGATGGGTCCCGAGCAGAACCTGCTCGAGCCCACCGCGGCGTCCTGCCGGCAGATCGTGCTGCGCTGGCCGGTACTCGACAACGACGAGCTCAACAAGATCGTCCACATCAACGACGACGGGGAACAGCCCGGGCTGCGCACCGCGGTGCTGCGGGCGCTCTACGACGTCGAGCGCGGCGGCGAGGGCCTGGCCGACGCGCTGGAGGAGCTGCGGATCCGCGCCAGCGATGCGATCGCCAAAGGGGCTCGCACGCTGGTCATCTCGGACCGCGACTCCGACCACACGAAGGCGCCGATCCCGTCGCTGCTGGCCGTCTCGGCCGTGCACCACCACCTGGTGCGCACCAAGCAACGCACCACGGTGGCCCTGGTCGTCGAGAGCGGTGACGCCCGCGAGGTGCACCACATCGCGATGCTGATCGGGTTCGGTGCCGCCGCGGTCAACCCGTACCTGGCGTTCGAGTCGATCGAGGACCTGATCCGCGAGGGCGAGCTCACCGGCATCGAACCCGCGACGGCCGTGCGCAACTATCTCCAGGCGCTCGGCAAGGGCGTCATGAAGGTGATGAGCAAGATGGGCATCTCCACCGTCGCGTCCTACACCGGCGCGCAGGCGTTCGAGGCCATCGGCATCGACAGGGACGTCATCGACGAGTACTTCACCGGGACCCCGACCCAGCTCGGCGGTGTCGGGCTCGAGGTCATCGCCGAAGAGGTCAAGCTGCGGCACCGCCGCGCCTATCCCGAGAACCCGACCGAGCGGGTGCACCGGCGCCTCGAGGTGGGCGGGGAGTATGCCTTCCGTCGCGAGGGCGAACTGCACCTGTTCACCCCCGAAGTGGTGTTCCTGCTGCAACATTCGACGCGCACCGGCCGCTACGAGGTCTTCGAGAAGTACTCCGAGGAAGTCAACCGGCTGGCCCGCGAGGGTGGCGCGCTGCGCGGCCTGTTCGAGCTCAAGAAGGGCCTGCGCCCACCGGTGCCGCTGGCGGAGGTGGAGTCCGCCGACTCGATCGTCACCCGGTTCAACACCGGGGCGATGAGCTACGGCTCGATCTCCGCCGAGGCCCACGAGACCATGGCGATCGCGATGAACAACCTCGGCGGCCGGTCGAACTCCGGGGAGGGCGGCGAGGACGTCGACCGGCTCTACGATCCGAAGCGCCGCAGCGCCGTCAAGCAGGTCGCCTCCGGCCGGTTCGGGGTCACCAGCGATTACCTGGTGAACGCCACCGACATCCAGATCAAGATGGCTCAGGGGGCCAAACCCGGTGAGGGCGGCCAGCTTCCAGGCTACAAGGTGTATCCCAACATCGCCAAGACCCGGCACTCCACCCCGGGGGTCGGGCTGATCTCGCCACCGCCGCACCACGATATCTACTCGATCGAGGATCTCGCGCAGCTGATCCACGACCTGAAGAACGCCAACGCCGACGCCCGCATCCACGTCAAGCTGGTCAGCTCGATCGGGGTCGGCACCGTCGCGGCCGGCGTGTCGAAGGCCCACGCCGACGTCGTGCTGATCTCCGGGTACGACGGCGGCACCGGCGCGGCGCCGCTGACCAGTCTCAAACACGCCGGGGCACCGTGGGAGATCGGGCTGGCCGATACCCAGCAGACGTTGGTGCTCAACGGGTTACGCGATCGCATCACGGTCCAGTGCGACGGCGGGATGCGCACGGCCCGCGACGTCATGGTCGCGATGCTGCTCGGTGCCGAGGAGTACGGCTTCGCCACCGCACCGCTGGTGGTCGCCGGCTGCATCATGATGCGGGTCTGTCACCTCGACACCTGCCCGGTGGGAGTGGCCACCCAGAACCCGGAGTTGCGGGCCCGGTTCAACGGCAAGCCGGAGTTCGTGGAGAACTTCTTCCGGTTCATCGCCGAGGACATCCGCAAGTACCTGGCCGAGCTGGGCTTCCGCAGCGTCGACGAAGCGGTCGGGCATGCCGAACTGCTCGACACCGACATGGGCGTGGCGCACTGGAAGAGCAAGGGGCTGGACCTCAGCCCGATCTTCGCGGTGCCCACCGACGCGCACGGCGGCAAGCTCACCCAGCGCCGCCGGCTGCGCGACCAGGACCACGGCCTCGACCAGGCGCTGGACCGCACCCTGATCCAGCTCGCCGAAGGCGCGCTCGAGGACGCGCACCCGCTGCGGCTGGAGCTGCCGGTGCGCAACGTCAACCGCACCGTCGGAACGCTCCTGGGTAGCGAGGTGACCCGCCGTTACGGCGCCGCGGGCCTGCCCCAGGACACCATCCACGTCACCCTCACCGGCTCGGCGGGCCAGTCACTGGGGGCGTTCCTGCCGCCGGGGATCACGCTGGAACTCATCGGCGACACCAACGACTATGTGGGGAAAGGCCTTTCGGGTGGGAAGGTGATCGTCAAACCGCAGGACGACGTGCTGTTCCTGCCGGAGGACAACGTCATCGCCGGCAACACGCTGCTCTACGGCGCCACCTCCGGTGAGGTGTACCTGCGGGGCCGCGCCGGTGAGCGGTTCGCCGCCCGCAACTCCGGGGCGCTGGCCGTCGTCGAAGGTGTCGGCGACCATGCCTGCGAGTACATGACCGGTGGACGGGTCGTGGTGCTGGGCAGGACGGGCCGCAACATGGCTGCCGGGATGTCCGGCGGTATCGCGTTCGTCCTCGGCCTGGATCCGCGCCGGGTCAACACCGACATGGTGGAGTTGCAGCGCCTGGAACCCGAGGACCTGGCGTGGTTGCGGGACATCGTCGCCCAGCACGCCCATCACACCGGCAGCACGGTGGCCACCTCCGTGCTGTCCGATTGGCCCAGGCGCAGCGCGCAGTTCACCAAGGTCATGCCGCGGGACTACCAGCGGGTGCTGCAGGCCACCCGGATGGCCAAAGCCGAGGGCCGCGACGTCGACACCGCGATCATGGAGGCAAGCCGTGGCTGACCCGCATGGATTCCTGGAAGTACCGAAGGTCGAGGCCGCCAAACGACCCGTCGACGAACGCGTCGGTGACTGGCGCGAGGTCTACGAGCGGCAGGATCCGCACCAACGCGCCCACGAGGTGTCCCAGCAGGCCCGGCGTTGCATGGATTGCGGCATCCCGTTCTGCCACTCCGGTTCTGCGGGCTGTCCGCTGGGCAACCTGATCCCGGAGTGGAACGACCTGGTGCGCCGTGGCCGGTGGGACGCCGCCAGCGACCGGCTGCACGCCACCAACAACTTCCCGGAGTTCACCGGGCGGTTGTGCCCCGCCCCGTGCGAGGCGGCGTGTGTGCTCTCGATCGCCGAGGACAAGACCGGCGGCAGCGTCACGATCAAGCGGATCGAGCAGTCCATCGCCGACCAGGCCTGGATGGAGGGCAGCGTGGAACCCCAGCCCGCGGCCATCTCCACCGGCAAACGGGTCGCGGTCGTGGGCTCCGGCCCGGCGGGTCTGGCCGCGGCTCAACAGCTGACCCGCGCCGGGCACGACGTCACGGTCTACGAACGCGACGACCGGATCGGCGGGCTGATGCGCTATGGCATCCCCGAGTACAAGCTGGAGAAGTCGGTGCTCAACCAGCGTCTGGCCCAGATGCGAGCGGAGGGAACGCGTTTCGTCACCGAATGCGAGGTCGGCGTCGACGTGCCGGTCGAGCAGCTGCGCGCCCAGCACGACGCGGTGGTGCTCGCGGTCGGCGCGTTGCGGGCCCGCGACAACGAGGTCGAGGGTCGTGAACTCGACGGCGTGCACCTGGCGATGGAGCACCTGGTGCCCGCCAACCGGGAGTGCGAGGGCGACGGCCCGAGCCCGATCAGCGCCAAGGGTAAGCACGTCGTCATCATCGGCGGCGGCGACACCGGCGCCGACTGCCTGGGCACCGCGCACCGGCAGGGCGCGGCGTCGGTGACCCAGCTGGACTACAACCCGGAACCGCCGGAGGTCCGCGACGACACCCGCACGCCGTGGCCGGCGTGGCCCATCGTGCTGCGCACCCGGCTGTCCCCGGCGCACGCCGAGGGCGGCGAGCGCCGCTACGAGGTCGCGGTGCAGCGCTTCCTCGGCGACGAGCAGGGCAACCTGCGGGCGATGGAGATCGCCGAGGTCACGGTGCAGCGCGACGACGCAGGCCGCCGGCTCATCGTCCCGGTCGGGGAGTCCCTGCAGATCCCCTGCGATCTGGCGCTGCTGGCCATCGGTTTCGAGGGCGTCGAGGAGATGCCGCTGCTGGCCGGGCTGGGCCTGACGCTGAACCGCCGCGGCACCCTGACCTGCGGTTCGGACTGGCAGACCGACGCGCCGGGGGTGTTCGTGTGCGGGGACGCCCACCGGGGCGCCTCGCTGATCGTGTGGGCCATCGCCGAGGGCCGCAGCGCCGCGCACGCGGTGGACGCCTACCTGATGGGCGAGTCGGACCTCCCGGCCCCGGTCAGGCCGTCCGCGCTACCGCTGGCCGTCATCTGAATCGATCAACGACTATGCTCACCAGTCGTGAGTAGACGCGGAAAAATCGTCTGTACCCTTGGTCCGGCCACCGCCTCGGACGAGGCCGTCCGGAAGCTGGTGGAGTCCGGCATGGACGTCGCCCGGCTGAATTTCAGCCATGGTGACTACGCCGACCACGAAGCCAACTACAAGCGGGTCCGGGCCGCCTCCGACGTCACCGGGCACGCCGTCGGGATCCTCGCCGACCTGCAGGGACCCAAGATCCGGCTGGGCCGCTTCGCCGACGGGCCGACCGAGTGGCGCAACGGCGAGACGGTGCGGATCACCGTCGAGGACGTCGCGGGCACCCACGACCGGGTGTCCACCACCTACAAGCGGTTGGCCCAGGACGCCAAGCCCGGGGACCGGGTGCTGGTCGACGACGGCAACGTCGGACTGGTCGTCGAGCACATCGACGGCAACGACGTGGTGTGCACGGTCACCGAGGGCGGCAAGGTCAGCAACAACAAGGGCATGTCGCTGCCCGGGATGAACGTCTCCGCCCCGGCGCTGTCGGAGAAGGACATCGAGGATCTGGAGTTCGCGCTGCGCCTGGGCGTCGACCTGGTGGCGCTGTCGTTCGTGCGCTCGCCGGCCGACGTCGAACTGGTGCACGAGGTGATGGACCGGGTCGGCCGCCGGGTGCCCGTCATCGCCAAGCTGGAGAAGCCGGAGGCGATCGACAACCTCGAGGCGATCGTGCTCGCCTTCGACGCCATCATGGTCGCCCGCGGCGACCTGGGGGTGGAGCTCCCGCTCGAGGAGGTCCCGCTGGTGCAGAAGCGGGCCATCCAAATGGCAAGGGAGAACGCCAAACCCGTCATCGTGGCGACACAGATGCTGGAGTCGATGATCGAGAACTCCCGGCCCACCCGGGCCGAGGCGTCCGACGTCGCCAACGCGGTGCTCGACGGCGCCGACGCGGTGATGCTCTCCGGGGAGACATCGGTGGGCAAGTTCCCGTTCGAGACCGTCAAGACCATGGCCCGCATCATCTCGGCGGTCGAGGAGAACTCGGTGGCCGCGCCGCCGCTGACCCACACGCCGCGCACCAAGCGCGGCGTGATCTCCTACGCGGCCCGCGACATCGGCGAGCGGCTCGACGCCAAGGCGCTGGTGGCGTTCACCCAGTCCGGGGACACGGTGCGCCGGCTGGCGCGGCTGCACACCCCGCTGCCGGTGCTGGCGTTCACCGCCCTGCCGGAGATCCGCAGCCAGTTGGCGCTGACCTGGGGCACCGAGACGTTCATCGTCCCGCACATCGAGACCACCGACGGCATGATCCGTCAGGTCGACCAGTCGATGCTGGCCCTTGGCCGCTACAAGCGCGGCGACCTGGTGGTCATCGTCGCTGGCGCGCCGCCGGGCACAGTAGGCTCCACGAATCTGATCCACGTCCACCGCATCGGGGAGGACGACGTCTAAGAGGTAGGGCAGGGGGCAGTCGGTGTCGCGGTACGCGGACTTCGAGGAGCTGCTGGCGATACTGCATCTGGACCGCCTCGACGACGACACCTTCGTCGGCGCGCATCCGAGCAAGAACCCGGTGCGGACCTTCGGCGGGCAGATGATGGCGCAGGCGTTCGTGGCGGCCGGGCGCAGCCTGGCGCACCCGGTGCCGCCGAGCGCGATGTCGACGCACTTCATCGCCGGCGGTGATCCGGAGCTGGACCTGGAGTTCCGCGTGGTGCGGCTGCGCGACGAACGCCGCTTCGCCAACCGCAGGGTCGACGTCATGCAGAAGGGTCAGCTGCTCACCACCGCGATGGTGTCGTACCTGGCCGGCGGCCGCGGCCTCGAGCACAGCGTGCAGCACCCACCGCTGGACGACCCGCTGGCGCTGCCCCCGATCGACGACCTGCTGCGTGGCTACGAGGACGTGGTGCCGCACTTCGCGAATGCGCTGCACCCGATCGAATGGCGCTACACCAACGACCCGGCGTGGATCATGCGCGACAAGGGGGAGCGGCTGGCCCACAACCGGGTGTGGATGAAGACCAAGGGCGCGATGCCCGACGATCCGGTGCTGCATGCCGCGGCGCTGGTGTACGCCTCGGACACCACCGTGCTGGATTCGATCATCACCACCCACGGGCTGTCGTGGGGCTACGACCGGATCTTCGCGGTGACCACCAATCACTCGGTGTGGTTCCACCGGCCGTTCCGGTTCGACGACTGGGTGCTCTACTCGACGTCGTCACCGGTGGCCGCCGAATCCCGGGGGCTGGGCACCGGCCACTTCTTCGACGGGTCGGGCCGGCCGCTGGCCACCGTCGTTCAGGAGGGGATCGTGAAGTACTTCCCGGGGCGGCCTACGGCGTCGGGGTGAGGGTGATGGAGAACTGGTCCTCCACCCGCTGGGTGAACTCGTCGGCGCAGTCCTGCATGGCCTGTTGGTCATTGCCGGCCCGCGTCACGCAGTCCACGTAGTCGGTTCCGCCGACCTCGTTGAAGCCCCACACCATGACCCCGATGGCGGCGATCGACACCAGGATGCTCAGCGCGCCGAGCACGATGCCGGCGATGGCGACGCCCCCGTTGGTGGCCTCGCCGCGCTTGACTCGGCCGCGGCCCAGGAAGCCGAGGATGATGGCCACCACGCCCAGCACGACCCCGCCGAACACGCTGAACAGGCTGATGATCGCGACCACCAGCGACGCGATACCCAGACCGTTCTTCGGACCGGCCTGCGGTGGCGGGGGATAGCCGCCGTACTGCGGTGGCGGCGGCGGGTAGTTGCCCGGATAGGCGCCGTACTGCGGAGGTGGCGGCGGTTCGGTCATGCCGGTGAGGTTACTCGCTGACCGGCGGTTTCACTGCCGGTCAGACAGCATCCGCACGGTCGGGAAGACCGCATCGTCGGGCAGGTGGTGGGTGGCGACGACGACGGTGCGGTCGGCGGGGAACAACGCCCCCGGGGTGAGCAGATCGCGCAGGATCTGCTCACCGTCGGCGGCGTCGAGGTGCTCGGTCGGCTCGTCGAGCAGCACCGTGGTGGCCGGCGAGATCAGCGCCCTGGCCAGCAGCAGCCGCCGGCGCTGGCCGGCCGACACCGCGGCCGCCCCGCCGATCAGGACGGTGGACAGGCCGTCGGGCAGCTCGTCGAGCCAGCGCCCCAATCCCACCCGGGTCAGCGCGTCGCGGCACTCGTCGTCGGTGGCGTCACCACGGGCGACCAGCAGGTTGTCCCGCACCGTGGTGTCGAACAGGTGCGCGTCCTCGGCGAAGAACACGCCCCTGGGTGCGCCGTCGCCGGGCAGCAGGCCCGCGGTCTGCATCAGCAGCGTGGTCTTGCCGCACCCGCTGGGGCCGACCACGGCGACCCGGCCGCCCGGGTGCAGCTCCAGCGGTGCGACGGCCGGGCGGCGGGCATCGTCGGGGCCCGGCTGCAGCAGCGCGTGCAGCTGCCCCGCCGCGACCCGAGCCCGGGTCAGGGTGACGGCGGCGCCGGGCAGCGCCGCGGTGGCCTCGAACGCCGACAGCGGCACCAGCATCAGGATCGCCAGCGTGGTCGGGGACACGGAGCCGGCCAGCGAGATTCCCGCGATCACCGCGGCCAGCACGCTGACCCCGATCGCGGCGGTCGGGGCGGCCGCGGCGAGTGCCGCCGGGGCGGCGGCCCGGTCGACGGCGCGCCCCCAGGCCCGCTGCTCGGCCCCGGCCGCGGCGATGACATCGGCCAGCCGGCCGCCGACCCGCAGCTCGGGTGCATGCTCGAGGGCCAGCATCACCGCGGTATCCCGGCGCGAACGCTCTTCGGCCGCAACGATTTCCGCGGTGACCGCGGCCCGTGCCGACACGGCGGGAGCCAACACGCCGGCCACCGTCAGACACAGCGCCAGCACCGCCGCGGCGGGGAACGATATGACCGCGATCATCGCGATCGCGGCCACCGCGAGCACGGCGGCGACCCCGATCGGCACCACCGCCCGGACCACGACGTCGGACAGATCGTCGACCCCGGCGCCCACCCGGGCCACCAGCTCACCGCTGTGGCGGCGCATCACGGCCTCCACCGGTCCGCCGGCCAGCCGGCGGAACACCTGCTCACGGGCGGTGCCCGCCGCCCGCAGCGCGGTGTCGTGCGAGGCCAGCCGCTCGCAGTAGCCCAGCACGCCGCGCGAGATGCCCAACGCGCGGACCGCGACCACGGCCACCGTCAGGTGCAGCACCGGCGGCATCTGCCAGGCCCGGGTGATCAGCCACGCCGACACCGCCGCCAGCGCCAGCGCGCTGCCCAACGACAGCGCTCCCAGCGCGATCGCCAGCGCCACCCGCGGCCAGCGCGGCCGCAGCAGGTCAAGGGCCCACACGGACGGCTCCCATCTCGACCACGGTGTCGGCGGCGGCCAGTACCGGGGTGCGGTGCCCGACGACGATGACGGTGGCGCCGTCGGCGGCCCGCCGGGCGATGGCGTCGAGCACCCGTGCCTCGGTGGGGCCGTCCAAGTGGGCCGTTGGCTCGTCGAGCAGCAGTACCGGCGCCGCCGAGCCGAGCACCCGGGCCAGACCGAGCCGTTGCCGCTGCCCCAGCGACAGGCCGACCCCACCGCGGCCGATCGTGGTGTGCACCCCGTCGGGCAGTGCGGCGAGCACGTCATCGAAGCACGCCGCCCGGCAGGCCGCCGCCAGATCGGGCAGCGGCCCGAACAACTCCAGGTTCTCCTGCACCGTGCCGGGGATCAACACCGGACGGTGCGCCAGCCATGCCACCGCCGACCACCATTGGTCGCGGTCCAGGTCAGCGACGTCGACACCGTCGACCGTGATGCGCCCCGGTGCGGTATCCAGACCCAGGATCGCTTGCAGCAGTGTGGATTTGCCGATGCCATTGGGTCCGGTGAGCACGGTGACCCGGCCCGGGCGGGCGATCATCGGCGGATCGTCGACCTCGATGGTGAGCGGACCCGCGGGCAGGTCGCGGATACGCGGCGACGCCGGGGCGGCGCGCTCGATGAGCTCGAAGGCCGCCTGTACGGCGGTGGTGCCGTCCTGGGCGGAGTGGAACGCCGCGCCGACGCGGCGCAACGGCCAGAACACCTCCGGCGCCAGCAGCAGCGCGGTCAGCCCCGCCGTCAACGCCATCTCGCCGTACACCAGGCGCATGCCGACGCTGACCGCGACCAGGGCCACCCCCAGCGTCGCCAACAGTTCCAGCACCAACGCCGACAGGAACGCGATCCGCATCGTGGCCATCGCCGAACGCCGGTGTGCGGCATTGAGTTCAGCGATCCGGGTGACGGCCCCGTCGGCGCGGCCGAGGGCCCGCAGGGTGGGCAGGCCGGCCACCAGGTCCAGCAGCCGCGACTGCAGGGTGGTCATCGCCGCCAGCGCCGCGGCCGACCGGTCGGCGGTGGCCAGCCCGATCAGCACCATGAAGATCGGGATGAGCGGCAACGCGATCAGCACGATCACCGCGGATCTCCAGTCGTAGACCGCGATCACCGCGGCGGTGGCCGGGGTCAGGATCGCGGCCAGGAACAGCGACGGCAGGTAGGTGGTGAAGTACAGGCGCAGCCCGTCCAGTCCCCGGGTCACCACGACGGCCGCGTCGTCGCGCAGCCGGCCCGCCTCGCGCGGCGGCAGCGCGGTCACCGCGGTGAGGACCTGGTCGGTCAGGTCGGCGATCACCGAACTGGCGCCTCGCTGCGCCAGCCGGCCCTGCAGCCAGTGCGTCAGCGTGCGAAAGGTCCACAACCCCAGCAGGATCGCCAGCGGGGTGGCGAACAGCTGCCAGTCCAGGGCGGCGGGTTGGGTGATCACTCGGGCGACCACGTCCGCCAGCACCACGGCCGAGGCGATGGTGCACGCGGCGATCAGCACCCCGCAGGCCGTGGTGGCGGCCAGGAACCGGCGCATCGCGGCCGACGCCCGCCACAACCGGGGATCGATCGGCGCGCGTGCGGCCCGGGAGCGCTGCGTCAGGACGCTTTCCTCGCCAACCCGATCGAGGCGGGGATCGCCTCGGCGGTGATCCGCTTGCGGAACACCCAGTACGTCCACGCCTGGTAGCCCAGCACCAGCGGCAGCAGCGTCAGCGACGCCCAGGACATGATCTTCAGCGTGTACGGCGTCGAGGACCCGTTGTGGATCGTGACGCTCCAGGCGGGATCGAGCGTGGAGGGCAACAAGTTCGGGTACAGCGAGCCGAACAGCAGCACCACCACCGCGGCGATCACCACGACCATCGCCGAGAACGCCACCCCTTCCCGCTGCCGGGTCCACATCAGCGCGACCGCGGTCAGCAGCGCCACCACCGCGACGCCCAACGCCAGCCACGTCCAGTCCCGCCCGTGGGCCAGCTGGGTCCACAGCCCGAACGCCCCGGCCAGCAGGACCGTCGGCGCCGACAGCAGCCGGGCGAACCGGAACGCGTCCGCACGCACCGGGCCCGCGGTCTTGAGCGCGACGAACACCGCGCCGTAGAACGCGAACAGCGACGCGGTGGCCAGCCCACCCAGCAACGTGTACACATTGACGACGTCGAACAGCGAAGCGTGGGAACGGCCGTCGGCGTCGATCGGCAGCCCCTGCACCAGCACCGCGAACGCCACCCCCCACAGGATGGCGGGCAGCCACGATCCGGCGGCGATGCCGATGTCGGCCCAGCCGCGCCAGCGGGGGTCGTCGACCTTGCCGCGCCATTCGATGCCGACGATGCGCAGGATCATGCCGAACAGGATGGCCAGCAGCGGCAGGTAGAGCGCGGAGAACACCGTCGCGTACCACACCGGGAACGCGGCGAACATCGCTGCGCCGGCGGTGATCAGCCACACCTCGTTGGCGTCCCACACCGGGCCGATGGTGTTCAGCGCGGCGCGGCGGTGCTGTTCGCGGTCACCCTTGCCCACCACTCCGAATGGGATCATCAGCATGCCGACGCCGAAGTCGAAGCCCTCGAGCACCAAGAAGCCGAGGAACAGCGCCGCGATCAGGAAGAACCACAGTTCGGGAAGTCCCATGGGTACACGTCCTCTCAGTACGCGAAGGACAGCGGCGCGACGTCGTCGTCGCTGGGTGGCTTGGGCGGGGCTGGCTCGGAATCGTGCTCCTGTGGGCCTTCGACGACGTAGCGCCGCATCAGCCAGAACCAGATCACCGCGAGCACGCCGTAGACCAGGGTGAAGGTGCCCAGCGAGAACAGCACCAGGCCCGCCGAGTGCCCGGAGACGCCCTCCTGCACCGTCATTCGCACCATCTGGTCACCGGTCGGGTTCGGTACCACCACCCAGGGCTGGCGACCCATCTCGGTGAACACCCAGCCCGCCGAGTTGGCCAGGAACGGTGCCGGAATGGTGAGCAACGCGAACCGGCCGAACCAGCGCTGGTCGGGGAGCCGGCCGCGGCGAGTCAGCCACAGGCTCAACAGCGCGAAGGCGACCGGGACCAGCAGCAGACCGATCATCGCCCGGAACGCCCAGTAGGTGACGAACAGGTTGGGCCGGTAGTCGCCGGGGCCGAACTTGTCCTGGTATTCGGCCTGCAGGTCCTGCACCCCCTGCAGTGTCACGCCGGAGATCTTGCTCTCGGCCAGGAACGGCAGTACGTAGGGCACCTCGATGAGGTGGGTGACGCTGTCGCAGTTGTTATGGGTGCCGACGGTCAGGATCGAGAACATCGGATCGGTTTCGGTGTGGCACAACGATTCCGCCGACGCCATCTTCATCGGTTGCTGGACGAACATCAGCTTGCCCTGGAAGTCGCCGGTGAAGAACAGGCCGGCGGCGGCCACCAGCGCCACCAGCGAACCCAGGATCGTCGCGGGCCGGTACATGGTGCGGGCGTCGTGGTCGTCGGCCGCCTCTCGGGCGGCGCCGCGCCGGTCGCGCACCATCAGCCACGCCGAGATGCCGGCGACGAACGCGCCCGCGGTGAGGAACGCGCCGGTGACCGCGTGCAGGAACGCCCAGATCGCGGTGTTGTTGGTGAGCAAGGCGACGAAGTCCACCAGTTCGGCGCGGCCGGTCTCCGGGTTGAACCGGGCCCCGACCGGATGCTGCATGAACGAGTTGGCGGCGATGATGAAGTACGCCGACGCGTTGACCCCGAACGCGACGATCCAGATGCACACGAGGTGCACCGCTCGCGGCAGTCGGCCCCAGCCGAAGATCCACAGCCCGATGAAGGTGGATTCGAAGAAGAACGCGATCAACCCCTCGAACGCCAGTGGTGCGCCGAAGATGTCACCGACGAACTTCGAGTACTCGCTCCAGTTCATCCCGAACTGGAACTCCTGGACGATGCCGGTGGCCACCCCGAGGGCGAAGTTGATCAGGAACAGTTTGCCGAAGAATCGGGTCAGCCGGTACCAGGCGGTGTTGCCCGTGACATGCCACACCGTCTGCATGACGGCGATCAGCGGCGCCAGGCCGATGGTCAGGGGCACGAAGATGAAGTGGTAGACGGTGGTGATCCCGAACTGCCACCGCGCCACGTCCAATGCGTCCATGCACCACTCCCGCTTCTGCCGACGGTATCTACGACATAGTGTAGTAGTACACCCGGCCGGGAGTAGCTAGAGGCTTTCGGCCCTCATTCCGCGGTCGGGGCGCTGACCTGCCCTTTCAATTCGGTGACCCGCTTGCTCGCCATCCGGATGCCGAATGCCGAGACCGCCTCGAACACGCCGATCACGATGAGCCAGATGCCGACCACCAAGGTCAGGGTCGCCAGCGACTCGAACGGCCTGGCCAGCAGGATCACCCCGGCGATGACGCTGATCACACCGATGAAGATCTCCCACCAGCGGCCGGGCAGCGTCGGGTCGCTGATCGCCGACATCGCCGTGGCCACCCCACGGAAAATGAAGCCGATCGCGATCCAGATGGCCAGCAGCAAAATGGAGTCCTGGAGGCTGACGAAACAGAGCACAGCCAGCACCAGCGCGGCCGCGCCGGACAGGAACAGCAGCACCCGCCCACCGGCGGAGACGTTCAGGCTGAACGCGAAGAACACCTGGGAAACGCCGGTCACCAACAGGTAGGCACCGAAAAAGATGGCGGCGACCACGATCGTGATCGCCGGCCAGGCCAACACCAGGACGCCGAGGACGATCGCGAGGATTCCCGAGAGCAGTGCCGATTTCCACAGATGCTGCAACATGCTTGGGGGAGCAGGCGTTTCCATGCGCGCAGTGTCCCACACCGGCCACGCCGAACGTCCGATTTCGCGGTACGGCTGTGTTGCCTCCATACGGTCGTTAATGTTCCGTTACCGGCGCTGCGCGCCGGACCATCGGTCGTTAACGTCCATGGCTGGGGATCGCCCGGGCCCAGCGAAGACCGGACGACCCGAGCAGAAAGTGGAGGCAAACAGTGTTGGGTGGAATGCAGGATCGCCGGAGCAAGATCTGGCGGATCACGGCCGCGTTCGCTGCGGCCGGCGCCCTGGCCCTGTCGGGCTGCTCGAGCAGCTCCGACTCCGGCGGATCAGAGTCTCCGACAGCCGCGGCCCCGGCTGAGAAGGTCGACGAGATCGCGAACACCGTCCCCGAGGCGATCAAGTCGTCGGGCAAGCTCGTCATCGGCGTCAACATCCCCTACGCGCCGAACGAGTTCAAGGACCCGTCGGGCGAGATCGTCGGCTTCGACGTCGACCTGATGAACGCCATCGCCGGCACGCTGGGCCTGACCCCGGAGTACCGGGAGGCCGACTTCGCCAAGATCATCCCGTCCATCCAGGGCGGCACCTTCAACGTGGGCATGTCGTCGTTCACCGACAGCAAGGAGCGCGAGGAGCAGGTCGACTTCGTCACCTACTTCTCCGCGGGCACGCTGTGGGCGCAGCCCGCCGGCGGGGCGATCGACCCGGAGAACGCCTGCGGCAAGAAGGTGGCGGTGCAGGCGACGACGGTGCAGGAGACCGACGAGCTGCCCGCGCGGTCGCAGAAGTGCGTCGAAGCCGGCCAGCCCCCCATCGAGATCGTCCCGTTCGACAGCCAGGACGCCGCGACCAACGCCGTCGTGCTCGGTCAGGCCGACGCGATGTCGGCGGACTCGCCGGTGACGCTGTATGCCATCAAGCAGACCAACGGCAAGCTCGAGCAGGCCGGTGAGGTCTTCGACTCGGCGCCCTACGGCTGGCCGGTGCAGAAGGGCTCGCCGCTGGCGCAGTCGCTGCTGCAGGCGCTGGAACACCTCATCGAGACCGGTAAGTATGAGGAGATCGCGGCCAACTGGGGTCTCGAGGAGGGCATGATCGACAAGCCGGTGATCAACGGCGCGGTCAGCTAGCTGCGAGTACGTCGATGACTGAACTGGGGGCGGGACCGCAGTCCATCGACGCGGTCCCGTTGCGCCACCCGTGGCGGTGGATCGCGGCGGCCGTGATCCTGGTGATCGTCGGACTGTTCCTCTACGGGGCGGCCACCAACCCGGCCTATGGGTGGTCCACGTTCGGCGAATACCTGTTCAACGAGCGAATCCTGCTGGGTGTCTTCAACACCCTGCAGCTGACGGTCTATTCGATGGCGATCGGCATCGTGCTCGGTGTCGTGCTGACCATCATGCGGCTGTCGGACAACCCGGTGCTGGGTGCGGTGGCGTGGGTGTTCCTGTGGATCTTCCGCGGCACCCCGGTGTACGTCCAGCTCGCGTTCTGGGGATTGTTCCCGACGATCTACCAGAACGTGCAGCTGGGCGTGCCCTTCGGGCCGTCGCTGTTGCACATCGACATGCAGTCGTTCTCGATCCCGTTCGCGCTGGCGGTGATCGGGTTGGCGCTCAACGAGGGTGCCTACATGGCCGAGATCGTCCGCGCCGGCATCACCTCGGTCCCGGAGGGGCAGCTGGAAGCCTCGACGGCGCTGGGCATGTCCTGGGGGATGGCGATGCGCCGCACCGTGCTGCCCCAGGCCATGCGCGTGATCATCCCACCCACCGGCAACGAACTGATCAGCCTGCTCAAGACGACGTCGCTGGTCACCGCGGTGCCCTACGCCTATGACCTGTACAGCATCGCGACCCGCGAGATCGCCGCGCGTATCTTCGAACCGGTGCCGCTGCTGCTGGTCGCGGCCACCTGGTACCTGATCATCACGAGCATCCTGATGGTCGGCCAGTTCTACCTCGAGCGCTACTTCTCCCGTGGCGCCTCGCGGAAGCTGACGGCGAAACAACTCGAAGCGCTGGCGCTGGCGCAGCAGCCGCCGGCGGGGTGAGGAGACACCGATGACCGCCACGGCACAGCCCATGGTGAAGGCCGAGCTCGTCTGCAAGAACTTCGGCGCGCTCAAGGTGCTCAAGGGCATCACCCTCGAGGTGCAGCAGGGGCAGGTGCTGGTGCTGGTCGGACCGTCGGGGTCCGGCAAGTCGACGTTCCTGCGTTGCATCAACCACCTCGAAACCGTCTCTGCGGGACGGCTTTACGTCGACGGCTCACTCGTGGGTTATCACGAGCGCGGCGGCAAGCTGCACGAGATGAAGCCCCGGGAGGTGGCCAAGCAGCGTCGCGACGTGGGGATGGTGTTCCAGCACTTCAACCTGTTCCCGCACCGCACCGCGCTGGGCAATGTGGTCGAGGCGCCGATGCGGGTCAAGGGCGTCAGCAAGAGCGCGGCGCTCGAGCGGGGCAAGGACCTGCTCAAGCAGGTGGGCCTCGGCGACAAGGCCGAGGCCTATCCGGCGCAGCTGTCCGGTGGGCAGCAGCAGCGGGTCGCCATCGCCCGGGCGCTGGCGATGGACCCGAAGCTGATGCTGTTCGACGAACCCACCTCGGCGCTGGACCCGGAGCTGGTCGGTGAGGTCCTCGGGGTCATGAAAAAGCTTGCTTCCGAGGGCATGACGATGGTGGTGGTGACCCACGAGATGGGCTTCGCCCGTGAGGTCGCCGACGAGCTGGTGTTCATGGACGGCGGCGTCGTCGTCGAGCGGGGCAACCCGCGCGAGGTGATGAGCAACCCGCAACACGAACGGACGCAAGCGTTTCTCTCCAAGGTGATGTAGCCCCGGACCCGGCCGCCCCGCTGTGGCGGGCCGCGCAGGTGTTCCGGCTGCTCAGCTGCATCTACGCACTGGGCTTCCAGCTGGCGGTCAACCCGGACCTCGAACACCCGGTCGCCGGGTGGCTGATGTTCGCGGCGCTGATCGGCTGGAGCGTTGCCTGCGCGCTGGCCTACCTGCAGGGCTTCGGGCGCCGGCCGGCCTGGGTGGTGGCCGAGATCGTGGTCGTGGTGGCGTTGATGCTGTCCACCGAGGTCATCGCCGCCGAGCAGTGGGTGCTGGACAACCAGTCCCTGCCGACCACGCTGTGGGCCACCAACGCCACGATCTCCGCGGCCATCCAGTTCGGACCGATCGCGGGCATGCTGACGGGCCTGGTGGTGATGGCGGCCAGCGCGGTGCTCAAGGGTCACGTCCACGTCGACCTGAGCCGCAACGCCACCATCGTCATCGAGCTGGCGGTCGGTCTGGCGGTCGGGATGGCCGCGCAGACCGCGCGGCGTGCGCACGCCGAGCTGGAGCGGGCCGCGCGGTTGTCCGCGTCGCTGCAGGAGCGGGAACGGCTGTCCCGGCAGGTGCACGACGGCGTCATCCAGGTGTTGGCGTTGATGGCCCGCCGTGGCCGCGAGATCGGCGGACAGACCGCCGAGTTGGCGGAGCTGGCCGGGGAACAGGAGCGCGCACTGCGCCGGCTGATCAGCACCGGGGAGACCCGCGACGGCAGCACCGCCGACTTCGGGGCCATGCTGCGGATGCGGGCCTCGGACCGGGTGTCGATCAGCGTGCCCGCCGAGCCGGTGCTGCTCGACGCCGCGGTGGCCGACGAACTGCTGGCCGCGGTGGACAACGCCCTGGACAACGCCGAGGCCCACGCCGGCCCGCAGTCCCGCGCGTATGTTCTTCTCGAGGACCTCGGTGACTCCGTCACCGTCAGCGTGCGCGACGACGGTGTCGGGATCCCGCCCGGCCGGCTGACGGAAGCGGTCGGGGAGGGGCGCCTGGGCATCGCGAAATCGATTGTCGGGCGGATGAATTGGCTGGGTGGCCGGGCGGAGTTGAGCACCGGTCCCGGAGCGGGGACGGAATGGGAGCTGACGGTACCACGGTGATGGTGGTCGACGACCACCCGATCTGGCGCGATGCGGTGGCCCGCGATCTGGCCACCGAGGGCTTCGAGGTGGTGGCCACCGCCGACGGAGTGGCCTCGGCCAGACGCCGGGCCGCCGTGGTGCGGCCGACGGTGGTGCTGATGGACATGCGGCTGGCCGACGGGAACGGCGCGCAGGCCACCGCCGAGGTGCTCGCGGTGTCGCCGGCGTCGCGCATCCTGGTGCTGTCGGCGTCGGCCGAACACGACGACGTGCTCGAGGCGGTCAAGGCCGGCGCGATCGGCTATCTGGTCAAGAGCGCCTCCAAAGAGGAGCTCGCCGAGGCGGTTCGGGCGACCGCGGCGGGCCGGGCGGTCTTCACCCCGGGACTGGCCGGTCTGGTGCTGGGGGAGTACCGCCGCATCGCGCGCGAGCCCGGCGCGAAGGCGGCCCCCACGCTGACCGAGCGGGAGACCGAGGTGCTGCGCTACGTGGCCAAGGGGCTGACCGCCAAACAGATCGCTGCCCGGCTGTCGCTGAGCCACCGCACGGTGGAAAACCACGTGCAGGCGACGTTCCGCAAACTGCAGATCGGCAACCGGGTCGAGCTGGCCCGCTACGCCATCGAACACGGGCTGGACGCGGACGAGTAGTTGTACTCATTCACCTGAGGGCCCGGGCTTGCGACGATGGCGCCATGACCGAACCGCACAGCGCTGTCATCGCCCGGCTGTCGGCCGACTTCGCCGCGATATCGCGCCAGCTGGCCAAGGTGTCGACCGATCTGACCGAATTGGACCGGATCCTCGCGCAGCGCCCGCCGGAGACCGCGCCGGCCGCGGCGCCGCAGCCCGCCCCGGTGCCGCCGATGCCGGTGCAGCCGCCGGCCGTGCCGTACTGGCCCCAGGATCCGCCTCCATATCCGGCCCAGTATCCGCCGCACTATCCGCCGCAACGGCAGGCCTACCGGCCGGTGCCGGCGCCCGGTCCGGCGGTACCGGCCACACCGCCCAAGGAGCGCTCCGAGGGCTGGATCGGCAAGCTGCTGGCCGTCGCCGGTGTGGCGGTCACGCTGATCGGGGTGGTGCTGCTGCTGGTGCTGGCCGCCCAGGCCGGCATCCTGCGGCCCGAGTTCCGGGTGGCGGCCGGCGCGGTGCTGGCCGGGGCCCTGGTCGGTGCGGGCTGGTGGCTGTACGGCCGGCCCGGCGGCCGCGTCGGGGCCATCGCGCTGGCCGCCACCGGGGTGGCCGCGGCCTACATGGACGTCATCGCGGTCACCTCGATCTACGAATGGGTGTCCGCCCCGGTGGCGTTGGTGCTCTCCTCGGTGATCGCCGGCGGTGGTCTGACGCTGGCCCGGCGCTGGGATTCCCAACAGCTCGGACTGTTGGTGCTGATCCCGCTGATCGTGCTGGCCCCGGTGGTGACGGACGGGATCACGCTGCTGCTGGTCGGTTTCATGCTCGCGCTGTCGGTGGTGTCGGTCCCGGTGCAGCTGGGCAGGGACTGGATCTGGTTGCACGCGGCCCGGATCGCGGCCGCGGTGTTGCCGCTGCTGGCGGCGCTCGCGGTGCGCTACTTCGACTCCCGTGAGGATCTGTGGCTGGCCGGCGCATGCGGCATCGCGGCGTTGGTGGCGATCGGCTCGGCGCTGATCCTGTTGCCCGGCACCAAGAATCGCGTCGCGATGGCGCTTCTCACCGCGGCCGGGGTGACCCCGGTGCTGTGCGTGGTCCTGGCGGTCGACCACGTGATCGCCGCGCTGATGGCCGCGGCGCTATCGGCCGCCCTGCTGGCCATTGTGCTTGTCGGGGAACGCTTTCCCGGTGTTCCCGGTGTGGTCCGGCAGGTGTTCGCGGCGTTGTCGGCGGTCGCCGCGCTGATCGCGGTGAACGTGGCGTTCAGCGGATTGGTGGCCGGCCCGGTGCTGTTGGCGCTGGCCGTCGCGGTCGCCGTCGGCGGCCGGCGCGACGTCATCGCGCGCTGGGCCGCCGTCGGGTTCGGTGTGGTCGGCGCGGCGGTACACCTGAGCTACGCGCCGCTGTCGGACCTGATCGGGTACACCGACATCGGCACCGCGACCGGGGTGTCGACCCTGGTGTCCAGCGTGCTGCTGGCCGGCAGCGCCGTCGCGATCGTGTGGTCGTGGCCGCAGCGGCCGCGCGAACTGTGGATCGCCGCCGCCGCGGTGCTCGTCTATGCCGTCACCTCGTTCACCGTCACCGCGGGAGTGCTGCTCGGTGGGGACAGCGGTTTCTTCGCCGGGCACATGGCCGCGACGATCTGCTGGATCGCGATGGCGGCCGCGGTGTTCGGTTACGCCGCCCGGTTGCCGCGCGACGAACGGCCGGTGCCGATCGGGGGCGGGCTGGGGCTGGTCGCCGCGGCCGTGGCCAAGCTGTTCCTGTTCGACCTGGGCACGTTGGACGGCATTTTCCGGGTGGCGGTGTTCATCGTCGTCGGCCTGGTCCTTCTGGGCATGGGCGCTGGCTACGCACGGTTACTGGACAAGCAGGACAAGGAGGCTGTGACGAAGCCCTCCTGATAAACTGGACTGAGTCCAGAAAAGGAGGCGTTGACATGAGCATGACCACCACAACGAACGCACGCAGGACCGAAACCGACGTCACCAACTTCCAGGCCTCTGCCGACCTGAGTGCCGCCCTGCAGCGGGTACTGGTCGACCTGATCGAGCTGCATCTGCAAGGCAAGCAGGCGCACTGGAACGTCGTCGGAACCAACTTCCGCGACCTGCACCTGCAACTCGACGAGGTCGTCGACTTCGCCCGGACGGCCAGCGACACCATCGCCGAGCGGATGCGGGCGCTGGACGCCGTGCCGGACGGCCGGTCCGACACCGTCGCGGCGACCACGTCGCTGCCGGAGTTCCCGGACTACGAGCACAGCAGCACCGACGTCGTCGAGCTGATCACCACCCGCATCTACGCCACCGTGGACACGCTGCGCACGGTCCACGACGGGGTGGACGCCGAGGACCCGAGCACCGCGGACATCCTGCACCAGCTCATCGACGGGCTGGAGAAGCTGGCGTGGCTGCTCAAGTCGGAGAACCGGAAGGTGTGACCGCCCCGGCGCGGTGGCCGACCAGGTACCAGGTGTGCATGCAGCCCTTGCCCTTGATGTCCACCAGGCCGCGCTCCTCGAGCACGAAGGACTGGTGGAGGCGCTCATACACGTTGTCGGGCACCTGGATCCGGCCTTCGACGTCGGTGGTCTCCATCCGGGCCGCGACGTTGACCGCGTCGCCCCAGATGTCGTAGAAGAACTTCTTCGCACCGACCACCCCGGCCACCACGGGCCCGGCGGCCAGGCCCATCCGCAGCGGCACGTCGCGGCCCTTGGAGTCCTTCAGGTCGGCCACCGCGTCGGCCATGTCGAGCGCCAGCGATGCCAGCGCCTCGACATGGTCCGGGCGGGGGGTCGGCACGCCGCTGACCACCATGTAGGAGTCCCCGCTGGTCTTCACCTTCTCCAGCCCGTGCCGGTCCACCAGGGCGTCGAGCTCGGTGTAGAGCCGGTCGAGGAACCGCACCAGTTCCGCGGGTGAGGTGTCGCTGGCCCGCTTGGTGTAGCCGGCGATATCGGCGAACAGCACCGAGGCTTCGTCGTACTTGTCGGCGATCACGGTGCGCGCCGGATCCTTGAGGCGGGCGGCGATGGTCTCGGGCAGGATGTTGGTCAGCAGCCGCTCGGAGCGTTCGTACTCGGATTCCATGGCCTGCTCGGCGCGCTCGATCTCGCGCAGCGTGTACCAGATGGTCAGCACCAGCATCACCGCCGAGGACACCACCGAGCTGATGAAGCCGACGGTCAGCGTCCACGACGGGCCGAGGCCCCGGTCGTGCGGCACGGTCAGCTCCAGCACCACCGTCAGTGCGACGCCGACGGCGGCCATCGCCGAGGCCAGCGCGATCCGTTCGATTCCCAGCACCAGCACCACCAACGCCGCCGAGACCAGGAAATAGAACTGCAACCCCGAGCGGGTGCCGGTGGTGAAGCAGATGAAGGCGACCGAGACGTAGGCGAACGCCACGAAGGTCACCGGCGCGACGAGTTCCCCGAACCGGCACATCCGCGGGATCACCAGGAACACCGCGCCGCACGCCATGTTCACCGCGCCCAGCCACCACAACCCACCCCCGACGGCCAGCTGGAACAGCCCGAAGGTGAACGAGACTGCCGCCGCGATCCAGCTGGCGATCATCAATACCCGCAGCCGGCGGGCGACGCGTTCGGCGCGGTGCCGACTCGGGGACCAGACGCGGCTCTCCAGAGCCACCTCCGGCACGCAGACGGGTCGCACCTTGACCACGGCCAAACATTATCGCCTGAAAGGGTGTCGACCTGCTGGAATGCGCACATCCGTGGGTGCTGCGCCGAGCGTGCAGGGATAGTAGTGAACGGCGCCCGATCGCTACCAGGAGTGCACGCTCGCGATCGTGCTGGTGCCCTCGGTGAGATTCGAACTCACACTGTACGGGTTTTGAATCCGTTTCCTCTGCCAGTTGGGATACGAGGGCAACGCATCCTGTGCGGCCTCCCACCATAGAGGATGCCCCCGCGGTCGCTCATCCGGCCCGGGACCGACACAATGTTCTCCATGACCGGGCCATCGACAGACTCACCCGACACTGGGGTCAAGCCCCGCCGCGTCCTCGTCGCCGAGGACGAGGCCCTGATCCGCCTCGACCTGGCCGAGATGCTGCGCGAAGAGGGCTACGAGATCGTGGGCGAGGCCGGCGACGGGCAGGAAGCGGTCGAGCTGGCCGAGGCGCTGCGCCCTGACCTGGTGATCATGGACGTCAAGATGCCGCGGCGCGACGGCATCGACGCGGCCTCCGAGATCGCCGCCAAGCGGATCGCCCCGATCGTGATCCTGACCGCGTTCAGCCAGCGTGACCTCGTCGAACGCGCCCGCGACGCCGGCGCGATGGCCTATCTGGTGAAGCCGTTCAACGTCACCGATCTGATCCCGGCGATCGAGGTCGCGGTGAGCAGGTTCAGTGAGATCGCCGAACTGGAGAAAGAGGTCGCCACGCTGGCCGATCGGCTGGAGACCCGCAAGCTCGTCGAGCGTGCTAAAGGTTTGCTGCAGGCCAAGCAGGGGATGACCGAACCCGAGGCGTTCAAGTGGATCCAGCGTGCGGCGATGGACCGCCGCACCACCATGAAGCGGGTCGCCGAGGTGGTGCTGGAGACCCTGGACACGCCGACGGACGCGCCGCCGCCGGCCTGAACCCCTGCCCGAAACCGCCCCTGACCGGGTATCTCTCGTTACGACTGGGTTTCAGTGCGATTTTTTCACGACGTCACCTGCCCGAACTTGGCCGACGCGTTTCCCAACATGACGCACCGTGGCGACGGGTTGGTTATGGTCGTCGGCGAAGCATCGCGGTCTGGCCGGTCCCGGTCCGCCCGTCGGTGTCGACCAGAACAGTGAACCGGAGGTGACACGTGCGCGGTCGCATGGCACGCAATGCATTTGCTCTCGGGGGCGCGGGACTGATTGTGCTGGCCATGGCCGGCTGCAATCAGTCCACGCCTGAAGAGGAGGCGTCGCAGACCAATCTCAAGATCGTCGAGAAGGTCCAGATCGACGAGAACGGCGCCGAGGTCGCGGCCACGGAAGGCGCCGAACCCGCCGACCCGGCGGGTGACGGGAACGCCACCTGCCCGCCGGTGTCGATCGCCATGGCCGGCGCCCTCAACGGGCCCGACGCGGCGCTGGGCATCAACATCAAGAACGGCATCCAGCTGGCGGTCGACAAGCACAACGCCGCCAACCCCGGTTGCCAGGTGCAGTTGAAGACCTTCGACACCGAAGGTGACCCGCAGAAGGCCACCGCCATCGCCCCGCAGATCGTCGACGACCAGTACACCATCGGCCTGATCGGTCCCGCCTTCTCCGGCGAGACAAAGGCCACCGGCGGCGTCTTCGACCAGGCCGGTCTGGTCGCCACGACCGCGTCGGCCACCAACGTGACGCTGTCGGAGAACGGCTGGAAGACCTTCTTCCGCGGTCTGGCCAACGACGGCGTGCAGGGGCCCGCTGTGGCGAACTACCTGAAGAACACGCTCGGCAACCAGAAGGTGTGCGTCGTCGACGACAGCACCGACTACGGTCTGGGCCTCGCGCAGGCGGTCCGCGACACGCTGGGCCCGGTGGCCGATTCGTCGTGCAACATCTCGGTCAAGAAGGGCGACAAGGACTTCTCCGCGGCGGTCACCCAGATCAAGGGCGCCAGCCCGGATTCGGTGTTCTTCAGCGGCTACTACGCCGAAGCCGCACCGCTGGTCCAGCAGCTGCGCGACGGCGGCTTCGAGGGCACCTTCGCCAGCGCCGACGGCACCAAGGATCCCGAGTTCGTCAAGCAGGCCGGTGAGTCCTCCAAGGGCGCGGTGCTGGCCTGCCCGTGCGGCCCGGCCACCGGCCCCTTCGCCGAGGAATACTCCAAGGCGTTCAACCAGGAAGCCGGCACCTACAGCGCCGAGGGCTACGACCTGGGCACCATCCTGCTCAAGGGCATCGACTCCGGGGCCATCACCCGGCCCGCGCTGCTGGACTTCGTCCGCAACTACGAAGGCCAGGGCGTGGCCCGCAAGTACCAGTGGGACCCGCAGGGTGAGCTGACCACCACGTTGATCTGGATCTACGACGTCCAGTAACGACTGAAGCGAAACGCGTCCGAGACCAGCTGGCTCGGACGCGTTTTCGCTCCGGTACCCCTGCGACAGACCTAGAGGAGCTCACCACCGGATGAATCTGGCCGCGAACATCAACTTCAATGTCGGGGCGCTGTTCGACGGCTTCTGGCAGCTGACGATCGATGGTCTGTCCTGGGGGGCGATTTACGCGCTGGTCGCCGTCGGCTACACCCTGGTGTTCGGGGTGCTGCGACTGATCAACTTCGCGCATTCCGAGATCTTCATGCTCGGGATGTTCGGCGCTTACTTCGCGTTGGACATCATCATGGGCTTCACACCCAGCGGCAACGCCTACAACAAGGGCGTCGCGCTGACGATCCTGTATCTGGGCATCGCGATGCTGTTCGCGATGCTGGTGTCCGGCAGTGCGGCAGTCGGTTTGGAGTTCGTCGCCTACCGGCCGCTGCGCAAGCGCAATGCGCGGTCGCTGACGTTCCTCATCACCGCGATCGGCATGTCGTTCGTGCTGCAGCAGTTCGTGCTGTTCATCCTGCCCAAGATCATCCCGGGCTACGGCGGGCCCAACGCGCAGCAGCCGATCGTGCTGGTGCAGCCCAAGACTCAGTTCACGTTGTTCGGGGTGGCGGTCTCCAACGTCACCATCGTCATCGTCGTCTCGGCCCTGGTGCTGGCGCTGCTGACCGACATCGCGATCAACCGGACCAAGTTCGGCCGTGGTATCCGGGCCGTGGCCCAGGACCCCGCGACCGCGACGCTGATGGGGGTGTCGCGGGAACGCATCATCATGACGACGTTCCTGATCGGCGGCCTGCTGGCCGGCGCGGCGGCGCTGCTGTACACGCTCAAGGTTCCGCAGGGCATCATCTACTCCGGCGGATTCCTGTTGGGTATCAAGGCGTTCTCGGCCGCGGTGCTGGGCGGCATCGGCAACCTGCGGGGGGCGCTGCTCGGTGGTTTGGTGTTGGGCATCATGGAGAATTACGGCCAGGCGGTCTTCGGCACCCACTGGCGGGACGTGGTCGCGTTCGTGCTGCTGGTGCTGGTCTTGTTGATCCGGCCCACCGGAATACTCGGCGAGAGCCTCGGGAAGGCACGGGTATGAGCGAGACGGGACAGCGAGCGAGCTCGCTGTGGCACCGGGTCATCGACTGGTGGGACGGTCTGACCCGGGCCCAGAAATGGGTGTTCGGGATCATCCTGTTCGCAGGGGTCGCGTTGTCGCCACTGTTCAAACCGGGCTTCGTGAACACCCCGGGGATCAGCTTCGGCGGCACCATGGCCCAGTTCGCGATGGTCGCGATCATCGCGATCGGCCTCAACGTCGTCGTCGGCCAGGCCGGCCTGCTCGACCTGGGCTACGTCGGGTTCTACGCGGTCGGGGCCTACACGATGGCGCTGATGACCAGCCCCGAGAGTCCGTGGAACCAGATGAGCCCCAAGGGTTTCCTGACCACACCCTGGGCCTGGCTGTCCTGCGTACCGCTGGCCATGGCCATCACCGCGCTCAGCGGACTCATACTCGGCACCCCGACCCTGCGGTTGCGCGGCGACTACCTGGCGATCGTCACGCTCGGCTTCGGCGAGATCATCCGGCTGATGGCCGACAACCTGGCCGACGTCACCAATGGTCCCCGCGGCCTCAACGAGGTCGCGTTCCCGCACTTCCTGCAGAACGGGGAACACCCCGAAGGCGTGTTCTCGGTGTCCAATTCCAGCGGCGACATGAACTACGGCACCTGGTGGTTCTGGCTCGGTCTCATCCTGATCATCGGCATCCTGCTGCTCGTCGGCAACCTGGAACGCAGCCGGGTCGGGCGCGCCTGGATCGCCGTGCGGGAGGACGAGGACGCCGCGGAAGTCATGGGCGTCAACACGTTCAAGTTCAAGCTGTGGGCGTTCACCATCGGCGCGGCCATCGGCGGGCTGTCCGGGGCGCTGTACGCCGGGCAGGTGCAGTACGTCGCGCCGCCGACGTTCAACATCATCAACTCGATGCTTTTCCTGTGCGCGGTCGTCCTCGGCGGGCAGGGCAACAAACTCGGGGTGATCCTCGGGGCGTTCATCATCGTCTACCTGCCGAACCGGCTACTGGGCGTGCACTTCCTCGGCATCGACATGGGCAACCTGAAGTACCTGTTCTTCGGGCTGGCGTTGGTGGTGCTGATGATCTTCCGGCCGCAGGGCCTGTTCCCGGCCCGTCAGCATCTGCTCACCTACGCCAGGGCCGCCCGGGACCTGTTGCGGGCCAAGCCGACCGACACGGAGCCGGTGAAATGACCGCCCCCGAGAACGAGGCGGTGCCGGAGGTGTTCGAGGAGAACATCGCCGGACTGGCCAGCGTGCACCGCGACATCCACGCCGACGAGGGCGAGGTCCTGCTGCAGACGACGGATCTCACCGTCAAGTTCGGTGGGTTGACCGCGCTGGACGCGGTGACGTTCAACATCCGCCGCGGCGAGATCCTGGGGCTGATCGGCCCCAACGGGGCCGGTAAGACGACGTGCTTCAACGCGATCACCGGGGTGTACCGGCCGACGTCGGGGGTGGTGACGTTCGACGGTTCGCCGATCGGACGGATCAAACGCCACCAGATCACCCGGCTGGGGATCGCCCGCACCTTCCAGAACATCCGACTCTTCGGTGAGATGACCGCGCTGGAGAACGTCATGGTCGGTACCGACGCCCGGCACCTCACCTCGGTGCCGGGTGCGTTGATCCGCTCCCCGCGGCATCGCCGCGAAGAGCGCTCGGCGATCGAAAGGTCCGCTGCGCTGCTGCATTTCGTCGGCATCGCGCACCGCGGCGAGGAGAAGGCCAAGAACCTGTCCTACGGCGATCAGCGTCGCCTGGAGATCGCGCGGGCACTGGCCACCGAACCCAAACTGCTGTGCCTGGACGAGCCGGCGGCCGGCTTCAACCCGAGCGAGAAGTCGGCGCTGATCGACCTGATCCGCAAGATCCGCGACGACGGTTACACCGTGTTGCTGATCGAGCACGACATGCGGCTGGTGATGGGGGTGACCGACCGCATCGTCGTGCTCGAGTTCGGGCGCAAGATCGCCGACGGTCTGCCCGCCGAAATCCGCGAGGACCCGAAGGTCATCGCCGCCTATCTAGGGGTGCCCGACGATGAGCTCAGCTGAGGATGCCCGGCCCGTCCTGCTGGAGGTGCGCGACGTCGTCGTGCACTACGGCCGGATCAGGGCGCTGCACGGGGTGTCGCTGACGGTGCACGAGGGCGAGCTGGTCACGCTGCTCGGCTCCAACGGCGCCGGCAAGACCACGATGATGCGGGCGATCTCCGGCCTGCTCCCGCTGACGTCGGGCTCGGTGTGGTTCGACGGCACCGACATCAGCCGGGTCAAGGCGCACAAGCGGGTGACCGACGGGCTGATCCAGGCGCCGGAGGGCCGCGGCGTGTTCCCCGGCATGACGATCCTCGAGAACCTCGAGATGGGGTGCTACGGCCGCAAGTTCGCAAGCAAGGCGGAACACGACGAGCGACTGGACTGGGTGCTGGAGACCTTTCCGCGGCTGGCCGAGCGGCGCAGCCAGGTCGGTGGCACGCTCTCGGGCGGCGAGCAGCAGATGCTGGCCATCGGGCGTGCTCTGATGGCCCGGCCCAAGGTGCTGCTGCTCGACGAGCCGTCGATGGGGCTGGCGCCCATGGTGATCTCGCAGATCTTCCGGATCATCGCCGAGATCAACGACACCGGCACCACGGTGCTGTTGGTCGAGCAGAACGCCCAGCAGGCGTTGAGTCGGTCGCACCGGGCCTACATCCTGGAGACCGGCGAAGTCACGCATTCCGGTGATGCACGAGAGCTGTTGGCCGACGACAGCATTCGCGCCGCCTACCTCGGCGTGGCCTGAGTACTGCCCCTTCCTGGTCTGGCGAGCGCGCGGGTCTGCACACCGACACGCCGGCACTTCTGGCATTTTGCGCGCACTCGTCGGCGTTAGCCGATCCGGAAACGCTTCATCCGGGACGTCGCACCCGACACCAACTCCACTCGGCTGCGTGGCACGTCGAAATGGTCGGCGAGAGCCTTGATCACCGCGGCGGTGGCCTTGCCTTCGACCGCACGTTCGCGCACATAGACCGTCAGTTCACCGTCGTCGCCCGGCTCGACGAGCGGACCCTTCTTGCTGCCGGGCTTCACCCGCACGACGACGCTCTCGCTCACCATCCCATCATGGCGTGAGCGCGCGGTCGTCGTCGGTGAGGGTGCGTTGACTGCCAACCGTGTGCGGTGTGTTGGGGTGCAGACGCGCGCGGTCGCGGTGGCTGGGGTGGTTTAGCGGGCGATGATGACGGAGCTGCCGTGGCCGAAGAGGCCTTGGTTGGCGGTGATGCCGACGGTGGGGTTGTCGATTTGGCGGCCGGTGGCTTGGTTTTTGA
>JBFWOX010000015.1:0-153856 GCA_050250295.1 Mycolicibacterium sp.
CCGAATGGCTACTGCCAGGACCTGACTCCGGACCGGGCCGAAGCCCTCTATTACCATCGCCAACGGCACCCTCATACCGAGGAGGCACTCAGATAAGAGGACCTCCCGACATGCCGGGGTGGATCAGTTCCCGACCTGGAACACCACCACCACACCCGCCCCCAACCCCGACACCGCACCACCAACCCCCAACCCCGACAAACGGATCAAAATGCCCATGCGGCGACGCACCCGCGCCCAAGCCAACGCCGCCTACATCACCCGCCAACGCCGACTCAACGCCGCCCAACGCACCAAACTCCACCGCGAAAGCAAACAACCCACCCCCCAACCACCAACCCCCCACACCAAAACCACCACGCACCCCCAACCACGACAACGACCCACCACCCTTCTAACCAGAAGATGCGGATCTCCCCGTATCAAACCCGAACGGGCACCGGCATTTCGGTCTAGGTCGGTGCGCACGGCGGGCCACCGCGTATCGCAGTGGTCCGCCGCCGTATGTGCCCCACGCCGGATCAGCGTCACATCCACTGGCCGAAGGTGCGGCAGTCGACGGTCCCATTTCATAGACAACTGTCTACGAAGTTGCCTAGCCTGGTGACATGCCCGATCGCGTCCACAGCGCCGACCCGCGTGCCGAGCGGGTCCGCAGCCAACTGCGCACCGCGGCGCTCGCGCTGGCCACCGAGCGACGCGTCGACGAGATCACCGTCGCTGACCTGGTGGCCCGCGCCGCGGTCAGCAGGCAGGTGTTCTACCGGCATTTCCGCGACCGCGACGATGCGGTCGCCGCGGCGTTCACCGAGGCCTTCGCCGCCGCGGTCGCCGTCGGTGCTGGCCACGATGCCCGCACCCGCATCACCCGGCTGTTCGGCTTCGCCGCCGAGCACCGGGCGATGTACCGCAACGTGGTGCCCAGCTCCGTCATGCAACGGGTGGTGGCGGCGTTCCGGGCCGCACTGCAGCCCGCCTGCGAGACCATCGCCGCGCAGGGCATGGCCGTGGTGTCACAGATCGCCCCGCTGCCCGCCGAATCGCTGACCCGGTTCCTGGTCGGCGGGTTCGTCGAGGTGTTGCGGTCCTGGATGGAGGACCCCGAGCCCACCGATCTGCTCGCCCGCCTCACCGCCGCGCTGGACACCGTCGACGTGCTGCTGGGCATCTCCCCCGACCTGGAAAGGAACCCATGACCGTGGGTAGACACCACACCCCCGAACACCCGGCCCACCGGGACCGCTCGGCGGTACGCACCAGCGTGCTCGCGCTGGCCGGGCTCACCGTGTTCGTCATCGCGATGATCGCGAGCTACTCCGGCGCCTTCGCCAAACCGAGACTGCACCACCTGACGGTGGCGGTGTCGGCACCGCAGCCGATCGTCGAGGCGCTGCAGGACCAGGACGCGTTGGCCGTCACCGTCGTCGACGACGCCACGGCCGCCCGCCGACAGGTGTACGAGCGCCGCGCCGACACCGCGCTGGCCGTCACCGCCGATGACACGATGACGGTCTACGTGGCCGGCGGCGGTGGGCGCAGCGTCGCCGCCGCGGCGGAGGCGGTGGGCCGCACCGCCGCCCAGAACGCCGGTCTGACACCGGTTGTCGAGGACGTCGCCCCCACATCGGCCGGGGACCCGTCGGGCACCGTCGAGTTCTACGCCGTCATCTTCGTCTCCATCGGCGCGTCACTGGGCGCGGCACTGCTCGGCCGGACGATGGGTGCCGTGCGCACGCCGACGACGCTGGGGTTGCGCACCGCCTCGCTGGCGGTGTTCTCGGCGGCGCTGGCCGCAGTGGTGACGCTCTACGTCGGCCCGGTCCTGGGCGCGCTGACGACGAACACCTGGCAGGTCTTCGGGGCGCTGTGGCTCTACGCGATGGCCGTCGCGGGCGCGGTCACCGGGGTGGCCGCGGCCTTCGGTGGCGTGGCCTCGGTGGTGTTGGGCCTGTTCCTGGTCGTGGTGGGCAATGCGGCCGCGGCGGGGCCGGTCGGGCGCCCGCTGCTGTCGGGGTTCTACGCCGCCTTCAGCGCCGTCGTCCCGCAGGGCTCCGGGGTGTCGCTGCTGCGCAGCGTGTCGTATTTCGGTGGGCACGGCGCCGCCGCACCGCTGGTGACGCTGGCGGTGTGGGCGGGTGCGGGGGCGTTGCTCGCAGTGCTCGCCACCGCCGCGCGCGTCAATTATCGTGCCCGGTATGAGCATCGGGCTGGATGAAACACTGAGCCAGCCGGGGTCCTACTACGACCTCGGCTCCTACCATCGGCCGGTGGAGACGCCCTCGGCCGAGGCGCAAATTTGGTTCGACCGCGGCATGGTCTGGGCCTACGCGTTCAACCACGACGAGGCCATCCGCTGCTTCGAGCGTGCGCTGCAGCTCGACCCGGGCCTCGCGATCGCACGGTGGGGCATCGCCTACTCCGTTGGCCCCAACTACAACAAGGCCTGGGAGGCCTTCGATCCCGTCGACCTCGCGGCCTCGCTGGCCCGGGCCCGGATGGAGCTGCGGCTGGCCGCCGACGAGCGCGCCTCGGCCCTGGAACGCAGCCTGATCCAGGCACTGACCGCCCGCTTCCCCACCGACGACCCGGACGACACCGCCGCGCTGCAGGCCGGCCACACCGCTTACGCCGACGCGATGGTGGAGGTGGCCCGCGCCTACCCCGACGACGTCGACGTCGCGGCGCTGACCGCCGACGCGCTGGTCAACATCACCGCATGGGCGTTGTGGGACAGCCGAACCGGTGAACCCGCACCCGGCTCACGGGTGGTCGAGGCCAAACGCATCCTCGACGACGCGCTGGCCACCTCCGCCGGCCGGGCTCACCCGGGGATCCTGCACCTCTACATACACACCATGGAGATGTCGACCACCCCGCAGGCGGCGCTGCCCGCGGCCGACCTGTTGCGCGACCTGGTTCCCGACGCCGGGCACCTGCGGCACATGCCCAGCCACATCGACGTGCTGTGCGGCAACTACCACGATTCGGTGGTGTCGAACCTGGCGGCGGTGCAGGTGGATCGCCGTTTCGTCGAACACGAAGGGCCGCTGAACTTCTACTCGCTCTACCGCGCGCACAACCTGCACTTCGTGGTGTATTCGGCGATGTTCGAGGGTAATTCGGCCATCGCGCTGAGCGCGGCCGACGAACTGGCCGGCCAGCTCACCCCGGAACTGCTCACCATCGAGTCACCGCCGATGGCCGACTGGCTCGAAGCGTTCGTGCCGTTGCGGATCCACGTGCTGGTGCGGTTCGGCCGGTGGGCCGAGCTGATCGCCACCCCGCTGCCCGAGGACACGGACCTGTACTGCACCACCACGGCGACCATCCACTACGCGCGCGGCGTCGCCCACGCGGCGAGCGGGAACCTGGACCAGGCCAGGGCGGAACGCGAGTCGTTCGCCGCCGCCTACGCGCGGATCCCCGAGAGCCGGTACCTGTTCAACAACACCAGCCGCGACATCCTGGCCGTGGCCGCGGCCATGCTCGACGGTGAGATCGAGTACCGGGCCGGTCATTTCGACGAGGCATTTGCGTATTTGCGGCGTGCGGTGGAACTGGACGACTCACTTCCGTACGACGAGCCGTGGGGGTGGATGCAGCCCACCCGGCACGCGCTGGGCGCGCTGCTGCTCGAGCAAGGCCGTGTCGAGGAGGCCGCCCAGGTGTACGCCGCCGACCTCGGGCTGGACCCGACGCTGAGCCGCTCGTGTCAGCACCCGGGCAACGTGTGGAGCCTGCACGGCTACCACGAATGCCTGACCCGGCTGGGCCGCGACGCCGAAGCCGTCGTCATCGGCAGGCAGCTCGAGCTGGCGCAGGCCCGCGCCGACGTCCCGATCCAGGCCTCCTGCGCGTGCCGGCTCGACGCCGCGCCGACGACGTGCTGCGACTGAGTCAAGCGAACCCCACCCGCTCCAGCCAGAAGTCGACCAGCGCGGCGTCGCCGCCGACCCGCACCGATGTCACCGGGCGCCGGCGGTACAGCACCAGCAGCAGGTCGGTCACCGGACCGTGCAGCGCGGCGGTGGTCGGTTCGGCCCCGCGCCGCCAGGCGATCGCCTCGCCGGTGAAGTCCAGCACCCAGGCGTCGGCGGTGTCGACCGCGTGCAACCCGATGGTGCGGTCCGGCCCGAGCAGCTCGCGCATCCACGGGTGCACGTCGAAATGGAAAGGCAGACAACCCAGCTCGAGCCACTCCTCGATGCCGTCGACGGCGACGAAGTTCGCCACCACATAGTCCGCGCCCAGGGCCAGCGCGGCGTCGGCCCGGTGGATCGCGGTCTCGTGCGCGAAGCGGCGCGCGAAGAACCCGCTCCCGCCGCCGGGCACCGGGCACCACATCTGTGCGTCCGGTCCGGCCGCCCGCAGCGCCCGCGCCAGCTCCGTGGCGGCGTCGCACACCGCCGCGGCCAGTCCCGCGGCGTCCTCGTCGACGGCGTCGGAGAGCTCACGCAGCGCGGTGTCCGGCGGCGGTGCGTCGGCGCGGGTGGCGACGATGTCGCCCGCCCACCGCAGGCCGGCCGCGGTGTGCCGGGCCAGCTGGGCCACCGTCCAGCCCGGGCACGTCGGGACCGGCGCCCGCACGTCGACCCCGTCGAGGTGGTCGGCGAACAGCTCGGCCTGGGCCTCGATCTCAGTGCAATGCCATCCGAAGACGTTCACCGGATCCCTCCTCTGGTCTGCCCAGTGTCGCTGATCGGCACCGCCGGGCCTGCGTAGACTGCGGCTGATGTCGATCAGTGCCGACGATCTCGCCCACCTGCGCCGCTGCGCGGAGCTCGCCCGCCTGGCGCTGGACCAGGGTGACGAACCGTTCGGGTCGGTGCTCGTCGACGCCGACGGCGCGGTGCGGTTCGAGGACCACAACCGCGTCAAGGACGGCGACGCCACCCGGCACCCCGAGTTCGCGATCGCCCGCTGGGCGGCGGAGAACCTGACCCCGGCCCAGCGCGCCACGGCGACGGTGTACACCTCCGGCGAGCACTGCCCGATGTGCGCCGCCGCCCACGCGTGGGTGGGTCTGGGCCGCATCGTCTACGCGGCGTCCTCGGAGCAGCTGACCGGCTGGCTCACCGAGTGGGGTGCGGCCCCGCCGCCGGTGGCCGCGCTGCCCGTCACCGCCGTCGCGCCCGGGGTGCACACCGACGGCCCGGCGCCCGAGCTGACCGCGCAGATGAAGGCGCTCTACGAGAAGGCGTTCCGGCCATGAGCGAACCCGACTGGGTCGAACACGTCCTGTGGTGGCACCTGTATCCGCTGGGCTTCGTCGGCGCCCACCCCGCCGACCCCGCACCTGGCCCCGACGAGCACCGGCTGAGCCGGATCACCGACTGGCTGGACTACGCCGTGGAACTCGGGGCCTCCGGACTGGCGCTGGGCCCGGTGTTCGCCTCCCGCAGCCACGGCTACGACACCACCGACCACTACCGCATCGACCCCCGCCTCGGCGACGACGCCGACTTCGACGCTCTCGTCGCCCAAGCCCGGTCCCGGGGCCTGCGGATCCTGCTCGACGGCGTGTTCAACCACGTCGGGACCGATTTCCCGCGCTTCCGTGACGCACTCTCCGGCGGTGACACCTCCTGGTTCCGGGTCCGCAACGGCGCGTTCGCCACGTTCGAGGGACACGACGGCCTGATCGCGCTGGACCACCGCAACCCCGAGGTCGTCGACTACACCGTCGACGTGATGTGCCACTGGCTCGACCGCGGCGCCGACGGCTGGCGGCTCGACGCCGCCTACGCGGTGCCCGACCGGTTCTGGGCGCAGGTGCTGCCGCGGGTGCGGGCGGCGCACCCGCAGGCCTGGTTCGTCGGCGAGGTCATCCACGGCGACTACGCCGCCCGGGTGCGCGACTCGACGTTCGACTCCGTCACCCAGTACGAGCTGTGGAAAGCGATCTGGAGCAGCCTCAACGACGGCAACTTCCACGAGCTGGACTGGAGCCTGACCCGGCACGACGAGCTGCTGGACACCTTCGTGCCGCTGACGTTCATCGGCAACCACGACGTCACCCGCATCGCCAGCCAGCTGACCAACCCCGACCACGTCGAGCACGCGCTGGTGATCCTGCTGACCACCGGCGGCACCCCCAGCGTGTACGCCGGCGACGAGTCCGCCTACCGGGGCGTCAAGGAGGACCGCTTCGGCGGCGACGATGCCGTCCGACCCGAATTCCGTTCCCCCGGTGAGGGAGTCGGCCCCCACGGGCAGCAGGTGTTCCGCGCCCACCAGCACCTGATCGGGCTGCGCCGCCGCCACCCCTGGCTGCACACCGCGCGGACCGCGCCGCTGCGGGTGACCAACCGCGGCTACGTCTACGTCTCCCGGGCCGCCGCCGGTGCCGACGCGCTGGTCGTGGCACTCAACGTCGACGACGCGCCGCTGCCGCTGGCACTGCCCGAGCTGGGATTCACCGCCGGTGAGGTGATCGCCGGGTCCGGCGCACCGCCGCAGGAGATCGTCACCGACACCACCGTCCCGGGGCAGGGCTGGCTGATTCTGTCCCCGCGCTGACGGTCAGCCCAACAGCGCGAGCGTGGCCGGATCCTCCCGGCCGTCGTAGAACCGGTCGAGGACAGTACGGAACACCGCGTCGTCGCCGGCGCGGGCGAACAGCGTCATCGACGACCGCACCTTCATATCGTCGGGATACCCGAGCACCTGACGGGCCGAGCGACCCTCGACATCCGCCAGCAGGCCGGCGCATTCCCGCAGCCGCGCACCGAGAACCGGGTGCGCCAGATACGCGCTGGCCTCGGCCAACCCGCTGATCCCGTAGAACTCGGCGGTTGCGCTGCGGCCGAGCCCGCGCAGCTGCGGGAACACGAACCAGATCCAGTGGCTGCGCTTGGCGCCCGCGCGCAGCTCCGCGCACACGGTGGGATACACGCGGTCCTGCGCGTCGACGAAGCGTTGCAGATCGAACGTGTCCATGTCGTTACCAGCTTGGCAGCATCGCCCATCCGCCGCAACACCAGTGAATTGTCCTGCAACACAGGATCTTTCAGTTCCCGCTCGGCCGGCGGTCGGATCTGCCGGCACCCGTGGGCGAGTCCGCCCCGAGTCGGAATCGTTAGCCAACCGCGACCGTCGAGCGCTGTGTCGGGACACCGGATCCGGGCCCGCACCGTGTTGCATGAAACCTGCAAAGCGACGGCAATTTTGCGAGCACGCGGAACTTGTCAGAAAGGTGGGATGGTTGCCGTTATGAAGTGGAAAGAGAAATGGCGTGGTGCCGCGAAGGCAACGCTGTGCCGGGTGGCGGCTATCGCCGTCGCGGCGGCGGCTCTGCCCGGATTGGTCGGCATCGCTGGGGGTTCGGCGACCGCGGGAGCATTCTCCCGCCCAGGGCTTCCCGTCGAGTACCTCGACGTGTTCTCCCAGGCGATGAACCGCAACATCAGGGTTCAGTTCCAGGGCGGTGGCCCACACGCGGTCTACCTGCTCGACGGTCTGCGGGCCCAGGACGACTACAACGGTTGGGACATCAACACTCCCGCCTTCGAGTGGTACTACCAGTCCGGCCTGTCGACGGTGATGCCGGTCGGTGGGCAGTCCAGTTTCTACACCGACTGGTACCAGCCCTCGCGGGGCAACGGCCAGAACTACACCTACAAGTGGGAGACGTTCCTCACCCAGGAGCTGCCTGCCTGGCTGGAGGCCAATCGCGGTGTGTCCCAGACGGGTAACGCCGTCGTCGGCCTGTCCATGGCGGGCAGCAGCTCGCTCACCTACGCGATCTACCATCCGCAGAAGTTCATCTACGCTGCGTCGCTGTCGGGCTTCCTGAACCCGTCCGAGGGCTGGTGGCCGATGCTGATCGGGTTGGCGATGAACGACGCCGGCGGCTACAACGCCGAGAGCATGTGGGGTCCGTCCTCGGATCCGGCGTGGAAGCGCAACGACCCGATGGTCAACATCGCGCAGCTGGTGGCCAACAACACCCGCGTCTGGATCTACTGCGGCACCGGCACCCCGTCGGATCTGGACTCCGGGACCGCCACGCAGAACCTGATGGCGGCGCAGTTCCTCGAGGGCTTCACCTTGCGGACCAACATCAGCTTCCGCGACAACTACATCGCGGCCGGCGGCACCAACGGTGTCTTCAACTTCCCGCCCAACGGGACGCACAGCTGGGGCTACTGGGGTCAGCAGCTGCTGCAGATGAAGCCGGACATCCAGCGCGTACTGGGAGCCCAGGCCGTCGCCTGATTCCGCTCGCAGAACCACAGGGAGCCTGCCGTTTTCCCCCGAACGGCAGGCTCTCTGCTGTGTGCCGACCCGCTAACCCTGCACGGTGGGACGGATGGTCAGCTCGCCGATCTCGACGTCGTGCGGCTGCTCGATGACGAACGCGATCGCGCGGGCCACCACGGCCGGGTCCAGGCCGAAGGAGTCCATGGTGGCCCGGATCTGCTCGCGCAGTCCAGGATCGGTGATCGAGTCGGTCAGCTCGGTGCGCACGAAACCCGGCGAGATCGACGTGGTGCGGATGACGCCGTCGGTGGATTCCTGACGCAGCGCCTCCATCACCGTGCGCACCGCGTTCTTCGTCGCGGCGTACACGCCCTGGTTGGGCACGATCTTCAGCCCGGACGTCGAGACCGTCGTCACGAAGTGACCGCGTCCCTGCCTGCGGAACACCGGCATGGCGGCCGCGATGCCGTTCAGCACCCCGCGCAGGTTGACGTCGATCATCGACGTCCAGCCCGCTGTGTCGCCGTCGGCCAGCGGGCCGATCGCGCTGATCCCGGCGTTGCCGACCAGCACATCCAGCCGCCCGTGGTTCTCGACGGCGGTGCCGACCAGCCGCACCAGATCCTCCGGGCGTACCACGTCCGTCGGCACCGTCGTCACCGTCCCGCCGGTGCTGCGGAGCTCCGCGGCCAGCGCATCCAGTCGGTCGGTGCGGCGGGCGCCGAGCACCAGTTTGGCGCCGCGGGTGGAGAGCAGGCGGGCGGTGGCCTCCCCGATGCCACTACTGGCACCGGTGACGGCCACGACGGTGCCGTGGAGGGGATCGGTCGCGGTGTCGGTGGAGGTCACAGTCGCTACGACCCCCCGGAGGCGCCGGGTATTCCGCGGGGGAACAAATCACCACACCACAGAGTTGAGCCGCTTAGGTTCAACTTTGGAGGTTTGATGCCTGAAGCTATCGCAGTCCCGGTGCTGTTCGTCACCGAGCCGATCGTATTGCCCGGCATGGTGGTGCCGATCGAGCTCGACGACGCCGCCCGCGCTGCCGTCGACGCCGCCCAAGCCAGCGAATCCGGCAAGCTGCTGATCGCACCGCGCCTGGACGACCGCTACCCCACCTACGGCGTGCTCGCCTCGATCGTGCAGGTCGGCCGCGTGCCCGGCGGCGGTGCCGCCGCCGTGATCCGCGGTGAGAAGCGCGCCCACATCGGGTCGGGGACCACCGGGCCGGGGGCGGCGCTGTGGGTGCTCATCGATGAGGTGGTCGAGGTGGCAGCCACCGACGAGACCAAGGCGCTGGCCGCGGAGTACAAGAAGCTGCTGCTGGCGATCCTGCAGCGCCGGGAGGCCTGGCAGATCGTCGACGTGGTCAACAAGATCAGTGACCCGTCGGCGCTGGCCGACACCGCCGGTTACGCGTCCTACCTGAGCGACGTGCAGCGCCGCGAGCTGCTCGAGACCGAGGACGTGGACGCCCGGCTGCGCCGGCTGATCACCTGGACCGGCGACCATCTGGCCGAGACCGAGGTCAACGACAAGATCGCCGAGGACGTCCGGGCCGGCATGGACAAGCAGCAGAAGGAGTTCCTGCTGCGCCAGCAGCTGGCCGCGATCCGCAAGGAACTCGGCGAGACCGACGACGGTGCCGGGTCCTCCGATGACTACCGGGCCCGCGTCGACGCGGCCGACCTGCCGGAGAAGGTGCGCGAGGCCGCGCTGCGGGAGGTCGACAAGCTGGAACGGGCCAGCGAGCAGAGTCCCGAGGGCGGCTGGATCCGCACCTGGCTGGACACCGTGCTCGACCTGCCGTGGAACGTCACCACCGACGATTCCACGGACCTGACCGCCGCGCGCGACATCCTGGACGCCGACCATCACGGGCTCGAGGACGTCAAGGACCGCATCGTCGAGTACCTGGCGGTGCGGGCCCGGCGCGCCCAGCGCGGCATGGCCGTTGTCGGTGGCCGCGGCTCCGGCGCGGTGATGGTGCTGGCCGGCCCGCCCGGTGTCGGCAAGACCTCGCTGGGCGAGTCCGTCGCCCGCGCGCTGGGTCGCAAGTTCGTACGCGTCGCGCTCGGTGGTGTGCGCGACGAGGCCGAGATCCGTGGGCACCGCCGCACCTACGTCGGCGCGCTGCCCGGCCGGATCGTGCGGGCCATCGGCGAAGCGGGATCGATGAATCCCGTTGTGCTGCTGGACGAGATCGACAAGGTCGGCTCGGACTACCGGGGTGACCCGGCGGCCGCACTGCTCGAGGTGCTCGACCCGGCGCAGAACCACACGTTCCGCGACCACTACCTCGACCTGGATCTGGACCTGTCCGATGTGGTGTTCCTGGCCACCGCCAACGTGATCGAGAACATCCCGTCGGCGTTGCTGGACCGCATGGAGCTGGTCGAGATCGACGGTTACACCGCCGACGACAAGCTGGCCATCGCCCGTGATTTCCTGCTGCCGCGGCAGCGGGAGAAGGCGGCGCTGACCGCCGACGAGGTCACGGTCACCGATGCGGCGCTGCGCAAGATCGCCGCGGACTACACCCGCGAGCCCGGGGTGCGGCAGTTCGAGCGGCTGCTGGCCAAGGCACTGCGCAAGGCGACCACAAAGCTGGCGTCGTCGCCGGAGCCGATCGTCATCGACGAGCCGGGCCTGGTGGAGTACCTGGGCCGGCCGCGGTTCCTGCCGGAGTCGGCCGAGCGCACGGCGGTGCCGGGCGTGGCCACCGGCCTGGCGGTGACGGGCATGGGCGGCGACGTGCTCTACATCGAGGCCAACGCGACCGACGGGGAACCCGGGCTGCAGCTGACCGGTCAGCTGGGCGACGTGATGAAGGAGTCTGCGCAGATCGCGCTGTCCTACGTGCGCGCGCACGCCGACCAGTTGGGCGTCGACCCGACGGCGCTGGACCGCCGGATCCACGTGCACGTGCCCGCCGGCGCGGTGCCCAAGGACGGTCCGTCGGCCGGTGTCACGATGGTGACCGCACTGGTGTCGATGGCCACCGGACGGCAGGTCCGCTCCGATGTCGGCATGACCGGTGAGGTGACGCTGAACGGGCGGGTGCTGCCGATCGGCGGGGTCAAGCAGAAGTTGCTGGCCGCGCAGCGGGCCGGGCTGTCGACGGTGTTCATCCCGCAGCGCAACGAGGCCGACCTCGACGATGTGCCGGCCGACGTGCTGGCCGCCCTCGAGGTCAAGCCGATGACCGATGTGGCCGCCATCGTCGCGCAGGCGCTGGCGCCGGCCTCGCAAGCGGCGGCCGCGGCATAGGGACGGCTGCGGGAAGTTCCCGGGAAGTTCGCGGCGAGCGCGCGTGTTTGTACGCAGATGACGGCGTGTCACCGGACAGACACGCGCGCTCGCGGGGCAATGCAACGACCCGCGGGGCAACGCGACGAGAGGATGTGCCATGCCGGTGCCGGGGCAGCCGCTACGCAAACTGGGGTTCCTGACGATCGGGCGCTTCGACGAGGCCGACCCCGGCCCCGGCCACGAAGAAACGCTCGCCACCATCGAGCGAGCCGAGGTGCTGGGCTTCGACACCGTGTGGGTGCGTCAGCGTCACCTGCAGCCCGGCATCTCCTCGCCGGTGGCCATGCTGGCCGCCGCCACCCAGCGGACATCGCGCATCGAGCTGGGCACCGCGGTGATCCCCCTGGGCCTGGAGAACCCGCTGCGGCTGGCCGAGGACCTGGCCACCGTCGACATCCTCTCCGGCGGCCGGCTCAATCCCGGTGTGTCCGTTGGTGTGCCGATGCACTACGACAACTACAAGGCCGCGCTGTACCCGGACACCCACGACGTCGAGGACTTCAGCAAGAAGCGCGCCGAACGGCTGCTGGCCTACTTGCGCGGTGAACCCGTTAGCGACTTCGAGGGCACGATCGGCATCGAACAGTTCCACCGGCGGGTGCAGCCGCACTCCCCCGGGCTGGCCGGCCGGGTCTGGTACGGGGGCGGTCTGTACTCGGCGATCTGGGCCGCCGGCCAGCGGCTGAACTACCTGACCAGCAACGTCGTCAGCACCGAACACATCGGGGAGGCAGCCGGCCCCGCGGACTTCGCGACCATCCAGGCCGAGCAGATCGACGCGTTCCGGGCGCACCACCCCGACCCGGCGACCGCCCGGGTGTCCCAGGGCCTGGTGGTGATCCCCACCGACTCCGCCACCGCCGAGCAGATCGACAGATACCGCCGCTACGCCGAGGCCCGGCTCCCGCGCACCAGCCAGACGCACGGGCCCCGCGGCATGATGTTCGCCCCCGACCTGGTCGGCACCTCCGACGAGCTGGCCGAAGCGCTCTACGCGCACCCGGGTTTCCAGCGGGTCGACGAGGTCGCCTTCGCGCTGCCGTTCACCTTCGGCCCCGACGACTACGTCCAGATCGTCACCGACCTGGCCGAGAAACTGGGCCCGAAGCTGGGCTGGACGCCTGCCGGGACCCGCTAGCGTAGCGGCGTGGCCTACGACGCCGACCTCGCCGAGCGCATCCGCGAACTGGTCGCCGCGGAGCGTGGCGTCGAGGAGAAGCAGATGTTCGGCGGGCTGGCTTTCCTGGTCAACGGGAACATGGCGGTGGTGGTCAGCTCTGCCGGCGGCCTGATGGTGCGGGTGGCGCCGGAGCAGACCGAACGGTTCCTGAGCCGCGAGCACGTCGAGCCGATGGTCATGTCGGGACGTGAGATGCGGGGCTGGCTGCGGGTGCGCGCCGACGGGGTCACCACGAAACGACGCCTGTCCGCGTGGGTCACCCGCGGCGTCGACCGGGCCAAGGAGCTGCCCGCCAAGTGAGGTGATTCGTCGCGCCCGCGTCGGGTAGCCGACGACGATGAGCAAGTCCGACTCCACCGAGATCGCCCGCCGGCTGCTCGACACCGCGGGCACCACCTACGCCGACGAGGCCGGGATCAAGCTCGCCGACAAGCCGATGCCGCTGTTCGAGCTGCTGGTGCTGTGCATGCTGGCCAGCAAGCCGATCGACGCGGCGGTCGCCACCCGCGCCGCCCGCGAGCTCTTCGCCGAGAGGCTGCGCACCCCCGACGCGGTGCTCGCGGCCGAGCGCCAGACCATGATCGAGGCCTTCGGCCGGGCCGGCTACGCCCGTTACGACGAGAGCTCGGCCACCCGATGCGTCGACATCGCCACCGCGGTGCGCGACGAGTACGGCGGCGACCTCCGCGGCCTGGCCGAGCGGTCCGACCGCGACGTCGGCGCCGCCAAACGGCTGCTGCAGGAATTCACCGGGATCGGTGACACCGGCGCCGACATCTTCCTGCGCGAGGTCCAGGACGTCTGGACCTGGGTGCGGCCCTACTTCGACGACCGCGCCATGCGGGCGGCCGACAAGCTCGGTCTGCCAGGCGATCCCGACCGGCTCGCAAAGGTGGTCGGCCCTCGGTGCGCCCCGGCGGCCGCGGCGCTGGTGCGGGTCTCGCTCGACGACGAGCTGGCCGGGAGCATTCGAGGTTAACCGAGCGACGCCGTCCCGTCGGGGTGCACGCTGACCTCGGCGCCGGCGATGTCCTCGATCACCGTGGTCCCGGCCTGATCCGGGTCGTCGATCACGGCGAGCACGCGGGCGTCCTCGGGAGTGCGCACGGCCAGGAACGCCTTCTGCGGGCGGCCGTCACGGTCCACCGGGGTGGTCCAGGCCTCCACCGTGCCGGTGCCGGTCCACTCCACCAGCGCCACCCGGGTGGGCTCCTGATCGACCGCCGACTGCACGTCCTCCCAACGGAATTCGTGCCGCGGCGGTTCGGTGCCGTACACCCCGAAGCTGTGCTTGGTCAGATAGCCGCCGTTGGCGGAGATCAGGCCGCGGGCGCCCGGCCGGGCCACCAGCTGCTCGGCCATGGTCGCGATGGAGTGGGTGACGTAGTTGTTCCACGGCCCGCCGGCGAACGTCAGCCCGCCGGTCACGGTCAGCGGCCGGTCCGGATCGCCGACCGGCAGCCCCAATTCCTGCGCGGCGACCTGGACCGCCGACGGGAAGCACGAGTACAGGTCGATCAGCTCGACGTCCGCGACCGCGGCGTCGGCGAGTTCGAGCACCCGCGCGCCGGCGATCCGGATGGCCGGCGACGTGCAGAACCGGTCCCGCTCCCCGATCGCGTAGGTATCGTGGGCGTCGGTACCCGCGTACGGGAAAACCCAACGCTCCGACGGGATCTGAAGATACTCGGCCTTCTGCACCGAGGTCAGGACCAGCGCCGCGCCCTGGTCGACCGTGTTGTTCGAGTTCATCAGCTTGGTGTAGGGCCAGCTGATCATCCGGTTGTCGGGGGCCGGCTGCCAGATCTGGTCGGCGCGGTATGCCACGGCACTCCACGCGTGCGGGTTGGTGGCCGCCACCGCCGAGAACTGCGCCCACAGTTCGCCGATGCGGCGGCGGTGCTGCTCGGGGGTCTCGCCCGCAGCGATCCGCAGCGCCTGCTCGAACATCGGGTAGACGTAGGCGGGCCGGTCCAGGTTGATCCGAATCTCGGCGGGGCCGGCCATCGGCACGTTGTCGTCGGCACCCGGTGCCACCGGCACGGATTCGTCCTGCCGGGTCCAGCGCGGTTTCACCCCCTGCGCGCGCAGCTTGCTGCGGGTGCGCCAGGTCTCGGCGCCGGCGATCAGCACCGCGTCGGCCTCGCCGCGCTGGATGTCCAGGCAGGCCTGGTTCACCAGGGTTTGCGGGACGTTGCCGCCGACCCCGGTGTAGCGGGTGACCGCGCCGCCGGCGCGCAGCCGTTGCGCGACCAACTGCCCCGGGTCGCGGTAGCGCCATGACAGCAGGTTGACGATGCGGACCGCGTCGAGCGCCTCCAGCACCCGCGGATCCGCTGCCGCGCGGGCGGCGGCCACGATCAGGTCGACCGGTTCCACGCTGGGATCCTCGATGCGCTGGTTCACCTGGCCGTAGCCGACCAGCACCGGGGTCCTGGGGTCAAGGGGCATGCGATGGACCTTCCTGCGTCGTGCCGTAACTGGACAGCCCTCCCGCGGCGATCAGCGCGTCGACCTCCACGGCAGCCAACCCGAGGGCTTTCTGGCAGACCACCCTGGTGTGCTCACTGGCCATCGGGACCGGGCCCAGCGGTGCCAGGGGGATCCGGGTGAAGGGCGCCGGGCCGGTCCCGGCCAGCACGACGGCCGCCGGCAGCGGATGCGCCATCGGCGTGCACAGACCCCGCAACACCAGCTGAGCGTCCACGGCGACGTCGGCCGCGCGGTTCGTCGGTCCGGCGCGGTCGCCGGGCGGCTCCGCGCCGATCAGGTCGGCCACCGCGGCCCGGTGGGCGGCGTCGAGGATCGAGACCACACCACTCGTCGCTGCCGGCGCACGGCAACACCGGGTGCCCGGCCTCGTCGGGGCCGACGGAAGATCCTGCCGCCCCCTCGAACGGCCGCGCCGGTACCGAGGTGGCCGCGCCGGGCCCGACCCGACGAGCGGCTCCGCCGACCACCACCGCGCCGCCGCTGGGGATGACCCCTCTGCCGTTGCGCCGCAACGGTATCCGTGAGGACGGCCGTCGATCACCAGCGGCCCCACCGTGATCGGCACGGTCGCCCCCGGGGTCAGCTCGACATCGGTCAATGTGCCGACGGCACGAAAGCGCTTCGCCACCAACGCTTCTGCCGGGGTGAGCACCACCGCGATCGGCACCCCGAGGCGCTGGCCGTGCTCGATCGCGTCCGCCGCGGTGCGCGGGGCGAACAGCTCGGCGATCGCGGCGTCGAGCTCGGGCGACGCCGCGAACCGCGCGGCGATGGTGTCGAACTCGGGTCCGCTGAACCGGTCGGGCTTCCCCAGCCACGCCCGCGTGGCCCGCCACTGCCGCGGTGTGCGCCGCCAGACCAGCACCCGAAGGCCGGTCGGCAGCGCGTCGTCGGCCATCGCTCCGCCCTTCTGTCCCCGGTGACAGCTCACGGTAACGCGTGCGCCGAAAGATTAACGCGCTCGCCATCGGGTATGGGTTGGACGTGGCTTCGATGCACGGTTGGATATACCGATGACCCGCTCGACCGCCTGGAAGACCGTGGAGCGCAAGGCGCTCGGCGACGACGAGATCGACCGCATCGACCGGTGGTGGCGGGCCGCCAACTACCTGTCGGTCGGCCAGATCTACCTGCTGGACAACCCGCTGCTGCGGACCCCGCTGCGCCGCGAGGACGTCAAACCGCGGCTGCTCGGGCACTGGGGCACCACCCCGGGGCTGAACTTCCTCTACGCCCACCTCAACCGGGTGATCACCGAACGCGGACAGTCCACGCTCTACCTCACCGGACCCGGGCACGGCGGGCCCGGGCTGGTCGCCAACGCCTACCTGGACGGCACCTACACCGAGGTGTATCCCGACATCACCTGCGACACCGAAGGCATCCGCCGGTTGTTCCGGCAGTTCTCCTTCCCCGGTGGCATTCCTTCCCACGTCGCACCGGAGACCCCCGGGTCCATCCACGAGGGGGGTGAACTCGGCTACGCGCTGTCGCACGCCTACGGCGCCGCGTTCGACAACCCCGAACTTCTGGTGGCCGCCGTCGTCGGCGACGGGGAGGCCGAGACCGGGCCGCTGGCCACCGGCTGGCACTCCAACAAGCTGGCCAATCCGGCCAGCGACGGCGTGGTGCTACCGATCCTGCACCTCAACGGCTACAAGATCGCCAATCCGACCGTGCTGGCCCGCATCCCGACCGACGAGCTGCGGTCGTTGCTGATCGGCTACGGACACAACCCGCACTTCTTCGAGGTCCCCGACGACCCGGCGGTATCGGCCGACCATGCGGACGCGCACCGGCGTTTCGCGAGCCTGCTCGACGATGTGCTCGACGAGATCGCCGCGATCAAGGCCGCCGCGGCCGCCGGTGACGACACCCGGCCGGCCTGGCCGATGATCGTGTTCCGCACGCCGAAGGGCTGGACCGGGCCCGACTACATCGACGGCAAGAAGACCACCGGCTCCTGGCGGGCCCACCAGGTGCCGCTGGCCAGCGCCCGCGACACCGCCGAACACCTTCAGGTGCTGTCCGACTGGCTCACCTCCTACCGGCCCGACGAACTGTTCGACGGCGACGGGCGGCTGCACACCGACATCGCGACGCTGGCACCGTCGGGCCCGCTGCGGATGAGTGACAACCCGCACGCCAACGGCGGCCTGCTGCTCAAGGACCTGCGGCTGCCCGACTTCCGTGACTTCGGCGTCGACGTCCCCGCGCCGGGGGCCACGGTGGCCGAGGCCACCCGGGTGCTCGGCCAGTGGCTGACCGAGGTGATCCGGCTCAACCCGGACAACTTCCGCATCTTCGGCCCCGACGAGACCGCGTCCAACCGGCTGCAGGCCGTCTACGACGCCACCGACAAACAATGGAACGCCGAGTTCTTCGGCCCCGAGGTCGACGAGCACCTGGCCCGAGCCGGCCGGGTGGTGGAGATGCTGTCCGAACACCAATGCCAGGGCTGGCTGGAGGGGTACCTGCTGACCGGGCGGCACGGGCTGTTCAACTGCTACGAGGCGTTCATCCACATCGTCGACTCGATGCTCAACCAGCACGCCAAGTGGCTCAAGGTGACCAACCAGATCCCGTGGCGGCGCCCGATCGCGAGCCTGAACTATCTGCTGTCCAGCCACGTGTGGCGCCAGGACCACAACGGCTTCTCCCACCAGGACCCGGGGTTCATCGATCACGTCGTCAACAAGAGCGCCAAGGTGGTGCGGGTCTACCTGCCGCCGGATGCCAACACGCTGCTGTCCACCTACGACCACTGCCTGCGCTCGCGCCAGTACGTCAACGTCGTCGTCTCCGGTAAGCAGCCCTCCCCCAACTTCCTGACCATGGAGCAGGCCGTCGCGCACTGCACCCGCGGGCTCGGCATCTGGGAGTGGGCCGGTTCGGAGGTCGTCGGCACCGACCCGGACGTCGTGCTCGCCTCCGCCGGGGACATCCCGACGCTGGAGGCGCTGGCCGCCGCCGACATCCTGCGTCAGCACCTGCCGGACCTGAAGGTCCGGTTCGTCAACGTCGTCGACCTGATGCGGCTGCAGGACTCGACCGAGCATCCGCACGGCCTGTCCGACCGCGATTTCGACATGATCTTCACCACCGACCGGCCGATCATCTTCGCCTACCACGGCTACCCGTGGCTGATCCACCGGCTGACCTACCGCCGGGCCGGGCACGACAACCTGCACGTGCGCGGCTACAAGGAGGAGGGCACCACCACGACGCCGTTCGACATGGTGATGCTCAACGACCTGGACCGCTATCACCTGGTGATGGACGTCATCGACCGGGCCCCGGGCCTGGGTTCGACATGCGCGACGCTGCGCCAGCAGATGGCCGACAAGCGCATCGCCGCCCGCGAGTACACCCGCGCCCACGGCGACGACATCCCCGAGGTCAAGGACTGGGTGTGGCCGGCGGCGCGGGAGAGCGGCTTCGGCACCACGGGTGCCGGCGGCGCGGCCGATACCGGCGGTGACAACGAATGACCCGTTACCCTGGTCCGGTCATGTCTGATGCCGCCATCGCCCCCGTCGAGCCGCACCCGGTGCTGGCCCAACTGTCCGCGCTGCACCACTTCCGCATCTACGTCGATGTGGCGGTCGTCATCGTGGTGCTGGCGGCGACCAACCTGCTCGCGCACTTCACCACCCCGTGGGCCAACGTCGCGGTGGTGCCCGCGGCCGCCGTCGGGCTGCTGCTGCTGGTGCGCTCGCGCGGGCTGGGCTGGTCGGAGCTGGGGTTGGGGCGCGAGCACTGGAAGTCCGGTGCCGGCTACGCCCTGGGTGCCGTCGGGCTGGTCGGTGTGGTGATAGCGATCGGTGCGCTGCTGCCGGTGACGCGGCCGATGTTCCTCAACAACAACTACGCGACGCTCTCGGGCGCGTTGATCGCCTCGATGATCATCATCCCGCTGCAGACGGTGATCCCCGAGGAGCTCGCCTTCCGCGGCGTGCTGCACGGGGCGCTGGACCGAGCGTGGGGGTGGCGCGGAGTCGCCGCGGCCGGATCGCTGCTGTTCGGGCTGTGGCACATCGCGACCTCACTGGGGCTGACCGCCAGCAACGTGGGGTTCACCAAGATCCTCGGCGGCGGGGTGTTCGGCATGGTCGCCGGCGTGGTCGGGGCCGTCCTGGCCACGGCCGCCGCCGGTTTCGTGTTCACCTGGCTGCGCCGCCGCAGCGGCAGCCTGATCGCCCCGATCGCGCTGCACTGGTCACTCAACGGGCTGGGCGCGCTGGCCGCCGCACTGGTCTGGCACCTGTCCTGAGCCGCCCGCGCTGAGCGTGGTCATCCCTGCGCGCGGCGGCGGGCCCGGAACTGCCGGTTCTTGAGCTTGTTGCCGCAGGAGGCCATCTCGCACCAGCTGCCCGCGTGGTTGCGGGACGCGTCGTAGAACGCCCACTGGCATTCGTCGTTGCGGCAGGCCTTCAGCCGGGTCCAGCTGCCGTCGCGCTGCGCGTCGCGGATGGCGACCAGCAGCGTGGCCAGCCGGTCGGACAGCTCGTCGCCCGCCGCGCTCACCTGCAGCTCGCCGCCGGCGCCGACGCTGGTGCGCAGCCGCGCCGCATCGGCCAGCCGGTGCAGAGGCGCCAGCTGCCCCGCACTCGGCGCCGGGCCGCCGGCATTGTGCACCAGCATCGCCCGCATCGCTTCCCGGACGTCGACCAGCAGGGCCCGATCGGCGTCGGTCAGCGGCGCGGTCTCGGTCAGCAAGCCGGAATCGACGAGCCAGGGTCGGGCGTTGTCGGGATCGGCGAGACGGTCAGCACCGTCCGGCCGTTCGACGGTGTTGACCAGGGCCTGGACGGTGCGAAGCGGGCCCGGTGCCGGTTTCGACTCGTCGTCACCCGGCCAGGTCGTCGGCCCGGCAGTCATGCCCCCAGCCTATCATCATGACCATCAAAATGGATTGACCAGTCATGCATGACCGGTATAACCTGTTTGATAGTCACATTCCGATCACGAGAGACCCGACCATGCCGCCGCACACCATCTCCCCCGACCCCCTGCTGGCCAGCCTCCCGGCCGCCCGGTCCCGGCGGCCATCCCTGGTCGCCCGGCTCACCGCGCGGCTGCGCGCCGCCGACTCCGACCGCGCGCTCGCGGTGGGCGTGCGTCCGGAGCCCGGCAGTGCACTGGCCGCGCACCGGACGCGGGTGACCTCGGAGGCCGAACGCAGTGCCGTCGCGCGGGCGTTGCGCCAGGCCCTGCGCGACGCGACCGAAGACGGTGCGGTGTGGTCGTCGCGCGTCCCGGTGCACGCCGAGAACGTTACGACGGCACGGGAACTCATCGATCGGGTGACGCTGCGGCTGCATGCCCCCCGGCCGGTCGGCCCGCTGGGAATGGCCCGGCTGCGGCTGCTGCTGGCCGACGGGTCCGGACCGCTCTACCGGCGCGGCCGCGGCGATCTATCGGGCCGCCTCGGCGCCGCGCTCGCCGAGCTCTGACAGCTCTAGACGACGAGTACCGCGGCGCCGGCGATCCGGCCCTCGGCGAGATCGCGCAGCGCGTCCTCGGCGCCGTCCAGGGAATACCGCGGGTGGGTGACCTGCAGCCGGTGCCGTCCGGCGAAGTCCAGGAACGCCTGCGCGTCGGCGCGGGTGTTGGCCGTCACCGAGCGCACCTGCCGCTCCTGGAACAGGTGCCGCTGATAGTTCAGCACCGGGATGTCGGACAGGTGGATGCCCGCGATGGCCAGTGTGCCGCCGCGGTCGAGCGCCTCGAGCGCGGGCAGCACCAGATCGCCGACGGGGGCGAACAGGACCGCGGCATCCAGCGGCACCGGCGGCGGGTCGGCGGCACCCTGCGCCGACGCGGCGCCCAGGGCCAGCGCCAGCTCACGAGCCCGCTCCCCGCGCGTCATGACGTGCACCTCGGCACCGTCGGCCAGCGCCACCTGGGCGGTCAGGTGCGCGCTGCCGCCGAAGCCGTAGATGCCCAGCCGGCCACCGCGGGGCAGGTCGGCGCGCAGCAGCGCACGGAAGCCGATGATGCCGGCGCACAGCAGCGGCGCCAGTTCGGTGTCGGCGTAGCCCGCCGGCAGCCGCAGCGCGAAAGCCGAAGGCACCGTGGCGAACTCTGCGTAGCCACCGTCGGCGTCCCAGCCGGTGTAGCGGGATTGCGGGCACAGGTTCTCCTGGCCGCGCAGACAGTACCGACAGCTGCCGCAGGTGTGGCGCAGCCAGGCGATGCCGACCCGGTCGCCGACTGCGAACCCGGGGCCGGCGTCCGCCCCGACCGCGACGACCTCCCCGACCACCTCGTGGCCCGGGATCACGCCGGGCCGGTGCACGGCCAGGTCACCCTCGGCCACGTGCAGGTCGGTGCGGCACACCCCGCACGCCTGCACCGCGACGAGCAGCTCGCCGGGCCCGGGCTGCGGGACCGCGACCGTGGCCCGCACCAGCGGGCGGCTCGACATCGGTCCCGGTCGGTGCACCTGCCATGCGCGCATCGTCGAGTCGGTCATGATCTCACGATGCCACGCGGGCGCGGTCTCGGTGGAGCGGCCCGGTGGGGGCGTTCTCGGGGCTGATCGGTGAGTTCCTCGGGGTGCAGCGGGTGCCGCTGCAGCACTCCGTCCAGAGCGGCACCCGTGTGCTGACCGTGGGGGATCTGGGCCGCCTCGCGATCACGGAGCTGGTTCCCACAGGCGAGGAGAACGGACCGCACTGCGCCGACGAGAGAGCGCAGTGATCGTGGCCGTGCTGCTGGCGCTTGCGTTGACGGCGTGGCTGATCGCCGACCGGCAGATGGCGGGCATGGACGCGGGTCCGTGGACCGATCCCGGACCGTTCGGTTTCTACATCAGCGCGTGGGTGGTGATGATGGCGGCAATGATGCTGCCGTCGATCGTGCCGATGGTGCTGATGTTCAGCAGGCTCAAGCACGCTCGGTCGACGCCGGCGGTCGCGACGACCGCCTTCGTCATCGGCTACCTCGGCGTGTGGACCGCATCCGGGCTGGTGGCATACGCGGCGCTCAAAGCGGGCCAAGCCGGGGGCATCTTCAGGTGGGGTGGTTTCGGACGACTCATCGCGGTCGGTGCGCTGCTCGCCGCGGCGCTGTACGAGGTGACCCCTCTCGAGACCAAATGCCTGCGAAAATGCCGATCGCCGTTGGGTTTTCTGCTCAGCTCGTGGCGAGATGGACTGCGCGGCGCGTTCGCCATGGGTCTGCGGCACGGGGCCTGGTGCCTGGGGTGTTGCTGGGCGTTGATGGTGGCGATGTTCGCGCTGGGGGCGATGAGCCTCACCTGGATGCTCGTGGTTGCCGGGCTGATCGCGGTCGAGAAATTGCTCCCGTGGCGCAGGGTCGCGACGGTAGGTGTCGCGGTGGTGCTGCTTGTGCTGGCGATCGGTGTGGCGGTGGCCGTTCTGAAAGAGGCCGGTTGGCCGGCCGCTCCGCAGTGGGGAACAGCTAGGTCTTGGTACGGGTCTTGCGGAACAGGCCCACCAACCACAGCAGTATCACCGCTCCGAACAGTGACACGAAGAAGGTGAACCAGCGCCGGCCGGATTCGACGTCGAAACCGAGCCAGTGCAGGAGCCCGCCGCCGAGGAAGCCGCCGATCACACCGATGACGATGTTCATCAAGATGCCCGAGCCACTGCCCTTGACGATCTTGCCGGCGATCCAGCCGGCGATCGCCCCGATGATGATGTAAGCGATCCAGCTCACCGCCGTAGGCGGGCTGAATGCAGCCAGCAACTGCGTCTCCACGAGCACCTCCTACCCGTTGCAGGTCCGGCGACATCGCCGCCGGATCCTGCCTCAGGTATACCGCCGTCGGGTAACGGTTCGGCTGTCGGAAAGGCAGCGGTTAGGGACTCGATGCCCGACGGTCACGCGGGCGGCAGCATCCCCGGTGCGGTGGCGGGATCGACCGGAACCGGGACACCGACGGCCGGCCGGGGCGGCGGGGCGTTCGGATCCGGCGGTGGGGCGTTGGGATCCGGCGGCGGCACCGGGGCGTTCGGGTCCGGCGGCGGCGGAGGCGGCGGCGGGCTCCACGGCCGGATCGAGTTGGCCAGCGTCACCGCTTCGGCCTGCGGGATCGGGTTGTTCGCGGTGCCCAGCCAGACGACGAACCAGCGCTCGGGCGCGCGCTGGCCGCGCGGGGTGCCCGCCGGAGTGGGGGCGCCGACGACGCCGGCCCAGATCTGGCCGTTGGGCTTGTTGGTGTCGGTGAACTTCACCTCGTAGTACGACGCGACCCCGGACAGGCCGTTGGCGTCCAGCGGAACCGTCTGCTGGTTGATCCGGGTGCCGGGGAACGGCATGAAGAACTCGCCCATGTCCGAGGCCAGCCGCTGAGCGGCCTTGGTGTTGTCGGTCTCCGCACCGGCGAACAGCTTCAGGTCCAGCCGGCCGAGCAGCACGCTGGTGTCGTTGGGCGGCTGGGTGTCGGCCGGTGCGCCCTCCGGCGGCAGCTTCGTCAGCAGCGCCTGCCCGTAGGACAGCTGGGTGGCGTCGGCCACCTTCCAGCCCGCGGGCACCACATAGCTGAACCCGCCCGCTGCGTTGTCGACCCGCCCAGGCTCGGGTGCCGGCGGAGGCGGCGGCGCATTGGGGTCGGGCGGGAGCGGCGGAGCGTTGGGGTCCGGCGGCGGCGGGACCGGGACGTTCGGGTCCGCCGGCGGCGGCGGTGGTGCATCGGGGGCCGGCGGCGGGGGTGCGCCCTCCACGACGCCGGGGGCGGGGGGCGCGGGCGGCGTGGGTGGTGCGGGCTGGGCATGGGCGGCCGCGGGCAGCGTCAGCGCCGCCAACATCGCCGCGGTGGAAGCGCCCGTCAGGGCCGTCAACCCGAAAGACTTCGGGCGACCCTTGCGGCGCTGCAGATTCACGTCCGGCTCAACCATGGGGAAGAAACTACCGTGTTACGGCCGTGACGCAAGTGTGTAGTGCTAGCGCAGTGTCAAATTGTGACATTGCTGTAATCATGAAACACCCAGGCAGAGTGAGGATTTCGATTTGCTGACACGATGGGGCGCCCCGCGGCGGGCGGGGGTGGCGGCGCGGGGATGCCTCGTTCACCCCATTGATCGCGCCGGCGCCGCGCACTGTTACCGCCGACCAGGCCGGGACCGGCACCACGTCGGGGCCGGGTTTCGGCGCGCCGGGTTTCGCCCCCTAGCTACTGTCCAGTAACATCGCGGCTACTCGCTGAGTTCAGCGCCGAACACAATCAGGAGGACCGACCCATGGACGTGCTGGTCACCGGATGCGACACCGATCTGGGACGCGCCATCGCCGAGAGTTTCAGCGAGGCCGGCCACAAGGTGGTGCTGGCCGGCAGCCGCCGAGAGGAACTCGAGGTCGCGGCCAAGGAACTCGACGCCGAGGCCATCGTCGTCGACGGCACCGATCCGGCCTCGGTCGCCGCGGCGCAGAGCCAACTCCCGGCGCACCTGGACGCCGTCGTGAACGTCCCCGCGCCGCACTGGAGCGGCGACCCGCGCACCTACTCGCTGGCCGACCACGCCGCCGAGTGGCGCGGCGTCTTCGACACCACCCTGCTGGCGGCTGTGCTGGCCGTGCAGGTCCTCGGCGACCACCTGCGCTCCGGTGGCGCGATCGTCACGGTGATCCCCGACCCGGCGGCCGAGGGCAGCGCAGCCGCTGCGGTCAAGGCCGCGGTCTCGGCATGGACCGCCGGGCAGGCCGACCACTTCGGCATCAGGGGGATCACGATCAACGCGGTGGCCGCGGGCCGCGGCGCGGAGTCCGGATATCAGGGGCTCGACGCGCAGACACCGGCCGTCAGCGCCGAGATCGCCCGGCTGGCGCTGTTCCTGAGCACACCTGCCGCCCGCCACATCACCGGCCAGACATTGCACGTCAGCCACGGCGCGCTGGCCAACTTCGGGTAGCGCGTCAACTGCGGCCACGCGAGTTTTATTCCGCTCTTCGCGTGCGGTGAAACGCCGCGCGGGGGCTCGCCGCGCGTGGTTAGGCTCGACTGCGTGACCATTCGACTCGGGCTCCAGATCAACAACTTCTCCTACGGCGTCTCCGGTCAGGGTGACGTCACCGACCTCTTCCCCACCGTCGTCGCGCAGGCCCAGGAAGCGGACCGCTCGGGCTTCGACGCGGTGTTCCTGATGGACCACTTCTACCAACTGCCGGGCATCGGAACGCCCGACCAGCCGATGCTGGAGGCCTACACCGCGCTGGGCGCGCTGGCCTCGGTCACCGAGAACGTCCAGCTGGGCACCCTGGTCACCGGCAACACCTATCGCAACCCCACGCTGCTGGCCAAGGCCGTCACCACCCTCGACGTGATCAGCCAGGGCCGCGCGATCCTCGGGATCGGCACCGGATGGTTCGAGCTCGAACACGAGCAGCTCGGCTACGACTTCGGCACGTTCACCGACCGCTTCGACAAGCTCGGCGAGGCGCTGCAGATCATCCTGCCCATGATCAAAGGTGAGCGGCCGACATTCTCCGGCAAGTATTACCGCACCCAGGAGGCCATGGCCAATCCCCGCTTCCGCGACCACATTCCGCTGTTGATCGGCGGCAGCGGTGAGAAGAAGACGATCCCGCTGGCCGTGCAGCACTTCGACCACCTCAACCTGATCGTCAGCAACGTCGACGAGATCGGCCGCAAGATCGAGGTGATCAAGGCGCGGTGCGAGGACATCGGCCGCGACCCCGCCACCCTCGAGACCAGCACGCTCGTCGGCGCCATCGTGGGCGAGAACATCGACCGGGACCTGGTGCCCGAGGAGTTCCGGGACCGCCTGCTGCTGGGCAGCCCGGAGGCCATCGCCGAGCAGATCAAGACCAAGGTCCTCGACGCGGGAGTCAACGGCGTGATCGTCTTCGTCCCGACCCAGGTGGTCGGCTATCAGCCCGGCAACATCACCGCACTGGGAGAGGCGCTCAAACCCCTGGTCTCGGGCTGATCACCGCGGTGGGCCATCTCACCGCGACCGGCGAAAGTGCGACGACTAGAGTTTCGTTGTACTGAATGGTTCCAGAAGCCAATCGCCAAGGAGTTTCGATGACCCATCCCGGAGCCACGGCATCCGACCGCCACAAGGTGGTGATCATCGGATCCGGATTCGGTGGACTGACCGCCGCGAAGGCGCTGAAGAAGGCCGACGTCGACATCAAGTTGATCGCGCGGACCACCCATCACCTGTTCCAGCCGCTGCTCTACCAGGTGGCCACGGGCATCATCTCCGAAGGTGAGATCGCGCCCGCGACCCGGGTGATCCTGCGCAACCAGAGGAACGCACAGGTGCTGCTCGGCGACGTCACCAAGATCGACCTGGCGACCAAGACCGTGCGCTCGGAACTGCTCGGGCACACCTACGTCACGCCGTTCGACAGCCTGATCGTCGCCGCCGGCGCCGGGCAGTCCTACTTCGGCAACGACCACTTCGCGGAGTGGGCGCCCGGCATGAAGTCCATCGACGACGCGCTGGAACTGCGCGGCCGCATCCTGGGCGCGTTCGAGCAGGCCGAGCGCTCCAGCGACCCGGCCCGCCGGGAGAAGCTGTTGACGTTCGTCGTCGTCGGGGCCGGGCCGACCGGTGTCGAGATGGCCGGGCAGATCGCCGAACTCGCCGACCACACGCTCAAAGGCGCGTTCCGCCACATCGATTCGACCAAGGCCAGGGTGATCCTGCTCGACGCCGCCCCCGCCGTACTGCCCCCGATGGGTGAGAAGCTCGGCAACAAGGCGCGCGCCCGGCTGGAGAAGATGGGCGTGGAGATCCAGCTCAACGCCATGGTCACCGACGTCGACCGCAACGGCATCACCGTCAAGGACCCCGACGGCACCCTGCGCCGCATCGAATCGGCGTGCAAGGTGTGGTCGGCCGGGGTGTCGGCCAGCCCGCTGGGCCGCGACCTGGCCGACCAGTCCGGGGTGGAACTGGACCGGGCCGGGCGGGTCAAGGTGCTGCCTGACCTGTCGATCCCGGGTCACCCCAACGTGTTCGTCGTCGGGGACATGGCCGCCGTCGACGGCGTGCCCGGCATGGCCCAAGGTGCCATCCAGGGTGGCCGCTACGCCGCCAAGGCCATCGCCGCGACCCTGCACGGCGCCGACCCGGCCAACCGGGAACCGTTCAGCTACTTCGACAAGGGTTCGATGGCCACGGTGTCGCGGTTCAGCGCGGTGGCCAAGATCGGGCCGCTGGAGTTCGGCGGTTTCATCGCGTGGCTGGCCTGGCTGTTCCTGCACCTGATCTATCTGGTCGGTTTCAAGACCAAGATCGTCACGATGCTGTCGTGGACCACCACGTTCCTGGGCCGCAACCGGGGGCAGCTGACCATCACCGAGCAGCAGGCCTACGCGCGCACCCGGATCGAGGAACTCGAGGAGATCGCGGCGGCGGTCCAGGACACGGAGCGGGCCGCCAGTTAGCGTGCCGGCGGTAGCCGCTCCCCCTGCCAGGTAGACAGGCAGCCGCCGGCGGCCAGCTCCAGCGTCGTCCCGGCGGCGTCGACATCGGTTCGCGGATAACGCAGTTCGCTGATCGACGCGAGCGGCGCGGCGATGTCGTCGTCGGCCAGCGACCCGGCCCCCAGCTCGACGCGGTGCCTCAGCAGCGGCGTGCCGTCGACGTCAGCGTGCAGCGATCCCGACCAGAACCCCTGGCGCTCACCGGATCTGCCGATCTGCACCCGCTCGACATACCTGACGCTGCCGCCAAGGGCGAGATGCAGGCGGGTGGTCGCGACGTGCCGGGATGCCGCCGCGACGATGGTGGGCTGCGGGTCGACGTCGAGGTCCCCGGCCACCTCCAGCGCCCAGCTGGCGCGGGATTCGACGGTGCCGGCGCCGGGCAGCACCACCGTGGCGGCCACCGTGCGCAGCGCCAGCCGGGCACCGTGATGCACCACCAGCCGGATCTCGATCGTGTCGCCGCCCAGCGGGGTGGCGGCGCTGGACACCAGGTGCACGGTGTCGGGGCCGGTCAGCCGGGCGGCGATCCCGCCCGCACACTCGATGTGCGGTGAGCGGTCGGGCCGCGCGATCACGGTGACCTGCGAGCGCATCTACACCGCCTGCGCGACGCTCAGTTGGTCACGCACCCAGCCGAGCACCGGGGTGGCCGCCGGATCGACCGTCAGCGAGATCAACTCGAAGGGCCGGTCGCCACGGACCGCGGCCGCGTCCCGGCGCATCACGTCCAGGTCGGCACCCACCAGCGGCGCCAGGTCGGTCTTGTTGATCACCAACAGATCCGAGAACGTCACCCCCGGCCCGCCCTTGCGCGGCACCTTGTCCCCACCGGCCACGTCGATGACGAAGATCTGCACGTCGACCAGGCCGGAGGAGAAGGTGGCGGTGAGGTTGTCCCCACCCGACTCCACCAGGATGAGGTCCAGGTCGGCGTGGGCGGCGATCAGGTCGTCGATGGCGTCCAGGTTCGCGGTGATGTCGTCGCGGATCGCAGTGTGCGGACAGCCCCCGGTCTGCACCGCGGCGATCCGGTCGTCGGGCAGCACCGCGTGGCGGCGCAGGAAATCGGCGTCCTCGGTGGTGTAGATGTCGTTGGTCAGTACCGCCAGCGACAGCTCGTCGCGCAGCTGCCGGCACAGCGCGGCCACCAGCGCCGTCTTGCCCGACCCGACCGGGCCGCCGACCCCGATGCGCAGCGGCTCTCCCGGCTGCCGCTGCCTGCGCGGCCGACCGGCGTGGGCGTGGGGTTCGCCGTCAACGAAATGAGGTGGCATGCGGGTCCTTTCGCTACGACGCGAACAACGGGCGATCCCGCTCGGCGTGCCGCTGGGCGAGCACGTCGAGCAGCGGATCGGACAGGTCGGCCAGCTCCTTGGCGGCCTCAGCGGCGGTCTGTTCGCACAGCGCCGACAACTCGAACGTCAGCGCCGCGACGTCACCGGGATCCAGCGCCAGCAGCCGCTGCGCCGCGGTGGCCGACCCGGTCATCGTGGTGTATACCAGCGACAGCGCGCTGTGTTCGGGCAGCGTCCCCGCCGCGGAGCCGACCGCACCGGCGGCCACGGCCAGGTGCGGTGCGGTGCCCAGGCCGGACCAGTCGGTGTCCGGCCAGACCCGCCGCGCCAGCCGCACCAGCCCGCGCCCCTGCGCGCGGGAGGCCTGCCGGGCCGCCGGAGACGGTGTGCGCGCATCGGTTTCGGCGTCGCCGCCCCCACCCGCGGTGGCCGACAGCGCGCCGCCGTGCACGGCGGCGGCGATGGACGCCGTGACCAGCCCGTGGGTGCGGATCCGCCGGCGCAGGTAGGCCCGCAGCGTGCCGAGGTCACGGACCAGGCCGCTGGTCACCGCCTCCTCCACCCCGCCGGAATGCACGTGGCCGCCGGTCGGCAACCGCGAATCCGACAGGGCCAGAAGGGTGGTCAGGTTGGGCATCGCCACCGTCAGAACAGGAAGTAGCGCTGTGCCATCGGCAGCTCGGCCGCGGGCTGCTCCTGCCAGACCTCCCCGTCGATGCGCACCGTGAATGTGTCGGGGTCCACCGCGATGTCGGGCTGCGCGTCGTTGTGCGGCATCTGCGCCTTGCCGACACCGCGGACGTTGCCGACCGCGACCAGCCTGCGGTTCACCGCGATGCGCTCGGCCAGCCCGTCGTCGATGGCCTGCGGCGCGACGAAGTGCACCGACGTGGCGCCCGCGGCCGCAGGTGCTGCCCCGAACATCGGGCGCGGCAATACCGGCTGCGGCGTCGGGATGGACGCGTTCGCGTCGCCCATCGCCGCCCACGCGATCATCCCGCCCTTGACCACGGCGTGCGGACGCACGCCGAAGAAGGCCGGCTCCCACACCACCAGATCGGCGAGCTTGCCCACCTCCACCGACCCGATCTCGTGGTCGAGACCGTGGGCGACGGCCGGACAGATCGTGTACTTGGCCACGTAGCGCTGCGCCCGCCGGTTGTCGGCGGTGGTGTCCCCCGGCAGAAAACCCCTGCGGCGCTTCATCACGTGCGCGGTCTGCCAGGTCCGTAGCACCACCTCGCCGATGCGGCCCATCGCCTGCGCGTCGCTGCCGATCATCGAGATCGCCCCGATGTCGTGCAGCAGGTCCTCGGCCGCGATCGTCGACGGCCGGATCCGGCTCTCGGCGAACGCCAGATCCTCGGGCACCTTCGGGTTGAGGTGGTGGCACACCATCAACATGTCGAGGTGCTCGTCGAGGGTGTTGACGGTGTGCGGGCGCGTCGGGTTGGTGGAACTGGGCAGCACGTTGGGCTTGCCCGCGACGGTGATGATGTCGGGTGCGTGCCCGCCGCCGGCACCCTCGGTGTGGTAGGCGTGGATCGACCGGCCCTTGATCGCGGCAAGGGTGTCCTCGACGAAGCCGGCCTCGTTGAGGGTGTCGGTGTGGATGTTGGCCTGCACCCCCGCGGCCTCGCACACCGTCAGGCACGCGTCGATGGCCGCCGGTGTGGTGCCCCAGTCCTCGTGCAGCTTGAAACCGGCTGCGCCCCCGCGCAACTGCTCCCACATCGCTTCGGAGCTGACGGTGTTGCCCTTGCCCAGCAGCGCGATGTTCAGCGGCCAGGAGTCCAGCGCCTCGAGCATCCGGGCCAGATGCCAGGCCCCGGGGGTGACGGTGGTGGCCTTGCTGCCCTCGGCGGGTCCGGTGCCGCCGGCGATGATCGTGGTGATACCGCCGCCGAGGGCCTCCTCCATGATCTGCGGGCAGATCAGGTGCACGTGGCAGTCGATGGCGCCCGCGGTCACGATGCGCCCGTTGCCCGCGATGATCTCCGTCGACGGGCCCACCACCAGGTCAGGGTGCACCCCGGACATGATGTCGGGGTTGCCCGCCTTGCCGATCGCGGTGATGCGGCCGTCCCGGATCCCGATGTCGGCCTTGATGATCCCCCAGTGATCGAGGATCACCGCACCGGTGATGACGGTGTCGGGCGCACCGTCGGCGCGGGTCGCGCGCGACTGGCCCATCGATTCGCGCAGCACCTTCCCGCCGCCGAAGACGGCCTCGTCGCCGGCCAGCCCGGGCCCGCCGCTGCGGTCCTCGGTGATCTCGATGAACAGGTCGGTGTCGGCCAGCCGGATCCGGTCGCCGGTGGTCGGCCCGTACAGCGCGGCGTAGTGGGATCGGGAGATCGCGGTCACCGGGTCCATCTCCTCTTCGCGCAGGCGCTCACTGGGCATCCAATCTGCCGGGCGGATCGAGGCTCAGTCCGTGCACCTCCCGGGTGCCGGCCAGCGGCACCAGCCGGACCTGCTGGGCGACACCGGGTTCGAAGCGGATGGCGGTGCCCGCGGCGATGTCGAACCGGTGGCCGTACGCGGCGGCGCGGTCGAATGCCAGCGCGCTGTTGGCCTGCGGCACATGGACGTGGCTGCCGACCTGCACCGGCCGGTCACCGGTGTTGACGATCTCGAGCTCGAGCCGAGGTGCGCCGGCGTTGATGTCGATGTCGCCTTCGCCGAAGACGATCTCCCCAGGTATCACTGATCGCCTGCTCTCACGGGATCGGGTGGTGGACGGTGACGAGCTTGGTGCCGTCGGGGAACGTGGCCTCCACCTGGACGTCGTAGAGCATCTCGGGCACGCCGTCCATGACGTCGTCGCGGCCGAGAACCTCTCGGCCACTGACCATCAACTCCGCCACCGTACGCCCGTCGCGCGCGCCCTCGAGGAGGTGATCGGTGATGATCGCCACGGCCTCGGGATGGTTGAGCTTGAGCCCCCGCGCCTGGCGTCGGCGGGCCAGTTCGGCGGCATAGGAGACCAGTAGCCGTTCCTGCTCATGCGGGCTCAGACGCATAGTCCGCGATCCTGCCATGGCCGCCGGGTGATCGCGCGTGGAGCGGGCCGGTGCGCCGCCGGCCCGCGGGGTTCGGCCGGCGGGCTCACTCCGGCGGCAGGTTCTGCAACCGCACCTGACCCCGTGCCACCAGCCGGTCGGATTCGTCGGTGATGGTGATCTGCCACAGCTGCTGGCGCCGCCCGCGATGGATCGGGGTGGACACCGCGGTAACGGTGCCCGACGAGATCGCCCGCAGGAAGTCGGTGTTGTTGTTGACCCCGACGACGTTGCCGCCGCCGTGTTCGGCCAGCCACACCGCGCCGGACATGCTGGCCAGGCTCTCGATCACCGCGCAGTAGACCCCGCCGTGCACGATGCCGTAGGGCTGGTGCAGCTTCTCGGTGATCTGCAGTTGGGCCCGCCCGCCCTCGGGTGTCACCTCGAGGAAGGTCAGGCCGAGCAGGCTGTCGAATCCTTTGCCGATGCCATCGGGGAGATCAGTCGTCACGGGACGTGTCTACACCTTCCTCCCCGCTAACCCGGACGGGCCCCACGCGTTGCGTGGGGCCCGTCCTTCGTGTGGACCGGGGGTCTCTGCAGCCCTCAGGACTCCGGCTCGGTCCGGTGGTTTCCGAAATCTTCTCCGAAGCTTCGGAAGCACTGACAAGAGAATAGGCAAGGCTGCCCTAATTAATCAAGGCCTTCCCCCAAGCTGGGCGCAGGGTCCCGCGAACCGGCATCCCGAAGCTGACCAGCGCGTCGAGCACGGCCTGGCTGCGCCGCATCGAGACCACCTCGCTCGAACCCGCGAGCATCGGCACCTGGGTGGCCGCGCTGACCACGACGCCGCCGACGATGTGCCACATCGACGCCACCGACATCGCGCCGCCGCTGACCGCCGACAGCTTGCCGAACAGCGGGGCCAGCGCCCGCTGGCTGCGATGGGCGACCCAGGTGGTCAACGCCTCCTCGTTGGGCAGCGCGACGATCCCGTCCTGCGCCGAGCGCCGGACACCGATCGTGGCGCGGTGCCGGAAGTACGGGTCGTCGGGCAGCGCGCGCAGCGTCGGGTCGACGACGCCGACCCAGTCGATGGCCCCTTCGGAGTCGACGTGCACCCAGAGGTTCTCCAGCCCGGTGTCCCAGGCCCGGGCCTCGAGGACCAGCAGCGGGATCACCCGGCCCACCACCACATGGGCGAAGGTGGCCGCGAGCTGCTGCGCGATCGCCGACGGACTTCCGGTGTCGGCGACGCCGCCGTCGAACATCGAGCGCAGGCGGTCGGTGCTGAGGACCTCGGCCAGCGGCCACCAGCGTCGCCGCGACAGATCGCCCATCACCGCCACGCCGTAGACGCGGGGACAGTCGCCATCGAGCTCGCGGAGCCGGCGGCTGGATTCGTGAATCGGCAGCGCGCGCCTGATCGACATTCCGGCAATCAACGGATCCTCGACGACGACCGTCATGACACCTCCCCGAACTCGTTGTTAGGTAAGGCTTACTATAATTTGGATTGCCTAAGCTACTACTTCACTCTGTGACTCGCCTCACATGGCACCTGGAATGCCGACCGCCGCGGCGCGCGTTAGGCCTCGTGGCTGAAGCGGCGATGATCGGGCCCCACCGGAAATTCGGTACGACGCGCGGTAGTAATCACGTAGTAGGCTTTGGGACTACTGCCGGTAGGAGATGAACGGACTATGGCCAAGCTGACACGCCTCGGGGAGCTGGAACGCTCCGTGATGGACCACCTGTGGTCCTCGGGCGAGCCTCAGACTGTGCGGCAGGTGCATGAAGCCCTGTCCGCTCGCCGGGACCTCGCCTACACCACGATCATGACCGTGCTGCAACGACTCGCGAAGAAAAACCTCGTCGTGCAGCACCGCGACGACCGCGCGCACCGGTACGCCCCCACCCACGGCCGCGACGAGCTGGTCGCCGGGCTGATGGTCGACGCGCTCGACCAGGCCGCCGACTCCGGCAGCCGGGAGGCGGCGCTGGTGCATTTCGTCGAGCGCGTCGGCGCCGACGAGGCCGCCGCGCTACGCCGCGCGCTGGCCGAACTCGAGGACAAACACCGTCTCGGACCACCCGCTGGCGATCTCGGCGCCAGCTGAGGGACACTAGCAGCGTGTCCGCGCTGGCCTTCACCATCGTCGCCCTGCTGCTGTCGGGGCCGGTGCCTGCGCTGCTGGCCAAGGCGACGTGGCCGCTGCGGGCACCCCGGGCGGCGATCGTGCTGTGGCAATCCATCGCGCTGGCCGCGGTGCTCTCGGCGTTCTCCGCGGGCCTGGCCATCGCCAGCCGGCTGTTCGTACCCGGTGCGGACGGCCGCCCGACCGCCACCTTCACCAGTGAGATCGACGTACTCGGCTGGCCGCTGTGGACGGCCTACGTCGTCGTCTTCGCGCTGACACTGCTCATCGGTGCCCGGCTGATCAGCTCCGTGCTCGGCGTCGCCATCGCCACGCGCCGACGGCGCGCGCACCATCGCATGGTGGTCGACCTGGTCGGTGCGCACGACTCCCGCCGCGCCGACAGCGGGCTGCGCATCCTCGGCGTCGCCCAACCGCTGGCCTACTGCCTGCCCGGGGTCCGCAGCCGGGTGGTGGTCAGCCAGGGGGCACTGAAGGCGTTGTCCGACAGCGAGATCGGCGCCATCCTCGAGCACGAGCGGGCGCATCTGCGGGCCCGCCACGACCTGGTGCTGGAGATGTTCACCGCGGTGCACGCCGCGTTCCCCCGCTGGGTGCGCAGCGCCAGCGCGCTGGACGCCGTCCGGCTGCTGATCGAGCTGCTCGCCGACGACGCCGCCGTGCGCGCCGAGGGCCCGACCCCGCTGGCCCGCGCGCTGGTCGCCTGCGCCTCCGGCCGCGCCCCGCGCGGGGCGCTGGCCGCCGGCGGACCCACCACGGTGGTGCGGGTGCGCCGCCTCGCCGGCCGGCCCAACAGCCGAATCCTGGCCGCCTGCGCATACGCCGCCGCGGCCGCCGTGCTCGGCATCCCGACCGTCGCGGTGGCGGTCCCGTGGCTGACCGAGCTGCATCGCCTGTTCACCGCGTAGTGACCTGACGAACCCACAACCAAACAACGAAAGGCTGCCCGCATGAGCGACACTCCCCCATCGACGACCGGTACCGCTCAGATCGGCGTCACCGGCCTGGCCGTGATGGGGTCGAACATCGCGCGCAACTTCGCCAGGCACGGGTACACGGTGGCCCTGCACAACCGATCGGTGGCCAAGACCGATGCGCTGCTGGCCGAGCACGGCTCGGACGGCAGCTTCGTGCGCACCGAGACGATGGCCGAGTTCGCCGCCGCGCTGGAGAAGCCGCGACGCGCGCTGATCATGGTCAAGGCCGGCGATCCGACCGACGCGGTCATCAACGAGCTCATCGAGGTCTTCGAACCCGGCGACATCATCATCGACGGCGGCAACGCGCTCTACACCGACACCATCCGCCGGGAGAAGGCGGTCCGCGAAGCCGGCCTGCACTTCGTCGGCGCCGGCATCTCCGGCGGCGAGGAGGGCGCGCTCAACGGCCCCTCGATCATGCCGGGCGGGCCCGCCGAGTCCTACAAGTCGCTGGGCCCGCTGCTCGAGGAGATCTCCGCGCACGTCGACGGCGTGCCGTGCTGTACCCACATCGGCCCCGACGGCGCCGGCCACTTCGTCAAGATGGTGCACAACGGCATCGAGTACTCCGACATGCAGCTCATCGGCGAGGCCTACCAACTGCTGCGCGACGGCCTGGGCAAGACCGCACCGGAGATCGCCGACGTGTTCGCCGAGTGGAACGCCGGCGACCTGGACAGCTACCTGATCGAGATCACCGCCGAGGTGCTGCGCCAGATCGACGCCAAGACCGGCAAGCCGCTGGTCGACCTGATCCTCGACGAGGCCGAGCAGAAGGGCACCGGCCGCTGGACGGTGAAATCCGCCCTCGACCTCGGTGTGCCGGTGACCGGCATCGCCGAGGCGGTGTTCGCCCGCGCGCTGTCCGGATCGGTGACCCAGCGCAAGGCCACCACCGGGCTGGCTTCCGGGCAGCTGGGTGAAAAGCCCGGCGACGCAGCGCAATTCATCGAAGACGTGCGCCAGGCGCTGTACGCGTCGAAGATCATCGCCTACGCGCAGGGCTTCAACCAGATCCAGGCCGGCAGCATCGAGTACGACTGGAGCATCACCCCCGGCGATCTGGCGACCATCTGGCGCGGCGGCTGCATCATCCGGGCCAAGTTTCTCAACCGGATCAAGGACGCCTTCGACGAGAGCCCGGACCTGCCGTCGCTGATCGTGGCGCCGTACTTCCGGGACGCCATCGAGGCCGCCGTCGACAGCTGGCGCCGCGTGGTGGTCAAGGCCACCGAGCTGGGCATCCCGATCCCGGGCTTCTCCTCGGCGCTGTCGTACTACGACGGACTGCGCACCGAACGGCTGCCCGCCGCGCTGACCCAAGGGCTGCGGGACTTCTTCGGCGCGCACACCTACGGCCGCATCGACACCGATCCCGCCAAGCGGTTCCACACGCTGTGGAGCGGCGACCGCACCGAGGTCGAGGCCTGAGTCTTCCGGCCGTCGGCCGCAGGGCTGAATTCCGCGGCCGCCGGCCGCAGAGGGTGCCCCACTAGACTCGGGGCGTGAAGTTTCTCGATGGCCACCGGCCGCCGTACGACCTGACCTACAACGACATCTTCATCGTGCCAGGCCGGTCCGAGGTGCAGTCCCGGTTCGACGTCGACCTGTCCACGGTGGACGGCACCGGCACCACGATCCCCGTCGTGGTGGCCAACATGACGGCGGTGGCCGGCCGGCGGATGGCCGAGACCGTGGCCAGGCGCGGCGGCATCGTGGTGCTACCCCAGGACCTGCCGGTGTCCGTGGTGCGGCAGACCGTGGACTTCGTCAAGAGCCGCGACCGTGTCGTCGACACCCCGGTGACGCTGTCGCCGGACGACTCGGTCTCCGATGCCATCGCGCTGATCCACAAGCGTGCGCACGGCGCGGCGGTGGTGGTCGACTCCGGCGCCACGGGCCGCCCGATCGGGCTGGTCACCGAGGCCAGCTGCATCGGCGTCGACCGGTTCGCCCGGGTGCGCGACGTGGCGATCCCCGATTTCGTCACCGCCCCGGTGGGCACCGACCCGCGCAAGGTGTTCGACCTGCTCGAACACGCACCCGTGGACGTCGCGGTGCTCACCGAGGCCGACGGATCGCTGGCCGGGGTGCTGACCCGCACCGGGGCGGTCCGGGCCGGCATCTACACCCCGGCACTGGACGCCAAGGGCAGACTGCGGATCGCGGCCGCGGTCGGCATCAACGGCGACGTCGCCGCCAAGGCCAGAGACCTGGCCGCGGCCGGGGTCGACGTGCTGGTCATCGACACCGCGCACGGTCACCAGGCCAAGATGATCGACGCGATCAAGGCGGTGGCCTCGCTCGATCTCGGGCTCCCGCTGGCCGCGGGCAACGTGGTCTCGGCAGCGGGCACCAGGGACCTGCTCGACGCCGGGGCGTCCATCGTCAAGGTCGGCGTCGGCCCCGGCGCCATGTGCACCACCAGGATGATGACCGGCGTCGGGCGGCCGCAGTTCTCGGCTGTGCTCGAATGTGCCGCGGCGGCAAGGGAACTCGGCGGCCACGTGTGGGCCGACGGTGGGGTGCGGCATCCCCGCGACGTGGCGCTGGCGCTGGCCGCCGGCGCGTCGAACGTGATGATCGGGTCGTGGTTCGCCGGCACCTACGAATCCCCCGGCGACTTGATGCGCGACCGCGACGACCAACCGTTCAAGGAGAGCTACGGCATGGCGTCCAAACGGGCGGTGGCCGCCCGCACGGCCGGCGACAGCGCATTCGACCGGGCGCGCAAGGCGCTGTTCGAAGAGGGCATCTCCAGTTCGCGGATGAACCTCGACCCGGTGCGCGGCGGGGTGGAGGACCTGATCGACCACATCACCTCCGGGGTCCGCAGCACCTGCACCTACGTCGGGGCGGCGACACTGCCCGAACTGCACGAGAAAGTGGTGCTCGGAGTGCAGTCAGCCGCCGGGTTCGCCGAGGGGCACCCGCTGCCGACCGGCTGGTGACGGGTAGGCCAGCACACCGCCGGGCGCGCCGTCCACCTCGACGGTGACCGACGACCCGACCGCCGCGCCGTCCTGCCCGGGGTTGCGCAGCCGCAGCACCGTGGTGTCGGCCAGCTCGACGTGCACCACCGTGTCGGCCCCGTAGAACCGGCACGCCGTCACCCGCGCGGGCGCCCCCGCCGGCCCGAACCGCAACTGTTCCGGGCGCAGCACCACCACCGCAGCACCGTCGGCGACGGGCAGCCGCGCCGGCAGCGCACCGAGGGCGGTGTGCACCACTCCGGCGCTCGCGGTGCCGGCCAATTCCACTGTGGCACCGATGAATCGGGCGTTGTCCAGGGTCGCCGGCGTGGTGTACAGCTCGGTGGGCGTGCCATGCTGGGCGATGGTGCCGTCGAACAGCAGCGCCACCGAGTCGGCCAGTGACAGCGCCTCGGCCTGGTCGTGGGTGACCAGCAGCGCGGTGGTGCCGGTGTCACGCAGGATCGCGGCGATGTCCTCGCGCACCCGCACCCGCAGACCCGCGTCGAGTGCGGCGAACGGTTCGTCGAGCAGCAGCACCCGTGGCCGCGCGGCCAGCGCACGCGCGAGCGCCACGCGCTGCTGCTGACCGCCCGAGATCTGGTGCGGGCGGGCGTCGGCCAGCCCGTCCAGACCCACCACCGCCAGCCAGTGCGCGACCTGTGCGGCGGCGTCCCTGCGGCTGGCCCGGTCCATCCCGAACGCGATGTTCTCCGCCACGCTCAGGTGTGGGAACAGCGCCCCCTCCTGCGGCATCAGCCCCACCCGGCGGCGGTGCACCGGCACCGTCCCGGTGCCCCCGGCCACCGTCTCGCCGGCGATGCGCACGGTGCCGGCGTCGGGGTCCTCGAAGCCGGCCAGCACCCGCAGCAGCGTGGTCTTGCCGCAGCCCGACGGACCGAGCACCGCGGTGAGGGTGCCGGCCGGCACCTCGAGGTCGACCCCTGTCAGCACCCGCCGACTTCCGAACGACTTGCAAATTCCCTGCGCCACAACGGCTGCCGCGTCAGTCACTGCGCACCTCGGCGGCGCTCCACATCCCCAGCACCGCGGTCGGGACGGCCGCGAAGACCAGCAGGGCCGCCGCGTAGGGCGCGGCGGCGGCGTAGTCACTGACCGAGCTGTACCCCCACAGCCGGGTGGCCAGGGTGTCGGTGCCGGTGGGGTGCAGCAGCAGGGTCACCGGCAGCTCCTTCATGCAGGTCAGCAACACCAGGGCAGCACCGGCCGCGATCCCGGGCAGGGCCACCCGGGCGGTCACGGCCCCGAACGCGCGCAGCGGCGGACGTCCCAGCGACCGGGCGACCTCCTCGAGCCGGATCGGTGCGGACTCCACGGAGGCGCGAATCGATCCGATCGCCATGGGCACGAACAGCACGGTATAGGCCAGGATCAGCAGCGGCTCACGCAGGTAGATCGGGCGCAGCAATACCACCCCGAGCGACACCATCGAGATCGCGATGACGATCGCCGGCAGGCCGTGCGCCACATAGCTGATGCCTTCCAGCGCCCGGGTGGCGCGGTCGCGATGGCGGGCCGCCAACACGCCGAGCGGGAGCGCCGCCAGCGTGGCAACCAGTGCGGCGGCCACCGACAGCCAGATCGTCGACCCCAGCGCGGCCAGCCATTCGGCGCCGTCGAAGCGCGGACCCGCGGTCAGCAGCCAGTCGGCCAGCGCGACGCCGGGTACGACGATCGCAGCCGTCAGCACCGCGGCTGGGACCGTCAGCGCGGGTAGCCACCACCGGCCGAGCCGGTAGCGCACCGGTGGCCGCGGCGCACCGCCACCCACCCGCGACGACGCGGCCAGTCCGCGGGCCCGACCCTCGGCGACCACCAGCGCCACCGCGAACACCATCAGGACCAGCGCCAGCACCGCGGCGCGGGACGGATTGAAACCGGACCGGTACGCCCCGTAGATCACCCAGGTGAACGCCTCGAACCGCATGGCGGCCACCGCGCCGAAATCGCTGAGAACGTACAGCGCGACCAGCAGCGCACCGGCCGCGATCGCGGCCCTGGCCTGGCGCAGCGTGACCCGGAACAGCACCGCCACCCCGCCCAACCCCAGCGAGCGGGCCACCTCCTCCTGGGCCGGGTCCACCCGGGCCAGTGCGGCCATCGTGGTCAGCAGCACCAGCGGATAACTCACCAGCGTCAGCACCAGCGCCGCGCCCCAGAAACCGGCCACCTGCGGGTACGCCGACACCCACAGATAGGCCAGTAGGTAGCTCGGCATCGCCAGCGGCAGCGTCAGCGCCACTGCCAGCGCGCGCCGGGCGGGCAGGTCGGTGCGCGACACCAGCACGGCCAGGCCGACGCCGAGCACGACACAGGCCGCCGTCACCACCACCACCAACAGCAGCGACCGGCCGACCAGCGCGGCGGTGCGCGGCTGGACCAACTCGTCGATCACGAACGCCGCACCGCGGGCCAGCGCCCGTTCGGTCAGGTAGACCAGCGGCACCAGCGTGCCGGCCGCTACCGCCGCGGCGGCCAACAGCAGCAGCGCCGGCGGGCGCTTGCCTGCCGGTTCCCTGGTGCTGGTCACCGGCACCGCGGTCAGTTGGTCAACAGCCCGGTCTCCACCAACAGCTGTTGGGTGGTCTCGATGTCGTCGAGTTGCGACAGGTCCACCGCGGGCGGCTGCAGGTCACTCAGCGGCGGCATCTCCGCCGACGGTGCGACCCCGGCCACCAGCGGGTACTCCGCGGTCTCCTCGGCGAAGTACTTCTGGGCGGACTCGCCCACCAGGTACGCCGCGAACCGTTGCGCGCCTTCGGGATTGGGGGCCGACTTCAGCACCCCGACGCCGGCGACGTTGACCAGACCACCCGGATCCCCCGGCGCCATGAACTTGTTCTCGGCGACCACGGCGTCGGCGCCCTTGGAGTGGATGAGCTCGTAGAGGTAGTAGTGGTTGACCAGGCCGAGGGGGATCTGCCCGGAGTCCACCGCGTCGCGCACGGCCACGTTGTTCTCGAAGGCCACCGGATCCTGGGCCTTGAACCCGCGCAGCCACTGCTCGGCACCGTCCTCGCCGCGCACGACGCGCAACCCGGTCACGAAGGACTGCCAGGACGCGTTGCTGGGGGCGAACCCGATCTTGCCCTTCCACTCCGGGGCCAGCAGCCCGTCGATCGTGTCGGGCGGATTCGGAACCAGCGTCGGGTTGTAGACGATCACCCGGGCCCGGCCGGAGACCCCGACCCAGGTGCCGTCGGCCGCGGAGAACTGCTCGGGCACCGCGGCCAGGGTCTCGGCGTCGACCGGCGCCAGCAGACCGGCCTTGGCGACCGCGCCGAGCGCGCCGGCATCCTGGGACAGGAACACGTCGGCCGGCGACTTGTCGCCCTCGGTCACCAGCTGCGCGGCCAACTCCCCCGACCCGGCGTAGCGGGTCTCGACCGCGATGCCGGTGTCGGCGGTGAACTGTTCGATCAGCGGAGCGACCAGCTCTTCGCTGCGGCCCGAGTACACCACGATCTTGTCCGTGGACTCGCTGGACGAATCCGATCCGCAGGCGGTGAACGCCAGCATGGCCGCGACGGCGCCGAGCGCGCCGGCCAGACGAGTGAGCGACATCAGAGGTGGTTCCGCCTTTCGCTTTGGGACGGGCACTCAGCCCAGGTGAGGCTAGGGTGGCCTAAACCTACCACCCTGTTAATTTAGTGTGGCTAAATAATTGCCCCGGGTGGGAGGCGCCCGCATCGGCTAACATGTGTTGACCGTCAGCGGGTTTCGCCCCGCCCACGGGAGTCGCCCGCCGTCGAGATGAAAGGGACCAGGTGCCGCAGGCACTGGATGGAGGCCCATCCGCGCCGGCCGTACACGCCGAGCCGGGTCAGGAACCAGCCGAGGCCGAACCGTCCTCTAGTAGGCCGGGCTCATCTCCCGGCTTCCCGAGCTCCCGCCGCCGTCCCCGGACCGCCGAGGCTGCGCGATGAGCCTCACCATGTCATTGCTGGCCCTGGTGGCGTTCGTGTTGTTGACGGCGGGCACCGCGGTGTTCGTCGCGGCCGAGTTCTCCCTGACCGCGTTGGAACGCAGCACCGTCGAGTCCAACGCCCGTTCCGGGAACCGCCGCGACCTGATGGTCCAGCGCGCCCACCGCACCCTGTCCACCCAGCTGTCGGGCGCCCAGGTCGGCATCTCGATCACGACGCTGGCCACCGGCTTCCTGGCCGAGCCGGTGGTGGCGCGGCTGCTGCAACCCGTGCTCACCGCGATCGGGATCCCGGCGCGGTTCGGCACCCCGCTGGCCCTCACCCTGGCGATCCTGGTCGCCACCTCGGTGTCGATGGTGTTCGGCGAACTGGTGCCCAAGAACCTGGCGGTGGCCCGCCCGATGCCCACCGCCCGCGCCGCGGCCGGACCGCAGCTGATGTTCTCGTTCCTGTTCACCCCGCTGATCAGGCTCACCAACGGCACCGCCAACTGGATCCTGCGTCGCCTCGGCATCGAACCCGCCGAGGAACTGCGCTCGGCACGCTCCCCGCAGGAACTGGTGTCGCTGGTCCGCACATCGGCGCAGAGCGGCTCGCTGGACCCCGTCACCGCGGTGCTGGTGGACCGCTCGCTGCAGTTCGGCGACCGCACCGCCGAGGAGTTCATGACCCCGCGCTCCAAGATCGACACCCTCGACGCCGACGACACGGTCGTGCAGCTCAGCGAGGCCGCGGTGCGCACCGGCCACTCGCGGTTCCCGGTGATCCGCGGCGATCTGGACGAAACGATCGGGGTGGTGCACGTCAAACAGGTGTTCGCCGTGCCGCACACACGGTGGGCCAGCACCCGGCTGGCGCAGCTGGCCCAGTCGGTCACCAAGGTGCCGTCGACCCTCGACGGCGATGCGGTGATGGCGGAGGTCCGCGCCAACGGCCTGCAGACCGCGCTGGTGGTCGACGAGTACGGCGGCACCGCGGGCATGGTGACGGTCGAGGACCTGATCGAGGAGATCGTCGGCGACGTGCGCGACGAGCACGACTCGGAACCGCCCGATGTGGTGCCCGCCGGGCACGGCTGGCAGGTCTCCGGGCTGCTGCGCATCGACGAGGTGGCCGGCAGCACCGACTTCAGGGCGCCCGAGGGCGACTACGAGACCATCGGCGGGCTGGTGCTCGAGAAGCTCGGCCACATCCCCGAAGAGGGTGAGTCGGTGGAGCTGACCGCGTTCGACCCCGACGGCGCGTTCGAGGATCCGGTGCGCTGGCTGGCCACCGTGGTCAAGATGGACGGCCGTCGCATCGATGTGCTGAGGCTGACCGAGCTGGGCCGCCGCGCGGACGGGGAGCCCGCCGATGGGTGACATCTTCGGGGTGCTGCTGACCTTCGTGCTGCTCGGCGCCAACGCGTTCTTCGTGGCCTCGGAATTCGCGCTGATCTCCGCGCGCCGCGACCGGCTGGAAACGCTGGCCGAGCAGGGCAAGAAGAGGGCGGTCACGGTGATCCGGGCCGGCGAGAACCTGTCGCTGATGCTGGCCGGCGCGCAGCTGGGCATCACCGTCTGCTCGATCCTGCTGGGCCGCGTCGCCGAACCGGCCGTGGCACACCTGCTGGAGAAACCCTTCGACCTGCTCGGCATCCCGGACGCGGTGCTGCACACGGTGTCCTTCCTGGTGGCCCTGTCCATCGTCGTCACCCTGCACGTGCTGCTCGGCGAGATGGTGCCCAAGAACATCGCGATCGCCGGCCCGGAATCCACCGCGATGCTGCTGATCCCGGTGTACCTGGTCTGGGTGCGGGCGGCGCGGCCGTTCATCGCGTTCTACAACTGGTGCGCGAACACCACGCTGCGGATGTTCGGTGTCGAACCCAAGGACGAACTCGACGTCACGGTGTCCACCGTCGAGTTGTCCGAGATGATCGCCGAATCGCTGTCCGAAGGGCTGCTCGACCCCGAGGAGCACAGCCGGCTGACCCGGGCGCTGCAGATCCGCAACCGGGTGGTCGACGACGTCGCGATGCCGCTGCACCAGATCCGGGCCGTGCCCGCGGCCCGCGACGGCGCCGGCCCGACCGTCGGCGCGCTCGAAGAGGCCCTGACCGAGACCGGCTACTCCCGGTTCCCGGTGGCCGACGCGCAGGGCACGTTCATCGGCTACCTGCACATCAAGGACGTGCTGCCGCTGCTGACGGAACACTACGACCAGGCCACCGTGGTGGATTCGGCCATGGTCAGGCCGCTGCCTCGGGTGCCCGCCTCGCTCTCGCTGCCCGAGGCGCTGACCAGGCTGCGCCGCACCAACAGCCATCTGGCGGTGGTCACCGCGGCCGACGACACCGTGACCGCGGTGGTGGCGCTGGAAGACCTGGTCGAGGACTTGGTCGGCACGGTCCGCGACGGAACCCACCGTGTCTAGCCCCGCCGGCCTGGCCGGGACCGTGCTGGCCCCCGCCGACTGGCGTGACCGGGAGGCGGCCCACCGCACCCGGGCCGACGAACTCCTCGGGCCGCACCTGGCCCGACGCCGCGCCGGGGCCACGCACCCGGTGTATGACTTCCTGTTCACCTACTACAACCTGCGTCCCCGGCAGCTGCGGGTCTGGCATCCCGGTTACGGCACCGTGCTCGGCGGCGCTGCGGCGCGGTCCTACCTGACCCGCGCCGGCTACGTCGCGCACCCGGCCGGGGTCACCGTGGCCGCCGAGCATCTGCAGGCCCGGCTGGGCACTGTGACGTTCATCGCGGAGTTGCTGCGCGCCACCGCATCCCGCCCGGCCCGGTTCACGTGCTTCGGCATGCACGAATGGGCGATGGTGTACCGGGCGCCCACGGTGCGCCACAGCGCCGTGCCACTGCGGCTGGGACCCGAGCGCACCGATGCGGTGGTCGAGTCGATGCCGTTGCGCTGCAGTCACTTCGACGCCTACCGGTTCTTCACCGAACCCGCCGCGGTGCGCAACGCCGAACGGCTGACCCGCCAGTCGCAGACCGCCACCGAGCAGCCCGGCTGCCTGCACGCGGGGATGGATCTGTACAAGTGGGCGTTCAAGCTGGGCCCGCTGATCGAGTCGGGTCTGGTGCTGGACTGCTTCGAGCTGGCCGTCGACGCCCGGGGGGTCGACATGCGGGCCAGCCCGTATGACCTGAGCGGGCTGGGATTCAGCCCGATCGCAGTGGAAACCGCAGGTGGTCGCCGGGAGTACGTCCGCGAACAGGAGGAGCTGAGCCGGTGGGCGGCGCCGCTGCGGTCCCGGCTGCTGCGGTGTTGCGCCGCGCTGCTGGACGCCGCCGCCCGGAATTAGCGCTGCTACCGCTGGGTAAGCTGGATCGACGATATTGCAGAGGGCCCGCGCCGCGGCGCCTGTGAGGGAGGAATCATGACCGATCGCGTGACGGTGGGGAACCTGCGCGTTGCGCCGGTGTTGTACGACTTCATCAACACCGAAGCGCTGCCGGGCACCGACATCGACCCCGACACGTTCTGGTCCGGCGTGGACAAGGTCATCGCCGACCTCACCCCGAAGAACCGGGACCTGCTGGCCCGCCGCGACGATCTGCAGGCCCAGATCGACAAGTACCACCGCGCCCGAGTCATCGGCGGCTTCGAGATCGACGACTACAAGGCCTTCCTGACCGGGATCGGGTATCTGCAGCCCGAGCCCGAGGACTTCAGCATCACCACCGCCGGGGTGGACGACGAGATCACCACCACCGCGGGGCCGCAGTTGGTGGTGCCGATCCTCAACGCCCGCTTCGCGCTCAACGCCGCCAACGCCCGCTGGGGATCGCTGTACGACGCGCTGTACGGCACCGACGTGATCTCCGAGGACGACGGCGCCGAGCCGGGCACCTCCTACAACCCGGTGCGCGGCGACAAGGTGATCGCCTACGCCCGCAGCTTCCTCGACGGTGCGGTGCCGCTGGCGTCGGGATCGTGGTCGGACATCACCGGGCTGTCGGTGGCCGACGGCGCGGTTTCGGCGACCCTCGACGACGGCGGGTCGGTCGGGCTGGCCACCCCCGAGCAGTTCGTCGGCTACCTCGGCGGCCCCGAGGCGCCGACCGCGGTGCTGCTGGTCAACCACGGTCTGCACGTGGAGATCCTGATCGACCGCGACTCCCCGATCGGCTCCACGGACCGGGCCGGCATCAAGGACGTGGTGCTCGAGTCGGCGGTCACCACGATCATGGACTTCGAGGACTCCGTGGCCGCCGTCGACGCCGAGGACAAGGTGCTGGGCTACCGCAACTGGCTGGGCCTCAACCGCGGCGACCTCGCCGAAGAGGTCACCAAGGGTGGGCAGACCTTCACCCGCGTGCTCAACGCCGACCGCACCTACACCGGCCCCGACGGCACCTCCGAGCTGACCCTTCCCGGGCGCAGCCTGCTGTTCGTGCGCAACGTCGGGCATCTGATGACCAACGACGCGATCGTGTTCTCCGACGGCGCCGAAGTGCCCGAGGGCATCCTGGATGCGCTGTTCACCAGCCTGATCGCCACCCACGGGCTGCGCGCCGGTGAGGCCAACGGCCCGCTGGTCAACAGCCGCGCCGGTTCGATCTACATCGTCAAGCCCAAGATGCACGGCCCCGACGAAGTGGCGTTCACCTGCGAGCTGTTCAGCCGGGTCGAGGACGTCCTCGGCCTGCCGCAGAACACCATCAAGGTCGGCATCATGGACGAGGAGCGCCGCACCACGCTGAACCTCAAGGCGTGCATCAAGGCCGCCGCCGAGCGGGTGGTGTTCATCAACACCGGCTTCCTGGACCGCACCGGCGACGAGATCCACACCTCGATGGAAGCCGGCCCGATGATCCGCAAGGGTGCGATGAAGACCACCGACTGGATCACCGCCTACGAGAACCAGAACGTCGACATCGGCCTGGCCACCGGGTTCTCCGGCAAGGCGCAGATCGGCAAGGGCATGTGGGCGATGACCGACCTGATGGCCGACATGGTCGAGCAGAAGATCGGCCAGCCCAAGGCCGGCGCCACCACCGCCTGGGTGCCCTCCCCCACCGCGGCCACCCTGCATGCCATGCACTACCACCAGGTCGACGTCTACGCGGTGCACCGGGAGCTGGCCGGGCAGACCCGCTACAGCGTCGAGCAGCTGCTGACCATCCCGCTGGCCAAGGAGCTGGCCTGGGCACCCGAGGAGATCCGCGAGGAGGTCGACAACAACTGCCAGTCCATCCTGGGCTACGTGGTGCGCTGGATCGACGCCGGCGTGGGCTGCTCCAAGGTGCCCGACATCCACGATGTCGCGTTGATGGAAGACCGTGCCACGCTGCGTATTTCGAGCCAGCTGCTGGCCAACTGGCTGCGCCACGGCGTCATCACCGAAGAAGACGTCAAGACCAGCCTGCGCCGGATGGCCGCCGTGGTCGACGAGCAGAACGCCAAGGACCCCGAGTTCAAGCCGATGTCGGCCGGCCCGGACGACAACATCGCCTTCCAGGCCGCCCAGGAACTGATCCTGGGCGGTGGCGAGCAGCCCAACGGCTACACCGAGCCGATCCTGCACCGCCGCCGCCGCGAGTACAAGGGTGGGCATGGGCCGGCATAGCCTTCCCGATCCCGACGACGCCGACAACAGGCCCGACGACTCGCGCACCGAACAGTTCGCGGTCGATCGAGGTGACGAAACCGGTTTGGCTGAACCAGGTTTCGAGGACACCGATCATCCGGCCGGCTACCCCGGCCCGAACGCCGACCTGGACGCCGGCGCGGGTCCGGTGCTGTCGCCGCGGTCCACCGGGCCGCAGCGGACCTGGGAGGGCGGCGAGTGGACCGGCAGCCACCGGGCGGTGACGACCAAACGGCGCGGTGTCAGCGTCGGCGTCATCGTCGCGCTGGTCAGCGTCGTCGTGGTCGTTGGCGCAGTCATCCTGTGGCGGTTCTTCGGTGACGCCCTGTCGGACCGCTCCGATGTGGCCGCCGCGCGCTGTGTCGACGGCGAGGTGGCCGTCGCCGTGGTGGCCGACCCGGCCATCGCCGAACCCATCAGCACGCTGGCCGGCCGCTACAACGAGACCGCGGCGCCGGTCGGCGACAAGTGCGTGAAAGTCAATGTCACAGCAGCGGATTCCGCCCAGGTCCTGGAGGGGTTCAGCGACTCGTGGCCCGGTGACCTCGGCGCGCGGCCCGCGCTGTGGATCCCGGCCAGCTCGGTCTCGGCGGCTCGGCTCGAGGCCGCCACCGGCCCGGAAACCGTCAGCGACAGCCGAACACTGGCGACCTCACCGGTGGTCATCGCGGTGCCGCCACGGCTGGAAGAGGCGTTGGGCCAACGCGGCTGGGGTGACCTGCCGCGGCTGCAGACCGACTCCGCCGCGCTGGATGCGGCCGGGCTGCGCGGCTGGGGCGGTCTGCGGCTGGCGCTGCCGCTGGCCGGCGACAGCGACGCGGGTTATCTGGTCGCCGAAGCGGTCGCGGCGGCCACCGCGCCGTCCGGCGCCCCGGCCAGCGCCGGGCTGGGCGCGGTCAGCACGATGCTGGCCGCGGCGCCCGAACTCGCCGACACCGACGCCGACACCGCCTTCGAGGCGCTGCTCGACGCCGCCGACCCCGCTGCCGCCCCGGTACACGCCGTCGCGACCACCGAGCAGCGGCTGTTCCAGCGCGCCGCGGCGCTGCCGGACGCCAAGGCCACGCTGGCGGCGTGGCGACCGACCGGCCCCACCCCGACGGCGGACTTCCCCACCGTGTTGCTCGCCGGCGACTGGCTGGCCCAGGAACAGGTCACCGCCGCCAGCGAGTTCGCCCGGTTCCTGCGCAAACCCGAGCAGCTCGGCGAGCTGGCCAACGCTGGGTTCCGCGTCGAGGGCGCCACCCCGCCGGCCAACGACGTCGTCGACTTCGCCCCGGTGGCCGCGCCGCTCAACCTGGACGACCCCGAGGTGCGCACCACCATCGCCGACGCCGTCAGCGCCCCCGTGCAGGCCCGCACCGTCTCGCTGATGCTCGACCAGTCGATGCCCGGCGACGAGAACGGCAAGACCCGGCTGGCCAACGTCGTCGACGCCGTCAAGGCCCGGGTCGATGTGCTTCCCCCCGACGCCGCGGTCGGTCTGTGGACGTTCGACGGGGTCGCGGGCCGTTCCGAGGTCAGCCTCGGCACACTGTCCGAAGCCGTGGGCGACACCCCGCGCTCGGCGGCGCTGACCGCGGCACTGGATCGGCAGTCGGCCTCCGACGGCGGCGCGGTGTCATTCACCACGCTGCGCCTGGTCTACACCGACGCATCGGCCAAATTCCGGGACGGTCAAGACAATTCGGTCCTGGTGATCACCACCGGGCCGCACACCGACCGGACGCTGGACGGCGAGGGGCTGCAGCAGTACCTGCGGGGCGCCTTCGACCCGGCGCGTCCGGTGGCCGTCAACGTCATCGACTTCGGCGACGACCCCGACCGGGCGACCTGGGAATCGGTCGCCGAGATCACCGGCGGCAGCTACCAGAACCTGGCCAGCTCGGCGTCCCCCGAACTGGCCACCGCAATAGCGACGCTGTTGGGCTGACCCGGCGCGCGGTCGGGTCCGCGGACGTATCCTTAGGCCTGTGACCGGGGGTTATTGGCGCAAGAACGGCGTCAGCAAGGGCGTGCGGATCTACCTGACCACGCACGCCCCCCGGGTCTGGGCGGCGGTGGGCCGCATCCCGGGGCTGCGTTCGATGGTCAACCGGTGGATCATCAACTCCTCGATCTACACGATGCGGACCCGGCCCGCGGTGCTGAGCACCAAGTCGGAGTACACGTCGTGGGAGTCGCTGCGCGACCGCACCTACAGCCAGCGGCACCTCGCCCGGCGCACCGATCTGATCATCGACGACCGACCGCCGGTCGACGAGGTCACCGAGCTGTTCCGCCGCGACGGCGAGGGCGACCTGTCGAACCGGTCCACGCTGCTGTTCCCGCTGTTCGCCCAGTGGTTCGTCGACGGGTTCCTGCGCACCGACCCGGCGAACGAGCTCAAGAACACCTCCACCCACGACATCGACCTCAGCCAGCTCTACGGGCAGACCCCCGAGGTCGCGACGATGCTGCGCACCGGCGCCGGCGGCCTGCTGAAATCGCAGCAGATCCACGGCCAGGAGTTCCCGCCGTACTACTTCGACGAGCACACCGGGCAGGTCAAGCCGGAGTTCGAGAAGCTGCCGATCACCTATCCCGGCACCGACCGAAAAGCCAAGAAGATCAACGACATTCCCGAAGAGGCCCGCAGGAAGCTGTTCGCGCTCGGCATCCCCCGCGGCAACATCCACTACGGCTTCCAGATGATGAGCACGCTGTTCCTGCGCGAGCACAACCGTATCGCGCGGCTGATGGGCGGCGCGAACCCGGACTGGGACGACGAGCGGGTGTTCCAGACCACCCGCAACACGCTCATCGTCGTGCTGATCAAGATCGTCATCGAGGATTACATCAACCACATCACGCCGATCAAGTTCCCGCTGTTCGTCGAGCCGGGCATCGGCGTCAACGAGCGGTGGTACCGGCAGAACTGGATGTCGATCGAGTTCAACCTGCTCTACCGGTGGCACACGCTGGTACCGACCACGGTGTGGTTCGACAGCAAGCGGGTGAAGTTCGACGATCTCGGCTGGGACACCCGCCTGGTCACCGAGCGGGGCCTGGCGGCGCTGTTCGACGAGGCCTCCACGCAGCCTTGCGGCACCATTTCGCTGCTGAACACCGACGAATCCCTGCTCGACATCGAGACGATCTCGATCAAGGTGGGCCGCAAGGCGCAGCTGGCCTCCTTCAACGACTACCGGGCCGCGTGCGGCTTCCCCCGGCTGCGTTCCATCGACGACCTGACCTCCGATCCGCGGGCCCGTGCCGGCCTGACCAAGTGCTACGGGAACATCGACAACGTCGAACTGTTCGTGGGTCTGTTCGCCGAGGACGTCCGCACCGGCAGCACCCTGCCCACCCTGATGGCCACCATGGTGGCCGTGGACGCGTTCTCCCAGGCGCTGACGAATCCCCTGCTGGCCCCCGGCATCTTCACCCCGGCGACCTTTTCACCTGTCGGGATGGCGGCCATCGAGCAGACGAGCACGCTGGCCGACGTGGTGAGACGCAACCTCGCCCCGGAAACCCGGCTCCCGCGGGTGGCGTTGGGCCGCAACCCCTAGCGGGTGGCCCCTGATAGGTTTGCTGCACGACGCCGTCGGCGCGTTCATCGACGAGGGTGGGCGGTGTGCGTCGGCAGTGGGGTTGCCGAACCGGCCAGCAATTGCATGTCGGAAGTCGGCCCTGCAGGACACGGATGACCAGGGTTCGCCCCGGAGATTGCCCTATCCCGAGCGTCAATGGTATGACGGCGTTATCTCATCGTCGCTTTCATCTGCGATGATCAGGTGATCGTTGCGCTCAGAGGGGGTTACGCAGCTAACGATGCCGACTCGACAGCAGACACCGAAGCAGGGCGCCCGGCCCACCGGGGAGGCCCTCAGCTGGCGCGACCGGAAGCGCTACGTGTGGTTGCTCGGCCTGGTGATCCCGACCCTGGTCCCGATGTCCTGGGTGGCGGTGCTGCTCACCGGGTCCGGGGCGTTCTGGTGGTCCGGCCCCATCCTGATGTTCATCGTGATCCCGGTGCTGGACTGCGTGGTCGGCTCGGACGCCGAGAACCCGCCCGACAGCGCGCTGGTCTACCTGGAGCGCGACCGGTTCTACCGGTGGGCGATCTATCTCTACCTGCCCGCCCAGTACGTCACCCTGGTGCTGGCCTGTTGGTTGTGGAGCGGTGGCGGCGGCGTCGCGCTGAGCGACGTCGACAAGGTCGGGCTGATGCTGACCGTCGGTGGCGTTGCCGGTGTGGCGATCAACGCCGCGCACGAGCTGGGCCATCAGCGGGTGCAGTCGGAACGCTGGCTGAGCAAGGTGGCGCTGGCACAGTCGGGTTACGGCCACTTCTTCGTCGAGCACAACCGGGGCCACCACGCCCGCGTCGCCACCCCCGAGGATCCGGCCAGCGCCCGGCTGGGTGAAGACCTCTACCTGTTCCAGTTCAGGTCGATCTGGGGCAGCCTGCGCTCGGCCTGGCGGCTCGAACGCGGCCGACTGGCCCGCCGCGGGTCGAGCCCGTGGACCTTGCGCAACGACGTGCTCAACGCCTGGTTGATGACGGTCGTGCTGTTCTCGGTGCTGGTCGCGGTGTTCGGTCTGGCGGTGCTGCCCTGGCTGATCGGACAGGCTGCCATCGGGTTGCTGCTGCTCGAGACCATCAACTACCTGGAGCACTACGGGCTGCGCCGCCGCCGGCACCCCGACGGTGGCTATGAACAGGTGATGCCGTCGCACAGCTGGAACAGCAACTCGGTGATCTCCAACGTGTTCCTGTTCCACCTGCAGCGGCACTCCGACCACCATGCCAACCCGCAGCGCCGCTACCAGGCCCTCTGCCATGCCGACGACGCGCCGCAGCTGCCGGCCGGGTACGCGACGATGGTGGTGTTGGCGCTGTTCCCGCCGCTGTGGCGGCGGGTGATGGATCGGCGGGTGCTCGCGCACTACGGCGGCGACATCCACCGCGCCGCGTTGAGCCGCCGGGTGCAGCGGCGGCTGCGTCGCGCCGGGAAGGCGTGACCTCAGCTATTGACGTCGACGGCCGAGCGCACGTCGGCGCCACGGTCGGCGGCGGGATGCCTGCGGAACACCACTACTCGCCCGCCGTGTTTGGGGGCCAACGCCACGCCCCGGTCATAGAGCGGCTCGGCAGGCGCCTCGGTGGGGACGAAGCGCAGCTCGCGGAACAGGGTGCGCAGCGTGACGTCCATCTCCATGGTGGCGAACGCGGCCCCGACGCAGCGGTTGATGCCGCCCCCGAACGGGATCCAGGTCGGCGGCTTGGGCGCACCGTTGGCGTACCGGTCCGGATCGAAGGCCTCCGCGTCCGGGAAGTTCGCCGGATCGGAATGCGGCAGCTGGATGCTCAGGAACATGTTGGTGTCCTCGGGAATCACCCACTCCCCGAGCCGGATTCGCTTCTTGGTGCGGCGCGGGATGTTGTCGATCACCGGCCGGGTGCGCTGAGATTCCCAGATGACGGCCTGACGCAGGTCCGACCCGCCCTCGTCGACCTCGGCGGTGAGCCGTTCCAGCAGCTCGGGATGGCGGCGCAGCCGCTCCACTGTCCAGGCCAGCTGGGTGGCGGTGGTCTCGTGACCGGCTACCACCATCGTCAGCAGTTCGTCGACGATGTGCGAGTCCGGGATGGGCGCGTCGTTGTCGTCGCGGGCCTGTACCAGCAGCGCCAGCACGTCGCTGCGCTGCTCGACGTCGGGATCGGCCCGCACGTCGGCGATGAGCTCGTTGAGCACGCCGTCGATCTGGTCGCGGACCGCCTTGAACCGCCCACCCGGGCTCCACGGCCCCAGGTCCCGGCGGGCGGCCGCGGGCAGCAGCACGAACCGCGAGCCCAGCGCGACGGCTCGGGGCACCAGCTCGAGTAGCTGGGACAGCGCGGTGCCCTCGGCGCCGAACACCGCACGCAGGATCGCGTTGAGGGTGATGCGCATCATCGGTTCGAGCGTTTCGAACTCCTGACCCTCCGGCCACTCCGGGATGGCCCGCATCACCTCCTCTTCGATGATGCTCTCGTAGCCGCGCATCCGTTTCCCGGCGAACGGTGGCACCAGCAGCCGGTGTCGCTGCAGGTGGACGTCCCCTTCGAGGCTGAACGTCGATCCCGGGCCGATCGTCGCGCCGAGGTTGTGTCCGGGCCGCACGATCAGCTCCCGGTCGGCGCTGAACACATCCTTGATGAGCGTGGGGTCGCTGATGACCACCGTGCGGCCCAGGACGGGGACGTTGACGGTGAACTCGGTGCCGTAGCGCCGGCGCAGGGCGGCCACGGCCTTCTGCCGGGCCGTCAGCATGACCAGCCCCTGTACCAACTTGGGTATCGGCGGGCCCGCGGGGAGCCGAACGGGCGCGCTCGTCGCCTCTATCATGCCGTCATCCCTTCGTTCCGGTCGTCACGACCATTGGTCACAGCCACCGGATCTCGACACGTGTCATGAAGTAAGCATGGTACCAAGTTCGGCCGTCGCGACTTTGCTCGAACGACGGCCGCCGGTGCCCGCCGGTCAGTCGAACACGTAGTCGGTCAGCGGGAAGCTGGACTGTTCGGCCAGCACCTCGCGCGGCGTGCAGGGTCGCAGCACGGTCTCGCCGTTGGGTCCGAAGTAGTAGGACCGGGAGCCGGCACAGTTGCCCAGGTGCAGCAGGGTGTTGCGCTGCAGCACATCCATCCGCTCGCGGAACCGGTTGTTGGCGTCCTCGCTGACCTCGAACGAGGAGGCGTTGCGCCGCCGCAGTTCGCCGAACAACCGCTCCATGTGCACTGTCTGGTAGCGGATCATGTTGAAGAACGACAGCCCACTGTTGGCGAACGGGCCGGCGGCCACCCCGACGTAGTTCGGGAAGTGCGGCACCGTCATACCCTGGTAGGCCTGGAAACCTTCTGAGCGCCACCACTTTCCGAGGTTGCGTCCCTCCCGGCCGATGATCTCGATGGCCGGCATGTTCGATTCCCAGAGGTCGAAGCCGGTGGCCAGCACCAGCGTGTCGATCTCGGTCTTCGTGCCGTCGGCGGCGACGATGCCGTCGGATTCGACACGCTCGATGCCGGTGGTCTGCAGGTGCACGTGCGGCCGCGTGAACGTCTGGTAGTACTCGTTGGAGTACGTCGGGCGCTTGCACCCGAAGTCGTAGTCGGGCGCCAGCTTGCGCCGCAACTCCCGGTCGCGGATGGCGAAGAACCGTTGCGCGGCCGAGATCTTGGCGGTCGCGGTGGCCAACGGCCGCAGCATCCGGTACTTCACCGCCGGCAGGAACACCAGCGTGGACTGCATATCGGTGAGCCACCGGAAGATGCGCTGCGTCAACGGGATTCGCTCGAACAGCCGCTGGACGACCGGCGGGATCGCGAAATCTTGCTTGGGCACCACGTGGATCGGGGTGCGCTGGTAGACCGTCAGGTCGGCGGCGGTCTCGGCCAGTTCCGGGATCAACTGGACCGCGGTGGCCCCGGTGCCGACGATGGCGATCCGGCGGCCCCGCGGGTCATAGCTGTCATCCCAGTCGGTGGTGTGGATGATCGTGCCGGCGAATTCGGAGATACCGGGGATGTCCGGGGTGGACGGCTGCGACATGAAACCGGTGGCGGTGAGCAGGAATCGCGCGCTCAGCGTCTCGCCGCTGGCCAGCGTCACCTGCCAGAGCTTGTCGTCCTCGTCCCAGCGCGCGCTGTCGACCTCGGAGTTGAAACGGATGTGCCGGCGGATGTCGTACTTGTCGGCCACGTGCTCGGCGTATTGCTTGATCTCCGCGCCGGGGGCGTACATGCGCGACCAGTTCGGGTTCGGTTCGAACCAGAACGAGTAGGTCGGCGACGGCAGGTCGACCGCCAGGCCCGGGTAGTGGTTGACGTGCCACACCCCGCCGAGGTCGTCCTCGCGCTCGACGATCGCAAGGTTCTGAAAGCCCATCTGCTTGAGCTGGATCGCCGAACCGATGCCGGCGAAACCGGCGCCCACGATCACTGCATCGAGGGGTTGCTGGGCTGTCATGCGAATACGGTAACCCAAACGCCCGTCACATTCACAACGATCGTGCGGCGGTGCGGGGCCGAGCCGGTCGCCCGCGGCCGATCTGGCCCAGCTCAGGAGGCCCTGGCAGCCGGGTTTGCGACACCAGAACCGCAGGAAGTGGCAGTTTCCGCCGTCATTGCGAGGGGTCGGCCGGGGCCGCGTCCGCGTCGCGTGTGCGGCTCGGCGGACGGTCCGGCGATGGCGGCTCGCAGCGGGCGCCGGACCCCGTGGCGCCGGTCTCGTGAGATGGGCTCCGGGGTTAGCCGGGGCGACGACGGCGGGGTTCGGGCCGCCGACATCGTCCGGTGCGGCCGGGCGAAGAAAAAAATCCCACATTGTGAAGTTGTGGCAAACGATTTGCCTGCGGCAATCCCTGCTACGACCTGGGAATATTTCCGCGATCACAGGGCAAGGCCAACTTTTGGTGCAAATAAGAATGGAATTCGGATTTGCTGAGCGGGGGTTGCCGGTCCCTGAATGGGCCCCTGGAAGGCGTCTCCGAACTTAACGGCAGCCATCCTTCGAGTGGCCGAGCAAGTGGTTATCGAGTTAACAGAGCGGGCGTTGCGCAGGCCCCCGGGGTGGCGCGGATCACTTCGCTTCGGGGCGAGGGAAACGCATTGCCACACCCGTCACACTCATCACTTCTGTCTCGATATTCACTTTAATGACGCTCCTACCTGCGCCGATCCACCATAAGTCGGGTTTTGGTCGAAAAACGACTTTTTTTCGCCCAGGTCTATACCATGTCGCGTTTTCTCATGTCACCGCCTATCTCTAAGTGATCGGTCTAGTTTGCTAGAACTGCGGCCCAGGGAGAATGCGAAATATTTGCTGCAACTACCTCTGGCGTAGCGCATAGTTTGTGTAGCTGGCCGGTCTCGCGCCGGCCACATTTCGATTACTGCGTTGATTCTCCGGAGGTATTACATGCGCTCACTTTTACGAACAGCGGGCGTGACCGTCGTGTCGCTGCTCGGCGGTCTCCTCCTGTTCTTCACGACGGCGATGGCGCCGGCGTGGGCAGGCACCGCGCTCGTTGTGGGCGGTATCGGCCAACCCACCGTTCCTGACTGGGTGATGAGCAACTTGCTCAAGGGACGGTTCCAGGACGACACCAGGGTCGACATCGAGTGGCCCGCGGAGGCCAGGCCCTACACCAGGGGCACCCACACGCTGGGTCAGTCGGTGGACATCGGCACCGAGCGGCTCTACGAGGCGATCATGAACTCCGAGGAACCCATCACGGTGGTGGGCATGTCGGGCGGATCCCTCGTGGTGGACGAGACCCTGCGCAAGCTGCTGGCCAATCCGAACGAGGCGCCGGCGAAGGAAGACCTGACCTTCGTCATCATCGCCGACTCGAGCCGGCAGGCGTTCATCAACCGGACGAAGTACAGCTCACGGCTGGACTACACCTATCAGCCGGCGCCCGAGACGCAGTACGACGTCATCGTCGTCACCGGGGAGTACGACGGTTTCGCCGATTTCCCGGATCGCTGGTGGAACTTCACCGCGGTGCTCAACGCCTACGCAGGCGTGCTGACCGAGCACATCCCGACGGCGTTCGCCGATCTGGACACGGTTCCGCTCGAGAACATCACGATCACCTACAACGATCTCGGTGGCGAGACCAAGCACTACCTGGTTCCCGCCGCGACGTTGCCGCTGGTGAAGCTGTTCCCGGGTCTGAAGTCCCGTGAAGCGGAGCTCAAGCGCATCATCGATTCCGCCTACAAGCGCAACGATCCGGTCACCGGGAGCAACGTCGCCACGGCGACTGCGGTGGCACCGACCGAGACCGAGGTCGTCGAGGAGGTCGTCGACGAGGAGCCCGACACCGCGGCGCTGACCGAGACCGCCAAGTCCGCGCCGGCGACCAAGGAATCCGATGACGCCGTGGTCGAGGACGTCAAGGACGAGGCCGTGGTCGAGGACGGCGACGAGGCTGTGACGGAGGACGAGGACGACGCGATTGCGGAGGACGAGGACGACGCGATTGCGGAGGACGAGGACGACGCGATTGCGGAGGACGAGGACGACGCCGTCGCGGACGACGACAGTGACAAGCCCGAATCCGCTTCGGGTGATGACGAGGGGTCTGACGACTCGGCCGACAACGAGTCGTCAGGAAACGCGGATTCCTCGGACAGCGGGGCGAGCTCGGACTCTGGCAACGAGTCCTGAGTTCGGAGGTTGATCCGCAAGGACGCGCCGGCCGATCGGTTCCAACCGGTCGCCGGCGCGTTCTTCGTTGCGCGCCAAGCCGGCCCAATGGCCGGCTTCGATGTCTGAAACCCACGACAGCACAGCTGATTACGCTACGGCGAGTATCAATACCCCAGCTCCGTCCCGGCCGGGTCCGGGCCGTCGAGTTCACCCGTCGATAACACCCGATATGTGACCTCCGTCACTGTAGGCTTTGAGTGTCGGGCAAACCGGGGAACTAGTCGCTCAAGGGGAGGGATGGCCATGGTTTCGCTACCGATGCGCACCGTCAAGGCCGCGCTGTTGTCCGCGGGGATGTCGGTACTCGCCGCGATGTTGAGCGTGACGGCGGGCACCACCGCGGACGCGGCCACGGTGCTGACCTTCAGCCCGCTGCCGCACCGGATGTCCGCGGCCCTGCAGGGGTCGATGTGCGGGGACACCAGCGGGAACACCTGCCAGAAGGTGGACTACCCGTTCGCGCTGCCGGTGGCCTTCGAACGCATCACCACGGCCATCCACGAAGCCGCGGCGGTCCCGCCGGATCCCGACCCCGCTGCCGACAACCGGATCATCGTGTTCGGGCTCAGCGGCGGCGCCGGGTCGGCGGCGCAGTGGATGCGCGACCACGCCGCCGACGCCGATGCCCCGCCCGCGGATCGGCTGTCGTTCGTGATGATCGGGAACCCGGCGCGCAAGTACGGCGGTTCGAGCCGCCGCTTCGCCGCCACCCCCGACACCCAGTACCAGGTGATCGACATTGCGCAGCAATATGATCCGATCGCCGACAGCCCGGACGACCCCTTCAACCTCCTGGCCCACCTCAACGTGATGGCCGGGATCCTCTCGCCGCTGCACACCGACTACTCCCAGGTCGACATCAACGATCCGAGGAACGCCCGGTGGACCGAGGGCAACATCACCTACATCCTGGTGCCGACCGACAGGCTGCCACTGCTGGCACCGCTGCGGTTCCTCGGCCTGCACAAGCTGGCCGAGCAACTCGACGCACCGCTGAGGGAGATCATCGAGCGGGGTTACAACCGCCCGGTGCCCTTCCCGCCACCCACGCCCGAACCCGAACAACCGGCGCTCACGGAGTCGTCGACGCACCGTGCGAGCCTGGTGGCGGGCACAGGCACCCACACCGACGCCGACGAGGTGCGTGACGACACGGCCGCCGATGACGTCAGGGCTCGCGGGGACGAGACCGGGTCTGAGGCCGCGTCCCCGGCCGGTCCCACGGCAGAGGCGACCGAAGAGACCACTGAAGAGGCGACCGAGGAGGGGACGGACGATTCCGAGGCGCCGGGTAGCCCCGACACCGATCCCCTCGCCGACACCGACGAGGAGGCCGTCCTCACGCGGGACGAGGAGACGGATGTGGCGGCCCGGACGCGGGATGCCGTTGATCACGGCGTGGCCTCGGGTGTCGCGAAGGACGCCGACGACGACTCGGATGCTGACGACGACACCGGGGACGACGACTCCGACAGCGACGGCGACTCCGGGGACGACGACTCCGACGGGGGGTCGGCGGGCGAGTGACCGGCGAGCCGGTCAAAGCACCCGGGACCGGCGAGCCGGTCAAAGCACCCGGGACCGGCGAGCCGGTCAAAGCACCCGGTTGGCAAGGGCTTTGCCGGTGGCCTCGCGCCGAGTGTTCCGCTGCGGGAGCCGGCGAGGCGGGGTTGTAGCCTCACGGGTATGGACGTCGGTGACCTCTCCCCGGTCGAGCAGACCGCGCTGCTCACCGAGTACGCCCGCGCCGTCGATGCCCGGCTGCCCGAGCCGCTGCTGGGTGACCCGCTCGCCGAGCGCACCGTCGCGCAACTCGACTTCGACTTCACCACGCTCGGGGTGACACCCAGCGTGCGTTCCCTGGTGGCGCTGCGCGCCAAGATGCTGGACGAGAAGATCGCCACCTTCGTTGCCGCGCACCCCGACGCCGTCGTCGTCGATATCGGAGCCGGGCTGAACAGCGTGCTGTTCCGCATCGCGCCGCCACCGACGGTGGACTGGTACAGCGTGGACCTACCGGCCGTTATCGCGTTGCGGGAGAAGGTATTACCTACCCACGACCGGTCCCGGTCGGTGGCGGCGTCGCTGACCGAACCGCAGTGGACGAACTCGATCCCCGCCGATCGGCCGACCCTGGTGCTCGCCGACGGCCTGTTCGCGTTCCTCACCGAACCGGTGGTGATCGCGATCCTGCGCCGCATCACCGAGCACTTCGGCTCCGGCGTGGTGGTGTTCAACGACTACGGACCGGTCAGCCGACTCAACCGGATCATGGGCAAGCTCGCCACCCGTGGCGCCAACTCGCCGCACAGCCAATGGGACTTCCCCGGGTTCAAGGACGCCCACCATCCCGAGAGCTGGGCGCCCCGACTGCGGCTACTCGCCGAGGCCAGCGTCATGCAACGACCCGAGGCCGCCGCGTTCCCGCCCGCACTGCGCCTGGCCGGCCGGCTGAGCCGGTGGGTGCCGGCCATCGCCCGCAAGGCACGGGTGCTGCAGTACGGCTTCTAGGCCCGCTCGGCCGCCGACACCGCCTGGCTGCCGGTGGACGCGGCGGTCTTCCGCCGGTGGACGACGGCCCGTCCGCCGCGGCCGGGGGCGATCGACACGCCTCGGGTGTGCCGGCGCTCCCCCGGTGCATTCGTCGGCTCGAAACGCAACTCGCGCAACATCGTCCGCAGCGCCACGTCCATCTCCATCGTCGCGAACGAGGCGCCGACACAGCGCATCATGCCGCCGCCGAACGGGATGAACGCGAACGGGCTGGCGGGTGCCCCGATGAACCGGTCGGGGTTGAACACGTCGGCGTCGGGGAAGTTGCCCTCGGCGGCCAGCGCCAGTTGGATGCTGGCCATTACCGTGGTGTCCTCGGGAATCACCCACTCCCCCAACTTGATCCGGGTGCGGGTCCGTCGCAGTGCGGCCGTCAGTACCGGACGGGTGCGTTGCACCTCGGAGATCGTGGCCTGCCGCAACTCCGAACCGCCGGCGTCGACCTCCGCGGCCAACCGCTCCAGCAGCTCGGGATGCCTGCGGATCCGCTCGATCGCCCACGACAGCTGCGCCGAGGTGGTCTCGTGGCCGGCGACGAGCAGCGTGAGCAGTTCGTCGGCGATGTGGGTGTCCGAGATCGGGGAGCCGTCCTCGTAGCGGGCCTGCAGTAGCAGTGTCAGAACGTCTTGGCGCTCTTCGAAATTGGGATCCGACCTGGCGTCGGCGATCAACGAGGCGATCAGCTGGTCCATCCGGCGGCGATACTGCGCGAAGCGCCCGCCCGGGCTCCACGGCCCGAGGTCGCGGCGCACCGCCGCCGGCATCAGCGCAATCTTCGAGCCGAACTCGACCGCCACCGGCATCAGCGTGCGCAGCTCCTCGAGCTCGGCGCCCGCCGCCCCGAACACCGCCCGCAGGATGGTGTTCAGCGAGATCCGCATCATCGGTTCGAGCGTCTGGAACTCGCGGCCCTCCGGCCAGGTCGCGATCTCGCGCAGCACCTCTTCCTCGGTGATGGTCTCGTAGCTGCGCATGCCCTTGCCGTGGAACGGGGGCAGCAACAGCCGGCGCCGGGCGTGCAGTTCGTCCCCGTCGAGCGCGAACGTCGACCCGCTGCCCAGCACGTCGCCGAGGTTGTTGGTGGGCCGGCCCACCAGATCGCGGCTCGAGCTGAACAGCTCCTTGACGTCGGTGGGGCTGCTGACCACCACCATCTGGCCGAACACCGGGATGTTGACGGTGAACGCCGAGCCGTAGCGCCGGGCCAGCGCGGCGAACGCACCGTGCCGGGCGACCAGCATCGCCAGCCCCTGCAGCGCCTTCGGGGCCCGCGGCCCCGGGGGCAGGTGCACCGGCTCAGTCGTGGCCGTGGTCATCTCACTACTCCCTTGTCGGTCAAGCTATCGTGTAGTCGCTCAACGGGAATCGGTCCTGTTCCCGGACCGCCTGGCGGATCGATGTGGGCCGGAACAGCGGCGCCTCGCCGGAGCTGTTGAACCAGTACGACCGCGAGTTCCGGCAGTCACCGAGGCGGAACACCGAATCGTCGAGCAGGGTCAGCATCCGCTCCAGGAACTTGGCGTTGGCTTCCTCGGTGACCTCGAACGTGCGGCCGCCCCGGCGCTGCAGCTCCCCGAAGAGCCGCTTCATGTGCCGCATCTGGTACTCGACGGTGTCGAACCACGACATCCCGACCCAGGCGTAAGGGCTGGCCTGGGTCACCAGGTTCGGGAACAGCGGCACCGTCATCCCCTCGTAGGCCTGGAATCGGTTCTCCCGCCACCACTTTCCGAGGTCGCGGCCCTCCCGGCCGATGACCGGGATGGCCGGCAGGTTCGACTCCCACACGTCGAACCCGGTGGCCAGCACCAGCGTGTCGATGACCCGTTTGGTGCCGTCGTTGCCGACGATGCCGTCGGGTTCGATCCGGGCGATGCCCGCGGTCTCCAGGTGCACGTGCGGTTTGGTGAACGCCCGGTAGTAGACGTTCGACAGCGTCGGCCGCTTGCAGCCGAAGTCGTAGTCCGGCGTCAGCTTGCGGCGCAGTTCCTTGTCGCGGATCGCCAGAAACCGGTGCAGCGCCCCGATCTTGGCCGCCGCGGTGTTGATCGGCCGCAGCTGCCGGAACTTCCACATCGCCAGGGTCGTCATGATGTCCATGAACATGTCGCTGGACAGCCGGACAAAGCGTTGGGTGGCAGGGAATTTGGCGAACAGCCGCTGGGTACGCGGGCCGAACGACAGGTCGAACTTCGGCATCACCCAGATCGGTGTGCGCTGATACACCGTCAGCTCGGCGACATCGCGGGCCAACTCGGGGATCAGCTGCACCCCGGTCGAGCCGGTGCCGATGATCGCGGCCTGCTTACCCTGCAACGAGTAGTCGTCGGCCCATTCCTGGGCGTGCAGCACCGTGCCGGCAAACGTGTCGATGCCCGGGATGTCCGGTTTCTTGGGCTGGCACAGGTAGCCCGTGGCGAGCACCAGGAACTGGGCCTGCAGGGTCTGGCCGCCCGCCAACGAGACCAGCCATTGCTGGGTCTCCTCGTCCCACCGGGCGCCCTCGACGGTGGTGTTGAACCGCATGTAGCGGCGTAGCTGGTACTTGTCGGCAACGTGCTCGGCGTAGGTCTTGAGCTCGTTGCCGGGGGCGTACAGCCGCGACCAGTACGGGTTCGGCTCGAACCAGTACGAATAGGTGGTGGACGGCACATCGACCGTCAGCCCGGGGTAGCGGTTGACGTGCCAGGTGCCGCCCAGATCGTCCTCGCGGTCCAAGATCGCCAGGTTGCGGTAGCCCAACCGATTCAGCTGGATCGCAGCACCCATCCCGCCGAACCCTGCTCCGACGATGACGGCGTCCAACTGCTCCGTGCTCACGGGGCGATACTACGGGTTCTAGTGGCCACCTTTCTCGGGACCTTGGTCCTCTGTCAGCCGGGCCTGCGGCAAACTCGCCCCCGGCGCCAGCCGCGGGCCTGGCAGAACGAGGCTGCGGCCAGCAGAATCGAGGTGTTCGGCTGTGACCTGTCATACTCCACGCATGGCATTCAGTGGCGGCCCAGCCGAAATCGTCGAGAAGATCCGCTCCGACATCCAATCCCGCGTGGGCTCTGCCCGCTTCTTCAAGGCGATACTCAGCAAGTACTGGTACCCCATCGTCACCAAGCGGTTGACCGCAGACGACCATTACTTCCTGAACTGGGGATATGAAGAGGATCCCGCGCTGGGGATCCCGTTGGAACCCGCGGACGAGCCCAACCGGTACTACATCCAGCTGTATCACCGGACCGTGGCTCAGGGCGATATCAAGGGCAAGGATGTCCTCGAGGTGAGCTGCGGACACGGCGGCGGCGCGTCGTACCTGGTCCGCACCTTCGAACCCGCGTCATACGCGGCGCTGGACTACAACGCCGAGGGCATCAAGTTCTGCAAGGACAAGCACAAGCTGCCCGGGCTGACGTTCGTGCACGGCAACGCCGAGGATCTGCCGTTCCCGAACGAATCATTTGACGTTGTCGTCAATGTCGAAGCGTCGCACAACTATCCGACGTTCACGAAGTTCCTCGACGAGGTGGCTCGGGTGCTGCGCCCCGGCGGTCAGCTGCTGTTCGCCGACATGCGGTTCCGCGAGGACGTGCCCGAGTGGGAGTCCGAACTGGCCAACGGTCCGCTGCGGATCACCTCCGAGCGCATCATCAACGAGGACGTCATGCGTGGCCTGGCGAACAACGCCGACACCGCGCTGGCCCTCATCCGCCGCCACCTGCCGCGGTTCATGCACAACTTCGCGCGGGACTTCGCCGCCGTGCCGGGTTCGCGGTCCTACAACAACCTGGAGAACGGCAAGATGTCCTACCGCATGTACAGCTTCGTCAAGGACTGAGCGCGGAGGACGGTCAGACACTTCACCCCGGCCGCGGCCGGGGTGAAGTGTCTGTCCGCTGTGAGCCGGAGCTCCTAATCGGTGGAGCTGCCCTTGTCGGAGCCGCTTCCACCCGACGAACCACTGTCGTCCGACGAACCACTGTCGTCCGATGACGTGGAATCGTCCTTCGTGGTGCCGGTGTCCGCGGCCCGGTGCTTGCCCCCGCTGGTGATCTTGGAAACCGTGGCGTTGAGCTGGTCGGTGGCCGACTTCAGCGTCTCCGAGAGCTTGCTCGGCTTGCGGTGCTTCCCGCCGGCAGGGCGGTCGTCGCCCTGGGCCGTCTCCACCTCGGCCGTCTCCACCCCCGCCGCCTCCACCGCGGCCGTCTCCGCCTGGGTCGAATCCGTCTGGGCCTCTTCGGTTTCCGCTGCTTCGGCCTCCGCGGGCGTCTCGGCCGGCGTGGTTTCGGCGGCCGGTGCCTCGTCGGCAGGCGTCTCGACGGCCGGAACTCCCACCACCGGCGTGAGCTCGATCAGGGCGGACACGTCCTCGCCCGCCTGCGTCGCCTCCACCGCCGGGGTGGACACCAGCACCGGCGAGGCGTTGTCCCCGCCGATGTCCCCGCCGATGTCCCCGCCCGTCGCGGGATCCGTCGCCGACGCATCCGCCGGCGCGAGGTCGGTGTCGATGCTCACCGCGCGCAGCAGCGCGATGTCCGGCTCCGGGGCGGCGTCCGGCACCGAAAGGCTTTCCGGCCCTACGGTCGCCTCCGGCGCAGGCTTGGGCACGAAGAGCTTGAGGAACGTCTCGATCTCCCGGACCGCGATCCACGGCGCCAGGTGTCCGGTGGTCTGCAGGGCCGAGGCGAGGTTGGCCACCGCGGTGATGACCTCGTAGGCGGTGGGAAAGCGGACCTCGCCCGGGTCGTCGAGCAGGTAGTTGACGAACGCGGTCACCGGCTCCCAGGGATCCAGCTTGACGGTCTGCTCGGACCACTCGGTCGGCTGGCCGTCGACCGGGTTGATCACGGTCGGGAACGTGTAGCCGTCCTCGTCCCAGAATTCCCAGATCGGGACCCGGAACATGCTGTTGAGCATGCCCGGCAGGTCGGGGCAGGAGAACGCGCACCCCTCGTGCATCGGGAGGTTGGCGGCCAGCCACCAGTTGACGTGCTCCCCCAGCGGCGTCGACAACGCCGGGAAGGGCACCAGCATGTCGGTGACACCCTTGGCGTGCTCGGGGTTGACCGGGTCCCACCCCCAGACGTTGTTGGGATGCGATTCGTTCCAGCTCCCACTGGCCTCCATGGCGGCGGCGAAGCGTTCGACGCCGGCCACCCAGGCCGCCGGGGCGTTCAGGAACGCGTTGAGCAGGTTGGCCGGCACGTTGAAGATCGATGCCGCCGACAGCGCAACGTCGGCCTGGACGGTGCGGACTTCGGGCACCGACGGCGTGATCGGGTGGACGGCGATGACGCCGGCGCCCACCAGAGCCACGCTCGCGGCCGCGGCGTACGGGCGCAGGGAGGTGACCATCTGACAGCCCCTTTCGGTCATTGAATCGGACGACGACAGCCCACTGCAGAACCCGATGACCCCAGCATTGAGCGGAACAGCAAACCTAAGGTACCGGGTGTTCGGCGAAATGTCTGCAAACATCCATCAGATCCGTCGAACCGTCGGCGGCACCGTGCCGACCGGGAAGCACCCGGTGCCGACGACGCGCCCGCCGACGCCGGTGCCGCGGGCCCGCTAATTGACGCAGACGCCAGAATTGGCTTTGCGCCGCACGATTCGACGTCGGGCGATCCGCCGCGGGGTTGGCAGCCATTCGATCGCCCCGGTCGTCGATCCCCGGGATGGCGGCGCCACCGCCGACACGGCCGTCGACGACGCCGATCCCACGTCGGTGCCATCGCCCGACGGCAACGTGGTGACACCGCTTCGAAGTGCCCCGTCGGCAAATGGTCCCGGGTCAGAGCCTGCGCAGCCCGCGCAGCACCTTGCCGAACGGCGCACTGGCCGCCAGCCCCTTGCGCAACCGCGGGTTGAGCTGGCTGCCGTTGAGGACCAGCAGGTACCGCAGGCCGACGTCGCGCCACTGCGCGACCTGGTCGAGCACCTCGTCGGGGGTGCCGTGGAAGCAGATCTCTTTCATCAGCGACAACGGCACCTTGGAGGTGTACTCGAGCGCCGCGTCCCGGTCGATGACCTGCGGCACCAGGTCCTGGACCCCGGAGAAGTCGGCCCCGAGCGGGTGTTCGACGCCGTGGCGCGCCCACACCTGGGCGGGCGCCGCCAGCGCCGAGGACTTCAACAGCACACCGCTGAGCGCTTCGTCGACGTCGTCGCGGTTGCGCCCGGTGACGACGGCGCGGTTGAGCGCGGGCACGATCGCCTGCGGATCCCGGCCGGCGTCGGACGCGGCCGTGCGCACCGCGCTCAACGACGCGGCGTACTCCTCGGGACGGGAGATGGTGAAGGGCACCCACGCGTCGCCGTACCGGCCGGTGATGCGCAGCATCCGCGGGCCCTGCGCCGCCACCCAGATCTCGGGCCACGTGCCGCGATACGGCGGGAGGTCGAAGACGGCGTTGTGCAGCGGGAAGTACGGCGAATCCCGGGTCACCAGCTCGCCGCCGGAATCCCACAGCGCGCGGATGGTGGCCACGGCCTCCTCGAACCGGGCCACCGGCTTGGTCCACTCCACGCCGTAGGGCTCGTTGCCCTCGCGCTCCCCCACGCCGATACCGAGCAGGCCGCGCCCCTTGGTGAGCAGGTGCACGGTGGCGGCCGCCTGCGCCGTCACCGCCGGGTTGCGGCGGCTGCCGTCGGTGACACATACGCCAAGGCGTAAGCGGCGGAAGCGGTTTCGTGCGGCCAGATGGCCGAGCATGGTCCACGGTTCCAGAATGGCGTCCACCTTGGGGACGAGCTTGGCGCCGATGCCCATGTGCTCGGGGGTGGCGATGGACCGCGGGATCAGCGAGTTGAGGTGGTCGCCGACCCAGAACGAATCGGCACCCGTCGCGGTGGCGGTCAGCGCGGCCGCGGTCGACAACATCGTCGGCGAGAAGCGGGAATTGACGATGCCGTCGAGCAGTCCGAACCGAAATCCGCCCATGTTCATCGCACCCTTCCGCCGTACGTAGTCCTGACGTGATGGACCGTACTATCGGGCGGTGCTCGAAGTGATCGACAAGGGTGCGGTCAGCCCGTCCCACCCCGCGCCGCTGCTGTTCGTGCACGGCGCCTGGCATGCCGCGTGGTGTTGGGACGAACACTTCCTCGATTTCTTCGCCGCCAAGGGCTATCGGTCCGTGGCACTGAGCCTGCGCGGCCATGGCGCCAGCGCGTCGGACAAGCCGTTGCGCCGGCTGTCGTTCGCCGACTACCTCGAGGACATCGCGTCGGTGGCCGGGGAGCTGCCGACGCCGCCGGTGCTCATCGGCCACTCGATGGGTGGATTCCTCGTCCAGAAGCATCTGGAGTCCCACCCGGCGCCGGCGGGCGTGCTGATGGCCTCGATGCCGCCCTCGGGCTACTGGGCCTCCGGGCTGCGCTGGTTGCGCCGCCATCCGTGGCATTTCGCCAAGGTGTCGCTGACGGGCCGGTCGCTGCCCTACGTGGGCACCCCGGACCTGGCCCGGGAGCGCTTCTTCTCGCCCGGTACGCCCGAGCCGGTGGTGCGCCGGTACGCTGCACGACTGCAGGAGGAAAGCGCGCGGTCAGGCATCGACGGTCTGCGCGACCTGCCCAGACCAGAGCTGATCACCACGGAGCTGCTGGTGTTGGGCGCCCTCGACGACGGGGCGGTAACGCAGGACGAGGTGCGGGCGACAGGTAGGGCGTACAAGACCGAGCCGCAGTTCATCTCCGGCATGGGCCACAACATGATGTTGGAGCCCGGCTGGGAAATTGCCGCAAAGTGTATAGACCAATGGCTGGAATTACGCGGCCTCTAGTTCCGCGTGGGCACGCTGGCAAGTCTGGCGAATGCGATTGGTTGACGGTTCACCCAGCCGCCAGGTTTGCAATCGACACCTGTCGCCCCATGTTCAGCTGATATTCGAGTTTGCGCTGGTCCGGTGCCGGCTTTTACTGACGCATGCGTCAGCAAAGCTCTGAACTTAATGAGAACAAGGGCTTTGCGGTAGACAGGTGATCACTTTTTGGATACGGTCTTGCAGTCATCTGTCGCTCAGCAACTTCTGAACTCGAAAGGGGCGTCATGCCTGCGGCGATACGTTCGTATGTCACGGCTGGCGTGGCGCTGGTGGGGGCCAGCGTCATCTCTGTCTCTCCCATCGCGCCGACGATCGCTGCCGCCCCGCAGCAGAACGTTCGCAGCGTCAGTATGGATGTCGATCTCACCGCCGCCTCGGCGGCCAACATCCCGGCCAACCTGGTCAACATGTTCCTCAACATGCCGCAGGCGCACGTCGACGCGGTCAACTACTGGGCCGACTCGTGGGTCCAGAGCGGCAACTGGTGGGTGTACTCGCAGGACAACATCCTGGGCTGGGACCGCGCCAACCCCGCGATGGCCTGGTCGATGATGGACCTGTTGCTGCCGATCCCGGCGCTGTCGAAGCCCTACGGCCGGCACGTGCAGTGGTGGATGGCCGCGAACCTGCCGATGCACGAAGGCTGCTCGGGCCTGCCGCCGTGCCCGAACTCCCAGGAGATGCTGAACAGCATGTTCCGGGTGGGCGCCTGGGAGTTCTACTTCGGCGACGGCTACACCTTCGGCCCGGACGGCTACACCCCGGAGTTCGAGCCGGTGGGCCCGGGTGAGTCCTACTGGGGTTACGAGTATGGCGAGACCGGTGATCCGGTGCCGTGGTACGGCCAGACCGTCAAGCTCGACCCGTTCGAGGGCTGGAAGTCCCTGGTCGAGTACCTGATGGCCGATCCGGAAGAGGTCAAGGTCCCGAGCTTCTACGAGACCCTGGCCGCGTACATGAAGTTCGGCGCCACCCTGGTCACCATGTACAACCCGTTCGTGCCGCAGAGCTATATCTGGAATCCCAGGTATTCCGCGTCGGCGTACCTGCTGCGGCCGTTCGCGAAATACCTGTGCCCGCAGTGCAACAAGTACGACCCGTTCATGCCGGTGGACTGGAAGCCCGGCGATCCGATCCCGACCCCGGTGGATGACGGCTGGATGCCGGGCACTCCGTCCAGCGGTACGCCGACCGGACTGCCGCTGCCGACCGAGGCGGAGCCGGAGGAACCCGGCAACGGCGAGTCGGCGATCTTGGTGGGCGGCACGTGGCCGACCAACATCCTCACCGACGATCAGATGAAATCGGTGCTGGGCGGCTACTTCTCCGACTACAGCAGCCGGACGAACATCGTGTACCCGGGCTCGTTGAGCGACCCCTTCTTCTCGGTCGCGCTGGGTGCGGGCATCCTGATGACCCAGATCCAGCGCACGCCCGGACCGAAGACCATCTACGGCTTCTCCCAGGGTGCGCTGGTGACCAACCTGGCGCTCGCGTTGCTGGCGAACAATCCGTCGGCACCCGCCAAGGAGGATCTGAAGATCGTCCTGGTCGCCGACCCCAGCCGCGGACCCAACAACGCCTACCAGTACGTGCTGGTCCCCGAGACCAAGTACGACATCACGGTGCTCACCAACGAGTACGACGGCGTCGCGGACTTCCCGGACCGGTGGTGGAACGCGGTGGCGGTGGCCAATGCGCTCGCCGGTATCTCGCAGGTGCACATGACCAGCCCGGACACCGACCTGTCCACGGTGCCCGACGAGTACAAGAAGACCACTTGCAACAGCAAGGGTGGTTGCACCACAACGGTTTTCATTCCGTCCGACGAGCTCCCGCTGGTGAAGGTGCTGCCGTTCCTCAAGCCGTACGAGGAGCAGCTCAAGAAGTGGATCGACGCCGGCTACAGCCGTAACGACGTGCCGGCCGAGTCGGGCGTCGCGGGGCTGATCGGCGACGAGACCCCCGCCGAGGAGACCGAGGAGGAGCCCACCGGCGAGGAGACGACCACCCCGGGCGAGCAGACCGGTGGCGAGGCCGGCGGGGAGACCGAGGAGCAGACCAACCCGCTGGCCGAGGTCATCTCGAACCTGCAGGAGAAGTTCAACGGTGCCGCCGGTGAGCCCGAGGAAGAGCAGGAGGAGTCCGGCGAGGTCGCGCCGGAGGCCGGAACCGAGGCCGATCCGGAGACCCAGCCGGAGACCGAGGTCGACCCCGAGACCGAGCCGGCCGAGCCGGCCGCTGAAGGCGAGGGCGGCGAAGCCCCCGAGCAGGACCCCGAAGAGGGTGCCGACGAGGGCACAGAAGAGGGTGCCGACACCGGCAAGGACACCAAGCTGACGGTGAGCGACATCCAGAAGCGTCTGGCCAGCGAGGCGGCCGGCGACAAGAAGGATGCCGAGAAGGATTCCGACAAGAAGGACGAGGCCCCCAAGGCCGACTCCGACAAGAAGGACGATGCCGACAAGGGCGGCAACGACAAGGATTCCAAGAAGGACAACGACAGCAACGACAGCAAGGGCGGCGACAAGGCGGCCTGAGTTCTTCACTACATACTCGCTCGACCGGCACGGGCGCTGCGCAGGCAGCGCCCGTGCCGTCTTCGTCAGGTGGCTAGTACTTTGGATGTCGGGTCCGGGGGCAGGGGGCGAAAAGGATGGCCAAGATGATTCGTGTCGCGTTCCGTCGCATCGCTTCTGCCGTGCTGGTCGGCGCTGCGGCCGCGGCGGGTTCGGTGGCGCTCAGTGCGCCCGCGGCGGCTCAGCCGTGCCCGGACATCGAGGTGGTCTACGCCCGCGGCACCGGGTCACCGCCCGGGGTGGGCTGGATCGGCCAGGCCTTCATCGATGCGCTGCGCCCCAAGGTCGGGGGCCGCTCGGTCGGTGTGTACGCCGTGAATTACCCGGCCAACATGGACTTCCGGGAATCGGTCGGGGCCGGTGTCAACGACGCCAGGGCGCGGGTCGAGTACCTGGCGGCGAACTGCCCGGACACCAAGATCGTGCTCGGCGGGACGTCCCAGGGCGCCGGGGTGATCACCCTGATCACCGCCCAGCTCGCGCCCACCCGAGGGTTCGTGACGACACCGCTGCCGCCGGAGATCGGGCGCCACGTCGCCGCCGTCGTCGTCTTCGGCAATCCGTCACGCGGACGGGGGATGGCCAATCAGCCGTTGCCGGCCATCAGCCCCGAATTCGGCGACCGCACCATCGATCTGTGCGCCGGTGGTGACCCGGTCTGCTCCCCCGGATCCGATGTGCTGGCGCATTTCACCTACATCCGTAACGGCATGGTCGAGGAAGCCGCCAACTACGTCGCCGGCAAGCTCTGAGGGCCGAACCAGGCCCGGTTGCCGTAGCGGTCCAGGTGCACCACCTCGTCCACGGGTCTGCGCGTCGTCGGCCCGTACCGACCGCGCGGCCACCCCAGCGGCACCACCGCGCACGGCGTCACCTCGGTGGGCAGTTTCAGGATTCGCCGCGCCGACGTCAGGTTCCACAGCGGCAGCGTGATCAACGAGGCGCCCAGTCCCATGGCGCGGGCGGCCAGCAGCAGGTTCTGCACGCTCGGGTAGATCGAGCCGTAGAACGCCGACGCGGCCGCGTGCGGCATCGGCAGGTACGGGATGCGGCCCTCCCGCGCCGAGAGCCGCAGGCACGCGATCACCAGCACCGGGATCTCGACGAAGTGCTCGAGCTGCCACTCGATGGCGCGCACGCTCTTGGCCATCTCCTCGTCGTAGGAGGCGATGTCGCGGATCGAGGTTCGGTGGAAGACCCGCCACGCCAACCGATATCGCCGCTGCAGCTTGCGTTTGACCCGGGGGTCCTTGACGACGACGAACTCCCAGTTCTGCCCGTTGGCGCCGGTGGGCGCGCGCAGCGCCAGCTCGATGCACTTGAGCACGATCTCGTCGTCGACCGGGTCGGGCAGCACCCGGCGGATGGCCCGCTGTGTCAGCATGGCCTCGACCAGCGGCATGTCCAGGCGGGCCAGCGCCTCGGCCGTCGCCGGGATGCGCCCGCGTTCCGCGCTAGCCATGCGCGGCGATCCACTCGGTCGTGAACCGCTGCATCTCGGGGACCTCCTTGACGATCAGGTCGGCGATGAACTGCTCGATCCTGCCGCCGACCAACGGGATCCGGACCTCGAGGGTGCCGCTGAACCGCAGCCGCGAACCCGCGGGCCGCGGGGCCAGCACTGCCGCGCCCACCCCGGAGCCCGGCACCCCGTGCGCGGCGATCGTGACGTCGCCGTGCACCTCGTCCTCGGTCGGTTGCCAGACCTCGGTGCGGACGATCCGCAGATCCCCCGGCAGCACGCGGGCGAACACGCCGGGCAGCACGTCATGGGTGAGGTCCTGGCTGGTCTGCACCGACACCGCTCCGGCCGGGTCGACCTCGAGACGATCCAGGCTCATCGCTTCGCCGCCGTAGGCGGCCAGCCGGGCCAGCCAGTAGTCCCGGTCGGCGAACGCCGCGCGCACCGCGGCGACATCGGCGGCGGTCTCGGTGGTGACGTCGAATGACCGTGGCACCGTTAGCCCACACCGCCCTTCTTGCCGAAAACCTTGTCCGCGACCCGGGCCGCGAATCGCCGGGACTCCTCGAGCTGCTCGTCGCTGATGTTGGTGGGTGGCAGCTTCACCCCGAGGTAGCGCTCCTTGTACTCGCCGGACCCCAGATAGCTCGTCAGCGACAGCATGGACGCCAACTCACTGCCCGGGTAGGTGAAGTGGATGCCGTCGACGTAGCGGCCACCCTTCTTCTCGGCCAGCTTGCGCACCCCGACCAGGTTCTTGCGCCACTTGCGCCGGCACACCACGAACACCGCGAAGCGCTTGCCGTCCAGCAGGTTCCGCGCCTCGTGCGACGTGAGGAAGGTCCGCAGCGGCATCGACACGGTGTCCCACCAGGTCGGCGAACCGATGCAGATCAGGTCGTAGTCACCGGTGCGCACCGCGTCCGGGGTACGGATGTCGCCGGTACGCTGCAGCGTCTGCGCGGGCAGCATGCCGAGGAACTCCGGCCACACCCGCTGCATCGGGAAGCGGGAGAACCGCTCGGCGTAGCGCGGGTCGGTGAACTCGATGCGCGCCTCGGTGACCTGGTAGCCGCGGGCCCGGAACACCTCGGCGGCGGCGTCGAGCACCTTCTTGGCCTGTCCCGTGTAGCTGTAGTACAGCAGCAACACCCGCGGGGCCGATTCAGTCACGGTCGGTGGATCCTCTCCTGTTCGACGACCCGGCGTGCCATCCCGGGCCCTTTGCGCCTAGCCTCACACATGTGAGTGAGAAAGTTTCGGTCAATCTCAGCGGCCCGGCGAAGACGATGCTCTCGACGCTGTACCTCAAGGCGCTCGACGCCGACTTCGACCGGCCGATCCTCGGCGACCGGTTTGCCAAGGAGGCGATCGCCAAGCTGGACTTCGATTGGCGCGAACTCGAGATCACCCCGAAATGGGCGCCGCTGTTCACGGTGCGCACCGCCCAGTACGACATCTGGGTGCGGGAATTCATTGCCGCACATCCGGAATGCACGGTGGTCCACCTGGGCTGCGGGCTGGACTGCCGGGTGTTCCGGATCGACCCGGGCGCCGATGTGCGTTGGTACGACGTCGATTTCCCGCAGGTGATCGCGCTGCGCGAGCAGATCTACCCGAGCCGGCCCAACTACCAGCTCATCGCGACCCCGGCCACCGAGCCGTCCTGGATCGAGCAGATCCCGGCCGACCGGCCCACATTGCTGATCGCCGAGGGCATCAGCATGTACCTGACCGAGGACGAAGGCATCGCGCTGCTGCGCCGCTTCGTCGACCGGTTCGGCACCGGAGAACTGCAGATCGACTTCTTCAACTGGCTGGCGATCAAGACCCAGAAGACCCAGTCGCTGGTGCGCACGTCGGGCTCGGTGCTGTACTGGGCGGTCAACAGCCCGCAGGACATCCTGGCCAAGCTGCCCGACATCCGGTTGGTCGCCGCGGCAACGTTTTTCGACGCCAGCACCTACGCCAGGACCGGCCGTGGCCTGCAGGCCCTGAAACGCGTCGTGCGGGCGCTGCCGCCGCTGCGCAAAGCGCTGCAGTACCACCGTTACGCGTACGGGGTGCCGACCCAGGTGCGCTGAGCCGCTACCCGACACCGGTCACGGTGTGCTTGGCGGCGATGCTGCGCAGCTCGGCTTCGATGGCGGCGATGGACTTCTCCGGCTCGGGGCCGTGCGAGTGGTATTCGATCATCAGCTCGCCGTTGAAGATCTTGCTGGTATAGATCTCGATGCCGGCGCCGACGGCGAAGTAGAACTCGCCGTGGCTGGCGATCAGTTCCAGATCCGGTGGCGTGCGCATCGGCGGCACGATGCCGTTGTCGGTGAACATCACGACGTCGGGCAACCCGGGTGGGTTGCCGACGTACTGCGGGCTGAAGTGCAGGAAGCTCTGCTGCACCACACCTTCGGCGATGTCCTTCTTGAACGTGTCGTTGATGTCGCGAGCCAGGTCGACGATGTCGGTGCCGGGCTCGATCTCCGCCAGGTAGGTGGCGATACCGACCGGGTTGGTGCATTCGGTGGCCGACACCGGCGGGGACAGCAGATAACGCAGGTCCACCGGGTAGACGTACGGCACCGGGATGTTCGGCGTGTTGCGCAGCCGCCACTCGGCCATCAGCACCGCCGCCGACAGCAGGCTGTTCAGACCCAGCTTGTTGGCGCGGCAGAAGCCGATGATGCGCTCGGTGTCCTGTTCGGGCAGCGTGCAGTACGCCATCGGGACCCGTTGCGGCAGAACCGGATTCTCCTCAGAGGGGGCGCGCCGCGACGGCGGCAGCTCGTAGGCGAACATCGCGGCCAGCAGCCGTTCCAACCCGGAGCGCTGCTTCTTCTGCACCCCGCGGTTGGCCAGGATCGCCTCGAGCGGTTCGGGAGCCGGATGCACGGTGACCGGGCGGGTGGTGCCGGTGGTGACCAGGTCGGTGTAGGTGGAGAACAACTCCTCGACCAGGCTGAACTGGTGGTGCCCGTCGGCCAGGCTGTGGTGGATGTACACGGTCGGCTGGGCCTGGCCGTCGCGGACGGTGATCCGCAGGTGCAGCAGGGACACCGTCTGGTCGAAGATCAGGGGCGGCGCGGGCTCGTCGCCCGACAGCTCCACCACCTCGATGCCGGGGTGCATCAGATCGTCCAGGACGATCTCCCAGTGCCCGTCGGGCAGCTGCTCGAGATGCCCGCCCAGCACCGGATGCGCGGCCAGCAGCGCGTCGAACGCCTCCGAGAGCGCGTCGACGTCGATGGGCCCGCGGACATGCGCGGCCAGACCCACGAAGTTGTGCGTCTCGGCGAACATCTCCTCGCTTCGCGCCAGCTTCCGGATACCGGATGAAGGAAACAACGTGGACTCCCTGGCAGATTTCACGACGGGCGGCGGGCTAGCCCCGAGTGCTGGCCTTCTTGTAACCGCGCGCCAACGGTACCGCGCACACCGCGATGATCCCCACCGACCAGACCAGCGTGCCGATCAGCGGCTGCAGTACCGGCCCGCCCAGCGACAACCCCTTCATCGCCTCGATGGCGTAGCTGACCGGCTGGTGTTCGACCACCGGCTGGATCCAGTCGGGGTACTGGTCGAGCGGGACGAACCCGGTAGAGAAGAACATCACCAGCGCGGCGATGATGTCGGTGGCCTCCACCGCGATGGTGTTGGCCGAGTACAGCGCCAGCGTGATGACGACCACCGAGAACGCCATCCCGAACACCACCGGCACGAACAGCCAGGCCACCGACTCCAGCACGCCCTGTCTGAACCGGAATCCCATGACGTAGCCGGCGGCCAGGATGACCAGCGTGGTCACCATGATGCGGACGGCGTCGGCGGCCAGCCGGGACAGCAGCCCGGCCGCGCGGTGCACGGGCAGCACCCACAGCCGGCACAGCAGCCCGTCGGACTGTTCGCGCATCATGCCGAGCGCGCCGATGATCGCGCCGGTCATCGCGCCGACGGTGGCGATCAGCGGCACGCTGCCGTACAGCGCGCTGTTGCCGGTGACCTGTGAGACGCCGTCCTCGAGCAAGATGTGGATGGTGATCAGCAGCACCACCGGCATGGCCAGCGACTGCGACAGGGTCGCCGGGTCGCGGGTCCAACGCCGCAGGATCCGCATCGTCAGCACCCAGGTGTCGGCCAGCAGCCGTCGCGGTGAGTTCTCCCAGCGCCGCGGCAGCCGGTGCCGCCCGGCGTTGCGGGCCCGGCCCTCGTCGCGGGAGTCCGCCGCGCGCCGCGTGGCGGACTCGTACTGGTCGGTGGAGATCGCGGTCATCACTGCCGCCTCCGCGCGACGAGCAGCTGCAGCGGCGCCACCACGGCGATCATTCCCAGCGCCCACAGCAGCGACGGGCCGATCGTCCCCCAGGACACCTCGAGCGCCGTCGGGGTCTTGTCGCCGGCCAGCGCACGCAGCGCCGAGACGAACTGGGAGGCGGGCTGGTTGCGCACGAACGGCTGCACCCACTCCGGGAACCGCTCGGCCGGCTGCACGCCGACCGACAGGAAGCCCAGGATCAGCTGCGGCAGCAGGATCAGGTGGGTGGTCGATTCCGGGTTCTCGGTGGCGGCGCCGATGAAGTCGCCCAGCATCGACAGGGCCGCCCCGATCAGCAGCGCCAACCCGATGAAGGCCACGGTGTCCACCAGCGGGCCGTAGAACCGGAACCCGATGACGTACCCGCAGATCAGCGACACCACCAGTGCGATGGTGCACCGGCACATGCTGGCCGCGATGCGGGATGCCAGCGGGGTCAGCGCCAGGATCGGCATGGTGCGGAACCGGCGGTTGATGCCCTGCTGGGCGTCGGTCGCCGACCGGAAGGCCGCCGACACCGCGCTGAACGTGATCGCGACGACGACGATCATCGGCGTCAGGAACTGCGCGTAGCTGCTCATCCCGGTGAACGGGCCGGTGATCTCCTTGAGCGAGATGTAGAACCCCGCGGTGAACATCACCGACGCCGCCGCCAGGGTCGCGATCTCGCCGTTGCGCAGCGACGGTTTGACCATCCGCGTGGTCAGCACCCACCACTGCTGCAGGACCGACGTGGTGCGCGGCCCCTCCGGCGCGATCGCCGACTTCTTCGGTGCCGGGGTGCCGGTCGCCGCGGCGGCGGTGCTGGTGGTCGCAGTGCTGGTGGTCGGCGCGGTCATGGGGCGGCGTCCGCGGTGGCCAGGGCCGGATCGGGCGCCGGGTTCTCGTTGCCGGTGAGGGCGAGGAACACCTCGTCGAGGGACGGCCGGCGCAGCGCGATGTCGAGCAGTTCGATGTTCGCCTCGCCCAGGCGGTTGAGCACCTGCATCAGCGTCGCCGGCCCGTCCGGGGCGGGCAGCGAGATGCGGTCCGAGATGTCGGTCAGGGCGGCCCGGTTGCCCGGCGGCAGCAGCGGTCCGAGCGCGGCGGCCATGGCGGGCAGATCGGCCAGGTTGCGCGGCACGATCTCACAGAACGTGCCGCCGGTGCGCTCCTTGAGCTCGTCGGCGGTGCCCTCGGCGATGATCGTGCCCTTGTCGATGACGATGATCCGGTCGCTGAGCGCGTCGGCTTCCTCGAGGTACTGCGTGGTCAGCAGCGTCGCGATGCCGGCCTCCTTGAAGTCGGTGACCAGCTCCCAGATCGCCTGCCGGCTGCGGGGATCCAGGCCGGTGGTGGGTTCGTCGAGGAACACCACCTCCGGGCGGACCACCAGCCCGCACGCGATGTCGATGCGCCGGCGCATACCACCGGAGAACGTGCCGACACCGCGGTCGGCGGCGTGCACCAGGTCGAACTGTTCCAGCAGCTCCTCGGCGCGGACCTTGGCCTGGGACTTCTTGAGCCCCTGCAGCCGGCCGAAGATCACCAGGTTCTCCCGCGCGGTGAGCATGTCGTCCAGCGCCGCGTACTGACCGGTCAGCATGATCGACTGCCGCACCCCGGCCGGGTCCCTGGTGACGTCGTGGCCGGCGACCACGGCGATGCCCTCGTCCAGCTTGGTCAGCGTGGACAGGATGTTGACCGTGGTGGTCTTGCCGGCCCCGTTGGGGCCGAGCAGGCCGAGCACCTCGCCCCGCTCCACCTCGAAGCTGACCCCGCGCAGCGCCTGCACCGACCCGAACGACTTCTTGATGCCCGAGACGACGACCGCCTTGTCGGAGTCTCTCCCGGTCTTCCCCGAGTTCGCCATGCGTCCTCCCCTCTACACCGGTGCCGTCACGACAGATCGACCAGCGCCAGCTCGTCGCCTGCCGAATCGGCGCCCTCCTCGGCGACCGCGTCGCGCACCAGCTCGAGGAGCGCCGAGGAGTACTGCCGGGCGAAGGTTTCCACGTCGGTGGGACCCAGGCGCCGGCTGTCGTACCACCAGTCCAGGTGTAACACACCGGCGCTGCGATAAACCCGCAGTTCCAGGGCATGACCGAGGCCGGGCAGAGCGTCGCGAATGGGCATCACGGTGTCGGTGTCGAACCGTACCGGCGCATCCGCCGGCTGATCGGCGGGCGCGTCGGGGATGGTCCCGACGTGGGTGAACAGCACGTCCGCCGACCGGGTCGCGCCGAGCACCTTCGCGGTCGGGGCGTACAGGTAGCGCAGCAGGCCGTACCCGATGCCGTAGTGCGGCACCGCCTTGAGCGTGTCGCGGACCTCGTCGAGCAGCTGCTGGGCCCCGACCCGCTGGGCCGACGCCGCGGTCAGCACCACCGGGTGGATGGTGGTGAACCAGCCGACGGTGCGCTGCAGATCGACGTCGGGTTTGAGCACCGACCGGCCGCGCCCACCCAGGTCGACGGTCACCGCGCCGTCACCGACGGCAGTCGCGACGGTCCGGGCCAACGCCGCCAGCAACAGCTCCTCCACCGGCAGCCGCAGCCGGCGCCGCGCGTCGTCGACCTCACCGGTCTCGGCGGCCGACAGCGCCGCCGACAGCCGGACCAGGTCCTCGGCGCCCGGCGGTTCCGGCGCCGCGGGCCCGGCCACGCTCAGCGTCGAGGTCTTGGCGACGCCGACCCAGTAGTCGCGGCTGTCCAGCACCGCCGGATGGGTGGCCAGGCCGGCGCAGCGCTGCGACCATTCCCGCCACGACGTGGGCACCGGCGCCAGCTCGATGTCCTGCCCGGACATCCGCTGGCTGAACGCGGTGAAGATGTCGGTCAGCAGCACGTCGCGGGACGTGTCGTCACCGGCGATGCCGTGCACGCTCAGCGCCAGGTAGGACGGTCCGCCCGCGGCCCCGCGGATGAACGTCGCGCTCAGTGGCGAGCTCAGCAGCTGGTGTTCGCGGATCTGCTCGTCGAGCAGCCCCTGCACCGCGGCCCGCTCCTCGGCGCTGCCCGCGGCCACCCCGTCGGGAATCTGGCGGACCGCCAGCTCGGCGAACTCGGCGGGCTCGGCGATGTGCTGTTCCCACGTGCCGGCCCGTTCGGTGATCCGGACCCGCAGCGCGTCGTGCACGCCGGTCACCGCGGTCAGCACGGCCGTCACGTCCGCGGCCGTCACGTCCGAGCGCAGCGCCAGGATCACCGGCGTGCGCCAGCGCCCGACGTCGCGCAGGCCGTGCTCGAGGAAGAACGCGACGTTCGGCGGGACCGGGGGGCTGGCCGAGTCGTCGACCACGGCGCGGGCCAGGCCGCCCTCGGCGTACCGCGCGGTCAGGACCTTGGCCAGCGACGCCACGGTCTGGTTCTCGTAAAGGTCCTGCGGCGTCAGGTCAAGGCCCTGATGGCCGGCTGTCATCGCCACGCTGATCGCGATCAGCGAGTCGCCGCCGAGCTCGAAGAAGTTGGCGTTGCGGTCGATGTCGGGCAGGCCCAGGCACTGCGACCAGATGCGCTGCAGCGACGCCTCCACCGACGACGTGCCGCCGGCGGCGGCCGGTGTCGCCGCGGTTCCGGCGCCGGCCGGTGCGCCGGTGGCGCCGGCCCCCCCGGCCACCCAGGCGGCGTTGGCGTTGTGCTCGACCCAGTGCCGCTGTTTGGCGAACGGATAGCCGGGCAGCGTGACCAGCGCGGGGTCGGTGTCGGCGCCCTGGTCGAAGTCGACGTCGACGCCGGCGGCCCACAGCTGGCCCAGCGCGAGCAGGAACGTGTCGTGGTCGGCGCGGTTCTGCGCCTGGTGGCGCATCAACCGGACCGCCCGGTGCCGCTCGGCCCAGCGCGGGTGCCGCCCGGCCGACGACGTCAGCGTGCCGCCCGGGCCGACCTCGACCAGCACCCGGTCCGGCTCGGACAGCAGCGCGTCGAGCTCGTCGGCGAACCGGACGGTGGCGCGGATCTGCCGCGCCCAGGTGGCCGGGTTGGTGGCCTCGGCCGCCGTCATCGTGGTGCCGGTGATGTTGGACAGCAGCGGGATCTGCGGTTCGTGCAGCGTGAAGCGGGACAGGAACGCGGTGAACTCGGCGACCACCGAATCCATCAGCCGCGAGTGGAAGGCGTGCGAGGTGCGCACTCGCCGCGCCACTGTGCTTTTCTCGCCTTTGGCTGCCAGGGCCGCCTGGAAGGTGCGGATGGCGTCCTCGCTGCCCGCGATCACGCAGCTGCCCGGGTCGTTGACGGTGGCGATGTCCACGTCGGGGGTGAGGTGCTCGGCGATCGCCTCGGGGCTCAGCGCGACCGCGACCATGACCCCGCGCGGGGCGGCGTGCATCAGGCGGGCCCGCATCGAGACCACCTTGACCGCGGTGTCGAGGTCGAACACCCCGGCGAGGGTGGCCGCCGGGTACTCGCCGATGCTGTGCCCGGCCAGCACCGCCGGTTGGACCCCGTAGGACTGGATCAGCTTGGCCAGCGCGTACTCGACGGTGAACAGCGCGGGCTGGGCCCTGTCGGTGTGCTCGAGGTTGCGGCCGGTGCCCTCGAAGATCTCGGCGCGCAGGTCATAGCCCTTTGCGTCGCTGCCCATCTCTTCGTTGAACGCAGCGACGCACTCGTCGAAGTGCTGCCGGAACACCGGCTCGTTGTCGTAGAGACCCTTGGCCATGCCGATATGCTGGGCGCCCTGGCCCGGGAACAGGAACGCGACCCGCTGCCCGCTGCCCTCGGTGTCGGGCACGCCCTCGCCGATGAACACGTTGTCGGTCTCGGCGGCCGCGAGCACCGCCGCGGCGTTCTGCTGGTCGTGCACGACCGCGGCCAGCCGCACCGGCTCCTTGCGCCGCCTGGTCAGCGTGTAGGCCGCGTCGGACAGGCTGATCTCGTCGGCCTCGCCGAGTTCGGCGGCCAGCGCGGCCCGGGACTGGGCCAGCGCCTCCTGGGTGCGGGCCGAGAGCACCAGCACCTGCGGGCCGGGCCGCGGCGCCGGCGCGGGTGCGGTGGCGGGTGCCTCCTCGAGCACGATGTGGGCGTTGGTGCCGCCGACGCCGAAGGAGCTGACCCCGGCGCGCCGGATGCCGTCGGACTCCCACGGCCCGTCGGTGCTGCGCACCCGGAACGGGCCGCGGTCGATGTGCAGCTCCGGGTTGGGGCTGGTGTAGTGCAGGGTCGCGGGGATGGCCTTGTGCTCGAGGCACAGGATGGCCTTGATCAGCCCGGCGATGCCCGCGGCGGTCTCGAGGTGGCCGATGTTCGACTTCACCGAGCCGAGATAGCAAGGGGCGCTGCGGGTTTCCTCGGCAAGTTCGAACGCCTGGCGCAGCCCCTCGATCTCGATGGGGTCACCGAGCGGGGTACCGGTGCCGTGTGTCTCGACGTAGGTGATCGACGACGCGTCCACTCCGGCGATGGCGTGCGCCTCAGCGATCACCTCGGCCTGGCCCAGCGCGTTGGGCGCGGCGTAGGTCATCTTGGTGGCGCCGTCGTTGTTCAGCGCCGAACCCCGGATCACCGCGTGGATGCGGTCACCGTCCTCGAGGGCGTCCGGCAGTGCCTTGAGCACCACCACGCCGACACCGCTGGCGAAGATGGTGCCGTCGGAGCGCACGTCGAACGGCCGGCACTGGCCCGTCGGGGAGACCATCGCGCCCTGCTCGTACCAGTAGCCGACGTGGTGCGGCACCCGCAGCGACGAGCCACCGGCCAGCGCGATGTCGCATTCGCCGTTGAGCAGTGACTGGCACGCCAGGTGTACCGCCACCAGCGACGACGAGCAGGCGGTGGCCACCGACAGCGCGGGGCCGCGGAAGTCGAACTGGTGCGCCACCCGGGTGGCCAGGTGGTCCTTGTCGTTCTGCAGCGACAGGTTGACCATGTCGAAGCTGGCGCCCTGCCCGATCACCATCATCGGGTCGTAGTTCGACATCAGGTTGTGCAGCAGATAGCCGCTGGCCGAGCTGGTGCCGAACACCCCGACGGTGGATTCCAGGCCGGCCGGGTCGTAGCCGGCGTCCTCGAGCGCGTGGAACACCGTCTGCAGGAACAGCCGGTGCTGCGGGTCGAGCATCCGGGCGGCGTACGGGGTGAACCCGAAGAAGTCCGCGTCGAACTCGGCGATGCCGGGCAGCAGCCCGGCCCGGCGCACATAGGACCGGTTGCCCAGCGCCCGGTCGGTGACCCCGTTGGCACGCAGGTCGTCCTCGGACAGGTCGACGATGGACTCCACGCCGCCCCGCAGGTTGCGCCAGAACGCCGACACCGACTCCGCGCCGGGGAACTTCCCCGCCATCCCGATGACCGCGATGGCGTTGTCCGGAAGGTCGAGTTCACCGGCTGTACTGCTGGTCACGATCGTGGTCCCACTTTCCGCCGCGATGCGGCTCGTTGCCGCGCCGCGGCACGTTGCTGTGCCCGCTCCCGCAGCGGGTTCGGACGCTCGGCGGACTCCTCTTCCTCCAGGCCGAGCTGGCGGATCAGGTCCAGCGCGAGGTCGGCCAGCGTGGCGCCCTGCAGCAGCAGCGCCACCGGCGGCTCCACGCCGAAGTCACCGCGGATGGTGTTGCGCATCCGCACCGCCATCAACGAGTCCAGCCCGAGCTCGGTCAACGGCTGCGCCGGGTCGACGGCGCTGTCGTCGGAGTACCCCATGATCGCCGAGATGCGGCGCCGCAGCCGGGCCAGCACGACCCGGTTGACCTCGGCGGGCTCCATCTCCTTCAGCGCCTCGGCGCCGCCCCAATCCTCGTCGACCTCGTCGGTCTGCAGCTCACCGACCAGGTCGGCGAAGAAGCCGATCCGGTGGATCTCCGGGAACGCCGCGGCGGCCCGGTCCAGCCGCAGCCGGGCGATGCCCACGCGGTGCAGGCCCGCCGCCAGCACGCCGCCGAGTGCGTCGACGCCCTCGGCGGGGCTGATCGGGTCGAGCACGGAGAACCGCAGCGTGCTGGCCAGCCCGACGTCGGCCCACTGGCCCCAGTTGACCGCGAGCGCGGGCAGGCCCGCCGCGGTCCGCCACGCCACCAGGCCGTCCAGCCAGGCGTTGGCGCAGGCGTAGGCGGCCTGCCCGGGCGAGCCGAGCAGCGACACGATCGAGGAGAACCCGACCCACCAGTCCAGGTCCTTGCCGACGGTGACCTCGTGCAGCCGCAGCGCACCGGCGGCCTTCGGCGCCCAGATGGTGTCCAAACTCTCCCGGGTCAGCCCGACGAAGATCTCGTCCTCGAGCACCGCGGCCGAGTGGATCAGCCCGCGCAGCGGCTTCCCGGTCTCCTCGGCGGCGGCGACCAGCCGCTCGGCCACCCCGGGCTGGGCGACATCGCCGGTGACGACGGTGATCTCGGCACGGCCGGACAGCTCGTCGAGCACCGTCTGGGCCTGCTCGGACGGTCCGCTGCGGCCGTTGAGGACCAGCCGGCCCGCGCCGTTGTCCACCAGCCAGCGCACCACGGCCAGCCCGACGCCGCCGAGCGCGCCGGTGACGACATACGCGCCGTCGGAGCGCACCACCAGCTCACCGGGGGTGGCCGGCAGCGTGGCCCGCGACAGCCGCTCGACGAAACGGGTGCCGCCCCGCCACGCGATCACATCGTCTGTCCGGGTCGCGGTGCCGCCCGCCAGGATCTCGGTGGCCAGCGTGTCGGCGGGGTCACCGTCGGTGTCCAGCAGCGTGGTCTCGAGATCCGGGTGCTCGTAGGCCAGCACCCGGACCAGGCCCTTGAGGCTGTTGACGCCCGGATTGCCCGGTCCGTCTTGGTCGTTGACGACCAGACCACCCCGGGTGACCAGCCACAGCCGCGGTGGCTTGCCATGCCAGCTGCCGACGATCGCGCGCACCGTGCCGGCCACCCCCCAGATGATGTCCCTGGCGTGGGTGAGCCCGCCCGCGGCGTCGGTGCCGTCGAAGGCCGGGTTGTCGGTGAACACCACCACCCCGGCCGGCGGCAGATCCGGGTCGGCGGTCGCGCTGGCGAACGCCTCCCGTACCGCGGACTCGTCGCCCAGGTCGGCGGTGACCACCCTGCGGTCGGCGGCGCCGAACCGCGCCGCGAAGTCCTGCGCGGTCGCCAGCGCCGCCTGGCCGTCGGCCAGCGCCAGCCAGCTGCCCGCCGGGGTGGCCCCGGCGGTGACCGCCGATTCCACCCACACCGAGTCGAACACCTTCTGCGACAACGGCAAGGGCACCGTACGGCGCTGGATGCGCTTGAGGTGGACGTCGTCGACGCGGGCCAGCACCGTACCGGTGTCGTCGGTCAGCGTGACCCGGCCGACCGCGTCGCCGCTGTCGGCGACGACGCTGACCAGCTCGGCGCGGCACTTGGCGCGCCTGCCGAGTTCCCCGTACACCCGGATCGAGCCGAACCCGACCGGCAGATAGGTGACATCGGTGGAGTCCGAGAGGGTTTCGTCGGACATCGCCGCGGCCAGACCCTGCAGCGCGGCGTCGAGCAGCACAGGGTGCAGCGTGATCCCGCGGTGCGGGGTGGCCTCGTCGGGCAGCGCGATCTCGGTGTCGGCCGTCGAATCGCCGCGCACGATGCGGGTCAACGCGGCGAAGGCGTGCCCGTGGTGCGCGCCGGTACGGCGCAGCGCGGTGTAGAAATCGCCGGGCGACACCGCGGTGCCCGCGGCGGACGGCGTGAGCCGGGCCGGAGCAGCGGGCTCGGCGGCGCGCACCGTGCCGACCGCGTGCCGGGTCCAGCTGCCGGCCTCGGAGCGGGAATGGATCTCCACCCGCAGCGCGTCGCCGTCACCGGACACCAGCTGGGTGGTCAGCGCGGTGTGCGGGTCCAGCGGCAGCATCTGCTCGACCTCGACCGAGACCTCGACCCCGGTCGCGGGCCGGCCCAGCGCCTCCTGCGCCGCGGCGACGGCGATCTCTGCGAAGCCGGCGCCCGGCATCACCGCCAGCCCGTGCACGATGTGGTCGGCCAGCCACGGATGCGGTTCGGTGCCGACGTCGGACTGCCACACGTGCCCGCCGCCGGCGGGCAGCTCCACGTGCAGCCCGAGCAGCGGGTGCGCACCGGAAAAGCCTTGGCCTGCTGAACGATCCGCCATCCAGTACGGCACGTGCTGCCATGCGGTGGGCGGCACGTCGACCAGCCGCCCCGCAGCCCCTTCGGGTGCGGTGAGCGCGGGCGGGCGCACCGCGGCCAGCTGCGCGTGGAACGCCAGCGGCTCGGGCTGGTCCCGGTTCACGGTGGCCCCGACGTGGAACGGGCGGGAGCTGGACTGCGCACCGAGGGTGTCGCTGACCGCGTAGGTGAGCAGCGGGTGCGGCGAGACCTCGATGAAGGTGCCGTGTTCGGCGCTGGCCTCGTGCACGGCGGCGCTGAACCGCACCGGGTTGCGCAGGTTGGCGGCCCAGTAGTCGGCGCTGTACAGCGGCGCCGAACCGGTGTAGGCCACCGTGGACAGCAGCGGGATCTTCGGCGCCGCGGGCGCCAGGTAGGCCAGCGCTTCCCGCAGCTCGGGCAGCACCGGGTCGATGGTGGGATGGTGGGAGGCCACGTCCACCTCGACGCGGCGGGCCAGCTTGCCCTGCGCGTCGACGGCGGCGACGAGCTCGTCGACCTGATCCGGTGGACCCGCGATCACGGTCTGCTTCGGCGACGCGTACACCGCGACCGTGACATCGGGCCGGTCGGCGATCAGCTGCTCGGCCGCGGCGGCGTCCAGTTCCAGCAGCGCCATCGCGCCCTGACCGGAGAGCCGCTTCATCAGCCGCGACCGGGTGGCGATGACGTCGAGCCCCTCGGCCGGGGTCAACGCCCCGGCGACGACGGCGGCGGTGACCTCACCCATCGAGTGACCGATCACCGCGTCGGGCTCCACCCCGTGGGAGCGCCACAGCTCGGTCAGCGCCAGTTGCATGCCGACCAGCACGGGCTGGATGCGGTCGATCCCGACGACCGGTTCCCCGGCCTCGAGCACACCGCGCAGCGAGAAGCCGACCTTGTCGACGAACGCGGGCTCGAGCTCGTCGACGGCCGCGGCGAACGCCGGCTCGGAGACCAGCAGCTCCTTGCCCATGCCGGCCCATTGCGCGCCCTGCCCGGAGTACAGGAACACGGTGCCCTTGGCCACCGCGCGCGCGTCGTGCGCAGCGACCACACCGGGGGCGGGCTGACCGGCGGCCAGCGCGCGCAGACCGGTGACCGCCTCGGCGTGGTCGCGGGCGCAGACCGTGCCGATCAGCGGGTAGCGGCTGCGATGGTGGTTGACGGTGTAGGCGACGTCGGCCAGCGGCACGTCGGCGCCGTCACCGGCGAGCCAGTCGGCCAGCGCGGCGGCCGAGGCCGCCAGCCGGGCCGCCGTCTTGCCGGACACCACCAGCGTGCTCACCGCGGGCGCGGCGGCGGTGCTGGGCAGCGGTTCGGGACCCTGCTCGAGCACGATGTGGGCGTTGGTGCCGCCCATGCCGAACGACGACACCGCCGCGCGGCGCGGATGCTCGCTCTTGGGCCACTCCCCCGCCGCCGTCGGCACGAACAGCCGGGTCGGCTTCGGGTCGATCTGCGGGTTCCACTTCTCGAAGTTCAGGTTCGGCGCGATCTTGCCGTGCTGCAGCGTCAGCACGGTCTTGATGAAGCCGGCCACGCCTGCGGCGGCCTCCAGGTGGCCCATGTTGGTCTTGACCGCGCCCAGCGCGCACGGCACCTCACCCTTGCCGTACACCGCGGCGAGTGCGTCGAACTCGATCGGGTCACCCAGACCCGTTCCGGTGCCGTGGGTTTCGATGTAGTTGACCGACCCGGCCGGGACGTCGGCCGAGCGCAGCGCCCGGGTGATGACGTCGCGCTGCGACGGCGCGTTCGGTGCGGTCAGGCCGTTGGAGCGGCCGTCCTGGTTGACCGCCGAGCCGCGCACCACGCCGACCACCCGGTCGCCGTCGCGGACCGCGTCGGTGAGCCGCTTGAGCACCACCACGCCCGCGCCCTCACCGCGCACGAAGCCGTCGGCGCGCGAATCGAAGGCGTGGCAGCGGCCGTGCGGGGACAGCATGCCCCACTTGGCCAGCGCCAGTTGGGTTTCCGGGCGCAGGTTGAGGCTGACGCCGCCGGCCAGCGCCAGGTCGCTCTCCCGCATCCGCAGGCTCTGGCAGGCCAGGTGGATCGACACCAGCGACGACGAGCAGGCGGTGTCGACCGCGACCGCGGGGCCCTTGAGCCCCAGCAGGTAGGAGATCCGGCCCACCGTCACGCTGTGCGCGTTGCCGGTGGCCGAGTAGGCGTCGATGGTGTCGGGGTTGCCCGCCGAGGAGTTCTGGTACTCGGTGTAGTAGACGCCCATCATCACCGCGGTGCGGGTCTCGCCCAGGTTGTCCGGGGCCAGCCCGGCGTTCTCCAAGGCCTCCCAGGACACTTCGAGCAGCACCCGCTGCTGGGGATCCATCGCGGCCGCCTCGCGCGGGGTGATGCCGAAGAACTCGGCGTCGAAGCCGCTGACGTCGTCGAGATAGGCGCCCCACTTGGTGGGCATCCGGCCGGGTGCGGTGGGGTCGGCGTCGTAGAACGCGTCGCCGTCCCAGCGGTCCTTGGGGACCTCGATGACGGCGTTGGTGCCCTTCTCCAGGAACTCCCAGTAGCTCTGCGGCCCGCTCACCCCACCGGGGAACCGGCAGCCGATGCCGATCACGGCGATCGGCTCGGCCCCGGCCACCCGGGAGGCCTTCTCGAACTGTTCGGCGAGCTTGTCGCGTTGCTCGGCGGTCATCGCCGAGATGCGGTCGAAGGTCGTCTTCATCAGATTGCGCCCTCACTGCCGGCGGTGGCCGGATCGACTTCGGATTCAATGCTGTCGAACAACTCGTCGAGCACACTGAAGGAATCTGCGCTGTCCTCGGGCTCGGGCTCCGGCTCGGGGACGGCCTGTTGCTGCGGGGCCAGCAGTTCGGCGACGAACTGCGCCATCTGCGAGATCGAGGGGTGGTTCCACAGCATGGTCGCCGACAGGTCCACCCGGACCAGCGCCTTGGCGTCGCGCAGCAGGTTCATCGCCATCATCGAGTCCAGGCCCAGTTCGGGGAACGGCTGGTCGATGTCGACGGCTTCCTCGGGCATCCCGAGCTCGCGGGCCAGGATCGCGCGCAGCCGCACCTGCAGCTCCGCGACGGTCTGCGCCCCGGTCATGGTCGACCAGTCGATGAACTCCGTTGCCGCCGCTGCGGATTCACCCACCGACGGGGCGGATGCGGATTCCACCGGGGTGTAGGTCAACCCGCGGATATCCACCCAGGTGGCACCGTCGGGGCCGGTGACCAGCACGTCGGTCACCAGTGTCTCGCCGCCGCCGGCGCGCCGGTACACCGTCACGGTGCCCGCCGCGCCCACCGAATTGGTTGCCACGGTAAGGCTTTCGACTGCTGCCGGCAGCAGCAGCGCGCTGTTGGTGGCATCGGCCAGCCGCGCGACGTGCACGGCGGCGTCCACCAGCGCCGCGGCCGGCGACTCCGGCAGTTCGGGCAGCGCCACCTCACCGCGCACCCCGGCGGCGGTGGCCGAGCAGCCGGTGACCGTCCAGTGGAACGGCTGGCCCTCGATGCCCCACGCCCGCTGCAGCTCGGCGATCGAGGCGACGTCGAACTCCTGCGGGCCGGGGCTCTGGTCACCCTCGGGCGCCGGGGCCGCGACGGCCGCGCACAGCTGGGCACTGGCGTGCCGGGTCCAGCGCTGCTCGGGGGTGTCGGGGCCCGGGCTGGACCACACGCTCAGCGCGTCACCGTCGGCCACCACGTGGATGACCTTGGGCGCGTCGACGAGGATCGGGTACTCGAAGCGCACGTCCCCGGCGGCCTTGGCGCTGTCGATCTGCGCTGCCGCAGCCGAAAGCGTCTGCAGCAGAACCGAAACCGGTACTACCTCGGCGCCTCGGACCCGGTGCGCGACAGGGTAGGGCCGCGCGTCGGGCCGCAGCCGGGCCCGCCACAGGTTGCCGTGGCCGCTGCCGGGGACCGGCGCGCCGAGCACCGTGCCCCAGTCGGGGTCGGGCAGCGCGCTCAGGTCGGCCTCGGCGGTCGGGGCGGACACCAGGTGGTCGAGCACCTTGACCGCCGCCCGCATCCGGTAGGCGTCGGCCAATCGGCCCCAGTCCGCGCCGGCGACCACCGTCTGCACCCCGGCGTCGGGGCTCAGCACGGCGGGCAGCATCCGGATGGCGACCTCGTTGGGCATCGGCTCGAGCCCGGCGGCCTTCATCTGCGGCTGCGCGTCCGACCACGACTTCCACAGGCCCCAGTCCACGACGGTGGCGGCCAGCCCGACCGCGCGCCGGGCGTGGGCGAAGGCGTCGGCGAAGGCGTTGGCGGCGGTGTAGTGCGCGACCGCGCGCGAGCCCAGCAGCCCGGTGATCGAGGAGAACAGCACGAACCGGCGCACCGGGGTGCGCAGCGACAGCTTGTGCAGCACCGCCGCGGCGTCGACCTTGGCCCGGAACATCGGGGCCACGTCGTCGTCGGTCATGTCGGCCAGCAGCGCCTCACCGCCGGCCAGCGAAGCCAGGTAGATACCGTCCAGCGGGGGCAGGTCCGCGCCGAAGCGGGCGAACACCGCCGCCATCGACGCCTCGTCGGCGGCGTCGGCGGCGACCTCGACCAGCGTGGTGCCGGCCTCGGCGAGCTCGGCGGCCAGCTCGGCCAGCCCGGTGCCGCGCCGCGACACCGCCACGACGGTGCCCGCGCCCATCTCGGCGAGCTGGCGGATCAGGTGCGGGCCGACGTTGCCGGTGGCCCCGATGACGAGGTGGCTGGTGCCGCTCTCCAGCCGGGTCAGCGGCACCGCGGGCAGCGGCCGCGGCGCCAGCCGCGGCACCCGACGCTCCCCGGCGCGGTAGACGGCCTGGTCGTCGCGGTCGGCGTCGGTGACGGCGGCCTCGGCCCGCAGGTAGGGGGCGAGCAGTTCAGCGGGCAGCGCGTCGTCGACGTCGACGACCCCGCCCCAGAACTCGGGATGCTCGAGGGCCAGCGTGCGCAGCTGCCCCCACAGCACCGCGTGCGCCGGGTTGGCCCGGTCCCCGTCGGTGACGGGTTGCGCGTTGCGGGTGACCACGTACAGCCGCGGGGCGTCGGTGGTGGCGGCCAGCGCCACCACGAGCCGGCGCAGTCGGTGGAACTCGGCGTAGGCCGGGCCGGCGTCGAAGCGGGCGGGGCCGGCCGGCGGTGCGTAGACGATGTGCGCGACCCCGGGCAGTGCGGCACGCAGTGCGTCAGCGTCGTCGAGCACCGACAGCGGCAGCGCGTGCGAGCCCGGGCCCAGCAGCTCGGCCAGCGCCGCACCGGCGTCGTCGGAGATCACCAGCCACGGCACGTCCGAGCCACCCTGCGGGAGCTCGCGCACCGGCCACGTGAGCTGGTGGAACCACTCGTGGTAACCGCCATCGGCGGGGCGATCAACGGCGATCCCGTTGTGCTGCACCGGTTCCGCCGCCCGGTCGGCCCGGATCCAGTGGTGCCCGTGATGCCACGGGGTGAACGGCAGCGGCACCCGGGCGCCGCGCTGCGGGGTCTTGGGCGGGCGCACCGTGTGGGTGGCGTTGAGGTTGGTGTGGAACGTGACGGTGTCGTTGGCGTCGCGCTGCAGCGTCGGCAGGTTGCGGTGCGGGCGGGGCGCCTGATTCCCGTCTCCGACGGGGCCAGCCAGCGTGTCCTTGATCGCGTAGCTCAGCAGCGGGTGCGGGCTGACCTCGACGAAGATCGACTTGTCCTGGCCGGCCGTCGCGACCGCGCGGGCGAACCGCACCGGGTTGCGCAGGTTGGCCACCCAGTGGTCGGCGTCGAACACGCAGGAGCCGTCGGTCGGGCGCCCGTCGGTGGTGACGATGATCGAGATCTCCGGGGTGCGCGGTGCCAGTCCGGCCAGCTCGGTGCGCAGGTCGGCGAGGATCGGGTCGACGATCGGATGGTGCGAGGCGACGTCGACGTCGACGCGGCGGGCCAGTTTGTCCTGCGCGTCGACGACCGCGATCGCGGCGTCCACCTGGTCCGGCGGGCCGGCGATCACCGTCTGGTGCGCCGATGCGTAGACCGCGACGGTCAGGCCGTCGTAGTCGGCGATGAGCTTGTCGGCGGCCTCGGCGTCCAGCTCCAGCAGTGCCATCGCGCCCTGCCCGGACAGCCGCTTCATCAGCCGCGATCGGGTGGAGATCACCTTCAGACCATCGGCGGTGCTCAGCGCGCCGGACACCACCGCGGCGGTGACCTCGCCCATCGAATGGCCGATCACCGCGTCGGGCGTCACGCCGTAGGAGCGCCACAGCGCGGTCAGCGCCAGCTGCACACCGACCAGCACCGGCTGGATGCGGTCGATGCCGACGACGGTCTCACCGGAGGTCAGCACGTCGCGCAGCGAGAAGCCGGCCTGGGCGACGAAGTCGGGTTCGAGCTCGTCGACGGCGGCGGCGAACGCGGGCTCGTCGGCCAGCAGTCGCTTGCCCATGCCGGCCCACTGCGAGCCCTGACCCGAGTACAGGAACACCGTGCCGGTGCCCAGCGCCGGATCGTTGGGGCCGACGACCCCGGGTGCCGGGTACCCGCCGGCGAGCGCCCGCAGGCCGGCGACCGCCTGCTCGCGGTCGGCCGCGGCGACGGTGGCGAACCGGGGATGCTGGGCCCGGTGGTGGTTCAGGGTGTCCGCGATGTCGGCCAGGCCGTACCCGGCCGCCTGCGGGGTCTGTAGCCAGTCGGCCAGCCGGCCGGCCAGCGAGGCGATCCTGGCTGGGCTCTTGCCGGTGACCACCAGTGTGCTCACCGGCGGTTCCGGTTGCGTCGCAACAACTTCGCGGTCGGGCGCCTGCTCGACGACGATGTGGGCGTTGGTGCCGCTGACCCCGAACGAGGACACCGCCGCGCGGCGCGGGCGCTCGCCGGTGTCCGGCCAGTCCAGCGACTCGGCGGCGATGTGGAAGTTCTGCGCGCCCGGGCCGGCCTGCGGGGTGAGCTTGCGGAAGTGCAGTTGCTTGGGGATGTACCCGTGGTGCACCGACAGCACGGTCTTGATGAAGCCGGTGACCCCGGCCGCGGACTCCAGGTGCCCGAGGTTGGTCTTGACCGAGCCCAGCACCAGCGGCGCGGAACCCGCGCGGTCGCCGTAGACGGCGCTCAGCGCGTCCAGCTCGATCGGGTCACCGAGCGCGGTGCCGGTGCCGTGCGCCTCGATGTAGTCGATGTCCGACGGGGCCACCCGCGCGGTCTCCAGCGCCTTGCGCATCAGCTCCTGCTGCGCCGGACCGTTGGGCACGGTCTGGCCGCTGCTGGCGCCGTCCTGGTTGACCGCCGACCCGCGGACCACAGCCAGCACCCGGTCGCCGTCGCGCACCGCGTCGGAGAGCCGCTTGAGCACCACCACGCCGCAGCCCTCGCTGCGGACGTAACCGTTGGCGTCGGCGTCGAACGTCTTGCACAGGCCGTCCGGGGCCAGCATGCCCCAGCGCGAGCACGCGATGTTGTTCTCCGGGGACAGGATCAGGTTCACCCCGGCGGCCAGCGCGTGATCGCTCTCGCCGCGGCGCAGGCTCTGGCAGGCCAGGTGGATCGACACCAGCGACGACGAGCAGGCCGAGTCGCTGACCACCGTGGGACCGCGCAGCCCGAGGAAGTACGACAGCCGCCCCGCGGCGAAGTTCGGAGCGTTGCCGAACGGGATGTAGGGGTCGATCTCCTCGGGGGCCAGCTTGCCGATCACCGAGTGGTAGTAGTCGCTGGTGGTCAGGCCGATGAACACACCGGTGGCCGACCCGCGCAGCGTGCGCGGGTTGATGGCGGCGTCCTCGAGCGCCTCCCAGGCCACCTCGAGCAGCAGCCGCTGCTGCGGGTCCATCGCGGCCGCCTCGCGCGGGGCGATCGCGAAGAACTCGGCGTCGAACTCGTCGGGCTGCCAGGCGGTCAGGAAGCCGCCCTCACGGTTGCAGATGGTGCCGGGCACGCTGTAGTCCGGCGAGTAGAACGCATCGGCGTCCCACCGGTCGGCCGGCACCCGGATCACGCCACTTTCCCCGTCGCACAACAACTTCCAGAAGTCGGCGGAGTTCTCGACGCCGCCGGGGAGCCGGCATCCGATGCCCACGACGGCGATCGGTTCCACCTCGGCGCGCTCGGCGATCTCCAGGCGCGCGGTCAGATCGTCGATCTTGCGCAGGGCCTCGGTGATGATCGCCCGGCGATCCGGCGTTGCTGACGGCGCTTGGGTCATTCCACTCAACTCAATCTTTCGGACAGTTTCGCAAGGAGCTCGTCCTCGGCCAGTTCGTCGTAGGCATCGGCAGCGTCGTCGGTGACGGCCCCGTCGCCGTCGCCGCCACCGGCGGCCTCGATTATCTCAGGGAGGATCGACGCCAGATAATCCGTGAGCGCCTCCACCGTCGGGTAGTCGAAGACCACCGACGCCGGCAACACCTCCCCAAGGCTTTCGCTCAGCGAACGCTGCAACGTTACGCTCATCAGCGAATCCATTCCGAATTGGAAGAACCCGACGGTGGGGTCCAGCATGTGCGGCGAGGCCAACCCCATCGCCCTGGCGACCTGCGCGGACACATGATCGGTGAGCATGTCGACGCGGCGCTGCGGGTCGGCGGCTTTCAGCTCCTGGCGAAACCGGGTGTCCCCGTCCGGGACGGCCGGGGCGCCGCCGTCGCCGGTGAGCAGATCGTCGAGGATGTGCACCTGCGCGCGGGTGCGGTAGGCCGCCGCCAGCCGCGGCCAGTCGGCGTCGACCACGGTCGCCCGGGCCGGGGCCTGCGGCCCGACGAACGCACGCAGGGCGGTGATCGCCACGGCGTCGTCCATCGGCTCGAGCCCCGATTCGGCGGTGGCCTGCTTCTCGAACCCGGTCTGCACGTCGGCCAGCGACTTCCACAGCCCCCAGTTGATCGCGCAGGCCGGCAGGCCGGCGGCGCGCCGTGCGAACGCGAACGTGTCCAGGAACGTCGTCGTCGCCGCGTAGTGCGCCAGCCAGCGCGACCCGAGGATCCCCGAGATCGACGAGAACAGCACGAACTGGCGCACCGGGTGCGGCAGCGACAGCGTGTGCAGCGCCGCCACCGCGTCCAGCTTGGGCGCGAACATGGCCTCGACGTCGGCGCCGGTCATCTCGTCGAGCGTGACCGGGCCGCCGCTCATCGCCGCCAGGTACACCCCGGCCAGCCGCGGCAGGTCGGCACCGAACCGGTCGAACACCGGCCGCAGCGACGCCTCGTCGGACGCGTCGGCGGCCACGGTCACCACGGTGGTGCCCGCGCCGGCCAGCCGGGCGGTCAGCTCGTCGAGCCGGTTGCCCGGGGTGCGGGACACCGCGACGACGGTGCGTGCCCCCATCGCGGCGAGCTGCTCGATCAGCGTCGGACCGAGGTTGCCGGTCGCCCCGATCACCAGGTGCGCACCGTCGGGGTCCAGCGTCTGCGCCTCCGGGGTGGCCCCGGGCGGCAGCGCGTGCACCAGCCGGGCCACCCGGCGGGTGCCGGCCCGGTACACCAGCTGGTCCTCGCCGTCGCCGCCGTGCGCCTCGGCCAGCAGCCAGCGCGCGGCGACCGGGGCCGGCACCGATGCGTCGACGTCGACGACGGCGCCCCACACCTGCGGGTGCTCGAGGGCCAGCGTGCGGCCCAGCCCCCACAGCACCGCGTGCGCGGGGTCGGCGCGGTCGCCCTCGGTGACCGGCTGCGCGTTGCGGGTCAGGAAGTACAGCGTCGGCGGCGCTGCGCGGCGGGCCGCCGCGGACGCGACGGTGCGGGCCGCCTCGAAGAGCCGGTATCCGTCGGCGGCGCCGAAGACCTCGGCGCCGGCGCCGGGCGCGTACAGCACGTGGGTGGCCTCGGCCAGCGCCACCAGCACGGCCTCGACGTCGTCGGTGACCGCGGTGGCGGGCAGCGTCGTCACCGTGGCCGCGGGGCCGAGCAGCCGGGCGATCTCGGCGCCGACCGTGCCGTCGGCGAGCACCAGCCAGGTGCTCCGCGCGCCCGCGGACGCCGGGTCGGTGTCGGGCAGTGCCTTGTCGACCCAGCTCAGCTCGCAGAACCAGGACGGCGGCACCGCGCTGTCGGCGGGCAGGGCGCCCGGGGTCCGGCCCGAGGCGCGGCGCGGCGGGCTGACGTCGATCCAGTGCCGGGTGCGTCGCCACGGCGTCGTCGGCAGCGCCAGGTGCGGTTCGGCACCGTGCGGCGTCGCCGGCGGCCGCGACGTGTGGGTGGCGTTGAGGTTGGTGCGGAACGTGACGGTGTCGTCGGCGTCGCGGGCCAGCGTCCCGATGGTGTGGTGGCCGGGGCGGTCCGCGAGGATCTCGCGGACCGGCTGGCCCAGCGTGGAGTGCGGGCTGACCTCGACGAAGGTGCCGTGGTCCTCGGCCGCGGCCTCGATGGCCTGCCGGAACCGCACGGGTCGGCGCACGTTGGCCACCCAGTAGTCGGCGTCGAGCAGCGGGGTGGTGTCGGTGGCCCCCTCGATGACGGTGGACAGCAGCGGCAACGTCGGCGCCTTGGGTTCGATCCCGGCCAGCGCGGCCCGGATGTCGGGCAGCACCGGGTCCATCAGCGCGGTGTGCGAGGCGACGACCATGTTGACGCGGCGCGCGAACGCGTTGCGCGCGGTGGCCGCGGCGATGACGGCGTCGACCTGCCCGGGTAGCCCCGCGACCACGGTCTGGCGCGGCGACAGGTAGCCGGCGATCTCCACGCTCGGCTGGTCGGCGATCAGGGTTTCGGCAGCGTCGGCGGCCATGCCCAGCAGCGCGACCGCGCCCTGCCCGGCCAGCCGGGACATGATCGAGGACCGCGCCGCGATGACCTGCAGCCCGTCGGCCACGCTCAGCGCGCCCGCCACGACGGCGGCGGTGACCTCACCCATCGAATGGCCGATCACCGCGTCGGGATGCACGCCGTAGGAGCGCCACAGCTCGGTCAGCGCCAGCTGCAGGCCCATCAGCACCGGCTGCACCTGCGCGTCCCCGCTGACCGGTTCGCCGTTGGCGATGATGTCGCGCAGCGAGAACCCGACCTGCCCGACGAACACCGGCTCGATCTCGGCGATCGCCTCGGCGAACACCGGCTCGTCGGCCAGCAGCTGGCGGCCCATGCCCGCCCACTGCGAGCCCTGCCCGGAGTACACGAACACCGTGCCCGGCTTCGGGATGACCGACGCGGGTGCGACGACACCCGGTGCCGACTCCCCCGCGGCCAGCGCCCGCAGCCCGGTGACGGCCTGCGCGGTGTCGCGGGCCACCACGGTCGCGAACACCGGATGCTGGGACCGGTGGTGGTTGAGCGAGTGCGCCACCTCGGCGATATCGGCCTCGTTGTCGGCCAACCAGTCCGCCAGCGCGCCGGCCTGCGCGGCCACCCGCTCGGTGGATTTGGCCGACACCACCAGCGTGCTGACCGGTGCCGGCTCCTCCGCGGCGGCGGGCACCAGCACCGGCGCCTGTTCGATGACCACGTGGGCGTTGGTGCCGCCGAACCCGAACGACGAGATGCCCGCCCGGCGCGGTCGGCCGGCCGGCGCCCACTCGGTGTGCTCGGCGATGACCCGCAACCGCAGCTTGTCGAACGGGATGTGCGGGTTCGGGTTCTGGTAGCCGAGGTTGGCCGGGATCGTGTTGTGCTGCAACGCCAGCACCGCCTTGGCGAACCCGGCGATCCCGGCGGCGGCCTCGAGGTGGCCGAGGTTGGACTTCACCGCACCGAGCAGCAGCGGCGCGTCGGCGGGCCGGCCCCGACCGAGCACGGTGCCCAGCGCACGCGCCTCGATCGGATCACCGAGCAGCGTGCCGGTGCCGTGCGCCTCGACGTAATCCACCTCGCGGGGATCCACCCCGGCCGTCGCGTAGGCCGCGCGCAGCACCGCCATCTGCGCCGACGGGTTGGGCGCCATCAGTCCATTGGACCGGCCGTCCTGGTTGACCGCCGACCCGCGGATCACCGCGAGCACCCGGTCCCCGTCGCGCAGCGCGTCCGAGAGCCGCTTGAGCACCGTCATGCCGGCGCCCTCACCGCGCACGAACCCGTCGGCCGACGCGTCGAACGCATGGCAGCGCCCGGTCGGCGACATGGCCTCGGCCTGGTCCAGACTGCGGGTCGGCGCGGGTGAGAGCAGCAGGTTGACCCCGCCGGCCAGCGCGACGTCGCAGTCCCCGGCGCGCAGGCTCTGGCAGGCCAGGTGCACGGTCACCAGCGACGACGAGCACGCGGTGTCGACGGTGGCCGACGGGCCGCGCAGGTCGAAGTAGTAGGACAGCCGGTTGGCGATGATGCTCAGCGCCCCGCCGGTGCTGTACCACGCGTCGACCTGGCCCAGATCCGCCGAACCCATCTGCGCGTAGTCGGCCGCGCTGGCCCCGACGAACACCCCGGTCTGCGTCTCGGCCAGCGAATCCGCCGGGATACCGGCGTGTTCCAGCGCCTCGTGGGTGACCTCGAGCAGCAGCCGCTGCTGCGGATCCATCCGGGTGGCCTCGCGCGGGATGATCTCGAAGAACTCGGCGTCGAACGCGTCGACGTCGCGCAGGAACGACCCCCACCGGGTGGTCCCGGCCAGCACCGCGGCCCGCTCGGCCGAACCGTCGTCGAACCACGCCCACCGCCCGGCGGGCACCTCGCCGACCGCGCAGCGACCCTCGATCAGGAAGTCCCAGAACGCATCCGGGCCCTCGATGTTGGTGTCGGCGTCCGGCCCGCCCGGGAACCGCAGGCCCAGACCGATCACCGCGATCGGCTCGTCGGACGTCCCGGCGCCGGTCCGCACGGGCGGGGCGTCGACCGGCTCGACCTCACCGCCGGTGAGGAACTTGGCCAGCGCGTCGACGGTCGGGTATTGCCAGAAATCGACCGGGGACACGGTGCGGCCCAGGTACTCCGAGAGCACCCCGGTCAGCACGACGGCGTCGCGGGACCCGACCCCGAGGTCGTGCATCGAGGCCCCGCGGTCGATCTGCTCCGGATTGCAGCCGTTGTTCGTGACCAGGTAGTCGACCAACCAGCGACGAACAGCAGCCTCGTCGAAAGCTGAGGTCATTCAGAGACGTCCAAACGTTCGAACCCGTCGCTGCGGTACAGCTCCACCGTCGAGGAGCGGCGCACCTTGCCGCTGGTGGTCAGCGGCAGCGAGCCCGGCCCGACCACCAGCAGGTCGCTGACGCGCACGCTGTGCTTCTTCGAAACCGCCGCGACCACTTGCTGTTTCACGCTCTCCAACAGCTCGGGGTCGATCTGCTTCTTCAACTCGGCGATCACCACCAGCTTCTCGCTGGCCTCGTCGTCGATCGAGATGGCGGCCACCCGGCCGCCGGTGAACTCGGCCACCGTGCCCTCGATGTCGTCGGGATAGTGGTTGCGTCCGTCGATGATCAGCAGGTCCTTCTTGCGGCCGACGATGTACAGCTCGTCGTCGAAGAGCACCCCGAGGTCACCGGTGCGCAGCCACGGCCCCTTCGGGGTGCCCGCGGTCGCCTCGACCAGCTGCCCGCCGAACAGCTCCTCGGTCAGCTGCGGGTTGTGCCAGTAGCCCGCCGTCACGTGCGGCCCGTGCAGCCAGACCTCGCCGATCTTGCCGGCCGGGTTCTCGATCCGGGTCTCCGGATCGACCACCCGCACCGTCGTCGAGCGCGGCCGGCCCAGCCCGACGTGCTCGGCACCGGTGCCCTCGGCGCAGCGTTCGGCGTGCCCGACGGCGAGCTTCTCGTAGTCGAACCACACCGTCGTCGGGGACTGCCCGCCCGGCGACGACGTCACGTACACGGTGGCCTCGGCCAGCCCGTAGGACGGCCGCTGCGCGGCGGTGGGCAGCCCGAACGGGCCGAACCGGTCCTGGAATCGCCGCACCGTCGCCCCGTGCACCCGCTCGGCGCCGTTGATCATCACGACCACACCGTCGAGGCGCAGGCCGTCGAGGTCCTCGTCCTTGGTCCGCTTGGCGGCCAGCTCGTAGGCGAAGTTCGGCGCGGCGGTGAACGTGCTCGGGTTGCTGGCGAGCTGCTGGATCCAGCGGGCCGGCTTCTGCATGAACGCGATCGGGCTCATCAGCACGGTGGAGCAGCCCAGTCGCATCCCGAGGAACACCCCGACCAGCAGACCCATGTCGTGGTACAGCGGCAACCAGCTCACGATGGTCAGATCCGCCGGTGGGGCGTCATAGGCCTCGAAGTAGTCCGGGAGGATCTGCTCCATGTTCTCGGCGATGTTCTGGTGGTTGACCACCACACCGGCCGGGGTGCGCGTCGAGCCGGACGTGTACTGGATGTAGCCCGCCTTGGGCAGCGCGACCGGCGGCGCCGCCTTGACCGGGGCGTCGAAGTCCAGCGAGTCGACCTCGACGAACTTCGGGGCGCGCTGCCGGGGCACCTCCTGGCCGTACTTCTTGACGTCCTCGATCACCTCGGAGGTGGTCAGCACCACCACCGGCGTGGCATCGGCCATCACCGCCGACACCCGCTCGTCATGCTGACGGAACAGCGGCATCGACAGCGGCACGGCGATGAACCCCGCGGCGATGGCCCCGAGGAAACCGACGATGTAGTCCAGGTTCTGCGGCGCCAGGATCACCGCCCGGTCCCCCGGCGCGCCGATCTTGGCCAGCTTCTCGGCCAGCACCTGCACCCGGTGCTGCACTTCCGACCAGGTCAGGCTCTCGGTCACGCCGGCGGGGTCGGCCTCGTAGTCGACGAAGGTGTAGGCGATGTCGTCGGGCTGGCGGCGCGCCCGGTCGGCGAGCGCCGCGGGGATGGAGGCTTCGGTCGGTGCGGTCACAGCTGGCATCGAGACGTCCTTTCCAGTGAGCTCCGGCGGGCTCCCCCCTCGTTCATGGTCTCGCGCATTGCGGCAATCCGAGAAATCCAGGGGGCGACGCGCCGGATCAATTCGATTCAATACTGTCGAACAGCGAGTCCAGCAGGCTGTCGCCGGAGTCCTCGGCCACCTCCGCTTCGTCGTCGTCCGCGGGCACCAACTGCTGCGCGAGGTAGGTCGCGAACGAGTCGATGGTCGGATGGTTGAACAGCATCGTCGCCGACAACTCCAGCCCGACCAGGCGCTCCACCTCGCGGCGGATCGACATCGCCATCACCGAGTTCAGCCCCATCTCCGCGAAGGGCCGATCGGTGTGCACGTCACTCTCGGGCAGCCGCAGCTCGGTGGCCAGGATGCCGCGCAGCCCGTCCTGCAGCTCGGCGCGCAGCTCGTCGGGCGCCATCGCCGACCACGCCCGGGTGGGCGTCGCCGGCCGGTGCGCCTCGCTGGTCACCGCGGCGGCGTCCGCGGCGGACTGCATCGGCGCCATCACCACCTGGTCGAGGTCGAACCGGGTGACGTGATCCCACGCCGCGAACGCCTCGGCGGCGGTCACCGGGCGGGAGCCCACCCGCTCCAGTTCGGCGACCACGACCTGGGCGTCGCTGCCGAAGCCGAGCCCCTGCCAGGCCACCCAGTCCAGGCTGACGGTGTTGTCGCCGCGGCCGTGCCGGAACCGGGCCAACGCGTCCAGGTAGGCGTTGCCGGTCGCGTAGGCACCCTGCCCGGGCACGCCGAACACCGCGCCCGCCGAGGCGGCCAGGTACAGGAAGTCCAGCTCGCCGACCGGGAAGGCGTCGTCCAGCGCGGCGGCGCCGGCGATCTTCGGCCACACCGTGCGGTGGACGCGGTCCTGCTCGATCTCGGTGACCAGCTGCGCTTCGGTCATGCCCGCGGCGTGGATGACGCCGCGGATCGGCGGCGCGCCGTCGGCGTCGCGCCGGTCCAGCAGGGTGCGCAGCGCCCCCGGGGCCGCGATGTCCACGGCGACGGTGTCGACCGACACCCCGCGCATCTCCAGCGCGCGGATCCCGGCGATGCGGTGCCGGGTGTCGGGGTCCTGTTCGGCGTCCCAGTCCCGGCGCGGCGGCAGCGGGGTCCGTCCGGCCAGCACGAGCCGGCGGGCGCCGCGGTCGGCGAGCCAGTCGGCCATCAGCAGGCCGAGCACGCCCAAGCCGCCGGTGATCAGGTAGGCGGCGTCGGGCCGGCAGCGCAGCGTCTCGCGGACCGGCTCGTCGGTGATCTCGGCCAGCATCGAGGTCAGCACGGCACCGTCGCGCAGCACCGCGATCGCCTTGACCGGCGTGGTCAGCAGCGCCGCGAGCCCGGTCAGGTCACCGCCGGCGGGCACGTCGATCAGGCCGCCCCACAGTTGCGGCTGTTCGGCGCCGATCACGCCAGCCAGCCCCCACAGCCCGGCCTGGGCCAGCACCTGTTCGGACGCGGCCTCGTGCACACCGCGGGTGACGATCCACAGCGTGGCCGGATCCCGGGCATCCCGGCCGGCCAGGGTGGCGACCAGCGCCGAGACCTCGGTGGCCAGCCGCACCGCCGCGTCTTGATCGGACTCACCCGACCGGGTGCCGTCGGCGACGTAGACGACGTAGCGGGCGTCCGCGACGCCGGCGCTGCGGTGACCCGCGGCCGACACCCCGTCGCGGACCTGCTCGACGAGGTCACCGGCGCCGACGACGGCGACCGCCGCGGCGGCCCCGGCGTCGGGGGTCTCGGGCGTCCAGGGCCGCCAGTCCAGCCGGTGCGCGACGCGGCGCGGTTCGGCGTCGGGCGTCGCGGTGACACCCAGCTCGACCTCGGTGTAGCGCATCCCGCGGATCTCGGCGCGCGGAGCGCCGTCGGCCGCGGTGGCCGCGATGTCGACGATCAGGTCGTCGCCGTCGGTGCCGCGCAGCCGGATGTCGACGCGGCCCTGCCCGTCGACCGGGCCGGGATGGACGACGACGGCGTCGACCGCAGAGGGCACCTTCAGGCCGGGGCTGGCGGCGTCCACCAGCCGGCCCAAGTTGACCGCGGCGTCCAACAGCGTGGCCAGCGACCCGTCCGGGACGTCGACGGCGGCGCTGAGCCGCCCGGGGGCGGCCTCGTGCGAGGTCACCGACCACCGGAAGCCCAGCCCCTCGATCCCCCACGCGTGGTGCAGCTCGGCCAGCGCCGACGGGTCGTACCCGGGCGCCTCGACCGGGATGTCCGGGTCGCCCGGCAACTCCGGCCGGTAGTTGATCCGCGCGGTGGCGTGCCGGATCCAGTGCTCGGTGGGTGACTGCGCCGATGGCCCGGTCTGCGCCTCGGGCTGGGTCCTGGACGACACCGTCACGGTGTCGCCGTCGGTGAACACCTGCACCAGGCGCGGCTGATCGGCCACGATCGGGAACTCGAACCGGACGTCGGCCAGCGCCGTGTCGGCGGCCTCCGCGCATTCGGCGGCGGCCGACGTCAGTGTCTGCAGCAGCACCGACAGCGGGACGATCTCCACGCCGCTGAACCGGTGCGACTGCGGGTAGGGCCGGGCCTGGGGCACCAGCCGGGCCTGCCACAGATGGCCCGGCCGCGGGCCCGCGACGGCGGTGTGCGCCCCCAGCACCGTGCCCGGCCGGGGCGCCGACGCACCCGAGGACGGGGCCTGCTTGCGGATCGCCCAGTGGTGGGTGCGGCGCCACGGCGTGAGCGGCAGCGGCAGGTGCGGCTCGGCTCCGTGCTCGGTCTCGGGCGGCCGGTTGGTGAACGTCGCGTTGAGCGTCGTGTGGAACGTGACGGTGTCGTCGGCGTCGCGGACCAGCGTGCCGAAGCTGTGGTGGTGGCCGTCGGCCAGCGTATCCCCGATCGCGTAGGTCAGGATCGGGTTCGGGCTGACCTCGATGAAGGTGCCGAGCTCCTCGGCGGCGGCGGTGACGGCCCGGCTCAGCCGCACCGGCTGGCGCACGTTGGCCACCCAGTAGTCGGCGTCCAGCGTGGGCTCGTCGGCGGGATCGGTGACCGTCGACAGGAACGGCACGTTCGGGGTCCGCGGCGTGATGTCGGCCAGCGCGGCCCGGATGTCGGGCAGCACGGGGTCCATCAGCGCGGTGTGCGAGGGCACCTCCATGTTGACCCGGCGGGCGAACCGGTCCTGCGCGGTGGCCGCGGCGATGGCGGCGTCGACCTGCTCGGGCAGCCCCGCGACCACGGTCTGACGCGGCGACAGGTAGCCGGCGATCTCCACACTGGGGTAGTCGGCGACGAACGCCTCGGCGGCCTCGGGGTCGAGCTCGACGAGCCCGACGGCGCCCTGCCCGGCCAGCCGGGACATGATCGAGGACCGCTGTGCGATGACCTCGAGCCCGTCGGCCACACTGAGCGCGCCGGCGACGACGGCGGCGGTGACCTCACCCATCGAGTGGCCGATGACGGCGTCCGGGTGCACCCCGTAGGAGCGCCACAGCTCGGTCAGCGCCAGCTGCAGGCCCATCAGCACCGGCTGCACCTGTGCGTCGCCGCTGATCGGGTGGCCGTTGGCGATGATGTCGCGCAGCGAGAACCCGACCTTCTCGACGAAGGCGGGTTCGATCTCGGCGATGGCCTGGGCGAAGACCGGTTCGTCGGCGAGCAGCTGGCGGCCCATACCGGCCCACTGCGAGCCCTGCCCGGAGTACACGAACACCGTCCCGGGCTTGCAGGACCCGCTGTGCGGGGGCACCACACCGGGCGCCGACTGGCCGGCTGCCAGCGCGCGCAGCCCGGTGACCGCCCCGGCGGTGTCACGGGCCACCACGGTGGCGAACAGGGTGTGCTGGGAGCGGTGATGGTTCAGAGTGTGCGCGACCTGCGCCAGCTCGGCCTCGCTGTTGTCGGCCAGCCAGTCGGCCAGCGCACCGGCCTGTGCAGCGATGCGCTCCGGGCTCTTGGCCGACACCACCAGGGTCGTGACCGCGGCCTGCGACACCGGCTCGACCGCGGGGGCCGTCGCCGGCGGCTCTTCGATGACCACGTGGGCGTTGGTGCCGCCGAACCCGAACGACGAGATGCCCGCCCGGCGCGGTCGGCCGGGGGCCGGGGCCCATTCGGTGGGTTCGGCGATGACCCGCAACCGCAGGTTGTCGAACGGGATGTGCGGGTTCGGGTTCTGGTAGCCGAGGTTGGCCGGGATCGTGTTGTGCTGCAACGCCAGCACCGCCTTGGCGAACCCGGCGATCCCGGCGGCGGCCTCGAGGTGGCCGAGGTTGGACTTCACCGCACCGAGCAGCAGCGGCGCGTCGGCGGGCCGGCCCCGACCGAGCACGGTGCCCAGCGCACGCGCCTCGATCGGATCACCGAGCAGCGTGCCGGTGCCGTGCGCCTCCACGTAGTCGACCTCGCGGGGTTCGACGCCGGCGGCGGCGTAGGCGGCGCGCAGCACCGCCATCTGCGCGGCCGGGTTGGGCGCCATCAGCCCGTTGGACCGGCCGTCCTGGTTGACCGCCGACCCGCGGATCACCGCGAGGATGCGGTCGCCGTCGCGCTGCGCGTCCGACAGCCGCTTGAGCACCGCGACGCCGCAGCCCTCACCGCGCACGAACCCGTCGGCCGACGCGTCGAACGCATGGCACTGCCCCGTCTTGGACATCGCCTCGAGCTGGTCGAAGCTGCGGGTCACCGCCGGCGAGAGCACCAGGTTCACCCCGCCGGCCAGCGCGAGGTTCGCGTCGCCGGAGCGCAGGCTCTGGCACGCCAGGTGGATGGTCACCAGCGACGACGAGCACGCGGTGTCGATGGTGACCGACGGGCCGCGCAGGTCGAAGTAGTAGGACACCCGGTTGGCGATGATGCTCAGCGCACCCCCGGTCCCGGACCAGGAGTCGACGTCGCCGAGATCGACGGTCGACAGGTAGCCGTACTCGCTCAGGCAGGCGCCGACGAACACCCCGGTCTGGGACAGCCGCAGCGCGTGCGCCGGGATCCCGGCGTGTTCGAGCGCCTCCTGGCTGACCTCGAGCAGCAGCCGCTGCTGCGGATCCATCCGGTCGGCCTCGCTGGGCGAGATCTCGAAGTACTCGGCGTCGAACGCGTCGACGTCGCGCAGGAACGACCCCCACCGGGTGGTGCCGGCCAGCGCCGCCACCGCCTCCGGCGAGTCCACCTGATAGGACTCCCAGCGCTCGGCGGGCACCTCCCGGACCGCGGAGCGGCCCTCGGTGAGGAACCGCCAGTAGGCGTCGGGACCCTCGATGTTGCCGTCGGCGTCCGGACCGTCCGGGAAGCGGCAGCCCAGGCCGATCACCGCGATCGGCTCGTCCTCGGTGCCGTAGTCCCGGCTCACCACCGCCTCGACGGCAGGTTCGACCTCGCCGCCGGTCAGGAACTTGGCCAGCGCGTTGATCGTCGGGTACTGCCAGAACTCGACCGGCGACACGGTGCGGCCCAACAGTTCCGACAGCTCGCCGGTCAGGACCACCGCATCGGACGAGCCGACGGCGAGATCGTTCAGCGGTGCATCGAAATCGATCTCGTCCGGGCTGCACCCGATGTTGGTGACGAGATAGTCGACCAACCAGTTTCGAACGGCGTCCTCGTCGAAAGCTGAGGTCATGTAGTGACGTCCAGACGGCTGAACTCATCCTGGCGGTATCGGTCCACGCAGGCTGAGCGCCGTATCTTGCCACTGGTCGTGATCGGGATCGATCCCGGTGCCACCAGCACCAGATCGGCCACCCGCACACTGTGCGACCTCTTGATCGCCGAGGCCACCTCACGCTTGACCGCACGCAGCTTGTCCAGCGCCTCGGCCTCGGAACTGCCCTTCTTCTTCAGCTCGGCGATGGCGACCAGCTGCTCGCTGGTCTCGTCCAGGATCGAGATGGCCGCCACCCGGCCGCCGGTGATCTCCTGGATGGTCGCCTCGATGTCGTCGGGGTAGTGGTTGCGTCCATCGACGATCAGCAGGTCCTTGATGCGGCCGATGATGAACATCTCGCCCTCGGACATCACGCCGAGGTCGCCGGTGCGCAGCCACGGGCCGACCGGGGTGCCCTCGGACGGGTCGACGATCTCGCCGCCGAACGTCCGCTCCGTTTGCTGCGGGTTGCGCCAGTAACCCAGGGCGACCTGCTCGCCGTGCACCCAGATCTCGCCGATCTTGCCGTCCGGGTTCTCCATCCGGGTCTCCGGATCGACGATGCGCACGGTCGACGACCGCGGGGCGCCGTAGCTCACCAGCTCGGTTCCGGAATCGGTGCCGCAGCGCTCGGCGTGCCCGGCCGAGAGCTTCTCGTAGTCGAACCGCACGGTGGCCGGCTTGTGCCCGGTGGGCGCGGAGATGACGTACAACGTGGCCTCGGCCAGCCCGTACGACGGGCGCACCGTGGTGTCGGGCAGGTTGAACTGGGCGAAGCGCTCGTTGAACCGGCGGATGGTCGCCGAGTGGATGCGCTCGCTGCCGCTGATGATGCCGAGCACGTCACCGAGGTCCAGGCCCTCCATGTCAGCGTCGGAGGTGCGGCGCACGGACAGCTCGAACGCGAAGTTCGGCGCCGCCGACCACGAGTGGGTGTTCATCGCCAGCTGCTGGATCCAGCGGGCCGGCTTCTGCAGGAACGCCACCGGGCTCATCAGCACCGCGGGCCGGCCCCAGTGACCGTCGGGCCCGTCGGGCGGGCACAGCAGCGTCGCGAACACGCCCTGGATCAGGCCCATGTCGTGATAGAAGGGCAGCCACGACACCATCGTGGTGTCCTGCGGCGGCACACCGCCGCGGTGGGACATGTAGTCGGTGAAGATCTGGTCCAGGTTCGCGATGACGTTGCGGTGCGTCATGATCACGCCCGCGGGTGCCCGCGTCGAACCGGAGGTGTACTGCAGATACGCGGTCTTGGGCAGCGGCCCGACGTTCACCTCGACCGTGCGTGGCGAATCGAAATCGAGCGCGTCGACCTCGACGACGGCCGGGCCGGCCCCGCCCGGCTGGGCGCCCACGTAGTTCATCACCTCGCCGACGACAGCGGAGGTGGTCAGCACCGCGACCGGCTGGGAGTCGCGAAGCGCACCGGAGACCCGCTCGTCGAGCTGGCCCAGCGCCGGCACCGGCAACGGCACGGCAATGAAGCCGGCCTGCATCGCGCCGTAGAAAGCGATGACGTATTCCAGGCCCTGCGGCGCCAGGATGGCGGCCCGGTCACCTTTCTTACCGTGGCGTAAAAGCTCCGCTGCGACCACCTGGACTCTGTGGTACACCTGGGACCACGTCAGGGTCTCCGCGTAGCCCGCGGGATCGACGTCGTAGTCGATGAACGTGTACGCGACGTGCTCGGGCTGCAGTCGAGCGCGCTCAGCGAGAACGCCAGGAATGGTCGACTCAAGCAACGGCATGGCGACGTCCTTTCTTCATCTCTGCGTCCCGGCCACATTGCCGTGGATGGCAAAACCGTTTCGCAGCCGGTGGCCGCGCATTCCCCCGCTCGCCCGAAGGCTAACATCGGCCCGCCGACAATGTCGGTTAATCCGCCGATGGATTAGACCACGAGATGCTTGCCAGAGGGAAGCCGGCAGATCCTGCCGAATTTCGCCGGCACTGTGCAAACACGTGTGTGCACACTGGCAGTCACGGTGCCATAACTCTTTTGCCAGTGCCAGGAACGCCCCGCTTAGCCACACGTTGTTAGTTGCTCAGCCCAACGAGGGTTCGGTGAGCGGTTAAGCGCTCCGATGAGCTGAAGGCAGTGCTCTGATCGCCTTGACGCGTGCGTAAGCAGTTTGCGGGGAACGGCCGCCGCGGCGGCCTCCGGTCCTGACTCGGCGGTAAGAACCAGGTCGGCGGCACATGCCCGGCCACCCCCTCGAACCGGCACCATGTGCTCTTGCCCCCTTGCACACTCGGGCCGGCGATGGGGAGCCACCTACCAGAATGTGGCGAACAACACACTCGGTTCGCGACCGAAACCGAGACCATTCAGGACTGGACCCGGGCCCAGATCTTGTCCTCGACATCGGGCACCACCTCGCTCAGATGGTCATTGAGGTAGAAGTGGTGGCCCTTGAACGCCCGCACGGTGAAACCCGCCGTGCTCCGTTCCGACCACGGCAGCACCTTCGCCTCGGTGGCGATCTCGTCGTCGTCGCCGTAGTACGCGTGGATCGGACAGGACAGCGTGACCTCCGGCGGGCACGTGTAGTTCGCGATCGCCTTGAGCCCCCGCAACGTGGGCAGGATCGCCGCAGCAAATTCGGCGTTCTGCATGAATTCCGGGTCGGCGCCCGTCATCGTGCTCACCGCGGCGAGCAGGCCGTCGTCGGTGTCGGGAACGTCCTCGTACCCGACCCGGCCGGGCGCGGCGCAGGCCGACACGAACAACGCCGAGATCGGCCGTCCCGCCGCCTCGAACCGCCGCGCCACCTCGAACGCCAGCAAACCGCCCATGCTGTGCCCGAAGAAGATCACCGGCCCGCCGTGGTCCTTGTCCGGCGACACCATGGTGCACACCTGGTCGGCCAGTGCGGGCAGGCTGGTGAACGAGGCGAAGTCCTGCTTGCCGCGCTGGCCCGGATACTGCACCGCGACCCTCTTGATATCGCTCGAGAAGGTCTTCGCGAAGGGCACGTAGTACTGCGGTGCGCCCCCGGCGTGCGGGAAGATGAACAACTTCGGTGCGACGTCTTGCGCGGCCCCGGTCATGCGGTCACAGTACCGTCCGACGGTTCACGCGAACGCTTCCACCGGCGGGCACGAGCAGATCAGGTTCCGGTCACCGTGGGCGCCGTCGATGCGGCGCACCGGCGGCCACACCTTCGGCCGGAACCCGACGCCGAGCGGATAGGCCGCCTCCTCCCGGGTGTACGGATGCGCCCAGTCGGTGACCAGCAGGCTCTGCGCGGTGTGCGGGGCGCCCCGCAGCGGGTTGTCGTCGGCCGGCCAGACCCCGGAACCGACCTTGTCGATCTCCGCGCGGATCGCGATCATCGCGTCGCAGAACGCGTCGACCTCGGCCAGGCTCTCGCTCTCGGTGGGCTCGACCATCAGTGTCCCGGCCACCGGGAAGCTCATCGTGGGCGCGTGGAAGCCGAAATCGGCCAACCGCTTGGCCACGTCGTCGACGGTGACGCCGGTGACCTTGGTGATGCCGCGCAGGTCGAGGATGCACTCGTGGGCCACCATGCCGTTCTCCCCGGTGTAGAGCACCGGGTAGTACTCGTCGAGCCTGCGGGCGATGTAGTTGGCCGAGGCGATCGCGGTCAGCGTGGCCGCGCGCAGGCCGGTCGCGCCCATCATCCGGATGTACATCCAGGTGATCGGCAGGATCGACGCCGAACCGTACGGCGCCGCCGACACGGTGTGCTCGTCGGGCAGTTCGGCGGCCAGCGGGTGGCCGGGCAGATACGGCGCCAGGTGTTCGCGGACCGCGACCGGGCCGACGCCGGGGCCGCCACCGCCGTGCGGGATGCAGAACGTCTTGTGCAGGTTGAGGTGGCTGACGTCGCCGCCGAACTTACCCGGCCGGGCCAGCCCGACCAGCGCGTTGAGGTTGGCGCCGTCGACGTAGACCTGCCCCCCGGCGTCGTGCACGGCGGCGCAGATGTCGGCCACATCGTGCTCGTACACGCCGTGCGTGGACGGGTAGGTGATCATCAGCGCGGACAACCGGTCGGCGTGTTCGGCCACCTTGGCCCGCAGGTCGTCGAGATCCACGTCGCCGTTCTCCCGGCACGCCACCACGACCACCCGCATGCCGGCCAGCGCCGCCGACGCCGCGTTGGTGCCGTGCGCGCTGGACGGGATCAGGCAGACGTCACGGCCGGTGTCCCCGCGCGCGGCGTGGTAGGCCTGGATGGCCAGCAGGCCTGCGTACTCACCCTGCGAGCCGGCGTTGGGTTGCAGCGACACCGAGTCGTATCCGGTGATGCCGGTGAGCCAGGCCTGCAGATCGGCGATGAGCCGGCGCAGCCCCGGGGTGTCCGCGGCCGGGGCGAACGGGTGCTGCCTGGCGAACTCCGGCCAGGTGATCGGTTCCATCTCCGCGGCCGCGTTGAGCTTCATCGTGCACGAGCCCAGCGGGATCATCGAGCGGTCCAGCGCGATGTCCTTGTCGGCCAGCGTGCGCAGGTAGCGCATCATCGCGGTCTCGGTGCGGTAGCTGGTGAAGGCCGGGTGGGTCAGGAACGACGACGTCCGGGTCGCGACATCGACAGGAGCGAATCCGGTAGCGGCACTGGAGGATCCGCCGCCGAAGGCGGCGATCACCGCGTCCACGTGGGCCTCGGTGGTGGCCTCGTCACAGGCCACCGAGACGTGGTCGTCGTCGACGCGCCAGATGTTGATGCCGCGCTCCTTGGCCGCGGCCTGCACGGCATCGGCCCGGCCCGGCACCCGGGCCAGGACGGTGTCGAAGAACGCGTCGTGCACCACCTCGACCCCGGCGGCGGCCAGCCCGCCGGCCAGCGCCACCGCGCGGCCGTGCACCCGTTCGGCGATGGCGGTCAGCCCGTCAGCGCCGTGATAGCTCGCATACATCGCCGCCATCACGGCCAGCAGGACCTGCGCGGTGCAGATGTTGCTGGTGGCCTTGTCCCGGCGGATGTGCTGCTCGCGGGTCTGCAGCGCCAACCGGTAGGCGGGCGCGCCGTCGGCGTCGACCGATACCCCGACCAGCCGGCCCGGCAGCTGCCGGGCATGTTTGGCGTGCACCGTCAGGTAGCCGGCGTGCGGGCCACCGAATCCCATTGGCACACCGAAACGTTGGGTGCTGCCGAACGCGGCGTCGGCACCGATGTCGCCGGGCGGGGCGACCAGCGTGGCGGCCAGCAGGTCGGCGCCGACGGCGACCAGCGCGCCCCGGTCGTGGGCCTGGGCCACTAGCGCGCTCCAGTCGGCGACGGCACCGCTGGCGCCGGGTGACTGCACGATCACCCCGAAGAAGTCGCCGTCGGGCAGCCCCTGGCGCAGATCGGCGGTGACGATCTCGATGCCCAGCGGCTCGGCCCGGGTCGCCAGCACGGCGGCGGTCTGCCGGTAGACGTCGGCGTCGACGGCCAGCCGATTGCCCCGGCCCTTCGCCGCCCGGTGCATCAGCGTCATGGCCTCGGCCGCCGCGGTGGCCTCGTCGAGCATCGACGCGTTGGCCACCTCCAGCCCGGTCAGGTCGCTGACCATGGTCTGGAAGTTCAGCAGCGCCTCCAGCCGGCCCTGGCTGATCTCCGGCTGGTAGGGCGTGTAGGCGGTGTACCAGGCCGGGTTCTCCAGGATGTTGCGGCGCAGCACCGCCGGGGTCAGGGTGTCGAAGTAGCCCTGCCCGATCATCGACACCGCGACGGTGTTCGAATCGGCCAGCGCGCGCAGCTCGGCCAGCGCCTCGTCCTCGGTGGCCGGCGCGGGCAGTTGCGTCAGGCCGGGCGCGACACCGTCGGCGTCCAGCGCGTCGAGGATCCCCGCGGGCAGGGCCTTGGCGGCCAGTTCGTCGAGGGACTGCACACCGATCGTGGACAGCAGCGTCTCGACGGCGGCGGGATCGGGTCCGATGTGCCGGTCGACGAACGCGAACTCGGAACGGGTGGGGTGCTGCTCTGACACGTGAGGCTTCTCCCGACGGTGTCCGGGGCGCAAGGAGCCCGGGCGAAACGGCTCCTCTCCCTCTGTCGTCGCCCGAACCGGGTGCCTGAGAGATTCGGCCGCGTGACCTTTCCCCATGGGCGGGTGCACCAGCCGTCCGGCGTGCGCACCTCTTTCCAGAGGCATCGGGGCTTCGCGCGGTCCTGGGTGCCTGAGAGGTTGACGGAGAGGTGTTGCTCCTTCGGCGCCCGTGACTGGCAGCCACGGAACTCTCCCGCGCGAGGGCGATGCGGGCCTGAGTCTACCCGCACCTGGTGAGGCCGGCTGATCGGCTAGCCGCGCATTACGTGGATCGGCTAGCCGCGCATCATGTGGATCGGCTAGCCGCGCATCATGTGGATCGGCTAGCCGCGCATTACGTGGATCGGCTAGCCGATCTTGCGGTCGCGGTGCTTGCGCCGCGACGCCAGCTCGTCCTCGGGCGCAGAGATCGACTCGCCGCCGTCGGCCCGCTCCCCGGGGAAGTCGGCGATCGCGCCGGTCAGCTCGCGCATCGCGCCCGACACCGCGATGCCGAACACGCCCTGGCCGCCCTGCAGCAGGTCGACCACCTCCTCGGCGGAGGTGCACTCGTAGACGGTGGTGCCGTCGGAGAACAGCGTGATGTTAGCCAGATCCGAAACCCCGCGCTGGCGCAGGTGATCCACCGCGACCCGGATGTTGTGCAGCGAGATGCCGGTGTCCAGCAGGCGTTTGACGATCTTGAGGACCAGGATGTCCTTGAACGAGTACAGCCGCTGGCTGCCCGAACCCGCGGCGCCGCGGATCGACGGCACCACCAGGGAGGTGCGGGCCCAGTAGTCGAGCTGGCGGTAGGTGATGCCGGCGATCTGACAGGCGCTGGGACCGCGGTAGCCGACGAGTTCGTCGGGCACCGAATCATCGGGGAACAGACCGGCCTGCACGGGTTCGCCGGTGGATCGGGGAAGGGTGTCCGCCTGCGTGGAGCCGGTGGTCAGGTCCAGTTGCTCCTGGCGTGGCGTGTCTCCCACTTGTGAATCCTCTCGCCGATCGAACCGCGTCCGTGACCTGCGCATGCGCACGTTAACCCAGCCCGAACTGTGTCGAGCATACGCTTGTGGGGCTGCCGTGACTGCCCGTCGCGCCCAAGTATGGCTGCCCAATTCGGAGTTCGGAGAAACGCACCGGGCGTGTCGAGCCCGACGAGACGCATCCGTGACCAAGACGCCGGTCAGGTGGCCTTGAAGTCGTCGGGCGACACGCTGTCGAGGAATTCCTTGAACTTCTCCACCTCGTCCTCGCGCACCCCGCCGCTGTCGTCCTCGTCGCGCTCGTCGGGGATCAGCAGCCCGGCCTCGGCCAGGACCGCTTCCTCGACATAGATCGGGACGCCCATGCGCAGCGCGATCGCCACCGAATCCGACGGCCGGGCCGAGACCTTGATATCGCGGTCGAAGATCAGGTCGGCGTAGAAGGTGCCCTCCTGCAGATCCACGATGCGCACCTCTTTGAGCGAATGCCCAAGGGCGCCAATGAGATCTCGGATCAGGTCGTGGGTCAGCGGTCGCGGCGGCTCCACGCCCTGTTGCTCGAGCGCGATGGCGTTGGCTTCCGGCTGCCCGATCCAGATCGGGAGATAGCGGTCCCCGTTCGACTCGCGCAACAACAAAACAGGCTGGTTCTGCGGCTGTTCGACCCGAATGCCGACTACTCGAACCTCACCCATCTGTGCCTGCCCTCCGCACCGGCGTGCTGCTCCATTGGATCAGGGTCCGACGACGGACCCGTGTTGCCAAGTCTAGTCCTCAGCGATCGAGAACGTCGCGTACCGCGGACTTGATCAGCGACGTGTGCAACGTGATCGCCAGGGCCGCCACCTCCCGGGCCAGATCGTCGGCGCGGTCCCGCGCGCCGGCCTTGCCCGCCTTGACGACCGGGCCCGCGATCTGGGCGATCAGGTCCGACTGCCGGTCGGCGGCCGAGCGGAACGCCCGCAGGTGCCGTGGCTCCACCCCGTAGTCGGCCAGCGCCCGCGCACACTGGGCGATCACCACCGAATGCTCGTCGAAGAACATCGAGCCGGCGCCCTTGAAGATCGGGGTGATCACGCCCGCCTTGAGCAGTGCGGCGAGCAGGTCCTCGTCGACGCCGGAGCGCTCCAGCAGATCGGCCCGGCTCAACCGGACCTGGGTGGGGCCCACCGGCGCGCCGGCGGTCGGATCGCCGGTCTCGCCGACCGGGACCAGACGCGGTGCCGCATAGGCCGTTCCGGTCGGCGGGAGCTGACCGTCGGGCTGCGCGTCCAGCTGGGCCTTGATCACCTTCAGCGGCAGATAGTGGTCGCGCTGCGCGGTCAGGATGAACCGCAGCCGGGCACAGTCGTAGGCGGTGAAGCGGCGGTACCCCGAAGCGGTCCGCTCCGGGGTGACCAGCCCCTCGGCCTCGAGGAACCTGATCTTGGAGATCGTGACGTCGGGGAAGTCCGCGCGCAGCAGATCCAGCACGACCCCGATCGACATCCCGTTCAGCGCTGGTGTGTCGGGTTGGGTCATCGGTTCGTTCGCACGCCCTGTGGTGGATATGACTCGGCGCGGCCGATCAGCCGGCGGCGCCGTCGTCACCCTTCGGCCCGGTCAGGAACACCAGGCGGAACTTGCCGATCTGCACCTCGTCGCCGTTGGCCAGTACGGCCGAGTCGACGGGCTCGCGGTTGACGTAGGTGCCGTTGAGGCTGCCCACGTCCACCACCTGGAACTCGCCGCCCTCCAGCCGGAACTCCGCGTGCCTGCGGCTGACGGTGACGTCGTCGAGGAAGATGTCGCTGTCGGGATGCCGCCCGGCCGACGTGGTCGGCTGGTCCAGCAGGAACCGTGATCCCGCGTTGGGGCCGCGCTTGACCACCAACAACGCCGAGCCCACCGGTAGGCCTTCGACACCGGAGACCGAGCTCTCCCCGCCCGGGGCGGGCGGAGCGTCGAGTTCGTTGAGGAAATCGGCGCGGAACACCGATGTCGTCTCCACGGTGACCTCGTCCGAGTCAGCCCCAGAATTGAAGTCCTTGTCCGTCACCCGCTGCTCCTCACTGGCTGCTGTGGCGATGATCCCGGCCGGATCTCCCGCCGTCGCGCCGCTGGTGTCGACCGTACCGTGCAGCGGCCCAGGTTGTGTTCACCACTGCAGGATCCGCACGTTGCGCGCCGATCTGGATTGACCCTAACAACTCCTCAGTCGGTTGCGTGGGCGCGGTAGCCGTCGGCGTCGAGCAGTTCCGCCAGGGCGACCTCCAGGGCGCCCGCCTCGACCTGCAGATCGACCAGCCAGCCGCCACCGTAGGGGTCGGAGTTGACCAGCTGCGGGTTGGCCTCCAATTCACCGTTGACCGCAATGACTTTCGCAGTGACGGGGGCGTAAAGGTCCGACACCGACTTCGTCGACTCCACCTCGCCGAACGATTCACCCGCGGTGACGTCGGAGCCCACGTCGGGCAGCTGCACGAAGACGACGTCGCCGAGCGCGGACTGGGCGAAGTCGGTGATGCCGACCCGCACCGTGTCGTCGCCGGTCCGCTGCACCCACTCGTGTTCGGCGGTGTAGGACAGGTCGGCGGGGATCTCGCTCACGGTGCTCCTTATCTGACGGTCACTTGACGGGCTGAGCGTATTGGCGGGGTTTCGGTTGCCGCAAGGCGGTGACGTCGACCCGGTCGGATTGTTCTACCACCATCGAACCGCCGACGCGTTCCACGCTGTCCATCGCCCCGCCCGGGATGTTCATCGCCGCCGCCAACGTCGGCGGATCCCCAATCGCCAGAACTGAATACACCGGGCCCAGCGCGGTGGAGTCGACGACCAGCGCGCCCGGCCCGCCGACCACCCAGGTGTCGACGCCCACCCGCACGGCGACCTGGGTGCCGCCGCGGCTGCCGCGGATCTCCATGGCCTCGGCGCCGGCGGCCCGCAACTCGTTGATGACGTCGAGCATCGTCTCGGCCGACACCCCCGGGGCGGGGTCCTCGATGGTCAGCGTGACGCCGGGGCCGGTGGCCGCGACGGTGCCGATCAGGATCGACAGCGCCGCCAGCCGGGCCCGGGCGTTCTCGATGGCGGCCTGGTCGCTACTGCCGGAGGCCTGCAGCTCGGCAAGTGTCCGCTGCAGGTCGGCGACCTCGGTGTTCAGCGCGGCCTCCCGCTGCTGCAGCGAATCGAGCAGCACCAGCAGATCGGCGGGCCTGGCGCTCTCCAGCGAGTCCCCGGACTCGGTCTGGCGCACCTGGGTGGCGATCGCGACGCCGAGCAACAGGCACAGCAGCACCGCCAGCGCCCCGAACACCAGCTGGGACCGGCTCCGCTTGGCCGCGGACCGATCGGCCGGCAGCTCGTGGCGGCCATGGTGGGGTTCCTGGCGAGGCTGGGGTTCGTGGTGGGGCTGGGGTTCGTGGTGGGGCTGGGGGGCGTTGCCGGTCAAGGGTTCACGCCCCGAAGATGTGGCGGCGCAGCGCCGCCGCGTTGCCGAAGATCCGGATGCCGAGCACGACGATGATCGCCGTGGACAGCTGGGTCCCGACGCCCAGCTGGTCGCCGACGTACACGATCAGGGCCGCGACCAGCACGTTGAAGGTGAACGACACCACGAACACCTTGGCGTCGAAGATGTGTTCCAGGTAGGCGCGCAGCCCGCCGAACACCGCGTCGAGGGCCGCCACCACCGCGATCGGCAGGTACGGCTGCACCGCCTCGGGCACGCTGGGATGGAAGACGACGCCGACCACGATGCCGACCACCAGGGCGACGATGCCGATCACTTGGCCCCAATCTGTTTGGCGAAGTTGACTTCTCGGACGGACCCGGCGGGCAGCGCCAGCCCCTCGCCGGTCGCGACGTTGACCCCGACACCGTAGGACGTCTCCAGCAGCCGCAGCCGCTGCAGCCCGGTGCTGCGGTCGAACACCTCGGACATCGCGTGCGGCGGACCCACCGCGAGGATGACATAGGGGCTGGCGATCGGCCGGTTGTCGACCAGGATGCCGCCGCCGGCCTGGCGCATCGTCACGTTGGGTCCGATCCGCACGCCGCCGACCGAGATCGCCTCGGCACCGCTGAGCCACAGCGAATTCACGACGAGTTGCAGGTCGCGGTCGAGGATGACCTGCCGGCTGCCCTCGACGCGTTCTTTGGACACGTCACTGAGGTCGCGGGTGACCCCGGGATCGGTGACGGTGACGGTCAGCCCGGGCCCGATCACCGGGGTGGCCGCTGCGCCGGCGTTGGCCTGGTCGAGGTCGGCCAGCAGCTGCCGGCCGGTGGCGTCGCCTTCCAGCCGCCTGCGGCTCTCGGCATCGACGTCGGCGGCCAGGGCGTCGCGACGGGCGGCGATCTCCGTGGTGGCGGTCTCGGCCGAGCGCACGCTGGCCGCGAGCACCTTCTGCGACTCCCGCACGCCGGGCGCGGTGGACTGCGCCTGCGCCCACGCGAACACGAACACCGCCGCGATCATCACCGCGGCCAGCACCTGCCAGGTCCATTCGGTGCCCCGGCCGCGCTGGCGCCCGGCCTGCGCGGCGGCGGCGTAGCCGGGGTCGAGGTGATCCGACAGCAGCGACCGCAGCAGCGAAGGCACCGGGATCAGCGTCGGCGCTCCCACCCGATGGGCGCTGCGCCCGGCGGACGAGTCGTAGCCCCCCAGCGTGCTCATAACGGCGGCGTGCTCATAACGGCGGCGTGCTCACCACGGTCGGCGTGCTCATGCCGGCCGGGCCCTCGGCGGCAGCGCCCTGACCACCATCGCGACCTGGATCAGGTAGAGGACCCCCGACCACAGGTACATGGCCAGCCCCCAGATCAGGAACCCCCAGCCGATGGCCAGCACCACCCGCGCCCACTGCGCGTCGTACTGGCCGAGCAGCACCAGCGGCAGCCCCGACATCAGCGCGAACGTCGCGGCCTTACCGATGTAGGTGACCGGCAGCGCGGTCAGGCCGCGGCCGCGCAGCAGCGGCAGCGTGGTGGCCAGCACCAGGTCCCGTCCGAGCAGCGCCACCACGAGCCACCACGGGATGACGTGCGCCAGCGCCAGCGCGACCGGCACCACCACCATGTAGATCCGGTCGACGAGCGGATCCAGCAGTTCCCCGAGCCGGGAGGACTGGTTGTCGAACAGCCGGGCGATCTTGCCGTCGGCCCAGTCCGAGGCCCCACTGAACATCAGGATCGCGACGGCCCAGCCGGTGGCGCCGGCGACCAGCAGCAGGTAGAGGAACACCGGCACCAGGACCAGCCGGATCACCGACAGCACGTTGGGCACCGTCAGGACCCGGTCGCGTGCCGCCACCGCCTCCTCCTGTCCAAAGGCGCCGGCCATGTCCTAGAACCTAGCGGAACACCCCGGGCAGGCTCAGCGCCGACAACGTGTCGTCGTTGAGCGGATTGTCGTGCACCATGTACGTCCACGTCGAGGTGGGCCGCGCCAGCTTGGACAGGTCCACACCGGGTTCGTCCTCGATCGAGGCCGCGGTGTCGAAGGTCTGCTGGGCCGCTTCGATGGCGTCGGCGGCCAGCGAGGCGAACGCGTCGACGGCCAGCCGGTGGAACTCGTCGAGGGGGTTCTGCCGGCCCAGCGCCCGCAGGTGGATGCTCTCCCGGATGTCGGCGAGGTAGGCCAGGTGGTCGGCCCAGCCGCGGTCGAGGTGATAGAGCATGATCAGCCGGCAGATCTTCGCCAGCTTCGCCGCGGCGTCCTCGCCGAGCTCGTCACAGAGTTCCTGGTAGCGCTGCGGCGACAGCTCGGCCAGCTCGTCACGCGCGGTCGTGGTGCGCAGCAACGTCTCTCGGCGTTCCACCAGGATCGCCCGCTGCTGGGCGATCAGCTGGTTGTAGCGCCAGGTGTTGGCGTGCACGTCCAGCAGCCGGCCCTCGGCCACCCGCTGGGCGTGCTCGAGCAGCGAGGCCGCCTTCGGGTTGAGCACCCGGCCGTCCTCGTCGCACTCCATCGGCAGCTTGTTGAGCCGCTCGGGTTCCAGGTGGGCGACCACCACGTCGTCCTCCCAGCTGGAGAAGAACACCGACGACCCCGGGTCGCCCTGGCGGCCCGCGCGGCCGCGCAGCTGGTTGTCCAGCCGCTCGGTGTGGTGGCGCCCGGTACCGATCACGTGCAGCCCGCCCAGCTCGGCGACCTTGGTCTTCTCGGTGTCGTCGTCGCCGGCCTCCGAGCCGCCCAGCCGGATGTCGGTGCCGCGGCCGGCCATCTGGGTGGACACCGTGACCGCGCCCAGCGTGCCGGCCTCGGCGATGACGGCGGCCTCTTCCGCGTCGTTCTTGGCGTTGAGCACCACCGCGGGCACCCCGGCCTTGACCAGCCTGCGGTGCAGGTCTTCGGATTCGGCGACGTCGCGGGTGCCGACCAGCACCGGTTGGCCCGTCTCGTGCACCGCGGCGATGTGCGCGATCACGGCTTCGTACTTGGCGGCCGCGGTGACGTAGACCCGGTCGGGTTCGTCCTCGCGGATGTTCGGGGTGTTCGGCGGGATCGGCGACACCCCGAGCTTGTAGAACTGGCGCAGCTGCTCGCCGGCGGCCAGCGCGGTGCCGGTCATCCCACACACCCGCGGATACCGGTTGATCAGCGCCTGCACCGTGATGGTGTCGAGCACCTCGCCGGTCTCGGTGGTCTCGATGCCCTCTTTGGCCTCCACCGCGGCCTGCAGCCCGTCGGGCCAGCGCTGCAGCGTGGCGATGCGACCGCGGGAGGAGTTGATCAGGTGCACGGCGCCGTCGCGCACGATGTAGTGCACGTCGCGCTTGAGCAGCACGTGCGCGTGCAGAGCGACGTTGACCTCGGTGAGCGTGGTGGCGACGTGCTCCTCGGAGTACAGGTCGATACCGCCGAGCTTGGCCTCCACCTTCTGCGCGCCGGCCTCGGTCAGGTGCACGTTGCGGTTGTCGGCGTCGGCGGCGTAGTCGACGCCCTCGGCCAGCTCGCCGACGAACCGGATCAGCTCGGCGCGCGGGGTCTCCCGATGGCTGGTGCCGGCCAGCACCAGCGGCACCAGCGCCTCGTCGACCAGCACGGAATCGGCCTCGTCGATCAGCGCCACGTCCGGGTTGGGCGACACCAGGTCCTCGACGTCGGTGACCAGCTGGTCGCGCAGCACGTCGAAGCCGATCTCGTTGACCGAGGCGTAGGTGATGTCGCACCGGTAGGCGGCCCGGCGCTGGGCGGCGGTGGACTCGTTGGTGATCCAGCCGACGGTCAAGCCCATCGCCTCGATCAGCGGGCCCATCCATTCGGCGTCGCGGCGGGCCAGGTAGTCGTTGATCGTGATGACGTGCACGCTGCGCCCGGCCAGCGCGTAGCCCGCGGCGGCGATCGCGCCGGAGAGGGTCTTGCCCTCACCGGTGGCCATCTCGACGACGTCACCGGCCAGCATCCGCAACGCGCCCAGCAGCTGGACGTCGAACGGGCGCAGCCCGGTCGCGCGTTCGGAGGCCTCCCGCGCGATGGCCAGGAACTGCGGGATGTCGGCGGAGTCGGCCAGGTCCTCGAGCTCGAGCAGCCCCGCGGCCTTGCTGAGCTGTTCGTCGTCGAGATCGTGGGCCTTGGCGTCGAACTCGGCGGAACGCTTCACCAGATCCATCGAGCGGTTCTGGTCTTTGTCCGTGCTCGCGCCGAGCAACTTCCAGAAACGGTTGGACAGCCGGTTCGTGCGGGGTTGTGATGAGGTCCGAGCCACACGTTTACGGTACGCGGCGCCGTCGTGCCCCCTTTCCCCTGGCCGAGCGCGCGTGTCGGCGCGCGACACGCCGACCTGCTCTGACATTTCGCGCACGGTCGGCGACGGCCGGCGCTCCATAATCGCCAGGTGACCTCCACTGCCGTCCCCGTCCTGATCGCCGGCGCCGGCCCCGTCGGGCTCACCGCGGCGCTCGAGCTGTCCCGCCGCGGCATCGCGTGCCGCATCGTCGATCCCCTGCCCGAGCCCCCGTTGTACGCCAAAGCCGTTGGCGTACAACCCCGTACGCTCGAAGTCTTCGAAGGCATGGGGGTGCTGAACCGGGTCCTGGACGCTGGGGTGCCGATGCGCGGCCAGCTCGTCTACGTCAACGGCACCCCGGCCGGGCGGCTGGATCTGCGGCTGTCCGCGGATGTGCCGTTCGGGTTCTTCTGCATCCCGCAGTACGAGACCGAGCGGATCCTGCGGGAGGAGCTGGCGCTGCGGGGGGTGCGGGTGGAGCGCGGGATGCGGCTGACCGGGTTCACCGAGGACGCCGACGGGGTGACGGTGACGCTGGTCGGCGGCGACGGTGCACACCGGGTGCGGGCCGACTACCTGATCGGCGCCGACGGCGCGCACAGCGTGGTGCGCAAGACGCTGGGGCTGACGTTCGAGGGCGCGGCGTTCGCCGACCAGTACATGCTCGGCGACGTCGAGGTCGACTGGTCGATGCCGCCCGGCTACGCGATCCGCGCGATGCACCAGAGCGACGGTGCCACCGACGACCTGCTGGTGGCGATCCCGCTGCCGGGCCGCGGCCGCTACCGGATGTCGATGTTGGTGCCGCCCGAGCTGCGCGCCCCGGCAGGCGACGGCGTCGCGCACGGCTTCACCGGTTCCGACTCCGGACCCGTCGGGCTGCACCACATCCAGGCCGTGCTCGACCGGCTCTCTCCCGAACCGACCGTCGCCACCAACCTGCGGTGGTCGTCGGTGTTCCGGATCAGCCACCGCATCGTCGACCGCTACGGCTCGGCGCGGGTGTTCGTCGCCGGCGACGCCGCGCACATCCATCCGCCCACCGGCGCGCAGGGCATGAACACCGGCATCCAGGACGCCCACAACCTGGCCTGGAAGCTCGCGCTGACGCTGTCCGGGGACGCCGCCGAAGGCCTGCTGGACAGCTACGACGCCGAACGCCGCCCGGTCGGCGAGGAAGTCGTCGGCCGCACGGTGCGCAGCGCGCGCGACGGCATCGGCGCCGACGCCCCCGGCTCCGATCACGTCATGCGCCGTGAGGCGCAACTGCTCATCGACTATGCCGACAGCCCGATCGTCGGACCCGGCGGCGGCACCAGGGCACCGGATGCGCGCGGGTTGACCCGCGCGGTGGTGACCGGGCCGCTGCGGCTGTTCTCGCTGTTCGGCGCGCGGGAGCACACCCTGCTGCTGTACGCCGGCGCCGACGCCGACGTCACCGCGTTCGAAGACGCCGCCGCGGCCGCCGCGACGGCCGCGCACGGCCGACTCGACGTCTACCTCATCGGGGCCGACGCCGCCGCGCCGACGGTGCTGCCGCTGATCGAGGATTCCGGCGGCGACTTCGCCCGCGGTTACTCCCCCGGCGCCGCGTCGGCGTTCCTGGTCCGGCCCGACGGATACCTGGCCTACGCGCAGCGCGGTGACCGGCTCGACGTCGACGCGCTGGTCAGCGCGATCGGCACGACATTCGGCTAGCCACCTCCCCGACCAGCACGGCCCGCTGCGGTAGCTTCGCCGCAGGCGGGCGTGCGTGCGGAGGGGAGGTGGCGCGGGTTTGGACACCGTCACCCCCACCTTCCAGCCGTCCCTGGACTGGGGCAACGAGCTGTTCGCGTCGGCCATCTGGATCCTCATCACGTTCCTGCTGACCGCCGTCTGCCTGCTGGTGGTCCTCGCCGCGATCGGCAGATTCACCCACTGGGGACGCCAATTCTGGCGTGTCACAGGAGGTTTCTTCACCGGCAGGCACAGCGTCGCGACCTGGCTGATGTTCGGCGCGCTGCTGCTGTCGGTGATCATCGCGGTGCGCATCAACGTGCTGCTGACCTACTACGTCAACGACCTGTTCACGTCCCTGCAGGTCGCGTTCTCCGGGGGCCGCGACAGCGGCATCGCCGGTTTCTGGGCGACGATGACGGTGTTCGCGGTGCTCGCCGGTTGCTTCATCACGCGGCTGCTGGCCGACATGTACCTCACCCAGCGGTTCATCATGCGGTGGCGAATCTGGTTGAGCCGCCGCTACATCGACGACTGGCTCGGCGATCTGGCCTACTACCGGGCCCAGTTCGCCAACCGGCCCATCGACAACCCGGACCAGCGCATCCAGCAGGACATCGACGTGTTCACCACCGGTGTCGGCGGCACCGCGAACAACCCGATCTACAACTCGGGCAACACGCTGCTGTTCGGGGCGGTCGAGGCGGTGCTGTCGGTGCTGTCGTTCGGCGCCATCCTGTGGCGGCTGTCCGAGCCGCTGACGCTGGGCGGGATGACGCTGCCGCGGGCGCTGTTCTGGATCGTGCTGGTGTACGTGGCGGTGGTGACCGTCGTCGCGTTCGTCATCGGCCGGCCGCTGATCCGGCTGAGCTACCTCAACGAGCTGCGCAACGCCGGGTTCCGGTACGCGCTGGTGCGGGTGCGCGACGCCGGCGCGGCCATCGGACTGTACCGGGGCGAGCCGGCCGAGCGGTCGCTGCTGCGCGGCCGGCTGGACTCGGTGATGGACAACTACCGGCACTGGCTGCACCGGATGATGCTGTTCTTCGGTTGGAACGTCTCGATGAGCCAGGCGATCAACCCGCTGCCCTGGCTGGTCCAGGCGCAGGGGTTGTTCGCGCAGCGCATCACGTTCGGCGATGTGTGGCAGTCGTCCAACGCGTTCGCCGCGATCCACGACGCGCTGTCGTTCTTCCGCAACGCCTACGACCAGTTCGCCAGCTACCGCGCGGCGATCATCCGCCTCGACGGGCTAGCCGACCAGAACGCCCGGGCGGGCCAGTTCCGCCCGGTAACCGTCGACAGCTCCGAGGACGGCGCGCTGCACCTCGACGGCGTCCAGGTACGCAAGCCCGATGCCACCCCGCTGATCCACGCCCTCGACGCCGAGGTGGCGCCGGGTGAGACGCTGTTGATCACCGGCCCGTCGGGTGTCGGCAAGTCCGTGCTGCTGGCCAGCCTGGCCGGGCTGTGGCCGTTCGCGTCGGGCCGCGTCGGGCTGCCGCAGGGCCGCGAGGGCACGATGTTCGTCCCGCAGCTGCCGTACCTACCGGTCGGTGACCTGCGCACCGTGGTCAGTTATCCGCAGCCCGCCGGCGCCATCAGCGACCGCGACATCCAGCAGGCGTTGCTCGATGTGGCGTTGTCGCACTTGGTGATCCGCCTCGGCGACGACCAGGACTGGGGGAAGGTGCTCTCCGTCGGGGAGCAGCAGCGCATCGCGTTCGCACGGATCCTGCTGACCCGGCCGGCGGCGGTGTTCCTCGACGAGACCACCTCGGCGATGGATCAGGGCCTCGAGGAGATGCTCTACCGGGTGGTGCGCGCCGCACTGCCGGACACCATCGTGGTCAGCGTCAGCCACCGCGCGTCGGTGCAGCAGTTCCACGACCGGCGCCTGGAGCTGATCGGCGACGGCGACTGGCGGCTGGAGCGACTCGCCCCCTCTGGTTAGCGGGACTCTGCCAGGCTACGGGCGGGTCGACACGGTACTTTGCCCGGGTGGATAAGTTCACACCATCCCTGGACTGGACCAACGAGATCTTCATCTCGCTGGTCTGGATCGCCAGGACCTGGGCCATCGCCGCGGTCTGCACGCTTCTGATCCTGGTCCTCATCGGGCGGTTCACCACCTGGGGCAAACAGTTCTGGCGCGTCACCCGAGGCTATTTCGTCGGCCCGGAGAGCGTCGTCGTCTGGCTCTGGCTGGCGGGACTGCTGCTGTCGGTGATCACCGGCGTGCGGCTGTCGCTGTTGTTCAGCTACCAGGGCGTGGACATGTCCAACAGCTTCCAGGTGATCGCGGGCGGCCTGCTCAACGGTGACGACGCCGTGCGGCAGTCCGGCGGCCAAGGCTTCTGGTTCTCGCTGGGCATCTTCGCCATCCTCGCGGTGCTCAACATCGCGCAGGTGATGCTCGACCTGTTCCTGGCGCAGCGGTTCATGCTGCGCTGGCGCACCTGGCTGACCGAGGAGCTGACCAGCAACTGGCTCGACGGCAAGGCGTTCTACCGGGCCCGCTTCATCGACGACACCATCGACAACCCGGACCAGCGCATCCAGGCCGACATCGACATCTTCACCGCGGGCGTGAACTCGCAGCCGAACAAGCCCAACAACGGCTCGGAGACCACGCTGCTGTTCGGCGCCGTCTCGTCGATCACCGCGATGGTGTCCTTCACGTTCATCCTGTGGGACCTGTCCGGGCCGGTGACCCTGCCGTTCGTCGGTTACCAGCTGCCCAAGGCGATGTTCATCATCGGCATCGCCTACGTGCTGTTCGCGACGGTCATCGCGTTCTGGATCGGCCGGCCGATCATCCGGCTGTCGTTCGCCAACGAGAAGTTCAACGCCATCTTCCGCTACGCGCTGGTGCGGCTGCGCGACGCCTCGGAGGCGGTGGCGTTCTACCGCGGCGAGGTCGCCGAGCGGACCGGGCTGCGGCGCCGGTTCGCACCGGTGGTGACCAACTACAAGCACTACGTGAACCGGATGATCGGCTTCTACGGGTGGAACATCTCGATCACGCAGGCGCAGGAGCTCATCCCCTACCTGGTGCAGTTCCAGCGGTTCTACAACGGCGAGATCACCTTGGGTGCGCTCGGCCAGACCGCCGACGCGTTCCGCCAGATCCTGACCGGCCTGTCGTTCTTCCGCAACGCGTATGACGATTTCGCCGGGTACCGGGCGGCGATCATCCGCCTGCACGGGCTGGTCGTCGCCAACGACGAGGGCCGCGAGCTGCCGAGCCTGACGGTGCTGCCGAGTGGGGACGGCGCCGTCGCGCTCGACGACGTCGAGGTCCGCAAGCCCGACGGCACCCAGCTGATCAACCCGATCGACCTGCAGCTCCAGCCCGGCGACACGCTGGCGATCACCGGGGTGTCCGGCTCCGGGAAGACCACCCTGCTGCGCAGCCTGGCTCAACTGTGGCCGTTCACCAGCGGCACGCTGTACACCCCGAGCGGCGACCACGAGACGATGTTCCTGTCCCAGATGCCGTACGTGCCACTCGGTGACCTGCGGGCGGTGTTGTCCTACCCGTCGGCCGAGGGCGACATCCCTGACGACCTGCTGATCGCGATGCTGAACAAGGTCGCGCTGCCGCACCTGGCGGACCGGCTCGCCGAGGAGGCCGACTGGGCCAAGGTGCTCTCGCCGGGAGAGCAGCAGCGCGTCGCGTTCGCCCGGATCCTGCTGACCAAGCCCAAGGTCGTCTTCGTCGACGAGGCCACCTCGGCGCTGGACGTCGGCCTGGAGACCATGCTCTACCGGATGGTCCGCGAGGAGTTGCCCGACACCATCCTGGTCAGCGTCGCGCACCGCGGCACCGTGATCGACCACCACGAGAAGGAGCTGGCGCTGCTCGGCGACGGCGAATGGCGGCTGGGCCCGGTCGGGGCGCACACGCCGTAGGGACGCGCGCCACTCCCGTCAGGCCGGGTCGGCCGCGTGTTCAGCCCTTGGCGCTGGATCTACTCCCGCCCGCCTCGCTGGATCTTCTCCCGCCCGCCTCGCTGCGTGCTCTCCCGCCCGCCTCGCTGGATCTTCTCCCGCCCACCCCCCGGCGTGCTCTCCCGCCCGCCTCGCTGGATCTTCTCCCGCCCACCCCCCGGCGTGCTCTCCCGCCCGCCTCGCTGCGTGCTCTCCCGCCCGCCTCCCGAAGAACGAGCCTTCGCCCAGCTGCGTGCCGCTGGCATACCCCTTGCCGTCCTGGGCGATGTTGGACGCGCACGCCCCGGCCGCGTACAGACCGGGCACCGCGCCGCCGTCCTCTCGCAGCACCTCGCCGTCGACCGACACCTTCAGCCCGCCCATCGTGAAACCGGAGTACATCGCCCGGCCCAGCGACAGGTCGAACGCCGCCCACGGCCCCTTGTCCTGGGCGGCAACGTATTCCGGCTGCTTGTGGAAGTCGGGGTCGTGCCCCTCGGCGGCGTCGGCGTTGTAGCGGTCCAGCGTGGCAGCCAGATTCCCGTCCGGAATACCAAGGGCTGCTTCCATTTCCGCGACGGTCTCCCAGCCATCGATGAACTTGATCAACGGCATCTCGGGCATCTGCATGTGCGCCTCGTCGACGATCAGGTAGGCCCGCTGCTCGGGCTGCTCGAGCACGAAAGCCGATGTGCGCGAATGGTAGGAGTCCTCGGCGACGAACCGCTTGCCCTCGGCGTTGACGATGATGCCGGTGAGCAGGATCTCCGGCGGGTAGGCGGCCGCGGTGATGAAGAGCTGATCCATGTGCACCGCCACGCCGCCGGCCGACACCCCGAGGCCGATGCCGAGCCCGTCGTCGTTGGGGTTACCCAGGATGTAGGGTGCCACGGCGCCGTGGTGCTTGGTCTTGCGCGGCTGCCCCAGCGCCGGGGTGTACTCGGACACCATGTCGGCGTTCATCGCGAACCCACCCGCGGCGATGACGACGGCGCTGGCCTTGACCTCACCGGTCTCGGTGAAGTGCTTCCACCGCACCCCAGCCACGGCGCCGTCGTCGTCGAGGACCAGTGCGGTGGCGCCGGTTTCGTACCGGATCCGCACCCCGAGCTCGGCGGCCCGGGCGAGCAGCAGGTCGATCACCATCGCAGCGCCGCCCAGCTCGCCGGGTACCGGCACCGAATGCCCGCGCGGCGCGGGCACGGCCTGCTCGCAGAACGGCCACACCTTCTCGTTGCCGGTGTAGGACAGCCCCTCGGTGCCCGGTGGCACCACCACCTTGCCCGGGTAGAAGGAGCGTTCGAACTGGAAGCCGAGGCCCTCGAGCCACCCGAAATGCTCCACGCTGCCGTCGCAGTAGGCGCGGATCTTCTCGTGGTCGGGCTCGCGCGACATCGCGACCAGGTACTTGTACATCTCCTCGGGCGAATCCGGGTGCCCCGTCGCCTGCTGCACCGCGGTGCCGCCGCCGAGGTAGAAGTGCCCGCCCGCCATCGAGGTCGTCCCGCCCGCGGCGGCGGCCTTCTCCAGCACCAGCACCCGCGCGCCGGCGGCCGCGGCGCTGACCGCCGCACAGCCACCGGCGATGCCGAACCCGAGGACGACGACGTCGGCCTCCTCGGACCAGGACGTCACCTGCGCCGCCGACACGGTCTGCGGGATGGGAAGCATACTCACCTCTGCTCTTGTCTCTGCTCGTATTTCAATTGGTCGAAGAACCCGCGGATGGCGGGCGGGATGTGGGCGATCTCCAGGTAGGGCACGCCCGCGCTCTCGCCGGAGACGTACGCGAACCGCATCCCGCCGGGCATGGCGCCGGCCATCACCACCGGGGCTCCGTGCCGTTCGGCGTCGGCGACCGCGGCCTCGAAGTGCGCCTCGTCGCGGGCCTCGACGCAGATGTGATGCAGGCCCGGACCGCACCGATCCAGGAACTCGGTGTAGATGCTGGTGCCACCGACCGGTGCGATCAGCTCGAGTTGGGTGGCACCGGCATAGCTCAACGCGATGTCGGCGACGAAGTCCGCGGGCGCACCGCGATAGGTGCAGGTGTCCGGGCCGAAGTGGATGCCCGGCATGCGGGTCCACGTCCGGGCGCCCAGCAGTGCCGTCAGCATCGCCTCGGTCGCGTCGAGGTCGTGGGTCACCCAGGCGATCTGGACAGGTGTCTGGTCGAGCATCGATTCGAGAATATCGCCAGCCCGCCGGCATGGCTAGAACGTGTTCTAATTCTCGGGATCGTGCCGCTCGAGCATGCCGATCAGCAGCGCCAGCTGCAGGTCGAACACCGGGGCGGCGTCGGTGAACGTGTCTGGCCCGTACTGCCCGAACACCTCCAGGCTGATGGCACCGATCAGCGCCGCCCACACCAGCGTGCCTTTTACCACCACGGAGTCGTCGGCCGCTATCGCGAACTCGTCCCGCAGTGCGTCGAAGTCGGTCGACAGTGCCTGCGGCACAGCGAGTTCCGCGGTCGTGATGGCACCGGCAGCGACGCCCGCGGCCACCACCTCGAACAGCGCGGCGACCACCCGGGTGCCCGGTCCGACGGTGCGTTCGCGGGGGGCGTGATAGCCCGGTACCGGGCTGCCGTACAGCAGTGCCCAGCAGGCCGGCTGCTCGACGGCCCAGCGCCGCGCCGCCGTGGCGGCCGCGGTGAGTTGGTCGCGCCAGCCGGGCGCCGCCGCGGCGCGGGCGCGGTCCACCGCATCAGCGAGGTCGGTGTAGGCGTCGACCACCAACAGCGTCAGCAGTTCGTCGCGGCTGCCCACGTACCGGTACACCGCCGAGGAGACCATGCCCAGGTCGCGCGCGATGGCGCGCAGCGACAACCCGGCCGCGCCCTCGGTGACGAGGTGCCGGCGGCCCAGCTCGATGACGCGCCGTTCGATGCGTTCCCGGGAGTCCTGACGTTTGCCCACGGGGTCAGTGTGACACAGAACGAGAGCACTGCTCTTGATTTATCCGTGCCGTGCGCGCAGAGTGGAGAACGAGAGCACTGCTCTCGTTAAGCGGATATGAAGGAGAAAGCGATGCGTCACGACGTCCCCGGCCTCGGTGCCCGCCTGTTCAACACCGCGTTCCGGCGGCTGGCCGAACTCGGCGTGAGCTTCCAGGGCAGCACCGCGTTACACGTACGCGGTCGCACGACCGGTGAGATCCGCAGTGTGGTGGTCAACCTGCTGACCGTTGACGGCCGGCGCTACCTGGTGTCGCCGCGCGGCAACACCCAGTGGTCGCGCAATGTGCGCGCCGCCGGCGAGGTCGAGCTGGGGCCGCGGGGCCGCGGCCGGACCTGGCGGGTGGCCGAGATCGCCGACGACGCCAAGCCGGCGTTGCTGCGGCCGTACCTGGAGCGCTGGTACTACCAGACCAAGGGACACATCGGTGGGTTGACTCCGGCCTCGACCGACGACCAGCTGCGCGCGACCGCGCCGTCGATCCCGGTGTTCGAGCTGGTCGGTTAGGGCTGTCGGTCAGGAGGCCGCCGGCGCGACGGCCGAGGCCGCGGAGATGGTGTCCTCGTGGGCCTGCTGGCTGGCGACCTGCCAGGACACCGCGGCGGGGAACGTGCCCCAGGTGCTGTTGAAGATACCGATCAGCACCGTGCGGCCGTCCGGGGTCAGCGTGTAGACCGGCCCGCCGGAGTCGCCTTTGCGGCTGACCACCCCGTTGGCCATCGTGAACCAGCCGTTGTTGACGGCCTCGACGGTGCCGCAGCTCTCCCCCGTCACCACGCCGAAGTGGCACACCGGCATGCCCGCCGTCGGGAGCACTGCGGGATCGGTGACCAGCACCCGGCCGCCGGGCAGCACATTGTTGACCGGGACCTCGGGCAGCAGGTGGATCACCTCCCAGTCGGTGATCTGGTGGTTGGTGTCGACGGTGGTGCCGTCGGGGGTGTTGTCGCGGAACGAGCCCTGGGTACCGATCACGTTGCCGAACTTGTCGGTGACCGTGCCCGAGGCGCGGCAGTGGCCGGCGGTGTAGGCGATCCGGGTCTGCGGGTCGACGTAGCCGAGCGTGCACAGCACGCTGTCCTGGTGGATCTCCATGCCGGGGAACACCAGCACGTTGGGCTGGGCGTGGGCCGATGCCGCGGGCATCAACAACGCCACCGCGGAGGCGATCAATGCCAGCAGCAGCTGCAGCCCTCGTGTCCCCGACCGGTCCGACATTGCGCCCCCTTGCTGGCTGTCTGCGTGGTACCCGGCCACGCAGCGGATGTAACAGCCTCATCGCGATCGGGAAAAGAGGCGTTACACGGCCTGCCGACGTTCCCATGATGTCCCTCGGACACCTCGGGTGGGGCGTGATCGGTCAGACGCCTCCCCTGCCCAGCTCACGCGTCCCGGGATCGTGGAAGCGCGAGAAGCCCGCTGCCAGAACAACAACCGTGTAACTCGCCCGCGCCCGGCCCGAGTCTCACACCGAGCGGACCTTTGCAGCGAAAGTGCGCGAAGGTCGCCGCAGAGCGTCGAGAGGTGGTGCGGCCGGGACGTGTGGGACCGCCTGACCCGCCTACACCCCGACCTCGCCTACGAGTCGAAGCCAAGCCCGGCGGCGTCGAGCGCTTTCAACAGCAGGTTGCGCCGCCCGCCGTGGTGATCGGCTCGGTCCAGCGACCAGCGGGTGGCCTGGATACCGATGCTGGCCAACGGTTCCGGCGGGAACGGCAGCGGCTTCTTGCGCACCATCTCCAGCCGGGTGCGCGGGGTCTCGACGCCGTCGAGCAGGTCCAGGCACACGTCGGCGGCGAACCGGGTGGCGGCCACGCCGAGCCCGGTGAAGCCGTTGACGTAGGCCACCCGGCCTTCCCGCGCCAGACCCCAATGCGCGCAGAACCGAGTGTTGGTGTCGATCGCGCCGGCCCAGCGGTGGGTGAACCGGACGTCGTCGAGCTGCGGGAACGTGACGAAGAAGTGTGCGGCCAGCTTTCGGTAGGTGTCCTGGCGGTCCTCGTAGGCCGACCGGACCCGCCGCCCGAAGTGGTAGATCGCGTCATAACCGCCCCACACGATGCGGTTGTCCATGCTCAGCCGGTAGTAGTGGAACTGGTTGGCCGAGTCACCGACCCCCTGCCTGCGTTGCCAGCCGATGCGGTCGAGCTGGGCGTCGGTGAGCGGCTCGGTGGCCAGCACGTAGTCGTAGACGGGCACCGTGAGCAGCCGGTTGCGCCGCAGCAGGCTGGGAAAGACGTTGGTGGCCAACACCACCTGGCGGCAGGTGACCACAGGGCCGTCGGTGCGCACCCGCAGTGCCGCGCCGCCGGAGATGATCTCGGTGGCGCTGGTGTGTTCGAAGATCTCGACGCCGACGTCGCGGCAGGCCCGCGCCAGTTCCAGCGCCAGCTTGGCCGGGTTGACGATCGCGCAGGTGTCCGGGCTGAACAACCCCGCCCGGTAGGTCGGCGAGTCCACCTCATCGCGGACCTGCGCCACGTCGAGGAACTGGCCCTGGTCATCGGCGGCGGCCTCACGCAGCCACTCCACCTGGTGCGGCTCGGTGGCCACCGTCAGCATCCCGGTGCGCTGCCATTCGCTGTCCAGGCCCAGTTCGGTGATCTCGGCCTGCATCCCGTCGAGGTTCTCCATGCCCATCCGCTCGAGCGTGTCGATCTCGTTGGGCCAGCGCGACTTTCCGTTCTCGAACCCGTGGGTCAGGCTGGCGTCGACGAAGCCGCCGTTGCGGCCGGAGGCCGCCCAGCCGATGCGGTCGGCCTCGAGCAGGACGATGCGCCGGTCCGGGTGCCGCCGGGCGGCGTGCAGCGCACTCCACAGGCCGGTGTAGCCGCCGCCGATGACCAGGGTGTCACACGTGAGCGAACCCGACGGGGCGGGATAATGTGGTCGCGGGATGTCCAGCCACATCGATCCGAAGGTGCTCCCGGCCAGGGAGCGGTCCACCAGCGCCGGGTCGACGGCGGCATCGAAGACGGTGTTCACACCGGCACCCTACGGGGCGTCGACGCGTGGCGGGACCGATCCGGCGGCCTGTGTCGCCGCGGCCGGCGCCCACCCGGGCGGGCCGACCAGATAGCCGAGCTTGTCGCGGATCCGGCGCACCGACCGCATATCGCGCCAGATCGCGGCGTATTCGTGGGTCTGCAACCGCCAGATGTTGAAGGTGTCCACCGGTTTGGTCAGCCCGTAGTGCGGACGGAACACCTCGGGCTGGAACGTGCCGAACATCCGGTCCCAGATGATCAGGATGCCGCCGTAGTTCTTGTCCAGGTACAGCGGGTCCATACCGTGGTGCACCCGGTGATGCGATGGCGTGTTGAACACGAATTCAAAAGGACGCCAAAGCTTTCCGATGCGCTCAGTGTGGATCCAGAACTGGTAGATCAGGTTGACGGAGAACGCCACGAACACCATCCACGGCGGAACACCCAACAGCGGCAACGGGATCCACATCAGGATCTCGCCGCTGTTGTTCCACTTCTGCCGTAGCGCGGTCGCGAAGTTGTAGTACTGGCTGGAGTGGTGGGCCTGGTGGGTGGCCCAGATCAGCCGGACCCGGTGTGCGGCGCGGTGGTAGAGGTAGAACAACAGGTCCACGCCCACGATCGCGATCACCCACGTGTACCACTGCGTCGCCGGCAGGTGCCACGGCGCCAGGTAGGCGTAGATCGCGGCATACCCCAACAGCGCCAAGAACTTCCACGCCCCCATCGTGAACACCGAGACCAGCCCCATGGACAGGCTGGCCCAGGAGTCGCGGGTGTGGTAGGCCCCCGAGCCCGGTCGGTCCTCCAGGTGCTCGAGTTTGCGGGCCGCGGTCCACTCGATGATCAGCAGCAGCAGGAAGAACGGGATCGCGAACAGCACCGGATCGCGCATCGGCGGCGGCAGCAGGTCCAGGAAATCCACGGCGGGCACCTCCGAGGGAATTCTACGTCGTCCTTGGCGCGGACCGGCTGGTCAGCGGAAGCTCAGCACGTCGTCGCCCCACGCCCGGCGCACGTCGGCGTCCAGGTCGTCGACGACCCTGTCGTCCCGGTCGATCACCAGCGTCGCGCGGTCGGCGGCGTCGTAGGGGCGCCACCGCGGCGCACCGCCGGGTGCGCCGGGTTCGCCGTGGGCGGCGAAGTTGACCCAGCGGGCCCGCATGCGTCCCGACACCGCCCGGCCGGCCTTCAGCCCGCCCAGCGCGAACGTCGGGTCCTTGCGTCCGGCGACGAGATTGCCCCACACGTACGGCAATTCGGTGGCGTGCGCGGCGTGCAGGCGCAGCATCCGCAACATCGGCGTGGCGAAGTCGAACCGGTACAGGAACACCGGTGCGACCGCGCGGTGCCCGTCGGCGAACCAGATCGACGGCATCCGGAAGCCCAGGTCGCTGGTGACGCCCATGTGCTTGACCTTGCCGCGCCCGCGGTAGGTGCCGGCCAGCTCGTCGTCGCTGGGCAGCTGCAGCTCGGGCTGTTCGGCCGCGATCTCGGCGAACATGGCCTTGACGGTCTCCGGGGTGATCGGCATCAGCGGCGACTTCATGTACCGGAACAGCGCCGCCTCGTTCTTGTTGGTGCCGATGATCAGCGGTACCGGGTGGGTGAGCCCCTTGCGGGCCAGCGCCACCGGGTAGTCCGGCACCAGGTCGCCGTCGACCGTCGGAGCGAAGGCCAGGGTGCCGGGGGTGCGCACCGGCACCTCGTCGAACACCGTGCGTGAGGCCGCCACCAGCACCTCGGTGGGCATGTCGGGTAGCCGGCGCAGCTCGTCGCGGCCGACGCCGGTGACATCGAGGAACCGTTGGGCCACCCGCTGGGCCCGGCCGGAATCGTAGGACGACGTCACCGGGGAGCTCTGCGCGATCGCCGCGCTGAACAGTCCGGCGGCGGCCGGGCAGCCCAGCAGCGCGGTGATCAGCCCGGCACCGGCGGACTCCCCGAACACGGTGACGCGGCCGGGGTCGCCGCCGAACGCCGCGATGTTGTCGCGGACCCAGGTCAGCGCCGCCAGCACGTCGCGCAGGCCGACGTTGGTGGCGAACCGTTCGGGGTCGGCGCCCAGCGTCGACAGTTCCAGGAAGCCCAGCGCGCCGAGGCGGTAGTTGAGCGTGACGACGACGACATCGCCTTCGGCGGCCAGCGTGCGCCCGTGGTAGAGCGGTTGGCTGGCCGAGCCGAGGATGTAGGCCCCGCCGTGCACCCACACCATGACGGGTTTGCCATCCCCGGGCTGGGTTTGGGTGGGCACCCAGACGTTGAGGCTGAGGCAGTCCTCGCCCTGGGGGGCGCCGAGGTCGATCGGGATCCTGGGGTCGGTCGGCTGCGGACAGACCGGTCCGACCCGGCCGGCGTCACGGGGTTCGGACCACTTCGCCGGCGGTTGCGGAGCCCGCCAGCGCAGTTCGCCGACCGGCGCGGCGGCGTAGGGAACGGCCTTGAAGGCTTTGACGATTCCGTCGTCGACGCCCCGGACGGGGCCGTGGGTGGTGTCCACGACGGGTCGGTCCCCCGCTGTGCTGCGGGTGGTCGCGTCCGCGGTCATGCCCAGCTCCTTCGATCGGGTCACTGGTACGACACTGTACCAGCGTTTGCTGGAGCGCCTCCCAGCCACAACATTGTTACTGGTCACACGGTTCTTCCTGATCACGCACGTCGGCCCCACTGCCCGGCACCGCCCGCCGCGCCTGGGTCTCACCCGCTCAGAGGTGCCCGGTCCAGCGGGCTGCGCTTGCGCGCCGAGAGCACCCCGGCCAGCAACACCAGCGTCAGGCCAGCGATCGGCACGCTGAGCAGGCCGAGGCGCAGGCTGGTGGCGTCGGCGACCACCCCGACGGCCAGCGGCGCCCCCAGCGAACCGAGGCGCATCAGCCAGGTCAGCGCGGTCAGTCCGGTGCCGGGACGCAGCCCGGGCAGTTCGTCGGCGGCCCGCATCGCCGCAGGCACCACGGTGGCCACCCCGAATCCGGCTGCGGCGAAGCCCGCGATGCTGCCGGGGACCGATGGGAACGCCAGCGCCGCCCCCATCCCCGCCGCGGCGATCAGCCCGCCCACCCGCAACACCGCACGCTCGCCGAACCGGTCCACCAACCGGTCGCCGGCCATCCGGCCGACGAACATCGAACCGACCTGCGCGACGTACCCCAGCGCGGCGATCTGCCCCGGCGCACCCAGGCTGTCCCGCAGATACAGCGTGGCCCACGAACTTCCGGCGTCCTCGACAGCGATCCCGGCGATCGCGATGACCACCAGCGCCAGCAGCACCAGGTACACCCGCGCCCCGACGGCATGCCCGTCGGGCAGCCCGGCCGACGGGTGGTCGTCGTGGTCCGGGCCGTGCAGCAACCAGCGGTAGCAGAGCCCCACGACGCCGCAGAACAGCACCGCGGCGACCCCCAGATGCACCGCCCGGGGAATGGACAGCGCGATGGCGGCCGCCCCCATGGACCCGCCGATGATCGCGCCCACCGCCCACACCGCGTGCAGTGAGTTGATGATGGAGCGCCCGTAGTCCCGTTGCAGTCGAAGGCCGTTGACGTTCTGGGCGACGTCGGTGATGGCGTCGCAGGCCCCAGCACCCAGCAATGCGGCGGCCAGCAGCAGCGGCGCGGGCGCCACCCCGGCGAGCAGGATCAGCACCGCCAGCCCGACGGTGGTGACCAGCGCCACCCGTGCCGAGGTGAACCGGCGGATCAGCGCGGCGGCGGCCAGCCCGGCCAGCAGCGCGCCTGCGGAGAACGACGCCACCGCAGCGCCGTAGGCGGCATTGGACATCGCCAGGTCGGTCTTGATCTCCGGCAGCCGGGGCAACAGGTTGGCGAACAGCGCGCCGTTGGTCAGGAACAGCGCGGCGACGGCGATCCGGGCCCGGGTGTTTCGCGTGTCGGCGACGTCGACGGGTTCGGACGCCATGATGTCCGACCCTACCGAAGCGGCGCGGCGCCGGTCGCCGGGGCAAGATTGGGGCCATGCCTGAGTCCCCGCAGTTGCCGTCGTCGTTGGTCGAGCTCGCGCACCGCTACGGCGTGGCCACCGAGTACGCGGACTGGACCGGGCGCACTGTCACGGCCGCCGAGTCCACTCTGGTCGCGGTGCTCGACGCGCTCGGGGTGCCGGCCGCGACCGAGCAGGACCGCGCCGCGGCGCTCACCGAGCACGACCGCCGCTACTGGGCCCGCCCGCTACCGCCGGTGATCGTCGGGCGCGCCGGTGCGACGACGCCGTTCTGGGTGCACGTCACCCACGGCGACCCGGTGCGGCTGTGGCTGCGGCTGGAGGACGGCAGCGTCCGCACCGGACTGCGCCAGCTCGAAAACAACAGGGCACCTTATGATCTCGATGGCAGACTGATCGGCGAGGCCAGCTTCGAGCTGCCCGCCGACCTGCCGGTCGGCTACCACCGGCTGCACCACGCCGGCGCCGACGACACCGGTACCCCGGTGATCGTCTCGCCGGCCACGTTGGGGGTGCCGGCCCGGCTCGGTTCGGCCCGGACCTGGGGCCTGGCCACCCAGCTCTACAGCGTGCGCTCCGAACGATCCTGGGGCACAGGCGATCTGACGGATCTGACCGATCTGGCGGTATGGTCAGCGGCCCGGCACGGGGCCGGCTTCGTCCTGGTGAACCCGCTGCACGCGGCGGCGCCGACCGCGCCGATGGAACCCTCGCCGTACCTGCCGACCTCGCGTCGCTACGTCAACCCGCTGTACCTGCGGGTGGAGGCCGTCGCGGAGTACACCGAGCTGCCGCGGCGCGGGCGCATACGCAAGGCCAAGGCCCGGCTGCAGGCGCACGCCGCGCGGGCCGGGCAGATCGACCGCGACGGCGCCTGGGAGGTCAAACGCCAGGCGCTCGAGCAGATCTACCCCATCGAGCTGTCCGCCGGCCGCGACATCGCCTATTCGGCGTTCCAGGCCCGGGAGGGCCGCAGCCTCGACGACTTCGCGATCTGGTGCGCGCTGGCCGAACAGTACGGCGCCGACTGGCACCAGTGGCCGGTCGAGCTGCAGCACCCGCGCTCGCAGGCGGTCGCCGACTTCGCCGCCGAGCACCCCGACGAGGTGGACTTCCACCGGTGGCTGCAGTGGCTGGTCGACGAGCAGCTGGCCGAGGCCCAGCACCACGCGGTCCAGGCCGGTATGCCGCTGGGCATCATGCACGACCTGGCGGTCGGGGTCGACCCCGACGGCGCCGACGCCTGGGCCCTGCAGGACGTGCTGGCCCTCGGCGTCACCGCGGGCGCGCCGCCCGACGAGTTCAACCAGCTCGGGCAGGACTGGTCACAGCCGCCGTGGCGGCCCGACCGGCTGGCCGAGAACGCCTATGAACCGTTCCGGGCGCTGGTGGCCGCGGTGCTGCGGCACGCGGGCGGGGTCCGCATCGATCACATCATCGGATTGTTCCGGCTGTGGTGGATCCCCAAGGGCGCGCCGCCGACCGAGGGCACGTACGTGCGCTACGACCACGACGCGATGATCGGCATCGTGGCGCTGGAGGCGCAGCGGGCCGGCGCGGTGGTGGTCGGCGAGGACCTCGGCACCGTCGAGCCGTGGGTGCGCGACTACCTGCGCGACCGGGGCCTGTTCGGCACCTCGATCCTGTGGTTCGAGCAGGATGACGCCGGCAACCCGCTGCCCGCCGAGCGGTGGCGGGAGTTCTGCCTGTCCGCGGTCACCACCCACGACCTGCCGCCGACCGCGGGCTATCTGGCCGGCGAACACGTCCGGCTGCGCCAGGAGCTCGGCCTGCTCACCCGGCCGGCCGACGAGGAGCTGGCCGCCGACCGGGTCCACCAGCAGGCTTGGCTGGCCGAGCTGCGCCGCGCCGGGCTGCTCCCCGACGCGCCCGACGTGGACGCCGACGTGGAGGCTGTGGTGCTGGCGCTGCACCGCTATCTCGGCCGGACCCCGTCGCGGCTGCTGGCGCTGTCGCTGGCCGACGCGGTCGGTGAGGTGCGCACCCAGAACCAGCCGGGGACCACCGACGAATACCCGAACTGGCGGGTGCCGCTGCGCGATCCGCAGGGCCGCGCAGTGCTGCTCGAGGACGTGTTCACCGATCCGCGCGCGGCCGCGCTGTGCGAGGCGTTGCGGGCGGTGGTCGAACCCCAGGTGTAACACTCGCCGCCGTTGCAGCGGTTTCACATTCGACACCGCTGCGATATGTTCGCACCGACCACCGAGGCGAGGGAGAGTTCTGTCGTGAGAAAGCTCGTACTGCTCAGCGGCGGGCTCGTCGTCGCCGGCTCGGCCGCTCTGGCCGGCGCCGGGGTGGCGATCTCGCAGCCGTCGCAGCAGTCCAGCCCGTACAACGTGGTCGGTGAGCCCTACGGCCGGGCGCTGGCGATCCTCAAGAGCCAGGGAGTGAAGGCGTATTTCGGCGGATCGACCGGCAGCGTGCTGTCCCAGTTCAACTGCCTGGTCAACCAGCAGAAGGTGACCGGCGGCGGCCGCATGCTGCTGATGCTGGACTGCACCCAGGAAGCCGCCGACCAGCTCGCGGCGATGGGCCCCAGTGGCGGCCCGCGCGTCGGCTCCAACGGCGTCACCACGGTGACGGCCACCCCCGTCGTCCCGATCGCCGGTGCGCCCGGCGCGGGCGTCGCCCCGCCGCAGCCGGGCATCGTGTCCAACCGGCCGCCGGGCCAGGGCGCGCCGATCATCGCGAACACCTCGCCGCAGCCCTGACGGTGATCTGACGGGCCCACAACTACCCGGGACCCGCGGTCCCACCTAACCGGCTTTTCGTCGTACACTCCGGGCATGACTCGGGGCACCTTGCGTCCGCGCCGGTTCGACGACGACATCGATCCCGGGCCCGTGCAGATCCAGGCCCGCAAGGTGCAATTCGACACCGCGGGGCTGCCGCTGCACTGGATCCCCGGCCACCCGGTGGCCTCCCACGTGGTCAGCGTCCTCAACCTCGTGCTGCCCGCGGGCGAGCGCTGGTTCGTGGAGACGTTCAGCGAAGCGCTGCCGATGGTCGAGGACCCGAAGCTGGCCGACGACATCCGCGGCTTCATCGGCCAGGAGGCCACCCACGCCGACGTCCACGAGGCGACCCTGCACGGCTACATGGTCGAGCGCGGCGTCGACCCGGCGCCCATCCTGCGCCAGGTCGAGCACATGTTCAGCGAGGTGCTGGCCCCGCCGGCGTTCGCCGACCCCGGCCGCCGGCTCAGCCACCTGTGCGAGCGGCTGTGGTTGATCGCGGCCATCGAGCACTACACCGCGGTGATGGGCGACTTCGCACTGAACTGTGCGTGGGACGACTACCGCGCCGAGCCGACGCTGGTCGACCTGTTCCGCTGGCACGGCAGCGAGGAGGTCGAACACCGCTGCGTCGCCCACGACGTGGCCACCTACTTCCACGACAGCTACCCGGCTCGGATCCGTGCGATGACCGTCGCGGCGTCGATGCTGTTCGTGTTCTTCCAGCGCGCCGCCTGGTACCTGGTGCGCACCGACCCGACCGTGCACGTGAGCTGGTGGCGGTTCAACCGGCTGCGGATGCGCGACTCCAAGCTGGGCCTGCTGCCCACCTACCGCACGCTGTTCGGCACCGGCACGCTGGCCTACTTCCGGCCCGGCTACTCCCCGGCCGACGTGGGCTCGACCGCGCAGGCCGTCGCCTACCTGGCGGCCTCCCCGGCGGCACGCGCCGCCCACCTGTGATGGGACTGTTCGGGAACCTCCGGCAGGCATGGGACCGGACGCCGGCCAGCGCGTCCGGGCGCACTCGCCACGACGTGATGGTCAGCGTGGCCGGGTTGGCGATCTCCGGGATGCTGACCGCTTCGGCCGCGGTGCGCCGCGTCGCTGCGCCGGCAGGCGCCGACCCCGCCCTGGCGTTGACGGTCGCGCGGCGCCGGGTGGTGGCCCACGACCAGGACGTCGTCGAACTGACGCTGACCCGCCCGGACGGCGGTGCGCTGCCCACCTGGTATCCCGGCGCGCACCTGGACCTGCACCTGCCCAGCGGCCTGGTCCGGCAGTACTCGCTGTGCGGCGACCCGGCCATCCGGGACAGCTACCGCATCGCGGTGCGCCGCATCCCGGCCGGCGGCGGTGGGTCGGTGGAGGTGCACGACGCGATCAGGGCCGGGGCCACCGTGCACACCCACGGGCCCCGCAACGCGTTCCCGCTGACCGTCCCGGGCCACGGCTCCCCCGCCCGGCGGTTCCGGTTCATCGCCGGCGGCATCGGCATCACCCCGATCCTGCCGATGCTCGCGCTGGCCCACCGGCTGGGTGTCGACTGGTCGATGATCTACACCGGCCGTACCCGCGACAGCCTGCCCTACGTCGACGACGTCGCCGGCCACGGCGCCGCCGTCACCATCCGCACCGACGACCGGGCCGGCCTGCCGGGCGCCGATGAGTTGCTCGGCGATTGTCCCGACGGCACCGCGGTGTACGCGTGCGGGCCCGCCCCGATGCTGACCGCGATCCGGGCCGCGCTGGCCGGCCGCGACGACGTCGAGTTGCACTTCGAGCGGTTCGCCGCCGCCCCGGTGGTCGGCGGCCGGCCGTTCCCGGCCGTGCTGGCCTCCACCGGGCGCACTCTCGAGGTGGCCGCCGACGAGACGCTGCTGGCCGCGTTGCGCCGCACCGGGGTCGCGGCCCGGTACTCCTGCCAGCAGGGTTTCTGCGGCACCTGCCGCACCACGGTGCTGGCCGGAGCCGTCGAGCACCGCGACACCCTGCTCACCGAACCCGAGCGGGCGGCAGGGGTCATGCTGACCTGCGTGTCCCGCGCCGCCGCGGACAGCGGCCTGACGCTGGATCTCTAGGTACGTCGGTACTATTCGGCGCATGCCGTTGGCCCCTGGTGAGACGTTCGCGGGCTACACCATCGTGCGGCTGCTCGGCGCGGGCGGTATGGGCGAGGTGTATCTGGCCCAGCACCCGCGGTTGCCCCGCCAGGACGCGCTGAAGGTCCTGCCGGCCTCGGTGTCCGCCGACGACGAGTACCGGCAGCGGTTCCACCGCGAGGCCGACATCGCCGCGGGACTGTGGCACCCGCACATCGTCGGCGTGCACGACCGCGGCGAGTTCGACGGGCAGATCTGGATCTCGATGGACTACGTCGAGGGCACAGACGCCGGTCGGCTGCTGGCCGCCCAGGGGGGCGCCGGGCTGCCCCCGGCCCAGGTCGCCGAGATCGTCACCGCCGTCGCCGACGCCCTGGACTACGCCCACCAGCGCAACCTGCTGCACCGTGACGTCAAGCCCGCCAACATCCTGCTGTCCCACCCGGATTCACCCGACCATCGAATCGTGTTGGCGGACTTCGGCATTGCCCGCTGGGCCGACGACGTCAGCGGCCTGACCGCGACGAACATGACGGTGGGCACGGTGTCCTACGCCGCCCCCGAACAGCTCATGGGCACGACGCTGGACGGCCGCGCCGACCAGTACGCGCTGGCCGCGACGGCGTTCCATCTGCTCACCGGCGCGCCGCCGTTCACCCATTCCAACCCGGCGGTGGTGATCAGCCAGCACCTGTCTTCGGCGCCTCCGGGGCTGGCCGAGCGCCACCCGCACCTGGCCGGCGTCGACCCGGTGCTGGCCAAGGCACTGGCCAAGGACCCCAACGACCGCTTCGAGCGGTGCGCCGACTTCGCCCGCGCACTGGCGCACCGGCTGACCGGCCCGCCGGCCGCAGACCCCGGCGCCACGCTGCCCTCCAGGCCGCGCACCGCGGTGCCGGACACCCCGCGGACGGCGTCGTCGCGGGTCCGGCCCGCCGTCGTGGTGTCGGGGGTGCTGGCGGTGCTGCTGATCGCGGCCATCGCGGTGGCCATCGTCGAGTTCGTCCGCGCCGACCGCCCCGCCGAGGCACCGTCGGCCCAGCGGACGGCCACCACCACCCGCACCTCCGCTCCGAGCACCGCGGCGCCGCCGCCGACCACGGTCGCCACCGACACCACCGTGGTGACCTCCACCGACGTCGTCACCGCACCGGCCAGCCCCGACGGCGCCGCCACCGTCGCTATCGGCGCCGACTGCTCACCCGAGGGCGCCACCGCGACCACCGGCAACGGCGCGACGGCCTACTGTTCGGCGCTGCAGGGCAGCGGCAGCACCATCTGGTCGCTGACCGAAGGCGACGTCGCCAGCCCCACCCCCACCGCGCCACCGAACCCCACCGACGAGCCGTTGCCGCCCGAGGAGGCCTCCCCGGTGCTGGTGTGCATGGAGCAGACGGGGCAGACCCGGCGGGAATGCCGCCGCGACATCCGGATCGCCAACGGTCTGCCGCCGCTGCCGTGAAGATCGCCGTCTTCGCGCCGCTGGCCGCCGGTGTCACCGCCGACCCGCAGTGGATGACGGTCTTCGCCCGGCACGTCGAGGCCTGCGGGTTCGAATCCCTGGTGCTCGCCGAGCACACCGTGATGGTGACCCGCTACACCAGCGTCTACCCCTACGACCCGTCCGGCCGGGTCGACGTCGCGCCCGACTGCCCCGTGCCGGATCCCCTTGACACGCTTGCCTTTCTGGCGGCGCGCACCGAACGGCTGGGGCTGGCCACCGGCGTGCTGGTGCTGCCCAACCACCATCCGGTGGTGCTGGCCAAGCGGGCCGCCACCGTGCACACGCTGTCGCAGGGCCGGCTGCGGCTGTGCGTCGGGGTGGGCTGGCTGGAAGAAGAGGTGAGCGCCTGCGGCGCCGAGTTCGCCGACCGGGGCCGCCGCGCCGACGAACAATTGCAGGTGATGCGGGCACTGTGGCAGGGCCCGGACACCGGGGTCAGTCACCACGGCGAGTTCTTCTCGTTCGACCACGCCGTGTGCCGGCCGGCGCCGCGGGGGCAGCTGCCGGTGCACATCGGCGGGCACAGCCGGGCCGCCGCGGTGCGCGCCGGGCGCTACGGCGACGGCTTCCAGCCGCTCGGGGTGGGCGGCGAGCGGCTGGCCGAACTGCTCGCCGTGATGCGCGACGCGGCGACCCGGGCCGGGCGCGACCCGTCGGCGCTGGAGGTGTCCCTCGGGCACCAGGTGACCGCCATCGACCCCGCCCGCGCGGACAAGCTGGCCGCGCTGGGCGCGGATCGGGTGGTCCTGGCGATGCCGGCCGTCACCGACGTCGACCAGGCCTGCGACCTGCTCTCGCAATGCGCGGCCCGGCTGGGGCTGGGGTCGTGAGCCTGTCGGCGGCCGACCGGCTGGCGGTCAGCGACCTGGTGCACCTCTACGCCGCCGCGGTCGACGACCGCCGGTTCGCCGATGTGCTCGAACTGTTCACCGAGACAGCGGAATTCCGCGTCCCCGAGCCGCCGCGGTCGCTGGCACCGGTGCACACCCATCACGGCAGGGACGGGGTCCGGGCCGCGCTGGGCGCCCTGGCAGCGGTGACCCGCACCGAGCACGCGATCGTCGGTGAGGTGTACGCCCCAGGCGAGGGCCCCGGCGACGCGCTGGGCCGCATCACCTGCATCGCTCACCACTGGACGGTGACGGGCGAGAGCGCCACCTCCGTGGTGTGGCATCTGCGTTACGACGACGAGTACCTGCGGACGCGGGCCGGCTGGCGCATCCACGGCCGCGCATTGACCGTCAACGCGATCGAGACCCCGGCGGTGCGCCGGGTGCGAGCGCCTCGACCAACTGATCGAGCAGCGGCCGCTGACCGGCCAGCAGCTTCGACCGAGCCGCTGCTACGTCGAACCACCCCACCCGGTCGATCTCCGGGAACTCCCTGAACTTGCCTGAACCCCTTGGCCATTCCAGCGTGAAGGTGTTGCTGGACGTGCCGCCGGTGTCCAGGTCGCCGCACACCGCGAACACCGCGATGACCTTGCCGCTGGGTTGACGCAGCGGGGCCAGGGCGATCGGCTCACCCGGCGGGGCCGGCTTGCCGACCTCCTCGAGGAACTCCCGCTGCGCCACCGTCCAGGGGTCCTCACCGTCGATGTACTCACCCTTGGGGATCGACCAGGCCCCCTCGTCCTTGTGAGCCCAGAAGGGTCCACCGGGGTGGCCGATCAGCACCTCCAATCGGCCGTCGATCTCGCGGTAGAGCAGCAGTCCGGCGCTGAGTTTCGGCATACCCCATTGAACCGGCGTGCGAGGATGGCGGCACCATGACCGGTCCATCGGATCCCGCGCGGCCACGGGTGCGGTCGCGGTTCGACCCGTTCCGGCCGCTCGACATGCTGACCTCGCTGTGGTCGGCGACCGCGATGGTGCCGGTCAACAGCGGCGCGGCGGCTGCCTACCGGACCCTGTTCGTGACGATGCGCAGGCTGGTGGTCGGGCGCCGGCTCACCGTCGCCCTCGACCAGGACGACGTCACGATGACGGTCACCGAGGTGGAATCCCGCCTCGACGTCCGGGCGCTGTCCGTCGGCCAGCTCGGCGACGTCACCCTGGTGGCCCGCGACATCCGTTGGCGCAGCGCGGCTTTCGATAATGCCACGGTGGTGCTGCGCAACGTGCACATGAAGCCGAGCGCTCCCCCGGTGCTGGTGGCCGCGCCGGTCGAGGTGACGCTGGAGGTGCCTGCCACCGCGCTGACGGAGCTGCTGACCGTGGCGGCGCCGCGGCTGCTGGGTGAGCTGCGCCCGGACGGGACGGCCAGGCTGCGGCTGCTGCGCCGGCCCGGCCTGGGCCACGTCGACGTGACACCGCGCCTGGACGGTGCGACGCTGTGGCTGCACCCGCGCACGCTGGGCCTGGGCGGCACCCGCTGGCGGCTGCCGAAGCGCGCGCCCGCCTACCCGCTGCGGCTGCCCGCGCTCACCCACGCACTGACCGTCACCGACGTCGCGGTCGGCCCCGACGTGGTGCGGTTGTCGGCCACGGTGCCGCAGTGGCACGCCGAGATGCCACGGAAGCGTCTGGAGGACATCATCACACACCTCAGCGTCACCGGGGTCGTGGTGAACCTGTCCCGGCTGGGCCGGTTGTGGTAGCCGGTGCGCAGCGCACCGTGCGGTTACCCTCTGTTCGTGCTCGGCTACTCCCGGTACGTCGCGCTGGGCGACAGTCAGACTGAGGGCTTGTGGGACGGTGACGACCAGACGGGGCTGATCGGCTTCGCCGACCGGCTGGCAATGAGGCTGGACGGCCACTGGCCCGGCCTGCGGTACGCCAACCTCGCCATCCGCGGCAAGCAGATCCGCGATGTGCTCGACGACCAGATGCCGCAGGCGGTAGCGATGGGCGCCGACCTGATCACCGTGTGCATCGGGATGAACGACGTGACCCGCTCGGTCCGTGGATTCGACCAGGCGCTGGACCAGTTGGACGTGCTGCACGAGCGGCTGGCCGACGCCGGGGCGACGGTGGTCACCACGACGTTCCCGGATCTGGCCAGGATCCTGCCGATCGGGCGGGTGCTGGCGGCGCGGGTGATCGCGATCAACGACCGGATCCGTGGCGCCGCGGACCGGCACGGGTTCCGGCTGGTGGATCTGTACCGTGCGCCGTCGATGACCCAGCCCGACACCTGGAGCCCGGACCGGGTGCACGGTTCGGCCAAGGGCCACATGCTGTTCGCCGAGGCGGCGGCCGAGGCGCTGGGGCTGCCGGGCAGCAGCCACGACTGGGCGCGCGCCGACCCGGGTGCCGCGACGCCGTCGGTGCGGTCCCGGTTGACCTCGCAGGTGTTGTGGACCCAGAACATGCTGATGCCGTGGTTGTGGAACCACGTGCGCGGAAGGTCCAGTGGGGACGGCAGGGCGCCGCGGCGGCCGGTGCTGGACCCGGTGCGGGTCTGAGTCGGCTAGATCCCGGTCCAGGCCGCGTCCAGGCGGTCGGCCACGTCGATGATCTTGGCTTTCTGCGATGCCGGGCTGTCGATCTCGCCGGCCACGTGCGCGGCGATGAACCGTTTGATCTCGGCGTCCACCCCGCCGATGATCCGGACCACTTCGGCGCGCAGCGATTTCGACGTCACGTGGATCGAGATGTCGGAGGGCCGCGGCTTCTCGACGTCGAGGATCAGCAGCAGCGGCTCGGCCGCCCGCGCGGTCGCGCGCAGCGAGATCTCGCCGAACACGATGAACTTCGGTTTGTCGATCCGCAGGTCGACCACCATGTCGATCTCGAGCGGGATGCGGATCGCGAAGGTGATCTGATCGCCCAGCTGGCGGGTGACCCGGGGCTGCTGGATGTTCACCCGGGCGGTCACCTTGGCGATCCTGCCGGGGCCCTGGGCGATCGGCCCCATCTCGAACGCCTCCCCGGCGATCTCGCCGATCGCACCGCCGACACGCTCCTCGGTGACCGCGATCTCGAAGAACCGGCGGCCGAACTCCTCGTAACTCACGTACTCGTTGGGGCCCGTCATGGTGGTGTTACCGTCTCACGTCCGCCGCGCGCTTCGCGACAACGTGGCCGAACTGTGGCCGGCTCAGCCCGGCTCGCCGAACAGCCGGATCCGGCTCAGCACGGCCCGGTCGGCGCCGATGTCGGCGATCACGATGCAGCGAGGCCGCCGTGGCTGCCCGTCCCGGTCCACCCGGGCGGCCACCGCCCGCCCGGACCGGATGATCTTGCCGGGCACGCCGCCGCTGAGCTGCTTGACCAGCTCCGAGGTGGTCAGTGGGTCGGAGTCGCCGCGGGTGAGCTGGGCGCGGGCCGCCAACCGCCGCACCCCCACCTCGTCGCCGCCGCACGCCTGGTGCAGCAGCCGGGCGGCCAGCGCCTTGGCGCCGGTGCCGCTGCCCCGGAAGCCGCCGAGGAACCCCAGCGTGCCGACCAGCCCCTGGTTGCCGGCCATGGCCCGGCCCAGGGCCAGCCCGGCCGGTGCGGCAGCCGGTCCGCCGCGCAGGAACTGGCCGATCATCGCGGGCAGTTCCCAGTACGCCGACAGCGCGGCGATCTTCAGTTCGCCGCCGTCCTCGCGCAGGTCGTAGCGAAGGTAGGCGGGCACCCGCATCGTCAGCGACGCCGCCATCGTGATCTGCAGCTCCAGATCGCGCAGCACGGTGGATCCGACGACGAGGTCCTGGCCCGGTCGATGGTCGATGGCGCGCGGGCCGATGAAGGTGTCGTAGAAGCGGCCGAGCGCGGCCTGCCCGCGGTGCGGCTGCGAGCCGACCGGATCCTCCACCGTGGCGTCGGCGGTGAACAGCGCGAGCCAGCCGGAACGGTCGTGCGCGCCGGCCGTGGCCAGCGACCGGTGCGCCGCGGACAACACGTCGGCTGCGGTGAAGCGCATATGGTTGCCTACCACCTCGGCGGGCCGGCAGTCGACTGGCGGGGCCGCCCCGGGCACACTGGGTGCAGAGCGCCGCGCCTGGTGCGGCTGGCGAGGAGGACCACCATGAGCAACAGCGGACCGTTCGGCATCGACCCCGAGGAATTCGACCGGGTCGTCCGCGAGGCCGGCGAGGGGCTGCGGGAGGCGCTCGGCGGGCTCGGCAAGTTCGTCAACAACCCCGGCCAGACCGCCGGCTGGACCGCGCTGTTCGACGACTTCACCCGCGGCACCCGGACCAGGGCCCGGCCGGAGACCACCGGTGAGGCGGGCGACGGGGTGTGGGCGATCTACACCGTGGACGGCGCCGGCGGCGCGCACATCGAGCAGGTGTACCCGACCGAGCTGGAGGCGTTGCGGGCCAACAAGAACAACACCGACCCGAACCGGCGGGTGCGGTTCCTGCCGTACGGGATCGCCGTGAGCGTGCTCGACGACAGCCCCGACGCCGGGGACTCGACCGCCGATCCGGACGCCGGCGACCCCGCCGCCACCTAGACCTCCGCTAGACGAGCACCTTCAGGTACCCCCAGCCGCGCACCGTCGACGTCGGCGTCGGCCGGGCGGTGTCGCGGTCGATGTCCCGGTCCGGCCAGCGGTTGAGCATCTCGTCGAGTGCGACCCGGCCCTCCAGCCGGGCCAGGTTGGCGCCCAGGCAGTAGTGCACGCCCTTGCCGAACGTGAGGTGGCTGATGGTGTCGCGGTGGAGGTCGCAGACGTCGGGGGCGGCACAGCGGCGCTCGTCGCGGTGGGCCGACCCGGACAGCAGCAGCATCGCGCTGCCCGCGGGCACCGTGGTCTCGCCTGGTGGAAATCACTGGTGGAAATCGTCGGCCAGGTACCGGCCGACGTGCGGTCCGGTGGCGCGGGTCAGCAGCGAGTGGTCCTCGACGATCTCCCGGCGCTGCCCCGGATGGTCGGCCAGTACCTTGGCCAGCCAAGCCGATCAGCCGGCCGGTGGTATCGTCGCCGGCCCCCGCGACCACCTGCGTGTAGTGCAGCACCTCGTCGCGGGTCAACCTGCGCTCGACGCCGGTCTCGTCGGTTTTGGGCGATCGCTCAGCACGCTTGTGTCTGGCAACGCCGATGCCCCTTGGTCAAGGACGGATTCGCGGTGAGCTGACCCCGGGCGTGGCGAATTGAGTTAGCAGCGACACAATTGGTTGAGTTAGCCTATGCCCGGATGAGAACTTATATGGGCTAAGTTACTATCGGCAGAACATTTCCGTGCGAAATCAGAGGGTTCCATTGCGCTGCGAAGGTCGGGGGCACACGTCGTGATCGCTGTGGCCAAGAAGGTGTGGCTGCCGTTGCTCATCGTAGTCGTCGTCGTCATCGCGGGCCTCACCGTCGCACGGATCCGCACCTTCTTCGGCTCCGAGGGCATCATCGAGACCCCGCGCAACTTCGCCGATTTGCCCGAACCCTACGACCCCAAGGTCGTCCGCTACGAAATCACCGGCGACGGCAGCTACGCCGACATCAACTACCTCGACCTCGACGCCAAACCGCAGCGGGTCGACGGCGCCGCGTTGCCGTGGTCGCTGACGCTGGAGACCACCGAGCCCTCGGCCGCGCCGAACATCGTCGCCCAGGGTGACAGCAGCACCATCACCTGCCGGATCTTCGTCGACGACGAATTGAAGGACGAACGCACCAACGACGGCTTGAACGCCCAGACCTTCTGCTTTGTGAAGTCCGCATGAGTGCACCAGTGAGCGACGCCCCCACCGACGCCTTCCCACCCGCCAGAGAGCCGCACCGGCCGTTCATCCCGCGGATGATCCGCGCCTTCGCGGTGCCCATCATCGTGGCCTGGGTCGCGTTGATCGTGATCCTCAACGTGACCGTCCCGCAGCTCGAGGTGGTCGGCGAGAAGCGTGCGGTGTCGATGAGCCCCAACGACGCCCCGTCGCTGATCTCGATGAAGAAGGTCGGGCAGCTGTTCGAGGAGGGCGATTCCGACAGCTCGGCGATGATCGTCTTCGAGGGCGAGCAGCCCCTCGGCGACGAGGCGCACGCCTGGTACGACGAGCTGGTGGAACGGCTGGAAGCCGACACCAAGCACGTCCAGTCCGTGCAGGACTTCTGGAGCGACCCGCTGACCGCGTCGGGGTCGCAGAGCAACGACGGCCTGGCCGCTTACGTCCAGGTCAAGACCGCCGGTAACCAGGGTGAGGCCCTGGCCAACGAGTCGATCGAAGCGGTCCAGGACATCGTCAACGGCCTGCCGCCACCACCGGGCGTCAAGGCGTACGTCACCGGCCCCGCCGCGCTGTCGGCCGACCAGCAGATCGCCGGTGACCGCAGCCTGCGGCTGATCGAGACCGTCACCTTCGCCGTCATCATCGTGATGCTGCTGTTGGTGTACCGGTCGATCGTCACCGTGATCATCACGCTGGTGATGGTGGTGCTGTCGCTGACCACGGCGCGCGGCGTCGTCGCATTCCTGGGCTGGCACGAGATCATCGGGCTCTCGACGTTCGCGACCAGCCTGTTGGTGACGCTCGCGATCGCCGCGGCGACGGACTATGCGATCTTCCTGATAGGCCGCTACCAGGAGGCGCGGGCCACCGGCGAGGACAAGGAAAGCGCCTACTACACGATGTTCCACGGCACCGCGCATGTGGTGCTGGGCTCCGGCCTGACCATCGCCGGGGCGACGTTCTGTCTGAGCTTCACCCGGCTGCCGTACTTCCAGACGTTGGGTGTGCCCCTGGCGATCGGCATGTTCGTCGTCGTGATGGCCGGCGTGGTGCTGATGGTCGCGATGATCAGCGTGGCGACGCGGTTCGGCAAGCTGCTGGAACCCAAGCGCGCCATGCGGATCCGGGGCTGGCGCAAGATCGGCGCCGCGGTGGTGCGCTGGCCGGGCCCGATCCTGGTCGCCACGATCGCCATCACGCTGGTGGGGCTGCTCGCGCTGCCGGGTTACAAGACCAATTACAACGATCGCACCTACCTGCCGGCGGATCTGCCCGCCAACCAGGGTTACGCCGTCGCCGACCGCCACTTCGACCAGGCCCGGATGAACCCCGAACTGCTGATGGTCGAGAGCGATCACGACCTGCGCAACTCGGCGGACTTCCTGGTGATCGACAAGATCGCCAAGGCCCTGTTCCGGGTGGAGGGCATCGCCCGCGTGCAGGCCATCACCCGGCCCGACGGCAAGCCGATCAAACACACCTCCATCCCGTTCCAGATGAGCATGCAGGGCACCACCCAGCGGCTCAACGAGAAGTACATGCAGGACCGGATGGCCGACATGCTGGTGCAGGCCGACGAGATGGCCAACACGATCGCGACCATGGAGAAGATGTCGAGCCTGACGGCTCAGATGGCCGAGATCACCCACAGCATGGTCGCCAAGATGGAGAACATGCTCGTCGACATCGAGGATCTGCGCGACAGCATCGCCAACTTCGATGACTTCTTCCGGCCGATCCGCAACTACCTCTACTGGGAACCGCACTGCTACAACATCCCGGTGTGCTGGGCGCTGCGCTCGGTGTTCGACACTCTCGACGGCATCAACGTGATGACCGACGACTTCCGGGCGATCCTGCCGGACATGAAGCGGCTGGATACCCTGATGCCGCAGATGGTCGCGCTGATGCCCGAGATGATCGCGACCATGAAGACCATGCGCACGATGATGCTGACGATGTATCAGTCGCAGAAGGGTCAGCAGGATCAGATGGCGGCGATGTCCGAGGACGCCGACGCCATGGGCGAGGCGTTCGACGACTCGATGAACGACGACTCGTTCTATCTGCCACCGGAGATCTTCGAGAACAAGGACTTCCAGCGCGGCCTCGAGCAGTTCCTGTCCCCCGACGGGCACGCGGTGCGGTTCATCATCTCCCACGAGGGTGATCCGCTCAGCCCGGAGGGCGTGGCCAAGATCGACAAGATCAAGACCGCGGCCAAGGAGGCCATCAAGGGCACCCCGTTGGAGGGCTCGAAGATCTATCTGGGCGGCACCGCGGCCACGTTCAAGGACATGCAGGACGGCAACAACTACGACCTGCTGATCGCCGGGATCTCGGCGCTGGGCCTGATCTTCATCATCATGTTGATCCTGACCCGGGCCATCGTGGCGGCCGCGGTGATCGTCGGCACGGTGGTGGTGTCGCTGGCCGCGTCGTTCGGCCTGTCGGTGCTGTTCTGGCAGCACATCCTGGGCACCGAACTGCACTGGATGGTGTTGGCCATGGCGGTGATCATCCTGCTGGCCGTGGGTGCGGACTACAACCTGCTGCTGGTGTCGCGGCTCAAAGAGGAGATCCACGCCGGCATCGGGACCGGGATCATTCGCGCGATGGGCGGCAGCGGCTCGGTGGTGACGGCCGCGGGTCTGGTCTTCGCGCTGACGATGATGTCGATGACGGTCAGCGAGCTGACCGTGATCGCGCAGGTGGGTACCACGATCGGGCTGGGCCTGCTGTTCGACACGCTCGTGATCCGGGCGTTCATGACGCCGTCCATCGCCGCCCTGCTGGGGCCGTGGTTCTGGTGGCCGCAACGGGTGCGCAAGCGGCCGGTTCCGGAGCCGTGGCCGAGACCCGGTGGCCTGCAATCAGATCCGTCAGAAGGAGTGAGGGCATGAAGCGCTTTGCGATCGGCGTCGCCGCGGCGGCGGTGGCGTTGGGGTTGGCGGCGCCCGCGGCTGCGGACCCCGACACCGCGTTCACCAACGAGCTGAACACCTACGGCATCTACGGCCAGAAGGACTACAACGCCTGGATCGGCAAGATCTCGTGCAAGCGGATCGCCACCGGCGTCGACGCGGATGCGTTCGAGGCGGCCCAGTTCGTGCATGCGCAGTTGGAGAAGGACACCACCACCGATCAGGCCTGGAAGTTCCTGGCGGCGGGACTGCGCACCTACTGCCCCGACAAGCTGCCGATCCTCGACCAGGCGCGGTAGCACCGGGATTCGCTCGGGTCACCCGGGGCGCTGGACTCACCGGGGGCGCTGGACTCACCGGGGGCGCTGACTCCCCCGGGGGTCCGCTGCTGGCTCAGCAGCCACACCTGGTTGCGTAATGCACTGCCCCACTCGCACTTTCGCTGCGAAAAGCGGATCGGTGCGACGTGCGCCCGCGCGACTACGGCCGGACGGGCCAAGCCCACACGGACATGTCGCCGCGCGGGTAGTTCATGCACACGTCGGTGGCGTGCGCGACGACGCCCTTGTTGTTGAAGAACAGCTTGGCCCAGTTGCCCCAGCGGGTCGCGACCTGTTCGTAGTAGACATTGGTCGCGGTGTTCTCCGAGTACTGGCGACGGCCCACCGGATCCAGCGAGAAGAACCAGTGGATGCGGTCGAAAGCGGCCTGCTGCACATCGGCGGGCCGGTTGCTGCGGTCGATCATGTAGCGCTCGAAGTACACCGGGCTGGTGTCCCGCGCCGCGGCCATGTACTGCTCGACGTCACACGTGGTGTGGATGATCCGCCGCGGGATCGGATAGTCCTCGGTGGAATCGGCGAGTGCCGGCCCGGCGGTGCTCAGACAGACCGCGGCGGCGCCGATGAATCCCAGACCCATCCGCGCGACGCGACTTCTCAGTCCGGCCATCGGTTGTCCTGCCTTTCCGTTGGGTTCACTCACTATATAGCGCAGCTAGACATCGCCCCGGGGCTGCACTAGCCGCCGCCGGTGACGGGGTTGGACGTCAGGGAGATCCAGCCGCCGTTGATCCAGACCCCCCACCGACCGCCCCACGCGGAGTTCCACACCACGGGCTGGCCACTCCAGACTTCGGCCGGCTTCGGCGGCGCCCAGGCGGGGGGTTGCTCGCCGAGCGCCGGCGGCGGCGGCGGCGGAGCCGGTTGCGCAGCTGCCTGCGCGAGCCCCACGCCCAGTACGCCCGCGGTCAGTCCACAGGTGATGACGGCGGCGGACAACGTGGTCTTGATCAGGCTCATCGCATTGCTCCCGCATCGACGGTCGGCAGGATATTTAGCATATATAACGAGCGAGTCCGGCGGCCAGCCCCGTCGATGTGTTCTGGGCCTCATCGCCGGGCCCGGCACCGCGGCGCGCCGAGCCGACAAGCTGTTCGGGGACCGTCAGGGCAAGGCGCTGAACGCGTCCTGCAGTTCAGCCATGTCCAGGCCGGGGGCTTCGGGGGAGCTGCCCCCGAGATGCGGTTGTCCGGTCGGCGCGGGAGAGGTCCCTGCGAGATGGGGCACCCCGGCGGGCTCGGGCAGCCCCGCCGAAAGGTGCGGCACCGCCAGCGGTTCCGGCGACGTCGCGACCTGCGCGACGACGCCGGGTGACGTAGCCACCTGCGGGACGGCGGACGGGGCGGCGACAGCCGCGGCGGGCTGCGGCACCGCCACGGACTCCGCGGACTCCGCCACCCCGGGAACGGCCACCTCGGGAACGGCGCCCGTCTCGGGACCGGCGACCGCGGCGGCCTTGCGGGCCGGGACCGGCGCCTGACCGGACGGGACGGCGACCCAGCCCACCGCTGCCGGAGCGGCGGGCACCGCGACCCAC
>JBFWOX010000016.1:0-152210 GCA_050250295.1 Mycolicibacterium sp.
CACGCCTACGATGGCAAGACCGGTCGCGAGCTCAGCAAGTTCGTGATCAACGGGATGGTGTGAGCTGACGGGAGCGGGCCCCATGACGAGCGACCCGGCGGTCTCGCTCGAGCCGCCGGGTTGCGACGTGCTGGTGATCGGCTGCGGCAACCTGCTGCGCGGCGACGACGGCGTCGGCCCGGTCCTGGTGCGGCACCTGTGGGAGCGTGGCGTCCCCGCGGGCGCCAAGCTGGTCGACGGCGGCACCGCCGGCATGGACGTCGCGTTCCAGATGCGCGGTGCGCGGCGGGTGGTCATCGTCGACGCCGCCGCCACCGGCACCGCGCCCGGCACGGTGTTCCGGGTGCCGGGGGAGGAGTTCGCCGAGCTGCCGCCGCTGCAGGGCCTGCACACCCACTCGTTCCGCTGGGACCACGCCATCGCGTTCGCCCGCTGGGCGCTGGGGGAGGACTGCCCGACCGACATCACGGTGTTTCTCATCGAGGTCGCCGGCGTGGAGATGGGCGCCGAACTGTCCGCACCGGTGACCGCAGGCATGGAACAGGTGATCGACGTCATCGAGCGGGACTTCCTGGCGCCGCTGCGCCCCGAGGGCCACCGTGAGGTGACCGTGGAGTTCACCCCGGACGGTTACCTGCGGATCGGTGCCGAGCTGGCCGCCGCCCGGTTCCCGTCGGATGCGGTGGCCGCGGTGCTGCGGGACGACGATTTCTGGCTCATCCCGCTGCAGGGGCCGCGCAGCGGTGGCCTGCTGCTCAAGCAGCGGAATCCGGCCGGCGACCGTTCCGTGCTGGTCAGCGAAGTGCTCGGGAGCACCTCGATCACCGGCGTTCATCGGGCATTCTGGGACGATGAACAAGCCGCCATGCGCATCCCCATCCGAGGGCAGGGGGAGCAGGGGTGATCCTCGTGTCTGAACAGCGCGCCCCCTCACCGGACGGCCGCCCGCCGACCACCGCGCAGGCCGGGAGCTCGGCCGCTGAGGCGCGGGCGGTCGACGTGGTGGTCGTGCCCGAACGCGGCCAGTTCGCCGTGGACATCGTCGTCGTGTTCGACGACGGCGTCGTCCGCAAGAGGATCAACACCCACCGCACCCGCGGGCGGGCCGAACTGGCGGCCAGCCTGATCAAACACGCCGCCGAACGCGACCTGAAGGGGCCGTTGTTCGGGTGAGATCCCTGGGAGGACCGTGACCGACATCGCGCTAGAGACGGCCGAGGGTGCCGTCGCAGACCTGGTGACCCGCCCGCAGCCGCTGGGCCTCTTCGGTCTTCCCCTGGGCTACCTGCTGATCCCGGCCGGGCCGGACACCGACGCGGCGCGAGAGGCGCTGTGCGCGGGTCGGATCCCCACCCCGTGGCCGTCGCGGTTGACCCCGCACCGGCACGCGTTGGCCGGCGATCGCGACGCCGCGCTGGCGGCGCTGACCGGTGACGACCCGGTGACCCGCTACAACCGTTTCGTCCTCGACCCCGACTCCGCCGATCCCGCCGGCATCCGGGCCGGGCTCGGTGAGCTGGGCGTGCTCGTCGACGTCGTGCTGTTCGCGCTGGGCCACAGCGACACGGTCCCCGCCGCCGACGGGCTCGACGGTGAACTGGCCGCGGCGGTGCTGGCGGTGCAGGCCTCCGCAGCGCTGGACGCCGGCGAGTCGGACCGGGCGGTGGAGCTGCTCGAGCGCGCCGCCGAGGCGGCCGCGCCGGCGGGCAAACCCCTGGTCGGGGTGCTGCTGGGGGCGGCGGCCGGCATCGGCGCGCCCGGGCCGGCGACACTGGACCGGGCGCTGAAACTGCTCGACGGTGCCGACGGCCTGGCGGTGGCGCGCGCCGAACTGCACCTGACCGCGGCCGGCCGGCTGCACGAGCAGGCCGCCGACCGGCCCGAACTGCTGGCGGCCGCGGTGCCGCATTATCACTCGGCGCTGCAGCTGATCCAGCGCGAGGACGCCCCGCTGCTGTGGGCCTCCGGGCACGCCGACCTGGCCACCGCGTACCTGACGATGCCGATGGTGGAGGCCTCCAGCCAGCTCCGGTTGGGCATCGCCGCGCAGTCGCTGCGCCAGGCGCTGACGGTGTTCACCCGCGACGAGCATCCGCAGCGCTGGGCCAGCGTGCAGCTCAACCTGGCCAACTCGCTGGTGTACACACCGTCCAAGCACCGCCACGACAACCTGGTGGAGGCGGTGGAGATCTACGAGGCCGTGCTCGAGACCCGCGACCGCGACAGCGATCCGCTGGGCCGGGCCCGGGTGCTGGCCAACCAGGGCAACGTGCTGGCACACCTCGGTCTGTTCGACCAGGCCAAGGCCAAGCTGTACGAGGCCCGGTTCCTCTTCGAGGAGCTCGGCGACGTCGACTCGGTGCACGCCGTGCGCTCGGTACTCGACGAGGTGGCCCGCGAGACCACGCTGGCCCGCGGGGAGGAGGCGCCGTGACCGACCTGCGCGAGACCGCGGTGACCGATCTGGACGCGCTGGCCAAGCGCGTCGACGATGCGGTGGCCGCGCTGGCGGATCTGGAACCGGCCGCCCGCGCCGCGGCCGAGGAACTCAAGGCCGCGCTCGAGGACATCCACCGGGCCGGACTGGTGACGATCGTCACCCGGATGCGGGCCGACGACTCGGCCCGGCCGCTGCTGTTCGACCTGGTCGATGACCCGGTGGTGCGGATGCTGCTGTCGCTGCACGGCATCATCAGACCCGATCCGGTGACGCTGGCCGAGCGGGCGCTGGCCGGGGTGCGCCCGCAGCTGCACAGCCACGGCGGCGACGTCACGCTGGTCCGCATCGACGACGGCGTCGCCTACGTCCGGTTGGAGGGGGCCTGCAACGGCTGCTCGATGTCGTCGGTGACGCTGCGTGAGCTGGTGCAAACCGCTCTGCTGCAGGGGGTTCCGTCGATCTCGGCGGTCGAGGTGCTGGCCAACGAGCCGGGGCCGACGCTGATCCCGCTGGAATCGCTGCGGGTGGGCCCCCGGCCCGAGGCCGACGGCTGGGTGAAAGTGGCTGCCGCCGAGGAGATCCCGGCCGGTGAGCTCAGTGTCCGTGCCGACCACGGTGTCGTCGTGGTCAACGTCGACCAGCGGCTGACGGCCTACCGCAACGAGTGTGCCCACGAAGCGCTGCCGTTGGACAACGCCGTGCTCGACCTGGACCCGGCGCTGGGCCGGGCCACGCTGACGTGCCCGTGGCACGGCTTCTGCTACGACGCGACGTCCGGTGAATGCCTGTCGGCGCCGGGGGTGCAGCTCGAGCCGCTGCCGCTGCGGGTCGACGCCGGGCACGTCTGGGTGCGGACCGGTCGATGAGCCGGTACACGGTGCGGCGCACCATCGACGGCCGTCCGGCCGGACCTGCGCCGGTGGCGGTGCTGGCCGACGACGTCAGCGGCGGCTGGCAGCCGCACCTGTGGCTGGGCGCACCCGCGCCGGGCGGGCTGGCGTTGCCGCCGGCGGCGCCAAGTATGGCGTGGATGTATTCCCCGCGTGGCGTTTTCGTCGACGACGACCATGTCGTGGTCGCTGATTCCGGCAACCACCGGGTGCTGATCTGGCACGGCATGCCCACGGCTGACGAGCAACCGGCCGACGTGGTGCTGGGCCAGCGCGACGGGGTGACTGAGGGCCGGGCCGCCGGCGGCCGGGGCCCGGAGCGCGGCATGAACCTGCCCACCGGGGTCGCGGTGATCGACGGCCGGCTGGTGGTCGCTGACGCCTGGCACCACCGGATCCTGGTGTGGGACACCGTGCCCCAACGCAGCGACGTCGCACCCGATCACGTGCTCGGCCAGCCCGACGCGGTATCGGTTGAACCCAACGCGGGCGGGCCGTGCTCGGCGGCCACGCTCTACTGGCCGTTCGGTTTTGCGCTCCTCGGCGGCCGGTTCTGGGTGGCCGACACCGGCAACCGGCGGGTGCTGGGCTGGCACGGCGGGATCCCGGACCCCGGGCGAGCGGCCGACATCGTGCTGGGTCAACCCGACCCCGCGGCTCGGGACGAGAACCGCGGCGGCGCGGCCGGGCCGGCGAGCTTCCGTTGGCCGCATGCGATCACCGGGACCCCGGACCTCCTGCTGGTCGCCGACGCGGGTGATCACCGGGTGCTCGGCTTCTCGCCCCATCCCCACGCCGACGAGCCAGCGAATTCCGTTCTCGGCCAACAGGACTTCTTCTCGTCGCAGGAATGGCCCTACGGCCCGCACACCGGGGACCGGTTCCGGTTCCCGTACGCCGCCGCGCTGGACGGTGGCCGGCTGGCCGTCGCCGACACCGCCAACAACCGGGTCCTGCTGTGGGACGAACTGCCTGCCGAGCCGGTCGGCGGCCGGCCGGCCGATCATGTGCTGGCCCAACCTGATTTCGGCTCCAACGGCGAGAACCGGTGGGCGCTGGTGGGCCGCGACACCCTGTGCTGGCCGTACGGGCTGAGCCTGCACGGCGACCTGCTGGCGGTCGCCGATTCGGGCAACAACCGGGTGATGCTGTGGCGGCGGACGGGGGAGCGGGCATGAGGCCGCGGATCGTGCAGCGCGACGGGCAGATCGGGTTCTACTGGGCCACCCCCGACGGTGCGCCGACCACGCTGCGGGCCCTGGTCGAGCAGGACGACGAACCGGACCGGCTGGCGGCCACCCACCTGTCCGCCCTCGACGACGCCCTGATCGACGCGGCGGGCCGGTTCGGGCGGCTGCTCGGCGGCGGGCGGCGCCCCGACGGGCAGGACCGCGCCGACCTGATGGAGCTCTACCGGGCGCTGGACCGGGCGTGCCTGGACTACGCGGGCGCGGTCGAACACCTCGGCCTGACCCCGGATGTGCGGGCCGGCCAGATCATCGGCACCGCGGTGCTGATGTCGATCCTGGCGCGCCAGCCCCTGGACCTGCTCGGCCCGGCGCCGCTGGAGAACGAGCTGGACGAACCGTCCCTCGGGGTGGTCGGCGGATTCGGGGAGATGGTCCAGGTCGACCCGCAGCGGCCGTGGCGCGGCGGCCGGTGGGTGGTGCGCACCGAGTCGGGCGCACGGCTGCCGCTGACGCTGTCGATGCTGCTGTTCGACAGCTCGGGGGTGAACAAGGACGCCGCCCGCGACGAGCATCGCGAGGCGCTGCAACAGGTCGTCGCGGCCGCCACGCATCCCGACGCCGATCCGCTCGAGGTGGCCTGCGCGCTGGACTGGCTGCTCTACGACTGGCTGATGGCGCACCGCGACGGCCCGGACAGCGCCGAGATCGTGTTCCCGAAGAACCAGCAGGGCACCGCGGCCGTCATCGTGGCGGCTGCAGCGGCGTCGGTGGCCGCCCGCGCGACGTTCGACCCCGCCCTGGTCGGCTGAGCCTCAGGTCGCCGTCAACGTGACGTTGTGCAGCGCGACGGCGACGTCGGTGGGCAGGATGTCGACGAACGTCGGCGCGTCCCGCAGCGCGGCGCCGGTGGCGATGATGTTGCCCGGAGACGTCCCCGCACACGGGAAGTTGTTGCACCGCAACCAGAATCCCGGCGGGCTCTGATACGGCTGCATGCTGGGGGACTGGTCGACGCGATAGCGTCCCGGCGGGAGGTAGGAGGTGGCCCAGTCGTCACGGGGTTGGGTGCTGACCCCGAAGACACCGTTGCTGCCGTAGGTCACCGGCGACGCCTGCGCGGGTGCGGCCAGCGCGATGGCCAACGCACCGACGCACACCAGCGTGCGCACCGTGCCGTTCATTCCTCCGAGGGTAGAGCCGTCGGCACCGATCAGGGCGGTTTTCGGGACAGGTCGGGCGGCGGCCGGTCCCGGGCCGGCCGAACGCTAGGGTGAGCCCATGCGAGTCGGAGTGCTGGGTGCCAAGGGCAAGGTCGGGGCGACGATGGTGGCGGCGGTCGACGCCGCCGAGGACCTCACCTTCACCGCCGGGGTGGACGCCGGGGATCCGCTGTCGACGCTGGTGGACACCGGCACCGAGGTCGTCATCGACTTCACCCACCCCAGCGTGGTGATGGACAACCTGAAGTTCGTCATCGACAACGGCATCAACGCCGTCGTCGGCACCACCGGCTTCACCGACGAGCGCATCGCCGCTGTGCAGGGCTGGCTGACCGCCAAACCCGGTGTGTCGGTGCTGATCGCGCCCAACTTCGCGATCGGCGCGGTGCTGTCCATGCACTTCGCGCAGCAGGCCGCGCGGTTCTTCGAATCCGTCGAGGTCATCGAACTGCACCACCCGCACAAGGCCGATGCGCCGTCGGGCACCGCGGCCCGCACCGCGCGGCTCATCGCCGAGGCGCGAAAAGGGCTGCCGCCCAACCCCGATGCCACCAGCACCGGCCTCGACGGCGCGCGCGGCGCCGACGTCGACGGCATCCCGGTGCACTCGGTGCGGCTGGCCGGGCTGGTGGCCCACCAGGAGGTGCTGTTCGGCACGCTCGGCGAGACGCTGACCATCCGCCACGACAGCATCGACCGCACCTCCTTCGTCCCCGGGGTGCTGCTGGCGGTGCGCAAGTCCGGTGAGCGGCCCGGGCTGACGGTGGGGATCGAGCCGCTGCTCGACCTGACATGAGCGACGGCGCGCGCGCAGTGCGCATCCAGGTACTGATCGGCTTCATGTGCGTCGCGCTCGTCGTCTACTTCGTCATGCTGGGCCGGGCCGCCCTGGTGTTCATCACCTCGGGGCGGCTCGCCGCGATCGGGTTGGGGATCGCGATCCTGGCCCTGCCGGTGATCGGCGCCTGGGTCATGGTCAGCACCCTCAAAGCCGGTCTGGCCCACCAACGGCTGGCCCGCGCCGCCGGCGAGCGCGGGCTGGAGCTCGACGTCAGCGACCTGCCCAGGATGCCGTCCGGGCGCATCCAGCGCGACGCCGCCGACGCACTGTTCGCGACGGTGCGCGACGAGGTGGAAGCCGACCCCGACGACTGGGTGCGCTGGTACCGATTGGCACGCGCGTACGACTATGCCGGTGACCGCAGCCGGGCCAGGGAGACGATGAAGAAGGCGGTGCAGATGGCCGAGCGGACGCCGTGAGCAAGACGCTGCTGATCGTGCACCACACGCCGTCGCCGAACTGCCAGGAGATGTTCGAGGCGGTGCTGGCCGGCGCGACCGACCCCGAGATCGGCGGCGTCGAGGTGGTGCGCCGGGCGGCGCTGGCGTGTTCGCCCGCCGACATGCTCGGCGCCGACGGCTACCTGCTCGGCAGCCCGGCCAACCTCGGTTACCTCAGCGGCGCGCTCAAGCACGCCTTCGACGTCTGCTACTACCCGTGCCTGGACTCCACCCGGGGCCGGCCGTTCGGGTTGTACCTGCATGGCAACGAGGGCACCGAAGGCGCCGAACGTGCCGTGGCGGGCATCACCGCCGGGTTGGGCTGGGTGCAGGCCGCCCAGACCGTGGTGGTGTCGGGCAAGCCCTCGAAGACGGACCTGGAAGCCTGCGTGGAACTCGGCGGCACGCTGGCCGCTCAGCTGATGGAATGACCCGCTGACAGAATGACACCGCAACCGACACTGCAGTCGAAGGAGTCTCGATGCCGGGTCTTGCCGAATTCGCCCTCGCCGGCGCCCCCATCGCGGGCGGGGCGCTGCTCGGGCTGGCCGCGGGCAACCTGAAAGCCCCCGACGTCCGCGAGGCGATCGCCAAGGACATGGATCTGCTCGAACGCATCCCCGCCGAGCAGGCGCACCGCCGCGCCGAGCTGCAGCGGGTCATCGACATGCGCATCGACAGCCTGATCGCCGCGGCCGACAAGAACCGCGAGCTGCGCGAGCTGGCGCTGTCCTATCAGGGCAACTGGCGCGACATCGTGGTGTTCATCTGCGCCATCCTGTTCACCATCATCTGGTGGAACGTCGAGCACAGCCGGGCCAACTGGCTGCTGATGTTCATCGTGCTGATCGTGTTGACCGTGCTGGCCGGCATCTACGCCGGCCGCGGTGCGCTGCGGGCCGCCGCGACCTATCTCGCGCGCCGCCGCGCCCCGCAGAACTGATGCCCGCTCACCGCAGGTGAGCGCCGAAGAACGCCTCCGTCGTCTGCCAGTGCCGCCGCGCCGCCGGCTCGTCGTAGGGGCCGTTGTCGGGCACCGCGAAGCCGTGGAACGCGTCGTAGAACTCGACGGTGTGCTCGACGCCCGCGGCCGTGAGCGCCTTCTGCAGCGCCTCGGCGTCGGCGTCGGTGAACGAGCGGTCGTTGCGGGCGGCGCCGACGTAGACCGCCGCGGAGATCGCGTCGGCCCGCAGGTGCGGGCTGTCGGCGTCGTCGGTGACCAGCCCGCCGCCGTGGAAGGACATCGCCGCGCGCACCCGCTCGGGCACCCGACCGGCCACCACCAGCGAGGTCCGGCCGCCCATGCAGTACCCGGTGGTGCCGAACGATTCGCCGGTGACCTCGGGCCGGCCCGCCAGGTAGTCGAAGAACGCGGCCGCGTCGGCGGCCATCACGTCCGGGGTCACCTTGGCCATCAACGCGAACAGCCGGTTGCGCTCGGAGGCGTCCTCGAACACCGTCGCCATCGAGAACGGTTCCCATTCACCGGCGCGGTAGTACACGTCGGGCACCAGCACGGCATACCCGAGGGCGGCGAGTTTGTCGGCCATGGCGCGGAAGGTCGGGCGGGCGCCGCCGGCGTCGGGGTACATCACGACGCCCGGCCACGGCCCCTCGCCGTCGGGAGTGTGCAGGGAGACGGGGCAGGCGCCGTCGGCGGTCGGCACGGTGTCGGTGATCCTGGGCATGGCTACCGTTGTACTCTCTCGCGCTGGCCTCGGGCTGGGCGCCCTCGCGGCGGCGTTACGCGGTCCGCCCTGGCGGCGACGTTAAGCTCAGTGCGTGCCGATCCCCACACCGTACGAGGACCTGTTGGCTCTGGTGCTGGCCGACGGTGTCGCCAAGTCCGACCGCACCGGTACCGGTACCCGCAGCCTGTTCGGTCATCAGATGCGCTACGACCTGGCCGCCGGTTTCCCCCTGGTCACCACCAAGAAGGTGCACACCAAGTCGATCGTCTACGAACTGCTGTGGTTCCTGCGCGGCGACTCCAACGTGCGCTGGCTGCAGGAGCGCGGGGTCACGATCTGGGACGAATGGGCTTCGCCGACAGGTGATCTCGGTCCGGTATACGGCGTGCAGTGGCGGTCCTGGCCGACGCCGTCAGGTGAGCACATCGACCAGATCTCGGCGGCGCTGGAGCTGCTGCGGCGCGACCCGGACTCGCGGCGCAACATCGTCTCGGCGTGGAACGTCGGCGAGATCCCGCAGATGGCGCTGCCGCCGTGCCACGCGTTCTTCCAGTTCTACGTCGCCGAGGGCCGGCTGAGCTGCCAGCTGTACCAGCGCAGCGCCGACCTGTTCCTCGGGGTGCCGTTCAACATCGCCAGCTACGCGCTGCTCACCCACATGATGGCCGCCCAGGCCGGCCTGGGCGTCGGCGAGTTCATCTGGACCGGCGGGGACTGCCACATCTACGACAACCACGTCGAGCAGGTCACCGAACAGCTCTCCCGCGATCCGCGTCCCTACCCGGAACTCGTTCTGGCGCCGCGGGATTCGATCTTCGACTACACCTACGACGACGTGGTCATCAAGAACTACGACCCGCACCCGGCGATCAAGGCCCCGGTGGCGGTGTGACTGTCAACCTGGTCTGGGCGCAGTCCAGCTCCGGGGTGATCGGCCGCGCCAACGCCATCCCGTGGCGGGTGCCCGAGGACATGGCCCACTTCAAGGAGCTGACGCTGGGCCACACCGTGATCATGGGCAGGCTGACCTGGGAGTCGCTGCCCGCGAAGTTCCGGCCGCTGCCGGGCCGCAACAATGTCGTAGTCACCCGGCAAGCTGACTACATGGCTGAAGGAGCAGACGTCGTCGGACGTTTCGAGGACGCCCCCCTCGAGGACGCCTGGGTGATCGGGGGCGCACAGATCTACGGCCTCGCGCTGCCGCTGGCCACCCGATGCGAGGTCACCGAGGTCGACATCGACCTACGCCGCGAGGACGACGACGCGCTGGCCCCGGTGCTCGGCGAGTCCTGGACGGGGCTGGACGGCCCGTGGCAGACCAGCGCGTCGGGCTTGCGCTACCGGTTCTGCAGCTACACCCGCACGACATGAAGCTGACCGCTGCGCAGGCGCGGCGGGTGGCGGTGGCCGCGCAGGGATTCCACGAGTCCAAACCCGCCGGGTCCATCACCCGCGCGCACCTCAGACGTCTGGTGGCCCGGCTGCAGGTGCTCCAGCTGGATTCGGTGTCGGTGGCGGTGCGCGCGCACTACGCGCCGGTGTTCAGCCGGCTCGGACCCTACGACCGCGACATCCTGGACCGGGCGGCGTGGAGCCATTCGGCGCGCTCACCGCGGCTGCTGGTGGAGTACTGGGCGCACGAGGCCGCGCTGATGGCCGTCGAGGACTGGCCGCTGCTGCGCTGGCGGATGCAGGAGTACCAGCACGGCCGGTGGGGTGTGGAGATCGTCAAGAAGAACGCCAAGCTCGCTGAGGACATCGTCGCCGCGGTGGCCGAGCTGGGCCCGTCGACGGCGGGCCAGATCGAGGCCCATCTGGAGTCGGAACCGCGCGGCCGCAAGGGGCCGTGGTGGGACCGCAGCGAGACCAAGTGGGTGGCCGAGGCGTTGTGGTCGGCCGGGGTCCTGACGACGGCCACCCGGGTCGGTTTCGCGCGGCACTACGACCTGACCGAGCGGGTGCTGCCCGCCGAGGTGGTGGGCCGGCAGGTCGCCGAGGCCGACGCCGTCCGCGAACTCGTGCTGCGGGCGGCCACCGCGCTCGGGGTGGGTACCGAGGCCGACCTGCGTGACTACTTCCGGCTGGGTGCCCGCCAGGTCAAGCCGGCGATCGCCGAGCTGGTGGCCGCCGGGGAGCTCGAACCCGTCGACGTGGACGGCTGGGCCGCGCCGGCGTACCTGCGGGCCGGCCAGATCGTGCCGCGCCGCGACCGCGGCACCGCGCTGCTGTGCCCGTTCGACCCGCTGATCTTCTTCCGGCCCCGCGTCGAGCGGCTCTTCGGCTTCCACTACCGCATCGAGATCTACACACCCGCCCCGAAACGCCAATTCGGTTACTACGTCTGGCCTTTCCTGCTCGACGGGCAGCTGGTCGGGCGGGTGGACCTCAAGGCCGACCGGACGGTGGGCGCCCTGCAGGTGCCGGGTGCGTTCGCCGAGGACGGGCAGGACCGCGCGCGGGTGGCGCGGGCGCTGGCCGGGGAGCTGCGGACCATGGCCGGCTGGCTCGGTCTGGACGACGTCGCGGTCGGGGATCGGGGCGATTTGGCGGCGCAACTGCGCGCCGCCTTGGTTAGCTGACGGCCATGGATGTCCTGCGCACCCCCGACGGCCGCTTCGTCGATCTGCCCGGTTTCCCGTTCCCGCCGCGCTACGTCGAGGTGGACGGGCTGCGCATGCACTACCTGGACGAGGGCCCGCCCGACGGTGCGACGGTGCTGCTGCTGCACGGCGAACCGTCGTGGAGCTACCTGTACCGGCACATGATCCCGGTCCTCGTCGAGGCCGGTCTGCGCGCGGTCGCCGTTGACCTGGTCGGCTTCGGCCGCAGCGACAAACCGGTCCGCCGCGAGGACTACACGTACCAGGCGCATGTCGACTGGACCTGGGCGGCGCTCCAGGCCATCGGTCTGGGTGGCATCACGCTGGTGTGCCAGGACTGGGGCGGGCTGATCGGGCTGCGCCTGGTGGGTGAGCACCCCGAGCGGTTCGCGCGGGTGGTGGCGGCGAACACGACGCTGCCGACCGGTGACCAGCACCCCGGCGAGGCGTTCCTGGCGTGGCGCCGGTTCAGCCAGGAGACCCCGGACTTCCCGGTGGGGCAGATCGTCAACGGTGGGTGCGTGTCCGATCTGGGCCCCGAGGTGATCGCCGCCTACGACGCGCCGTTCCCCGACGATGCCTACAAGGCCGGGGCGCGCCAGTTCCCGACGCTGGTGCCGATCACCCCCGACGACCCGGCGGCCGAGGCCAACCGGGCGGCGTGGCAGGGGCTGCGCGGGTACGACCGGCCGTTCCTGTGCGCGTTCTCCGACTCCGACCCGATCACCCGCGGCGCCGACGCACCGCTGCGCACGCTGATCCCCGGTGCCGCCGGCCAACCGCACGTGACGATCACCGGCGGCGGCCACTTCCTGCAGGAGGACAAGGGCCGCGAATTGGCGGCCGTCGTCGTCGATTTCGTCGCCGCCGGTCGGTGAGTGGTCCGACCCTCGACGGCGTCGCCGACCACGTCCACCGGCTCGAGCGGGCCCGCGCACCGCGACGGGGTTTCCCAGCGCTGGGGCGCGCCGGCCGGTCATGCCAGAATGCTGGCCATGGCGGGCAGGGGACGACGGACCGAGTGGCGTCCCCACTTTCGTGCAGCCGACCCAGCCCCGCACGACGCTCGTGAGCACCGTCCGGCCGGCGCTGGCATCCCTCGATAGCGATCGGCTCCCGGGGTGGACGTGCTTGCGTGGATGCGTCGATGGTGGCGCCAGAGCGACCAGTTCGACTGGTTCAGCAGCTACCTCTACGACCGCGGTCTGCAGACCCCGTGGCGCCTGGCCACATTCGGTTTCACGCTGTTCCTCGGCGTGATCCCGGTCCTGCTGCTGGCCAGCCCGGCAGGCGCGAACACGCCGCTGACCCGGGCCGTGGCCGTCGGGGTCGGGGTGTGCTCGGTCGTCGCATCGTCGGTGTGGCTGTTCCGGTGGCCGACCCGCGCCCAGTCGCTGCGCTACGCCGTGCTCTGCTCGGCCTGCATCGCCGCCAGTTGCCTGATCATGTCGAACCCGTACGGCGGGCTGATGGGCGGCGTGGTGTTCGCGGCCCTCGGCGGGCTGCTGGCCTACTTCCACGCCGTGGCCCACGTGCTGACCAACGTCGGGGTGGCCGTGGTCTGTGTGACCGTGACCGCCGTGCGGATGTGGCTGGACACCGGCGACTGGATCTGGGCGGTCGCGTCGGCCCTGGTGGTGATCGGGATCAACATCGGGATGCCGTTCGGCATCTACACGCTGGTGCACTCGCTGCACATCGATCTGCGCAACTCCGACCGCGACCCGCTCACCGGGTTGCTCAACCGGCGTTCGTTCTACAACAGCGTCCACGAACTCACCGCCGGGCGCGACAGCCGGGCCGTGTGCCTCAACGTCACGATGGTCGATCTCGACGATTTCAAGAAGGTCAACGATACCCAGGGGCATGCGGTCGGCGACGCGGCTCTGGTCAGCGTCGCCTCGGTGCTGCGGGAACACACCGACGACGGCGCGGTGCTCGCCCGCCTGGGCGGGGAGGAGTTCGTCATCGCCGACCTCGACACCGACAGTGGCCACGCGCGGACCGTGGAGAAGATCCGGGCCGGTATCGCCGCGACGCCGTTCGGCATCACCGCCAGCCTGGGCACCTGCAGTACCGCCATCGCGCCCGGCGCCACGATCGAGCACCCGGTGCTCATCGACCGGCTGATGCAGCTGGCGGACACGGCGATGTACCGGTCCAAGCGCGCCGGCGGCGACCGCATCGAGCACCGATACGTCTGAGTCATCCCCGATCTGCTGGCGTACGCCGAGCGTGCACTCACGGTAGTGCGCACGCCCACGCCACTACCGTGAGTGCACGGTGGGCGGGTGGCGGTCTGGCGAGCGTGCACTCCTGGTAGTGCGAAGACCGACGCAGCTACTGTCAGTGCACGCTCAGCGGGCTCGTGGGCCGAGCACCTCCGTCGCGGCCGCGGCCGGCCCGACTAGGCTCTGCGCGTGGCCGAGATCGCGCCGCTGCGCGTGCAGCTGATCGCCAAGACCGAGTTCACCCCGCCCGCCGACGTGCCGTGGAGCACCGACGCCGACGGTGGCGCCGCGCTGGTCGAGTTCGCCGGCCGGGCCTGCTACCAGAGCTGGTCCAAACCCAACCCGCGTACCGCTACCAACGCCGCCTACCTGCGGCACATCATCGACGTCGGTCATTTCTCGGTGCTCGAACACGCCTCGGTGTCCTTCTACATCACCGGCATCTCCCGGTCCTGCACCCACGAGCTGATCCGGCACCGGCACTTCTCCTACTCGCAGCTGTCCCAGCGCTACGTTCCCGAACACGACTCACAGGTGGTCGCCCCGCCGGGGATCGAGGATGACCCGGAACTGCTGGAGATCTTCACCGCGGCCGCCGACGCCGGTCGTGCCGCCTACACCGAGTTGCTGAGCCGGCTGGAGGCCAAGTTCGCCGATCAGCCCAACGCCACACTGCGGCGCAAACAGGCCCGCCAGGCCGCCCGCGCGGTGCTGCCCAACGCGACCGAGACCCGGATCGTCGTCACCGGCAACTACCGGGCCTGGCGGCACTTCGTCGCGATGCGGGCCAGCGAACACGCCGACGTGGAGATCCGGCGCATGGCCATCGAATGCCTGCGTCAGCTGATCGGCGTCGCCCCGCAGGTGTTCGCCGACTTCGAGATCACGGTGCTGGCCGACGGCACCGAGGTGGCGACCAGCCCGCTGGCAACCGAGGTGTGAGACCGGAAAGCCATTCGTTCGGCGGCGAGGCGACCGGGTAACCTAGGTGTTCGTGACGACCAGCGGATTCGACGCCCCCGCCCGTTTGGGCACCCTGTTGACCGCGATGGTTACCCCGTTCAAGCCAGACGGTTCGCTGGACACCGATACCGCCGCGCGCCTGGCCACCCACCTCGTCGACGCCGGCTGCGACGGCCTCGTGGTGTCCGGCACCACCGGGGAATCGCCCACCACCACCGACGACGAGAAGATCGCGCTGCTGCGTGCGGTGCTCGACGCGGTCGGCGACCGCGCCAAGATCATCGCCGGCGCCGGCACCTACGACACCGCGCACAGCGTCCACCTCGCCAGGGCGTGCGCCGCGGAGGGCGCGCACGGCCTGCTGGTGGTCACCCCGTACTACTCGCGGCCCCCGCAGTCCGGCCTGATCGCCCACTTCACCGCGGTCGCCGACGCCACCGACCTGCCGGTGATCCTCTACGACATCCCGCCGCGCTCGGTGGTGCCGATCGCGTGGGACACCATCCGCACCCTGGCCACCCATCCCCACATCGTCGCCATCAAGGACGCCAAGGGCGACCTGCACGGCGGCGGGCAGATCATCGCCGAGACCGGGCTGGCCTACTACTCCGGTGACGACGCGCTGAACCTGCCGTGGCTGGCGATGGGCGCCACCGGCTTCATCAGCGTGTGGGGCCACGTCGCGGCCGGCCAGCTTCGAGACATGTTGAGTGCCTTCGCCTCCGGCGACATCGCCACCGCCCGCAAGATCAACGTCACGCTGGCACCGCTGTCGCAGGCCCAGTCCCGGCTCGGCGGCGTCACGCTGTCGAAGGCCGCGCTGCGCCTCCAGGGCTTCGAGGTCGGCGACCCGCGTCTGCCGCAAGTGCCCGCCGCCGGGGCAGAGATCGAGGCGTTGGCCGCCGATCTGCGCGCCGCCGCGGTGCTGCGGTAGCGGGGTGGCGGTGGATCACACGCAGACCGCACCGGGGCCCCTGGCCCCAGGTGGCCTCCGGGTCACCGCGCTGGGCGGCGTCGGCGAAATCGGCCGCAACATGACCGTGTTCGAGCATCTCGGCCGGCTGCTCATCGTGGACTGCGGTGTGCTGTTCCCCACCCACGACGAACCCGGCGTCGACCTGATCCTGCCCGACATCCGCCACATCGAACACCGGCTCGACGACGTCGAAGCAGTCGTGGTGACCCACGGACACGAGGACCACATCGGGGCCATCCCGTTCCTGCTCAAGCTGCGGCCCGACATCCCGATCGTGTCGTCGAAGTTCACCCTCGCGCTGGTGGCCGAGAAGTGCCGCGAGCACCGCATCAAGCCGGTGCTCGTCGAGGTCGCCGAGGGGCAGCGCTCCACCCACGGCGTCTTCGAATGCCAGTACTTCGCGGTCAACCACTCCATCCCGGCCGCGTTGGCCATCGCGATCCACACCGGCGCGGGCACCGTGCTGCACACCGGCGACATCAAGCTCGACCAGCTGCCGCTCGACGGCCGGCCCACCGACCTACCCGGCATGTCCCGCCTCGGCGACGCCGGCGTCGACCTGTTCCTCTGCGATTCCACCAACTCCGAGATCCCCGGCGTCGGCCCGTCGGAGAGCGAGATCGGCCCGACGCTGCACCGGCTGATCCGCGGCGCCGACGGACGTGTCATCGTCGCGTGCTTCGCCTCCAATGTCGATCGCGTGCAACAGATCATCGATGCGGCGGTGGCGCTGGGCCGGCGGGTGGCCTTCGTCGGCCGGTCGATGGTCCGCAATATGGGCATCGCCCGCGAACTCGGCTACCTCACCGTCGCCGACGACGACGTCGTCGACATTGCCGCCGCCGAGATGATGCCCGCCGACCGGGTGGTGCTGATCACCACCGGCACCCAGGGCGAACCGATGGCGGCGTTGTCGCGGATGTCGCGCGGTGAGCACCGCAGCATCACCCTGACCGCAGGGGATCTGGTCATCCTGTCCTCGTCGCTGATCCCCGGCAACGAGGAGGCGGTCTACGGCGTGATCGACGCGCTGGCCAAGATCGGCGCCCGGGTGGTCACCAACCAGCAAGTGCGCGTGCATGTTTCGGGCCACGCCTACTCCGGCGAGCTGTTGTTCCTCTACAACGCGGTGCGGCCGCGCAACGTGATGCCGGTGCACGGCACCTGGCGGATGCTGCGCGCCAACGCCGCGCTGGCCGCCCGCACCGGCGTGCCGGAGGACAACGTCGTGCTGGCCGAGAACGGCGTGAGCGTCGACCTGGTGGCCGGGCAGGCGACGATCGCCGGGGCGGTCCCGGTCGGCAAGATGTTCGTCGACGGGCTGATCACCGGCGACGTCGGCGACGCCACCCTGGGCGAGCGGCTGATCCTGTCCTCGGGGTTCATCGCGGTGACGGTGGTGGTGCGGCGCGGCACCGGCAGCCCCGCGGCCCCGGCGCACCTGCATTCCCGCGGCTTCTCCGAGGACCCCAAGGCGCTCGAGCCCGCGGCCCGCAAGGTCGAAGCCGAGCTGGACAAGCTCGCCGCCGACAACGTCACCGACCCGTCGCGCATTGCGCAGGCCGTCCGCCGCACCGTCGGCAAGTGGGTGGGGGAGACCTACCGCAGGCAGCCGATGATCGTGCCCACCGTCATCGAGATCTAACCCTGATCTAACCCGCCAGCGCCGCCACGGCTCGCTCGAGGTTGCGCCGCGCCCGCGGTGTGAGGCCCTCGCGCAGATCCCAGCGGTAGCCGCGGATGCCCAGCACGTACGTCTCGGGAACCCGGTCGAAGCACCGCAGCGCGGTGGCCAGCACGGCCGGCACGCTCAGCGCGTGCGAGGTGAAGCTCAGATCCATCCGCGGCTGCGGTCGGCTCACCGAAAATGATTCCACGGCACTGTCTTTGGTTGCATCGACGAACACCACCCGGGGGTAGCCGGTGATCAGGTCGGCGTCTTCGAGGTTGAGCTGATAGGTGCGGCGCAGCGCGGCACGCGGCGCGCACTGTTCGAGCCGGTCGATGACCGCCCAGCCCAGCCCGTCGTCGCAGCGTCCGGCGTTGCCGATGCCGTAGATCAGCGTGCCCGCGTCGTCGACCAGCCCGGCGGGCAGCCGATCAGCGCACACGTTCATCGAGCACCCGGCCCTGCGCGTCGACGACGGTGACCACCAGCGGCATCTGCCCCAGCGCGTGGGTGGCGCAGCTCAGGCACGGGTCGTATGCGCGGATGCCGACCTCGATCGCGTTCATCATGCCCTCGGTGATCTCGGCCCGCCCGCCCAGATAGTCTTCGGCGACACTGCGCACCGTGCGGTTGAGCACCTGGTTGTTCTGCGTGGTCGCCACGATCAGGTTGGCGAAGGTGACGTTGCCGTCGCGGTCGGCGCGGTAGTGGTGCAACAGGCTGCCCCGTGGCGCCTCCACCACCCCGATACCCTCCCCGGTCCACGCCTGCGGTCCCGGCGCCACCACCAGGTCGCCGGCGACGATGTCCGGGTCGGCCAGCAGGTCCCTGACCACCTCGGCGGCGTGGATGATCTCGATGGTGCGGGCCCAGTTCGTGTGCAGTGTCCGCGAGTTCGCCCGCCCGCCGGTGTAGGCGTGGAACTTCTCCAGCGCCGCCGCGGCGATCGGCGTGGACAGCGTGCGGGTCACGTTCATCCGGGCCAGCGGCCCCACCCGCACCGACCCGGACTCGCGGCCCAGCTCGGTCAGGTAGGGGAACTTCATGTAGCTCCACCTCTCCACCGCCTCGGAGAAGTGCTGGGCGTAGTCGCGGTAGTCGAACTCGCGCACCACGGTCTTGTCGTCGTCGACGACCCGCAGTCGCCCGTCGTAGTAGTCCACGTTGCCGTCGTCGTCGACCAGGCACATGTTCAGCGCCGGCACCCGGCCGAACGCGTCGACCTGGGCACGGTGCCGGTCGTGGAAGTCCTCGAACATCCGCAGGCCCAGCTGGGCGTCCGCGAGCACCTCGTCGACCGACGGCAGCCCCGGTTCACCGCGCAGGAACCGGTCGACGTCACCGGCGGGCAGGCTGTGGTTGACCCCGCCGGGTACCGAGGAGATGCCGTGCATCCGCTTGCCGAACACCGCCTCGATCACCTCCTGACCCCATTTACGGAGTCGGACAACGCGTTTGACCAACTCCGGGTCGGCCTCGAGCAGGCCGATGAAGTTGCGCTGCTCGGGGGCGGCGTCGATGCCGAACAGCATCTCCGGCACCACCAGGTAGAAGTACGCGGTGACGTGGGACTGCAACATCTGCGCGTAGTGACCCAGCCGCCGCATCTTCACCGCGGTCGGGGTCAACGCGGTCTGCGACGCCGGGCCCACCCCGATCATGTCGTCGAGGGCCTTGGCCCCGGCCAGATGGTGGCTGACGAAACAGATCCCGCAGATCCGCTGCATCAACACCGGTGCCTCCCAATAAGGATGGCCCTGGATGAACTTCTCGTAGCCGCGGAACTCGACCACGTGCAGCCGGGCATCGGTGACGTTGTGCTCGTCGTCGAGCTCGATCACCACCTTGCCGTGACCCTCGATGCGGGTGATCGGATCGATGACCAATGTGGTTGCCATGTCGCGGTTTCCCCGATCAGTCGAAGTGGTTCAACGAGGTGGGCAGGTGCACCGGGCGGCCCTCCACCACATCGGTCAGCACGGTCAGGATCGCGTCGGCGTCCGGTGGGCAGCCGGGGATGAAGTAGTCCATGTGCACCACCTCGTGACAGGGGTGGACGTTGTTGGTCAGCACCGGCAGCCGGCGGTGATCCGGCACCACTGCGTCGGCGCCCGCGGGCAGCGTCGGCGAGTCGGTGTAGGCCTCGGCCAGGCAGTCCCGCAGCCCCACCGGGTTCCGCAGCGACGGGACGCCGCCCCAGATCGCGCAGGCACCCACCGAGATCAGCACGTCGCAGTTCTCCCGGAAGTGTTGCAGCGTCTCGATGTTCTCGGCGTTGGCGACCCCACCCTCGATGAAACCGATGGAACAGCGCTGCGGGATGCGTTTGATGTCGGTGAACGACGAACGCAGGATGGTGATCCGGTCCAGCAGATCGATCATCCTCTCGTCGATGTCCAGCAGGGACAGGCTGCATCCCCAGCAGCCGCACAGGCTGATCATCGACACCTTGATCTTGGCGTCCCGCGCGGCGGCGAGGTCGGGGTCCAGCGGTGTCGCCGGTAGTTCGTGCGAGGCGATCTCGCGGGGTTCCGGTGTGCTCATGGCGTCTCCCGCTGCGGCTCCAGCGTCCGGTCGCGCACGGATTCGACCTCGTAGCGGCGCGCCCCGATCGGTTGGTCGTAGCCGACACCTTTCGCCAGAATGGTTCCGGTCGGGCAGATGTCGACGGCCGTCCGGATCTGCTCGGGCGGCATCCGGTCGGCGAGTTCGGCGTCGATCTCGATGCGGGCGTGGGAGCCACGGCCGCTGATGGAGAAGATCTTGGCCCCGGTGTCGCGGTCGCGGACGAACTCCACGCAGCGCTGGCAGAAGATGCAGCGGTCGCGGTCGAGCCAGAGGTGCTCAGCGGCGTGGTCGGCGACCCGCCGCGGGAACTGGTACGGGAACCGCGAGACCAGCATGCCCACCTCGTAGCCGACCGCCTGCAGCGTGCACCGCCCGGACTTCTCACAGCTCGGACAGTTATGGGTGCCCTCGGCGAACAGCAACTCCACCAACGCTTTCCGGGCGTCGGTAACGTCGGCGTCGGCGACCTCGACGCGCATCCCGTCGGTGACGGTCACCGTGCAGGCGGGCACGATCCGGCCGTCCACCTTCACCGAGCACACCCGGCAGGTGCCCAGCGCCGGATGCCCGGGCAGGTAACACAGCGCCGGGATGTAGACACCGGCGGCGGCCGCCGCGTCGATCAGCGCGGCGCCGCCCTCGGTCTCGACCTCGACACCGTCGACCTTGATCCGGATGCTCACGGCGACTCCTGGGGGCCGAGACGGGCGAGGTGTGTGGCGGCCTCGGTGTGGTCGCGCAGTTCGGCCACCACGTCGAAGGACGGCAGCAGGGCAGCGCCGGGGCGGCTCAGCCGGTCGGTGAACACCTCGGGGAACTTCGCCAGCGTGGTCAGGATCGGGTTGGGGGCGGTGGCGCCGAGCCCGCACCGGCTGGTGTGCGCCACGATCCGGCCCCAGGAGGTCATGTCGTCGAGATCCGAGGCCAGCCCCCGGCCGTCGGCCACCTGTGTGACCCCGTCCCGCAGCATCACCGTGCCGGCCCGGCACGGCACACAGATGCCGCAGGACTCGTCGACGAAGAACTGCGTGAAATCCACCACCACGTCGAGCAGATCCCGGCTGTGGTCGAACACCATGACCGATCCGCCGCAGGACAGGTCGTCGTGGGCGAGCCGGCGGTCGGCGTCGGCGGCTACCGACAGCATCTCGCCGGACGGTCCGCTGAGCTGCACGGCGCGGGCGTCGTCGGCGCCGATCATGGCCAGCACGTCGCGCAGGGTGACACCCCAGGGCACCTCGTAGATGCCGGGTGCGCGGCAGTCACCGGACACGCTGAGCAGCCGGGTGCCCGTCGACCCCGGTACCCCCATCGCGGCGAACCAGCCGGCGCCGCGCTGCATGATCCGCGCTGCGGCGGCGAACGTCTCGACGTTGTTGACCACCGTCGGGCAGCCCAGGAACCCGTGCTCGACGGGGAACGGCGGCTTGAGCCGCGGCGTCCCGCGGTTGCCCTCGCAGGACTCGATCAGCGCGGATTCGTCACCGCAGACATAGGACCCGGCGCCGAGCTGGATGCGGATGTCGAAGTGCGCACCGAGGCTTCCCTCGGCGCGCAGGGCGGCCAGCTGAGCATCGAGATACGGTCGCAGATAGGCGTATTCGCCGCGCAGGTAGACGATGCCGTGCCCGGCGCCGACGGCGTGGGCCGCGATCGCCATCCCGGTGAACACCAGCTCGGGTGCCCGGGTGAGCAGCACCCGGTCCTTGAAGGTCCCGGGCTCGCCCTCGTCGGCGTTGCAGATGATGTACTTCTCGTCGCCGGCGGCGCGACGGCAGCTCTTCCATTTGGTGCCGGTCGGGAATCCGGCGCCGCCGCGGCCGCGCAACCCCGACTCGGCGATCGTGGTGATCACCTCCTGGGAGGTCATGGCGAGGCTGCGCCGCAACGCATCTCGGTGATCGATGTCGGGGGAGAAGAACACCGGGCCCGACGTGTGCACCGCAGTGGGGGTGAGCGCATCGACATAGGCCGCGGTGTCGCGCGGCAGACCGGCCGGGTCGGCGATCTCCGCCGCGGGCACCCCGTGCCGCAAGGCGACGACGATGTCGCCGACCCGCTGCGGCGTCAGGTCGGTGAACACGACGTCGTCGACGAGCATCGCCGGTTCGTGGTCGCTCTGCCCGATGCAGGCGGTCTCGAACAGGCTGAACTCGGCCGACCCGGGGCCGTCGAACCGCACGCCGGTGGCGGCCTCCAGCGCCCGGTGCACGGCGCGGTGGCCGCGCATCTTCGCGATCACGGTGTTGCTCAGGTAGATCACGTGCCGCCCGGTCGGGGCGGTATGGAAGAAGTGGTAGAACGACGCGGTCTCGAGCACGTCGTCGCCGGTGGTGCCCAGGCGTTCGGCGATGCGCGCGGCGGCCTCGGAGGAGATGTGGCCGTGCCGGCGCTGCACGTCCCACAGGATGTCGAGGAGCGCGCTGCGCTCGGTACTGTGCCGGTCCAGGATCGCCGCGATGTCAGCTGTCACCGTTGCCGCACCACCCGTCGTCTGTCCAGTGCGTCTCGGGTGCAACATTAATCGCCCGGCGGCGTTCGGGTCAGCGCTCATGGCATGCGACCTCTGTACTGACGACGTCTGTGCTGAAGTTGCAGCGGGTAGCGCCCGAACCTGAGCTGGAAGGCCACGACGGCGGGCGCACCATCGAACACCACGCACCTCTGTTTGTCATACCGCCATACATAGCCAAGTGGCTGGCATCTCGCGCCAGACAGAGCGACCCGCATGTGGAGGGTGCGGCGGCCAGTCCACGCGACCAAAGACACAGTTGACACCCGATGTGATGGGACGCACAATCCTCAGTGTCATACAGACAGACACACATACGATCTGTCTGGCTTACATCTGGTGCCGTTGACGGACCCCCGCAACGGCCTGGCGCCTGGAAGAAGACATGCCGAACGAAGACATCACCGCACCGCAACGAAACGAGGCGCGACAGGAGCGATCGACGGCCTTGATGCAGTTCACCGGCCTCGATGCGCGGGGCATCCGGGCCTTCCGTGGAGCGGGCCTCGGATGGGGCCTCGACGGCATGGACTGGATGATGTACAGCTTCGTGACGGCGGCGATCATGGCCAGTCTGTCATTGTCGACCGGCCAGATTGCCAACATCGCCTCGCTGAGCCTGGTGATGTCGGCGATCGGTGGAGTGCTCGGGGGCTTCTTCGCAGATCGTTACGGACGTGCGCGGGTGCTCGTCGTCATCATCTTGGCCTATTCAGTCGCGACGGCGCTGTGTGCGACCGCGCAGGACTTCACGCAGCTCGCGATCTGGCGGAGCGTGGCCGGGGCCGCTTTCGGTGCCGAATGGGCTGTGGGCGCTGCGATGCTTGCGGAATTCGCCCGCAACGCTCAGCGCGGACGGGTGATGGGTCTGCTGCAGAGCTGCTACGCCATCGGCTGGGCCGGGGCCGGGCTGCTCTACGTCGTCGCCAGCGCGACCCTCTCTCAGGACGCGACGTGGCGGGTGCTCTTCCTCATCGGTCTCGCGCCGGCACTGCTAGCCGCCTACGTCCGTCGCCATGTCCACGACAACGTGCAGCTCTCGCGGGATACTCAGAGCAAGTTCAGTCTGCTGTTCCGGCCCACGCAGCTGACGACGACGTTGCGAGCCACCATCCTGGCGGCTGCATGCCAGTCGATCTATTACTCCGTGTTCACGTTCCTTCCGCTCTTCTTGTCGCAGCGCCGCGGACTGACCGTCACCGGCGCGTCGTTGTATGTGTGGATCGCCATCTTCGGCTCGTTCTGCGGGTACGTGTGTGCCGGCCTCATACATGATCGCCTGGGCAGGCGATTGACGTTCAGCCTGTACTTCATCGGTAGCTGCTTGGCTTTGTTGGTGTTCCTGCTGGCGCCGGTGGGAGGAATCGTCGGCACCGTCATCGCGGCCTTTCCCCTGGGCTTCTTCGCCGCGGGGCAGACCGCCGGGCTCGGTGCCTACTTGGCCGAACTGCACCCCACCGAGATCCGCGCGACCGGGCAGGCTTTCGCTTACAGTGTGGGTCGCGGGATCTCGGGACTCGCGACCACCATGGTCGGCGGTGTCACCGCTGCACTGGGACTGGGCGGCGCGATCGCGGCGGTGGGAATCGGTGCGTGTACCGTTGCGATCTTGCTCGTGTGGACGCTGCCGGAGACGAACGGCATCGCGATCGTGGGAAACGAGGGCACCGAGTCATGAATGCAGGCGTCGACCTGGGCTGCATCGAGGACTGGACAGTGGCGCACGCCCTTCGCGATCGCGCCTCCCGAACGCCCGACGCTGTCTTTCTGCAGAGCGCTGATCGTGGCGCCGATCTCAGCTATGGCGATGCGTTCATCGAGGCGACTGCGATAGCACGGGCATTGTGTGGACTTGGCATCGGGCGGGGCGATCGTGTGGCGATCATGGCGCCGAATTCTGTTCAATGCGTGGTGATCTGGCTCGGGATTGCGCTGAGCGGAGCGGCCGACGTGTGGATCAATCCGATGCTGCGGGGAAGTTCCCTGGCCCATGTGATCTCGACGGCGCATCCGCGCCTGATATTCGCCAGCAGATCGGTGTTGGCAGCGCTGCATGCGGTGGACGCCATGTTCGATGCCGGTCCGGGAATCGTTGTGGTCGACGATACCGATCAGAACTCATCGGCATGCACATTGGCGTCGTTCTCCACCCTGGCGGACGGCGAGCCAGACGGTCCGCGATTTCACGACCTCGCCTCGATTATCTACACCTCGGGAACGACCGGGCCGCCCAAGGGCGCGATGCTCCCCCACGCGCAAGCATTTCTGGAAGCGATGACCACGGTGCGCCAGTTCGACCTCAGCGGTGAGGATGTCTTCTATTGCTGTCATCCGCTGTTCCATATCGCTGGTAAGTACATGGCGACGCTGAGTTGCATCGTCGCCGGGGCGCAGATGGTGCTCAAAGAGCGGTTCGACGCCATGGTTTGGCTCGATGACATTCGCAGGCACCGGGTCACCGCCACAATCAGTCACGGTCCGATGACCGAACTGGTGTTCCAGACCCCACCGCGGTCGGATGATCGGGATAACCCCTTGCAGCGGATGTCATCGGCGCCTATCCCAGCAGGGATCGCGGATCGCTTCGTGGAGCGCTTCGATGTCCATGTCATGGAGTTGTGGGGGATGACCGAGGTCGATAACCCCATCTGGCAGCCCAAGGACGAGCCGCACCGCATCGGATCCTGCGGGAAGGTCTGCGACGAGTTCTTCGATGTACGGATCGCCGATCCAGTCACCGACCTTGCTGTCCCCACCGGCGCGGTCGGCGAGATATTGGTTCGGGCAAAGCTGCCCTTCACCATCTTTCAAGGTTATGTGAATGCTCCGGAACAGACTGCCGCGGCGTTCCGCAACGGATGGTTCCATTCCGGCGACTTCGCGCGCGTCGACGCCGAGGGGTACGTCTACTTCGTCGACCGGTCGAGTGAGCGGATCAGGCGCCGCGCCGAAAACGTGTCGTCCTACGAGATCGAGATGGCCGCCCAACGGCACCCGTCGGTCGCCCTCGCCGCGGCGGTCGGAGTCCCCTCCGGGCTATCCGACGACGAAGAGGTGAAACTGTGTGTGGTGCTGCGCGAGGGCATGGCGCTGGATCACGTCGAATTGACGGCCGCATTGCTCGAGGACTTGCCGCCTGCATTCGTCCCGCGATACATCGAGATCCTCTCGGAGTTCCCGCGTAGCTCGTCGACGGGAAAGATCCAGAAGTCGGCGCTCAAGTACCTCGGGCACGGCCGGATCTGGGATAGAAGGGAAGCCGGAATCGGGCTGCGGTCCCTGTCCGGCCCCGAGGTGGTGCAGTGACGGGGCCCCTCAACGGTATTCGGGTGGTCGATTTGACGCGGCTCGTGGCCGGTGACTATTGCACGAGTCTGCTGGCTTCCTTCGGTGCAGACGTCCTCAAGATCGAAGATCCGTTGCGGGGGGACTACATCGGGGAATTCGGGGGCGAAGCGGAGGGAGTGCCGGTTGCTCACCACTTGTTCAACAGGGGTAAGCGATCGATCTGCATCGACCTGAAGAGGTCGCAGGGGCAGGCTCTCCTCCGCCGGCTGGTCGACGAGGCCGATGTCCTCGTCGAGTCGTTCCGTCCGGGTGTGATGCGCAGGTTGGGCATCGATCACGAGGATGCCCGTTCGTATCACCCGGCTCTGGTCTGGGTTTCGATCACCGGCTACGGGAGCGCCGATCCCAGATCACGGGCGCCGGGACATGATCTGAATTATCTGGCCGAGTCCGGTCTGCTCGACCGGTTGACAGGACACGACGGGCGACCGGTGCCGCCTCCCATTCCTATCGCCGATCTCGTGGGTGGCGGCCTGTTGCCGGCCTTCACGGCAATGGCGATGCTGTGGCAGGTCCGCTCGAGCGGACGAGGCGGGCACGTCGACGCTTCCATCACCGACGGCGTGGCGTTGTTGCCCAGTGTTCTGCTGGCAGACCTAACGGCACGGTTACCCGTTGCGGCGCAGGGCTATCAGACATTCCTTGGCGGCGGGCTGGCGTGCTACGACGTCTACCGACTCAAGGACGGCTACGCCGCGGTCGGTGCGTTGGAAGCCAATTTCTGGGAAGCGCTCTGTCGGATCCTCGGTCGTCCTGAGCTCATCGCTCTCCACAGCGATCTGCCTGCTCAACCGAAGGTGCGTGCTGCCCTCGCGGCGTCCTTCGGTGAACTCTGCACAGCTGACATCGGAGCGCTCGGGCTCGAAGAGCACGCCTGTGTCAGCGTGGTTCGCCGCTACGAGGATCTCGTCTCGGCGTCGGAGGCGATGACGAGAGGGACGGTGGTGGCAGCCGCCGCGGGCTTCGCAGCACCGGGGTTGCCGTTCCGCATCGATGGTGCTGTGGTGTCCCCGCCGTCGTCGGCGCCCCTCCGTGGCGAACACACTCTCGAGGTGCTCGCCGAGCTCGAAGTCGACGAACGTGATGTCGCAGCTCTGCTCGCAACCGGCGTGGTGCAGTGCACGCGCTCAGGTGAGCGATTGCGGTGAGCAGACCGTATACAGCGTTTGAATTGGCAGGACGGTGCGCTCAGCGCTCGGCCAGCACCACCCATTCGAGTGGGGAGGCCGCCAGCGCCCGCCCGGCCGGATGGATGTAGGTGTCGCGGTAATAGCTTGGGCCGGCCTGTTCGACCAGCCGCCAGCCGTACTCGGCCAGCAGGTCGCCGACCTGTTCGGGTACCAGCCCCGTCTTCCACAGCTGACTACGCACCCGGAACCGGCGGTACACCGCCTCGGCGCCGTAGCGCTCGGTGCCTTCGATGAAGTCCTGCCGCACATAGGTGAACACCAGCCGGCTGCCCGGCGCGGCCGCCGCGAGCTGACCCAGCGTGGCGCGCACGGCCTCGGGGGCCAGGTACTGGGTCACCCCCTCCCAGATGAAAAACGTTCGGGCCGAGGTGTTGTATCCGTGCGCGGCCAGCGCGGGCATCAGTTCGTCGCGTTCGAAGTCAACCGCCACCAGGTGCACCGACGGCGGCACCGCACCCAGCACCCGCCGCACCACGGCGGTCTTGCGGTCGGTGTTGAGCCGCTGGTCGACCTCGAACACGGCCATGTCGCTGTGCCGGGCGATCCGGTAGGCGCGGGTGTCCATTCCGGCCCCGAGCACGACGACGGCGTCGATCTCGGTGACCGGATCCGACAACCGCTCGTCGATATAGCGTTTGCGGCAGGCGAGGCTGGCCCATAACCCCGGCCCGGACCGCTCCGAGGCCGCGATCACCGCCCGGCGCAGCGCACCGACGCGGGTCGCCGCCACCAGCGTGCGCAGCCCGGCGGGCAGGAACGACGCCGCCAGGTCGTCGTCGACGAGGCGGCGCTGCGGCGGCTCGTTGTGCTCGATGGCCGCCAGCACCATCGGCCCGAAAGCGGTCTGCGCTGCCGGGTTTGGAGGTGTCATCGCTTGTTCAGGTAGCCCGCGTCGACGGGAAGGGTGACGCCGGTGACGTACCGGGCGGCGTCGCTGACCAGCCACAGCACCGCGTTGGCGATGTCCTGCGGTTCGAGTGTCTGCACCGGCAGTGCATTGCTCATGTCCGGCCCGCCGCCTTGGTGCTGCTGCGCCATGCCCTCGAGCCAGGAGCGGGTGAAGTCGTTGTCGATCATCGGGGTGTTCACCCCGGCCGGGTGCACCGAGTTCACCCGGATGTTGTACTGGGCAAGGAAATTGGCGTACGCGCGCATGATGCCGACGATGCCGTGCTTGGCCGCGGTGTATCCGACCGAACCCGCGATGGGGGCGCCGATGCCGGCCAGGCCGGCCACTGAGCTGACCGCGACGATCGACCCGCCGTTGCCGAACTTGATCATCGGCTTCATCGCGACGTCGACGGTGTGGTACACGCCGGTCAGGTTGACGTCGATGACGTCCTGCCAGGCGTCGTCGGCGGCCATCGGGGCGATGCCTGCGTTGGCGACCACGATGTCGAGGCGCTCCCCGAGCGCCTCGGTGCCGGTGCGTATCGCGGCCTTGATGGCGTCCCGGTCACGGACGTCGCCCTGCACCGCGACGATGCGCGCGCCGGCCTCCTCGACCGACTTCACGGTGGCATCCAGGTCGTCCGGCGTGGCCAGCGGGTAGGGCACCGAGTCGATCTGCCGGCACAGGTCGAAGGCGATGATGTCCGCACCCGCGGCGGCCAGCGTGACCGCGTGGGCCCGGCCCTGACCGCGCGCGGCCCCGGTGATGAACGCGACTTTGCCGGTGAGCTGACCCATGACGGGGGTCAGGCCCGTAGTTGGCCCTTGGCCGGGTCGCCGGCGGGCACCGGCTGCAGCACCTTGATGTCCGGCGGGCTCTGCAGCAGTTCGCCGACGGTGCCGAACAGCGCCGCCACCGCAGGGGCGCCGCTGTGGGTCTGCAGCGCGTGGGCGTCGGCCCACTGCTCGACGAACACGAAGGTGCCGTCGGCCTCGTGCAGCGAGTAGAGATCGCATCCGGGCTCGTCGTGCACCGCCTCGATGGCCTTCGTGCAGGCATTGCGCACGGTATCCACCGACTCCGGTTTGGCGATCAGGGTGGCGACGACGACGACGGGCATTCGGCTCTCCTCGGTCTCTGGACAGGTGTCCACCTTAGTACGGGCCGGATGGCCGAATCGACACCATTCTGTGACCAGTGTGGCAGATGGTGCATCTGAGACGGGAGCGACTAGGCTTAGCGGCATGCCAAGTAAGACCGCGGCCCGTTCTGCTGCCCGTCCGACCAGGTCAAAGACCAGTTCGCGGGGCGGGGCTCGGCCATCGCGGCCGGCTGCGGCGCGGCGGAAGCCGGCACGCCGGAACTCCTCGGCGGTCTCGGCCGCGGGCACCGCCGTCGGCCGCGGGGTGCGGGCCGGCTGGCTGATGCTGGCCAAGGGCGCGGGCAGCACCGCCCGGTCGGTGGGCCGGGCCCGCGACCTGGAACCCGGGCACCGCCGCGACGGCATCGCGCTGGCCCTGCTGGGCTGCGCCGTCATCGTCGCCGCCAGCTCGTGGTTCGACGCCGCCCGCCCGGTGGGCGCGTGGATCGACACCACGCTGCGGGTCCTGATCGGCGCGGCCGTGGTGCTGGTGCCGCTGGCGCTGGCCGCGCTCGGCATCGGGCTGATGCGTTCGGAACCCGACCCCGAATCCCGGCCCCGGCTGATCCTGGGCACCGCGATGATCGCGCTGCCCGCCCTGGGCTTGTGGCACCTGTGGTCGGGAGCACCGGCCGACCCGGTGGGGCGCCAGCACGCCGGCGGGTTCTTCGGTTTCGCCATCGGCGGACCGCTGTCCGACGGGCTGACGGTGTGGATCGCCGCGCCACTGCTGTTCCTCGCGGTGCTGTTCGGGCTGCTGCTGGTCACCGGGACGACCATCCGGGAGGTGCCCGCCACGGTGCGAGCGGTGTTCTCCACCCGCTGGCGAGACGAGTACGACGACGAGTACGACGAGGAGCACGACGAGGTCGAGGACGACCGGGTCGCGGACGACTTCTCCGACGGCTACTACGACGACGGCTACCCGCAGGACGAGGACACGTCGTGGCCCTCGGCCACCCAGCCGACCGTGCCGCTGGTCAAGCCCGCGGGCACCCCGATGGAGAACTACCCCATCGAGGAGGACGCGCCGACCGTGCCGGAACCGGCCGCCCGGACCCGCAAGAAGAAGGCCAAGGACACCGCGAAGGACATCCAGCTCGACCGCGTCGTCGAGGGGCCCTACACGCTGCCGTCGCTGGACCTGCTGATCGCCGGGGACCCGCCCAAGCGGCTGACGTCGGCGAACCAGGCGATGACCGACGCCATCACCTCGGTGCTGCAGCAGTTCAAGGTCGACGCCGCCGTCACCGGCTGCACCCGCGGCCCGACCGTCACCCGCTACGAGGTCGAGCTCGGCCCGGGCGTGAAGGTCGAGAAGATCACCGCGCTGCACCGCAACATCGCCTACGCGGTGGCCACCGAGAGCGTGCGCATGCTGGCCCCGATCCCCGGCAAGTCGGCGGTGGGCATCGAGGTGCCCAATACCGACCGCGAGATGGTGCGCCTTGCCGACGTGCTCACCGACCCGGTGGTGCGCTCGGACCACCATCCGTTGGTCATCGGTCTGGGCAAAGACATTGAGGGCGAGATGATCTCGGCCAACCTGGCCAAGATGCCACACCTGCTGGTGGCCGGCTCCACCGGCTCGGGCAAGTCGAGTTTCGTCAACTCGATGCTGGTCTCGCTGCTAGCGCGGGCCACCCCGGAGGAGGTCAGGATGATCCTGATCGACCCGAAGATGGTGGAACTGACGCCGTACGAAGGCATTCCGCACCTGATCACGCCGATCATCACCGAGCCGAAGAAGGCCGCCGCCGCGCTGGCCTGGCTGGTCGAGGAGATGGAGCAGCGCTACCAGGACATGCAGGCCTCCCGGGTGCGCCACATCGACGTGTTCAACGAGAAGGTGCGCAGCGGCGAGATCACCGCGCCGCTGGGCAGCAACCGGGAGTACAAGCCGTACCCCTACATCCTGGCCATCGTCGACGAGCTCGCCGACCTGATGATGACCGCGCCGCGCGACGTCGAGGACGCGATCGTGCGGATCACCCAAAAGGCCCGCGCGGCAGGCATTCACCTGGTGCTGGCCACCCAGCGGCCGTCGGTGGACGTCGTCACCGGCCTGATCAAGACCAACGTGCCGTCGCGGCTGGCGTTCGCGACGTCGTCGCTGACCGACAGCCGCGTCATCCTGGACCAGCAGGGCGCCGAGAAGCTGATCGGCATGGGCGACGGGCTGTTCCTGCCGATGGGGGCCAACAAGCCGATCCGGCTGCAGGGCGCGTTCATCACCGACGAGGAGATCCACGCCGTCGTCTCGGCCACCAAGGACCAGGCCGAGCCGGAGTTCGTCGAGGGCGTTACCGCGGTCAAGGCCGGCGAACGCAAGGATGTCGACCCCGACATCGGTGACGACATGGACGTGTTCCTGCAGGCCGTCGAGCTGGTGGTGTCCTCACAGTTCGGGTCGACCTCGATGCTGCAGCGCAAGCTGCGGGTGGGCTTCGCCAAGGCGGGCCGGCTGATGGACCTGATGGAGACCCGCGGCATCGTCGGGCCCTCGGAGGGCTCCAAGGCGCGCGAGGTGCTGGTCAAACCCGACGAGCTGGCCGGCACGCTGGCGCTGATCCGCGGCGGCAGCGACGCCGTCGGCGGCGGCTCCGACGACGAGGACCCCGACTTCTGACGGCCCTCTATTCCGCCGAAATTGCATTCCAGCAGCGAAAGTTCGAGTGGAGGCCTGCTGGAATGCAATTTCGGCGCGGAGTGGCGGGCGGCGCGGGAGCGTCAGAGGGTGAGCAGCATCCGGGTGTTGCCCAGGATGTTGGGCTTGACGTAGGACAGGTCGAGGAACTCGGCCACACCGGTGTCGTAGGACCGGCACATCTCCTCGTACACCTCGGCGGTCACCGGGGTGCCCTCGATCTCCGTGAAGCCGTGCTTGGCGAAGAAGTCCACCTCGAACGTCAGCACGAAGATCCGCTGCAGGTGCAGGTCGGTGGCCACCGCCAGCAGCCGCTCGACGATCGCGTGTCCGACGCCCTGACCGCGCACCTTCGGGTGCACCGCCACGGTGCGGACCTCGCCGAGGTCGGACCACAACACGTGCAGCGCGCCGCAACCGATCAGCTCACCGTCGTGCTCGGCGACCCAGAATTCCTGGACCGACTCGTAGAGGGTGACCAGATTCTTCTCCAGCAGGATCTTGCCGGCATAGATGTCCACGAGCGCCTTGATGGCGGGCACATCGGAGGTTCGGGCGCGGCGCACGGCGAAGCCGCCGGAGGGCTCAGCGGGGTCAGCGCTCACACACCGAAGAGTATCGGTACCGGCAACCAGTATTCTGTGGCGGTGCCGGGGCAACCACATACCGACCCTGTGGTTCCGCGCGCTCGCGTCGCCAACCTCGCCAACGCGCTCACCGGTGTCCGGCTGGTGCTCGTCCCGGTGTTCCTGATCGCCCTGTTCGTCGGCGACGGTCACGAAACCTATTGGCGCGTCGTTGCATTCATCGTCTTCGCGGTGGCGGTCATCACCGACCGGTTCGACGGCGCGCTGGCCCGCAGCTACGGGATGGTCACCGAATTCGGCACGCTGGCAGACCCGATCGCCGACAAGGCGCTCATCGGGGCGGCGCTGATCGGACTGTCGGTGCTCGGCGATCTGCCGTGGTGGGTGACCGTGGTCATCCTGGCCCGCGAGCTCAGCGTGACCGTGTTGCGGCTGGCGGTGCTGCGCCGCGGCGTGATCCCGGCCAGCCGCGGCGGCAAGCTCAAGACGCTGGTGCAGGCGGTCGCGATCGGGCTGTTCGTGCTGCCGCTGTCGGGGGCGTGGTTGACCGGGGCCTGGTTCGTGATGGCGGCCGCGGTGGTGCTCACCGTGCTCACCGGTGCCGACTACTTCCTGTCCGCGGTCAGGGATTCCCGTGCCCGACCCGCTGGTCACTGACGACGCCCGCGCCCTGGTGGCCGACCTGACGGTGCGCAGGCAGACCGTCGCGACCGCGGAGTCGCTGACCGCCGGGCTGCTCGCGGCCACGCTGGCCGGTGTCCCCGGCGCCAGCGCGGTGCTGCGCGGCGGGTTGGTCACCTACACCGTCGAGACGAAGATCGAGCTGGCCGGCGTCGCGCCCGAACTGCTCGCCGAGGTGGGTCCGGTCGCCGAGCCGACGGCGCGCGCGCTGGCCGTCGGCGCGATGGCGCGCTGCGGAGCGACGTGGGGGGTCGGCCTGACCGGGGTGGCCGGACCCGAGCCGCACGGCGGTCACCCCGTCGGCACGGTGTTCCTCGGGGTGGCCGGTCCGACCGGCGCCGATGTGGTCCGGCTGGCGCTGGCCGGCACTCGCTGGGACATCCGGCTGGCCGCCGTGCACGCCGCGGTGCGGGAGTTGCGCCTGCGCGTGGAACGGGACTGACAAGGCCCGGCGAACGAGATCCCGGCATCGGGAACCATCCCCGCGCCGTCATGCGTTGGTCCCTGTAGACCGGCGAGAGGAGAGGGCGATGACGGCATTGCTGCGCGAGGTGATCGGCGACGTACTGCGTCGCGCCCGGGTCGAACAGGGACGCACGCTGCGCGAGGTGTCGGATTCCGCGCGGGTCAGCCTCGGCTACCTCTCCGAGGTGGAACGCGGCCGCAAGGAGGCCTCCAGCGAGTTGCTCTCCGCCATCTGCGGCGCGCTGGACATCCCGCTCTCGCGGGTGCTCTCGGCCGCCGGTGACGAGCTGGCCCTCGCGGAAGCCAGGGCGGCCGCCGCCCTCGAGCGTGCCGGCGCGCCGAGCATCGACGCCGCCACCAAGGTGGTCATTCCCCAGGTCGTGTCGATGGCGGTGGCCTGACCCCGCCAATGCCGCGGCGAGTGTGGGTGATCTGCCTGGAAACCGATAAGTTGGGGATCAGGCACAGCCGACACTGTTCGGAAGACATCGAAGACACGAAGGCGGAATGAACCCATGGCCAATCCGTTCGTCAAGGCGTGGAAGTACCTGATGGCGCTGTTCAGCTCGAAGGTGGACGAGTACGCCGATCCGAAGGTGCAGATCCAGCAGGCCATCGAGGACGCCCAGCGCCAGCACCAGGCGTTGACGCAGCAGGCCGCTCAGGTGATCGGCAACCAGCGCCAGCTGGAGATGCGGCTGAACCGCCAGCTCGCCGACATCGAGAAGTTGCAGGTCAACGTCCGTCAGGCGCTGACTCTGGCCGACCAGGCCACCGCCGCCGGGGACGCCACCAAGGCCACCGAGTACACCAACGCCGCCGAGGCGTTCGCCGCCCAGCTCGTCACCGCCGAGCAGAGTGTGGAGGACCTCAAGGGACTGCACGATCAGGCACTGGGCGCGGCCGCGCAGGCCAAGAAGGCCGTCGAGCAGAACGCGATGGTGCTGCAGCAGAAGATCGCCGAACGTACCAAGCTGCTCAGCCAGCTCGAGCAGGCCAAGATGCAGGAGCAGGTCAGCGCGTCGCTGCGGTCGATGAGCGAGATCGCCGCGCCGGGCACCACGCCCAGCCTGGACGAGGTGCGCGAGAAGATCGAACGCCGCTACGCCAACGCGATGGGCGCGGCCGAGCTGGCGCAGAACTCGGTGCAGGGCCGGATGCTCGAGGTGCAGCAGGCCAGCGTCCAGATGGCCGGGCATTCCCGGCTCGAGCAGATCCGCGCCTCGATGCGCGGTGAGCAATTGCCCGCCGGCGGCACCGCCACCCCGGCGCAGAGCCCGGCCACCCCCGCGGCCAACCCCACGCCGGAAAACCCGCTGTCACAGTAACTTTCGCGAGGATGCAGTGAGCTCACAGACCAGCAGACCCGAGGCATGGCGCTCGTTGGCGCAGCGCGGCGTCGACACCGCCGCGGAATGGTCGGACCTGCTGGCCGAGAAGCTGCACGCCGCCGCCGACCCGCGGGCCAAGTTGCTGCGCAAGCGGCGCTGGGCGCTGCGGCTGGGCGTGTTCTTCACCGTCTCGGCGGTGTTCTGGATCGGCGTCACCGCGTTGCTGGCGTCCTGGAGCACGCCGGTGTGGGCGCTGTTCATCCCGTCACCGATCGCCGTCGGCGCCGCGTTCCTGGCGACGCTGGCATTCCTGCGCTACCGCTGGTTGCGCGGGGAACCGCTGCCGCCGCCGCGCACCCGAGCCGCCCGGCGGCTGCCGCCGGCCGGGTCCTCGGCGCGCAAGCCGATGGCGGCGCTGGCGGCCTCCGAGCGCGGCTTCTACTCGCTGCTGGGCGTGCTGGAGCGGGGCCGGATGCTGCCGGCCGACGAGCTGCACGAGCTGCGGTCGGCCGCCGAGCTGACCGCGGCCACCATGGCCGCCACCGCCACCGAGGTGGTGTCGATGGAGCGGGCCGTCAGGGCGACACCCACGTCGCGGGCGCACCTCGGGCCCACCATCGCCGCGTTCGCCGGTCAACTCGACCGCGGCGCCCACCAGTACAGTGAGATGGTCGCGGCCGCAGCGCAATTGGTGTCGGCAGCCAACTCGGGTTCGATGTCGAGCTCGCCGATGTCGCAGCGCCGCTACCGCGACGAGCTGTCCTCGGCCACCGACCGGCTGACCGGCTGGGCGCAGGCGTTCGACGAACTGGGCCGGCTGCGCGGCGCCTGACCTACAGCGTGGGGCGCAACGACGGGAAGACCGTGGCCGCCAGGGCCCGCAGCGGCGCCTTGACGAAGATGTCGAACAGGTCGAAGTAGTCCCGCCACAACGTGATCCGGCCGTCGCGCAGCTCGAACGTGCCGCACACCCAGAACTGCAGCCGCAGCGGCCCGAAGACCAGCGCATCGGTGCGCTCGGTCAGCACGACGTCACCGTTCTGCGCGATCCGGTGGAACTTCACCTCGAACCCGTACCGGCCCTGGCCGCGGCGCAGCAGCTTCATCACCCGGGCCCGGCCCCGGATGGACGGCAGTCCGACGTTCTGCCACAGCAACTCCGGCGCGGCCAGAGATTCCATGGTGTCGATGTCGTCGCCGGCCAGGGCGAACAGGAACGACTCCACGATCCGTGCGTTGGTCTCGGTCGTCGCCAGCACCTCGTCGGTCATAGCGCCCGAGCCTAACGGCCGGTGCTGTGGCAGGGTAGCCCGCATGCGCGTCGCGGTGGTCGCAGGACCCGATCCCGGGCACGCCTTCCCGGCGATCGCGTTGTGCCTGAGGTTTCGCGCCGCCGGGGACACCCCCACGTTGCTGACCGGGACGCGATGGCTGGATGCGGCGCGCGGCGAAGGCCTGGGCGCCGTGGAACTCGACGGCCTCGACCCGACCGCGGTCGACGACGACGCCGACGCGGGAGCCAAGATCCATCAGCGGGCCGCACGGATGGCGGTGCTCAACCGGGACCGGATCGCCGACCTGCGACCCGATCTGGTGATCTCCGACTCGATCACCACCGCCGGCGGGATGGCCGCCGACCTGCTGGGCCTGCCCTGGATCGAGCTGAACACCCATCCGCTGTACCGGCCGTCGAAGGGGCTGCCGCCGGTCGGCAGCGGCCTGGCGCCGGGGACCGGGCTGCGCGGCCGGCTGCGGGACGCCGTGCTGCGGGCGCTGAGCGCCCGGTCCTGGCGGGAGGGGCTGCGGCAGCGCTCGGCCGCCCGGGTCGGGATCGGGCTGCCCGCCGACGATCCGGGGCCGCTGCGCCGGCTCATCGCGACCCTGCCCGCGCTGGAGGTGCCGCGACCGGACTGGCCCGAGGAGGCGGTGGTGGTGGGCCCGCTGCACTACGAGCCGACCTCGGCGGTGCTCACGCCGCCGCCGGGGGACGGCCCGCTGGTCGTGGTGGCCCCGTCGACCGCGACGACGGGCGCGGGCGGGCTGGCCGAACTGGCGGTGCAGGCGCTGGTGCCCGGCGAGGGGCTGCCCGCGGGGTCTCGCGTGGTGATCTCGCGGATCGACGGCCCGGAGCAGCCGATGCCGCCGTGGGCGGTGGCCGGTCTGGGCCGCCAGGACGAGCTGCTGGCCGTAGCGGACCTGCTGATCTGTGGCGGTGGGCACGGCACCGTCGCCAAGGCCCTGCTGGCCGGGGTCTCGATGGTGGTGGTGCCCGGCGGCGGAGACCAGTGGGAGATCGCCAATCGGCTTGTGCGGCAAGGCAGTGCGGAGCTGGTGCGGCCGCTGACCGGGCCCGCGCTCGCGGCGGCGGCACGAGCCGTGCTCGGCGACCCGCGCTACCGGGAGGCCGCGCGGGCTGCCGGTGCCGGGGTGGCGCAGGTCGCCGACCCGGTCCGGGTGTGCCATGAAGCGGTGGCGGGTCCGGCGTAAGTTGGGCGCGTGCGGTTGACGGAATTCTCCGAGTTGGTGGAGCGTCAGTTCGGCGCGATACGGGCGTCGTCGATGCTGGTCGACCACGTGCTGACCAGTCTGGATGGGCGCACCGCGGCGTGCGCCATCGAGGACGGGGTGGACCCGCGCGAGGTGTGGCGGGCGCTGTGTGCCGACTTCGACGTGCCGCGCGACCAGTGGTGAACTACCCGGGGACCGCGGACAGCGCCCGCCGCAGGAAGTCGATCTGGTCTGTCTTGACCTGCGGGTCGGTGTAGATGTCGAAGTGGCCGTACGGGTAGCGGCGCAGCTCGCCGCGCGGGGCGCGCAGCGCCGCGTCGACCGTCGGGCCCGGTGGGGTGACCACGTCGTCGTCGCACACACACAGCAGCACCGGCATGCCCAGCCGCGCGGTGCCGCGCCCGGGCCGGTTGAACGCGAACTTGAACATCAACCGTGGGGTGAACTCGTTGCGCCACAACGATTCCGGGCCGACGAGCGCGCGGAATCCGGGTTCGGCGTCCGGTGAGGTCATCGCGGCCAGGGTGCCGGGCGGCCCGACGGCGGCCACCAGGCGCGGTGGACGCCCCAGCCAGGCGCCGACCTGGTCCCGCGCGGCGGCCGCCATGATCTTCGCGGCGTTGCCCAGCGGCACCTTCAACAGGGCCGCGATGGCGTCGGTGAACGGGGCCTGGGCGACGACGGCCGCGATGCGCGGGTCCGCGGCGGCCACCGCCAGCACGTGCCCGCCGCTGAACGACGAGCCCCACACCACGATCCGGTCGGCGTCGACGTCGTCGCGGCGGCGGGCCCATGCGATGACCGTGTGGTAATCGGCGCGCTGTTCGCCGATGTCGAGCAGCTGGCGGGGCTGGCCGGTCGAGGCGCCGAAGTGCCGGTAGTCGAACAGCACCACGGCGTAGCCGGCGGCCTGGAACGCCTCGGCGTAGTCGGGCAGCGCGTCGTCGCGGGTGGCGGTGAAGCCGTGGGCCATCACGATGCAGGGGTGGGGCGGTGCGGTGTCGGGAAGGTACAGGTAGGCGGCGATCTGCTCACCGCCTGCCGGTATCCGGATGTCCTGCCGGGTCGTCATCGTCAAAACCTAGCCCGTCGGCGTGTCCACTTGAATCGAACAGGTGTTCGTCTACTGTGGGGGAGGGTCCCTGAGACGTGTCGGGGGGACTTGTCGGTGGTGGCCTCTAGCGTCACAGCCAACCGACCGAGAACCGGTCAACAACGACTACCGGAAGAGGTATCACGATGGCTCCACAGGCACCCGACCGCGAGAAGGCCCTCGAGCTGGCGCTCGCGCAGATCGACAAGAACTTCGGCAAGGGCTCGGTGATGCGCCTGGGTGATGAGGTGCGTCAGCCGATCTCGGTCATCCCCACCGGTTCGATCGCCCTCGACGTCGCGCTCGGCATCGGCGGGCTGCCCCGCGGCCGCGTCATCGAGATCTACGGCCCGGAGTCCTCGGGTAAGACCACCGTGGCGCTGCACGCGGTGGCCAATGCCCAGGCCGCGGGCGGGATCGCGGCGTTCATCGACGCCGAGCACGCGCTGGACCCGGAGTACGCCAAGAAGCTCGGCGTGGACACCGACGCGTTGCTGGTCTCCCAGCCCGACACCGGTGAGCAGGCGCTCGAGATCGCCGACATGCTGATCCGCTCCGGCGCGCTGGACATCCTGGTCATCGACTCGGTGGCCGCGCTGGTGCCGCGGGCGGAGATCGAGGGCGAGATGGGCGACAGCCACGTCGGGCTGCAGGCCCGCCTGATGAGCCAGGCGCTGCGCAAGATGACCGGTGCGCTGAACAACTCCGGCACCACGGCCATCTTCATCAACCAGCTCCGCGAGAAGATCGGGGTGATGTTCGGCTCGCCCGAGACCACCACGGGCGGTAAGGCGCTGAAGTTCTACGCCTCGGTGCGCATGGACGTGCGCCGGATCGAGACGCTCAAGGACGGCACCGATGCGGTGGGTAACCGCACCCGGGTCAAGATCGTGAAGAACAAGGTGTCCCCGCCGTTCAAGCAGGCCGAGTTCGACATCCTCTACGGCAAGGGCATCAGCAAGGAGGGCTCGCTCATCGACATGGGGGTCGAGCACGGCTTCATCCGCAAGTCCGGCTCCTGGTTCACCTACGAGGGTGAGCAGCTGGGGCAGGGCAAGGAGAATGCCCGCAACTTCCTGCTCGAGAACGTCGACACGGCCAACGAGATCGAGAAGAAGATCAAGGAGAAGCTCGGTATCGGCGCCGTGGTGACGGATGACGATGACGTCCTCCCCGCTCCAGTCGACTTCTGATCGGGCCGAGCAGGCGCGGAACCTGTGTCTGCGCCTGCTCACCGCCCGGGCGCGCACCCGGGCCGAGCTGGCCGGTCAGCTGGCCAAGCGGGGCTACCCCGACGACGTGAGCGCCGCCGTGCTCGACCGGCTGGCTCAGGTCGGCCTGGTCGACGACGGTGACTTCGCCGAGCAGTGGGTCCGCTCACGCCGGGTCAATGCGGGAAAAGGCAAGCGAGCGTTGGCCGCTGAGCTGCGGAACAAGGGTGTCGACAACGAGGTGATCGATGCCGCGCTGGCAGGGATCGACGCCGGAGCCGAGCGAGCGCGGGCCGAGCAGCTGGTCCGGGACAAACTGCGTCGCGAGAAACTCGGGGATCCAGGTGACCGGGAGGTCGAGGCGAAGGTGACGCGCCGGCTGGTCGGCATGCTGGCCCGCCGCGGTTACGGTCAGACGCTGGCGGTGGACGTGGTGAGCACGGAACTGGCGATGGAGCGGGAACGCCGCCGGGTATAGGCGGGGCCGGTCCGGGAATGTCCGAGCGCCAACGAGTGCACGACACCGCGGATGCGGGTACCCAAACTTTATCTCGTCGGAGCCCAAACTTATTGTCCGCATTGGCATTTCGGTCGTGCCGAGTTGCACGGGTGTGCGGGGTATGGGTAGCCTAAGGGGCAACGAAGGGGAGTAGCCCCCAATCTGGTGATCGACATACTGGCCGCGCGGGGCGCGGCCCGGTCATCAGAACCGGTGGTGCACCGGTGGGCGAGACCTTCGGCCGCATGACCGCATCGGATGCCGGCCGGAGTGTCTCGACATGTCCGTCCGGCAGCCACGACCTGGGAGCCTGGGTGTTCGCTGCACTACTGCTGAGTTTCGCGGTGATCTTCATCGCCGAGCTGGGGGACAAGACCCAGCTGGTGGCGATGATGTTCGCGCTGCGCTACCGCTGGTGGGTCGTGCTCGCCGCGATCACCGCCGCTACCACCCTGGTGCACGTCCTCTCGGTCGCCATCGGTCACTACCTGGGCGCCGCGCTGCCGGCCCACCTGCTGGGCATCCTCGCCGGCGCCATGTTCGTCTTCTTCGCGCTGTGGACGCTGCGCGGGGACTCCCTCAGCGACGACGAGACCAGCCGCGCCCAGCGCGCCACCGCACCCGCGTTCTTCGTGGTGATGTCGGCGTTCGTGTTGGCCGAGCTCGGCGACAAGACCATGCTCGCCACCATCACGCTGGCCGCCGACAACGACTGGCTCGGGGTGTGGATCGGCTCCACGCTGGGCATGGTCGCCGCCGACGGGCTCGCCATCGTGGTCGGCGCCGTGGCCGGCAAGCACCTGCCGGAACGCTTCATCCAGATCGCGGCCGCCGCACTGTTCCTGGCGTTCGGCGCCTACCTGCTGCTCGAAAACGTCTTCCCGGGCGCCCCGCTGCCCGCCGTCGGGTCCGGCGCTGTCGCCGTGGTCGTGGTCGTCGGTGCCGCGCTACGGGCGCTGCCGCAGCGGTTGCGCCCGCCGGTGCTGCGTCCCGAGCCCGCCCCGCCGGAGTCCGTTCACGACTGAGTCCGTTCACGACTGAGTCCGTTCACGACCGAGTTCGTTCACGACCGAGTGGGCGCCAGGTCCGCTGTCAGGCTGCGCGTCAGGATCCGGCGCACCCCGATCAGCGCGGCGACCGCGGCCAGCGCCGGCCACGACAGGTCGACGCCCAGCCGCAGCAGGCCCGCGGCGGTGAACAACTCCAGCATCACCCGCAACGCAACCAGCGGGGTGCGGAACACCACCAGCGCACCCGCGCCCAGCACGATGCCGGCGATCGCCACACCCCACGACGCCCCGATCACCACATCCACCCCGACCAGGGTCACGGCGGTGGCTCCGGGCCGGCCGGCCGGCGCGCGGAGTGCCCGGCGGAATGCAACGCCTCGACCTCGCGCTGCTCCTGGGCGATCTCCCGGTTGAGGAAGTAGTTCAGCAACGTGCGGATGGCGGCGATGGCCGCCAGCTTGCCGATCTCCTGGAACGTCGGCGAGATCGCGGTCCGCAGCACATCGGCGGCCAGCTGGAACTCCAGACCCAGCACCAGGAATCGGGCCAGGGTGAGCCGCACCGACGAGAACTGGCCGAGGTCGCGCCGCGCCAGCGCCACCGCGAACTTCACGATCGCCACGACGGCGCCGATCATGATGACCACCGCACCGCACGCCTCGACCAGGCGCACCATCACGTCCACCGTGGCGCGCAGCGTGGACTCCGGCAGGATCTCCAGCGCGAGCAGGTGCCCGGTCATCGCGGGATCAGACGCCGCGGCTGCGATCGCCCTGCAGCTCGAGCGGTTCGGCCTCCATCGGGGCCGGCCCCCGGCTGGACCGCCGCAGCCGGCGCTCCAGCCAGGTCGCGAACCAGGACAGCGAGAAATTCAGGCTGATCATCAGGACCGCGATCACGATCAGCGCGGGCAGGAAGTTGCTGAACGACGCCCCCACCTGGGTGCCCTGGCGGACCATCTCAACGAACGTGATCTGGTACCCGAGCGCGGTGTCCTTGAGCACGACCACCAGCTGGGAGATCAGCACCGGCAGCATCGATGTGATCGCCTGCGGCAGCAGGATCGACCGCATCGTCTGCCCCCACCGCAGCCCCAGCGCCGACGCCGCCTCCGCCTGACCCCGCGGCAGGGCGTGCACGCCGGCGCGCACGATCTCGGCGATCACCGCGCCGTTGTAGAGCGTCAACCCGGTGATGACGCCGGCCAGCGCCAGGTATTTCGACGGGAACACGTCGTAGAACGCGTACAGGAAGTACGCGAAGATCATCATGATCAGCACCGGCACCGCGCGGAAGAACTCCACGAAAACCGAAGAGAACCAACGGATCCCGGTATGTGTCGACAACCGGCCGACCCCGAGCAGGAAACCCAGCACCAACGCCAGCACGATCGAGACGGCGGCGGCGGTCAGGGTGCCCTCGATGCCGGGCAGGATGTAGGTCGTCCACACGCCCCCGTTGAGGAACGGCTCCCACTTCTCGGCGGTCAGCTGCCCGCGGGCCTGCAATCGCGTGTACACCACGTAGGCCAGCACCGCGACCACGATCACGGTGATCACCGAGATCATCCGGTTGCGCAGCAACGCGCGCGGCCCGGGCGCGTCGAACAGAACCGAGGACCCCGTCATTACCGAGCCACCGCCATCCGCTTGCCCAGCCATCCGAACAGCAGCCCCAGCGGCAACGTCAGGATCACGAAGCCCAGCGCGAAGATCCCGCCGACCACCAGCACCGCGGCGGTGTTCTCGATCATCTCTTTCATCAGCAACGCCGCCTCGGCCACCCCGATCGCCGAGGCGATCGTGGTGTTCTTCGTCAATGCGATCAGCACCGAGCCCAGCGGGATGATGACCGCGCGAAAAGCCTGTGGCAACAACACGATCCGCAGATTCTGGCCGAACGTCAGCCCGAGTGAGCGGGCGGCCTCGGCCTGCCCGAGCGGCACCGTGTTCACCCCCGAGCGCACCGTCTCACAGACGAACGAGGCCGTGTAGACGGTCAGCCCGAGCACCGCCAACCGGAACCCACTGTCGGCGATGAACGTCGGGGACTGCCTGCTGGCCAGCGTGATCCCCAGCGTCTGCGCCAACCCGAACGAGCAGAACAGGATGATCAGCGTCAGCGGGGTGTTGCGCACGACGTTGACGTACGCCGTGCCGAGCCAGTTGAGCATCGGCACCGGCGCCAGCCGCATCGCGGCCAGCGCCGTGCCGAGCACCAGCGCACCGAGCGCCGATAACACCGTCAGCTGGATGGTCGTCCAGAACGCGGCAAAGATCTCCGCGCGATACTCGGTGAAAACCTCCACGGGCGGTCCGGTGGCTGCCCGTGCCTAGCTGCTCTGGTCGAGGGTCGGGGGAGCCGGCGCGGTGATCCCGGCGGGGCCGAGGTTCTTGTCGAACGCTTCCTTCCACGCGCCACTGTCGAACATCTTCTGCAGCGCGTCGTTGATCTTCGTCTGCAATTCGGCGTCGTCCTTCTTCAGGCCGATGCCGTAGCGCTCCTCGGAGAACGGCTCGCCGACGATCTTGAAGGCGCCCGGGGACTGCGCGGCGTACCCGGCGAGGATGACCTCGTCGGTGGTCACCGCGTCGACCGCGCCGTTCTTCAGCGCGTCGATGCACGCCGAGTAGGTGTCGTACTGCTGCAGCTGCACGCCCTGGTATTCGTCCTTGATCTTCTGGGCCGGCGTCGAACCCGACACCGAGCACAGGATCTTGTTGTTCTCCAGCGACGCCGCGCCGGTGATGTCGGTGTTGTCGGCCCGCACCAGCAGGCTCTGGCCGGTGATCAGGTACGGCCCGGCGAAGGCCACCTTCTCCTTGCGGGCGTCGGTGATCGAGTAGGTCGCCGCGATGAACTCGACCTGATCGTTCTGGATCAGGTTCTCGCGCTGCGCCGACGGCGCTTCCTTCCACTCGATCTTGTCGGGGGCATAGCCGAGTTCGCCGGCGACGTAGGTCGCCACGTCGACGTCGAACCCACTCATCGTGCCGTCCGGGTTCTTCAAGCCGAGCCCCGGCTGGTCGAACTTGGTGCCGATGACGATCGTGTCACCCCCACCGCCACCGCTCTCACCGCCGCCACCGCCGCCGCACGCCGTTGCGGCGAGCGGGAGGGCGACCGCCAAGGCCAGCGCCCCTAGGACGCGCTTGGAGACAGACATGAAGCCTTCCTTTCGGTGTCAGTGATTCAGTGGTGAAGAATCTTTCCGAGAAAATCCTTGGCACGGTCGGACTGCGGATTGTCGAAGAACTGCACTGGTTCGGCATCCTCGACGATCGCACCGTCGGCCATGAACACCACCCGGTTGGCGGCCCGGCGCGCGAACCCCATCTCGTGGGTCACCACGACCATCGTCATGCCCTCGGTGGCCAGTGCCGACATCACCGCGAGCACCTCGTTGATCATCTCCGGATCCAGTGCGCTGGTCGGCTCGTCGAACAGCATCACCTTCGGGTTCATCGCCAGCGAGCGGGCGATCGCGACCCGCTGCTGCTGACCGCCGGACAGTTGCGCCGGGTACTTGTCGGCCTGGTTGGCCACGCCGACCCGCTCGAGCAGGCTCATCGCCTTCGCCCGTGCCTCGTCCTTGGACACCTTGCGGACCTTCATCGGCGCCAGCATCACGTTGTCGACGATCGTTTTGTGCGCGAACAGGTTGAAGGACTGGAACACCATGCCGACGTCCGAGCGCAGCTGCGCGAGTTTGCGGCCCTCGGCAGGCAGCTCTTCGCCGTCGATCGTGATGGTGCCCGAGTCGATGGTCTCCAACCGGTTGATGGTGCGGCACAGCGTCGACTTCCCCGAGCCCGACGGCCCGAGCACGACGACGACCTGACCCTTGGCGACGTCGAGGTTGATGTCCTTGAGGACGTGGAGTGCGCCGAAATGTTTGTCGACCGCCTTCATCGAGATCATCGGCACTGCCGAGGGGCTCTCCATGGATGGTGACCTTACCCAGGGAACGTCCAGCTCGCCGGGAACTCCGCGATACGTGCATTTATCCCAGGCGCGTCGCGTTCGCCCGCACTGTTCCCTGCTGTGATTTCGGGCAACCCGGGCCCCCTCCGTAGAATGGGCCGGTGACTTCCTCGGTGATGCAGCAGGCGAGCGGGATGTCGCCCGATCGACCGGCGCGCACCTACCAGGTCCGCACGTACGGCTGCCAGATGAACGTGCACGACTCCGAACGGCTGTCCGGCCTGCTCGAGCAGGCCGGCTACCGGCGCGCCGACGAGGGTGCCGACGCCGACATCGTCGTGTTCAACACCTGCGCGGTCCGGGAGAACGCCGATAACAAGCTCTACGGCAACCTCAGTCACCTGGCGCCGCGCAAGCAGGCCGATCCGGACATGCAGATCGCCGTCGGCGGCTGCCTGGCGCAGAAGGACCGTGACGCCGTGCTGCGCAAGGCGCCGTGGGTGGACGTGGTGTTCGGCACGCACAACATCGGCTCGCTGCCCGCGCTGCTGGAGCGGGCCCGGCACAACCGCACCGCACAGGTCGAGATCGCCGAAGCGTTGCAGGAATTCCCGTCGGCATTGCCCGCCAGTCGTGAATCATCCTACGCCGCATGGGTTTCCATCTCGGTTGGGTGCAACAACACGTGCACGTTCTGCATCGTGCCCGCGCTGCGCGGCAAGGAGGTCGACCGCCGGCCCGGCGATGTGCTCGCCGAGGTCGCGGCGCTGGTCGAGCAGGGCGTGCTGGAGATCACGCTGCTGGGACAGAACGTCAACGCCTACGGCGTGTCCTTCGTCGACCCGCAGCAGCCCCGCGACCGCGGCGCGTTCGCCAAGCTGCTGCGGGCCTGCGGGGACATCGAGGGCCTCGAGCGGGTGCGGTTCACCTCGCCGCATCCCGCGGAGTTCACCGACGACGTCATCGAGGCGATGGCCGAGACCGCCAACGTGTGCCCGACCCTGCACATGCCGCTGCAGTCCGGCTCCGACCGGGTGCTGCGCGCGATGCGGCGGTCCTACCGCGCCGACCGCTATCTGGGCATCATCGACCGGGTCCGCGCGGCGATCCCGCACGCCGCCATCACCACCGACCTGATCGTCGGGTTCCCCGGCGAGACCGAAGAGGACTTCCAGGCCACCCTCGACGTGGTGGCCGCCGCCCGGTTCGCCGGTGCCTTCACCTTCCAGTACTCCAAGCGCCCCGGCACCCCCGCCGCAGGGTTGCCCGACCAGGTACCCAAAGACGTTGTCTCCGAACGTTATCAGCGGTTGATCGAGCTGCAGGAGCGAATCTCGCTGGAGGGGAATGCCGCTCAGATCGGGCGCACCGTGGAGTTGCTGGTGGCCACCGGCGAGGGCCGCAAGGACGCCGCGACCGCGCGGATGTCCGGGCGGGCCCGCGACGGCCGGCTGGTGCATTTCGCCCCGGGCGGGCACACCGGGTCGATCCGGCCCGGCGACATCGTCGTCACCACGGTCACCGGGGCCGCCCCGCACCATCTCATCGCCGACGGTGCCGTGCAGTCGCACCGCCGCACCCGCGCCGGAGACGCGCATGCCGCCGGCCGCAAGCCCCGCACCGGCGTCGGGCTGGGCATGCCCGGGGTCGGCGCGCCGCCCCCGGTCGCCGTGAGCGCAGGCTGCAGCCGATGACCGGACCCAACTTCGACGAGTTCAAGGGCGACATCGAAGCCGCCGAACGCCAGATCGCACGCGAGATCGACCCGGGCGCACGGGCATTGGTGTTGGCCATCGCCGTCTTCGTGTTGTTGGTGACGCTGCTGCTGCCCCATGCCGGCGGCGCGCGGGGCTTCGACGTGCTGGTGGGATCCGATGCCGCGGTGGACAACGCGATCGCGCTGCCGTCGCGGGTGTTCGCCTGGTTCGCGCTCGTGTTCGGGGTGGGCTTCTCGATGCTGGCGCTGCTCACCCGGCGGTGGACGATGGCCTGGATCGCGCTGGCCGGCTCGACGGTGACGATGTTCCTCGGGCTGCTCGCGGTGTGGTCGCGCCAGACCGTGGCCGATCCGCACCCGGGACCCGGGATCGGGCTGGTGCTGGCCTGGTTCGCGTCGATCGTGCTGGCCTACCACTGGGCCAGGGTGGTGCTCACCCGCACCGCGCTGCAGCTGGCCACCGAGGAGCGCCGCCGCGCGGTGGCCGCCGAACGCAACCGCAAGGGCCTGTTGGACACCTTCGGCGACGACGACGGCACGCCGCGGCCGAGCGCCGGCTGACTAGCGCCGCTTGCCCAGCGCTTCGACGGCCGCGTCGGCCCACTGCCGCCACTGCTCGGCGCTGGCGCGGGCCTTCTCGGCGTCCTTGTCCCGGCCCGCGGCGGCCGCCTTCTCCGCCTGACGCTCGAATTGCTCTGCGCGGGCGCGGAATTGGTCCGCCCTGGCTTGGGCTTCGGGATCCACTCCACCGGTTGGGGCGTCGCGGATCTTCTTCTCCACCGCGCGCAGCCGGCGCTCCAGCTCGGCACCGCGCTCCCGGGGCACCTTGCCGATGGCGTCCCACTTGTCGCCGATGACCCGCAGCGCCGCTCGGGCCGCGTCCGGGTCGGAGGTGTCCAACCGCTCCGCCTCGGCCAGTAGCGCCTCCTTGGCCTCGGCGTTGGCGCGGAACTCGGCGTCGCGTTCGGCGGTGACCGCGTTGCGGGCGGTGAAGAACTTGTCCTGGGCGGCCTTGAACCGCTGCCACAGCGCGTCGTCGACGTCCTTGGCGGCCCGCCCGGCGGCCTTCCACTCGGCCAGCAGCTCGCGGAACATCGCCGACGTCGGCCCCCACTCGGTGGAGTCGCACAGCGCCTCGGCCCGCACGCACAGCGCCTCCTTGGCCTGACGCACCCCGGCGCGCTCCCGGTCCAGCTCGGCGAAATGCGAGCCCCGGCGCCGGTTGAACGTGTCCCGCGCCGCCGAGTACCTCTTCCACAACGCGTCGTCGGTCTTGCGGTCCAGGCCGGTGATCGTCTTCCACTCGTCGAGGATGGCGCGCAGCCGGTCACCGGCGGCCTTCCACTGCGTCGACGTGGCGGCCAGCTCTTCGGCCTCGGCGGCCAGCGCCTCCTTGCGCGCGGTCTGCGCGGCGCGCAGCTCCTCGCGGCGGGCCCGCTCCTCGGCCGAGGCGCTGTCGGCGTGCGCGACGATGGCCGCCAGCCGCGCGGCCAGCGCGTCGACATCGCCGAGCACATGAGCCTCGGGCAGCGTCTCGGCCAGCGACGACGCCGCGGCGCGGATCTTGCGGGCGTCGCCGGAACCGGAGGCCAGCCGCCGCTCCAGCAGCACCACCTCGGTCTGCAGGTCGTCGAAACGCCGGCCGAAGTGCGCGAAGGCAGCCTCGGCGTCCCCGGCCTGCCAGGACCCGATGGTGCGCTCGCCGGAGGACGTGATCAGCCAGACCGTGCCGTCGGGGTCGACCCGGCCGAAGCGGTGCGGATCGCTGGAGGGCACCGTGCTCACTGCCGGCGCCACGGGTGCGGTGGGCCGGGGCCGGGGCCGCACCGGGCCCGGTTTGGGTCTGGGCGCCTGGTGGTCGGCCTGCTGGTCGCCCTGGTGATCGGCGTGGTCGGCCTGGTGGTCGGTGTGGTCGTCCTGGGGCCCGCCCGGCTCGGTGATCGTCATATCCGTTACCTCATGTCCTCCGCGCGGGGGTCCGCGCACGTGCCGCGCAACGCGGCGCCTGTCAGCGATTCGATGCTCCGAGGTTAGTGTCCTCGAGTTATTGAAGCAGGTCGTCGGGCGCCGCGCCCACGCCTTGGCGCTGCCCGCTGCCTAGGCTCTATCGGAACACCGGGGGAGGTCATCGATGGCGAAGGCGGATATCGCCGCGCTGCTGGCCCTGGCCGCTGCGTTCTTCATCGCGGTCGGGGACGTCATCCACCAGCGAACCGCACAGGAGGTGACCGACGAACCGGTCGGGCACGTCGCCTTGTTCCTGAACCTGCTGCGGGACCGGCAGTGGTGGCTGGGCAGCGGGGTGGCGGCGGCGGGTTTCGCGCTGCAGGCCGCCGCGCTGGCCCTGGGCTCGGTGCTGCTGGTGCAGGCGCTGCTGGTCACGTCGCTGCTGTTCGCGCTCCCGATCGGCGCCAAACAGGCCCACCACCGCGTCACCCGCTGGGAGTGGACGTGGGCGGTGCTGCTGGCCGGCTCGGTGATCGTCATCGTCACCGTCGGCAACCCCACGGCGGGCCAGTCCCGCGCGTCGTTGGACGTGTGGCTGGCGGTGGCCGCCGTGCTCGGGCCGCTGCTGGCGCTGTGCCTGATCGGGTCGCGGGTGTGGTCGGGCCCGGCCAGCGCGGTGCTGCTGGCCGTGGTGTCCGGCACGCTGTGGGGCCTGTTCGCCGTGCTGACCAAGGGTGTCGTCGGCCACCTCGACGTGACCAGCTGGGTGGGCATCCTGGGCCTGGTGCGCACCCCGGAGCTCTACGCCTGGGTGCTGGTCGCGGTGGCGGGCACCGCCATGCAGCAGGCGTCGTTCCGGGCCGGTGCGCTGACCGCGTCGCTGCCCACGATGACGGTGACCGAGCCGGTGGTGGCGTGTGTGCTGGGCGTCGTGGTGCTCGGGGAGACGCTGCGACCCAGCGAGGCAGGCTGGTTCCTGCTGGTCGCCGCCGTCGCGGTGATGGTGGCCGCGACCGCGGCGCTGGCCCGCGGCGAGGCCGCCACCCGGGAACCCGTGGCGCTGTGACCGTTCCGTCCTGTGGTTAATTGGGTGCCGTGCTGAGCACCGTCGCGATCGTGCCGTCGGCGCCGGTCATGGTCCCCGAGCTGGTGTCCGCGGCGGCCGCGGAGACCGCCGAGCTGCGTGATGCGGCGCGTGCCGCCGTGGCCGCGCTGCCGAGTCGGTGGCTGGCCGTCGGGGTGGCGGCCGACGACGGGGTGGCCGGTCCGGATTCGGCGGGCACGTTCGCCGGTTACGGCGCCGACGTCCGCATCGCGCTCTCGCCCGCGGCGCTGTCCGGCCCGCCCGCGCCGCAGCCGCTGTGCGTGCTGGTCGCGGGCTGGCTGCGCGGCCTGGCCGCACCCGAGGCCGCCGTCGAGGTCAGGATCTTCGGGACCGGCACCGCAGCCGATGCGGCGCTGGCCGCGGGCCGAGTGCTGCGCGTCGAGCTGGACGCCGACCCCGACCCGGTCGGCGTGCTGGTCATCGCCGACGGGGCGAACACGCTCAGCCCGTCGGCTCCCGGCGGCCACGACCCCGATTCGCTGCCCGCGCAGGCCGCGCTCGACGACGCGCTGGCCGCAGGCGATCCCGCCGCGCTGGCCCGCACGGCAGCCGGTGCGGTGGGCCGGGTCGGCTACCAGGTGCTGGCCGGTCTGTGCGAGCCCGGCCCGCGCGCGGCCGAGCAGCGCTACCGCGGCGCGCCCTACGGCGTCGGGTATTTCGTCGGTCTCTGGCGGCCATGACCGCGGTGCGTCCCCTGGCCATCGTCGGCCCCACCGGAACCGGCAAATCGGACCTGGCGCTGGCCGTGGCCGAGCTGCTGTCCGGGGAGCTGGCCGTCGAGGTCGTCAACGCCGATGCCATGCAGCTCTACCGCGGCATGGACATCGGCACCGCGAAACTGACCGTCGCCGAACGCCGCGGTATACCGCATCACCAGCTCGACGTCCTCGACGTCACCGACACCGCGACGGTGGCGCGCTACCAGCAGGCCGCCGCCGCCGACGTCGAGGCCATCGCCGCGCGCGGGGCGCTGCCCGTCGTGGTGGGCGGCTCGATGCTCTACGTCCAGTCGCTGCTGGACCAGTGGTCGTTCCCGGCCACCGATCCGGCGGTGCGGGCCAGGTGGGAGCGCCGGCTCGCCGAGGTCGGGGTGGCCGAGCTGCACCGGGAACTGGCCGGGGTGGACCCCGCCGCGGCCGGGTCGATCCTGCCCACCGACGGCCGCCGGATCGTGCGCGCGCTCGAGGTGGTCGAGCTGACCGGGCAACCGTTCGCCGCGTCCGCCCCCGGTATCGGGGCGCCCCGCTGGAATACCGCGATCATCGGATTGGATTGGGACACCGCACTTCTCGACGAACGGCTGGCCCGGCGAACGGAGCTGATGTTCGACCGCGGCCTGGTCGACGAGGTGACCGGGCTGCTCGACCGCGGCCTGCGCGACGGCGTCACCGCCTCCCGGGCGCTGGGCTACGCGCAGGTGATCGCCGACCTGGACGCCGGCGGCGACGGTTCGGCCGCCCGCGAGCCGACGTTCATCGGCACCCGCCGCTATGTGCGCAGGCAGCGTTCGTGGTTCCGCCGCGACCACCGCATCGCCTGGCTCGACGGCGCCGCGGCCGGCAACGCCGAGCAGGTGGTGCGGCGGTGGCGCGCCGTATCCTGACCGGGTGAGGTTCGCCAAGGGGCACGGCACGCAGAACGACTTCGTGCTGCTGCCGGACCTGCCCGCCCAGCTGCGGTTGGAGCCCGCGGCGGTGAGCGCGCTGTGCGACCGCAGGCAGGGCCTGGGCGCCGACGGGGTGCTGCGGGTGACCACCGCAGGCGCCGCGCAGGCCGCCGGTGTGTTCGACCGGCTGCCCGACGGCGTCGGCGCCGACGACTGGTACATGGACTACCGCAACGCCGACGGCTCGATCGCCCAGATGTGCGGCAACGGGGTGCGGGTGTTCGCGCACTACCTGCACGCCAGCGGGCTGGAATCGCGCACCGAGTTCGTGGTGGGGTCGCTGGCCGGGCCGCGGCCGGTGGCGCTGCACCGCGCCGACGCCGACACCGCCGACGTCACCGTCGAGATGGGCCGGGCCACCCCGCTGGGCGCCGGCACTGCGACGGTCGGCGGACGCCGCTTCACCGGGCTGGCCGTCGACGTCGGCAACCCCCACCTGGCCTGCGTGGACGCCGGCCTGACCGGCGAGGAACTGGCCGCCCTCGATGTCGCGGCGCCGGTGGCGTTCGACCCCGCGCAGTTCCCTGACGGAGTGAACGTGGAGGTGCTCACCGCGCCGGTCGATCAGGCGGTGTCGATGCGGGTGCACGAACGCGGGGTGGGGGAGACCCGGTCCTGCGGCACCGGCACGGTGGCCGCGGCGCTGGCCGCGCTGACCCACCAGGGCAGCACGACCGGCGCGCTGCGGGTACGGGTGCCCGGCGGCGAGGTCGCGGTCACCATCACCGAGTCCACCAGCTACTTGCGAGGCCCATCGGTGCTGGTGGCGCACGGCGAGCTCAGCCAGCGGTGGTGGGCGGCGCACGACGGCGGAACCACCGACGCGGTCCGCGCGTTAATTGGAGTGCATGAAAAGTGATCTCCGTGCGAACCTTGGTTCGCCCATGACGTATCCCGAATTCCCCGAGGACACCCCGAGCACCGGCGAGCTGGCGCTCGAGGACCGCACCGCGCTGCGCCGTGTCGCCGGACTGTCCACCGAACTCGCCGATGTCTCCGAGGTGGAGTACCGCCAGCTGCGGCTGGAGCGCGTGGTGCTGGTGGGTGTCTGGACCGATGGCACCGCCGCCGACGCCGACGCCAGCCTGACCGAGCTGGCGGCCCTGGCCGAGACTGCGGGCTCTGAGGTGCTCGAAGGCCTGATCCAGCGTCGCGACAAGCCCGACGCCTCGACCTACATCGGCTCCGGCAAGGCCGCCGAACTGCGCGACATCGTGGTGGCCACCGGTGCCGACACCGTGATCTGCGACGGCGAGCTGAGCCCGGCGCAGCTGACCGCGCTGGAAAAGGTGGTCAAGGTCAAGGTCATCGACCGCACCGCGCTGATCCTGGACATCTTCGCCCAGCACGCCACCAGCCGGGAGGGCAAGGCGCAGGTCGCGCTCGCCCAGATGGAGTACATGCTGCCGCGGTTGCGCGGCTGGGGTGAATCGATGTCGCGCCAGGCCGGTGGCCGGGCCGGCGGAGCCGGTGGCGGTGTGGGCACCCGCGGTCCGGGTGAGACCAAGATCGAGACCGACCGGCGCCGCATCCGCGAGCGAATGGCCAAGCTGCGCCGCGATATTCGCGAGATGAAACAGGTCCGCGACACCCAGCGCAGCCGGCGGCTGTCCAGTGACCTGCCCTCGGTGGCGATCGTCGGATACACCAACGCCGGCAAGTCCAGCCTGCTCAACGCGCTGACCGGAGCCGGGGTGCTGGTCGAGAACGCGTTGTTCGCCACCCTCGAACCCACAACGCGCCGAGGCGAATTCGCCGACGGCCGGGAATTCGTCCTGACCGACACGGTGGGTTTCGTCCGGCACCTGCCGACCCAGCTGGTCGAGGCGTTCCGCTCCACGCTGGAAGAGGTCGCTGACGCCGAGTTGCTGGTCCACGTCGTCGACGGCTCCGATGTGAACCCGCTGGCACAGATCAACGCCGTCCGGCAGGTCGTCAACGAGGTGGTGGCCGAGCGGGACCGGCAGGCGGCACCAGAACTGTTGGTGGTCAACAAGATCGACGCCGCCGACGGGCTTGCGCTGGCGCAGCTGCGCCGGGCGCTGCCAGATGCGGTGTTCGTGTCGGCGCGTACCGGCGACGGACTGGACCGGCTGCAGCAGCGGATGGCCGAGATGATCGCCCCGCGCGACACCGTGATCGATGTCACAATCCCTTACCGCCGAGGCGATCTGGTCAACCGGGTGCACGCCGAGGGCAGAGTCGATGCGTTGGAGCACACCGCATCCGGGACGCGGATCAAGGGCCGGGTGCCGATCCCGTTGGCCGCGGCGCTCGGCGAGTTCGCGACGTTCTGAGCACCGCGGCTGCGGGAACCGCCCTGCGCTGCGGTAGCATTTGCAGGGTCGGCTACACGCCGCCCCGGTGAGCAATTCCGGGCCGGCAGCACGTCACCGACGACATACCACCCACAGGCGAACCCGCCACTGTGTGCGCACTTCCGCTCGACGATCTCCGTCGCGGTTGCCGGGCACACGTTGCCCAACAGCCGGAAAGGCACACATGACCACCCCCTCCTTCGCCGATCTCGGCGTGCCCGCAGCACTGACCGGGGTGCTGGCCGAACGCGGCATCAGCGCCCCGTTCCCCATCCAGTCCGCCACGCTGCCCGACGCGTTGGCCGGCCGTGACGTGCTCGGCCGCGGAAAGACCGGCAGCGGAAAGACGCTGGCGTTCTCCATCCCGCTGGTGGCCGCACTGACCGGGCGCCGCAGCAAGCCCTCGCGCCCGTCGGGTCTGGTGCTCGCCCCCACCCGCGAACTGGCCACCCAGATCACCGCCACGTTGCAGCCGCTCGCCGCGGCCGCCGGCCTGAGCGTCACCACGATCTTCGGCGGCGTCTCCCAGAGCCGGCAGGTCAGTGCGCTGCGCAGCGGCGTCGACATCGTGGTGGCCTGCCCCGGGCGCCTCGAAGACCTGATGCGGCAGAAGCTGATCAGCCTCGACGACGTCGCCACCACGGTACTCGACGAGGCCGACCACATGGCCGATCTGGGTTTCCTGCCCGGCGTCACCCGCATCATGGCCGCCACCCCGGCCCGTGGGCAGCGGCTGCTGTTCTCGGCCACCCTGGACAACGGGGTCGACAAGCTGGTCACCCGGTTCCTGCACGATCCGGTGCTGCATTCGGTCGACACCGCCACCGAAGCGCCCGCGGCGATGACCCACCACGTGTTCCACGTCGGGGGAGCGCAGGAGAAGAAGGAACTCGTGCACCGGCTGGCATCCGGCACCGGGCGGCGAATCCTGTTCATGCGCACCAAACATCAGGCCCGCAAGCTCGCCAAGCAGCTCACCGAGGCCGGGGTGCCGTCGGTGGATCTGCACGGCAATTTGTCCCAGCCGGCCCGTGACCGCAACCTGGCCGCGTTCTCCAGCGGTCAGGCCCGGGTGCTGGTGGCCACCGATATCGCCGCGCGCGGCGTGCACGTCGACGACGTCGAGCTGGTCGTGCACGTCGACCCGCCGATGGAACACAAGGCCTACCTGCACCGGTCGGGCCGGACCGCCCGCGCGGGCAGTGACGGCGACGTCGTCACCGTGGTGCTGCCCGAACAGCGCAAGGACACCCAGCAGTTGCTGCGCCGCGCCGGTATCACGGTCCGGCCCCGCGAGGTCACCGCGGCCTCGGCCGAGGTGCACGCGCTGGTCGGTGAGATCGCACCGCTGCGCGCGCCCGAGCCGAAGGCCACCGCCACCGCGCCCAAGGCACCCGCATCCAGGGCCGCCGGCCCCACCCGCGGCGGTGCCGCCAACGGCGCACCGCACCAGCGCGGATCGTCGCGGCGACGCGGCAGCAGGCGTGGCGGTCGGGGCGGCGCCGGCCGCGGCCACTCGTCGGCGGGGACGCCGGCGCGGTCCTGACCCCGGCTAACCGCGGGCCGGCCTGATCACCGGTGGCCGGTGCGCCCGCACCGGAGGCGGTGCGCCGCCGTACTTCTCGACCTGGACCAGCACGTGCGCACCGGTGCAACCGTGCGCCAGCGCTGAGGTGCCGACGTCGTCGGTGAGCACGTTGGGATTGCCGTGCAGGCACAGCGAGTCCGGGTCGGCCGGCTCGGCAGGGTCGTACCAGGCGCCGGTGGACAGCTGCACCACCCGCGGCCGCACCCCGGCGTCGAGCACCACCCCGGCCAGGCACGCGCCGCGGTCGTTGAACACCCGTACCACATCGCCTGCGGTCAGCCCCCGGTCCCGGGCATCGGCCGGGTTCAGCCGGATCGGTTCGCGGCCAGAGACTTTCGAGCTCTGGCTGGCCGCGCCGGCGTCGAGTTGGCTGTGCAGCCTGCTGGCCGGCTGGTTGGCCAGCAGGTGCAGCGGATAGCGCTGCGCGCGCGCTCCGCCGAGCCACTCGGTCGGTTCGAACCACTTGGGGTGGCCCGCGCAGTCGTCGTAGCCGAACCCGTGGATGTCGGCCGAGAAGATCTCGATGAGCCCGCTGGGGGTGTTGAGCTGGTGGGTGTAGGGATCGGCCCGGAAGTCGGCGAGCAACGTCAGCCCGTCGTCGGTGGGTAGCCGCAGCGCACCGGCTGCCCAGAACTCCTCGAATGTCGGTACCTCAAAATCCAGTGTCATGGACCATTTTTCGTAGAGGTGTGCCAGCCACTGCCGGGTGTCGCGACCTTCGGTGAATGCGTCGCCCACCCCGAGCCGGTCGGCCAGCGCGGCGAAGGTCTGGTAATCGTCGCGGGCCTGGGCGTAGGGTTCGGTGAGCTTCGGCATGGCCATCAGCACGGGGTCGTTGCGCGAACCGGAGAAGTCGTCGCGCTCGGCGAACGTCGTCGACGGCACCACGATGTCGGCGTGTTTGGCCATGGCGGTCCAGTACGGGTCGTGCACCACCACGGTCTGCGGCCTGGCCAGCGCCCTGCGCAGCCGGGGAATGTTCTGGTGGTGGTGGAACGGGTTGCCGCCGGCCCAGTACACCAGCTTGATGTCCGGGTAGCGCAGCCGGTTCCCGTTGTAGTCGAACGGTTGCCCCGGCTGCAGCAACATGTCGCTGACCGCGGCCACCGGGATGAACGCCGGCACCGGGTTGATGCCCTGCGGCAACCGGGGCAGCCCGCAGCGCAGCGGGGCCAGACCGGGTTCGTTCATCGAGCCGTAGCCGTGGCCGAAACCTCCGCCCGGCAGGCCGATCTGGCCCAGCATCGCGGCCAGGGTCAATCCCATCCAGGGGGCCTGCTCGCCGTGCCGGGTGCGTTGCAGCGACCAGCTGACCGTGACCAGGGTGCGTCCGGCGGCCATCCGCCGGGCCAGCGCCACGAGGTCGTCGGCGGCCAGCCCGCAGATCGGTGCCGCCCACTGCGGCGACTTCGGCACCCCGTCATCGATGCCGAGCAGATAGCGTTCGAACCGTTCGTATCCGAAGCAGTACTTGGTCAGGAAGTCGCGATCGGCCAGCGATTCGGTGGCCAGCACATGGGCCAGGGCCAGCATGATCGCCACGTCGGTGCCTGGCACCGGGGCCAACCAGTCGCAGGGGCCGTCCACGTCGTCGCGCAACGGCGACAGCGACACGATGCGCCCGCCGCGGTCCCGGAAGCGCCGCAACGAGTCGCGGGCCGGATGAGCCGTGGTGCCGCCGTGGTTGACCCCGGTGTTCTTCAGCGCCAGCCCGCCGAAACACACCAGCAGATCGGTGTGTTCGACGATGACCTCCCACTGGGTGGACCGCTTGAACAGGTCGTCGTGGGTGCCGACCACCCGCGGCATGATCACCCCGGTCGCGCCCAGGCTGTAGGAGTGCCGTGAAAACGTGTATCCGCCAAGGCAATTGAGGAAACGGTGGACCTGGCTCTGGGCGTGGTGGAACCGTCCGGCTGACGACCAGCCGTAGGAGCCGCCGTAGATCGCCTCGTTGCCGTGGGTGTCGATGACGCGCCGCAGTTCGGTGGCGAGCAGTTCGGTCAGCTCGTCCCAGCTGACCGCGACGAACTCGTCGGCCCCGCGCCGCTCGGTGGGTCCGGGGCCGCTGTCGAGCCAACCGCGGCGCACGGCGGGACCGGTGATGCGGGCGCGGTGACGGACCGAGCCCGGCAGGTTCCCCAGCGCGGGCGAGGGGTCGGCATCGCCGTCGAGTGGGCGCACCGAGGCGATGTCGCCACCCTCGGTGGTGGCGGTGAAGCCGCCCCAATGGGTGAGGCTGGTCCGGGCGGGCGGCACGGTCCCCAAGTCTAGGACGGGTGCCTGTCCCCCGCCGACGCGTCCCACGCGCGATCGGACCGACCAACCGCCTGGTTGAGTGGTACGGTGCCGTAAACCGTCCGTACCGACCGGGAGGGGGCCTATGGGCACCGATGGCGCCTCGGTCATCGCCTACGACCGCACCCTGTTCGAACCCGAGCACGACCTGTTCCGGGAATCGTTCCGGTCGTTCCTGGACCGCCACGTCGCGCCCTATCACGACACCTGGGAGCAGGACCGCCTCGTCGACCGCGGGGTCTGGCTAGAGGCCGGCAAGCAGGGCTTCCTGGGCATGGCCGTGCCCGAGGAGTACGGCGGCGGCGGGGCGTCCGACTTCCGGTACAACATGGTGATCGCCGAGGAGCTCACCGCCGGGCGCTACACCGGCCTGGGGTTCACCCTGCACAACGACGTCGTCGCCCCGTACCTGCTGCGGCTGGCCACCGAGGAGCAGAAGCAGCGCTGGCTGCCGAAGTTCTGCACCGGCGAACTGATCAGCGCCATCGCGATGACCGAGCCGGGTACCGGCAGTGACCTGCAGGGGATCAAGACCCGCGCGGTCCGGGACGGCGACCACTACGTCCTCAACGGCGCCAAGACGTTCATCACCAACGGCATCCAGTCCGACCTGGTGATCGTCGTGGCGCAGACCGACCCGGGCAAGGGTGCGCTGGGCTTCTCCCTGCTGGTCGTCGAGCGCGGGATGCCCGGGTTCGAGCGTGGCCGCAAGCTGGACAAGATCGGGCTGGACGCCCAGGACACCGCCGAGCTGTCGTTCACCGACGTGCCGGTACCCGCGGAGAACCTGCTCGGCGAGGAAGGGCAGGGGTTCATCTACCTGATGCAGAACCTGCCCCAGGAACGCCTCAGCATCGCGGTGGTGGCCGCGGCGGCGATGGCGGCGGTGCTGTCGGAGACCTTGCAATATGCCAAGGAGCGCAAGGCCTTTGGCCGCCCGATCGGAAGCCAGCAGAACAGCCGCTTCCTGCTGGCCGAGCTGTCCACCGAGGCCACCGTGGTGCGGATGATGGTCGACGAGTTCGCCGAGCTGCACCTGCAGGACAAACTGACCGCCGAGCAGGCCGCGATGGCCAAGTGGTATGCGACCGAGAAGCAGGTCCATCTCATCGACCGCTGTCTTCAATTGCACGGCGGCTACGGCTACATGCGCGAGTACGGTGTGGCCCGGGCCTACCTCGATGCCCGGGTGCAGACCATCTACGGCGGTACCACCGAGATCATGAAGGAGATCATCGGGCGCAGCCTCGGCGTTTAGCCCATCCCTTATTCTTTTCCCTTGGATCGGCGAGGTTCCTTGGTTATCGACGTCGACTGACGCAGAGTTGACGGACGCGGTAACTTTCGCAGAACTTTTGCAAGGAGCTTGCAGGAGGACACCGTCGCCAACCGCGGGGAGGATCAATGACTCGGCAGCCGAGGCTGCGCCTTCGTGGGGTCGCTCGTCTGACGATCGGGTTGGTGGGGGTGGTCGCCGCGGCGCTCCTCTCGGGGCCCATCGCAGCCGCGCAGCCCGAAGTCGAAGCCAACGACGCCATCACCGCGGCCTGGCAGGCCAGCGGCGGGGACACCGGCCCGCTGGGTCCCAGGTTGGGGGACGTGTACCCGGCCGGATCAGGATTCGCGCAGAATTTCGCCGCGGGCAAGATGTTCTTCACGCCGGCCACCGGTGCGCACCTGATGCAGGGCGCCATCCTGGAGAAGTACGAGTCGCTCGGTGGAGCCGACGGCGACCTGGGCTTCCCCACCATCGACGAAGGACCCGGCCGGGCGCCGGACAGCCGCAACAGCACGTTGAGCGCCGCCGACAACCCGGTGATCTTCTGGACCCCGAACACCGGTGCCCGCGTGGTCCGCGGCCCGATCAATGCGGCCTGGGACAAGCTGGGCGGATCCTCCGGGGTCCTCGGGGTGCCCGCCGAGGACGAGACCTACAAGGGCTCCGTCGTCTCCCAGAAGTTCACCGGTGGCGAGTTGTCCTACGACAGCAAGGCCAAAACCTTCACCACGGTTCCGCCGGAGCTGGCCGGCCAGCTCGCCGATCTGGCGATCCCCGACGATCCGATCGCGGCGATCAACGCCGCCCGACGCGCCGCCGGCGGGGCCCTCGGCCCGCTGGGTGCCGCCGAGGGCGAGCCCTACGAGATCGGCGACGACGGCTACGGCCAGGACTTCGCCAACGGCACGATCTTCTACAGCCCCGACACCGGCGCGAATGTCGTCACCGGCCAGGTGCTGGCCAAGTACCAGAGCGTGGGCGGGCCGCAGGGCGACCTCGGGTTCCCGATCACCAGCGAGGAGGACGGCGGGCTGGCGCCGGCCAGCCGCATGAGCGCCTTCGCCGCCGAGGATGAACCGGTCATCTTCTGGACCCCGGATCACGGTGCGGTCATCGTCCGCGGACCGATGAACGCCGCCTGGGAGAAGCTCGGCGGCGCCACCGGCGAGCTCGGCGCGCCGGTAGCTGACCAGGCGCAGAACAGCAACGTGATCACGCAGCGGTTCAGCGGCGGAGCCGTCTCCTGGGACACCACGACGGGCAAGTTCAGCACAGAGCCGGCGAACCTGGCCTCGCAGCTGGCGGGGCTGGAGGTGCCCGGGCAGCAGCCGCCTGGGGCGCCGACCACGCCGCGGGCCGCCGAGCAACCCGACGAGGGCAGCGGCTGGCAATGGTCCTGGTGGTGGCTGCTGGCCATCGTACCGATCCTGCTGGTGGCCGGCATCGTGGGCTTTGCGGTGGTCCGGAATCGCCGACGCGGCCCCGGCGGGTACGACGGCGGCTACGGTGAGCCGGCGAGGTACGAACCGGGCGGCGGCGGTGGTGAACCGGGCAGTGACCGGGGCCGTGAGGACGCGCTGTTCGGCGACCGCTACGCCCATGAGGGGCTCGGATCGCTGTCGCCGCACACCCCGCCGTCGGGTTCCGACGAGACCGCGGCGAGCTTCTGGGACGCCCCCGCCACTGCGGAGTCCCAGGGCGGCGAGGAGGCGACCGCCGACCCGGACCAGGAAGATCTCGACGCCGTCACCGCCCCCACCCGGGTCCCGACCGAAGCCGAGGTCGCCGCCGACGAAGCGGACCAGTCGCAGGCCCCGGCCGAAACACCCGCCGAGGCGCTTGTCGAAACGCCGGCCGAAGCGGGCGAGCCCGAGGGCGGCGCGCAAGCCCCCGGAGAGGAAGCCCCCGGAGAGGAAGCCCCCGGCGAGCCCGAAACCCCGGCGCCACCGCAACCCGCGGCCGCGTGGGCCGTCGGGCCGGCGGACTTCAGGCAGGCTTCCGAGTGGGCCCCAGAACCGGCCCCAGAACCAGCCCCCGAACCGCCGGCGTCTGACCCGCCTCGGCCTGCGGTACCCGTCGTGCAGCGCAGCCCGCTGACCGACACCGGCCGGCACGCCCGCATCGAGATCGACGATCCGGCCCCGTCGGCGACGGCGCTGCATCTGCCGCTGGACGGCTCGGACGAGGCGCCCGACGGTTACCCGGTCAAGGCCGACACCAAGTCGGGCCTGTACTGGGCTCCGGACTGCCTGGACTACGACGAGGCGGTTGCCGAGATCTGGTTCGCCAGTGAGGAAATGGCCCGCACCAACGGGTTCGTCCGCGGCGAGTAGGCGCCCACTGCGGCGGTCCGGACGCCTCAGATCTTCCGGATGACGGTGACCACCTTCCCGAGCACCGCGGCGTCGTTGCCCGGGATCGGATCGAACGCCGGGTTGTGCGGCATTAGCCACACCTGGCCGCGGGTGCGCTTGAAGGTCTTGACGGTGGCCTCGCCGTCGATCATCGCGGCGACGATGTCACCGTTCTCGGCAACGCTCTGCTGGCGCACCACCACCCAGTCACCGTCGCAGATCGCGGCGTCGATCATCGATTCGCCGACCACCTTGAGCAGGAACAGCGAGCCCTCGCCGACCAACTCGCGGGGCAGGGGGAAGACGTCCTCCACGGCCTCCTCGGCCAGGATCGGGCCGCCGGCGGCGATGCGGCCGAGTACCGGCACGAACGTCGGCTCGGGTAGTGCATCGGAGCCCGCGACGTCGGTGGTGACGATGGGGGCGGCGCCGTCGTCGGACCCGCGCACGTCCACCGCACGGGGGCGGTTCGGATCGCGCCGCAGGTACCCCTTCTTCTCCAGGGTGCGCAGCTGGTGGGCGACCGACGAGGTGGACGTCAGGCCGACCGCGTCGCCGATCTCTCGGATGCTCGGCGGGTAGCCGCGGGTGGTCACCGAGGTGCGGATCACTTCGAGAATGGTGCGCTGACGCTCGGTCAGCCCCGAATCGCGGCCGCGCCGGATACCGGCGCCTTCCGTGCTGTCGCTGCTCTCGTCGCTCATGGCCCCGAATGTAACCGGCTCCGAGCAGATAATCAAACATGTGTTCGAGGCGTGTCGGTGCCGGGGCGGTGTGGCGGTCGTTCGTCGGAACGGACCTCGGCCGGCCGGGAAACGGTCGACCGGATCTGTCGGTGGGTTGCACTAGCGTTCGCAACAGTTCGATCACGTGTTCTATCAATCGAACACCTGAGCGAGTAAGGTTCGAACACAGGAGCGAATACCGGTGAGAGGGAAAGGCAGACAGATGACAGTTCTCCACACTCGCGAGACCTGGGACGACGCCGTTGCCACCCGGCCCGGCCCATCCCGTCGGGCCGGCCGGACCGCCGCGCGCAGGCCGCAGGGCCGGCGCCCGGCCGGGGCGCCGATGCACTACCACGGCACCGGGGTCCTGGTCTCGCGGGCGTCGCACCGGCGGCGCCCGATCACCCCGGCTACGACCGTTCTGCTGTCGTTGATCGCCGGTGCGATCACGCTGTGGCTCGGCCTGGTCGCCCAATTCGGCGGGGTCGTCGGCGCCGAGGCCGAGGTGCCCACCCGGCTCGCGGTGGTGCAGGTGCAGGCGGGGGAGTCCTTGCAGCAGGTCGCGCTGCGGGTGGCCCCGGACGCCCCGGTCGGTGATGTCGTCGCCAGGATCCGCGAACTCAACGAGCTCGACTCGGTCGCGGTGGACGCCGGGCAGACCCTGATCGCGCCGGTCGGCTGACCGCCGCGCGAGACATCCTGCTGCCCAACCACTCTGATGATCCGCGATCTGAGGTACGTGCCACTGGGTCCTGCGCTGGGCCGCTCCCGGGTGGCGCAGGTACGCTCGAAGGCGTTCGAAGCGGTTGTCTGTCGGTGCGGCGAAGGAGCGGTGATGCACTGTCCGTTCTGCCGGCACCCCGATTCCCGGGTGGTCGACTCCCGCGAGACCGACGAAGGCCAGGCCATCCGTCGGCGCAGGTCGTGCCCGGAATGCGGGCGGCGATTCACCACTGTGGAGACGGCGGTGCTCGCGGTGGTCAAGCGCAGTGGGGTGACCGAGCCGTTCAGCCGGGAGAAGGTGATCAAGGGCGTGCGGCGCGCCTGCCAGGGGCGGCAGGTCGACGACGATGCCCTGAACCTGCTGGCGCAGCAGGTGGAGGACGCGGTGCGGGCCACCGGCTCGCCGGAAGTGCCCAGTCACGAGGTGGGGTTGGCCATCCTCGGGCCGCTGCGTGAACTCGACGAGGTGGCGTACCTGCGCTTCGCGTCGGTCTACCGGTCGTTCTCGTCGGCTGAGGATTTCGAGCGGGAGATCGAGGCGCTGCGGGCGCACCGCGAGGTGTCGGCGCAGAATTGAGCCCCGCGAGAATCGAGCGCGGGACCCCTCAGTCGATCTGCCGGGTGCCGTCGTCGACCACCCGCCCGGCCACCTTCACCCAGCCGTCCGGGCTCCATGTGGTCTCGATGATCGAGCCCTGGCCCTGCACGATGGTCAGGTCCCGGCTCAGGTATTCGGTGATGCGCACCGCGGCGGCGCCGGTGGCCTCGTCTTCGCGAATCCCCAGGTGCGGAGCGAACATCCGCGACCGAATGGTGCCGGCCGGCTCGTCCAGCCACGTCCACAGATAGTGCTCGACGGAGTCGGTGTAGTCGTCGGGATCGGCGGCCATCAGCTCGTCGACGGAGTTGAGCTCGTACAGCGAGAAGTCCGGGGCCCAGTCCGCGCGGGCGGCCACCGACGTCAGGTCGCCGTTGTAACCCACCTGGACGATGCCGGCAGGGACCTGCAGCGTCTTGACGGGTGTGCCCCGGTCCTTCAGCCACCAGGACGTGCCCACTGTCGGATGCCCGGCGAAGGGCAGTTCGGTCGTGGGGGTGTAGATGTGGGCGTGCGCGGAGGTGGTGCCCGGGTCGGGCGCGGTGACGAATACCGTCTCGCTGTAGCCCAATTCGTGGGCGATGCGTTGCCGCTCAGCGGGATCCACCTCGCGGGTCTCGATCACGCCCAGCGGGTTGCCGTAGCTGCCGTCATGGTCGGTGAAAACGCGCAACACTGTCACGTTGATGGCCATGAGCCCGATGCTACGTGGTGCGATCGGAACTCAGGTGGCGCTGCGCTCGTCGGCTCCCATCGCGTCGAGCACCGCGACGCGGGTGTCGACCGGCCCGGTGATGGTGCCCTCGCTGATCCCGTCGCGCAGCAGCCCGCGAAGGTATTCCTGGTCGTAGACGGCCGGCTCGGTGGACTCGATGAACTTCTGCACCACCTCGACGAACCGGTCGGGGTCGTCGTGGAACGGGAAATGCCCCGACCCTTCGAAGATCTCCAACTGCGATCCCGGCATCGCGGCGTGCGCCATCTCGGCGTGGCTGACCGGGATCACGGAATCGCGGCTGCCCCAGATGAGCTGCACCGGAACCGATTGCGTCAAATAACATCGGTCCAGCATCGTGACCACCTGCCCGCGCCAGTCCACCACCGCGCGCAGGGTGCGCGCGAACGCCGACGAGGCGGTCGGCTCGGGTAGGTCGGCCAGGATGCGCAGCATGTCGGGAATGTCGCGGCCCACCCCACTGGATCCGAACAGGGCGCCGCCCACCCGGCCGACCATCTGCAGCGCGGGCAGCACCAACGGTAAGCGCAGCAGCGCAAGCGCCTCGCTACCCATCGGCAGCGACGCGGCCCGCAGCGCAATGTTGACGTCCTTGGTGACCCCGCCGGCACCCACCAGGATCAGCCGATCGACCAGCTGCGGGAACTGGTAGGCGAACTGCATCGCCACGCCGCCGCCGAGCGAATGACCGACCACGGTGACCGTGTCGATGCCCAGGACGCTCAGCAAATCCCGCATGCCGTTGGCGTATGCGGCGACCGAGTAGTCGGCGCGGGGTTTGTCGGACTTGCCGTGCCCGAGCAGGTCCGGGGCGATGACGGTGAACCGCTGCGCCAGCTGCGTCTGGACGGTGCTCCAGGTCGTGGAGTTGTCACCGATGCCATGGATCAGCAGGATCGCCGGACCCGTCCCGGCGATCCGGAATGCCCGCCGATATCCGTGAATCGTGCGGAAATGCAACGTCGGCGTCAGCTCGCGCACCGAGCGCAGGTTCGGCTTGCGGTCGGTCATCGCGCGGACTCGGTCGTCATGTCGCCCACTTCGTCGTCGGGCCGGCTACGTCGGCGGGGTCGGCTAGGGGCTCTCGCTGGGATCGTCCCTGTCCTTGTTGTACTTCTCACCGGCCTGCTGAGCGAGGAAACGCTCGAACTCGGCGCCGAGTTCGTCGCCGCTGGGCAAATCTTCGTCGCGCGCCAGGAGCGACCGGTTCTCCTGAGCGGCAACGTAGGCATCGTACTGGCGCTCGAGGGCCTCCACCACCTGAGCCACCTCCGGGCTGGACTCCACCTGCTCGTTGATCTTCTGGTGCACCTCGGCGGCCGCCGTGCCGAGCTCGGCGGTCGGGATCTGCAGCGAGCCGCTCCTGGCGACCTCGGCCAACAGCGTCTCGGCTGCCGGCGGATAGTCCGTTTGCGCCAGGTAGTGCGGGACGTGCACGGTGAAACCGACCACCTCGTGGCCGTGCTGGGCCATCCGGAACTCCAGCAGGTTCGACACGCTGCCGGGCACCTGGACCTCGGCGATCCACGGCTGATGGTCGGCGATGAGCTCCTTGTCGTTGGAATGCGCCGTCAGCGTCATCGGGCGGGTGTGCGGTACCGCCATCGGGATGGCGCCCAGGCCGATGACCCGGCGCACCCCGAGCTGCTCGGCCAGCAGCCGCACCGCGGTGATGAAGCGCTCCCACCGCAGATCCGGCTCCATGCCGGCCAGCAGCAGGAACGGGGTGCCCACGCTGTCGTGCAGCGCGTAGAGGTTCAGTTCCGGTTCCTCGTAGCTGGTGAAGTGATCGGTCTTGAACGTCATCAGCGGCCGGCGCGAGCGGTAGTCGAGCAGTTCGTCGATCGCGAACGACGCCACCAGCTCGGTGTCCAGGGTGTTCTTCAGGTGCTGGGCGGCCAGCCGGATCGCGTGGCCGGCGTCGGAGAACCCCTCGAGGGCGTGGATCAGCACCGGGCCGCGCCCGTCGGCGGACGACAGCTGCGGAGCCGGGAACTCCAGCTCGTACATGCCGGTCTGCTCGGGTTGGTACTGCTGGCCTGCATTGTCTGCGTCAGCCATCTTCATCGCCTCCTCTGCACGGTGCGCCGCGACAAACCATGTCGTTCCTACCGTGGACCACAATTGTCCCGCACGCCGGGTCGGTTCGGACTGGGTATACCCCCGCGTCACCTATTCGTTCGAACGCCGATCAGCGGATGTCACATTCCGAGAGACATGCGTCACAGGGAAGAATGGGCCGGCATGCGCACCATCGTGATCGTTGCGGTGGCGTCGGTCTGCCTGCTACCGGGGTGCGCAGCCGAGCGCCCGGCGCCCGAGCCGGTCTCACCGCCCGAGGAGCTGGTGCTCACCGCCACGACGGTTGCGCCCGACCCGCGCGTCGGCGCGGTCTTCCTCGGCGGCCAGACCGCCCACGCGTGCACCGCCGCAACGCTGGCTTCGCGGTCGCACACCCTGATCCTGACCGCCGCGCACTGCCTGGCCGGCGGTGTCGAGGCCGGCTTCGTCCCCGGTTTCGAGGGCGCCGCCGAGCCCGGCGCGGTCGGGCGCGTCGAGGCGGTGTTCCTCGACCCGCGATGGCTGCGCGATCAGGATCCGGTGGCCGACTTCGCGATTGCGCGGGTGACCTACGACGATCCGGACGCCGCGCCGGGCGACGGGTTGGTGCTGGGGTCGACGCCGAGGCCCGGCACCGTCGTCACCGTCACCGGATACCCGGCCGGTGAGGGCGGCGGGCCCGCCTCCTGCAGAGCGCCGGTACACGCTGGACGGCAAGGCTTTCCATCGTTGCACTGCGACGGTGTAGTGGGTGGTTTCTCCGGCGCGCCGTGGATCGCCGGCTCGGTGGTGACCGGGGTGATCGGCGGTCTGGACGGCGGGGGATGCGCCGACGAGGTGTCCTACTCGCCTCCGTTCGACGAGGCGGTGGCCGCGCTGCTGGCCCGCGCCGAGGAGGGCGGCCCCGGCGACGCGGCGCCGACGGTCTTCGGCGACGGGTGCAGCGGCGTCAGGTCCGGAACTGACTGAGCGCGCGCAACTTGTTCATCACGTCCAGTGCGGCGACCTTGTACGCCTCGGAGAACGTCGGATAGTTGAACACCGCGTCGACGAGGTACTCGACCGTGCCGCCGCAGCCCATCACCGCCTGCCCGATGTGGACCATCTCGGTGGCGCTGGTGCCGAAGATGTGCACCCCGAGCACTCGCAGGTCCTCGGTCGAAACCAGCAGTTTGAGCATGCCGTAGGAGTCACCGGCGATCTGGCCGCGCGCCAGCTCGCGGTAGCGCGACACCCCGACCTCGTAGGGGACCGCGTTCTTGGTCAGCTCCACCTCGGTCGCCCCGACATAGGACACCTCGGGAATCGAGTAGATGCCGATCGGCTGCAGCTCGGTCATGCCCTTGGCCGGTTCGCCGAACGCGTGGTAGGCGGCCAGCCGGCCCTGGTCCATCGAGGTGGCGGCCAGCGCCGGGAAGCCGATCACGTCGCCGACGGCGTAGATGTGGTCGACCTTGGTCTGGAAGTTGTCGTCGACGAAGATCCGGCCCCGGTGGTCGGTCTCGAGGCCCGCGTTGGCCAGGTCCAGGTGCTCGGTCCAGCCCTGCCGCCCAGCCGAATACATCACCGTCTCCGCGGGGATCTGCTTGCCGCTGGCCAGGGTGGTCACGGTGCCCGCGGCGCCGACGTCCACGGCGGTGACCTCCTCGCCGAACCGGAACGTCACCGCCAGGTCGCGCAGGTGGAACTTCAGCGATTCGACGATCTCCGGGTCGCAGAAGTCGAGCATGGTGCCGCGCTTCTCGACCACCGTCACCTTGGTGCCCAGCGCGGCGAACATCGAGGCGTACTCGATGCCGATGACCCCGGCGCCGACGACCACCATCGACGTGGGCAGCGACTTGAGGTCGAGGATGCCGTCGGAGTCCAGCACCCGGTGCTCGTCGAACTCCACCCCGGCCGGGCGGGCCGGCTTGGTCCCGGTGGCGATGACGACGTATTCGCCGGTGACGGTGGTGCGTTCGCCGCGGTGTGGGTCATCGACGAGCACCGTGTGCGGGTCCAGGAAGCGGCCGTGACCGACGACCAGGTCGATCCGGTTGCGCATCAGCTGTGACCGGACCACGTCCTGTTCCTTGCCGATGACGTGCGTGGTGCGGGCCAGCAGGTCGGCCGGGGTGATCTTCTCCTTGACCCGGTAGCTGGCGCCGTAGAGTTCGCGCTGGCTCATCCCGGTCAGGTACACCACCGCCTCGCGCAGCGTCTTGGACGGGATGGTGCCGGTGTTGACGCACACGCCGCCGAGCATCCGGCCGCGCTCGACGACGGCGACCGTTTTGCCCAGCTTGGCGGCCGCGATGGCGGCTTTCTGACCGCCCGGGCCCGAACCGATGACGACAAGGTCGTACTCCAGAACTGAAGCCATGGACAACATGTACGCCGGACGCCCCGTTCTCGCATGCCGACGGAGATCAACTTTGGATGAACACCGGCGGCCGGGCCGGCAGTGCCGGTCATCCCCAATCCCGAGTTGATCCACAGTTCGCCGGCGCGGCAGCGTCGTCGGCGCTTCGGCGTCGGTCCCGGTTGCGAGGTTGACGGTATGTCCTCAACACACCGCTTCGCCAGCCCGCTCGACCGCCCCGGCGCCCTGATCGCCGCGTTGCCCGCCGTCCTCGGTTTCGTGCCCGAGAAGTCCCTGGTGCTCGTCACCATCTACCACGGCGCGATGGGTGCGGTGCTGCGCACCGACCTCGACGCCGCCGAATCGATGGGCGAACTGGCCGACCTGGCGGTGAACGCCGGCGCGGAGGAGGCGGTCGCCGTCATCGTCGATGCCGACGGATTCTCCTGCCGGATGTGCGCCGAGGACCACCGTGACCTCGTCGCCGACCTGGCCGGTGAGCTCGACCGGCGCGACATCGAGCTGCTCAGCGCCCTCATCGTCGACAACGTCGCCCGCAGTGGTCGCTTCCACTGCGCCGACGGGTGCGGCTTGTCCGGTGCCGTCGACGATCCGTCGGCGTCGCCGATAGCCGCGGCCGCCGTGCTCGACGGGCGGCGCCTCTACACCCGCCGCGCCGAACTCGTCGCAGTGATCTGCCCGCTGGATCCCGAGCGCGCGGCGACGCTGGCCGCCCTCCTCGACCGCACCTGTGCGCTCGATGAGGCGCGCCCGGACCAGCAGGCCCGCGATGACGTCGAGCACGCGCTGGAATGCGCGGCGCAGCTCGGCACCGGCCGGGAGTTGGCCGACGACCAGTTGGCCCGGCTGGCATTGGCGCTCACCGACGTCAGGGTGAGAGACACCCTGTTCGCGCTGGCCGTCGGGGACAACGCCGGGTCGGCCGAGTCGCTGTGGGCGGATCTGTCGCGCCGGCTGCCCGAGCCCTGGCAAGTGGAACCGCTTGTGTTGCTGGCTTTTTCAGCCTACGCGCGCGGTGACGGGCCGCTCGCGGGCATCGCGCTGGATGCGGCGCTGACCTGCCAGCCGGACCACCGGATGGCCGGCATGCTCGACAGGGCGCTGCGCGCCGGGATGCGGCCGGAACAGATCCGCGAGTTGGCCCGCACCGGCTATCGTCTCGCCAAACAGCTCGGGGTGCGGTTGCCGCCGCGGCGGGCGTTCGGCCGCCGCGCGGGATAGCCCCGCTCGCCGGGCGGATCAGACCTTCTCGACCTTGACCGCGTGGGCCATCTCGTGGGGCAGCTCGACCTGCTCGTGGCCGGGGATGACGATCATCACGCTGCCGTGATCGGTCACCTCCACGGTCACACGCGCGTTGGGCACCACACCGGCGTCCTTGAGCCGGGCGATGAGATCGACGTCGCCCTGCACGTGTTCGGTCAGCTGGCGCACCACGACGGCGACCGGCATGCCGGAGGGCAGCTCGGTCAGCCGGACCAGGCTCATGTTCTCGCTGATGATGTCATCGCCGACACCGAGCTCCGACAGGCCCGGGATCGGGTTGCCGAACGGGGACGTGGTGGGGTTGTTGAGCACCTGCACCAGCCGGCGTTCGACGTCCTCGCTCATCACGTGTTCCCAGCGGCAGGCCTCGGCGTGGACTTCCTCCCACGGCAGGCCGATGACGTCGACCAGCAGGCGCTCGGCGAGCCGGTGCTTGCGCATCACCGCGACCGCCAGGCTGCGGCCCTTGTCGGTCAGCTCCAGATGCCGGTCACCGGCGACGTGCAGCAGGCCGTCGCGCTCCATCCGGGACACGGTCTGGCTCACGGTGGGTCCGCTCTGCTCGAGGCGTTCCGCGATGCGCGCGCGCAGTGGGATGACGCCCTCTTCCTCGAGGTCGTAAATGGTCCGCAGGTACATCTCGGTGGTATCGACCAAGTCGTTCATTCGCACACCCTCCGTCTGTGCAGAGTCTACCGGCCGGGCACGCTGATCAGCGTTGCTTCATCTGCGACACGGCCGAGCTGGGAGGACACACAGACAGCCCGCCGGTGGTCCGGCGGGCTGACTGCGGGGAGTACTGGTCGCTCAGCTGGCGTAGGAGCGGAGGCGGTCGGCGCGCTCGCCGTTGCGCAGCTTGGCCATCACCTCGCGCTCGATCTGACGCACCCGTTCCCGGGACAGGCCGAACAGCTTCCCGATCTGGTCCAGTGTGCGCGGCTGGCCGTCGTCGAGCCCGAACCGCAGCCGGATGACCTGCTGCTCACGCTCGTCGAGGGTGGCCAGCACATAACGGATGTCGGTGTGCAGCAATTCGGAGATGACCGCGTTCTCCGCGGACATCGCCTCGGCGTCCTCGATGAAGTCACCGAGCGGGGCCTCTTCGTCGCTGCCGACCGGCATGTCCAGGCTCACCGGGTCGCGGCTGTGCTCGAGCAGATCGGTGATCTTCTCCACCGGGATGCCCGACTCGGCCGCCAGCTCCTCATCGGTCGCCTCACGGCCCAGGTTCTGGTGCATCTCGCGCTTGATCCTGGCCAGCTTGTTCACCTGCTCGACGAGGTGGACCGGCAGCCGGATGGTGCGGCTCTGATCGGCCATGCCGCGGGTGATGGCCTGGCGGATCCACCAGGTGGCGTACGTGGAGAACTTGAAACCCTTGGTGTAGTCGAACTTCTCCATCGCGCGGATCAGACCCAGGTTGCCCTCCTGGATCAGGTCCAGCAGCGGCATCCCACGCCCGGTGTAGCGCTTGGCCAACGACACCACGAGGCGCAGGTTCGCCTCCAGCAGGTGCCGACGCGCGGCTTCGCCGTCGCGTACCACCGCGGCCAGATCCCGCCGACGGTTCTCGCCCAGCCGCTTGCGGGTGTCCAGCAGGTGCTGGGCGTACAGGCCGGCCTCGATCCGCTTGGCCAACTCCACCTCGTCGGCGGCGTTGAGCAACGCCGTCTTGCCGATGCCGTTGAGATACACCCGGACGAGGTCGGCGGCAGGGCTCTGAGCGTCCAGATCGTGGTCGATGCGGCTGGTGGTGGCTTGTGCCATGGCGGCCTCCTGATCGGGTGGAACTTTCATGAGCTACAACGCCCCGGGCGCGCAGAGAGTTCCCACCTTCGAGCCGGTTCACACCTTCTGAACTGCGGTTTTCGGAGGTCGACCTGAGAATGTGCTGAGAAGTGAGCCAGCGGGGGCTCAGCGGGGAACCGCACCGCCGGGATCGGCGTCGTCACCCGTCCGCGTCGACGGCCACCCGCGCTCGATCGCGGGCCGCTCGGCGGTGGGGAACAGCGGGATGCGTTGGCGGCGCTCGTAGCGCCGCGGTTCCTCGGCGCGCCGGGGCGGCCGGTCGTTGGCGATCAGCACCGCCATCCAGGGCAACGGGATGGAGGCCACGATGATCGCCAGTGAGATCAGCCCGTTGTGCCAGATGCCGTAGGCCGCCGCGGCCAGGATGAGCGCGGGGACACGAAACGACATCAACGTCAGGTATTTCCGGACTCGCGCGCGGTGCTGCTGTTCGTAGGCGGGGGCTGCCCTGGTGATGAGTACGGGCCGGCCCTCGTCGTCGAAGCCGTCGAAACTCAGCTCCTCGCCGTGTTTCATACCCCTACTGTTCCACATCTGGGCCCCGCTGCACCCATCGCGTTCCGTACCGCTGCGGTGCCAGGCAGAATGGAGCCATGCGGACCCAGACCATCGAGCGCACCGACACCGACGAACGCGTCGACGACGGCACCGACGACGACGCCCCGAAGTTCTTCCACTACGTCAAGAAGGACAAGATCGCCGAGAGCGCGGTCATGGGTACCCATGTCGTCGCGCTGTGTGGTGAGGTGTTCCCGGTGACGCGCTCGGCCAAGCCCGGTTCACCGGTGTGCCCGGACTGCAAGCGGATCTACGAGCAGCTCAAGAAGTAGGGGCCTGCTCGCTGTCATGGCCTTTCTCGGGGCCCCTGTTCGGGTCGGTCACTGAACCGGAGGTCGTGCCGGTGCCAGTCGTGCCGGTTTCAGTCGTGCCGTTGGCAGAGCCGTTGGTGCCGTTGAGGGATTCCGCCTTGGCCTCCAGCCACCACCGGAATCGCGTGGCGTGGGTGTCGGGGGCGGGCCACTCCTCCTGGATGGCGGCGTTGAGTTCGGCGCCCAGCATGATCGCGAAGCCGAGGAAGAACGCGAACAACAGGAACGCGATCGGCGTGGCCAGCGCGCCGTAGGTGTAGCCGGTCCGGGTGATCCACGTCAGGTACACCCGAAGCGCCCACGTCGCGATCAGGAACACCACGGTGGCCAGCACCGAGCCCAGCAGTAGCCGGTGCGACGGCAACGGTCTGGGCAGCGACACCCGGTAGAGCACGTTCACTGCCACCACCAATGCCAGGAAGAGCCCGGGGTAGTAGCCGAACCGCAGCACGTTGTCCCAGCTGTCCGGGATGAACTCGGCCACCTTGCGCGGTCCCAGCGCCAGGAACGGCGCCGTGACGATCGCGCCGACCAGCATCACCACGTACAGCCCGAGCGCGTAGAACCGCTGCCGCACGGGATGGCGCAGTGGTGTCTGGTCGTGCGCCTCGGTGATGGAGTCGACGAACGCCGAGATGGCCGACGAGCCGGCCCACAGCGAGATCACGAACCCCAGCGAGACCACCTCGCCGCGAGCGCCTTTCACGATGTCGAGCACCGTGGGCTCGATGATCTCGCCGACCACGTTGGGGGAGAAGAACCGCCCCGCCACACCGATGATCTGGCCTTGGATGGTCGGCAGGGTGTCCGGCCCGAACAGCGGGGCGACGTACGCCAGGCTGCCCAGCATGCCCAGCAGCAGCGGCGGTAGCGACAGTGCGCACCAGAACGCCGCCTGAGCCGACTCGGAAAAAATCGAGTCGTCCCAACTCTTGGCCAGCGTCCTGCTGGTGATGTGGCGGATGTGGTGGCGCGATGGTCTCGCCCGTGGGCCCGGCAGCGCTGACTGGTCACTCATGACCAGACCAGCATCTCCGATTAACGGTTAAGCCTCCAGCGGGCTCACTTCGAGGACGGCGGCCAATTCGATCAACTTGGCTTCGTGCTCGTTGGCGTGATGCTGGCAGAACAACAGTTCGGCACCCGAGGGGAGCTTCGCCCGCACCCGTGCCGCGGCGCCGCAACGATCGCAGCGGTCAGCCTTGGTCAGTTCGGGACTGGTGAGCGTTGCGGTCATGGCACCTCCATGGGGTGTAGCGACGTATGTCTACTCTGTCAGACGCTTGGGCTTCCGGCCTTGTTCCCCGGGGGTTCACGGGTGTGTCGTGTCTCACGGACGTTCGTGTTGCGACAACGGAAAGGCGACGGTATGAGCGGCACCGCCGATGTGCTGGTGCACCTGTGCACGGACGAGGAGTGGCGCACCGCCCAGCAGATGGGTGCGCATCGGCCGCCGTCGCTGGCCGCGGTCGGGTACGTACACCTGTCGACACCGCAGCAGGTGCACCTGCCGGCGAACCGGCTCTACTCCGGTCGCACCGATCTGGTGCTGCTCCACATCGACGCCGCACGGCTGTCCTCTCCGGTCCGCTGGGAGGCCGGTGTCCCCACCGATCCCGCTGGGATGGAGTTCCCACATTTGTACGGACCGCTACCTGCCGACGCTGTGATCAGCGTCACTGCCTATCGACCCGGCCCGGACGGTCGCTTCGCACCGCCGCCGGGCTGACACCGGGCCCGCCAGAACGCCACCGCCGACACTCTGGACTCAATACACTTGCCGACCGTGGGCATACTGTTTGGGTTCGCGCCCTGGATCGTCTACTGGGTGCTGGTCGGCAACGTGCCGTTCGAGACCGCGGTGCTGGTCGCCCTAGCGGTGGCGATCGCGGCGTTCGTCATCACCCGGGCCAGCGGATCGCCCGGGCGCACGCTCGAAATCGGGGCAGTTACAACGTTCTTGGTGCTGACGGGGCTGACGTTCGTGCTGAGCCAGGATTTCATGGAGCGCTGGATCCAGCCGATGAGCACCGCAGGCATCTTCCTGGTCGCCCTGATCACCGCGTTGATCGGGAAACCGTTCATCCGGGAGTTCGCCGTCGTCGGTCAGCCGAAGGAGGTGATCGAGAGCGAACCGTTCGCGCGGATCACCTCGCTGCTGACCTGGATCTGGATCGCGGCGTTCGCGGTCATGACGGTGTCCGCGGCCATCCCGCCGATCGTGCAGGGCGATGCGACGCTGCTCGACACCGAGACCCCGATGTCGTTCGTCTGCTACTGGGTGGTGCCGTTCGCGGTGCTGGGGCTGGCGGCGCTGCTGAGCCGGGTGCTGCCCGAGCGGATGGCACCCGCCGAGAACGAGATCGTCCGCAACACAACGTTCATTGCGTTCGCCGAGGCCGAGATCGACCAATTGATGTACCTGGCCACCGAACACGCCAACCGGGAAGCCGGGCCCGGCAAGGAGGCCTACGACGTCCGGATCGGCAGCAAGGGCGTCCCGCTGGTCGGCGACGAGACGCGGGAATCCTGGCCGTCGAGCTACAAGGTGCGCGACCGCAAACGCTGAGCGGCCTCCTAGGCCGGCACGGCCTCCACGATGGACACCGGGCTCGCGGTCGGGATCACCCGTGTCATCTGGAAACCGGCCTGCGACAACAACTTCGAGTACTCCTCTGCGGTGCGCTCGCGCCCGCCCGCCGATACCAGCATCTCCAGGTCCAACACCAGACCCGGATGTGGGGGCGCACCGTCGGGCAGCACCATCTCCAACAGCAGCATGGTGCCGTCGGCGGCGATGGCGGTCCGCACGGTGCGCAGGATCTCGACGGCCTGCTCGTCGCCCCAGTCGTGGATGATCGTCTTCAGCAGATAGGTGTCGCCGTCGGCGGGCACAGAGTCGAAGAACGACCCGCCGGTGAGCGTGGCGCGCGACCTCACACCGGCCGCGTCCAGCAGCGGACCCGCGGTGGCGATCACCGACGGCAGGTCGAACAGGATCCCGTGCGAGTCGGGAGCCTGTGCCAGCACCGCCGCCAGCAGCGCGCCGTGTCCACCACCGACGTCGACGATGAGCCGCCGATCGGTGAAATCGTATGCAGGCAAGACGGTTTCGATAACCATGGCCGACGAGCTGGTCATCGCTTCGTTGAAGATCTCGCCCAGTTCGGCGTTGGCCTCGAAGTACTCGAACGGAGCCATGCCACGGAGGTGCCGAACCGCGGTCTCGCCGGTGCGCACCGAGTGCGTCAGATTGCTCCAGTGCTCACGGTGTTCCGGGCTGCCGATCAGCTCCACCATCGCCGCCATCGTCCCGGGCTGCTCCGCGCGCAGGGCGTGGCCGATCCGGGTCAGCGCGAAACGTCCGTCGCGGTGCAGCCGCAGCACCGAGTGGCTGGCCAGCGCCCGCATCAGCCGGTAGGTCGAGTCCGGGTCGGTGTTGACACGCTGGGCGACCTGGCCGGCGCTCAGCGGGCCGGTGGCCAGCGCGTCGGGGATGCGCAGCTTCACCGCGGCGTAGAGGGCTTGCGCCAGCCAGGCGCCCTGGGCCAGCTCCAACACGGCGATGTTGGCCGGCACGGCACGCTGCTGCAGCGCCGCGAGCACGGCGCGCACTCGGTCGATCGCCCGCACCAGTCGAACCGGTGGGGCCTTGGGTTTGGTGGCCACTAGTCGAGGTAGTCCCGCAGGACCTGGGACCGGCTGGGGTGGCGCAACTTCGACATCGTCTTGCTCTCGATCTGGCGGATCCGCTCGCGGGTGACGCCGTAGACCTGGCCGATCTCATCGAGGGTGCGCGGCTGCCCGTCGGTCAGGCCGAACCGCAGCCGCACCACGCCGGCCTCGCGCTCCGAGAGCGTCTCGAGCACGGACTGCAGCTGATCCTGCAGCAGCGTGAAGCTCACCGCGTCGACGGCCACCACGGCCTCGCTATCCTCGATGAAATCGCCCAGCTGCGAATCGCCTTCGTCGCCGATGGTCTGGTCCAGCGAGATGGGCTCACGCGCGTACTGCTGGATCTCCAACACCTTTTCCGGCGTGATGTCCATTTCCTTGGCCAGCTCTTCGGGCGTGGGCTCGCGGCCCAGGTCCTGCAGCAGCTCGCGCTGGATGCGGCCCAGCTTGTTGATCACCTCGACCATGTGCACCGGGATGCGGATGGTGCGGGCCTGGTCGGCCATGGCGCGGGTGATGGCCTGGCGGATCCACCACGTGGCGTAGGTGGAGAACTTGTAGCCCTTGGTGTAGTCGAACTTCTCGACCGCGCGGATCAGACCCAGGTTGCCCTCCTGGATCAGGTCCAGGAACGCCATGCCGCGGCCGGTGTAGCGCTTGGCCAGCGACACCACCAGGCGCAGGTTGGCTTCCAGCAGATGGTTTTTCGCCCGGTCGCCGTCGCGGCAGATCCACTGCATGTCGCGGCGCTGCGCGGCGGGCAGCTTCTCGCCCTTCTCGGCCATCTCCGCCATCAGCTGCGTGGCGTACAGGCCGGCCTCGATCCGCTTGGCGAGCTCGACCTCTTCCTCGGCGTTGAGCAGGGCGACCTTGCCGATCTGCTTGAGGTAGGCGCGCACCGAGTCTGCCGACGCGGTCAGCTCGGCGTCCTTGCGGGCCTGGCGCAGCGCCTCGGATTCCTCCTCGTCCCACACGAAGTCGCCGGAGGCCTTGTCCTTCTCGGTGGGCTCGTCCAGCGTGTCGTCGGGCTTGGCGCCCTTGCCGCCGTCCTTGGGCGCTGCCGCGGGGGCCTCGCCGTCCTCGTCGGCGACATCGGCCTCGTCGACCTCGTCGTCGGATTCCTCGTCGGCGTCGTCGTCCGCGTCGTCGACGTCGATGTCGTCGAGTTCGAGATCGGCGTCCTCGACGTCGAGGTCCTCACCCGGCTCGGCGTCGATCTCCTCGGCGGTGTCGAGATCGTCGGTGGCGAGGTCGTCCTCGACGGCCGCGGGCGCGCCGGCCTTCTTCGCGCGACCGCGGGTCGCGGGCGCGTCGGACTTGGTGGCCCGCGGCTTGGCCGCCTTCTTCGCAGGCGCTGCCTTCTTGGCTGGGGTCTTGGTGGCGGTGCGCTTCACCGGCTCATCGGTCGCCGGGCTTGCCTTCGTCGCGGCCACGTACACCCTTTCGGTCGTGCGAGATTCGGTGCGCGCACACGTGCGCTACCGAAAAGTGTCGGCTATGTCGAATGTCGGCGTCGATCTCACTGGGCTCGGGGTTCTGGTGGGATCCTCCGCCGCTTCTCGGTGAGCGGCCGCCGTCGACCATTGTAACGACAGTGTGAGTGCAAGCTGTGCCGTGCGACAAATTTGACGCGCGCGTTCGCCGGATATCGAGGGTTACCGATGAGTAGCCGTGACGTCCTCGGCCGCGGCCATCGCCGCGCCGACGATGCCCGCGGTGTTCTGCAGCGCGGCGCCGATGACCGGGGTGCGGTTCTTCAGCAGCGGGATCCACTTGTCGGCTTTGCGGCTGATCCCGCCGCCGGCGATGAACAGGTCCGGCCAGATCGCATTCTCGATCGCGACCAGCACTTTCGTCACTTCCTGGGTCCACCGTTCGTAGCTCCAGCCCTTGCGTTCCTTGACCGAGCTGGCCGCGCGGTGTTCGGCCTCCTTGCCGCCGACCTCGAGGTGGCCGAACTCGGTGTTGGGCAGCAGCACACCGTTGTGGATGACCGCCGAACCGATGCCGGTGCCGAACGTCAGGAGCACGATCACGCCGGTGTTGTCCCGCCCGGCACCGAATTTCTCCTCGGCGAGTCCGGCCGCGTCGGCGTCGTTGAGGACCGTCACCGGCTGTCCGTTCAGGGCGGCCCCGATCACCTCCTTGGCGTTCAACCCGATCCAGGCCTTGTCCACGTTGGCGGCCGTGCACACGATGCCGTCGGCCACCACGCCCGGGTACGTCACGCCCAGCGGGCCGTCCCACTGGAAGTGCGCGATGACGTCGGCGATCGTCTTGGCCACCGCGTCCGGAGTGGCCGGCTGCGGGGTGGGCAACTTGAACCGCTCGCCGATGAGCGTGCCGGTGTCGAGATCGACGATGCCGCCCTTGACGCCGCTGCCACCGACGTCGATGCCGAATCCACGGCGCTGGGGTGACTCCGGTGCGGTCATGCGGGCTCCTCTGCGCAGGTCGGCGGCGGTAAGCAGCTAGGGCGCGGTGAACACACTATCGGCTCCCCAATTCGGATGTGGGGCAGTCCCGCATCCCATACTGGGCGCATGAGCGACGACCACACCGACCCTGCGGCGCTGCGTTCAGTGGCCGAGCAGCTGGCCGCCGAAGCGGCCGATTTCGTGCGGCGGCGCCGCCTGGAGGTCTTCGGCGCCGACGGTGCCGGCACCGACTCGGCGGCGGTGTCGTTCAAGAGCACACCGACCGATCCCGTCACGATCGTCGACACCGAGACCGAGCGGCTGCTGCGGGAGCGGCTCGCCGAGTTGCGGCCCGGCGACGGCATCCTCGGGGAGGAGGAGGGTGGACCGGCCGGCGCGGCCGACGACGCGCTCACCTGGGTGCTGGACCCGATCGACGGCACCGTGAACTTCCTCTACGGGATCGACGCGTACGCGGTATCGGTGGCGGTGCAGCGCGGCGGGGTGTCCCTGGCCGGTGCGGTCGCCCACGTCAGTGCCCACGCGGTGTACTCGGCCGCGCAGGGCCGGGGTGCGCACGTGCGCCGCGGCGGCGGCGTCGCCGAGTTGCGGTGCACCGCGCAGGCGAACCTGCCGATGGCGTTGGTGGGCACCGGCTTCGCCTATGACATCGACCGGCGCCGACGGCAGGGCGAGGTGGTGGCCGCCATGCTGCCGCGGGTGCGGGATCTGCGCCGGATCGGGTCGTGTGCGCTGGATCTGTGCCTGGTCGCCGCGGGCCGGCTGGACGCCTACTACGAGGACGGTGTGCACGTCTGGGACTGGGCCGCGGCCGCGTTGATCGCCGCCGAGGCCGGTGCGACGGTGCGGCTGCCCACCTCTGTCGAGGGACCCGGCTTCGTGGTGGCCTCGGCGCCCGGGATCAGCGCGTCGTTCGAGGACGCGCTGGCCGCCTGCGGCGCGCCATGACCGGTTCGGAGATCAGCAGGTCCCGTTGTGGATCCTGGTCAGCAGCGCCGGGTCGGCGGGCTGGGTGGCGTCGGGCAGCAGGCTGGCGAGCACCGCGTCGATGTCGTCGCTGTGGCTGAGTTCGGTGAACTCGGTGCCCAGCGCCAGGTCGACGGTGTCGTCGGTGCGCTGGTCCTGGAACAGCTCGGTGCACGGGGCGACCAGCCAGATCGCCGCCGCCGCGGCGCGCCCGGCCGGGCCGAACCGGATCTGGCCCTGGCAGGCCAGCCGCACCGACTCGTAGACCGGGTCGTTGGCCGCCTCGGGCTCGGCGAAGCCCAGGTCACGCAGCGCGCCCGCGACCTCGGCAGCCTGCCCGCCCTGCCCGCTGGCGTTGAGCACCCGGATCTTGGTGTCGGCCAGCTTGGCCGGCGTGACGTCGATCATGTCGGCGCGCGCCACCTGCTCGCCGAGCTGCGGGGCGGGGGCTCCGGGTGCGGGTGCGGGCGGCGGGTTGCACACCATGGCCTCGCGGACCTCCGGTGGCCGCGACAGCGCGATCACCCAGACCAGCACCGACGCCGCCGCCAGCGCGACGAACAACACGATGCCGGGCAGATAGTTGCGGCGGCGGAACGGGCGGCCATGCTTGTCGAACGCTGTTCCCTGGGTGATGTGCGCGACCACGCTGAGCACTCTAGAGGCACCGTGCGCACAGCTCCGACCGGCGGCGGAAGCCATAACCCGAGTAATGTGACATAAATCACAATAGAACGGGTGGCAATCCGGGCACGAATCATTTGGCGGATGCGTTCGACGCTGGTACAAAGCCAACGCTGCATCAAGCTCCAGGAGGGGAAGAGATGGCCACCGACTACGACGCCCCACGGCGCACTGAGACCGACGACGTTTCCGAGGACTCACTCGAGGAGCTCAAGGCGCGGCGCAACGAAGCGCAGTCCGCTGTGGTGGACGTCGACGAATCCGAGTCTGCGGAATCGTTCGAGCTGCCCGGGGCCGACCTGTCCGGCGAGGAACTGTCGGTGCGGGTGATTCCCAAGCAGGCCGACGAATTCACCTGCTCGAGCTGCTTTTTGGTTCAGCACCGCAGCCGTCTCGCCAGCGAGAAGAACGGCGTGATGATCTGCACCGACTGCGCCGCCTGAGCGCAGCCTCTTTCAGCTCTTCAGGGCGGCCAGGACCTTGTCCGGATGCCGCGCGCTGATCAACCAGTACGGCGTCGGATCCTCGGGATCGTCGAGCACCAGCAGCACCATCGGGCCGATCCAGGCCCGATGCACCACGTAGGCCGCCGGATCGAGTTGACGGCCCAGCGCCGCCGACTTGGCCGAGCGGGGCACCTCGGCCGAGCGCGCCACCACGGTCGCGGGAAGGTGCGCGCCGCCGATCCACAGCTCGGCCTCGCCGTCGCCGCCGGTGACGCGCAGCTCGGTTCGGCCCAGCCACAGCAGCACCACCGCCGCGACCGGCAACAGCACCGCGTACGGCAGCCAGTCGGGCAGCGCACCGACGCCCTGATCCACTTCGAGGGCGATCAGCGCGGCCAGGCCGAACCCGGGCAGCCACCACCACCACGGAACGTGCAGCCGCTCGCGGTAGCGAACGGTTTGGGTCGTGGCGTGCGTGTCGGACACGCGGCCAAGAGTAATCTCTGACGTCGTGTCCACTTCTCTGGCGGTAGTGCGCCTCGACCGCGACCTGCCGCTGCCCAGCCGAGCCCATGACGGCGATGCCGGAGTCGATCTGTACAGTGCCCAGGACGTGGAGCTGGCGCCAGGCGAGCGGGCGCTGGTCCCGACGGGGGTGGCTGTGGCCATCCCGTTCGGCATGGTCGGACTCGTCCATCCGCGCTCGGGTCTGGCTGCCCGCGTTGGGCTTTCGATCGTCAACAGCCCCGGGACGATCGACGCCGGATACCGCGGTGAGATCAAGGTGTCGTTGATCAACCTCGATCCCAAGACGCCGATCCTGGTGCGCCGCGGCGACCGGATCGCCCAGCTGATCGTGCAGCGGGTCGAGCTGCCCGAGCTGGTCGAGGTGACGTCGTTCGACGAGGCCGGGCTGTCCGACACGACCCGTGGCGACGGGGGCCACGGTTCCTCCGGCGGACATGCCAGCCTGTGAATGAGGGGAGCTGAGATGGCAGACACAGAACACGGCGCGGCTACCGAAAACGGCGACGAGCTGGTCGGCCCGTTCGACATCGACGACTTCGACGACCCCGCGGTGGCGACGCTGGCCCGGCTGGATCTCGGATCGGTGCTGATCCCGCTGCCCGAGGGCGGGCAGGTGCAGGTGGAGATGAGCAACACCGGGGTGCCCAGCGTGGTCTGGGTGGGCACGCCCTACGGCCGCTTCACCATCGCGGCGTACGCGGCTCCCAAGTCGAGCGGTCTGTGGCGTGAGGTGGCTTCGGAGCTGGCCGATGCGCTGCGCAAGGACGGTGCCAACGTCAGCATCGAGGACGGCCCGTGGGGCCGCGAGGTCGTCGGCGTCGGTTCGAAGAACACCGGCGTGGTGCGTTTCATCGGTATCGACGGCTACCGCTGGATGGTGCGGTGCGTGGTCAACGGACCGGCGGAGACCATCGCACAAGCCGCCGAAGCAGCACGAAATGCGTTGGCAGACACCGTCGTCCGTCGCGGCGACACCCCACTGCCGGTGCGCACTCCGCTGCCGGTGCAGCTGCCCGAGGCAATGGCCGCGCAGCTGCGCGCCCTCACCGAGCAAGCCGCCGCGCAGCAGGCACAGGCCGGTGGAGAGCCGCAGCCCACGCCGGCGCAGGAGCAGCCGGCGCAGCAGCAGCCGGTGGCCCGCCGTGGGACGCTGGGTTCGGCGATGCAACAGCTGCGCACCATCACCGGCGGCTGACCGGGCCGACGTCCCACAGCGCGGCCAGGCACTGCGCACCGAGCACGCCCGGATCGGCACCGACCTCGTCGAGCGTCACCGTGCGCAGGGCGGCGCGGGGCGCCGCCGACACCCACTCCAGGCCGACCTCCAGCGGATGTACCGGATCGTCGGTGGCCGACACCACCCCCATCGGCACCACCAACTGTTCGAACTCGCCGCTCGTCGGCGCCACGAAATGTGCCGCCTGGTCCATCGCGTCCGGCAGCGCGGGCCATTGGCCGAGCCAGGACCGGGTCAGCTCGTCGGCCAGCCACTTGGGGCTGGACGCCTGCATCTGCGCCGTCGTCGGCACCAGCCCGTCGCGGCGCAGCAGCTCGGCGGAATGCCGGGCGGCCAGCGCGGCCGGGGCCGCGTCGGGCTCACCTGTCCACGCGGGCAGCGCCGCCAGCACAGCCACCGCGCGGCCGGGATGCGCGAGCGCCCAGCCGGCGGCCACCGCGGCCCCGATCGACACCCCACCGACCGCGATCGGGGTGTCCGCCCTGGCAGCGTTGTCGAGCTCGTCGCGGTAGCCGGCGATCAACCGGTGCGGTTGCGGCGGCGGCGTCACGACCACCGCACCGACGTCGTGCAGGGCCGGCGCGAAGGCCCGGTAGACGAAGTCGTCGTCGGAGCCGGTACCCGGGAGCAGAACGGTGGTGACGCCGCGCAGATTGACCGCCATCCCATGATCGTGCCCGGTGTCCGATCTCACGGCGTGGCGGGCCGCCCCGACGTAGCGTCTGGGATTCAAGAGGTCTACCGTGGCGTTGATTGGGGTAACCCACAGTCGATTGGCAGAAGATCAGGAGACGCCATGGCCACGGCCGAGGGATATCTACGGCGGCTGACCCGCCGATTGACTGAGGATCCTGAACAACTCGATGTCGAGGAACTCAGCGACGAAGCCGCCAACACCGGCGCGCAGAAGGCGATCGACTGTCAGCGCGGCCAGGAAGTGACGATGATCGGCACCCTGCGCAGCGTCGAATGCAACGGCAAGAGCTGCGCGGGCGGCGTGAAGGCCGAACTGTTCGACGGCACCGACTCGGTGATGCTGGTGTGGCTGGGGCAGCGCCGCATTCCCGGCATCGAATCCGGCCGCACCCTGAAGGTGCACGGCCGCGTCGGCAAGCTCGACAACGGTGCCAAGGCGATCTACAACCCCCACTACGAGATCCAGAAGTGAGTGACCCGGACACCGGACCGGAGACCCCGAAAAACCCCCAAGCCCGCGGTGCGACCCTGCTCGCCCAGATGGGCGGCATCAGCGGGCTGATCTACTCGTCGCTGCCGGTCGTGGTGTTCGTGCCGGTGTCCTCGGCGTTCGGGCTGATGCCCGCGATCGCGTCCGCGCTGGGCGTGGCGACGCTCATCCTGGTGTGGCGGCTGGTTCGGCGCGACTCGGTACAGCCGGCCATCTCGGGGTTCTTCGGCGTCGGCATCAGCGCGCTGATCGCCTACCTGGTCGGCGCGTCCAAGGGGTACTTCCTGCTCGGCATCTGGGTGTCGCTGTTCTGGGCGGTGGTGTTCACCCTTTCGGTCGTCGTGCGCCGCCCGATCGTCGGATACCTGTGGGGGTGGGTGCACGCCCAGGACCGGGACTGGCGCGGGGTGCGCCGCGCGGTGCTGGCCTTCGATGCCGCGACCCTGGTGTGGGCGGTGCTGTTCCTGTCGCGGTTCCTGGTGCAGAACCACCTCTACGACGCCGACGAGACCGGCTGGCTGGGGGTGGCGCGCATCGCGATGGGCTGGCCGCTGACCGCAGTCGCGGCGCTGGTCACCTACCTCGCGATCAGGCGTGCGCAGCACGCCATCCGCGAGCACGGCCCCGACCCCGCGCCCGATGACACCGCGCCCGATAACAGCGCGCATAGTGACACCGGCGATGCGGTGACCGAACCCAACTGATCCGGGCCCACCGGATCCGGTTCAGCGTTTCTGGGGGCGCAGCAGCAGCTCGCGCAGCTCGGGCTCCACCTCGCTGGCGGTCACGAACAGCAGCTCGTCGCCGCCTTCGAGGGGTTCGTCGCCCTCGGGCACGATCACCCGCGGCCCGCGCAGGATCGTCACCAGCGCCGCGTCGCGCGGCAGGTCGAGCCGCTTGACCGGCTTGCCGCCCCACGGGGTGTCGTCGGGCAGCGTGATCTCCACCAGATTGGCCTGACCCTTGCGGAACTCCATCAGCCGCACCAGATCCCCGACCGACACCGCCTCCTCGACCAGCGACGCGAGCATCCGCGGCGTGGACACCGCCACATCGACGCCCCAGGCCTCGTCGAAGAGCCACTCGTTGCGCGGATCGTTGACCCTGGCCACCACCCGCGGCACCGCGAACTCCGTCTTCGACAGCAGCGCGACCACCACATTGGCCTTGTCGTCGCCGGTCGCGGCGATCATCACGTCGAACTCCTCGAGCCGCACCGACTCCAGCAGGCTCAGCTCGCAGGCATCGCCGAGCCGCCACTGCGCCGCCGGGATGGCGTCGACGTCGATGTGGTTGGGGTTGCGTTCCAGCAGCGTCACCTCGTGGGCCTCCACGAGTTCGCGGGCGATGGAGCGGCCCACCGCCCCGGCCCCGGCAATCGCCACTTTCACTGGATTTCTCCTCGCGTCCGCACCATCAGGCCTCCGGATCCTCGCTCGGCGGCAACGCGGCGATCGCGAGGGCTTCGGCGATATGCCCGGCGACGGCAGCCAGGTACACCTGATCGCCGGCCTGGATGACGGTCTTGGGCTCGGGCAGCAGCCCGGCGCCGAACCGGATGATGAACGCCACCCGCCCCGCGGTGGCCGCCTCCAGCTCGGTGAGCCGCCGGCCCACCCAATCCTCGTGCAACGTCAGCTCCGTCACCCCGACGTTGCCGGTGGGGTCACGCCACTTGGTGGTCTCGGTCTCGCGGGTCAGCACGTTGAGCAGCCGGTCGGTGGTCCATGGCACCGTCGCCACGGTCGGGATGCCGAGACGCTCGTAGACCGCGGCGCGTTTGGCGTCGTAGATGCGGGCCACCACCCGCTGCACGCCGAACGTTTCGCGGGCCACCCGCGCCGAGATGATGTTCGAGTTGTCGCCGGAGGACACCGCCGCGAACGCCGCCGCATCCTCGATACCCGCCCGGATCAACACGTCGCGGTCGAACCCCATGCCGAGCACCCGCTCGCCGGGGAAATCGGGGGACAGCCGGTGAAAGGCCGTACCGTCGCGATCGATGACGGCGACCTCATGGCCGATCCTGGCCAGGCTATCCGACAGGGATGCCCCCACCCGGCCGCATCCCATCACCACTACGCGCACCTGACGGTCCTTTCCGGCTTGCCGCTGCCGACCCTGGCACTGTGGAACGCTACAGCTTTCTGACGGCGATACGCCCTCGGGCTTAGTGTTGGCACTCGTGTCCAAGCTTTCGACCGTCGCACGACGACTGGTACTGGGCCGGCCGTTCCGCAGCGACAAGCTGTCGCACACCCTGCTCCCCAAGCGGATCGCGCTGCCGGTCTTCGCCTCTGACGCGCTGTCCTCGGTGGCCTACGCGCCCGAAGAGATCTTCCTTGTGCTCTCGGTGGCCGGCCTGAGCGCGTACGCGATGGCGCCGTGGATCGGGCTGGTGGTGGCGGTGGTCATGCTGGTCGTGATCGCCAGCTATCGGCAGAACGTGCACGCCTACCCGTCGGGAGGCGGCGACTACGAGGTGGTCACCACCAACCTGGGCGGCACCGCCGGGCTCACCGTCGCCAGCGCACTGATGGTCGACTACGTGCTCACCGTCGCGGTGTCGATGTCGTCGGCGATGAGCAACATCGGCTCGGCGGTGCCGTTCATCAACCAGCACAAGGTGTGGTTCGCCGTCGCGGCCATCCTGCTGCTGGCCGCGCTGAACCTGCGCGGGATCCGGGAATCGGGCACCGCGTTTGCGATCCCGACCTATGCGTTCATGATCGGCATGTTCGTGATGCTGGGCTGGGGCTTCTTCCAGATCTATGCGCTGGGCCACCCGCTGCGCGCTGAATCGGCCGACTTCGAGATGCACTCCGAACACGGCGACGTGCTGGGCTTCGCGCTGGTGTTCCTGATCGCTCGGGCGTTCTCGTCGGGCAGTGCCGCGCTCACCGGTGTTGAGGCGATCAGCAACGGCGTCCCGGCGTTCCGTAAACCCAAATCCCGCAACGCCGCCACCACGTTGCTGTTGCTGGGCGTGATCGCGATCACACTGTTCATGGGCATCATCATGCTGGCCAAGGCCACCGGCGTGCGGATCGCCGAGCGCCCGCACGAACAGCTCGCCGGCGCGCCAGCCGACTATCACCAGAAGACGTTGGTGGCACAGCTGGCCGACGCGGTGTTCCATGACTTCCCGCTCGGGCTGTACCTCATCGCCGGGGTCACGGCGCTGATCCTGGTGCTGGCGGCCAACACCGCGTTCAACGGCTTCCCGGTACTCGGATCCATTCTGGCGCAAGACCGTTACCTGCCGCGCCAGTTGCACACCCGCGGTGATCGGCTGGCGTTCTCCAACGGCATCCTGTTCCTGGCGTTCGGCGCGGTCGCGTTCGTGGTGGCGTTCCAGGCCGAGGTCACCGCGCTGATCCAGCTCTACATCGTCGGGGTGTTCGTCTCGTTCACGTTCAGCCAGATCGGCATGGTGCGGCACTGGACCCGATTGCTGCGTACCGAGTCCGACTCGGCGGCGCGCGCCCGGATGGTCCGCGCCCGCGTCATCAACACCGTCGGCTTCGTGTGTACCGGCACCGTGCTGGTGATCGTGGTGGTCACCAAGTTCGTCGCCGGCGCCTGGATCGCGATCCTGGCGATGGGGGTGCTGTTCTCGTTCATGAAGTTGATCCACCGGCACTACGCCGCGGTCAGCCGCGAGCTCGCCTACCGCGCCACCGAAGCCGGGGACATCGTGTTGCCCAGCCGCAACCACGCGATCGTGCTGGTGTCCAATGTGCACATGCCGACACTGCGGGCGCTGGCCTACGCGCGGGCCACCCGCCCGGACACGCTGGAGGCCATCACGGTCAGCGTCGACGACGCCGAGACCCGCGAGCTGGTGCACAAGTGGGAGGACAGCGACATCAGCGTGCCGCTCAAGGTGATCGCGTCGCCATACCGGGAGATCACCCGTCCGGTGCTCGACTACGTCAAGCGGGTCACCAAGGACTCCCCGCGCACCGTGGTCACCGTGTTCATCCCCGAGTACGTGGTCGGGCACTGGTGGGAACAGGTGCTGCACAACCAGAGTGCGCTGCGGCTCAAGGGCAGGCTGCTGTTCGAACCCAACGTGATGGTGACCTCGGTGCCGTGGCAGCTGTCCTCCTCGGAGCGGCTGCGCAACCTGGCGCCGCAGTCCGCGCCGGGCGACGCACGCAAGGGGTTCCTGGATTGACCGCTCCCGGATCGACGCCGGCCCCCGGGGAACTGACGCTGACCGTCGGGCCGGCCGCGAACGGCGGGAGCTGTGTGGCCCGCCACGACGGGCGCGTGGTGTTCGTGCGCTACGCGCTGCCGGGGGAGACGGTGCGGGTGCGCCTCACCGGTGGGGCGGGGGAGCGCGGCTCGTACTGGACCGGCGATGCCGTCGAGGTGGTCGAGGCCTCCGTCGACCGCATCGACTCCCTGTGCCCGATCGCCGGGGTGGACGGCGCCGGCTGCTGTGATCTGGCGTTCGCCACCCCGGCCGCGGCGCGCCGGATCAAGGGCGCGGTGGTGGCCAATCAGCTTGCGCGCCTTGGTGGATACCAGTGGCGTGACGAAGCCGACGCCACCGCCGAGCCGGTCGGCGACGCCGGTGCGACGGGGTGGCGCACCCGGGTGCGCCTCGACGTCGGCGCCGACGGTCGGGCCGGGTTCCACCGCTACCACAGCGCCGAGCTGGTGCACCGGCTGGACTGTGCGCAGCTGCCCGACGGCATGCTCGCCGGGGTTGCCGAGCGGAGCTGGCCGCCCGGGGCGGCGGTGCACGTGGTGCTCGACGACGACGGTGAACGCCACATCGTGGTGTCGGCGCCGCGGGCCGCCCGCGGGGGCTGGGCGCGCACCACGACGGTGGCCGAGGGCGACTACGAGGCCACCCAGCGGGTCGGTGCCCGCAGCTGGCGGGTCCCGGTGACCGCGTTCTGGCAGGCGCACCGCGAGGCACCGCGGTTGTACAGTTCGCTGATCGCCGACTGGGCGCAGCTGCGACCGGGCATGACGGCGTGGGATCTCTACGGTGGCGCAGGGGTTTTCGCCGCCGCGCTGGCCGAGCTGGTCGGCGACACCGGCCGGGTGCTCACCGTCGACACCTCCCGCGGTGCCTCCCGGGCGGCCCGGGCGGCCCTGGCCGATCTGCCGATGGTGTCGGTGCTCACCGATTCGGTGCGCCGCGCGCTGACCGGGCAGCGCGGCCGTGCCGACGTCGCCGTCCTCGACCCGCCGCGCACTGGTGCCGGCCGCGACGTGGTCGACCTGCTTGCCGCCGCCGACATTCCGCGAATCATCCATATCGGTTGTGAGGCGGCGTCTTTCGCTCGAGATATCGGGTTGTACCGGCAGCGTGGCTACGCCGTGGAACGCCTCGAGGTGTTCGATTCGTTCCCGCTGACCCACCACGTCGAGTGTGTGGCGGCGCTCTCGCGCGGGTAGGGTGTCGTCGAAGGGTGTGCCGGGAAGTCTGGTCGGCGTCCATTTGTCGACGACTACCCGAGGCAGGCCGTGACCTTCGATCCCCGCGGACGGCGCCTACGCCGTGCCCTGTTCAGCCGAGGCTCCTGGGCCGAGACCAGTCGGGTCAGCGAGATCCTGCGCAAGGAGACGGTCGGCGGGGTCATCCTGCTCATCGCCGCCGCGGCGGCGTTGGTGTGGGCGAACTCGCCCGCGGCGCAGAGCTACTTCGCGCTGCGTGACTTCCCGCTCGGCGGTGAGCCGCTGGGGCTGCACCTGTCGCTCACTGTCGGCAGCTGGGCCGCCGACGGGTTGCTGGCCGTGTTCTTCTTCGTGGTCGGCCTCGAGCTCAAGCGCGAGTTCGTGGCGGGCGATCTGCGGGACCCGGCCGCCGCGGCGCTGCCGATCGCCGCCGCAGTCGGCGGAATGGTGGTGCCCGCGGTGATCTTCGTCACCCTCGCCGCCCGGGCGGGGGACGGCGCGTTGCGCGGCTGGGCGATACCCACGGCCACCGACATCGCGTTCGCGGTGGCCGTGCTAGCCGTCATCTCGACCCACCTGCCGTCGGCGCTGCGCACCTTCCTGCTCACCCTGGCCGTCGTCGACGACCTGCTGGCGGTGGCGGTGATCGCGGTCTTCTACACCGACCACATCAACGCTGCCGCGCTCGCGGGGGCGCTCGTCCCACTGGCGCTGTTCACGCTGGCGGTGCAGCGCGGGGTGCAGGCCTGGTGGGTGCTGATCCCGCTGGCCGTGGCGACGTGGGTGCTGATGCACCAGTCCGGGGTGCACGCCACCGTCGCCGGGGTGTTGCTGGGGTTCGCGGTTCCGGTGCACCGCTCGGCCACCGCGCGGGGAGTGGCGGTCGATGCCGGCATGGCCGAACACTTCGAGCACCGGCTGCGGCCGATCTCGGCGGGCATCGCGATCCCGGTGTTCGCGTTCTTTGCCGCCGGGGTCGCCTTCGGCGGCGCCGACGGGCTGGCGAGGGCCTTCACCGATCCCGTCACCCTCGGCATTGTCGCCGGTCTGGTGCTGGGCAAGCCGATCGGGATCTTCCTGACCACCCGGGTGCTGGCCGCGGTGACCCGCGCGAACCTGGATCCGTCGCTGCGCTGGGTGGACGTGCTGGGGATATCGATGCTGGCCGGCATCGGGTTCACGGTCTCGCTGCTGATCGGGGACCTGGCCTACGGGGCGGAATCGGTTCGTGACGAATTCGTAAAGGTCGGCGTGTTGTCCGGATCGCTGGCGGCCGCGGCGCTGGCCGCCGTGGTGCTGCTCAGCAGAAACGCCGCCTACCGGCGCATTCACCGTCTGGAGACCGCCGATGAGGACCGCGACGGAGTGCCCGACATCTACCAGAGTCGACAAGACTGACGGTGTGGCCCGTGCGTAGACTGACGGGATGCTTGAACAGATCCGCGGTCCCGCAGATCTGCAGCACCTATCTCAGGCGCAGCTCGACCAGCTGGCCCGCGAGATCCGCGACTTCCTGATCCACAAAGTCGCGGCCACGGGTGGGCACTTGGGACCGAATCTCGGCGTCGTGGAGTTGACGTTGGCGCTACACCGCGTCTTCGACTCCCCGCACGATCCGATCCTGTTCGACACCGGGCACCAGGCCTACGTGCACAAGATGCTGACCGGCCGTTGCCAGGATTTCGACTCGCTGCGGAAAAAAGACGGCCTGTCGGGCTATCCGTCGCGAGGTGAGAGCGAGCACGACTGGGTGGAGTCCAGCCACGCCAGCTCGGCGCTGTCCTACGCCGACGGGCTGGCCAAGGCCTTCGAGCTGTCCGGGCACCGCAACCGGCACGTGGTTGCCGTGGTCGGGGACGGGGCGCTCACCGGCGGGATGTGCTGGGAGGCGCTGAACAACATCGCCGCCTCGCGCCGCCCCGTCGTCATCGTCGTCAACGACAACGGTCGCAGCTACGCGCCCACGATCGGCGGGTTCGCCGAGCACCTGGCCGGGCTACGGCTGCAGCCGGGCTACGAGCGGATGCTCGACGAGGGCCGCAAGGCCGTGCGCGGCGTGCCCGTCATCGGCGAGTTCTGCTACCAGTGCATGCACAGCATCAAGGCGGGCATCAAGGACGCGCTCTCGCCGCAGGTGATGTTCACCGACCTGGGGCTCAAGTACGTCGGCCCGATCGACGGTCACGACGAGCACGCGGTGGAGAGCGCGCTGCGGCACGCCCGCGGCTTCAACGCCCCCGTCGTCGTGCACGTGGTCACCCGCAAGGGCATGGGCTACGCGCCCGCCGAGAACGACGAGGACGACCAGATGCACGCCTGCGGCGTCATCGACCCGGAGACCGGGCTGGCCACCACGGTGCCCGGGCCCGGATGGACCTCGACGTTCTCCGAGGCGCTGATCCGGTTGGCCCGCAAGCGCCGTGACATCGTGGCGATCACCGCCGCGATGCCCGGCCCCACCGGGTTGAGCGCGTTCCGGGACCGCTTCCCCGACCGGTTCTTCGACGTCGGCATCGCCGAACAGCACGCCATCACCTCGGCGGCCGGGCTCGCGATGGGCGGCATGCACCCGGTGGTGGCCATCTACTCGACGTTCCTCAACCGGGCCTTCGATCAGGTGATGATGGACGTCGCGCTGCACAAGCTGCCGGTGACGATGGTGCTGGACCGGTCCGGGATCACCGGGCCCGACGGCGCCAGCCACAACGGCATGTGGGACCTGTCCATCCTCGGTGTGGTGCCGGGCATGCGGGTCGCCGCGCCCCGTGACGGTGCCCGGCTGCGGGAAGAGCTCGCCGAGGCGCTCGACGTCGCCGACGGACCCACCGCCATTCGGTTCCCGAAAGGCGATGTCGGCGAAGACATTCCGGCGATCGAGCGGCGCGATGGCGTCGACGTGCTGGCCGTCCCGGCCGAGGGACTGTCCGAGGATGTGCTCATCGTCGCGGTCGGTCCGTTCGCGGTGATGGCGCTGGCGATCGCCGAGCTGCTGCGCAACCAGGGCATCGGGGTGACCGTGGTGGACCCGCGGTGGGTTCTGCCGGTGCCCGAGCGCATCGCCACCCTGGCCGCCGGGCACAAGCTGGTGGTGACGCTCGAGGACAACGGCAGCCACGGCGGCGTCGGGTCCGCGGTGTCGAGTGCGTTGCGGCGCAAGGAGATCGACGTGCCGTGCCGCGATGCCGGGCTGCCACAGGAGTTCTTCGCGCACGCCTCTCGCGGTGAGGTGCTGACCGCGGTCGGGCTGACCGAGCGCAACATCGCCCGCCAGATCACCGGCTGGGTCGCGGCCCTGGGCGCCGGCGTCGGCGAGCAGGAAGTCAGCCGGCAGCTGGACTGACCGGCGGCGTCCGCGACAGCGCGTCGGTCAGCACAGGCACCGTCAGCTCGCGCTGCCATTGCCGGGCGCCCCCGGCCGCCAGGAAGTCCTCGACGGCCGCCGCGATGTCGGCGGCGGTCACTCCGTCCCAGCACAGCCGGCGCACCAGATCGGGGGACAGCAGGTTCTCCTGTGGAACCGAGACCCGTTGTGCCAGTTCGGCGAGGCCGGCTCGGGCGGCCTCCAGCCGGGCGGCCGCCTCGGGTTTGCGTCGCGCCCACCGCGACGCCGGCGGCGGTCCGTTGGGCGGCTCCTGAGGAGACGGGGGTTCGGCTCCACGCGCCCGGGCCAGCGCGTCCAGCCACACGTGCGCACTGCGGCGCTGCCGGGAACCGCCGAATATCGGTAGCGCCGTCAGCTTTTCCAGGGTGTCGGGGTTCACCGTCGCGGCGTTGACGATCGCGCTGTCGGGCAGGATGCGGCCGGGGGCGATGTCGCGGCGTCGGGCGATCTGGTCGCGGGTGGTCCACAGCTCCCGCACCGCGGCCAACGCGCGGGGGTCGCGGACCTTGTGGATGCCCGAGGTCCGGCGCCAGCGGTCCCGCCGGGTGGGCGTCCCCTCGAATGTCCGCAGGTACTCGAATTCCTGTCGGGCCCAATCGCTTTTGCCCTGTTCGGCCAGCACCTCGGCGACCGCGTGGCGCAGATCGCCGAGCACCTCGACATCCAGCGCCGCGTAGTTGAGCCACTCGTCGGGCAGTGGGCGCTTGGACCAGTCGGCGGCGCCGTGGCCCTTCGTCAGCTGCAGGCCCAGTAGGCGTTGCACCATCGCCGCCAGGTTGACCCGGTCGAAGTTGGCCAGCCGGCCGGCCAGCTCGGTGTCGTACAGCGCGGTGGGCCGCATGCCGATCTCGGCCAGGCACGGCAGATCCTGGTCGGCGGCGTGCAGGATCCACTCGTCGGTGGCCAGCACCTGGGCCACCGGCGCCAGCACCTCCACCGGGTCGCCACCATGGCTGACCGGGTCGATCAGCACGGTGCCCGCGCCGGCCCGGCGGATCTGCACCAGGTAGGCCCGGTTGGAGTAGCGGAAGCCCGACGCGCGCTCGGCGTCCACCGCGAACGGGCCGGTGCCCGCGGCCAATTGATCCGCCGCGCGTGCGATCTCGCTGCGGCTGACCGACACCTCGGGTACCCCGTCGCGGGGCGTCAGCAGCGGCGTGGGTTCGGGTTCCGGGCGCTCCGCTGCGGCGGCGGCGCCCTCTTCGTCGGGTGCGGACATCGAGCTCAGGCGCGAGTGCGGGAACTCAGGTCGGTCACCCCGTCGGGTGGCAGTCCGGCGGCGTGTTCGAGCACCTCGCAGAACGCCTGCACGTGCGGTCCGAGCTCGGGTGTGGTCGCCGTCCACGAGGCGCGCAGTTCGAGCTGGTGGGCGCGCGGCGGTCCGGCGATGTCGCCGTAGCGCACCGAGGTGGTGGCCGTCACCGTCCCACCCAGGGCGGTGACGTGTTCGGCGCGCTGTTCCAGCGCATCGACCAGCCAGCTCCAGGCCACCTCGGGCAGCAGCGGGTCGACGGCCTCGGAGGAGTCCAGATCGGCCTGGATGTAGGCGACCAGACGCATGGTGCCGTCCCACGCCTCGGCGCCCTCGGGGTCGTGCAGCAGGATGAGCCGGCCGAACGCGTCCCCGTCGGATCGTTCCGGGATGATCGCGGTCTCGGGGTGCTTGACCTCGGCGCCCAGCGCATAGCTGAAGGGCGCGAGCCGCTGCGGCGGACGGATCGGGCCGAGCTCGATCTCCGGTCGCACGGTGGTGGCATTCATGGCCGCCACCGCTTCACGAAATTGAGCCGGTTCGGCGGTGGTCACAACGATTGACGCTAGCCCATTTGAGCAGGTCTGTGGTCGTGGCGCGCCGATCGGACCCGCAACCGGGCATGGCACCATTGGGGGCGATGAACACGCGCCGCGAGCTGCCCGAATCGCCCTACCTGGCCGCTGTCGCCGGTCGCAAACCCCACCGGGTGCCGGTGTGGCTGATGCGGCAGGCCGGCCGCTCACTGCCCGAATACCGGGCGTTGCGGGCGCAGAACACGATGATGGCCGCCTGCTTCGACCCGGATCTGATCACCGAGATCACGCTGCAGCCGGTGCGCAGGCACGGCGTCGACGCGGCGATCCTGTTCTCCGACATCGTGGTGCCGCTGCGGGCCGCCGGCATCGACCTGGACATCGTCCCCGACGTCGGGCCGGTCATCGCGCACCCGATCCGCACCGCCGCCGACGTGGGTGCGGTCGCGCCGCTGCAGGACGACCAGGTCGCCCCGGTCGCTGCCGCGGTCCGGCAGTTGACCGCGGAGCTGGGGGACGTGCCGCTGATCGGGTTCGCCGGGGCGCCGTTCACGCTGGCGTCCTACCTGGTGGAGGGCGGTCCGAGCCGCCACCACGAGCGCACCAAGGCGATGATGCTGGGTGACACCGCCACCTGGCACGCGCTGATGACGGCGCTGACCGACGTCACGATCGCGTTCCTGCGGGTGCAGCTCGACGCCGGGGTGGACGCCATCCAGGTGTTCGACTCCTGGGCCGGGACGTTGTCGCTGGCCGACTACCGCAGCTACGTGCTGCCGCACAGCGCGCGGGTGTTCGCCGCGCTGACCGGCTTCGGGGTGCCGATGACGCACTTCGGGGTGGGCACCGCCGAACTGCTGGGCGCCATGTCCGAGGCGGTGTCCGGGCACGGGACACCAGCGGTGGTCGGGGTGGACTGGCGGACCTCGCTGACCGACGCCGCGGCCCGGGTGCAGCGCCGCTGCGCGCTGCAGGGCAACCTCGACCCGGTGGTGCTGCTGGCCGGGTGGCCGGTGGTGGAGCGCGCCGTGCGCGCGGTGGTGGAGGACGGCCGGCGCGCCGTCGACGCCGGCGCCGCCGGGCACGTGTTCAACCTCGGCCACGGGGTGCTGCCCGCCACCGATCCGGCGGTGATCACCGACGCGGTGGCGCTGGTGCACGAACTGTGACCGCGGGAGCCCGCTATTGCGTTGTCGGCGGCGGTATTTCAGGCCTCGTCGCGGCCTACCGGCTGCGGGTGAGCGCCGGTCCGGATGCCTCGATCACCGTGCTGGATCCGGCCGACCGGCTGGGCGGCATCTTGCGCACCGATCGCCTGGGCGGGCAGTTGATCGACGTCGGCGCCGAGGCCTTCGTCGCCCGCCGACCCGAAGTGCCCGCCCTGCTCGGCGAACTCGGATTGTCCGGCAGACAGATCGCCACCACCGGGGCGCGGCCGCTGATCTACAGCGAGGGCCGGCTGCACGCCCTGCCCGCCGACACCGTCAACGGCATCCCGTCGCGGTCGGAGACGCTGGCCGGCCTGGTCGACGACGCGACCATTCGCTGGATGCTCGACGAGCCGCGCCGGCCGCTGCGCTGGCGACCGGGTGCCGATCCCGCGGTCGCCGAGCTGGTCGGCGACCGGTTCGGCGAACAGGTGGTGGTCCGGTCGGTGGATCCGCTGCTGGCCGGGGTGTACGCGGGCTCGGCCGCCACCATCGGCCTGCGCGCGGCCGCCCCGACGGTGGCCGCCGCGCTGGACGGGGGCGCCCGCAGCCTGACCGAGGCGGTGCGCACCGCGCTGCCGCCGCCGCGGCCGGGTTCGGTGTTCGGCGCCCTCGACGGCTGCTACCAGGTGCTCGTCGACGAGCTGGTGCGCAGGTCCGGGCTGAGCTGGGCGCAGGTCGCCGCCGCCGGGGTGCAGCGCACCCCGGCCGGCTGGGACGTCGTCGACGACGAGGGCACCCGCTGGCCGGCCGATGCGGTGGTGCTGGCCGTCCCCGCGCCGCGGCTGCCGGCCCTGATCGCCGACATCGCACCGCGCAGCGCGGCGCTGGCCCGCGACATCCCGGTGGCCTCGGCGGCGGTGGTGGCGCTCGCGCTGCCGGGCGGCACCCCGCTGCCCGAGCAGTCCGGGGTGTTGGTGGCCGGCCGCAGCCCTGCGTTGCACACGAAGGCGGTGACCTTGTCCTCGCGCAAGTGGGGCCGGCGCGGCAACGTCGAGTTGCTCCGGTTGTCCTACGGCCGGTTCGGCGACGACGTCGCGCGGGCGACCGGCGACGAGGACCTGCTCGCCTGGGCGGGCGAGGACCTGGCCACGCTGTTCGGCATCACCGTGGATCCGGTGGACGCGCTGGTGGTCCGCTGGATCGACGCCATGCCGCAGTACGGTCCCGGGCACGCCGACCGGGTGGCGGAGCTGCGGGCCGGCCTGCCGGCCGGGCTGGCGGTGGCCGGTGCCTACCTGGACGGTATCGGGGTGCCTGCCTGCGTGGCGGCCGCGACGCGGGCGGCCGCAGCCGTGGTGGCACGATAGGGGGCATGGCCAAGCTCGATTACGACGCCCTCAACTCCACCATCCGGTACCTGATGTTCTCGGTGTTCGCCGTGCGGCCCGGGGTATTGGCACCGGGCGACGACGCCCGGGCCGCGGTCGTCGACGAGACCGTGACGTTCCTCAAACAGCAGGAGGACAACGGGGTCGTGGTGCGCGGCCTGTACGACATCGCCGGGATGCGCGCCGACGCCGACTTCATGATCTGGACCCACGCCGAGAGCGTCGAGGCACTGCAGGCGACCTACTCGGGTTTCCGGCGCAGCACCGAACTCGGCCGGGCGTCCACACCGGTGTGGAGCAACGTCGCGCTGCACCGGCCCGCCGAGTTCAACAAGAGCCACATCCCGGCGTTCCTGGCTGGTGAGGAGCCCGGCAACTACATCTGCGTCTACCCGTTCGTGCGGTCACTGGACTGGTATCTGCTGCCCGACGAGGAGCGCAAACGGATGCTGGCCGAGCACGGGATGGCCGCGCGGGGGTACAAGGACGTGCGCGCCAATACGGTCCCGGCGTTCGCGCTGGGCGACTACGAGTGGCTGCTGGCATTCGAGGCGCCCGAGCTGCACCGCATCGTCGACCTGATGCGTGATCTGCGGGCCACCGATGCCCGCCGGCATGTCCGGGAGGAGACCCCGTTCTTCACTGGGCCGCGTGTCTCGGTCGAGCGGCTGGTCGCCGCGCTGCCGTAGTTGGCGCCCGCGGAGCCCGTCGCGGACCGGTTCCGACGTTGCCATCGTGGCCCATTCGGACATCGTCGGGCTTCGCATTCCGGGTCGGTGTGTTGCGAAACCCCAGCTAGAGTGGCTGTGGAGAGGAATTTTCCGATCAGGACAATTTGGTTCCGCGTGTTGCAGCATATTGCTAGACTCGCTCGATGCCTTACCTGCGGGGGGTCGCGGCTGGTGCCGTGATCGTGGGTGGCGGATATGCCGCGTGGTTGCTGGGCGACTGGGGTGGGTTATCTGTCATCCGGATGGTCGACGACCTCGGCCTGGTCGGATTCTCCCTGGTTGCGTTGATCTGCACGGCGTTCACCGCGCGGCGCGCCCGCGGCGAGGAGCGCACCGGCTGGATCCTGATCTCCATCGGCACCGGCGGCTGGGTCCTGGGCGAGGCGATCTGGAGCTACTACGACCTGGTGCACGAGCAGGTCCTGCTGCCGTCGATGGCCGACGCGGGGTACGTGGCGTTCTTGATCGGCGCCGCACTGGGCCTGCTGTTCCTGCTGCGGGCGTACTCGCCGGACCGCAAACTGCGGCTGCTGCTCGACGGCATCATCGTCGCCGCGGCGATCTTCGGTGCGGCCTGGGCCAGCCTGCTCGACACCGTGTACGCGGCGCGGGTCGCCAACCCGGTCTCGCTGGCGGTGTCGCTGTCCTATCCGGTGGTCGACATCGTGCTCTTGACGATGTCGACGTTGCTGCTGGTCCGGGTGGCCCCGGCTAGGCGGCTGCAGATGGCGCTGATGACCGCGGGCCTGTTGTGCATCACGCTGTCCGACGTGGCGTTCGCCTATCTGACCGCGGTCGACGGCCTCTACGAGCACCACGTCATCGCCATCGGCTGGGCGTGGGGCTTCCTGGCCATCTCGTTCAGCGCGCTGCTGGCGGCCCGCGCCCCGGTGGCCGAACCCCGGCTCGCCCAGAAGGTGCCGTCGCGCAGTTCGGCCTGGCTGCCGTACCTGCCGGTGGTCGCGTCGGCGGCCATCTGCACGCCCGGGCTACTGGGCACGATCGGCCCGGTGGGCATCGCGGCGGCGGTGGCGGTCTACGCGGTGGCGGTGCGCCAGTTCCTGGTCATCGTCGACAACCGGCGGCTGCTCGTGGAGATCGCCGATCAGGCCCTGCGGGAGCCGCTGACGGGGCTGGCCAACCGGACGTTGTTCGCCGACCGACTCGAGCACGCGATGGCGCTGCACCACAGCCACCGGCTGGGAGTCGCGGTGGTGCTGATCGACCTGGACCACTTCAAGGTGGTCAACGACAGCTTCGGCCACCCCGCCGGGGACCAGATGCTGATCCGGGTGGCCGAGCGGCTGACCGCGACCGCGCGGCCCACCGACACCGTCGCCCGGTTCGGCGGTGACGAGTTTGCGCTGTTGATGGAGGGCGACGTCGCGGCGTCGCTGGAGGTGGCCCAGCGCGTGACGAGCGCCTTCGACCGGCCGTTCGTCATCGAGGGACGGGACCTGCTGGTGCGGCCGAGCATCGGGCTGGCGATCGCCGACGCCGACGACGGTGAGCTGACCGCTGACGAACTGCTGCGCCGCGCGGACGTGGCCATGTACACCGCCAAGCGGACCCGCTCGGGCGAGCTGTTCACCTTCACCCCGGAGATGGATCTGCACCAGCCCACCGACGCGGTGGTGGCGCCCGGGCAGTGCGGCGGCAACGACAAGGGCTCGGCGTGCCTGTTGGGCGAATTGCGGCACGCCATCGACAATTTCGCGCTCAGCATGGTCTATCAGCCCAAGTTCGACCTGCGCAGCGGCCAGATCGTCGGCGTGGAGGCACTGATCCGGTGGCCGCATCCGCGGCGCGGCTTGCTGCTGCCCAACGAGTTCCTGCCGCTGGTCCGGCAGCACGGTCTGATGCGCTCGGTGACCTCGATGGTGATCGAGCTGGCGCTCGACGACGCCGCGCGCTGGTACGACCAGGGCCTCGGGGTGCCGTTGGCCATCAACGTGTTCGCGCCCGCGGTCTGCGACGCGGACTTGGACCAGGAGCTGACCCGGGCACTGGACCGGCGGGGCCTGGCGCCTGACGCGTTGACCGTGGAGATCACCGAAGACCTGCTGCTGGATAACATGGGTCGTACCCGTTCGATCTTCAACACGTTGCGGGACAAGGGGATTCGGGTCGCCATCGACGACTTCGGCAGCGGCTACTCGGCGCTGTGGTATCTGCGCGAGTTCCCGGTCGACGAGGTCAAGCTGGACCGGGAGTTCATCGCCCCCATCCTGACCCAGCCGACGTCGGCGGCGATCGTGCGCGCCGTGATCGACCTGGCGCATGCACTGGATGTCACCCCGGTGGCCGAGGGTGTCGAAAACGCCGAGACCGCAGCGCGTTTGCTCGACTACGGCTGCGAGGTGGCCCAGGGCTTCCACTACAGCCCGCCACTGCCCGCACCGGCGATCTTCGACCTGCTCGCGTCGCAGAAGCGGGCCGGCGCGCTGGTGCCCGGCGGGCTAGGATACTGACGGCACCAGGCGCAGCGAGATCGAGTTGATGCAGTAGCGCTGATCGGTCGGCGTCGGGTAGCCCTCGCCTTCGAACACGTGCCCGAGGTGGCTGTGGCAGTTGGCGCACAGCACCTCCACCCGGCGCATGCCCAGCGAGTCGTCGGGCCGCAGGATCACCGCATCCGAGTCTGCGGGATCGTAGAAAGACGGCCACCCGCAATGGGATTCGAACTTCTCGCTGCTGCGGAACAGTTCGGCGCCGCAGGCGCGGCACTGATAGACACCCTCGGTTCTGGTGTCGGTGTACTCGCCGGTGAACGGCCGTTCTGTGCCGGCCTGGCGCAGCACCGCGTACTCCTGCGGGGTGAGCCGCTCGCGCCACTGGTCGTCGGTGAGTTCCAGCTTCGGACCTGTCATGGGTACAGGTTACTCGCGGGCCGGCGCGAGTTGCTTGACCCAGACCGGGTCGATCCCCTCATCGAGGCGCCCGTCGGCCTTGGCGTCGAGGTAGCGGAACAGCAGCACCGAGAACACCACCACGACCATCAGCGACCAGCCGTAGGTGATCTTGAGGTACTCCAGCGCGCGGCCGGTGCTGGGCAGCTGCCACAGCAGCCAGCGGTCCATCGTCAGGAACCCGTAGACCGCCAGCCACGCCACCCAGCTGCGGATCACCGAGTTGGGCAGCACCACCGTCATCAGGAAGGGGAACAGCACGATCGAGTAGTAGCCCTGCCCCAGCGAGAGCACCAGCCACGACGTCGTCAGCAGCACACCCGACGACGTCAGCATCCAGAAGAACTGGTCCCGGGTGCGGTAGTACCGGTACAGCAGCCATAGCGCCGCCGCGCCCAGCACCAGGAAGCCCAGGCGCAGCGTCCAGATGAGCCACATCGGCAGGCCGTAGTACAGGCCGTTGCCGAGGATGGAGCTGTTGAAGTAGTCCCGGGTGGAGAAGATGTAGGGCACCGTGCGGGTGACGAAGTTCATCGGGTCGCTGATCAGCGGCCAGGCCGCGGCGTTGAACACCACCGGCACCAGGACCGCCGTCACCAACGCCCGCCACTGCCGGTTGAGCAGCGGCAACAGCAACAGCGGCGCCAGCAGCGGCTTGACCACCAGCGTCAGCCCGATGCTCACCCCGGCCCACCACTCGTGGCTACGGTTGCCATCCAGCAGCCACCGGAAGAAGAACACCTCCAGCAGCAGGATGACGCCGTTGATGTTGCCGAACACCAGTGTGTTGGTGACGCTTTCGGTGCAGAACATGGCCAGCAGCAGGGCGGGCGCGGCCACCGAGGCCAGCGTGAAGTTGAACAGCCGCAGCAGGAAGTAGCCGGCCAGGATGATCGCGACGGTGTTGAAGAAGATGAACCAGTTGCGGGAGGCGACCTCGGGCAGATAGCCGAACGGGGCGATGATCAGCGTGCCGCCCGGCGGGTACAGGTAGTGCGGGTCGACGTGGTCGAAGTGCTCGTTGTAGATGTCCCAGCCGAACTTGAAGTTGATCACCGCCCGGTACACGGGCGCGAAGTCGTCGGTGATGTAGCGGTTGAACACCAGCACGTAGCTGCGGTGGATCACCGCCATGATGGCCAACGGCCACAGGATCGACCGCAGCACGGACGCCGTCGTCGGGGGAGAGGTGCGAGGCCGGAAGGCGGTCAGCACAAGATCACGCACGTGCGCACCGTACACCGCGGCCCATCGGCGTCCGCTCAGGCCGGGCAGTACGTGTCGGTCTGGGGCAGTTCCCCGGTGTCGAGGTAGCCCAGCACCGGCGGCAGCGCGCACGGCGAGTAGATGGTGGCGCCGTGCCCGATGCCCTGCCAGATGACCCGCCGGTTGGCCGAGCCGGCGTTGATGGCGGTGGCCGCGACCGCGGCCACCCCCTCGTTGCCGACGATGGCGTTGTTGGCCACACCGAGCAGCAGCGTGGGGATCTCGAGGTCCTTGGGTTCCTGCGGCGCCGACCCGCTGGGCCAGTTCAGGCACTTGACCATGTCCAGCGCACCGACCGTGCCGAATTCGGGGTATAGCTTGTCCCAGGCGACGACGAGTTCCCGGACCCGGTCCGGGGTGGGCCGGTTGAGCGCGTCGCTGCAGCTGTTGACGAACTGGCCGTCGGTCTGCCGCAGCGCCTCGGCCTCCTGGATCAAGCCGTTGAGCCGGCTGGCGTTGCCGCTCCTGGCGTCGGCGATGGCCAGCGCGAGGTCGTTGGTCATGTCGACCTGGCTGCCCCGCGGGAAGCCCAGCGCGGTGGAGATGGCGTCGGCCACCGCGGCCAGCGACGCCCCGCCCGGCCCGCGGCCCTCGCGCGCCGCGTCCAGCAGTGCGGAGACGGCCGCCTTGGGGTCGGCGCCCAGCGGGCAATTGGTGGCCGCGCACTGGGCGGCCCACGCGTCCAGGGCGGCCTGCTCGCCCTTGACCCGCTGTTCGGTGGCGGCCTCGGCGGAGATGCCCAGCGGCAGCGGCGAGTCCAGCACCAGCCGGGCCACCTTGTTGGGGTGCGATCCGGTGTAGGCGAGTGCGACCTGTGCGCCGTTGCCGATACCCAGCAACGCCAGCGCCGGGACGTCCCAGGTGGTGCGCAACCGTTCGACGTCCTCGGCGGCGTGGGCGTTGTCGTAGGCCGAGTCGCCGGGGGCGATGGTGTCGGTGCAGCTCGTCGTCGCCGTCATCGTGATGGCGCCGAGGTTGGCGACGGGGTCGTCGCCGGACTGGAACTGGGCCTGCTCGAGCATCTCCTGGCGGTCGAAGATGTCGCGGCAGTCCAGGGCACCGGACATGCCGATGCCGCGGCGGTCCACCGACACCACCGGGTGCTCGGCCAGCACGTCGGTGCCGGCCCGGGACAGCCACGCCGGCAGGGCCAGCGAGGACGGCAGATCCGACCCGGTCGTCATCACCAGCGGGCCGGCGTCGTCGGGGGTCTGCGCGGACTTGGCCCGCACCACACCGATGCTGACGGTGCCGGAGGCGCCGTTGATGGGGTCCAGGTCGGCGTCGTAGCTGGCGCAGTCCAGCGTCACGCCCGGGATCGGGTCGACGGCGGCGTCGCCGAACACTCGCGACGTGCAGTCCCGCCAGGACAGCTCGTTCTTCGGCGCCTCGATCGGCGGCGGGCCCTGCGGTGGCGTGCTGGTCTGGACCTCGCCCTGGGGGCCGGCCCCGGAGTCGGTGGCATAGCGCGGGTTCGCGGCGAGACCGGGTGCGCAGGACGTCACGACCAGCGTCGACGCTGTGAGCACCACAGCCAGCACCAGACCACGCATGCCGACCAATGTACTGACCGGCCTCATCGGGTCGTATCGGCGCGCGTGTAGCGCAGGAACAGGTAGCCGTCGTCGTCGGTCAGCGCGTGGTGCAGCCGCAGGCCGGTGTGCACGGCGCCGGCATCGGTGACGATGCGGGGAGCCGCCCCGCCGACGAGGACCGGCGCCACCGTCAGGCACAGCTCGTCGACCAGGTCCGCGGCGGTGAACATGCCGAGGATGCCCGGTCCGCCTTCGGTCAGCACCCGCAGCAGCCCCCGCTCGGCCAGCAGGCTCAGCGCCACCCGCGGATCCACCGCATCGGGCTGCGGGCCGGAGGCGTCGAGCACCTCGGCCAGCGCACCGAGCCTGGCCCGGGTGTCGCGCACCGCGTCGGTGCTGGTCAGGATCAGCGGGGGGATGTCGGTCCGGTGGAACAGCTTCGCGTCGCGGTCGAGCCGCCCGCTTCGGGTCAGCACCGTGATGGGTGGCACCTCGGCCTGTCCGCGGTCCTGCCGGGCCAGGCGCTGCGCCACCCCGAGCTGGACGCCGGAGTAGTTCTCCACCCGGACCGTGGCCGCGCCGACGACGATGACATCGGCGGCCTCGCGCAGCGCCGAGAAGACGGCGCGGTCGCCGGCACCACCCAGGCCGCCGGACTTCCCGTCGCTGGTCGCGCTGCCGTCGGCGGAGGCGATCATGTTGGCGCGCACCCAGCAGCGGGTCAGGCCGCCGGGGTAGGCGTAGCGCTGCGCGAGCCCGCCCGGGTCGACGTCGTCGACCCGGCCGAGCAGTGTGAAGTGCGTCCCGTCCCCGGCGCCGGACATACGTGAAATCACAGCACGCCGCTAGGGTGCCTTGCATGCACGGGTCCAGCGGAGTCGCGAATCTGGTCGATCGGCATCCCAGCGTGACCCCCGAGCGGTTGATCGCCCAGCTGGTCCCGCCGCCCACGTTCGCCGACGTCAGCTTCGACAGCTACCGGCCCGATCCGGCCGAGCCGTCGCAGGCCGCGGCGGTGCGGCAGTGCCGGTCGTTCTGCGAGCAGGCGGTGGCACGGCGGGCCGGCAAGAAGAAGATGTTCGGTAAGCGCGAGGTGCTGCCCGGGGCCGGGGTGTACCTCGACGGCGGGTTCGGCGTCGGCAAGACCCACCTGCTGGCCTCGTCGTACTACGCGGTGGGCGACCAGTCCGACTACAAACGGGCGTTCGCCACCTTCGGTGAACTCACCCAGCTGGCCGGGGTGTTCGGCTTCCAGGAGTGCATCGAGCTGCTGTCGGGCTATGTGCTGCTGTGCATCGACGAGTTCGAGCTCGACGACCCCGGCAACACCACGCTGATCTCGCGGCTGCTGTCGGCGTTGGTCGAACGCGGCGTCTCGGTGGCCGCGACGTCGAACACGCTGCCCGAACAGCTGGGCGAGGGCCGCTTCGCCGCACAGGACTTCCTGCGCGAGATCCACACGCTGGCCGCGATGTTCACCACGGTGCGCATCGAGGGCCCGGACTACCGGCACCGGGATCTGCCGCCGGCCCCGGAGCCGCCCAGCGACGACGAGGTGGCCCAGCGCGCCGCCGCGGTGCCCGGGGCGACGCTGGACGACTTCGACGCGCTGTGCGCGCATCTGGCCACCATGCACCCGTCGCGCTATCTGACGCTGATCGAAGGGGTTTCGCAGGTGTTCATCACCGGTGTGCACCCGATCGACGACCAGAACGTGGCGCTGCGCCTGGTGTCGCTGACCGACCGGCTCTACGACGCCGGCATCCCGGTGATCGCGTCGGGTTCGAAGCTGGACACCATCTTCAGCCAGGAGATGCTGGCCGGCGGATTTCGCAAGAAGTACCTGCGGGCCACCTCACGGCTGCTGGCGCTGACCGCCGCCGGTCAGGCCGGGCGCACCATCACGTAGTCGGCTTCGATGTGCCCGCCCAGGCGGAACGTCTTGGTGCCGGTGACGGTGAACCCGTGCTTGCTGTAGAACCGTTGTGCGCGTTGGTTTTTCTGGTTCACGCCGAGCCACACGCAGGCCGCGCCCAGGCTCTGGGCGCGGTGGCACGCCGCGGTCAGCAACGCGGCCGACGCGCCGGTGCCGTGCGTCTCGGGCAGCAGGTAGATCTTCGACAGCTCCACCGTGGGGCGGGCGCTGACCGCGGCGGCGACGTCGTCGGGCACGCCGCGGATCATCATGGCGTAGCCGATGATCCGGCCGTCCGAGGTGGCGGTGAGCACGGTGCGGTCGGGGTCGGCCAGGTACTCGCCGAACCGGGTGGCGGTCAGGTTCTCGGCGATGAACGCCGCGACGTCGTCGGGCGCCACCGACGGCGGGCAGGCCAGCGGGAAGGTGCGGGCGGCGACGTCGGCGAGCTCGTCCGCCCGGGCCGGATCGGCCGGGTCGATCTCAATCGTCAACGCTCAGGCCACGTTCCACTGTGCCAGCCGGGTGCCGGTGATCTTGTCGAGCAGCACCACGTTGGACACCAGGTCGCGGTAGCAGTCCCACCACACCCCGCCGGTGAACGTCTGACCGGGCTGCGCGTTCTGCATGGCGTACTGCAGCGCGTCGGGGCTGTCGCTGTTGCGCGGTTCGTAGGCGTCGCCGGTCGGGGTGACACCGCGGAACTGGAAGGTGATCGCCATCGCGTAGGGCGTGGGCGCCTTGATCGGGGTGATGGTGATGTCGGCGCGGTACACCTGGTAGCGCGGCGCCCGCGGCGGATAGCCGAAACCGGGTGGCACCGGCGAGGGCAGGATGTTGTTGACGGTGACGTCGGCCACCAGCCCCTTGAACTCGACTCGCAGTGGTTCGCCGAGTGTCCCGATCGGGGTGTTGGCCGCGGCGGCCGGCGCGGCGAGGACTCCGCCCAGCGTGGCCAGGGTGGCGAGGACGAGCACGAGCCAGCGACGCATTGCGGGATCCCTCCTGGCCGCGTTGGGTCATCGGTGTGCTTCGCATGATCGCACACGGCCGGGCCGGGCAGGCGCGGATGGGTCAGCCGTTCCAGGGCCCGATGCCGCCGACCTTGTCGATCCGGATCCGGGTCAGGTAGCCGGGCGGCGCGTCCGGCGGCGGGAAGCCGCTGTCTGGTGCGGCCTTGATCTGGCCCAGGCTCTTCAGCAGCTCGGGCGCGCCGCCTTCGACGATTCGGGCGGTCCCGGTGATCGCGAGGTAGGGCCGTCCGGCCACCCCGACGTCGCCGGGGGACAGGATGGTGACCGCGACGCGGGGATCGCGGCGGACGTTGCGCACCTTCTGGTGTTCGGCCAGATGGGCGGTGACCAGTTCGTCGCCGTCGGGGGTGGACTGCAGCGCCACCCACACCAGGCTGACCTGCGGGCTGCCATCGGCGTTGAGGGTGACCAGGGTGGCGTCGGCACCGTCACCGATGAGCTCACGGGCGGCATCGTTGAGTTTCATGGCAGGTTCTACATCCCTGCCGGCCGGTTCATTCCCGCGGTCAGCTCATGGCGATGGCGTCCAGCGCGGCGCGCAGATCGCGCTCGAAGCGCGGCATGTCGATGCCGAGCCCGTGCAGCACCCCGTCGTCGTCCTCTTCCTCGTAGAGCGCCAGCAACAGGTGCTCGGTGCCGATGTAGTTGTGACCGAGCCGCAGCGCGTGCCGGAAGGTCAGCTCGAGGGCCTTCTTGGCGCGGGTGTCGAACGGGACCAGCGCGGGCACGGCGCCGGTGCGCGCCGGCAGCGTGATGCGGTCGGCGACGGCGGTGACGTCGATGCCCTGATCGGCGACGAGGCGCGCAGCCAGGCCGGTCGGGTCCCTGAACAGGCCGAGGATCAGGTGCGCGGGCAGGATCTCGGCGTTGCCGGCGTCGTGGGCGGCGTTCTGGGCGGCGACGACGACGTTGCGGGCGCGTTCGGTGAAGCGGCTGAACCCGGCGTCGGGATCCAGCGGGGCCTTGGGCACGAACCGTTTCTGGGCGGCCTGTTTGGTGACCCCCATGCACTTGCCGATGTCGGTCCAGGACGCTCCGGAGCGTCGGGCCTGGTCGACGAAGTGGCCGATGAGGTGGTCGGCGACGTCGCCGAGGGCCTCGGCGGCCAGCACCGCGTCGGTGAGTTGGTCCAGCGGCTCGTCGTGCACCCGCTTGATGACGTCGATGAGGTCGTCGAGGCGGACGGGGTGGCTGATCTTCGCGGAATCGCTCATGCGTCAACCGTAGGTTGACGGACGGCGGGCGTCAACCGTGGGTTGACGGCGTGGGTGGAGTGGCGTGGCTCACTCCCGGTTTCGTCATCCGGCCAGTCCGGGCATCCGGTGCGCGATGCACACTGACGATTTCGGGACGGGGAAGCACCCGCGGCTGTTGCGGCGGGCGCTGGAGTTCATCCATGAGAACGCCGGGTACGACATCACGATCCGCGATATCGCCGCCGCGGGGGATGTCTCACCGCGGGCGATCCAGTACGCGTTCCGCGAGCACCTGGGGGCGACCCCGCTGGAGTATCTGCGGCGGGTCCGGCTGGAGCGCGCGCACCGGGAACTGCAGTCCGCCGACCCGGCGCTGGACACCGTGACCTCGATCGCGGGCCGGTGCGGGTTCAGCCATCCGGGCCGGTTCAGCACCGCCTACAAAGAGGTCTTCGGCACCGAACCCAGCCGTACCCTGCGCAGTTCGTGACCCGGCCCAGTCGGTGACCGGGCGTCAGCGCGGGAAGAACCGGGCATCGGCGCTGGTGAGGAAACCGGGCTGCCAACCCTGGGCCCCGCGGCACAACAGGGGCCGGCCGTCTGGCGCCTGCGCGGCGGCCTGAGGCTTCGGGCAGGGCGCGCCGATCTCCTGTACGCCGTGCAGTTCATAGGTGGCCTGCCAGAATCCGGTGTAGATCGGGGGCCACTGGTTGGGGATCCACCGGCACTGCAGCGCCTCGCCACCCGGGCCTCGGCCGAAGGTAAACAGCTCCATGTTGGTGCAGGGACCGGTGAGGTGCGCGTCGTAGCTCATCCCAGGGACATCGGTGGGGTAGCGGCCAGAGTCGTCCGGGTACATCGGACCCGGCTCGGCGGTTGCGCCCGGCGCGGTGAGCAGGGCGGCGGCGCCGATCGTGGCCGCGGCGAGGATGTGCCGAATCATGTCGCACCTCTGGGTCGAGCGAAACCGTACCGGTGTACGCGACCCTATCGGGTGTGGTGCCCTCGTCGGGGGCGAAAAGGCCGGCAAAAGGGCCGCAGAATTGTCTCGGCCCGCCACCGGGGGGGTTGGTGGCGGGCCGAGCGCTCGGGGGATGACTGCACCGACGTTATGGGGCCAACCTGAGACGAACCTGATAACCGCCTAGGTCACTGCTGGCAATCCGGTAACGACCGGGCCGCGGAACGCTCACATCTACGCAGACGCAAATAATGGATCGCGGGTTGCTTTGGCGGGCAACGCGAATCGCCGATGATCAGACCAGTGCGTATCCGCCGTCCACCGTGACGATCGAGCCGGTCGCGTACGTCGAGGTGAGACAGTACAGGTACGCCCGCGCCACCTCGGCGGGGTCGCCGACGTGACCGACGAGGTTGGTCCGCGCGGTCTGGCTGAACAACTCCGCACGGGTCGGCTCGTCGAGGCCGGCCCACATCTCGGTGTCGGCGAAACCGGGCCGCACCAAGTTCACTCGCACCGGCGACAGTTCCACCGCCAGCGCCCGCGTCAGGGCCTCCATCGCCCCGCATATGCTGGCCAGCACACCCGAGGTGGCGCGCGGGCGGATCGAGGCCGCTCCGCTGGTCAACGTGATCGATCGGCGCACTTGGCCGACGGCGCAGCCGAGGGTGGTCAGCGCGCCGAAATAGCGGGTCTCGAACGCCCGGCGGACGTCGTCGACGGCCATGGTGGTGATCGGGCCGGCCAGGGGTTGGTCGGCGGCGGTGTACACCAGGTGGTCGAAGCCTCCGATGTCGTCGAACCGTGCCCTCAGCGCGGCGGGCTCGAGCGCGCTGGCGGTGAATCCTTCGACGCCGCAGGGTAGTTGGTCGAGCGCGCGGGCGACGCCGGCGTCGGTGCGGGAGATCACCGTCACCGCGGCCCCGGCCTCGGCCGCCGCGCGGGCGGTCGCCAGCCCGAAGCCCGAGCCGCCGCCCACGACCACCACGTGGTCGCCGGTGAGCAGGGTCATCGCAGTCCCAGCGGTCCGGCGAGCTCGGCCAGGACCCTCAGCCGATCCCCGCCGAAGACCTGCACCGGGATGTGGTCGGCGCCCGCGGCCAGGAAGGAGGTCAGCCGCGTGGTGATCGCCTCGGCGTCGCCGTGGGCCACGACGGCGTCGACCAGCCGGTCGCTGCCGCCGTCGGCCAGATCGGCCTCGGTGAAGCCGAGGCGGCGGAAGTTGTTGCGGTAGTTCGCCTTCTGGATCGACGTCGCGAACGCCGCCCGGCCCGCGGCGCGGGCGTGGGCCGTGTCGGTACTGAGCACCACCTTGTGTTCCGGGGCGAGCAAGGCTTGCGGCCCCAGCACCGCACGCGCCCGCGCGGTGTGCTCCGGGGTCGCCAGGTAGGAGTGCACCCCGGCGGCGCGGCGCGCCGCCAGCTCGAGCGCTCCGGGGCCCAGCGCCGCGAGCACCCGGCGGTCCGGTGGCACACCGTATTCGTCCAGCTTGTCCAGGTAGTCGCGCACCGCGTCCAGTGGTTTGCGGTACTGCTGGTGCAGTTCGGGGTGGCCGGGGCCGATCCCCAGCACGAAGCGGCCGGGATGTGTGCGCTCGATGCGGTGGAACGACTCGGCCACCGTTGCGGGGTCGGCGGTCCAGATGTTGACGATCCCGGTGGCCACCCGCAACGTCTCGGTGGCGTCGAGCAGGGGCTCGGCGAAGCCGAGGCCGGCCTGCGGTGATCCGGCCACCCACACCGTGGTGTATCCGAGGTTCTCGATCTCCTTGGCCTCCTGCGGGCTGGGCCCACCGAGGATGAACACCCCGTACTCGCCGAGGTCGGGTTTGGTCATCGGTCCTCCAAAGCTGTTGTGCTACTTGATCAGCGCGCCGGCATCGACGGGCAGTGTCACGCCGGTGATGTAGCGGGCTTCGTCGCTGGCCAGGAACAGCAGCGCGTTGCTGATGTCGATCGGTTCGACCCACGGGACCGGCAGCGCGTTCAGCCCGACCAGCGCGGGCAGCGCCGCCTCCTGCGTGGGTTCGGGGGCCCCGGGTGCGAACATCCGGTAGGTGCCCGGGTTCTGGATCATGTCGGTGTCGACGTTGGTCGGGTGCACCGTGTTGACGCGGATGCCGTGGGGTGCGAGTTCGTTGGCCATGGTGCGCATCAGCCCGACGATGGCGTGCTTGGCCGAGACGTAGTGCGCGACGTTCATCATCCCGCGCAGCCCGCCGATGGAGCTGACGAACAGCAGCGCGCCGCCCCCGCGCGCGACGAGGTGCGGTGCCGCTGCCCGCGCGGTGTTCCACACGCCGGTGAGGTTGATGTCGATGACGTCCCGCCACTGCGCTTCGGTGAGTTCGGTTGCCGCACCGAAGCTCACGATCCCGGCGTTGGCGATCGCGATGTCGAGCCCGCCGAGCTCGGCCACCCCGTCGGCGAGGGCGCCCGCCAGCGCGGCGTGGTCGCGCACGTCGGCCACGGTGCCCACGATCCGGCGTTCGAGTTTTTCCACCTGGCGCATCGTCTCGTCGAGGTCGGTCCGGGTGGCGCCCGGATAGGTGTCCACGGTGGCCACCGGTGCGCACAGGTCCACGGCGATGATGTCGGCGCCCTCCTCGGCCAGCCGCAGCGCGTGGCTGCGCCCCAGCCCGCGGGCCGCGCCGGTGACGAATGCCACCTTGCCGTCGAGTCGACCAGCCATGTCGTTCCTCCGTATGTGTCGGTGTCGGTGTCAGGAATCGGTGGGGCCGAAGGCGTTGGCGGCCAGCTGGATCCGCCGGCTGGCGAAGCGCCACTGGCCGTCGCGTTTGGTCACCACGTCGTGGTACTCGCCGTACGAGGACACCTGAGGCACCCCGTCGGCGCGGGTGAGGAGTTCGAACTGGCACCAGAGCACGGCCCGCCCGCCGGTGGCCTCGTCGACGATGAGGTTGGCGGGACGGTGCTGACCCCAGTGGAACGGGACGAACTCCGGTTCGCTGTGGATCCGGTCGTACCACTGCGCAATTCGGTCGTGGCCGGCGAATTCCCCTCCCGCGAGGGAACTGTGGAGCACACCGTCCTCCCAGAACGTGTCCAGGAACTCGTCGCGGCGCTGGGTGTCCAGCCCGCGGCAGTAGCGCGCCAGCAGCTCCAGGATCAGGGTGCGGTCTTCGACAGACAGTGTCGCGGGCATGGCTCCTCCGTGGGTGTGTGCATGGTTGTTCGCATCGGGGTCTGCGGCTCGAGCACGAAGCCGTCGTAGTTGTCGGCGGCGACCTCGTCGCACCTGTCGGCGAACGCATCGAAGCCGCCGACCCAGATCATGAAGCTGCGGGCTTTCCCCTCGATGTTGGCGCCGGCGTACCAGGAGTCGGCGCGCGGGAAGAGCGTCTCGTTCGCGACGGCGGTCACTTCGTCGCACCACCGCTCCTCGGTCTCGTGGGTGGTGTCGACGGTGGCGATGCCCCGTTCCTGCATGTGGTCGATCAGGTCGGCGATCCAGTCGATCTGGTACTCGCACTGGGTCACCATCTGGGCGACCACGCTGGGGCTGCCCGGGCCGTGGATCATGAACAGGTTCGGGAAACCGGCCACCATCAGGCCCAGGTAGTTCCACGGCTTGTCGGTCCACTTGTCGACCAGGTTCACCCCGTCGGTGCCGGTGACGTTCATCCGGGTCAGCGCACCGGTCATCGCGTCGAAACCGGTCGCCAGGACCAGGACGTCCAGGTCGTAGTCGGCGGCGGTGGTGCGCAGGCCGGCCGGGGTGAGCCCGACGATCGGGTGGCTGCGCACATCGACCAGGGTGACGTTGTCGCGGTTGAACGTCTCGTAGTATCCGCTGTCGATGCTCAGCCGTTTGGTGCCAAGCGGATACGTTGTGGGGCAGAGCAGTTCGGCGACCTCGGGATCGGTGACGATCTGCCGGATCTTGCCGCGGAACCACTCCGCGACGATCTCGTTGGCCTTGATGTCGCGCATCACGTCGTCGAAGAGGAAGAAGAACAGCACCCCGCTGCGCGCCTGCCAGGCCTGTTCGAGGATCTTCACCTGTTCCTCGGGCGAGTAGTCGAAGATCGAACCGTACTGCTGCATCGGCAGCACCAGCGCGTTCGGGTGCCGCCGCATCATCTGCCGGCGTTCGCGATAGTGTTGTTTCCATTCCCGCTCGTAGGCCGGATCCAGCACCTGGTTGTTGGCCGGCACGGTATAGACCGGTGTGCGCTGGAAAACATGGAGGTGGGCAGCGGTTTTGGCGATCTCCGGGATGACCTGGACGCCGGTGGACCCGGTGCCGATGACGCCGACGCGCTTACCGGCGTACTCGATGTCGTCCTTGGGCCACGTGGAGGTGTGCACCAGCGTGCCGGCGAAATCCTCGATCCCCGGGAACGGCGGGATGTTGGTGGCATCCAGTGGACCGGTCGCGGCGATGACGTATTTCGCGGTCACCTCGTGCCCGGCCTCGGTGCGCACCTGCCACTGCCGGATGTCCTCGCGGAACTGCATCCGGTTCACCCTGGCGCCGAACCGGATCAGCGGGCGCAGCCCGAACCGGTCGGCCACATGGTTGATGTAGCGCTCCAGGTCCTCCTGCGGGGAGAACAGTTCCGGCCAGTGCCAATCCTGTTGGAGTTCGTCATCGAAGGAGTACGAGTACTGCACGCTTTCCAGGTCGACGCGTGCGCCGGGGTAGCGGTTCCAGTACCACGTCCCGCCCACCCCGTCGCCGGCCTCGAAACAGAGCACGCGCAGGCCGGACCTGCGCAACCGGTGCAGTGCGTAGAGCCCGGAGAACCCCGCGCCCACCACCACCACGTCGACAATTTCCGGGTCGGTATCCGTCATGGCTCACAGTCTTGTGGCCGCAGTGGCGGCAATCACCCTCCAACTGGCGGCGACAATGGCGTCCGGTCTCGCCGCGCGGCGAGGTGGGCCCCGGTTGCTCTGCCTCACAGCCGCTTTGGCGGTGTCAGGCGAGCAGATCGGTGTCGCGCAGGCGCCGCAGCGCGAGTGCCAGTTGCAGGCGCGCCAGGCCGCTGGGTTCGGTGATCCGGTAGCCCAGGCGTTCCTCGGCGCGGGCCAGCCGAGCCGACACCGAGTTGTGGTGCAGGTGCATCTGTCTGGCCGCCTCCCGCAGTGAGCCGGCCGCCACCACCACGGTGAGCGCCTCGACGATGCCGGGTCCGTTCGGTTCGGCCGACAGCTCGTCGATGACGTCGATGTCGGTGACGTCGTGGATGTCGGCGCTGCGCAGCCGCGCGGCGAGCAGCTCGAACGGTCCCAGCTCCGCGGCCGTGACCACCGGACGAAGGCCCGCCTCGGCCCGCCCGTTGCCCGCGCTGGCGTAGCGCAGCGCGCGGATCGCCTTCTCCCACGACGTCGGTGCGTCGACGGCGTACTCGGTGGTGCCGATGCCGACCGAGACACCGGCGGGCGGTACCAGATCGGCCGGGGTGGTGCCGGTGATCGCCATCGCGTGCACCGAGCCGATGATGGCGCGCCGCGGCCGGGCGCCGGGGGTGGTCAGCTGTGCGGCCAGCGCATCGACGCCGCCGATGGGTCCGAGCACCGCGAGCAGGGTCATCCGGGTGCACGGGGTCAGTCCGAGCAGATGGATGGCGCGGGAGCGTTCCGGTGCCGCGGTGGACCGCGCGACGGCCAGCTCCAGCAGCGCGGGGTCGCCCAGCATCGGGGCCGACGCGTCGCTGCGGCCGAGGGTGACCACGCACGCGATCGACAGCCGTTCCAGCAGCAGCTCGTCGAGGGGTAGCGCATCGGTACCGCTGCGTGCGAGCCAAACCTGGTGTCCCGACGTCATTTTCCGAACCGTGGCGCCGCGCTGGGCGCGTCGGGTGTCGGTGGTGCCGTCGGGCAGGGCGCGGGCCGCGAACTGTCCGTCGATGTCCTGGATCCCGACCGCGCAGTCGGCGACGATGGCCGCGCTGCGCAGCAGTTCGTCGAGTTTGACCTCTTGTTCGAGCAGCGAGTCGAAGAACGTGATCAGCCGGACGGCGCTTTCGGCGTCGGCGTCCAGTGCCGACAGCCTCAATAAGAGCCCACGCACAGTTGGACCTCGACTCTCGGCGGTGTGCAGCGTCTTTTTCGACGTTACCCGCGTGTCACCGGGCCGACAACCAACGCCGTGGCTCGCCAACCGGATCGGGGTACCCGGTGAGGCGGCGCCGGATGGCTGATGACGGCCTGCCGGTCACCTCGCGATACTGCTGGAGACCAACAGGAAGGGGCCGGCGTGGGATACGCGTTCGATGTGGAGCTGCGCCCGTGGATCTCGATGCTGCCCGCGCTGGACATCCGCGATCTGGGGGCCGCGCGGGAGCTGATGGCCACGGTGCAGTCGGCGACCCCGTTCACGCTGCCCGACGGCGTGACGATGACGACCGCGGCGGCGCCGGGCGCCGCGCACGACGTGCCGGTGCTGGTGTTCGCGCCCGCCGGCACGGGCCGGCCCCGGCCGGCGCTGGTGTACATGCACGGCGGTGGGTTCGTGCTGGGCAGCGCCGACGGCGACAAGGAGCTGCCCGCGCTGCTGGCCGCGCAGGTCGGGGCCGTGGTGGTGTCGGTGGACTACCGGCTGGCGCCCGAGCATCCGTTCCCCGCGCCGCTCGAGGACTGCTACGCCGCCGTGTTGTGGGTGGCCGAGCACGCCGCCGAGCTCGGTGTCGACGCAACCCGCGTCGGGATCGGGGGTGTCAGCGCCGGCGCCGGGCTGGCGGCCGCGACGGCCCTGCTGGCCCGTGACCGCGGCGGCCCGCCGCTGTGCTTCCAGTTCCTCGATGTGCCCGAGCTCGACGACCGGCTGCAGACCGCGTCGATGCGGCGGTTCGTCGACACACCGCTGTGGAACCTGCCCAACGCGGTGGAGAGCTGGAAGCACTACCTCGGATCGCGCGCCGACGGTGACGTCTCGCCGTACGCCGCGCCGGCGCGGGCCGAGGACCTCTCGGGTCTGCCGCCGGCCTATGTGTGCGTGTGCGAGTTCGACCCGCTGCGCGACGAGGGCATCGGCTACGCGCAGCACCTGGTGCGCGACGGGGTCGCCACCGAACTGCACCTGTATCCCGGTGCGTTCCACGGATCCGGCGGTCTGGTGCCGACGGGGGCCCTGTCGCGGCGGATGCGCGACGAACTCGTCGACGCGGTGCGCCGCGGGCTGGCCGCGCGCACCGCGGTGCTGGTCACGGATTGAGGTGGCGCAGCCGCGCGGCCACCGCGCGCGCGGTCGCCTCGGCGGCGGGCACGTCGATCAGGGTTTCTCGCAGCCCGAAGATGTTCGCCGAGCGGTGTTCGGCGGGCACCTCGTCGCCGCGGGCGATGACCAGCGTGTGGAAATGCCGGTGGCGTTCCCCGAAGGACACCGTGTACACCGTTGTGACACCGAGGGTTTCGCAGAGCGCCGCGCTGAGGTCGCGCAACACCGCGCCATAGCTGTGGGCTTCGGGCTCGTCGAGGTCCCGCAGGTGCAGCACATGGCGGCGCGCTCGCACCACCAACCAGCCCGGCACCTCGAAGCCGGGGAAGATCTCACCTGCCCACAGCGGGTTCCGGAACACCACATGCGTGGGTTCGGCCTCCTCGAGCGCGCACGGCACGCAGGGCCCGGTCACGGCGCGGCCCGGAACCGGGTCTGCAGCGACCCGATGCCCTCGATCGTGCCGTCGAGCACGTCGCCGGGACGCAGGTACCGCGGTGGGGTCCGGGAGAACCCGATCCCGCTCGGGGTGCCGGTGAAGATGAGGTCACCGGGGAACAGCGGGACCCGGGCGGAGAGGAACTCGATCAGCTCGGCTATCCCGAAAACCAAGTTGGCCGTGCGTGATCGCTGCACCACGTCGCCGTTGAGCCGGCAGCTGATCGCCAGATCGCGCGGATCGGCGAGCTCGTCGGCGGTGACCAGCCACGGGCCGATCGGCCCGAATCCGGGCGCCGACTTCGCGAGGCTGTATTGCGGTGTGGCGCCGTCGAACTGCTCGGCCCGGTCGGAGAGGTCCTGCCCGACGGTCAGGCCCGCGACGTGCTGCCAGGCCTGCGCGGCGCCGACGTGGCGGGTGGGGGCGCCGATGACGACCACGAGTTCGACCTCCCAGTCCACGTGCGCACTGTCGAGCGTGACGACGTCGCACGGACCGGCGATGCAGGCCGGCAGTTTCGGGAACAGCACCGGGCGGGCGGGTATCTCGGTGCCGAGCTCACCGGAGTGCTCGGCGTAGTTGAACCCCACCGCGAAGACCTGCCTGGGCCGCGGCACCGGGCTGTGCAGCGGCGCGTCCGGGAGCTCCGATACGCCCGGCGCGCGGTGCCCGCGCGCCCAGTGCCGGAACTCGGCCCACCGGTCGAACACCGCCTGGGGATCCGGATCGAACTGTCCCGCACTGGCTTCGGTGACGTCGACGAAGCCAGTGGGGTCCTCGATCCACAGTCGGCCGGCGACGTTGAGGAGCTTCACGCGGACCTCCAGAACGGCAGCGCGACGCTGGGGTCGGTGGGGAACTGCAGCACCACCCGGCTGCCGATCGGCAGGTCCGCGTCGGCGCGGCGCAACCGGCCCGGCAGCCGGACACCCTCGTCGAGGTCGACCAGCGCCACGGCGTACGGGATCTCCTCGGCCGCCCGACCGTCGAACGGCATGTTCACCAGACACCGGGTGTACAGCGTCCCGCGGCCGGCGGCGGTGATCCACGTCAGGTCCGCGCCCCAGCAGCGCGGGCACCATTTCCGCGGGAAGAAGAACGGTTCGGCGCAGCCGGTGCAGTACGGGATCGACAGCACACCCTCGGCGAGGCCGTCCCAATAGGGTTGGGACACCGCCGATTGCGCGCAGTCCGCGGGGGCGACGGGCACGTGGTCGGGCATCGGGTCTCCTCAGTGGTCAGTCGCGGGCCAGGATCATGACCCCGGTCATGCCGAAGTAGCCGCCCGCACCGGCGACCATCACGAAACGCGGATCCGGGAGTTGCCGCCGCCCGGCCTGGCCGCGCAGTTGGCGCACCGCCTCGGTGATGTGCAACATCCCCGAGACGTGGCCCTGCGACAGGTGGCCGCCGTTGGTGTTCACCGGGCATGCCGATCCGAGCTCCAGGTTGCCGTCCAGGGCGTAGTCGCCGCCGGTGCCGCGCTTGCAGAACCCGAGCTCCTCGAGGAACACGATGACCGAGATCGTGAACGCGTCGTGCACCTGCAGCAGATCGATGTCGGAGAGGGTCAGCCCGGCCCCGGCCAGCGCCCGCGCGCCGACCTCGTCGATGCCGAGCTCGACGATGCCGGGGAACTGGCCGATGTTGCGGTGCGATGACCGCATCGCCGAGGACCGCACGTGGACCGGCACGGCACCCAGCTCGGCGGCGACCTCCTTCGAGGCGATGATGACCGCGCCCGCCCCGTCGACGATCACCGAGGAGTCCAGCAGCTTGATCGGCGACGCGATGGCCCGGGAGGCCAGGTAGTCGTCCATCGTCAGCGGCCCGCGCATCACGGCGTTGTCGGTCAGCATGGCGTGCTTGCGGGCCGCCAGCGCCACCGCCCCGAAGCCCGCCATCGGGGTGCCGTGCTCGCCGATGTGGCGGGCCATCACCAGCGCGTACGGCAGCACCGATCCGACCAGCCCGAACGGTGCCTCGAACTCCAGGTCGTCGGCGGCCATCGTCCAGCCGCGGCCCTCCTTGAGCCGCCCGGTGGCGGCCGCCTCGCCGAAGGTGCAAGCGACGAGCGAGCATTCGCCGCGTTCCACGGCCGCGATCGCGTTGTTGAGCATGTACGACGGTGACACGATGCCGCCGACGTCGATGGTGGCCTGGCGGTTCAGCCGGATCCCGAGATATTCGTTGAGGCTGGCCGAGAACATCGGGAACGGCCGGGAATACGGGCCCAGGTTGAACAGGCCGTCCAGATCGCCCACGGTGATCCCGGCGTCTTCGCACGCCCGGATCACGGCCTCGGCCTGCAGATCCACCGCGGTGCGGCCCGGTTGCTTTCCGACCGCGGTCTCGCCGATCCCCACCAGCGCGTGCGTCACCATCGTCCCTCCCGGGCGCGGGCCACCAGCTCGGCCGTCGCGGTCTTGCCCGCGGCGGTCTTGGGCAGTTCGTCGAGCAGGATGACTTGGCGCGGTGTCTGATAACCCGCCATCCGGTCCCGCACCCAGCAGATGACGTCCTCGGCGGTCAGCGCCGGGTCGGCGGCCACCACCGCGGCGACCACCCGCTCGTCGTAGCGCGGATCGGGGACCCCGAAGACGGCGCAGTCCCGCACGCCGGGATGTTGGCCGAGCACGTGGGCGACCTCGCGGGGGTAGACGTTGACGCCGCCGGTGCGGATCATCTCCTTGAGCCGCCCGGCGATGCAGAGCATTCCGCGCTCGTCGAGGCGGCCGAGGTCGCCGGTGTGCAACCAACCGCCGTGGAACGCCTCGGCGGTGGCGCCGGGGTCGTCGAGGTAGCCGACCATGACGGAGTTGGACCGCACGCAGATCTCGCCGATCTCGCCCGGCGGCACTTCCCGGCCGACGGCGTCGCGGATCGATACCGACACCCCGGGCACCGGTGTGCCCACGGAAGTGATGTCGTGCTCACAGATCTCCGGCCGCGCGCTGGCGATCAGTGAGCTGTTCTCGGTCTGGCCGTAGATGTGTTCGATGGTCAGCGTGGCGGCGCCGCGCTCGCGGATCCGCTCCACGGCGGGCAGCACCCCGGAGGTCGGGTCGTAGCTGGCGAACACCAGGTGGCGCAACGACGACAGGTCGGCGGTCGGGAAGTTCGGCGCTTCGACGAGACGCTGCAGCACCAGCGGCACGGCGAAGAACGAGGTGGCGCGGTGCTGTTCGATGGTCGTCAGCGCCCGGGTGGCGTCGAAGGCGCGGCTGATCACCACGGAACCACCGACGAGCAGGTACTGGCGGATCAGGGCCCAGGTCCCGCCGTGGTAGGGCGCCTGGTAGACGAAGAACCGGTCGCCGGGCCGCAGCCCGGAGGCCAGCGCGCCGGCGTAGGCATCGAACAGCGTTGCGCGCTGGTCGAGCACCGCCGCCTTCGGCACCCCGGTGGTTCCGCTGGTGAAGATGATCAGGTGGGGATCGTCGGGTGCTGCGGGGCTGTCCGGCGCCGCCGCGGACGCGTTGGCCAGTTGGTCGCCCCAGGTGTGGTGCGCGGTGCCCAGGATCGTCGGCCGGCCGGTGTCCTCGAGTGCGGTCGTGAGATCATGTTCGGCCACAATCAATTTCGGCCCGGTCCTGGTGAGGAATGACGCGATGGTGACGGGGTTCAGCCGCCAGTTCAACGGGACGAGGATGGCGCCGAGGTGGGCGGTGGCGCAGTACAGCGCGACGTAGTCGGCGCACAGCTCGGCCGCGACGGCCACGGCGTCGCCGCGGGTGACGCCGCGGTCGGCCAGCCCGCGGGCCAGCGCTGCGGTGCGTTGCACCAGCTGCGCCCAGGTGAGTGAACCGCGGTCGTCGATCAACACCGTCGACGCCCCGCGGTAGCGGGCGTGCGAGGCGATCACCTCGTGGAGTCCGGGCGCGGGCAGCACGGGCCGCTCGATGTGGGTGGCGAGGTCAGACATGGGTGCTCACCGGCCGAGCGCGACCACGGTCACCATCGGGTTGTGGTATTCCACCCACCGCGAGATCAGGTCGCCGTCGAAGAAGAACAGCCCGACGTAGTCGTTGTTGTAGGGCCGTCCGGTCCGGGCCCGCACGGCGGTGGTGGCATACAGCGCGACCAGACCGTCGGGGTCCATCGCCCAGCTCTGCGACGCCGTGATGCCGAACGGCACGAAGTTCTGCGATACCCAGGTCAGCAGCGCGCGCAGCTCGTCCTTGGTGCGGCATCGCCACGTCATGCCGGGGGACTGGAAGGGCACCTCCATCTTGAGGTCGTCGGTGAAGGCGGTGACGGCGTCCTCGACCCGGCCGGCCGACATGTCGGCGAACAGTCGGTCGACGATCGCGCGACGGGCCTGGGCCTGATCGGATTTCGCCTCGGGGAGGTCCATGTCCACGGAAAGTGCCATGGTTCGAAGTCTTCCCAGACCGGGTCGGGGCGTCACCCTCCAGATGGCGGCGACTCCCGGCGCCGGCCTCGCCGGGCGGCGAGGCGGCTAGCGCAGCATGTCGGCGTAGTCGCGGGCCCACTGTTCGGCCGAGCGCGGGGCCCGGCCGGTGAGATCCTCGACGGCGGGCGAGATCTCGGCGGCCTCACCGCGGGCGTAGTGCGCATAGTCCTCCGGCAGGCCGTCGACCTGCCAGTCCGGCAGGGCGCCGCGCAGCGCGCCGGCGAAGGTGTCCGGGTCGACGTCGACGAAAACGACGGTGCGCCCGGTGGCGGTGCTGATGGCCTCGGCGATCTCGGCGTGGGTGACCGCGGCCGGCCCGGTGATGGTGTACGCCTGACCCTGGTGTCCGGGTTCGGTCAGCACCGTCGCCGCGGCGGCGGCGATGTCGCGCACGTCGGCCGCGCTGACCCGCGCGTCACCGATCGGGGCGAAGAAGCGGCCCTGTTCGCGGATCGCGTCGGCCATCGCGAGCAGGCCCTGGAAGTACAGGTTCGGCCGCAGGAACGTGAATCCGATCCCCAGTTCCCGGATCTGGCGTTCGACGGCGGCGTGGTAGCGCAGGAACCGGACCGGGGAGTCCTCGGCCGCGGCCAGCTGGGACAGCTTCACCAGGTGCTGCACGCCGCTGCGGGCGGCCGCGGTGACGAACGCCTCCTGCTGGGCCTGGGCCCGCGCGGAGGACGGGGTGACCAGGTACGCCTTGGTGACCCCGTCGAGGGCGGCGGCCATCGAGGCGTCGTCGTCGAAATCGGCAACGGCGCACTGCACTCCGTCGGGCAGCGTGTCGCGGGCGCTCTCGGAGCGCACCATCGCGCGCACTGTGGCGCCCTTGTCGTGCAGCAGCTGCACCAGCGGATTGCCGGTGTTGCCGGTCGCTCCGGTCACCAGGATCGTGTCAGCCATCGGTGTTCTCCTTCGGGTCGTCGACGCGGATACCCGAATTCGGCATCGAGTGTGGGGTTCAGTCGTCGTCGGCGGACGTGATGAGCAGGGTCAGTTTCTTCAGTTGCCTGGCCATATCGGCGCGCTCGCGCACGCTCAGCCGTGACAGGTGCGCCACCTGCCGCCGGCGCAGCCGGTCCCGCCGGGACGCGGCGATGTGCGACCCGGCCGGTGAGAGTCGCACCAGTACCTTGCGGTCGTCCCGGTCGGAGCGGTAGCGCTCGACGACGCCGCGGGTCTGGAGGTTCTTGAGCATGCGGGTGGCGGTCGGGACGCTCACGTCGGCGCGGACGGCCAGTTGCCCCACGGTCAGCTCGGGTTCGTCCAGCAACGGCTCCAGCAGCGTCATCTGGGCCACCGACAGCGGTTCGGGGGAGTCGTCGGGGATGTTGCGCTGCCGGCGCATCGCGAGGTAGAGCGCCTCGGCGGCGGTGGCCACGTCGGCGACCTCGTCCCAGTTCCCGGTGCGCCGGGTGGTCGTTGCAGGCTTCACGCCGCGAGCCTATCATTGGGTAGGTAATAGTTAGCAAGCTAATAACTAGGGAGACAATAATGACCGAGTTGCGGCGTATCGACGTCCACCAGCACATCGTCCCGCCGGTGTGGCGATCGGCGCTGGCCGAGCGCGGCCTGACGTCCGGCGGCTGGGCCGTCCCGCCCTGGTCGCCCGGGGCGGCGATGGCGATGATGGACCGCCAGGGCATCGCGACCGGGATCCTGTCGGTGACCTCGCCGGGCACGGTGCTGGCCGACGGCGGGAGTGGGCCGCGGCTGGCGCGGGCGGTGAACGAGTTCGGCGCCGAGGTCACCGCCGCACATCCGGACCGGTTCGGGATGTTCGCCAGCCTTCCGTTGCCCGACGTCGACGCGGCGCTGGCCGAGGCCGTGTACGCGCTCGACGACCTGGCCGCCGACGGTGTGGTGGTGATGTCGAACGTGCACGGGAAGTACTTGGGCGACCCGGATTTCGAGCCGCTGTGGCAGGAGCTGGATCGCCGGGGCGCCACGGTGTTCGTGCATCCCGCGCAGCCGCCGCTGCCGCTACTGGACGGCACGCCCGCCCCGATGGCCGACTACGTGTTCGACACCACCCGCGCCGCGCTGAACATGACCCTCAACGGGGTGATGGACCGCTATCGCGCGCTGAAGGTGATCCTGTCGCACGGCGGCGGGTTCCTGCCGTACGCGGCGTACCGGTTCGCGGGCCTGGAGGCCACCACGGTGGATCCGAACCGGTCGGCCGAGAGCGTGCTGACCGACCTGAAGCGGTTCTACTTCGACACCGCACTGGCCGCCAGCCCCAGCTCGCTGCCCGCGCTGCTGGCCTTCGCCGAACCCGGACACGTGCTCTACGGCAGCGATTGGCCGTTCGCGAGCGAGCAGGCGGGCAGCTACTTCAACGGGTTCCTGCAGGACTATCACGATCTCACGCCGGGGCGGTCCGCCGACATCGAACGCGGCAGCGCCGAGGTGTTGTTCCCGCGGCTGGCGGGCACCGTGCTGGCCCGGTGACCGTCGGCGGGCTGGCGGGGGACCAGCAGGCAGGCGATGCCACCGACCAGCGCGATCGCCCCGAACGTGGTGAAGATCCAGCCCAGCGGGACGCCGGCCGACAGCAGCGCACCGCCCAGGATGGGTCCGGTCACCGCCCCCAGCCTGCCGATGCCGGTGGTGATGCCCAATGCGGTGGCGCGCACGCCGATCGGGTAGTGCGTGGCCACGTACCCGAACAACACGATCTGGGTGCCGATCGAGCCGGCCCCGGCCAGCAGCACCACGAAGTACATCGCCAGGTGCGGCGGTGCGGTGGCCATCGCCGCGGTGGCCGCGGTGGCGACCAGGAAGGCCGACGCCGCGACCCGGCGGCTGCCGTACCGGTCGGCCAGCGTGGAGCCGAAGATCCCGCCCGCGACGGCGCCCGCGTTGAGCAGCAGCTGGAAGCGCAGCGCCGAGCCCAGGCTGTAACCCGATTCCCGCATCAGCTCCGGCAGCCAGATGTTCAGGCCGAACACCAGCAGGAATCCGACGAAGTTCGCCGCGGCGAAGCATAGCAGCGCACCGATCGCGGTCGGGGACAGCAGTTTTCGCAGCCGACTGGTCGCCGCGGGGGCCGCAGGGACCGGCGCGTCGGTGGTCGCGGCGGTCTCGGGCAGGTACTTCCAGGCCGGCGGCACCACCAGGATGAGGGCCAGGGCGCCCATGCCCCACAGCGCCCGGAAACCGAGGGGCTCCAGCAGCCACAGCGCCAGCAGGGCGGCGATGACGCCACCGACGGGCAGGCCGGCGAGCATCAGTGAGTTGAGACGGTTGCGTTCGTGCGGTCGGGCGACCTCGACGACGACGGCGATCGCCACGGGTGCGATGCCGCCGAACCCGAGGCCGGCGGCGAACCGGAACACGCCGAGCAGTTCGGGGGTGGGTGCCAGCGCGACGGCGAGCATCGCCACCGAGTACCAGCACAGGCACCCCAGGAACAGGGCCCGGCGGCCGAACCGGTCGGTGAGCGGGCCCGCGGTGAGGGCGCCGAAGAACATGCCCATCAGCGCGTAGCTTCCGATGGCACCGACCTGCGCGCGGGTCAACGCCCACGGTTCGTAGTCCAACAGCGCGGGGATCGTGGAGCCGTAGCTGATCAGGTCGTAGCCGTCGAACACGATGGCGGCGAAGCAGATGCCGACGACGACGTAGCGGTTCACCCGCCCGTCGGTGGTGTGGTGCGACGTCATGACGCCTCCCTGGGTCAGTGAGTTGTGTTGTCGTGCAGGGATTCCAGCCGGTCGAGCCGGAACCGGATCTCGTCGATCAGGCCGGGGGCGCCCTGTGCGGCGGTGGGTGGCCGGCGCGCGCTGACCATCGCCTCGGCGTAGGACGTCAGCGCGGCCACGGTCGCGTCGATGTCGGTGCCCGGCCGGAACCACCAGGCCACCCAGTTGCACATGCCGAGCAGGCTCAGCGCCGCGGTGCGGCTGTCGGGCACGTGGAACTCCCCGGCGGCGACGCCGTCGTCGATGATCCGGGTCAACTCGTGCAGGACCCGGCGTTTGGCGCGGTCGTGCTCGGTGCGGGCGGGCTTGGGCAGCAACGCTTCCGAGCGGTCCAGGATCCGGAACTGATCGGGATGTCTGGCACGGTGCACCACCAGCAGACCGGTCAGGGCCCGCAGCTTCGCCGTCGGGGTGAGGTCGGAACGCTCGGCGAGTTCGCCGAGGATCTCGGCCAGCGCATTGCTGACCTGCTGCACGAGCAGCGTCAGCAGGTCGTCCTTGTTGCGGATGTAGTGGTACAGCGAGGAGCGTGACATCCCGGCCGCCTCGGCGATGTCGCCGACGGTGGTCGAGTCGTAACCCTTGTCGGCGAAGAGCTTGGTCGCGCGGTCGAGCAGCTCGCTGGTCACCTGATCGCGGCGGCGGTCGCGTCGCGTCCCGTTCATGTACCGAACGCCACGGCGTCGCAGCGGCCGGCGGCGATCGCCGCGGCAGCCTGCGGCCGCGCCTCGGCGGGTAGGGTGACGATCACGGTGCGGCGCAACTCGATTCGGATGCGTTCGGCGAAGTCGAGCCGAGCGCCGATGGCCACCGGATCCGGCTCCCCGGTCAGGTGCACCACGGCGGCGTCGCCGGTGCGCAGCGAGGCGATGGCGTCGTCGGCGGTCTCGTCCCACACGTCCGGGTGTGACCAGACCATGCGTACCGGAGGGACCTCGGCGGCGTCGAGTTCGGCGGGTGTCGTCACCCGGGCCGGGCGCGTCAGCACCCAGTCGTCGATCGCGTCCAGGTCACGCGGTGGGGCGTCGCCGAGCGGGTTCAGCGCGGCCGCGACGACGTCGGGCTGATCGCGGGCGTAGTCGGCGATCGCCAGATTGCCCGACCTGGTCATGTAGGACAGCGCGAGGAGCTCGGTGGGAGCGTCGACCCGGACGCGGTAGCTCTCCCACCACCGCTGGCTGCGCCCGGCGAGGTGCTTGAACCGTTCGACCGCGGGGCGACGTCGCTGTTCGTAGCGGGCGAATGCCGTTGCGGTGTCCGGGCTCTCGGTCAGCGCCTGCGACAGCGCGATGGCGTCTTCCAGGGCGAGCTTGGTGCCCGAGCCCAGCGTGTAGTGCGCGGTGTGTGCGGCGTCGCCGATCAGCACCACGTTGCCGGCCGACCACCGCTGCAACGTGAGCGTGGTGAACCGCGCCCAGCGGGTCCGGTTGGTCAGCAGGGGGCGGCCGCGCAGATCCTCGGCGAAGGCCTCCTGCAGCAACGCGATGCTGCCGGTGTCGCTGTTGCCGGGCTCGGTCGCGGTGTCGTGGCGGTGCAGGCCGGCGTCGTGCCAGGTGGTGTCGTCGGCCTCGATCAGGAAGGTACTGCGGTCGGGCCGGTAGGGGTAGGCGTGGGCGACGAAGAAGCCGCCGCCGGGGTGGATGCGGGCGGTGAAGAACGCCGCGTCGACCGCGAAGTCGACGCCGCACCACATGTAGCGGCCCCGGCCGAGGGATTCGTGCACGCCCAGCTCGGTGGACAGTTTGGCGCGCACGGCGCTGCGCACCCCGTCGGCGGCCACCACGACCTCGGCGTCCACGTCGGCCAGATCGACCTTCGATCCGGGGCGGTAGTCGACGCCGGCGGCGACCGCGGCCTCGCACAGCACCGAGAGCAGCTCGGCCCGGCCGATCGCCAAGTTGCGGGCGCCGTGCAGCAGCGCCGTGGTGTGCGTGTGCGGGGACCGCAGTTCCAGGTTGTGCCCGGCGTAGCTGACGGCGCGGATCCGGTCGGCGGTCTCGGGGTCGGCCGCGGACAGGTTGGCCATGGTGGATTCGGTGAGCCCGACGCCGAAACCGAATGTCTCGGTGTCGATCCCGATGCGTTCGTGCACGACGACCTCGGCGGCGGGGTCCGCGAGCTTGATCAAGCGGGCGGCGTAGAGTCCGGCCGGGCCTCCACCGATGACGGCGACGGCGCGTGTCTTCATTGCGGTGCTCCTGTTCTGGCCGGTTGGACGGCCGCGCGCTGTTCGCACCGCAGCGTGGCCTCGATGTCTTCGCGCAGCGCCTTCTTGGACACCTTGCCGACGTTGGACAGCGGGAAGCGCTCGCGGATCTCGACCCGTTCGGGCAGCTTGTACTTCGCGACGCCGCGCGCGCTCAGGTGCTCGGCCAGGGTGGCGACGGTCAACGCGGTGGCACCGGGCTCCATGATCAGGTAGGCGCAGGCCCGCTCGCCGAGCACGGCGTCGGGCATGGCGACCAGGGCCGCGTTGGCGACGCCGGGGTGGGTCAGGATCAACTCTTCGATCTCCTCGGCGTGGATCTTCTCCACCCCGCGGTTGATGACGTCCTTGATGCGGCCGTCGATCGAGTACATCGTCTGGCCATCGATCACGTGGCGCCGGCACAGGTCACCGGTGCGGTAGAAACCGTCGGCGGTGAACGCCCGCTGGTTGTGTTCCGGCGCACGGTAGTACCCGCGGATCGTGTAGGGGCCGCGCACACACAGTTCCCCGACGGTGTCGTCGAGGATCTCCTCGTTGGTCGCCGGGTCGACGATGCGGATCTCGTCGAGTGCGCAGATCGGTTGCCCCACGGTGTGATAGCGGGCGTACTCGCCGGCATCGGCCGGGGTGAGGGTGAACATGCCCTCGGCCATGCCGAACATCTGCCGCACCGCGATGCCGAGTTCGCGGTGCAGCCGGGCGGCGACCTCGACGGCCAGCCGTTGCCCGCCGACGATGAAGTCCCGGATCGTGGAGAGGTCGACGGTGCGGGTGCGGGGCTCCTCGAGCAGCCGGATGGCCAGCGCGGGCGGCACCAGCGGCAGCGTGGTGGGCCGTTCGGCCTCGATCAGATCCAGCAGCGTGTGCGTGTCGGCCGAGGGGGCCAGCACCAGCGTCCCGCCGGCGAACAGCACCGGCTGCAGGGCCAGCGCGATCCCGGCGTTGTGCATCAGCGGCAGCGGGTACAGCGCCACGGTGTCGGGTCCCCAACCGAGGGCGTGCGCCCAGGCCTTGGCGTTGTAGACGTACTCCTCGTGTTGGCGCGGTGCGACCTTCGGCAGCCCGGTGGTTCCGCCGGACAACTGGAACAGCGCGATGCCGTTGTGCTCGGCGGCCACCGGTCCCCATCCGGCGTCGCGGCCGGCAGCCATGACGGCGTCGTAGCCGGTCGCGCCGTCGACGGCGTGTCCGCGTGCCTCGACGACGGAGGTCACCGTGCCGTCGGCCAGCAGGGCGCGGGCGATGTCGGGCAGCTGGCCCTTGCCGAAGTCGGTCTGGGTGAACAGGCCGGCGGCACCGATGTGGCGGGCCAGCAGGCCGACCTCACGAGCGCCGTGCTGGGGCAGCGTGCACACCGGCCGCAGTCCCGCGGTGAGCGCGCCGAGATAGCTGACGACAGTGTCCTCGACGTTGCCCATCTGGAACATCACCGCGTCACCGGGGCGCAGCGCGGTGGCGGCCAGCACGCCGGAAGCGAAGGTGCGCACCTGATCTCGCAACTCGCGGTAGCTCCACCGGGCGGTGTGGGTAACCACGGCCGGCCGGTCGCCGTGGCCGGCGAGGGCGGCGTCGATCTCCGCGGGCAGCGAGGTGCGGTTCCACAGTCCCAGGGCGCGGTACCGGCGGACGTCGTCGTCTCCGTAGGGCACCACGCCGTCGCCGCGGGCCCCGTGCCGAATATCACCACTCTCGCCGTTGTGTGACATAAGTGTCAAAGTAACGACGGCTGCGACCAGAGTCAACCAGTGTGTCGACTTCTCGACAAGCCAGTCCGCAAGCGCGGAGAACCACCAGCTCACAGATGCCGAAACGCCCGCCTTGCCGGGCAAGGCGGGCGTCGGGCGGTCTCGGGTCAGCGGGCGAACCGGGTGTCCAGCCAGTCGGTCATCGCGGCGCCGGCCAGCGTCGCCCCGGTGGGCGCGCCCGGTTGCAGCGCGGCACCGAAGTGCTTGCCCGGCACGGCGACACGGGTGACGTCGGTACCGGCGAGGGCGGCCACGATCGCGGTGGCGTCGCCGGGGAAGCAGGCCTGATCGCCGGTGAGTTCGACGAGCAGGGCGGGGGTGGTCACGCCGGCGGCGCAGCGCAGCAGCCCGGCCCGGCTGGAGATGCCCGACCAGGTGGACAACCACGCCTCCGGCGTGGTGTTGCGGCCGAATCCCACGATGCCGTAGTTGGTCAGGTCCGGCCGGCGGCCGAACAGCGAACCGTAGGGCCGGTCGTTGGGGTCCAGCGACAGGTCCACCCCGCGCAGGTCGGCGTCGGTGCGGTGCACGGTCAGCACCCCGGTGGCCAGCGCCGCGCGCCGGTGCGCGGCGTCCTGGGTCTCGGCGTACCGCGTGGCGGCGATCCCGGCGTCGCGGACACGTCGCCGGGCGACGGCGTCGATGCGTTCCACCCGCCGGTACTGGGCCTGGCGGTAGGCGGCGATGAAGTCCCCTGAGTACGAGGAGCTTTCCGGGGGCGGGCGAAAACCGTTGTCAGGATTGTAGGGATCCAGCGCCGGGATCACCGACAGCGGATCGCTCTCGTCGGCCACCGACGGGTCGATCATCTGCAGCAGCAGCTGGCCCTGGCCGGGGTGCGGGGCCATCAGCAGCAGACCGTCCGGCACCGGCATCGTCGCCTCGGCCAGCGGCACCGGTTTTCCGCCCGGCGTGTCGGCGAACCGGTGCTCGGGCGCCAGGGTGGCCTGTTCGATGTAGTACGCGGCCAGCGCCGCGCCGCCGGAGTGCCCGACGGACACCACGGTGTCGAATCCGTGCTCGCGCAGGAACATGTGCCCCGCGGCCATGTCGAGCAGCGCCTGCTCGTGCAGCAGCGTCAGATCGTTGAGGCCGGTGCGGGTGTTCTGGGTCCACACCGCATAGCCGCGGCTGAGCAGTTCGGGCACCAGGACGTGGTGGGAGAAGTCCTGCCGCGGGTGCATCAGCACCGCGACGGTGGTCGCGCCGGGAACGACGCGCAGCAGTCCGTTGACCTTCGCACCGTCGGAGGTGGTCAGCTCGTGCGCCGAGGTGACGGTGGCCGGCGGGATGGACGCGGGTTCGATGTAGCGGTCGGCGCCGAGTCGGTCGGCGGTGTGCACGCTCATGTCGCCACCACCCGCAGCGCGTCCTTGTCGTGCTGGACGATCGCCGAATGTTCCAGTCCGGCAACGGCGCTGTACCACACCGCGTGCCGGCAACCGGTGGCGCGCCGGTCGATGACGATATCGCCGTCGGCGGTGATCCGGAAGTAGGGGCCCACCTTGTCGACGACGCTGCCCGGGCCCTGGGTGGCGACGGTGACGACGCCCTCGTTCTCGGGGACCCCGAGCACGTAGATCCGGGTCATAGCCGCACCAGGCCTTCGTCGTTGGCCTGCTGCCACGCCGCGGCGTGCTCGACGATGAGTTCGGCCTTGCGGGTGAGCAGTTTGGCCATGCTGGGCTCGGGGCCGGTGGCGACCTCGCACAGGGCGTCGATGGTCAGCGCGGCGTCCAGGTCCTCCTGCGGGGTGACCGGGCGCAGTGCGCGGGTGATCTCCACCATGTAGCCGTTGGGGTCATGGGTGTAGATCGATTCGATGGTTTCGTGCATGACCTGCATCTCCACCGGCCACTGGGAGTCGTCGAGGCGGCGGCGGTACTCGAGGAGGTCCTCCTCGTCGGCGACGTGGATGGCCAGGTGCCGGGAGTTCACGAAGAACTCCGGGGTGCCCACAGGCAGCCGGGCCCAGGAGTCACCAGGGGCATCGGGGTCGCCGATGGGCTGCATGCCGAAGTAGTAGAAGAAGGCGATGCGGTCGTCGTTGCCGATGTCGAAGAAGAAGTGGATGAAGTCGGGGTGCTTGTCGGGGCCCCAGCCGGCCGCGCAGATCGAGTGCACCACCGGGAATTTCAGCACATCTCGGTAGAAGTGCACGGTGGCGGCGGGATCGAAGGTGGGGAACGCGACGTGGTCGACCCCGTGGGCGCGGTGAACAGGCTTGTCGGACATTGCTTTCTCCTTGATAGGGGTTCAGGACACCGGGACGGTGACGTCGCTGCGCAGCAGCGAACCGGCGCCGGGGATGTTGACGGGCAATTCGAGGCTGCGCAGCAGGCAGTAGGCGCCCGCGGTGGACGCCGACAGCACCGGCACGCCGAGTTCGCGTTCGGTGGATTCGACGATGCCCAGCGACGGCATCTGCACGCAGGCCGAGATGACGACGGCGTCGACTCCGGTCAGGTCCAGCGACCGGGCCGCGTCGAGCACCCGTTCGGCGGGAATGCAGCCGACCTCGGCGTTGTCGCCGACCTCGAGCGTCCGCCAGTCGGCCACTTCGATGCCCTCGTGGGTCAGGTACGCCACCACTCGTTCGGCCATCGGCCGCAGGTAGGGCATCACCAATCCCACGCGGTTCCAACCGCTGTCGCGCAGCGCGGTGATCAGAGCCCCGGCGCTGGAGAGCACCTTGGTGCTCGATCCGCCTGCGGCCAGCTGCTCGGCGACCACGAGCTCGACGTTGCGGTGTTCGCCCAGCCCGGTGGCCATGATGGCGACCAGACAGGCGTAGAGCACGGCGTCGACGCCGGCGTCGCCGATCTCGAGCACGCAGCGTTCCCGCTGGGCGTTCATCGCGCGAAGTTCCTCGGGGGTCACCGAATGCAGCCGCATCCGGCTGGAGTGGAACGTGAAGTCGACCCCGGGAACCCTGGACAAGAGCTGCGGCATCTCGGCTTCCACCGTGACGTTCGAACTGGGAACGATCAATCCGATGCGCCGAATGTCTGTCATCACAACCACCTAACGTTAACTTGACGTATACGACGAGTCTGTGACGCTAGTGTGAAATTGTCAATGTGAGCTGGGTCCGGTCGCCGCGCGGTTTCTTGACGCGACCGCGACAGCTCTGACGCAAGCGTCGATGACCTGGGCATAATCAGGGTCATGCCAAAACCGACGCAGCGCAGTTCCGCCCGCCACGAGCTCGTCCTCGAACAGCTGATGGGTGCCGCCGAGACCCTGTTCGCCCGCCAGGGGGTGGCCGGTACGTCGCTGGTGGAGCTGGCCGAGGCCGTCGGGCTCACCCGCACCGGCGTGTACCACTACGTCAGTGGCAAGGACGAACTGCTGGAACATCTGGTGCGTGGGTTCTCGCTGGTGACGGCCAACGAACTGCAGGCGCTGGCCGACGACTCCAGCCGGCCCGCCGCCGAGCGGCTGCGGGCGGCGGTGGTCGCGATGGCGGCGCGGGTTGCCGAGCATCCGCAGCGCTTCCGGGTGCTGCTCACCAGCGAGGAGGCCTTCCCGCCCACTCTGGCCAAGCAACATCATCGGGCGCGGCGCAAGACGTTCACGGCGCTGTCGTCGTTGGTCAGCCAGGGCATCGCCGACGGCAGCGTGAACCCGGTCGATCCCGACCTCACCGCGCTGTCACTCGCGGGGGTGGCCAACTGGGTGGCGTTCTGGTACCCGCGCAAGGAGCCGGCGCCGCAACAGACCCCGCAGCAGGTCGCCGAGGCGCTGGCCGATATCGCGCTGGGCGGGGTGATCAACCCGCAGCACGAGGTGCCGGGGGAGGGGGCGATTCCCCAGGCGCTGGCCGGATTGCGCAGTTACGTGCAGCGGTTGGAGCTGCTGCTGGATGCCGGCGGCCGCGCGGCGGCCGACTAGGAGATCGATTGGGCCGCAGCCGCACTGTCGAGCTCGGCGGCCACCGTGTCGCAGGCGATCCGCACGATGGCCTGCAGTTCGGTCATCGGGGCACCGGCCCGGCTCATCACGGCCAGCGACTGGTTGACCGCGACGACGAAGGACGCCAGCTCGTCGAGTTCGGGGCTGGGGTCACCATCAGGTGACAGCGCGCGCAGGACGCGCTCGTGCTGCACGGCGAGCAGCTGTTGGACCAGCGCGCGGCTGTCGGCCGATAGCGTCGGAGACTGGGTGGCCGATTGCGCCATCAGGCAGCCGATCGGCACGTCGGGGTCGGCGATGCGATCCAGCACCACCTGGAAGAACGCCCGGACGGCGGCCACCGGATCGTCCGGGTGTGAGGCCAGGGCCTGCTCGTAGCGCGCGCCGTAGGTGCTCGAGTAGCGTTCCAGGGCTCGGCGGAACAGGGCGTCCTTGTCGCCGAACGCGCCGTAGAGCGAGCCGCGGCCCAGCCCGGTGGCGGTGCCGAGGACCTCGAGCGTGGCCTCGGAGTAGCCGTGGGTCCAGAAGGCTTTCATCGCGCGGTCCAGTGTTTCGTCGAAGTCGAACTGCCGCCGCCCTGACATCTGATGCTCCCGTTCTCGATGGCTGCAACCACTCTACCTGCATGTTGGATCGATCGGTCCTAAATATCTTGGACTAATCGTTCCAACATGCGTAGCCTCGGGCCCATGGACACATCCACGACGTTCGTCGAGGGGATCTCGCACGGGTTCGCCGCCCGGGCCCGGTGGGCGGCCGCGCCTCTGCGCAGGCGGGTCGGATTCTGGCTGGTGGCGGCGGTCTACCTGCTGGCGATGCTCGGTGGGGCGCTGCCGATGCCGCTGTACGTGTTCTGGTCGCACGACATGGGCTTCGGGCCGTTCACCACCACGCTGATCTTCGCGGTGTACGCACTCGGTGTCGTGGTCTCGCTGCTGGTGTTCGCACCGATGTCCGACCGCGGCGGCCGGCGTCCCCTGCTGGCGGTGTCGCTGGTGGTAGTGGCGGCGGGCACGGCGGGTTTCCTGCTCGCCCACAACGTCGAGATGTTGTTGTTCGCAAGGCTTCTCAGTGGTCTGGCGGCCGGCGTGGTGACAGCCACCGGAACGGCGGCGCTGGAGGACCTGGCCGGGCCCAGGTCCAAGGCGCGGGCGTCGATGGTGGCCACCGCGGCCAACATGGGTGGTCTGGCGTCGGGCACCGTGATCGCGGGGGTGTTCGCCCAGTTCGGCGGCGACCCGACCCGGTTGGTGTTCTGGGTGTACCTGGCCAGCCTGGCGCCGGCGCTGCTGGCGGTGGCGGTGACGCCGGAGACGGTCGCCTCACCGCGCTGGCAAGGTGTGGCGATCCGGCGTCCGGCAGTGCCGGAGACGACGCCGTCGCGGCGTCGGTTCGCCAGCGCGGCCGCCGCGGTGTTCGCGGCGTTCGCGGTCAACGGAGTGTTCTCGTCGTTGATGCCGTCGTTCCTGCGCGAGCAGTTGCACATCGGGAGCGTGGCGGTGGTCGGGACGTTGATCGGGCTGCTGTTCGCCGTCGGGCTGGCGGCGCAGCTCGCCGCGCCGGAGCGGGTGCTGCACTCGCGGGTGATCGCGCCGGGCCTCCTCGTCGGCGGCGTGGCGATCTTCGAGATCGCGCTGTGGACGCAGGTGCTATCGGTGTTCGTGGTGGGCACGGTGCTGGCAGGGGCCGGTGTCGGGTTGGCGTTCCGGCACGGGGTCGCGGCCACGGCGGAGCTGGCCGACCCCAAGCGGCGCGCCAACCTGTTCGCGACGTACTTCTTGGCCGGATATGCCGGCGCCATCGTGCCGACGTTGGCACTGGGCGTGCTCGACCAGACGCTGCACCAGAACGTGGCCACGTTGATCCTCGCGGTCTCGGTCAGCGTCATCACGATCGCGGCCGCCGCATTGCGGCCGCGTACCCAACCCCGAAAGGACGATCTGTCATGAGTACAGCGATCGATGCAGTCGACATCCCGACCGGCCCCGGGTCGGTGGCCGGGGCGCCCGGGCTGCCGGCGAATTTCGGTGAGACGTTCACGAGTTCGTTCGTCGACATCGGCGGGCTGCGGCTGCACACCGTGATCGGCGGATCCGGCCCGGCGGTGCTGCTGCTGTGCGGCTGGCCGCAGACGTGGTACGCCTGGCGGCTGCTGATGCCGGCGCTGGCGCGGGATTTCACGGTGGTGGTGCCCGACCCGCGCGGGGTGGGATTGTCGGACATGCCGGAGGGCGGTTATGACACCGGGACGCTCGCGCAGGACATGGTCGAGCTGATGGAGGCGTTGGGCCACAAGCGCTTTGCCGTGGTGGGCCATGACGTGGGGATGTGGACGGGGTATGCGATGGCCGCCGATCACCCGGAGCGGGTGGAGCGGCTGGCGTTGGCCGAGGCCCTGATTCCGGGGTTGACGGACTCACCGCCGTTGTTCGCCGGCCACGATGTGGTGAACCGGTTGTGGCACTTCACGTTCAATCGGCTGCCCGAGCTCAACGAGATGCTGGTCGCCGGGCGGGAGCAGTTGTTCTTCGGGTGGCAGTTCGCGGCGAAGGCGGCGACGCCGCTGCCGTCGTACGCGGTGGACCGGTACATCGAGGCGCTGGCGTCCAGCCCGCAGGCGCTGCACGCCAGCTTCGGGCCGTACCGGGCGCTGGACACCACGATCGAGCAGAACCGCAGGCGCCGTGAACGGCGGCTGCCGATGCCGGTGCTGACGATCGCGGGGGAGCGCTCCACCGGCGCGCTGATCGAGACGACCATCGGCCCCGTCGCCGAGGCGGTGCACGCGCACCTGAGCCTGGTGGACTGCGGGCACTTCCCTGCCGAGGAAGCACCCGAGGAGACCCTCGCGGCGCTCACCGACTTCCTGGCGCCGTACTTGGAGTCTGCAACGCAGGGCTGACGTCGTAGCTGCACTGCTGCGCCATGCATATGCGCTGGGTGGTCGGGGTGGTTATGCTCGCCTCGGTGTGCGCCCCGGGTGTTGCGCAGGCCCAGACGGCGCAGCCGCAGCCGGGTGCGCCCTGCGATGCGGGCATGGCCGAAGCGCTGACGTTGGTCAGCTCCGAGCCATACCTGATGGTGTGCGTGCCGAATGGTCGCGACCACATGTGGGAGGCGACGACGGAGTTGGCCTCGCGGCGGCCGTTCACCGCCTGGCTGACCCACGTCGAGCCCGTCCCGCTGCTCGGCGCGGCCAACGAGCATCCGGATCTGGCGCCTGTAGGGGAGTGGGTGGGTCAAGTCCAGGGACGTGGTGTACGACGTCGTCGTGTGATTCTTCGTGGGTGATGTGTTCAGGCGGTCAGTGCCGCCGGGGTGTCCTCCTGTTCGGTCGGGGTGTCGTTGATGGTGCGTGATTTGCTCAGGACGTCGAGGCCGAGGTAGCGCCGGGATTCGGCCCATTCGTCGTGTTGTTCGGCGAGCACTGCTCCGACGAGGCGGATCAGGGCGTTGCGGTCGGGGAAGATGCCCACGACGTCGGTGCGTCGGATGCTCTTTGTTGAGCCGTTCCTGGGGATTGTTGGACCAGATCTGGCGCCAGGTCTGCTTGGGGAACGCCGTGAACGCCAGCCGGTCCGGCCGGGCTGCCTCGAGGTGATCAGCGACCTTGGGCAGCTTGTCGGACAGCGCGTCGATGACTCGATCGTATTGTGCAGCAACGGACTCAGCGTCAGGTTGATCGAACACCGAATGCAACAAGGTGCGCACCCACGGCCATGAAGATTTCGGCGTGATGCTCATCAGATTCGTCGTGTAGTGGGTTCTGCAACGCTGCCAGGCCGCCCCTGGCAGCGTGGCGCCGACAGCGGCCACCAGACCGGCGTGGGCGTCGCTGGTGACCAGTGTGACCCCGGACAGGCCTCGGGCGGTCAGTGACCGCCAGAACGTCAACCAGCCGGCACCGTCTTCTGCGGTGGTGACCTCGACGCCGAGGATCTCGCGATAGCCTTCGGCGTTGACTCCGACGGCGATCAGGGCGTGCACGTTGACGACCCGGCCCTGCTCGCGGACCTTGAGGACCAGGGCGTCGGCGGCGACGAACGTGTACGGGCCCGCATCCAGCGGTCGGGTGCGAAACGCCTCGACAGCGGCGTCGAGTTCCTGGGCCATCACCGACACCTGCGACTTCGACAGGCCGGTGATGCCCAAAGTCTCGACGAGCTTGTCCATTCGCCGGGTGGAGACCCCGAGCAGATAGCAGGTGGCGACCACGGTGGTCAGGGCCCGCTCGGCGCGTTTGCGGCGTTCCAGCAGCCAGTCCGGGAAGTAAGAGCCGTGCCGCAGCTTGGGGATCGCGAGATCCAAAGTGCCTGCACGGGTGTCAAATTGGCGATGCCGGTAGCCGTTGCGGGAGTTGGTGCGCTCGTTGCTGCGTTCGCCGTATCCGGCGCCGCACAGGGCGTCGGCTTCGGCGCCCATCAGGGTGTGAATGAATGTGGCCAGCAGCTCGCGCAGCACGTCGGGGTGGCAGGTGGTGAGTCGTTCGGCGAGTACGGCGGGCAGGTCGATATTGTGGGCAGTGGTCATCGCGTTGATTCCTTTGCTCGAGTGACTTTGGTCGGTCTCTCGAAGAATCACGCGATGACCTTCATTCATTCGGCTACGACACGCCGGACATCCTGATCAGGTCCGACTCGTACACCACTCTGCTGGACGCAACCATCGACAGGCACCGTGCAGCGAAGGCATCGATAGGTCGAGATCGAGACCTCCGCGACTGCCGCCGCCCGCGCCGCCACGATCAGATCCCACTCGGCATCAGTCAGCGCCCGCCCGTCGATGCCCTCGATGACGATCTCCCGCGTGATGCCGTGCATCGTCTGCTCACCCTCGACGGCGATACGGACACCCGCTATGGGTTCCGATCCGCGCGGGCCAGAACGCCGAGATTGGCGATCCAAACCCGTACCGCGGGCAGCGGCTCGCGCTGGCGAGATGCTGGCTGCGCGGGTACATAACCATGCTCACGATCCGGACCGCGTCGACACCGGCACGTCAGCGCTACCTGGCAGCGCGTGCCGCGGCGGAGTGCTCGACGGAATGACATGGCGCCGCCGTGCGCACCGCGGCTGTGTGTCAGATGACCCCGATACCATGTGTGATCGAATAGCGTGCACGCGACGAACTTCGTGGGGGTGGTGCATGGCTGACAGGTCGGCGATCGAGTGGACCGAAGCCACCTGGAACCCGGTCACCGGTTGCGATCGCGTTTCCGCGGGCTGTGACCACTGCTACGCCATGACGTTGGCGAAGCGGTTGAAGGCAATGGGATCCGAGAAGTACCAGAACGACGGCGACCCGCGCACATCGGGACCGGGCTTCGGAGTCACCATTCATCCGCAGACACTCGATGAGCCGCGCCGCTGGCGCCAGCCGCGGACCGTCTTCGTCAACTCAATGTCCGATTTGTTCCATGCGCGCGTGCCTGTGAGCTTCATCCGGGACGTGTTCGACGTCTGCCGCGACACGCCTCAGCACACCTATCAGGTGCTCACCAAGCGCAGCTTGCGTCTGCGCCGGCTCGGCGACAGCCTTGACTGGCCAGCCAATGTGTGGATGGGCGTGTCCGTCGAGAACGCAGACGCGCTACCGCGGGTCGATCACCTGCGCGACGTTCCCGCAGCCGTTCGGTTCCTGTCGTGTGAGCCGCTGATCGGACCGCTCGACGGCCTGAACCTTGAAGGAATCCACTGGGTGATCGCCGGCGGGGAGTCAGGCGCGAACCACCGTCCGGTCGACAGCGAGTGGGTGCGGGGGATTCGCGACGCGTGCCAGGACGCCGGCGTCGCGTTCTTCTTCAAGCAGTGGGGTGGGCGCACGCCGAAGGCCGAGGGGCGCGAACTCGACGGCCGGCGCTGGGACGAAATGCCGGCCGCCGTCTAACAGTTCTCGTCGAGGTAGTCCTCGTGGCTCCACCAGTCGGCGCCTGTCGGATCCCAGCACGGCTCAGGGCTCCACAACCGTTGGCCGGCGTTCGCATCTTCGGCGCCGCCGTCGTCGTCGAAGAGTGAGAACTGACCCGACTTGGCTTCCTTGGCCTGCCGCATCATTTCCGGCTCGCGTAGCGCGGCCTGGTTGTACAGGTGCCGCATGATGCGGTCGCCGGCGTCGTGGTCGGTGGCGAACACCATGTCGTAGATTTCCAGCTTGTTGTGCATCTGCATCGGGATCCGGTGCGTGATCGCATATCCAAGTTCATGCTCGAACTTCCACCGCATCAGGTTGACCATCTGTCGGCGGTAGTCGCTCGCGATGATCTTGCGCTCGTCGAAGGCCCGCTGGATCTGGCGCCATTCGCCACCGCCGTACAGGCGGTCCACCCGCTGTCGAAATGCCTCGTTGTTCGTGCCGCGTACGCCCTTGAGGATCATGGTCGGCGACATCAGGATCCAGATTTCGGCTTTGCGTCCGTACCTGCGATCCCGGCGGAAGGCAGCGAGCTTGCGGATGGTGTCCCAATGCACTTCGGCGGCTTGCTGGTCGACGAACGCGAACGTCGGTGCCCACGCGACGTCGGCGAGGCCAGCGAGCATGCCGTCGATGGTGACGTTGCAGTCGCCTTGGACGACCTCGTAACGAGTGTCACCGGGGAACGTCTCGCACAGATGCGATTCCAGCGCGCGGGAGCGAGCGGCGTTGAGTTCACCGAAGCGCAGCCGAGAGAAGGGCGGCTGCGCACTCATGGCGACGACGGGAGATCCGTCGAACTCGGCGCCGGTGTAGCGCTCGACATTCTTCGGTTGGCCGGCCATCAGGTCCAGGTAGATGCACTCGGACGACTTGCCGCTGACCGCCTTCGTGAACGCCGGCAGGTAGCCGCCGAGAATTTCGAGCTTGTTCCGAGTCCAGTAGGACCACGGCCGTGGGTTCGGACTGATGACGTTCCCCCCTACAGTCGAGCGACTCGGCAAATCCCCTCGATCGACTGTAGGACCCAAGAGCGACAGATCGATGCAGCTTGTCGCGCGGCGCGCGGGCCGCAAGCTCTATAGGCAAGGGGGCTCGTGCCCGGTGCACGAGCGGCTATCGCCAGGATAATGGCTACGGGTTGTCCATGACCCAGCTGCCGCCCGGTGACTCTTCGGCGTGAATGAACAACTCGGTGCTTGCTTCAATGTCTGTGATGCGAACGTAAAATTCGTGCCCGGACACTGTGTCAGTAACGACCGAGAACGGCTGCTCGCCATCCGTTTCCTCGCGCACCTGCGGATCGAGCAAGTCAAGACGATAACGGGGCAACCCAGCAAGGTCAGTGAGGTAACTCTGAACTGCTTCTGCCGAGGAAAACGACCGGCCGTTGTTGTCATCAGGGCGTTGATCAATACGCCACACGACGTACTCGGCTACCGGATCCTCGTCACTTCCAAGTTCGCCCGACACGTTGAACGAGACGTTGTAACCGCGCTCGAATGCTTTTGGTTGAAGTTTGTCAGCCTGAGCCATCACTTGGACGGCTAGCGACAACGCATCCGCTGGCTGTGGCTCAGCCGCGGCCGGCTCTTCGACTTCTGCGTCGTCGGGCTCGGCGTCGTCGGTCTCGTCTTGGGGCGGCACGTCCAAGAGCTCGGTAATCGTGATAGTGGCATCGCGCACCGCGCGGATGCGGAAACGCATGTCCAGCAGGTGCGTAATTCGTTGGAGCAGTTCAAACGGCTCTACGTCGTGAATCTGGATATCGGCCGCCTGGATATCAGTCATATCGTAGATCGGTCGTTCGGCCAGTTCTGATTGCCGCACGGCGATCACATGAGGGGCGTGCATCCCCGTCTCACCGCCGCCGAAATCGAGCCCGATAATGAGCCACTCGTCTCGGTCAACCCCGGTTAGGTCGTAGATGTCCACCGGCCCGGTCAGCTTCTGATCGAGCTGCGCAGTGCCCACCCAGTCCGGGTAGGTCACCTTGGCATGGCCCCATTCGTACTCGTCCACAGCTACCTCGTCCTTGTCGTCATAGAGGGCAATTGTCACCTACGGCGGCTCGGGCTTGACCCAGCGCCACGACGAACGCCCGAATCGGGCCGACCCACGCCCGGGGCAACGGCCGATGCGCAGGCCGATCACGTCGACCCCATCACGGTCGCGGCGACGTCGAGCGCGTGCCTGGCCGGCGGGGTTCGCTCAGGTCGGGACGTGACCGTGCGCGAATCGCGGCTGGTGTGAGGTCACGATTGCGGCTTGTCCGCCAGCAACCGACTCAACGACGAGGCGATATCGGGCGTGTCCGCATCGGCAAGCGCAACGACAGTGTCGACCCACTCCTGGACGTCAGTAGGCACCAGCATTGCAGCGATGCCATAAGACACGACCCGCGTGATCTTGCCTCGCCAAACCTTCCCGTCGCGTTCCTCCTCCTCGAAGGAATCGATAACCGCCGAAGAGTCGTGATTCGCTGTGACGATCGCATCGAGAACTTGCGGCCTGCGCGCATTTGACACGGGCCCGCCGCTCAAACCGGCCGGTGCAGGGATGCTCAACTCGGCGGCGAAGTACTTGCGGCCGTCCGGAGATTGGTATTCGAAGCACCCGCGAGTTCGAATTTCGCGCGGTGTGTTCCGACAAAACGGTCGTCGATGATGATGCGGCGGTCAGCCACACGAGCGACCTTGGCGTTCCCGTAACAACGAGTCCTACAGAGATTGCGGGGTTCCTGCGGCGCCGTTCCGTGCCGCGGGTGATGTTTGCCACCTACCAGTCGTCCCCGCAAATCGCGAGAGCGTTCAAGCTGGGGCGGGTCCCCGGTTTCGACCTGGTTGTCGCTGACGAAGCCCACCGCTGCGCCGGGCCGACCACGTCAGAGTTCGCGACCATCCTGGACCCAGCCAAAATCAAGGCCACGAGGCGCTTATTCATGACGGCGACGCCTCGCTACTTCACCGGTCGGATCGTGCGGGAGGCGAAGGAAGCCGACTACGAGGTCGCGTCGATGGATGACGAAGCCAAGTTCGGCACGGTGTTCCACCGGCTGCCGTTCGGTGAGGCCATTGAGCGTGAGCTGTTGACCGACTACCAGGTGGCGGTCGTCGGTGTCGACAATGCCACGTACCGGGAGTGGGCAGAGCGCGGCGAGCTTGTCATCCTCGACGGCAGCGTGAGGAAGACCGATGCGCGGACGCTCGCCGGCCAGATCGGTCTGGCCAAGGCCATCAAGAAGTACGACCTGCACCGCACCATCACGTTCCACTCCCGGGTCAAGCGCGCCAGCGACTTCGCCCGGTCGATGCCGGGGGTCCTTGCGTGGATGCCGCCTCGGCAGCGGCCGAAAGGTGCGCTGTGGGCCGACTTCGCCTCGGGCGAGATGTCGGCTGGCGATCGAGAGATTCGTTTGCGGCACCTTTCGGTCCTCGACGTTGGCGAGCGGGGCGTACTCGCGAATGCCCGTTGCCTGGCCGAAGGCGTGGATGTGCCGACACTGGACGGTGTGGCGTTCATCGACCCTCGACGCTCGGAGGTCGACATCGTCCAGGCCGTTGGCCGTGCCATCCGAAAGTCGAGCGATAAGACCGTCGGCACCATCGTGATCCCCGTGTTCATCGACACTGACGAAGACGCCGAGACCGCCCTAGACGACTCGGTCTTCAAACCGGTGTGGGATGTCATCAAAGCTTTGCGATCCCACGACGAAGAGCTTGGAGAGCAACTCGACGAGTTGCGTCGGAACCTTGGTAAGCGCAGAGGGATTATCAAGTCTCCTAACAAGATTCATCTCGACCTACCGTCGAAGGTTGGTAAGGAGTTCGCCGACGCCTTCGACGTTCGTCTTGTTGAGCGGACGACGGCGTCGTGGGAATTTTGGTTCGGGAAGATTCAGGAGTTCGCCTCGGAGCACGGTCACGCCCGGGTTGGCTCGCGATATGTGACAGCGGACGGGTTCAGGTTGGGCGCCTGGGTAGCGAATCAGCGATCGCACTACGCGAAGGGAACGTTGAAGGCTGAGCGTGCGGAATTGCTGGAGACAGTGGATGGCTGGACATGGGATCCGGTCGCAGACTACTGGATCGATCAATGGGCGGAGCAGTGGGAGGAAGGATTTCGCCAACTGCAGCGGTACGTGGACAAGCACGCCGACGCCCGAGTGCCGTCCGACCACACGACCAACGACGGCTACAGGCTGGGCTGGTGGACAGTGTGGCAGCGCGAGTTGCATGGCAAGGGAGAACTCGACGAGGAACGCGAACGTCGACTGTGCGAACTTCCGGGTTGGAGTTGGGATGTTCGTGCAGAGCAGTGGGAAGAGGGATTCCGCCAACTGCAGCTATATGTCGACCAGCACGGCGATGCTCGCGTGCCCAAGACCTTCGTGATCGATGGCTTCACCTTAGGTGTGTGGGTAGCAGTCCAACGAAGAGGCTTTTCCAGAGGCACCTTGGAGGGTGAACGCCGAGAGCGTTTGGAGGCGCTGCCGGGCTGGTCGTGGGATCCGTTCGCCGACGCCTGGGAGGAAGGTTTCCGCTGGCTGCTGGATTACGTCGCACAGAAAGGAAATTCCCTCGTTCCGAGGTCGTACGTTGTCGACGGTTACGCGCTCGGCGCCTGGGTGAAGAAGCAACGCGGAATCTACAACCGCGGTCAACTGGGCTCGGACAGGTCTACGCGGCTTGCGGAATTGCCGGGCTGGTCCTGGGATCCATTCGCCGACGCCTGGGAGGAAGGTTTCCGCCAACTTCAGCGGTACGTGGAGCAACACGGCCACCCGTTGGTTCCAAAGACGGCGGTGCAGGACGGATTCAAACTGGGTTCTTGGGTTCACGTACAGCGTCAGAAGTTCGCCGCTGGAAGCCTGGATCCCGAGCGCAAGCGCAGGCTAGAGAGCCTGGAGGGCTGGAAATGGGCGACGCTAAAAGACAAATGGGAAGCCGGTTTCGAGCAGTTGCAGCGTTTCGTCGCCGAGCACGGTGATGCTGGCGTTCCGCGGCACTACGTGACAGACGACGGCTACCGCCTGGGCGCGTGGATCAACGCCCAGCGGAACAGCTTTAAGGCAGGGACGCTCAATGCTGATCGGGTGGCGCGCCTGACTAGGCTCCCTGGATGGAGTTTCGATATTCGTGCAGATCAGTGGCAAGCAGGTTACGAAAGCCTCAAGAAGTACGTCGAGGAGAACGGCACAGCGGACGTACCGTCCACCTACGTCGCTCCGGACGGTTACCGGCTCGGCATGTGGGTCGGCAACCAACGGTCCATTCACTACAAAGGGAACTTGTCGAAGGACCGAGAGAATCGATTGACCGCGCTGCCGGGTTGGGTGTGGAACTCGAAGCGGGACAAGTGGGATCAGTTCCTGTCGTTGCTGACGGAGTACGCCTTGGAGAACGGCAATGTGCGTGTCCCGGGGGCGTACGAGGTGAACGGATTAAAACTCGGAATTTGGGTGAGGATGCAGCGAGCGAATTTCAACCGCGGCGTACTCAACCCGGAGCGTGTTCGGCGCTTGAGCGAGGTGCCGGGATGGTCATGGGATCCGTTCGATACCCAGTGGGAGCAAGCGTTCGCAAAGCTTGCCGAGTACGTCGATGAGCATGGTGACGCCCGAGTTCCGGGCTCATACATCATCGACGGTTTCAGGCTCGGCGGGTGGGTGCAGAAGCAACGCAATGTCTTCAATAACGGCAACCTCGACGCGGAGCGACGATCTCGGCTCGAGGCATTGTCAGGTTGGACATGGACCCCACCCAAAGGTGGTTCTGCCCGGCGACCGTGATCCGAAAGGCGCCGTGCCAGCATATGTGCGGATTGGGCACGAATGCGTTCGGCCGCGTGTCCATGAGCCCAGGCGGGTTGTCCCATCTCAGGCGCCGGGCCGCACGCCCCTACGGGCCGCCGGGCGCCAGTAGAGCAATCTTCGTGACCGTGATTCGATCGTTCGCCTCGGCGGAGCTGACGAGGCCGCGAACATGGGCAAGTGCTGTGGGATGGTCCACGGATCGAATTAGAGATTGATAGTACGTAGTCATGGCCGATTCAAATGGATCGGCAACTCCCGTTGCTGCAATTGCACCTCTCATGCCCCGAAGGACAAACGGTAGACGGCTGGAATTCAACCATTGTTGTTGCAACACTTTGAGTAACAATACGGTGAGGTTCCGTTGGCCAGCGGATTCGGTGCCGGCTATGCGAATGAGCCATTTGCTTATTGCGAACGTCCATCCGGCGACCGCACCAGGGTCATCCAGATTTTGCGATATGGCATGTATCGAGAAGTTCACCACGGCATCGGGCGTCTCCGACGGCGGGCCGTGTGAAATTGCATCGGCCGCACCACTCGGCTTCCAGTTAGATAATTGCGCCGCGTCGTACATCAGCTTGGCGTCGAAATTACCTCCGACGTAATGGTTTGCAACCAAGACAGCGCGGGACAGCTTGGCAAGGCTGTCTGACATAGATCCGTTCCTGCGCAAACCTTCGATGAGCGCTTGGGTACCAAAGGTCGATACACCTTGATTGGCGGCTAGACCTCGTATCAGTCGATCGTCGCACCAGAAGACACAGCTTTGCGATTTGGCCAGCTCATAGGCTGCGAGCCATGTAGGAAAGCGTTGACCCTCTTCGTTAGTCGTATCCGCGTGGAGTGAGACCTTCTCGAATGAGTCGCGGAGCTTCTCCGCCCGCTCCAGGCGACGTGCGGCTTCTTCGTCAGAAATCGTCGAAACTTGCGGCACGCCCTCCGTGGATCGGCCTACAGTCATGGTTGATAAGCGTGCGAGATTCTCCACTGCCACAACGGTGTCAAGCCGCTGACCCCGCACTCCGCGAAGATCGTCAACGACCCCTAGTAATTGGTCAGCCACTGACGCGTCCAGGTTTGCTACTGCCAACAATGATGTGATGTCGATAACGACAGGCTTCTCGGCTAGTTCCCGTGCAGCTCCAACTTCAGCTTCGAACGTGGCTGGATCAACATCGAAGAACGCAGAATCTGTGTAGCTAGCAAGTATTTCGGCATAATTTTTCCCATGAAGCCAGGCTCCGTAGCCTAGAGGCAGACGCCCTTCGCTAATCTTCGCGTCTACCTCACCGGTATCTGGGAGGTCCGCAACCATCGCGTTCAACGTGGTTAGCAGATTGCTTGGGTCGACATCCTTGAGGACGAAGATCTCATCCAGACCGGAGATAAGAGCACTCAGACGCTCTCGCACCTTAGTGAGAGTGACCTCGTCGTCTTCGTCGGCGGGAAATTGAATCAGTGCAATCGCTGCCGCGGTCCGAACCTCTTTACTTTCCTGCCAGTTGTCGATCAAATCGAATAGAATGGTCAAACTACCCGGTCCGCGCTCAAACTTGTGCCATAGGCGAGTGCGAACTACTGCCTCTATTTCGATGCGCGGTTCTGGCCGACCGGCAATATCGTTATAGGTTCTCCAAGCGGCGTCCAACTCACCCATAAACCATTGGGAGATCGTCAATACCCACGCCGCAGACTCATTCTTGGGGTCGAGCGCGAGAACCTCGGCTGCCGCCTCCGCCGCTTTATCCCAAATTTGGTCGGCGCTTAGTGCACGTACGATAACGTCGTACGCCTCCATTCGTTTGGACCATGATGACCCAGCCATCCGCAATGCCTCGCGCGCAGCCTTATTAGCAGATTTGTAGTCTGGAATGTCGAGATAGAGCTGTGCTGCCAGAAGAAATAAATTCGCGTCGGCCCAAGCGGCTCCACTGCGCTCCGCGAGCTGTGCGGCCGACAAGAGTTGTCCGTGATCTCGGTACCATTCACCCAATGCGCCGGCACATAGACGGTTAGTTCGGGCTCGCGTCTTCAAAGTCGCTAAAGCGTCCAGGTTGTTGCCATAGACATCAGCTACAAGTCCTATGACTTCCGCGAGATCTGGATGCGTCTCAGCTAGTCGTGGCAACTCGTCTGATCGCTCTCCATGGAGCGCGATCGATTGACAAGCACGCAGCAGGTTTTGCGGGTGAGTCGCAAGCGCCGCTGCGGACTTCCAATGGGTGAGTTCGCTTTCTCTGTCGCCGTCGGCATAGGCGAATAGGGCCGCTACCTCATAGCGAATTCGTTCGTCATCGACAGAAGTGAGCAACCGCTCGGCGTCGCCTCGTCTGTTCAAGTGGGCCGCGACCAGTGCTGCTTCGCCCCGAATTGTTTTGCTAGCAGCCTCATTAGGAGTTGCTTCACCCTCCGGTGGAGCCTGTGACAAGAGCCAGGCTTCTTTTAGGTTTCCCATCGCAAGGGCGGCGGACATCGCTCGCATGACCGCGCCATGACTAGGGCCTCGCCATAACCGAATCGAGTCCCGGACGCTGATCGCCGTGCGGTAGCTCTGCTCAAGATCAGCGAAGTCCATCGGCGACTGGCGGGCGGAACCTCTCTGAAGGAGAAAATCGGCGGCTAGCAAGGCGCAGGCAACGCTTCCCAGTGTCGATGCAGCCTCTTGGGCGATGCGGAGACCTTCATCGAGGTCGCTAGCGGCAGAAAGTTGGCACAGCAGAATAGCTTTGAAATCTTTGTCCATTGCGTCCCACGGTGCCCAGTCACGAAGAACTGCCACTGAGGCGTCAGTTTCGCCCGTATCGCTTAGCACAATTGCTCGGGCAAGTGGGTAATCGCTGGCGAAGGGCCTCAGCGCGTCAGTACGCGACGCCACGTTCTCGTTCGACTCGACGATGGCCCGGCGGGCTCGCCAGGTGGTTACCGGGGACGCGCCTAACTCTATGGCCTCGTCGATAGCTGCCAGGGCGACATCGTTGAGGTTGAAGTCGAGCGCCAATCGGGCGTACCACGTGAGCGCTGCGGACGGAGGGGACCCAAACCATGAGGGACGGGTTTGCTGCCAGCTGCGTAACGCAACTACAGGATCGTCTGCGCTGGTCAATTCATGCACCAGGTGCACGACACCCGGCCACGATGACACCAGTTCACGCGCCTCCGCCGCCCGCCCCGGCGGGATCGCGTTGAGCGATTGTTCGAAGGTCACCGAACCGGCAAATCGGGATTGTTCGCGATGTTCGTGGCTGGCCGACAGCTCCAATAGGGCGTTACGTACTTGCACCTCTGTTGCTTGTCCGCCCGGCAATAGGTGCGTGTAGGCCGACAGCAGAATCCCGACGAGTCGCTCAGAGTCTCGCTGTTCGAGCTCTCGTCCACACCGCGCCGTCAGATCGACGAGCTTTTCTCGCACCGTCTCGTACAACTCCGGGCGGCCAGTCCTGAAGGCTTCGAGAGGTTGCCCGTCAGAGAGGTACTTCCGTAGCGGCGCGTAGTCGGGCACTTGAATGTGCTCTTTGCGCGCGTCCTTCCGCGTTTGTGCGGCAACCCGCCACGGCAGCACCCAGCGGTTCATGCCCGAAGCTACGAAACGAGACGCGATCGGTTGGACGCTGCGACCCAAGATGACGTACCACTCCACCACCGCGACCCTCCTCGTCCGACGCCGGACAAACTGTAACGCCGAGTATCGACTTTCAGGCGCTATCCGGTTTGCTGGTTCGCTTTGCGTGACAAGGGGAAATCGTTCGTGATTGAGAAACTCCGTATTCGGGGGGAATCGGCGACGCGAAGGGTCCGTACGCACTCGTGGTCGACATATGTCGGTATCTACACAGACGCCGACCGAGACCCGCTCGTCGAGGCCGCTCGTTGTCCAAACCGTCAGTCATCCGATGCACACGTGCGGCGGAGGTGGTGCAGCTTCAACGCGTCGTTGATGAACAACATTGCGCCCTGGATCGCGACGTGAAACCAGTCGATGTCGAATGCTCCGGTGTTACCGCGCATGTCGTCGACCCAGTAATGCCCGTGGACGGACGCCGAACCTTGGCGCCAGAGCTGAATGAAGCCTGTCCCGACGGCGGTATTGACGTCCACCATGCTCTTCAACATGTCGATCGTGCTGGGGGGTTCCGTTAGCTGATCCGCGCCCAATGCCGACGCCCACTCCGTCAAGCTGGCTTTCTCGACTGCGACTTGCGTCAGTATCTGTGCTCGCGCATCGTCCTGCTCGCCAAGCATGTGGGTTCCCGACATGGCAGTGATGGCTTTCCGCTTCTCTTCCAGGTTCTGGTAGCGATACCGGATTCCACGAAGCCGCCGCCCTTCGGAGCAGTCCGTCTCGAGCAGCCACCGCGCTCGCGCGCCGCACTCCAACGCCGTGCGTAGCGCGCTGAAGGGTGCGTTCAGCCGCTTCGGCGGCCCGCTCCATACCGCGTCCGCTACAAAGCCCAAATGGTCCAAGGCCATCACGAGAACGCGGTGTGAAAGAGGCGATGACACGGGTCCTTCTGCGTCATCGCGCGCTAGGTCGCTGCCTGGCTCGGGCTTAGCATTGCTGCCGTCGCGTAGCCACGGGTCGCCGTGATCGTGCATCCAGTCCAAGATCCTGGCAAGCCTTCGTTGCTGATCGTCGTCCACGCCACAAGTTTGTAGCGGCCCGCACTGACCGATGCAACGGTCAGGTCATATGTAGGTCATACGGCCAGCTTTTCGGCAGAAAGCAGCAGCTAAAGCGTGGTGCGCGATACTGGGATTGAACCAGTGACCTCTTCCGTGTCAGGGAAGCGCTCTCCCGCTGAGCTAATCGCGCCGGGAACACACTTGGAGGTGGAGACGGGAATCGAACCCGTGTGCACGGCTTTGCAGGCCGTTGCCTCACCACTCGGCCACTCCACCGCTGGGGTTGATGCCTACTGCACCTTCGAGCGGATGACGGGATTCGAACCCGCGACCCTCACCTTGGCAAGGTGATGCGCTACCAACTGCGCTACATCCGCGTGCCACGAGCGAGATCGTCGCCCGTCGCGATGCAGAACGATAGTCCACGCAGTTGGGCGTACACAAATCCCTTGCTCGGGGCGTGGCAGTGACGTTCCGAACAGGACGTTCAGAACAGGGTGTAGGCCTGCCGCGAGATCGTGAAGCCGTGACCGTCGGAATTCGAGCACCGCATGCCCGACGGCTCGCTGTTGCAACTCATGCCCCCACCGGCCTGGAACTGGCCGTAGGGCAGCACGTCGCCGTAGCCCAGCGTGGTGTCCCCGGCGCACACGAAGCTGGCCGGCCCCGTGGGCTTGAGCGTGATGCCCTGGCCGTAGCCGGTGAATTCCGGGCAGTCCGCCGGCCGCGGTGGCGGTGCCCAGTCCCGCTCCGCGATGTCGCAGCGCAGGAAGTCCTCGGCCAGCATGCAGCCGATGTTGCCGCTGGGGGAGGTGAACCCCACGATGTCGGCCCCGGCCGCCGGGGCGCCGACGAGGGCCGCCCCCAGGGCCGCCGCCGCGATGACGACTCGCTTCATTGCACTCCCATCAGAAGATCTCGTAGGCCTCACGCGACATCGTGAAGCCCTTGCCGTTCATGAAGTCCTGGCAGGCCACCCCGGTCGGCCACATCTGGCAGCGGATCGAATCCAGCTGCATCTCCTGCCCGTAGCCCAGCGGAGGGCCGGCGCCCAGCACCGAGTCGTTGGCGCAGACGAACGACGCCCCGGCGTCGTCGTCGGCATTAAGGACTATGCCCTGGCCGTAGTCGTGTCCGTAGTCGCCGAACTCGGGGCAGTTCGCCGGTCGCGGCGGCGGCGACCACGTCCGGTCCCGGATGTCGCAGCGCACCGTCCACGGGTCCATGAAGCAGCCGATGTTGCCGCTGGGTGAGGTGAAAAACACCTGCTCGACCGCCGCCGCGGGCGGGGCCACCCAGGCGGCGGCCGACGCCGCTGCGGCGATCACCAGGGCCAAGCGCTTCACGGCGGGGAGATTACCTGTGAATTGCCTGTACAGAGACCCGAAAGGCGGAATAGCCGACCAGCGGATTCCAGGGTCGACCTGGTGCCGTGTTAGTCTTCTGCCTCGTCCGACACGTCGGCAATCGCGGTCTCGTAGCTCAGTGGGAGAGCGTCCGCCTCACACGCGGAAGGTCGCTGGTTCGAACCCAGCCGGGACCACCACCATTCATCGCAGGCACCCGACGCCTACCGGGGTGGGTCGCCGCGCCAGCTGAAACTGTTGACGTACTTGCCCATGTCCAGCGCCAGCTGCAGGTTGGCCGCCGAGGGTTTGCCGGAGCCGAAGTCCGGCCCGAAGGCGCGGTACGGCCCCACCGCCCCCGCGATCAGAGCCAGGCCGTTCTTCACCGCCACCATCACGATGACGCGCATCCGGGCCGAACTGCTCATCGCGCCCTGCGGCCAGATATCGGCGGCGAACCCATACCCGTGCTGATACCCGACCATCGTGTTCGGGATCTCGTAGGCGGTCGTGGTGTCCGGGAAGGTCTCGTGTACCAGATCCATGGCGATCTGCCGCGCGTCGCGGCCGTTGGCGGGGCGGCTGAACAGCTGCATCGTGCCGCCGTCCCCGGCCTGCAGCACCGCGGTGACCCCGTGGTCGTGCGTGGAGATCTGGTAGGCCGCGCCCTCGACCGGGTACGACACCGAGAACGCCCCGTCGCTCGCGGTGAACCGTGGGTTGATCTCCACCGCGCGGTTCATCGGTGGGCTGCCGCAGTCCGGCGGGCAGATGTAGCGGGGCGCGGGATGGGAGAGCAGTCGGGCCACCCCGACCAACCCTCCGGCCAGCACCACGACCGCGATGCCGAGCGCCAACGCCACCGTACGGAACGACGTCGTCGGCGCCCGGGTCGCCTCGAACGTCCCGGAATGGATCGAGTAGCCGGGCAGTAACCCGACGACGATCTCCCCGGTCACCGGTTCGTCGGTGACCTGGATCGGGCGCTCCTCCCGCCGGACCTGCCGGGACCGCCGCGAGCACGCCCGCATGGCGGCACCGCAGTGGGCGCAGAACGGCGCGTCGGGCACCACGTGATTGCATTCCACGCACAGAATGGGCTCGGCGACGCGGGCCTCGTCGTGGGCCTCGTGCAGCAGCGCCAGGTGCAGGCCCACCCTCAGCGCGAACAATGCCAGCGCGGTCAGCACCAGATGCACCGCCAGCTGCCACACCTGGGGCAGACGCGCGACGTCGACCACACCCAGTACGAGGCAGATCGCGATCACCACGACCGCGATCAGCACCAGGACCCCCCGGACGAACCCGCGGTTCTGGTCCTGCTTCGACGGCGGCCGGGTGAACCACAGCGCCGTCCCGATCAGCCCGCCGATCGCGACGGCGGTCAGCGGTACGGCGATCCCCCGGATACCGGCCTCGACGAGCACCCCGGGCAGCGGCCGGGTCCGGTTGATCCATCCGATGGTGAACTGCGGTGCCAACCGGGTCAGCGTGGCCGCCGCGGTGAACATCAGCGCGCCCAGCGCCCCGATCGCATACCCGTCCAGGGCTTCCCGCCTGCCGCGCCATGACCAGCGGGTCAGCACCGCGGGGGCCAGCATGAGCAGCATGCTGCCCAGCGGCACCCCGATCCCGTCGCGTAGGATCCGTTCCCCGGCGATACCCGCGCCCAGCGGCACCCCGTAGGCCCGCGCGACGGCGGCCCCGGTCAGCAACGCCCACCCGACGCCCAACAGCACGCCCAGCGTCGCCGTCAACGCCAACGTACTGCGCGGGACATCGTGGGCCACACCGGATTCCCTCAGGTACAAGCCGAACAGCAGCGGCAGCCCGAGGGACGCCACCGCGATGAGCGCGGCCGGCATCCGCAGGAACGTGGCCACGGTCAGGGCAGCCGCGAGCAGCGTCAGGCCCATCAGGAACACCCGGCGTGAGTGCGGGGTCAGGTGCGGGAACAGCGAACTGGTCAGCGCCGGGGTGATCAGGCGCTGCCCGGGTGCGGCGCTGAAGGCCCGCGCCCGCAGCCAGTGCGGGCCGTCGCCGATGCGGTGTTCGGCCAGCGGTGTGCCGCACAACCCGCAGTATTCGCCTGCGGGAACGTCGATCTGGCAGACCGGGCACTCCACCATGCCGGGCGCGGTCATCAGCCCTGCACCTTCTGGGCGATCTGCAGATTGTGCAGCAGGTTGTCGACATCGGGGGTGCCCAGCCCGGTGACCAGGTCATAGCCGGGGCCGGCGTTGTCGACGGCGTTGCCGCCCAACGTCACATCGCGGTAGGCCGGGCGCGGCGCGCCCTGGGCGATCCGGTACAGCAGCGGGTTGATCTCACCGATCAGCGACCCGCCGTTGTCGAGCAGGTACTGGTTCATCAACGCGGTCAGGCCCGCCCAGATCGGTGCCGCCTGTGAGGTGCCGCCGCCGACGACCACCTGATCGTCGAGCACGATCTTCACGCCGGTGAACGGGTCGGCCACCGCGGCGATGTCCGGTGTCATCCGCTTGCCGGAATGGCGTTCCGGCGGAACCGCTTCCGCGGCAAGACGCTGCCAGGGCGGCAGATCGAACAAGGCCGAGACACCACCGCCGGTGCCCTGGGACAGCGGCACGTCGAACCACGTCTGCTCGGACACCCATTCCCCGTCGGGATCGGTGGACAGCGTGGTGCCGCCGACACTGGTCATCTCGGGCAACGACGCCACCGAGTCGAGGCCGACGTCCTGCTCGCTCGGCGGCGACGACCAGTCCTGGCCGCCTCGGCATTCCATGCCGGCCAGATCCCCGCTGGCGTTGAACGCCGTCGTTCCGTGCTCCTGGGCGGTGCGCAGCGCGGACCGGACGGGGGACAGGTCGGCGGCGGTGAGGAGCTTGTCGCAGCCCCAGC
>JBFWOX010000017.1:0-132979 GCA_050250295.1 Mycolicibacterium sp.
CCGCGACGGCCACCAAGTCAAGAACCGAGCGGCGCACATCGCCGTCGGTGTCGATCTCGACGGCATCCGTCACGTGCTGGGGATCTGGGTAACGGCCAACGAGGGCGCGAAGTTCTGGGCTGGCGTGTGTGCTGAGCTGGCTAATCGCGGGGTCAAGGACATCCTGATCGTGTGCACCGACGGGCTGACCGGCTTCGCGGAGGCGGTGGAGGCGACCTGGCCGCACACCACGGTGCAGACCTGCGTGGTGCACCTAATTCGCAATTCGATGCGCTTCGTGTCTTACGGCCAACGCAAGAAGATCGCGGCGGCGTTGAAGACCGTTTACACCGCTCCGACTATCGAGGCCGCGGCAGAGGCGTTCGAAGAGTTCGCGAATTCTGCTCTGGGCCAGTCGAATCCGACAACAGTGGTTGCGTGGCGCAACGCCTGGGAGCGGTTCATCCCGTTCTTGACGTTCCCGCCGGATCTGCGGCGGATCATCTACACCACCAACGCGATCGAGTCGCTGAACTACCAACTACGCAAGATCATCAAAAACCGTGGCCACTTCCCCAGCGATCAGTCCGCGGTCAAGTTGCTGTGGCTGACGATCTGCAACATCGAGGACAAACGTGCCCGCGAACGACAAAAGTACATCGACAACCCACTACGGGCCGGAGACCGATCCCGCCACACACGCCTCGTTGAAGGTGCCCGCACTAACGGCTGGAAACAAGCCCTGGGCGCCCTGGCGCTGACCTACCCCGACCGAATCAACCCCTACCTGTAAACCGGCCACTTACACAGAAAACTTGACAAGCTCTGCGCCCAAGCCAACGGGTTCCACGGCTGGGGCAACACCCGGGTAGCCGCGGCGGCGCGGCGCATCGCCGCCCGGTTGGATGCCGCCGCGGAACGCTGCGTGACCCTCCGGCCCGCCCCGGACAACATGGCCTACCTCAGTGCCCTGCTGCCGATGCCCCACGGCGTGGCCGCCTACGCGGCATTGAAACGGGCCGCCGACCACTGCGGCGACAGCCCGCACCCGGGGGCAGGTGATGGCCGACACCCTCTCCGAACGCCTCACCGGACCCAGCGCCACCGCCCCGGTGTCGGTGGCCTTGAACCTGGTGATGGCCGATACGAGTTTGTTCGGCGACGACGACTGCCCGCGCTGGTGCCAGGACTACGGCCCGATCTCGGCCACCGCCCTACGCCTGCTGGTCCGCCAGGCCACCGCCGCCCACACCGACAAAGCCACCGCCCACCGCGACGGCGGACCCACCACCACCACCAACGGCCTGGGCAGCTGCGCAGCGTGTAACTACACCAAAGACCAACCCGGCTGGACCATGCGCACCACCGAGCAAGACGGAGTACACACCGCGACCTGGACCACCCCCACCGCAGCCACCTACCGCTCCACCGCACCACCACCACCCGGACCACCAGTGACCCCGATCAGCCCCCTCGAACACCGCCTCGGCATCAACATCGTCGACCTCACCACCTGGCGCCTCAAACACACCACCACCCACCGACCACCCGTGCAGCCCGATGCAGGCGACGACGACGGGCCGGAACCCGGTACGCCCGAACACAACGGGCCCGGCTCCGGCGCCGCCTGACGTGGCTGCGCCGACTGGGCGTGCCGCGGCGGCCACCGCGCTAGATTGACCTGCTGTGCAGACCGTGCTGATCAGCGGCGCCGGGATCGCCGGCCCGACACTGAGCTATTGGCTGAGCCGCAACGGATATCGCGTGATCGTCGTCGAGATCGCCCCGGGTATCCGGCCGGGCGGGCAGACCGTCGATCTGCGCGGCGTGGGCGCCGACGTGGTCGAGCGGATGGGCCTGCTCGACCAGATGACGGCTCGCGCGCTGGTGCAGCGCGGTGCGGCGTGGGTGCGCTCGGACGGCAGCAGGCGCGCCGAGATGCCGGTGACGGCGTTCGGCGGCAACGGGCTGGTGTCGTCGCTGGAGATCCTGCGCGGCGATCTGGTCGACGTCCTCTACGAGGCGACCCGCAACGACGTCGATTACCGGTTCCGCACCAGCATCGCCGGCCTGGACCAACGCGGCGACGACGTCGTCGCGACGCTGGCCGACGGTAGCGAGATCACCGCCGATCTGGTGGTCGGCGCCGACGGCCCGCATTCGGCGGTGCGACGCATGGCCTTCGGCCCGGAGGAGCGCTTCGTCAAACCGATCGGCGGCTACAACGCGTGGTTCTCCGCGCCCGACACCGTCGGCCTGGACGGCTGGTACCTGCTCTACCAGGCCCCCGGCGGCCTCAACGCCTCCATGCGCCCATCCCACGATCCGTCGATTGCCAAGGCGGGCTTGGCCTTTCAGTCCGAACCGCTGGACTACGATCGGCACGACCTGGCCGAGCAGCGCCAGATCCTGATCGAGCGGTTCGCCGGTGCGGGTTGGCAGTGCGACGCCCTGCTGGCCGCCGCCCAGGAGGCCGACGACTTCTACTTCGACGCGCTGTGCCAGGTGCGCATGCCGTCGTGGTCGACCGGGCGGGTCACCCTGATCGGGGACGCCGGCTACTGCGCGTCACCGCTTTCCGGGATGGGGACCAGCCTGGCGCTCGTCGGCGCCTATGTGCTGGCCGGGGAACTGGGCGCCACCGCCGATCTGTCCGCGGCGCTGGCCCGCTACGAGACGGTGATGCGGCCCTACGTCGACCGCTGCCAGGACCTGCCGAACTCGGTCGACCGCTTCGCCCCGATGAAGGAGTCCGACATCGCCATCGGCGCCGCGGTGATGAAGTGGGTGCAGCGCTGGCCGTTGCGGCCACTGGCCGCCAAACTGTGGTTCGCCACCGCCGATTCCATCGACCTGCCGCAGTACTGACCCGCCCGGACTACAGCGACCGCGACAGTACCCGGCCGAACTGCAGCAGCCGCTGCATCTGCGCCAGCCCGCCGTCATCCACCGACTTCACGAACCGGAACGACTCGCAGTAGATGTCGGTCTCGGTGGCCGACTTCTGCCGCGACCGGACGATCAGCTGGGTGTACATCCGCAGCTTCACCTCCGAGAGCCTGCGGGTGCCGTCGCTGAGCACCTCGTACTCGGTGGAGAGCACCTGATCGGTGATGGTGGACAACAGGATCGACCGCACCGAGGCCATCAGCACCCGGTGCGGCTCGCTGCCGTCGACCGGGCTGGACACGTCGTCGTCGGCCCGCCACAGGATGAACCGGTGCCCGTCGGTGACCAGGATCTCCTGCCACAGCGCCTCACCCCAGGACTCCTCGGTGAAACCCCGCGACATGACGAACGATTTGATCGCCGCCGGCTCGACCACCGACCGCAGCTGGTCCAGCGCCAGATCGGGGTCGCGCAGATACACCCGCGCGGCCTCGTCCACGCTGGAGTACGGAGCCCAGTCCTGCGGCGCGGCCATCAGTCGATGGTGCCCTCACCGCCGGCCTGCACCGCCGCGGCCGCCGCCCGGATCTGTGGTGTCACCAGCATCACCTGACCGAGCACGCCGTTGACGAAGCCAGGCGAGTCGTCGGTGGATAGCTGCTTGGCCAGCTCCACCGCCTCGTCGACCGCCACCGGCTCGGGCACGTCCTCGGCGTGCAGCAGCTCCCACACCGCCACCCGCAGGATCGCCCGGTCCACGGCGGGCAGCCGGTCCAGGGTCCAGCCCTGCAGGTGCGCGGCGATCAGGTCGTCGATGTGCGCGGCGTGCTCGGTCACCCCCCGCGCCACCGTCACCGTGTACGGATTCAGCTGCGCCATATCGGACTGGTGGTGCGCCAACGCATTTCGCGACTCGGCGACCTCCGCGGGAGTGGCGCCCCGGGCCTCGGCCTCGAAGAGGAGATCGACGGCCCGCTTGCGGGCCTGGTGCCGACCGCGGTCGGGCTTGCCACTCTTGCTCGAGCTGCCCTTGCGGTCACCCATCCCGTCGCTCCGCTGCGCTCCGCTCGCCCAGGTCAGCCATCCCGTCGCTCCGCTGCGCTCCGCTCGCCCAGGTCAGCCATCCCGTCGCTCCGCTCGCCCAGGTCAGCCATTGACCCTTCCCAGGTAACTCCCGTCGCGCGAATCCACCTTGAGCTTGTCACCGGTGTTGATGAACAGCGGCACCTGGATCTCGGCGCCGGTCTCGAGCGTGGCCGGCTTGGTGCCCGCGCTGGAACGGTCGCCCTGCAGGCCGGGCTCGGTGTGGCCGACCACGAGCTCCACGGTGACCGGCAGCTCCAGATACAGCGGCGAGCCGTCGTGGAACGCGATCTGCACCGGCATGTTCTCCAGCAGGAACCCGGCGTAGCGACCGACCAGCGACTCGGGCAGCGGGTGCTGCTCGAAGTCCTCGGAATCCATGAACACGAAGTCGGAGCCGTCGCGGTACAAGTAGGTGGCGTCGCGGCGGTCCACCGTCGCGGTCTCCACCTTGACGCCCGCGTTGTAGGTCTTGTCGACGACCTTTCCGGACACCACGTTCTTCAGCTTCGTCCGCACGAACGCCGGCCCCTTGCCGGGCTTGACGTGCTGGAACTCGACGATCTGCCACAGCTGGCCATCGATCTGAAGGACGAGCCCGTTCTTGAAGTCGGCGGTCGATGCCACGGTCGGTTGTACTCCTAGCTTCTAGATGATCACCAGTTCCTTGGGGAACCTGGTGAGTAGTTCGGGGCTGTCGGCCCCGCTGACCACCAGCGTGTCCTCGATCCGGACACCGCCGCGGTCGGGCAGGTAGACGCCGGGTTCGACGGTCACCGCCGAGCCAGCAAGCAGTGTACCGGCGGCGGTGGCATTGATCCCCGGCGCTTCGTGGATCTGCAGCCCCACCCCGTGCCCGAGGCCGTGTCCGAAGTTGTCGGCGTACCCGGCGTCGGCGATGACCTGCCGGGATGCCGCGTCCACCTCCTTGAGCGCGACACCGGAGGCCAGCGCCTCGCGGCCCGCCCGCTGCGCGGACGCGACCAGGTCGTAGACGTCGCGCTGCCAGTCGGCGATCGGCGCCAGCACGAACGTTCGGGTCATGTCCGAGTGGTACCCGGACACCAGGGCGCCGAAGTCGATCTTGACGAAATCGCCGGCGGCCAGCACCGCATCGGTGGGCCGGTGGTGCGGGATCGCCGAGTTCGCCCCCGTCGCGACGATCGTTTCGAACGACGCCGCGTCGGCGCCGTGGTCCAGCATCAGTGCCTCCAGCTCGCGCCGGACGTCCTTCTCGGTGCGGCCCGGCCGCAGCCCACCGCGGTCCACCAGGTCCTTCAGTGCGGCGTCGGCGGCCTCACAGGCCAGTCGCAGCAGCGCCACCTCACCGGCGTCCTTGACCTCTCGCAGCGCCTCGACGTGTCCGCCCGCCCGGACCAGCTCGCAGCGTTCGCCGGCCGCCTTGGTCAGCGCGGCGAACCCGTCCACGGTGACGATGTGGCTCTCGAATCCCAGTCTGCGCACGCCGGCCTCGGCGGCCATGGCGACCAGGTGCGGTCCGCAGGCCCGCTCGATGACGACCTCCGCGTCGGGCGCCTGTTGCGCGGCCTGGGTGCGGTAGCGCCCGTCGGTCGCCAGCACTGGCGTGTCGTCGTCGGCGCGGATCAGCAGCGCCGCGTTGGACCCGGTGAACCCCGACAGGTAGCGGACGTTGACCAGGTCGGATATCAGCAGGGCATCGAGTTCGGCATCTGCGAGGCGACCGCGCAGCCGGTCGCGGCGCTGGGAAATCGTCACAGCTGGTGACGCTACTCGCTAAGGTGAGGCCCCATGAGCAAGTGGTTGCTGCGCGGACTGGTGTTCGCGGCGTTGATGGTGATCCTCCGACTGCTGCAGGGCGCCCTGATCAACGCCTGGGAGACCAGGGCCGGCACGATCAGCGTCGCGTTGGTCGTCGCGTACGCGCTCGTGGTGCTGGTGTGGGGCTTCGCCGACGGCCGCGCCGACGCCCGCGCCAACCCGGATCCCGACCGGCGGGCCGACCTGGCGATGACGTGGCTGCTGGCCGGCCTGTTCGCCGGGATCGTCAGCGGTGCGGTGGCCTGGTTCATCGGGGTGTTCTACAAGAACCTCTACGTCGAGGGCCTGATCAACGAGCTGACGACGTTCGCCGCGTTCACCGCGCTGCTGGTGTTCCTCAGCGCGATCGTCGGGGTCGCGGTCGGGCACAAGGTCATCGACCGCAAGGCCGTCGAGCAGCCGCGCCGCCGGGAGTCGGACGACCGCGCCGACACCGACGTGTTCGCCGCGGTCCGCGACAACTGACCCCCGACGACTTCTGCACGTCCGACAGCTGGAGCCCGCTGACGGCGGCGGCGTCGCACTCCCAGCTCGCCGGTGTGCTCGGCGGCTTCCTGATCACCGCGATCGCGCTGCTGTTCGACCGCAAGGGCCGCGAAGGCGTGCACACGCTGGCGCTGTTCGCCTCGGCGGTGCTGATCCTCATGCTCGACAGCTTCGTCTTCAGCGTGATGACCGGCACCCAGGTGCCCTCCGGGCCGGCGGGCGAGGGCGTGTGCGCGATCGGCTGGACCCAGGGCGCATTGTCGACGGGCATGCTGGCCGCCGGCGCGGCGGCGCTGTTCGGCGGGCTGGGCTGGATGCTGGCCACCCATGCGGTCAACCGGGTCAGCGGTGAGGACACCGACGACGCGTCGGCCTACCGCTTCCTGGCCGGCCTCGGCGGCTGGATCACGTTCGCCGCGGCGATGGCCGCGACGCTGATCCTGTCCGAGACCACCATCGACTACCTGCGGTTCATGACCGACGGCCGCACCCCGGCGTGGCTGGTGGCGGCCATCACCACCACCTCGGCGATCGCCGTACTCGTCGACTTCGCGCTGGTCTACCTGCGCACCCGGGTGCTGCGGAAGTCGTTGAGCGACAACAGCGAAGGCACCCAACTGGCCCTGCGGTCGATCAAGGTGGCCACGGTGGGCCTGGTGGTGCTGGCGATCGGGGCGACCTGGCTGGCGGTCAGCCTGGCCCGGCTGCCCAAGCCGTGGCTGACCGAGCCGAACGTCGGTGTGCTGATCGTGGTCGCGGCGCTGACGTTCGCGGTGCCCACCGGGGTGGCCACCGCCATCTGCAATTCGGTGGCCAGCACCGAGGACCGGGGGTGGCGCGGGCGGCGCGTTCAGTCCCGGGCGACCTCGGCGTAGGCGGCGGCCAACAGCGCCGGGTCCGGGCCCTCCAGCCGGCCCGGTTTGGCCAGCCCGTCGAGCACGACGAACCGCAGCACCCCAGCCCGGGTCTTCTTGTCGCCGACCATCGCCTCCATCAGCTGGGGCAGCGCGTCGGCGTCGTAGGTGACCGGAAGGCCGAGCGCGGTCAGGACCGCGCGGTGCCGGGCGGCGGTGTCGTCGTCGAGGCGCCCGGCCAGCCGGCCCAGTTCGGCGGCGAACACCAGGCCCACCGACACCGCGGCGCCGTGGCGCCACCGGTACCGTTCCCGGCGCTCGATGGCGTGGGCCAGCGTGTGCCCGTAGTTGAGGATCTCCCGCAGCGCCGATTCCTTCTCGTCGGCGGCGACCACCTCCGCCTTGACCGCCACCGCGCGCCGGATCAGCTCGGGCAACACCGAACCGGCCGGATCCAGGGCGGCCTGCGGATCGGCCTCGATCAGGTCCAGGATCACCGGGTCGGCGATGAAGCCGGCCTTCACGATCTCGGCCATCCCGGCCACGATCTCGTTGCGCGGCAACGTTTCCAGGGTGGCCAGGTCGATCAGTACCGCGGCGGGCTGGTGGAACGCGCCGACCAGGTTCTTGCCCGCGTCGGTGTTGATGCCGGTCTTGCCGCCGACCGCGGCGTCGACCATGCCCAGCAGTGTGGTCGGGACGTGCACGATGTCCACGCCGCGCAGCCAGGTCGCGGCGGCGAAGCCGGCCACGTCGGTAGCCGCTCCCCCGCCCAGACTTACCAGCGCGTCCTTGCGACCGATCCCGATGCGGCCCAACACATCCCAGATGAACCCGACGACCGGCAGTTCCTTCCCGGCCTCCGCGTCTGGGATCTCGACCCGGTGCGCGTCGATGCCCTTGTCGGCCAGGTGGGCCCGGATCGCCTCGGCGGTCTGGGCCAGCACCGGCTGGTGCAGGATCGCCACCTTGTGCCTGCCGTCCAGCGTGGCCGCCAGCTCGCCGAGCAGACCGGTCCCGATGATCACCGGGTACGGCGGTGTTGTGCGGACCTCGACCGTAACCGGCTCAGTCACTCGGGTTCCTTTCGCAGACAGGAGGATCCCCCGGACTTGCGGGCCGCCACAGCGGCCGGGCTCGGGGGTGCCTCGGTGGACGGCGCCGCGGTCAGCGACAGCGGCGCGCGGCGCCACGAGGTGCGTCGGCGCCGGCGTTCCGGCTTGCCGCCGTCGGGATCCTCCAGCCGCGCCACGATGTAGCGCACCACGGATCCCGGGTTGCGGTGGTTGGTGTTGACCTTCAGGGTGGCCACCTGCCGGTACAGCGGAACCCGTTGCGCCATCAGGGCTTTGAACTTCGCATCGCGGTCCGGACCGGCCAGCAGTGGCCGCACGGTGGATCCGCCGGTGCGGCGCACCCCTTCGGCGGCGCTGATCTCGAGGTACACCACGGTGTGACCGTGCAGCGCCTCGCGCACCCCCGGGGTGGTCACCGCGCCGCCGCCCAGCGACAGCACGCCGTCGTGGTGCTGCAGGGCGTCGCGGATGACCTCTTCCTCGATCCGGCGGAAATCGGCCTCTCCGTCGGTGGCGAAGATGTCGGCGATGGTGCGGCCGGTCGTCTTCTCGATGGCGGCGTCGGTGTCCAGCAGTGGCAGGTTCAACGTCTTGGCCAGCCGCCGGCCGATGGTGGACTTGCCCGACCCGGGCAGCCCGACCAGCACCGCCTTGGGTGCCATCAGCCCGAGGCCCGCACGGCGTCGCTGGGTTCGCGTGCCGCCACCGCCTGCAGATAGGCCTCGATATTGGAGCGGGTCTCGGCCAGTGAGTCACCGCCGAACTTGTCCAGCGCCGCCCTGGCCAGCACCAGGGCCACCATCGTCTCGACGACGACGCCTGCGGCGGGCACCGCGCACACATCGGAGCGCTGGTGGATCGCGACGGCCTCGGCGCCGGTGGCCATGTCGACCGTGGCCAGCGCGCGCGGCACGGTGGAGATCGGTTTCATCGCCGCGCGCACCCGCACCGGCAGCCCGTTGGTCATCCCGCCCTCCAGGCCGCCGGCCCGGTTGGTCGAGCGCACCACGCCGTCGGGGCCCGGGTACATCTCGTCGTGGGCCTGGCTGCCGCGCCGGCGGGCCGTCTCGAAACCGTCGCCGATCTCGACGCCCTTGATGGCCTGGATGCCCATCACCGCGCCGGCGAGCTGGCTGTCGAGCCGGTTCTCCCCGCTGGTGAACGATCCCAGCCCGATCGGCAGGCCGTGGGCGACGACCTCGACGACGCCTCCGAGGGTGTCGCCGTCGCGTTTGGCGGCCTCGATCTCGTCGATCATCAGCGCCTCGGAGGCCTTGTCGAAGGCCCGCACCGGGCTGGCGTCGATTTCGGCGAGATCATCCGCCTGTGGCGGCGGCCCGTCGTACGGGGTGGACGCTCCGATCGAGACGACGTGCGAGACGATCTGCACCCCCAGCGCCTGCTGCAGGAACGCGCGGGCCACCGTGCCGGCGGCCACCCGGGCCGCGGTCTCGCGGGCGCTGGCGCGCTCGAGCACCGGGCGGGCGTCGTCGAAACCGTATTTGAGCATGCCGGCGTAGTCGGCGTGGCCGGGCCGCGGCCGGGTCAGCGGGGCGTTGCGGGCGGCACTGTCGGCCAGTTGGGCCGGGTCGACGGGATCGGGTGCCATCACCGTCTCCCACTTCGGCCACTCGGTGTTACCGATCTCGATGGCGATGGGCCCGCCCAGCGTGACGCCGTGGCGCATCCCCGCCAGCAGCGTGACCTGGTCCTGTTCGAACTTCATCCGGGCACCGCGGCCGTACCCCAGACGCCGGCGGGCCAGTTGCGCGGCGATGTCGGAGCTGGTCACGTGGACGCCGGCGACCATGCCCTCGACCATGGCAACCAACGCGCGGCCGTGGGATTCACCTGCTGTCGTCCATCGCAACACGGGTCCCATTTTCGCACGACCCCATTCCAGAACCGATTCGCCTGGTCGGGGGCCCTAGACGAGTGCCAGCACCGCCGCGGCGGCCGACGCCAGACACATCGACGGGCCGTGCGGCACCGTCGGTCCGGCCCGCCGCAGCGCCGCCACCGCGGCCAGCCCGGCGCTCAGCAGCGACGCCGCCACCACCGCCAGCAGCCATACCTGCGGGCCGACGGCGGCGGTCAGACCGCCGAGCCCGGCCGCCAGCTTGACGTCCCCGGCGCCCAGCGCCGCCGGGGCGGCCAGGTGCACCATCGCATAGCAGCCGCACCAGGCGAGGGCACCGAGCGCCGCCGCGCCGCCGTGCCCGGCGATCGTCGCGCCCGCCAGGATCACCGCCGCACCCGGCACGGTCAGCACGTTCGGCAGCCGTCGGTGCCGAACATCGAAGGCGCACAGGGCGATCAGCCACGCCGCCACCGCAGCTACGATCACCGCCACCCCGGCCTGCGCCATCGGTCCAGGCTATTGCGGCTCGAGCGCCGCCCTCATCACCTCTTTGGGCGCGGGCATTCCGGTGAACAGCTCGACCTGGGTGAACGCCTGGTTCAGCAGCATCTGCAGCCCGCTGATCACCCGCCCGCCGGCGGCCTGGACCTCTTCGGCCAGCCGCGTCGGCCACGGGTCGTAGATCGCGTCGAGCAGCACCGGGGTGGCCGCCAGCGTCGGCGCATACGGTGCGACGGCGTCGGCGGGCACCGTGTTGACCACGACGTCGACGCCGTCGGCCAGCCCGGGGTCACCCAGCTCACGCCACTGGGCCTGCGCGCCGCACTGCCGCGCCAGCTCGACCAGCGCGGTCGCCTTCTCGGCGTTGCGGGCGGCGACGGTGATGCGCCGCGCACCGAGCTCGACCAGCCCGACGACCACTGCCGGGGCGGTGCCGCCGGAGCCCACCACGACGGCCCGGTCGGCGATCTCGGTGCCGGCCAATGCGCCGATCACCCCGTCGACGTCGGTGTTGTCGGCGTGCCAGCCGGCCGGTGAGCGCACCAGCGTGTTGGCCGAACCGACCAGGGTGGCCCTGGTGGTGGCGTCGTCGGCGAAGCGCAGCGCGGCGAACTTTCCGGGCATCGTCACCGACACCCCGATCCACTCCGGCCCGAAGCCCCGCATCACCGCGGGCAGTTGTTCACCGGTGCACTCGATGCGCTCGTAGGTCCAGTCGTGCAGGCCCAGGGCGCGGTAGGCGGCCAGGTGCAGCTGCGGTGAGCGCGAATGCGCGATCGGCGACCCCAGCAGCGCCGCACGGCGTCCCGTCACGTGCTCATCGGGCCCAGCCGCGGGCGGCTCATCGGGCCGAGTCGAGGACACCGTTTCGTCTCGCCACCTCGATGTTGGCGAGGTGCTGTTCGTACTCGCGGGTGAACAGCGTCGTGCCCTGCATATCGACGGTGACGAAGTACAGCCAATCCCCCGGCTCCGGGTTCTCGGCCGCCACCAGCGCGGCCTCGCTCGGTGAGCAGATCGGGGTGGCCGGCAGGCCGGGCCGCACGTAGGTGTTCCACGGCGTGTGCTGGCCCCGGTCGACGTCGGTGGTGGCGACCTCGATGCGGTCCAGCGGATAGTTGACCGTGGAGTCGAACTCCAGCGTGCGCCGCTCGGCGAGCCGGTTGTAGATCACCCGGGCGACCTTGGAGAAGTCCTCCGGGGTGGCCTCGCGCTGCACCAGCGAGGCGACCGTGAGGATCTGGTAGGGCGACATGTTGGCCGCGGTCGCGGTGTCGAGCAACCCGTTGTTCTCGTACAGCGCGGCGCTGCCGGAGATCAGGGTGGCCAGGATGGCCTGCGGCTCGGCCGACGGGTCGACGTTCCACGAGCCGGGCGCGATCAGCCCCTCCAACCGGCGGTGATCCGAACCCAGCGCGCCGACGGCCTCGGCGGCCCACCCCGGCACCCCGAGGTCGGCGGCTGGGGCGGCCCCGGCGACGTCGCGCAGCGCATCGCTGGACACGCAGTGCCGTTCCCCGTCGAGGTCGACGCACGTGGCGTTGGAGATCAGCGTGAAGATGCCGTCGGTGACGGCGTGGGTCTTCACGTCGGCCACGTCGTCGAGCTGGCGGCCCTCTGGGATGACGAGCTTGCCCACCCGGTTGTCGGGATCGGTCAGCCGCTGCACGGCGTCGGCGGCGGGGATCTCGGTGCGCACCTTGTAGTAGCCGGGCTGGATGGCCGAGATCGCGCCGTTGCCGTCGGCGGCGTCGACGAAGGACTTGATGGTGGCCACCACGTTGGCCTCGTGCAGCGTCTGGGCGATCGCGGTGGTCGAGTCACCGTCGTGGACCTGGATCACCACGTCGTTGACGCCGTCGCCGGCGTAGTCGTTGCCGGCCCCGCCGAAGAACGAATGCCACAACTTGGAGCCGAGGAACACGGCCACCACCGCCACCACGACGAGCATGGCCAGCGCGATGATCGCCGCGGTCCGGCGCCTGCGCTCGTACCGGGCCTGTCTGGCGCGCTCCCGGCGGGTCATCGCCCGCCGCGGGGGGCCGACGGCCACCGGCTCGGCGCGTTCGCTGGACCAATCGTCAGTCATCCTCGACCTCTCCGTGCGCGGTCAACGCCCCCCGCCGCTGGTCCAGCCAATTCTGCAGAATCCCCACCGCCGCAACCTGATCGATCATCGAGCGCTGCCCCTTGGCGCGCACACCGGCCTCCCGAAGCGACCGCTGCGCGGTGACCGTGGTGAACCGTTCGTCGGCCAACCGCACCGGCACCGGCGCGATGCGCTGGGCCAGCTGCTCGGCCAGCCCGATGGCGTCGCGTGCCGAGCTGCCGGCCCGGTCGGCCAGCGTGCGGGGCAGGCCGACGACCACCTCGACCACCTGGTACTCGCCGACCAGCGCGGCCAGCCGACGCAGATGTTTGGTGCCACGCTTGTCCCTGGCCACGGTCTCCACCGGGGTGGCCAGGATCGCGTCCGGATCGCTGACCGCCACCCCGATGCGCACGGTGCCGACATCCACCCCGAGCCGACGGCCGCGGCCCGGGTCCGGGGACGCCTCGGAACCACCAGGCCGGTCTGGTGCGCGGTCGTCGATGTCGGGCACGAAGTCAGCTCCGGCCGATCTCCGCACGCAGCGCCGCCAGCGCCGCCTCGATCCCCGCGGCACCCTTCCCGGAGCCCTGCGCCAGATCGGCCTTGCCGCCGCCGCGGCCGTTGACCGCCGCGCCGAGCGTCTTGACCAGGTCGTTGGCGCGCAGCCCCAGGTCCTGGGCCTCGGCGTTGACCGCCACCACGAAGGGCACCGCGTCGTCGTCGCCCTCGGCGATCAATGCCACCACCGCGGGTCCGCTGCCGAGCTTGCCCTTGATGTCGCCGACCAGGGAGCGCAGATCGTTCGCCGACATCCCGCCGGCCATCCGCTGCGCCACGACCCGGACCTTACCGATTTCCTCGGCGCCGGCGGCGGCGTTGGCCGCCGCAGCGCGGGCGTTGGCCATCCGCAGCCGGTCCAGCTCCTTCTCGGCGGCGCGCAACCGTTCGACCAGGTTGGCCACCCGGGCGGGCACCTCCTCCGACGGCACCTTCAGCGACGAGGCCAGCCCCGCCATCAGCGCGCGTTCCTTGGACAGGTGCCGGAACGAGTCCAGCCCGACGTAGGCCTCGACGCGGCGCACGCCGGAGCCGACCGAGGATTCGCCGAGGATGGTCACCGGCCCGATCTGTGCGGAGCTGCGCACGTGGGTACCGCCGCACAGCTCCAGCGAGAACGGTCCGCCGATCTCGACCACCCGGACCTCGTCGGGGTACTTCTCGCCGAACATCGCCATCGCGCCCATCGCTTTGGCCTTCTCCAGTTCGGTGTGGAACGTGTGCACCTGGTAATCGGCCTCGACGGCCTCGTTGGTGACCTCTTCGATTTGTGAGCTCTGGGCGTCCGTCAATGCGCCCTGCCAGTTGAAGTCGAACCGCAGGTAGCCCGGCCGGTTCAGCGAGCCGGCCTGAACGGCATTGGGTCCCAACACCTGACGCAGCGCGGCATGCACCATGTGGGTGCCGGAGTGGCCCTGGGTGGCGCCGTGGCGCCAGCGCGGGTCGACGGCGGCGACGATCGTGTCGCCCTCGACGAACTCCCCCGATTCCACCGTCACCCGATGTGCCCACAGGGTTTTCGCGATCTTCTGGACGTCGGTGACGGCCGCCTTGGCCGTCCCGGACGCGCCGGTCCCGGTGATGGTGCCCTCGTCGGCGATCTGGCCGCCGGACTCGGCGTAGAACGGGGTGCGGTCCAGGATCAGCTCGACCTGCCCGGCGTCGGGGCCCTCGTGGGACACCACCGGCACCCGCTTACCGTCCACGAAAATCCCGAGAATCCTTGCCTCGGTGGACAATTCGTTGAAACCGGTGAAATCGGTGGGGCCGGCGTCGACGAGCTCGCGATATGCCGACAGGTCGGTGTGGGCCTGCTTGCGCGCGGCCGCGTCGGCCTTGGCCCGGCGGCGTTGCTCGGCCATCAGGCCGCGGAACCCCTCCTCGTCCACGGTCAGCCCGGCTTCGGCGGCCATCTCCAGGGTCAGGTCGATCGGGAAGCCGTAGGTGTCGTGCAGGGTGAAGGCGTCACTGCCCGACAGCACGGTGGCACCGGAGCTCTTCGTCGCGGCGGCGGCATCTTCGAACAGCCGCGAACCGGCGGTCAGCGTGCGGTTGAACGCGGTCTCCTCGGCCACGGCGATGCGGTTGATGCGCTCGAAGTCGGTGACCAGCTCCGGGTAGGACGGGCCCATCTCGTCGCGCACGGTGACCATCAGCTCTGCCATGACGGGCCGTTCGACGCCGAGCAGCTTGGCCGCCCGGATGATGCGGCGCAGCAGCCGGCGCAGCACATAGCCGCGGCCCTCGTTGCCCGGGCTGACGCCGTCGCCGATGATGATCGCTGCGGTGCGGCTGTGGTCGGCGATGATCCGGTAGCGCACGTCGTCGTCGTGGTTGCCCTGCCCGTAGCCGCGCGGGGCGATCGAGGCCACCAGGTCGATGACCGGGCGCACCAGGTCGGTCTCGTAGACGTTGTCCACACCCTGCAGCAGACAGGCGATGCGTTCGACGCCCATGCCGGTGTCGATGTTCTTGCGCGGCAGCGGGCCCAGGATCTCGAAGTTGTCCTTGCCGGTGCCCTCGCCGCGCTCGTTCTGCATGAACACGAGATTCCAGATCTCGATGTAGCGGTCCTCGTTGGCCTCCGGGCCGCCGCCGACGCCGTAGTCGGGGCCGCGGTCGTAGTAGATCTCCGAGCACGGGCCGCACGGGCCGGGGATGCCCATCGACCAGTAGTTGTCGGCCATGCCGCGGCGCTGGATCCGCTCCGGCGGCAGCCCGGCCACCTCCTGCCACAGCTCGATGGCCTCGTCGTCGTCGAGATAGACGGTGGCCCAGAGCCTTTCGGGATCAAAGCCGTAGCCGCCGTCGTCCACCGACTTGGTCAGCAGCGACCAGGCCAGCTCGATGGCGCCCTTCTTGAAGTAGTCGCCGAAGCTGAAGTTGCCGGCCATCTGGAAGAACGTGTTGTGCCGGGTGGTGATGCCGACCTCGTCGATGTCCGGGGTACGGATGCACTTCTGCACGCTGGTGGCCCGCGGCCACGGCGGCGTCTGGCCCAGGAAGTACGGAACGAACTGCACCATGCCGGCGTTGACGAACAACAGGTTGGGGTCGTCGAGGATCACCGAAGCGCTCGGCACCTCGGTGTGTCCCGCCGTCACGAAATGATCAAGGAACCGCCTCCTGATCTCGTGTGTCTGCACGTCCTGCTGTCCTCAGTTCTTGTCACGGCGTCGACCGTCTCCTCGGTCGCCACCTGCGAATACTCGACCGCACCACAGTACCGTTCGCCTACCGGTCGGCCCCGTCAGCCCGCCACGAAGCTCAGCCGGACCGAGCGCCGCGGGTTGTCGACGTTCAGGTCGACCAACACGATGCTCTGCCAGGTCCCCAGCAGCGGGCGGCCGGCGGCCACCGGAACCGTCACCGACGGCGACACCAACCCCGGCAGCACGTGGTCGGCGCCGTGCCCCGGCGAGCCGTGGGCGTGCCGGTAGCGATTGTCGCGCGGCAGCAGCCGCTCCAGCGCGTCGAGGAGGTCCTCGTCGGAACCGGCGCCGGTCTCGATGACGGCCACGCCCGCGGTGGCGTGCGGGACGAAGACGTTGCACAGGCCGTCGGACTGCGCGCTGCAGAACGAGCGGACGTCATTGGTCAGATCGACGATGCGGCGCCGGGAGGTGTCGATGTCGAGCACTTCGGTCTTCACCCCGCCGAGCCTACGAGGCGCGATCGACGGCGGCGTTTATCGCCGATCCGGCGAGGGTATTTCTGCCGCAGCCGAAAGCCCTCTTGGAGGAGGAGAAATGACCCCCACCGGCATCATCAGCGCGATCCTCATCGGCATCGTCGTCGGCGTCCTGGGCCGGCTGGCCCTGCCCGGCAAGCAGCCCATCGGAATGCTGCTGACCATCCTGGTCGGCATCGTGTCAGCGTTCATCGGTACCGCACTCGCCCGCTGGATGGGCATCCCCACCATGACCAACGGGGTCGACTGGCTCGAACTGCTGGTGCAGGTGGTCGTCGCGGCGGCCGGGGTGGGTCTGGTGGCCGCCCTGGTGGGCCGCAGGCGCACCGGGTTGATGGGGCGCCGCTCCACCCTGGGCGGCCGACGCTCCGGACTGCTCCGGTAATCACGTGATGAGGTGATCCCGGCCGGTTCCCCGCCCGGCCGGGATCACTGCTTTTCGGGCCTCACTGCGTCTTCAGCAGGGTGTCGAGCTTCTGGTAGCCCTCGCTCATGCCGCCCTCCATGCCCGAGGACAGCAACCCGTCCCGCGCCTCGATGGTCGGACAGATCGAGCGTCCGCGCAGCCGCGACCGGCCGCCGCCGAGATCCTCGAACCACAGGAACTCGATGTTCACCATGTCCGGTGCGCCCTCGAATTCGAAGGTCTGCAAGATGAATTCGTCGGTACGGACGGTGTGGAAGGTGCCGTTGAAGGCGTAGACGCCGTCGTCGGTGCGGTGTTCGTAGCGGTAGCCGCCGTGGCTGCGGAAGTCCCACTCGAGGATCTGCATCGTCAGCTCGTGCGGGCCGAGCCACTGCACGATCAGGTCCGGGTCGGCGTGCGCCCGGAACAGGGCGGGCACCGAGGCGTCGAACTCCCGGGTGAACTCCATGGCCAGGGTGTCCACCGGGGCGGTGAGATACAGCGGGTTGGTCATCGTGGTTTCTCCTTGTCGTGGGTGACTGTGTCGTCGGTGTCGGCCACCGCCGCCAGCAGCGCGTCGAGGCGGCGGTAGGTGCGTTCGGCGTCCAGTCGGTATCGGTCGATCCACGACGTCAACCGCTCCAGGGCGGCCGGGTCGAGATGTACCGGCCGGCGCTGCGCCTCGCGGGTGCGGGTCACCAGCCCGGCCTGCTCGAGCACCTGGATGTGCTTGGACACCGCTTGTTTGGTGATGGCGAACGGCGCGGCCAGCTCGTTGACGGTGGCCGGGCCGGTGGACAGCCGCGCGATCATCGCCCGTCGCACCGGATCGGCCAGCGCCAGGAAGGCCCGGTCGAGTTCACTCTCACCCCCCAATTAACAACCTCCAGTTTGATCAATCAATTGGTTGATTATAAGACTAGGACGAAGACCACGGCACGTCAAGGATGGATCCGCGTCAGCGCGTGCGGCGGATGATCGCGCGCAGCTTCTCCAGCCGGGTGGAGATCTCGCGTTCCATGCCGTGGCTGGTCGGCTGGTAGTAGTCCGCACCCACCAGCTCGTCGGGCGGATACTGTTGCGCCGCAACGCCGCCCGGGGAGTCGTGGGCGTATTTGTACCCGATCGCGTTGCCCAGCTTCTGCGCTCCCGAGTAGTGCCCGTCGCGCAGGTGCGCCGGGACCAGACCCGCCTTGCCGGCGCGGATGTCGGCCATCGCCGCCCCCAGCGCCGTGGTGACCGCGTTGGACTTCGGTGCGGTGGCCAGGTGCACCGTGGCGTGCGCCAGCGTGAGCTGCGCCTCGGGCATCCCGATCAGTTGCACGGTCTGCGCGGCGGCCACCGCCGTCGGCAGCGCCGTCGGATCGGCCATCCCGATGTCCTCGCTGGCCAGGATCATCAATCGGCGCGCCACGAACCGGGGGTCCTCCCCCGCCACCAGCATCCGGGCCAGATAGTGCAGCGCCGCGTCGACGTCGGAGCCCCGCACCGACTTGATGAACGCACTGACGACGTCGTAGTGCTGGTCACCGTCCTTGTCGTAGCGCACCGCCGCCCGGTCCAGCGACTGCTCGACGACCTCGACGGTCACCTCACCGGATTCGGCCGCCACCTCCAGCGCCGTCAGCGCCCGCCGCGCGTCCCCGGCGGACAACTGCACCAGCAGCGCCAGCGCGTCGTCGGTGACCGGGACCCGGCCGCCGAGACCGCGCTCGTCGTCGATGGCCCGGCGCAGCACGGCCTCGATGTCCTCGGCCGTCAACGGCTGCAGCTGCAGGATCAGCGAGCGGCTCAGCAGCGGGGCCACCACGGAGAAGGACGGGTTCTCGGTGGTGGCCGCCACCAGCAGCACCACCCGGTTCTCCACCGCCGCCAGCAGCGCGTCCTGCTGGGTCTTGGAGAACCGGTGCACCTCGTCGATGAACAGCACGGTCTGCTGCCCGCGCATGGCGGTCACCCGCGCGCTCTCGATGACCGCCCGCACCTCCTTGACGCCTGCGGACAGCGCCGAGAGCGCCTCGAACCGCCGACCGGTGGCCTGCGAGATGAGCGAGGCCAGCGTGGTCTTGCCCGTGCCGGGCGGCCCGTAGAGGATCACCGACGCCGCGCCGGAGCCCTCCACCATGCGCCGCAGCGGCGAGTTCGGAGTCAGCAGGTGCCGCTGGCCGACCACCTCGTCGAGGCTGGCCGGGCGCATCCGGACCGCCAGCGGCGCCCCGCCGGCGGGCACCGCGCCCGCGGCTGGTTCCGGGGGCTCCCCGGGCACGTCGAACAGACTGTCGGACACGCTCCCTGCTTACACGGGTGCGGTGACGAAGTCGATCAGTTCCTCCACCCGGCCGATCAGGTCGGGTTCCAGGTCGGTCCAGTCCCGCACCCGGCCCCGGATCTTCTGCCAGGCGGCGGCGATGTCGGCCTGATCGCGGTGCGGCCAGCCCAGCGCCGCGCACACGCCGTGCTTCCAGTCCTGTCCCTTCGGGATCGCCGGCCAGGCCCGCACCCCGAGCCGCGCGGGTTTGACGGCCTGCCAGATGTCGATGAACGGATGCCCGACCACCAGCGTGTGCTCCCCGCCGGGGCCGCGGCGCACCGCCTCGGCGATGCGGGCCTCCTTGGAGCCGGCCACCAGGTGGTCGACCAGCACGCCGAGCCGGCGGCCGGGCCCGGGCCGGAAGTGGGCGACGATCTCGGCGAGGTCGTCGACGCCGCCCAGGTACTCCACGACCACACCCTCGATGCGCAGGTCCTCGCCCCACACCTGTTCGACGAGTTCGGCGTCGTGCCGGCCCTCGACATAGATGCGGCTGGCCAGCGCGACTTTGGCGCGCCCGTTCTTGACCGCCACCGAGCCGGAGGCCGTCCGCGCCGGCGCGGCGGGCGCCGCCTTCTTCGGCGCGGTGAGGATGACGGGCTTGCCGTCGATCAGGTAGCCCGGTCCCACCGGGAACGGCTTGGTCCTGCCGTTGCGGTCCTCGAGCTCCATCCGGCCGTACTCGACGCGTACGACGGCGCCGACGAACCCGGTCTGGGCGTCCTCCACGACCATCCCGATCTCGATCGGCTGCTCGACCGAACGCGGTGTCCGCGCCCGGTGCGGATTGTTGGCCAGGATGTCGGTGCCATAGCGATCAGCCACCGGGTGATCCTAGGAAGAACAACGGCCGGCGGCGCCTAACATCGCCCGTGTGTTGCTCGATCGGGTCACCGCCGAGGGAATCGCCGACGGCCGCGTGACGCTGGTGCTGCGCCGCTGGGACGCGCCGCGGGCCAGGGCCGGCGGCACCCAGCGCACCCAGGCCGGCACCATCCGCATCGACGCGGTCACCGAGCACCCCGGGGACTACCGCGTCACCGTCGCGCAGGCCCGCGCGGCGGGCTACCCGGACGCCGCGACCGCCCAGGCGGTCCTCGACCGCCGCCCGGCCGCGCACACCTACGTCATCGCGGTGTCGTTCCTGGCCCCCGACGAGCGGCCCGGCCTGGCGGCTGACGCCGCGCTGAGCGACGCGGACGTCGCCGCGATCGCCGCGCGGCTGGATCGCTGGGATACCGCGGCCGAACAGCCATGGACCCGGCCGTATCTGGCGACGATCCGGGACAACGAGGCGGTGCGCGCCCCCGACCTGGCGGCCGGGTTCGGCATCGACGTGCCGCGGTTCAAGCGCCGGGTCCGTCAGCTCAAGGGGCTCGGCCTGACGACCAGCCTGGACGTCGGGTACCGGCTGTCGCCGCGCGGCGCGGCATTCCTGGCGCGGAGCTGACTACGGCTACCCCAGCTGCTGGCTCTGCCCGACCGGCGCCGCGGCCTCGGCCAGCTTGGCCGGGTTCGAGGTGATGTCGTCGATGATGGTGTGGATGAACCGCATCTTCTCCAGCACCGCGGGCGGCAGCACGAACGGGTACAGATCGTCCTTGCCCATAGACCGGTTCACCATGTTCAGCGCCCACGCCAGCGGCAGCCACATGTCGATCATCGTGTCGAAACTGCTGGGCCCCAACACCCGTCGCTCGAACGTGGCGCCGGCGGCGGCGAAGCCGAACGCCGCCGCGGTGTCCAGGGTGTCGCGGATGTGCAGGTAGTGGGCGAAGGTCTCGGCCCAGTCCTCGGCCGGGTGCATCGTGGCGTAGGACGACACGTGGTCGTCCTGCCAGCCCTCCGGTGCGCCCTGGCTGTAGTGCCGGTCCAGCGCCGCCTGATAGTCCAGGTCGGGATCACCGAACAATTCGTTGAACCGTGCCAAGTGATCCGGTGACGTGCCGACCAGGCGGAAGAAGTAGTAGTGCCCGATCTCGTGGCGGAAGTGGCCGAGCAGCGTGCGGTACGGCTCGTCCATCGAGATGCGCAGCTGCTCGCGGTGCACATCGTCACCTTCGGCCAGATCCAGGGTGATCACCCCGTTGTCGTGGCCGGTGAACACCTTCTCGAACTGGCTCGACAGCAGATCGAACGCCAGGCCGTACTCGGGATCCTCGTCGCGGCCGACGATGGGCAGCTTGAGTTCGTGCAGTTCGGCGATCAGCCGCCGCTTGGCCCGCTCGGCGGTGGCGAACGACGCCAGCGCCACGGTGTCGGCATCGTTGGGCCGGGTGCGGGTCAGCGCGCACGAGACGCACAGCTGCGCCACCGGACCCTTCTCGACCAGCCAATTGCATTCGGCCAGGTGCAGATTCGCGCACAGCTGGAACCGGCTCTCGTCCACGGCGCCGGCGTGCTCGCTCTCCGCCGGCGGGGCGATCACCAGCAGGGCCATATCCTGCAGTGAGAACCCCAGGGCGCTCCCGCAATTGAGGCACACGGAGTTCTCGAACGCCAGCCGCTGGCCGCAGTTGGGGCAGTTGAAGTCACGCATGCAGCACCCCGCCCTGGTACGGCGCGACGTCTACCGCGACGTCGATGACACTGCTCTCCGAGTCGGTGTAGATGATTCCGCGCAGCGGTGGGATGTCGGCGTAGTCCCGGCCGAAACCGACTGTGACGTAGCGCTCGTCGACCATCTGGTCGTTCGTCGGGTCCAGCCCCAGCCAATCATTTCGCGGTGTCCACACCGAGGCCCACGCGTGCGTCGCGTCGATCCCGACCATACGTTCCTTTCCGGGTGGCGGGTCGGTCGCCAGGTACCCGGAAACGTAGCTGGCGGCCAGACCGTTGGCACGCAGGCAGGCGATCGCCAGCCGCGCGAAGTCCTGACATACCCCTTCTCGCGCCGCCAAAACCTCGCTGACCTGAGTCGACACCGTCGTCGAGCCCGACCGGTAGGTGAAATCGGTGTAGATCCGTGACGTCAGATCGCGCAGCACCTCGATCAACGGCCGGCCCGGCACGAAACTCGGTGCCGCGTAGGCCCGCAGCCCGTCGGTGATCTCCGGCGGCCGCAGATCGAGCACGAACTCGGCGGCCAGCGCCCCGTCGGCTCCGACCGGCCGGGCCAGCTCCCAAGGCGCCCGCGCCGATGGGCCGTCGTAGAGATCCGGTGGCGGCGGGTCGACCTCGACCACCGACCGGCTGGTGATGCTCAGTGCCCGGTGCCGCTCGGTGACGTGGAAGTAGGAGCTGATGTTGCCGTAGGCGTCGCGGCTGGTGGAGCTGTCGGCGGCCTCCGGCTCGATCGCCAGCTCGTGGAACAGGCAGCGCTGCCGCGCCGAGTCCCGCGGGGTGAGGAAGCCCCGGCCGTAGGAGCTGGTCACCACATCGGAGTAGTGGTACACGGTGCGGTGGGTGACCTCGTAGCATCGGCTGCTCGCCGACGCGGTGGGCCCGTCCGGGAACGCCATCAGGGCATGACCCGTCGCTCGTCGGGCCCCCACAGCGGCTGCATCCCGCCGGGCAGCGACAGGTGCGTCGCGGTGATGACGACCGACAGCTCCCGCAGATCCCGGTGGATGCCCGCCAGCAGCCCGTCCAGCTCGGCGCGGACCCCGTCGGCATCGACCTCGGCCAACTCCTCGGGCTCGATGCGGCGCAGCCGGGTGGCGATCTCCTCGACCATCCGTTCCGGCCGCGAGGACCCCGACGAGCCGGGCAGCGATTTGAGGTGGCTGCGCAGCTTGTCGAGCTGGTAGACCAGCGACCGCGGGTTCTCGGCGTCGAAGAGCACCAGCTCGGCCACGCCCCTGACACTGACCAGGCCGGGGTTGCGCCGCCGGAACATCACCAGCGATTCGCAGGCGGTCAGCGCGGACTCGATGATCGTCTGTTCGGCGCCGGGCCGGCGCGCCCGCGCCATGGTGGAGCGCAGCAGCGCTGTCAGCGTTACCCCGCGCTCGATCCGCTTGCCGATGTCCATCATCGTCCAGCCCACGTCGTGGACCATCGATTCGGCGGCCACCCCGGAAAGCGCCAGCATGCCACCCAGCGTGGCGGTGCTCGTCGAGGCCAGGAACGCGTCACCGGCGGCGTGGGACTCCGGCGGCGTCTCCGGGGCGTGCAGCAGCGTGCGCTCCAACGCCGACAACACCATCCAGGTGTCGTTGGACATCTGGTCGCGCACCGAGCGGGCGGCCAGCCCCAGCCGTTCGACGGACTGGGCCAGCGAGCCGGGCCGGTGCCGGTCGGCGGTCAGTGCCCACAGCGTGCTGGGCGCGGTGGCCACCATCTCGGCGTCGTCGGCGCCGGTGTCGGTTCCGGTGAGCGAGCCCAGCGCCGCCAGCAGCACCGGCACGCACGCGCTGCCCGGCATCGTCTGGCGGTACCGGAACTCGTGGTAGCGCTCCCGGGTCACGGTCAGCAGCCGGGCGGTGTGCTCGGCGCGTTCGGAGTAGCGCCCGATCCAGAACAGATCCGACAGCACGCGCGGCGAGCTGACCTCGTGCGTCGGGCTCGACGTGGCCAGCGCGGTCAGCTCGGCCGCATCACCCGGCGCGCTCACCGGGATCCGCTCGGCGGTCACCCGCGTCGGGGTGCGCACCCAAATATCTTTGGCGGCAACGGTATTGAGCCGGTAGGCGGCGGTGCCCGGGGCCAGCAGATACCCCAGCCCGCCGATCATCGGGGCGTAGCCGCTGCGCTGGGCCACCGTGAACAACCGCATGCCGACGCTGCTCGAAGACAACCCGCCGGGCAGGAAATCGGCCGGGGCGGAGGAGAACTGCGGCAGCTCCTGGCCCACCCACTGCCACGGGTCGGCTTCGATCCGCGCGGCCAGCTCTTGGCGCTGCCGCGCCGACAGATCGGGGCCGACGATCTGGTCGCCGCCGGTGACCGGCGAGATCAGCAGCGACGACAGGTTGGCCAGCAGATGCGAGCGTTCCAGGTCGATACCGCCCCAGTACATCGGCGCGGTGGCCAAAAGCGGCGTCTCACCGAGCAGCTTCTGCGCCAGCTCGGGCAGGAACCGCAGCAGCCCAGGGCTTTCCAGCACACCACTGCCCAGCGAGTTGACCACGGTGACGGCGCCGCGGCGCAGCACTTCGACCAGACCGGCCACGCCCAGCCGGGAATCCGGGCGCAGGTCCAGCGGGTCGGCGTACTCGGCGTCGACCCGGCGCAACACCACGTCGACCCGCTTGAGCGTGCCCATCGAGCGCATCCACAGCTTGCCGTCGCGGACCACCAGGTCGGCGCTCTCCACCAGCGGCAGACCGAGCAGGCTGGCCAGGTAGGCCTGGTCGAACGCGGTCTCGGAGTGGATGCCCGGGCTGAGCACCACCACCACCGGCTCCTCGGCCGACTCGGGGGCGGCGTCGATGAGGGCCAGCCGCAGCGCCTGCGCCCACGGCGACGCGGGCCGGGGCGCGATCTTCTCGTACAGGTCCGGCACGGCGTGGGCGATCACCCGGCGGTCGGCCAACGCGTACCCCGCGCCAGACGGGGCCTGGGTCCAGTCGGCGTTGACCTGGAACTCCCCGGTGGCGGTCCGGCTGATGTCGCAGCCGTGCAGGAACAGCTGGTGCCGGCCGGGGACCTCGATGCCGCGCGCGGCCCGGATGTAGCCGGGATGGGCGAACAGCAGCTGCGGCGGCAGGATCCCGTCGAGGATGGCCCGGCGCGGGCCGTACAGGTCGGTCAGCACGGCATCGAGCAGCCGCGAACGCTGCACCAGGCCGGCTTCCAGGGTGTCCCAGTCGGCGCCGGAGATCACCAGCGGCAGCGCGTCGAGCTGCCACGGTCCCGGCACCGCGGTGCCCTCACCATCGGTGACCGCGTCGCCGAGGTGATCGACCTGGATGTAGGTGATGCCGTCGTTGTCGACCAGACTGCGCACCACGCCGCGCAGCCGGTCCAGGCCGCCGCGGCCACGCTCGCGCACCCCGTCGGCGAGTTCCTGCCAGGCCGGGCGGACATCTCCTGCCGCGTCGACGAATTCGTCGTAGTCGGGCACCGGCCCGCGCGGGACCTGCTGCACGTCGAACAGCACCTGCTGGGCCCGCTCGGCGCGGTAGGGCGCCAGCGGGTTGTCCAGCTCGGGTGGATCGGTCGTCGGGAAAACCATTACTGCAGAACGGTACGCACTCGCCGCAGATCCAAGATCCCCGGCGCGCCCACATCGGTGGATTGGCGGGCCTGCTTCTCCCGCAGCCCGGCCAGGTCGACCTTGCCCGGGGTGAACCCGGTGGCCTCGAACCGGCGGCTGCGCCGCGACTCGGCCTCCACCGCGTTGACCGGTGGCGTGTCATACGCCCGGCCGCCGGGATGGGCGACGTGGTAGGTGCAGCCGCCGCGGGACACCCCGGTGGCGGCGTCGATCAGCTCGAAGCGCAGCGGACCGTCCACGGTGATCGTCGGGTGCAGCGCGCTGGGCGGCTGCCAGGCGCGGTAGCGCACGCCGCCGACCTGGACGTCGGGCTTGTCGGTGGTGAGCATCGGGACCGGATGCCCGTTGACGGTCACCAGGTAGCGGTTCGGATCGGCCCCGACCAGGCGTACCTGCAGGCGTTCCACCGACGAGTCGACGTAGCGGGCCGTGCCGCCGGCGGTGGCCTCCTCCCCCAGCACGTTCCACGGTTCGATCGCGCCGCGCAGCTCGATCTCCACCCCACCGAACACCGCGGTCCCGATCCGCGGGAACCGGAACTCGGTGAACGGGTCCAACCAGCTGGTGTCGAAGTCGACGCCGTTGGCCCGCAGATCCGCGGCCACCTCGGCGATGTCATGGATCAAAAAGTGCGGCAACAGGTATCGCCCGTGCAGGTTGGCCCCGTGCCGGATCAGCGGGGCCCGCAGCGGCTCGTCCCAGAACCAGGCCACCAGGGAACGCACCAGCAGCGACTGCACCATCGCCATCTGGTAGTGCGGCGGCATCTCGAAGCCGCGCAGTTCCAGCAGCCCGAGCCGGCCCCTGGCACTGTCGGGGCTGTAGAGCTTGTCGATGCAGAACTCGGCGCGGTGGGTGTTGCCGGTGATGTCGGTGAGCAGGTGGCGAAGGGCGCGGTCGGTGATCCAACCCGGAGCGACGCTTGCGGAGCGACCATGTTCCAGCGACCCGCCCTTGTCCTTCGACAGCCGGGCGATCTCGGCGAAGGCGATCTCGAGTTCGTAGAGCGCCTCGGGCCGGCCCTCGTCGACGCGGGGCGCCTGGGAGGTGGTCCCGATGAACCGGCCGGCGAACAGATAGGACAGCGACGGGTGCCGCTGCCAGTAGGTCAGCAGCGACACCAGCAGGTCGGGCCGGCGCAGCAGCGGCGAGTCCGCCGGCGTGATGCCGCCGAGGGTGATGTGGTTGCCGCCGCCGGTGCCGCCGTGGGTGCCGTCCACGTCGAACGCCTCGGTGGACAGCCGGGCCAGCCGGGCCTGCTCGTACAGCGTGGCCAGCTGCTCGCGCTGCTCGGCGAAGCTCGCGGTGGGGGCCACGTTGACCTCGATGACGCCCGGGTCGGGGGTGATCGTCATCGACTTCAGCCGCGGATCGGTGGGTGGACCGTAGCCCTCGATGACCACCGGCGTGCCGATCTCGGCGGCGGCGGCCTCGATCCGCTGGATCAGGTCGACGAAGTGGTCGAGATCCTCCGTCGGGGGCAGGAACACGTACAGCAGCCCGTCGCGGATCTCGGCGACCAGCGCGGTGGTCGGCACCCACTCGGCGTCGTCGTCGGAGACCACCTCCGCGGCCGGCCCGCCGGCGGCCGGGCCGCCGACGCGCAGCGGCTGCCGGGGCTGGATCGGGTCGGCGTCGAACGTCGGCCGCGGCGGTTTCCAGCTGATCGAGTTCAGCGGCAGCCGCAGCCCGGCCGGGGAGTCGCCGTCCAGCAGCACGAGGCGGCCCCTGCGCAGCTGCCAGTCCGCGCTGGCCCAGCCGGCGTCATCGTCGCGGCGGTGCAGCGGTAGCACGAACGCCGCCGGCTCGGTGACCGCGGCGTCGAGCCGGGCCAGCAGCGCGGCGCGAGCCGCGGCGCTGTCGGATCCCAGGTCGTCCTCGGGGGCCACCGGCTCGCCCGCGGGTCGGCGCACCGAGGCGGCCAGCCGGCTCAGCGCATCCTCGTAGGCCGGGCGGACCTGGGTGTCCGGCAACCCGAGGCCCTCGGCGATGCGGTGCAGTAGCTGGGCGCCGGCGTCGGGGCTGTAGGCGGTGGTGTCGGGTTGTTCGGGCCAGGGGTCGGCCAGCAGCGCGGGGTCGCGCCACAGCGGCTCGCCGTCGGCCCGCCAGAACAGCCCGATCTGCCAGCGCGGCAACGGTTCTCCCGGATACCACTTGCCCTGGCTGCGCTGCACCAGCCCCTGCGGGGCCCAGACGCTCTTGAGCCGGGCGGCCAGCGCGGACGCCCGCTGGCGTTTGTGCGGACCGTCGGCGTCGGTGGTCCACTCCGGGTCGACCTGGTTGTCGATCGAGACGAACGTCGGCTCGCCGCCGACGGTGAGGCGGACGTCGCCCGCGCTCAGCCGCTCGTCGACGCGCCGCCCCAGGGTGTTGATCGCCGCCCACGCCTCGTCGGTGTAGGGCAGCGTCACGCGCGGGTCCTCGTGGATGCGGGTGACGACGTTGCTGAACTCCAGGGTGGCCTCGCACGGCCCGGTGCTGCCGGTGATGGCCGCCGCGCTCTCCGGGTGCGGGGTGGCCGACAGCGGGATGTGCCCCTCGCCGGCGAACAGGCCCGAGGTGGGGTCCATGCCGATCCAGCCAGCACCGGGGATGTACACCTCGGTCCAGGCGTGCAGATCGGTGAAGTCCGCGACCGGCCCCGAGGGCCCGTCGAGGGCTTCGACGTCGGAGGTCAGCTGCACCAGGTACCCGGAGACGAATCGGGCGGCCAGCCCCAGCTGGCGCAGGATCGACACCAGCAGCCACGCCGAATCGCGGCACGAGCCGATGCCGGTGCGCAGTGTGAAGTCCGGGGTCTGCACCCCGGGCTCCATCCGCACCGAGTAGCCGACGTCGGCATTGACGGCCCGGTTGAGCGCCACCAGGTAGTTGATGGTGGAGGTGCCGGCCTGGACGGAGAAGTTCTTCACCCAAGCCTGGACCAGGTCCCCCGGCCCGCCGCCCTCGCCGTTCTCGTCGACCGGCCGCAGGTAAGGCTCGAGGTCGGCCGCCAGCGCCTTGGGGTATTCGAACGGGAACGTCTCGGCGTACTCCTCGATGAAGAAGTCGAACGGGTTGATCACCTTCATGTCGGCGATCAGGCCGACGGTGATGGTCAGGCTAGTGGCCCGGGTCGGGAACACCAGCCGCGCCAGGTAGTTGCCGAACGCGTCCTGCTGCCAGTTGACGAAGTGGTCGGCCGGTTCCACCTGGAGCGAGTAGGCCTCGATGGGCGTGCGCGAATGCGGCGCCGGGCGCAGCCGCACCACGTGCGGGTGAATGTCGACGAGCCTGTCGAACGTGTAGCTGGTGCGATGCTCCAGGGCGACCTTGATCCCCATAGCGGCCAATCCCACCACACCGGCGACGCCGACGCAGACCGCGTCAGGTCTGAGCCCTGCGCGGGATCGGGTTGCCACGCGGCCGCAGCACCAGCACCAGGACCCCGGCCAGCACGATGCCCGCCAGGTTGATCGCCAGCTGGGCACCCGAGCGGGCCGCCATCCCCCAGTCGCCGAGGATCGCCGCGACGGCGGCGAAGCCCGCCGCGGGCACGGTGGTGACCGAGATGAACACCCCGACCAGCGCCGCCGACTTCGACGACACCAACGACAGCATGCCCGCGGCGCCGGCCAGCAGCGCCACCACGAACGACACCGGCCCGACCCGGAAGATGAAGTCGACGTCGTGCACGTGCCGGACGGCGTCCAGGCTCACCCAGCCGACTGCCGCGGCGGCCAGCGTCAGCGCCGCGGTGACGGCCGTCGCGATCGGGAAACCCACCATCAGCGCGATCCCCGCGCGCCGCGCCAGATCCGCGCGGCGCCGCACGATCGCCACCGACACCGCGGCCAGCGGCCCGAACTCGGGGCCGAGCACCATCGCCCCGACCACCGTCACCATCGAGTCGGTGACCACCCCGACGGCCGCGAGCAGGCACGCCAGGGTGAGGAACAGGACGAAGGTCACCGACAGCGTCGACTCCTCGCGGGTGCGGCCGATCAGCTCGTCCCACACCAGCGCGTCGGCCGGATCGCCCTCGGCCCGGTCCTCGGCGCGGTGCGCCCGGGTGGACAGCACCGTGTCGAGCACCGACAGCGTGATCGCGCCACGATGCTGTATGTCGAGGGCCTTGAGTTCCTTGATGACCGCGTTGGCGGACTCGCGGGCGATGTCCGCGGTGATCTCGTCACCCGCCGGGTCAACGGCCGCACCGGCATGCAGCAGCACGTTGGCCACCCCGACCTCGCGGCGCAGCACGGCCAGCACGTCGTCGCGCATGTCCTCGGGTGCGATGACCCGCAAGTGCAGCACACCTGCACCCTAGCGGCGGCCCCCCTTGGCCAACCGGACGCCGAGTTCCTCGGGCGGCACCGAATGGCCGTGGCTGCACACCACTTCGACCACGGCGTCGGCGCCGCAGTCCTGGTGCACCAGGCGCAGCGGCGCGCTGTCGAGGTGTTTGCGGCCCCAGTCGAACATCGCCCACACCACCGGCATGAAGTCGGCGCCGGCCTCGGTGAGCACGTATTCGTCGCGGGCCCGCTGCCCGGGTTCGCGGTAGGGCCGCTTGGTGAGCAGCCCGGCCTCGACGAGTTCGGTCAGCCGCGCCGAGGTGGCGGCCTTGGTGATGCCGACCCGGCGGGCGAACTCATCGAACCGGGTGGTGCCGTAGTAGGCCTCCCGCATGATCAGCATGGCGGACTTGGTTCCCACCAGCGCCATCGTCTTCTCGATCGGGCACCGGCCGACCGCCGACCAGGCGTCGCGGTCGGCGAGGACCCCCTGCAGGACTGTCATGTACATCACTCCGAAGCTGGGTTGTTGTGACTGAACCTAGGTGTTACTTCTCAGTATAGAGAGCAAAACCCAGGAGGAACCATGTCCGGTTATTCAGATCGCGATGCCGTCATCGTCGGCGCGGTGCGCACCCCGATCGGCAAGGGCAAGGCCAGCGGCTCACTGCACGGCGTGCTGCCCGCCGATCTGCTCGCCCACAGCCTGCGCGCCCTGGTGGAACGCACCGGTGTGGACCCCGTCGGCGTCGACGACGTCATCGCGGGGGCGGTCACCCAGGTCGGCGACCAGGCCGTCAACATCGCCCGAAATGCGTTGCTGGGCGCGGGTTTTCCCGAGAGCGTGCCCGGCACCACCGTCGACCGCCAGTGCGGCAGCAGCCAGCAGGCCATCAGCTTCGCCGCCCACGGGGTGCTCGCCGGCGCCTACGACGTGGTGATCGCCGCGGGTGTGGAGTCGATGAGCCGGGTGCCGATGGGATCCTCGGTCACCCCGGGCAGCAACCCGTTCGGGCTGGCCATGACCGAGCGCTATCCCGACGGCCTGGTGGCCCAGGGCATCAGCGCCGAGCTGATCGCCGCCAAGTGGGGGCTGTCGCGCACCGAGCTCGACGAGTTCTCCGCCGAGAGCCATCAGAAGGCAGCCCGGGCGGCCAAGGACGGGCTGTTCGACAACGAGCTGGTGCCGATCGCGGGCCTGACTGTCGACGAGATCGTCCGCCCCGAGACCACCGTCGACACGCTGGCCGGGCTGCAGCCGGCGTTCTACGACGAGGCGATCGGGGCCCGGTTCCCGCAGATCGGCTGGGAGATCACCGCGGGCAACTCGTCGCCGCTGTCCGACGGCAGCGCCGCGGTGATGATCACCAGCGGCGCGGCGGCCCGCCGGCTCGGGTTGCGTCCGCTGGCCCGGATCCACACCACGGTCGCGGTTGGCTCGGACCCGCTGTACATGCTCACCGGTGTCATCCCGGCCACCGAGAAGGTGCTCGCCCGTTCCGGGCTGAAGCTGTCCGACATCGACCTGTTCGAGGTCAACGAGGCGTTCGCGCCCGTCGTGCTGGCCTGGGCCCGCGACACCGGGGCCGATCTGGCCCGTACCAACGTCAACGGCGGTGCGATCGCGATCGGGCACCCGCTGGGCGCCAGCGGTGCGCGCATCATGACCACGCTGGTCAACGCGCTCGAGCAGCGCGACGGGCGCTACGCGCTGCAGACCATGTGCGAGGCGGGCGGGATGGCCAACGCGACCATCATCGAACGCCTCTGACCCCACCCCTGCAGGCCGCCCCCCTACCGCCGAAATTGCATTCCAGCAGGCCCGCTCTCGATCTTTCGCTGCTGGAATGCAATTTCGGCGCGGGGTGAGCTCAGGCGCGGGTGAGCTCGAACAGCGGGATGGTCCGGTCGGTCTTGGCCTGATACTCGGCGAACACCGGTGCAAGCGCGACGATCCTCGGATAGGTCGCCTCGCGCTCGTCGTCGGGCAGCTCGCGGACGTCGACGTCGTAGGCCTCGGTACCGATCTCGATGTGCGCCTTCGGGTTGGCCCGCAGGTTGTGCACCCAGGCCGGGTGCTTGGGCGCGCCGGCGTAGGACCCGATGATGATCATCTTGCCGTCGATCGTCAGGTAGGCCAGCGGCGACAGCCGGGTCTTTCCGGACTTCGCCCCGACGGTGTGCAGCAGCAACAGCGTGCCGCCCTCGAACGGTCCGCCCACCTTGCCGCCGTTGGCGCGGAACTCCTCGACGATCTTGCGGTTGAAGTCGTCGAGCGCTGCGGTGTCGCTCACCATCTTGTCCTTGTCGATTTCTGTCATGGTCTGATCAAGGCCCCTGTCTGCGGTTTCTATTCCTGTCCCACGTTGCCCGCCCCGGCCGCCGGGACGTACCAGTTCTCTCATGGCTTCGGCCGGGGCCGTTCCTCGGCCCTGGTCTGGCGCCACCAGGCCATCACATAGACCACCATCGCGGCCGACAGCGCGATCAACACCCACAGCACCACGGCCAGGTCGATCCACGCGCCCGGCGGGGGCGCCCCCGGCAGCACGCTGCGCAACGGCACCACCGCGAACAGCATCGCCGCGAACCAGGTGATGAAGGCCGGCTGGAATCTCCGCCGGTGCCGCAACATCTCGATCGCGACGAACAGCGCCGTGCCCGGCAGCACCATCAGCACCAGCAGGATCCCGAAATCGATGGCGTGCGCCCCGCGGGTGCGGTCCATGTGGAACGACACACTCTGGATCGGACCCCACGGCGCGTCCAGCACGCGGACGTCGCTGTCGACGTCCCAGCCGTTGATCGCGCCCGCCACGACGATGACCGCCGGAACACTGCGCCGGTCCTCGCCCACGCCGAAGAACGCCTCGACGCCGATGATGTTGCTGACGTAGGTGTCCAACGGCCAGTGGTCCGGATCGCCCACCGCGGTGAGCTCGACGGTCGAGGCGTTGCCGCCCAGCTCGTCGTGCATGTGGATCAGGTCACCGCTCTCGGTCCACGAGCTAAGGCGCACAGCGGAATTGGCGACCACCTCGGGGCCGGCCGCCAACAGGTCCTCGTCGGGATGCACGAGAACGTCGACGACGAGCTTGTTCTCGACGGTCTCCACGCTGCGCAGCCGGATGATGACGGCCGTCTCCTTGGTGACCGCGGATTCGGTGAATTCGAAGGGCTGGGGCGGCTGTTCGAGCAACCGGTAGCCGACCAGCGCTCCGACGTAGACCGCGATCACCGCGGCCAGGGTCGTCAGTACGGTGGCGTTCAGCCCGCGCGACGGGCCGGCCGACTCGGGCGTGGTGCCCTTTTGCGCCGGCTCCGATTCTGGCTGCACGCGCGGATCGTACCGTGGCCGAACCCGGCTATCCGGCGTCTCGAGCGGGTTTCGCGTCGATGCCGGATTCCTTGCGCTGCTGCGCGGTGATCGGCGCGGGCGCATCGGTCAGCGGGTCCACCCCGCCGCCGCTCTTCGGGAAAGCGATGACCTCGCGGATGGAGTCCACCCCCGCCAGCAGCGCGACGATGCGGTCCCAGCCGAAGGCGATGCCGCCGTGCGGCGGCGCACCGAAGGTGAACGCGTCCAACAGGAATCCGAACTTCTCCTGCGCCTCGTCGTGGCCGATGCCCATCATCGCGAATACCCGCTCCTGCAGGTCGCGACGATGGATACGGATCGACCCACCGCCGATCTCGTTGCCGTTGCACACGATGTCGTAGGCGTCGGACAGCGCGTTGGCCGGATCGGTGTCGAAGGTTGCCTCGGATTCCGGCGTCGGTGCGGTGAACGCGTGGTGCATCGCGGTCCAGGCGCCGGAGCCGACGGCGATGTCGCCGGAGGCGGTGGCCTCCTCGGCGGGTTCGAACATCGGCCAGTCGACCACCCAGGTGAACGCCCACGCGTTCGGGTCGATCAGGTCCAGGCGCTTGGCGATCTCGATGCGGGTGGCCCCCAGCAGCGCCCGTGCGGCCTTGGCGGTGCCCGCCGCGAAGAACACGCAGTCCCCCGGGCTGGCGCCGACGTGCGCAGCCAACCCGTCCCGTTCGGCGTCGGAGAGGTTCTTGGCCACCGGACCGCCCAGTTCGCCGTCCTCACCGATCAGCACGTACGCCAGGCCCTTGTGGCCGCGCTGTTTGGCGAACTCCTGCCAGCCGTCGAGGGTGCGGCGCGGCTGCGACGCGCCGCCCGGCATCACCACGGCGCCGACGTACGCGGCCTGGAACACCCGGAACGGGGTGTCAGAGAAGTAGTCGGTGCATTCGACGAGCTCGACACCGAAGCGCAGGTCTGGCTTGTCGGAGCCGAACCGGCGCATCGCCTCGGCGTAGCTGATCCGCGGCAGCGGAGTGGGGAGGTGGTAGCCGATCGTCGCCCACACCGCCTCGAGCACCCGCTCGGAGATCGCGATGACGTCGTCGGCGTCGACGAAGCTCATCTCCATGTCCAGCTGGGTGAACTCGGGCTGGCGATCGGCACGGAAGTCCTCATCGCGGTAGCACCGCGCGATCTGGTAGTAGCGCTCCATGCCCGCGACCATGAGCAGCTGCTTGAACAGCTGCGGGCTCTGCGGCAGCGCGTAGAACGAGCCCGGCTGCAGCCGGGCCGGCACCAGGAAGTCGCGGGCTCCCTCCGGCGTCGACCGGGTCAGCGTCGGCGTCTCGATCTCGACGAAGTCGTGCTCGGCGAGCACGCCGCGCGCAGCGGCATTCACCTTGGAGCGCAAGCGGATCGCGTGTCCCGGACCCTCACGGCGCAGATCGAGGTACCGGTACTTGAGCCGGGCCTCCTCGCCGGCCGTCTCGTCGAGCTGGAACGGCAGCGGCGCGCTCTCCCCCAACACGGTCAGCTCGGTGGCGTTGACCTCGACCTCGCCGGTGGCGATCTCGGGGTTGGCGTTGCCTTCCGGGCGGATCTCGACGACGCCGGTGACCGCGACGCAGAACTCGGCGCGCAGGCGATGGGCCTGCTCGAGGACGGTGCCCTCCCGGAACACCACCTGCGAGACGCCGGAGGCGTCGCGCAGGTCGATGAAGATGACGCCGCCGTGGTCGCGCCGGCGCGCCACCCACCCGGCCAGCGTCACCGTCTGACCGGCATCGGCAGGACGCAATGAACCGGCGGTGCGGGTGCGCAGCACGAAGTACTCCTCTTTCACGGCAGGCGGTGGGCGACAATCGACAGATCAGTCTAAGGGGCTCACCAGGCTCCACCCGCCACCCGGGTTCACGGTGCCGGTGGGACCCTGCGGTACCGGCGAGCGGCGAGTTCGTCGTCGTCGACCAGCACGAGCATGGGCTGGTCCGGCGCGCACAGCATCGTGACGGTGAAACGGCACCTGACGTCGTCGCGGTTGTTGGCGTCGGAGTAGTGGATGACGTCGCCGCCGGGCTCCCAGAACGCCTCCCCGGCGCGCACCACGCGCGGCGGCTGTCCCTCGAGCTCGAACAGCATCTCGCCCTCGAGCACGAACCCGAACGCCGGACCGCCGGGGTGCCGGTGCGGCGGGGCGCCCGCGCTGCCGGGCGGGTAGTCGATGACGACGGTCATCGCGTGCGCACCCGGCGGGATGAACGGCGGGCTCACTTCTTGGACCACCGTCAGCGCGCTCTCCCAGGACGGGTCGTAGGCCTTGCTCATGTCTTTTCCTTTCGTTCGAACGCTCAGATGGCGCTGCCGCCGCCGTCGGCGTGCAGCACCGCACCCGTGATGAAGGAGGCCCGGGGCGAGGCCAGGAACAACACGGCCTGCGCGATCTCGTCCGGTGCAGCGGTGCGCCCCAGCGGCAGCGCGCGGCCGAGCGCCTCGTTCGTTTCACCCCATTCAGCTTGGACGCCCTCGGTTCTCGTCGGGCCGGGGGCGACGGCGTTGACCCGCACACCGGCCGGCCCGAATTCGGCGGCCCAGGTCCGGGTCAGCGATTCCACGGCGGCTTTCGACGCGCTGTACACGCTCGCGCCGGGCACCGCTCTCGACGCGACCATGGTGGTGACGTTGACGATGCTGCCGTGGCCGCGGGCGATCATGCCGGGCACCAGCCCGGCGGCCAGGAAATACGTACCGGCGACGTTGGTCGCGAACGTCCGCTCGAACGCGTCGCGGCGCTGGTCGACGGTCAGCGCGGACGGGAAGCTGGCGGCGTTGTTGACCAGGATGTCCACCGCGCCGGCCTGGCGCACCAGCGTTCGCACCGATTCCGCGTCGGCCAGGTCGGACTGCAGGAAGTGCACGCCGCCGCCCAGCGACGCGGCCGCTTCGGCGCCACGGCGTCCGTCCCGCCCGGTGACGGTGACGACCGCCCCCTCCCGGGCCAGGAGTCGCGCGCACGCGAGGCCGATGCCCGCGGTGCCGCCGGTGATCAGGGCGCGCCGGTTGGTGAGTTCCATGGCTCCTCCCTCAGGCGATGACGGCGGTGACGGCGGCGGTTTCGCCGCGGCCGCGGGACAGGTGCGCCAGCGCGATGCGCAGGCGTTTGCGGCCGCGGGACACCCGCGACATCACGGTGCCGATCGGGATGTCGAGGATCTCGGCGGTCTCGGCGTAGGTGTAGCCCTCGATGTCGGCGTAGAAGAGGACTTCGGCGAACCCGTCGGGCAGCGCGGCCAGTGCGGCCCTGATCTCGCCGTCGGGAAGTGCGTCGAGCACCTCGGCCTCGGCCGAGCGGGCACAGCCGGGCGACCGTGCCGCACTGGCCGCCAGATCGTGTTCGGTGAGGACTTCGGCCGAGACCTCGGTGACCCGCGATTGTTTGGCACGGTGTCCGCTGACCCAGCGGTTGTAGAGGATGCGGAACAGCCACGCCTGCAGGTTGGTGCCGTCGGCGAAGGTGTGGAAGCTGCGGTAGGCGCGCAGCAGGGTGTCCTGGAGCAGGTCCTCGGCGTCGGCCTCGGTACGCGCGAGCCGGCGCGCACCGCGGCCCAGCACACCGATGAGCGGTTCGACGTCCGCGGTGAACCGCGCGTTCAGGGCCGTGTCCGGGGTGGCGCGGGTGGGCAGATAGCTGACGGTCATGATCGGATCTCCTGCGGGTGGCGGTGTCTGATTCACCTCCCACATTCGCGGCTCGGCGGCCGTGGCGAGCCCTTGGAAACCCGTAGTCCATCCGTAGCGGTGCGGTGGAACCTCCTAGTGCCGACCCGTGGTGCGCAGCTGGCGGCGCGAGGTGATGCCCAGCTTGGCGAACACCTTGCGCAGGTGCCATTCCACGGTGTGGGAGCTGATGAACAGCTGGGCACCGATCTCCTGGTTGGTCAGCCCGTCGGACGCCAGCTGCGCGATCTGGGCTTCCTGCGCGGTGAGCTCCGCACCGGTGCGGGCCTCGCGGGGTCGCACCTTCTCGCCGGTCGCGACCAGTTCGCGGCGAGCCCGCTCGGCGAAGCCCTGTGCGCCCATGCGGGTGAACATGTCATGAGCGGCGGACAGTTCGCGGCGCGCATCCGTACGCCGGTTGTTGCGCCGCAACCATTCGCCGTACACCAGCCGGGTGCGGGCCAAGTGCACGGCGACCCGGGTCCGGCCCAGCCGCTCGATCGCGTCGGTGTACAGCGCCTCGGCGGCGTCGCCGTCGGCCACCATCGCCTGGGCGCTCGCCAAAGCGCCCATGCCCCAATCTGTTCCGCTGCCGCCAGCGCAGGACTGCAGGGTCGCCAGCGCGCTGCGGGCGGCGTCGACGGCACCGGTGCGCGTGGCGGCCTCGACCATCTCGTACAGGCACCAGCCGTGGAACCCCAGGTCCGGGTAGGCGGTGGCGTCGCAGGCCGCCGCGTAGGCCTCGTCGTACTGGCCAAGCCCGTTGTGCAGGATCGCGGCGGCGTACCCGGTGAGTCCGTGCAGGCGGCCCTCCCCCCGGGCGACGCCGTCGGCGCGGGCGCTGCCGATGAGTTTCGCGGCGGTCGCGGCGTCGCCGCGCCACGCGGACAACAGCACCGAGTGGTAGCGCACCGGCGATCGGTGCCCGGTCGCCTCGGTGATCGAGTGGGCCTCCTCGATGAGTTGTTCGGCCGCGGTGAACTCGCCGGCGACCAGGTGCACGCCCGCGGCGTAGGTCAGCGCGCGGGGCAGCCCGTCGAGCGCACCGGACCCACGGGCGCAGCGCACCGCGCAGGTCGACAGGTGCCGCATCGCCCGTTCGTCCCACAATTCGTGGGCGGCCGATTCCTGCAGGATCGGGAAGCCGGGCACGCGCAGCCACCGCCCCACGGCGACGTCGTCGGTATCGGCCTGCTCACACATCGCCTGCAGCGCGGCGTGCAACGCCGCGGCGCCCGCGCCGTAGCCACCGATGATCCGTTCGGCGATCCCGGCGAGCAGCAGGTCGACCGGGCGCAGCGGCCCGGGCCCGTCGGGGATCGCCGGCAGTGCGGCCTCCGCCGCGGCACGCAGTGCGGCGGGATCGGCGAAGCGGCCGCCGTACATGAGCGCCGCGATGGCCTCCAGGTAGCTTTCCCGCGAGGCATGGTCGTCGAGGGTGGCCAGCCGGGTGGCGGCGTCGAGCAAGGTCGGCGCGGTGTCGGCGATCTTGGGTGCACCCGCCTCACCGGCCCGGCTGCGGACGAACTCCATCTGTGCCCGCAACCGGGTCACGTGTGCCCGCTGTTCGGCCGACAGCTCACCGAGTTCGGCGGTCGCGAGCAACGCGTGGGCGCTGTCGGTGTCCGCGGCGTCACGTTTGACCTGGGCGGCCGCCAACGCCCTGGCCACCCGCAGCGCCGGATCCGCGGTCAGCGCCGTGGCATGTTCCAGAAACGTTGCAGCAGCTGCAATTCCGCCTCGGCTCTGGGCCCGCAACGCGGAGCGCTCCAGATCGGCGGCCACCTCGTCGTCGGGTCCGGCCGCAGCCTGTGCGGCATGCCACGCGCGTCGATCCGGGTCGACCTGGGCGTCGGTGGCATCCGCTAGCGCCCGGTGGGCAGCCCGGCGCGAGGCCAGGTCGGCGGCGCGGTAGGCGGCCGAGCGGATCAGCGGGTGCCGGAATCGGATCCGCGGGCCGAATTCGATGAGTTCGTCGGCCTCCGCAGGCGCGAGTTCCTCGACCCGAACCTCCAATCGTGTTGCCGCGCGCAGGAACAGCGCGGCGTCGCCGAGCGGTTCGGCCGCGGCGAGCAGCAGCAGTTGCCGGGTGGCCGGCGGCAGCGCCTGGATCCGGCGCACGTAGCTCTGCTCGACGGCGGCCGGCGAGGACCGCTTGCCCGAGATCCAGAATCCGCCTGCCAGTTCGGCGGCCGAGATGCTGCGCGGCACCTCCAGGATCGCCAGCGGCAGACCGCGGGTCTCGGCGACGATCCGGTCGCGCACCCGCGGATCCATCCCGGTCAGCATCACCGAGTCCAGTAGTTCCCTGGCGTCGGCGTCGGACAGGCCCGCCAGCGGCAGCTCGGGCAGGTCGGCGAGCAGCTCCGGATGGTCGCGGACACCGAACACCAGCGCGACCGGCTCGGCGAGCAGCCGCCGGGCCACGAACGCCAGCGTCTGCACCGACACCTGGTCGAGCCATTGCACGTCATCGACGACGCCGAGCACCGGCCGGTCCTCGGCCGCGGCGGCGAACAGGCTCAGCACGGCGAGGCCGACGAGGAACCGGTCCGGCGCCGAACCCACGCCGCGGCCGAACGCGACGTCGAGCGCGTGCCGTTGCGGTTCGGGCAGTGCGTCGAGGTGCCCGAGCAGCGGGGCGCACAGCTGCTGCAGGCCGGCGTAGGCCAGCTCCATGTCCGACTCGACACCGGAAACATGAAGGACGTTAAACCCTTCGGCGCGGTTGGCGGCGTAGTTCAGCAGTGCGGTCTTGCCGACCCCGGCCTCGCCGCGCAGTACCAGCACCTGGCGGGCACCGGGTTCGACGGCGGCGATCAACCCGTCGATCCGTTCGCATTCCCCGGCGCGGCCCAGCAGCGATGGCGACTTCTGCGGGCTCGTCATGGGCACCACCGCGTCCGTTCGCACGGACGCGCGCCGAAGGTTCGTCCGATCTCGATGCTGGCGAACAGCAGTGTATTCGCCGGCAGGGCGCTGCGCGACGCACTCGGGTCAGCGCGCGGCGACCGCGGCGCGCAGCCAGTCCTCGAACCTGGTCTCGGACAGCATCGCGCCGGGTCCGGGGCACAGTGTGCGCTCGCCGAGTTCGACGCCCCAGTACCTGGCGTCGGGGTCGGCGACCACCGGCCGGTCGTCGCCGCGGGCGCTCAGCGCCGTTCGCAGCAGGTCCGGGAGCAGCACCGCCTGCGGACCGCCGATCTCGACGATGCCGTTCGCCGGGGCGTCGACGGCGACGGCCGCGACCCCGGCGGCGACGTCGGCGGCCGCCATCGGCTGGAAGTAGGCCGGTGGCATCCGCACCACGCCGTCGACGGTCGCCGAGTCCGCCAGCGTGGCGGCGAACTCGAAGAACTGGGTCGCGTGCACGATGGTGTACGGGATGGGGCCCGCGGCGATGAGGTGCTCCTGCGCCAGTTTGGCCTGGAAATAGCCGCTCTGCGGCGCCATCTCGGCGGTGCCGACCACCGACAGCGCGACGTGGTGGCCGATGCCTGCGGCGGCCGCGGCGGTGAGCAGGTTCGTGGTCGCCACCTCGAAGAACTCCTTGGCAGCGTCGTCCAGCGTGGGCGAGTTCGAGACGTCGACGACGACGTCGGCGCCGGCGAGGACCGCGGCGAGCCCCTCACCGGTGTAAATGTCGACCCCGGTCGACGGGGCGGCGGGGACCGCGTCGTGGCCGGTGCCGGCCAGCCGCTGGACGAGTTTCGAACCGATGAGGCCGGTTCCGCCGATCACGACGATCTTCATGACGGGCCTTTCTGGGCGAGTGGGTGTGTGCGTGCTGCGCGCCAGAACCGATGGCGGCCCGGAACTCATCCCGGGGCGACGCATTGATCTAAGGTGTACGGTCAGCCATCCCTGGCCCCAGTGGGCCACCGTCACCCCGAGGTGACCTGAATCTGGCGTGGGAAACGTTCTCGTGCATGACATTCCGTGCCGGCTAATAGATCGAGGCCCAGGCTTGGCGCCGGATCTGGTCGGGGTCGGCGGTCATCACATCGCGCGCCGAGGTGATCAGCCGGGTCAACCGGTCCTCGGTCCGGTAGCACGGCCAGTGCTGGGCGTCGACGTCCTCGGTGTCCCGGGCGAAATCCAGCCAGGCGCGCTGCATCCGGCGCCCGACCGCGGGTTGCAGCCGGCGCCCGAGCGGATGCAGTTTGCGCCCGACGAACGACGCGTAGCTGTGCTGGATGTGCACGATCTCGCTGCCGTGGGTAGCACCGAGCCCGAGCATGCGCAGGCTCAGCCCGAAGTGGTCGAAGCGGTACACCCGGGTCGGGGCGTGCGCGCTGTACGCGTCGGCGAACGCCCAGGTGGGCCCGCCGAACATCGCGTCGGAACCCAGCGCGATCAGCGCCCGTCTCCTCGGATAGTCCGGATAGGCTTGCAGCACACGTTCTTTGGACTCCGGCGCGACCCGGGCGAAGTAGGCCTCCGCGGACGCCCTGGTGGTGGGCAGCATCGGCGGCCTGGTGAAGGCGAACATCGACGCCTCGTGGCTGTTGGTGCCGATGATCAACGGCAGCCGGGCCAGCTCGCCGCGGCGGGCGGCGTCGATCGGGTGCCGCGGCAGCAGCGCGGTGCCGTGGGTCAGCCCGTAGGCCAGCGTCGGTGTGTCAGCCGCGCTCGCGATCTGGATCATGCCCGCGGCCCGGCGGAGCTGCCGCTGCGGCAGCGCCTTGACCTCGGCGGCGCTCACCCCGAGCCGGCGCAGGAAGTCGCGGGCCCGGGCGGCACGGACCTCACGGTCGGCGACCAGGGGCAGCGCGGGGCTCTGCGCGATGGCCCGGTGGAACAGCCCGGCCGCCGCGGGGCTGGCCAGCAGCGCCAGCACCGAGGTGCCGCCGGCCGACTCGCCGAACACCGTGACCCGTTCGGGATCACCGCCGAAGGCGGCGATGTTGTCCCGCACCCAGCCCAGCGCGGCGATCTGGTCGCGCAGCGCCAGGTTGTCGTGGAACCCGTCGCCGAGGGCGCTGAGCTCGAATCCGCCGAACACCCCGATCCGGTAGGTGATGTTGACCACCACCACGTTGCCGTTGGCGGCCAGCCGCGACCCGTTGTACAGCTGGAACTGCCCGGCTCCGTACACGAAGGCGCCACCGGGGATCCACACCATCACCGGCAGCGAGGCCGTGGTGTCGGGCGACCACACCGTCAGGGTCAGGCAGGCCTCGTCGCGCACCTTCGGGTCGTCGCGGCCACCGCCGACGAAGGATTTGGTCTGCGGTGGCAGCGGGCCGTGCTCGCGGGCCTCCCGGACGCCCTGCCACGCCGGCAGCGGGCCGGGGGCCAGGAACCGGCGGGGGCCGACGGGCTGTTCGGCGTAGGGCACCCCGCGCCACACCCCGACCCCACCCTCCACGTCGCCGCGCAGGTCGCCGCATGCGATGCGGACGACGGGGGAATGTCCGGCAACGACCGCCACACCGCAAATCGTAGTGTGCGAAGCTGGACGGGCCTGGGTCACAGGCTCGGCGACGACGCTGTCACGGGGTGAATCGAGGGATGCGATGACCTTCAACGAGGGCATGCAGATCGACACCAGCACCACGTCCACCAGCGGTGGCCGCGGCCCGGGCCGCGGCATCGCGATCGGCGGTGGTCTGGGCGGGCTGTTGATCGTGGTGGTGGCGCTGTTCCTGGGCGTGGACCCCAGCACGGTGGTCCAGCAGCCGGAGATGAACCCTCAGGGCGTCGAGGCTCCCGGCTTCGACCTGAGCCAGTGCCGGACCGGTGAGGACGCCAACCAGATCGTGCAGTGCCGGGTGGTGGCGACCGGGAACTCTGTCGACGGGGTGTGGCAGCAGCTCATGCCCGGCTACAGCCGCCCGCACATCCGGCTGTTCACCGGCTCCGTCGACACCGGCTGCGGCGCGGCCACCAGCGAGGTCGGGCCGTTCTACTGCCCGGTGGACCAGACCGCGTACTTCGACACCGACTTCTTCGACACGCTGGTCACCCAGTTCGGGTCCAGTGGCGGGCCGTTGGCCCAGGAGTACGTGGTGGCCCACGAGTTCGGCCACCACGTGCAGAACCTGCAGGGGGTGCTGGGCCGCGCACAGCAGGATCCGCAGGGCGCCACCGGTGCCGGGGTGCGTACCGAGCTGCAGGCCGACTGCTACGCCGGGGTGTGGGCGCACTACGCGGCGATCACCAAACAGGAGAGCACCGGCGTGCCGTTCCTGGAACCGTTGAGCGACACCGATATCGCCGACGCGCTGTCGGCGGCCTCCTCGGTCGGTGACGACCGGATCCAGCGCTCGGCGACGGGCCGGGTGAATCCGGAGTCGTGGACGCACGGGTCCTCGGCGCAACGCCAGAAGTGGTTCACCACTGGCTATCAGACCGGCGACCCGGCCAAGTGCGACACGTTCGCGACGAACAACCTTGGCTAGGCGCAGCACCGCCACCGACGCGGTCGCCGAGCGGTACCTGGCCACCATGGCCGCCCTGGACCCGTGCGCGGCAACCGAATCCGGCATCACCGGATATGACGACCAGATCACCGACTACTCCCCCGCCGGGGTGCAGGCGCGCGCCGAGGCGGCCCGTGCGGCGCTGCGGGAGCTCGACGAGGTCGAGCTCGTCGACGACGTCGACGTGGTGACGGCCGCGGCGATGCGTGAGCGGCTCGGCGTCGCACTCGCCAGGCACGACGCCGGACTGGACCTGGGCGAGCTGAACGTCATCGCCTCACCGCTGCAGACGATGCGCGACGTGTTCGACCTGATGCCCACCGAGACCGTCGAGGACTGGGCGGTGATCAGCCGCCGTCTCGGGCAGATCCCGCAGCGGGTCGCCGGCTACGCCGAGGCGCTGCGCGCCGCCGTGGCCGCCGGTCACGCACCGGCGGCCCGTCAGGTGCGCCGCGGCGTGGACCAGGCCGACCAGATCCAGCGGCTGTTCGTCGACATGGTCTCCGACGCCGACCTCGACGACGCGGCGCTGCGGCAGGAGCTGATCCGCCACGCCGAGGCCGCCGCCGACGCCTACCTCGGGCTGGCCGCCGTGCTCCGCGACGACGTCGGTCCGCACGCCCGCGCGGTCGACGGCTGCGGGCGAGAGGCCTACCAGCTGCTGTCGCGCAACTTCCTGGGCGCCGACGTCGATCTCGACGAGGCCTACCACTGGGGCCTGGAATCCCTGACGAACATTGTCGCCGAACAGAACTCGATCGCCGACCGGCTCTACCCCGGCGCCACGGCCGCCGAGGCACTGCGCCGACTGGACGACGAGCCCCGCTACCTGATCCACGGCACCGAGGCGCTGCAGCGGTGGATGCAGGACCTCTCCGACCGGGCGGTGGACGCGCTGGCGGACACCCACTTCGACATCGCGGCGCCGCTGCGCCGGCTGGAGTGCCGGATCGCACCGACGCACACCGGCGGCATCTACTACACCGGCCCGTCGGAGGACCTGACCCGCCCGGGCCGGATGTGGTGGTCGGTGCCGCGCGGCGTGACCACCTTCCACACCTGGCAGGAGACCACCACGGTCTTCCACGAGGGCGTCCCGGGGCATCATCTGCAGATCGGCCGGGCCGTCGTGCTGGCCGAGGAGCTCAACCGGTGGCGCAGGCTGGGCTGCTGGGTGTCCGGACACGGTGAAGGGTGGGCGCTGTACGCCGAACGTCTGATGGCCGAGCTGGGTTGGCTCGACGACGCCGGTAACCGGATGGGGATGCTGGACGCCCAACGCTTCCGCGCCGCCCGGGTGGTCATCGACATCGGGGTGCACTGCGGACTGACCGCACCCGACGGCGGCACCTGGGACGCCGAGCGGGCCTGGGCGTTCCTACAGGCACACAGCGCGATGGCCGAGCAGAACCTGCGCTACGAACTGGACCGCTATCTCGGCTGGCCGGGTCAGGCGCCGTCGTACGCGATCGGACAGCGGATATGGCAGCAGCTGCGCGACGAGACGCTGGCCCGCGGTGTCTCGCTCAAGGACTTCCATTCCCGCGCACTGGATCTCGGCGGGCTGCCACTGGAGGTCCTGCAGAAGGCGCTGGCCGGATGATCGACGACCCGATCGAGCCGGACGCCAAGGACTGGACCTGGGTGCTCGACCAGCGCTGCCCGCAGTGCGGGTTCGACGCCGCCGTGATCCCGCCCGCCGCCGTCGCGCAGCGCATCCGCGACGATGCCGCGGACTGGGTGCCACGCCTGCACCGCCCCGGGGTCGATCGGCGGCCGCGCCCGACGGTGTGGTCGACGCTCGAATACGGCTGCCACGTCCGCGACGTGCACCGCATCTTCGACCACCGGGTGCATCTGATGCTGACCGAGGACCGCCCGCTGTTCCCCAACTGGGACCAGGACGCGACAGCACGCGCCGACGACTACGCCGCCCAGGATCCGGCCTCGGTGGCCGCCGAGCTGTTCGACGCGGCCTCCGCCGTGGCCGCCACCTACGACAGTGTGCCCGAGTCGGCGTGGTCCAGACGCGGGTTACGCAGCAACGGAAGTGAATTCACGATCACCACCATCGCGCTCTACCACCTGCACGACATCGTGCACCACAGCTGGGACGTCACCGAACAGCGCTACTGATAGGCGTTGAAGCGGAGGCTGTTAGCGTCGAGGCTCAGGTAACGCTGCGCGAGGGCGTGAAGTTCGTCGGCACCGAATACCGGGCCGTGTCCGGCGAATACGTGGTCGACGTCCAGTGCCAACAGAGGCGGATCGAGGCCCGGTAGTCGGCGGGCGAGCTGCCGTCGAGGTAGTCGATCATGTCGCCCCCGTCGGCGTACACGACGTCGCCGATGAACAGCCATCTGTGGTCGGGTTCGTAGAGCGCGACGCTGCCGGGCGTGTGACCGGGCAGGTGCAGGACGGTCAGGCACACGCCACCGAGGTCGTGAACCCGTGTGCCATGACCTCGCACGGACACGCTATCCGGCTAGAGCCGCGACTGCTCCTCGATCGCGGTGTCGGTGGCGCGCAGCGGCCGGATCAGACCGTCCTGGGTGAACGACGCGAGCAGGTCCCCACCCTCGCTGTGCACGGTGCCGCGGACGTAGGACATCCCGGCCCCCACCTGTGTGCTCTCGTGGCTGTAGAGCAGCCAGGCGTCCCAGCACACCGGCTCGTGGAAACTGACCGACACCGTCATTGGCGCCGTCGACACGGTCAGGTGCGCCTGGCTGGTGCCGATCCCCTCGTGCGCCCGCATGGTGGTCGAAATCCCAAGGTGACCGGTGAAATACGCCAATAGCGCCTTGGCGAGATCGTCGCGCTGCGGGATGGGGTCGTAATGCAGCCAGGCGTACAGCTCCGGCGGCCCGAACTCGTCGGGGCTGTTGACGTCCACCACGTCGACCAGGCGCAGCTCGCGGCCGGCCATCGGCATGGGCGACGGGTTCGCCTCGGCCGGTCCGGCCACCTCCGGCCTGGGCAGGTGGTGGCGGATCACGTCGCCGGTGGGTACGTCGGCCAGCACCGTCGTGGTGATGCAGCGCTTGCCGTTCTGGGTGGCTGTCACGACCGCCGTTGCGGTGGAACGGCCTTCGCTGAGCACGTCGATGTCCAACTGCACCGGGCCGGCCCCGACGAGCACCGCCCGGGCGAACACCGCGTAGGCCGAGCGCACCGACTTCTCCGGAAAACGCTTGGCGGCAGCGACGATCGACGCCGCCAGGATCTGGGTGCCCTCGACCACCTGGCGTTCGTCGTCGGCGGCCAGCCCGGGCTGCGCGGTGAAGCTGTCCGCGCCGTCGGGTTGGGCGTCGAACAGGTCGAGCAGTCCCTGCAGCGTCCACGGGGTCTGTACGGAATCGGTCGTCATCGGTCCATCGCCTCCACTTGCTGACTGTCGCCGACCCGAACAGTAACCGAGGTTCGCCAAAAGCGGTAACGTCATTACCCACAGGTTCCCGCACGCGAACGGATGGTGCGCAGATGGCGGCAACGGCGCAGCCGGGCCCGCAGCCCGGCCCCGAGGCGGAGTCGCGCGCCAGCCGGTTCATGCGGTCGGCGCTGGCGATCCTCGGCGAGACCGGGCGCACCGACTTCACCGTGCTCGAGATCGTCGAGCGTTCCAAGACCTCGCTGCGCGCTTTCTACCAGCATTTCCCGACCAAGGACGAACTGCTGCTGGCCCTCGTCGAGAAGATCATGACCGACGCCACCGCACGCTGGCGCCTCGAGACCGAGTCGCTGCCGGCCCCCGATGCTCTGCGGCACCTGATCGAACGGATCAGCGCCCCAGCCGAATCCAGCACCCAGGACAGCATCAATCGAGGACTGACCTACTACAACGACCACCTGCTGGGGTCGCGGCCCAAGGAGTTCGCCGCCGTGCTCTCCCCGCTGCACCGGCTGTTCGCCGACATCGTGCGCCGCGGCATCGCCGAGGGCGCGTTCCGCGCCGATCTCGACGTCGAAGGCGACGCCGCGATCCTGATGCAGACCGTCCTGGGTGCATTGCGGATCAGCGAGCTCGGCGCCGAGCTCACCGGGTCCGCGATCGACACCGGTCAGGTGTTCGGGTTCTGCCTGCGCGCCCTCGCCCGGTAGGCCGCCTGACCTGCCTGATCGGGCCCTGGCCTCGTTACACCAGGGCGTGGTAACGTCATTACCAATTACGATAATGACGTTGCCACCAAGTGGAAAGACCGAGGCCAGGAGCTCCAGAACATGCCGTCTCGCATCCTCGACTATCCGGTGTTCGACGCCGACAACCACTTCTACGAGCCCAAAGAGGCACTCACCCAGTTCCTGCCCGAGCACCGCAAGGGCGTCATCGACTACATCGACGTGCGCGGCCGCACCAAGACCGTGGTGCGCAACCACATCAGCGACTACATCCCGAACCCGACGTTCGAGGTGGTCGCCCGGCCCGGCGCGCAGGAGGAGTACTTCCGCCATGGCAGCGGCGGCAAGAGCTTTCGCGAGGTGATGGGCAAGCCGATGAAGACCATCCCGGCGTTCCGCAACCCCGAAGCGCGCCTGGAGGTCCTCGACGGTCTCGGCCTGGACTACACGATCATGTTCCCGACGCTGGCCAGCCTGGTCGAGGAGCGCCTCAAGGACGATCCGGATCTGATCCTCGACATCGTCCACGCGCTGAACCAATGGATGTACGAGACATGGCGATTCGACTACGAGGGCCGGATCTTCTCCACCCCTGTGATCAACCTCGGCGTCGTCGACCGCGCGCTCGAGGAACTGCAGTGGTGCCTGGACCGCGGCGCGAAGACCGTGCTGGTGCGCCCGGCGCCGGTGCCCGGTTACCGGGGCACCCGCTCGCTGGGGCTGCCCGAGTTCGACCCGTTCTGGCAGGCCTGCGTCGCGGCCGGGATCCCGGTGTGCATGCACGCCTCCGACAGCGGCTACTCGCAATACCTCAACGACTGGGAGCCCGCCGAGGAGTTCCTGCCGTTCAAGCCGACCGCGTTCCGCATGGTCGCGATGGGCAAGCGGCCCATCGAGGACACCGTGGCCGCGCTGGTCTGCCACGGTGCGCTGAGCCGCAACCCCGACCTGCGGGTACTGTCCATCGAGAACGGCGCCTCCTGGGTGCCCTACCTGTTCCACCAGTTCGAGGACGTCTATTCGAAGATGCCGCAGGAGTTTCCGGAGAACCCGATCGAGACGTTCAAGCGCTGTGTCTACGTGGCACCGTTCTGGGAGGACGACTTCGCCGGCATGGCCGACCTGTGCGGCATCGACCGCATCATCTTCGGCTCGGACTGGCCGCACCCCGAGGGGCTGGCCGACCCGATCGACCTGGTCGGTGACCTCGAGACGCAGGGGCTGGACCCGCACTCGGTGCGAAAGGTGATGGGGGGCAACCTCATCGAGCTGTTCAAGGTACCCAACGAGCAGGTGCACAGACCCGATGTGCCCGCGCTGGTGATCGCCTGAGCGGCCGATCCGATGACCGACGTCGCTAACCCCGAACAGCTGCTCTTCGCCGCCACCACCGAGAGCTTCCTGGACAAACAGGCCTCGCTGAGCCACGTCCGTGAACTGCACGCCGCCGGTGACAGTGTCACCCCGCAGTGGTGGCAGCGCGCCGCCGAGCTGGGCTGGGCCAGCCTGCTGGTCCCCGACGACCTGGGCGGCGGCAGCGTGTCCGGCGACGGCGTCGCCGATCTGGCGCTGGTCGCCGAGAAGACCGGGCGCACCGTGGCCCCCGGCCCGCTGCACCCGGTCAGCGTGGTGCTGGCCGGGCTGGTCGAATCCCCGGACGGGCACGAGGAGTCCATCGCCGCCCTGGTGTCCGGTGAGCTGGTGGCCGCATGGGCGACGTACGAGCCGGGCCGCCCGTTCGATCCGCTGCACGCGGCCACCACGGCCGTGCCCACCGGCTCGGGATACCGGATCGACGGGGTCAAGGACCGGGTCGAGGCCGGTGCCGACAGCGGTGCGCTGCTGGTGACCGCGACCTGCGACGGGACGCTGCGGCAGTTCCTGGTGCCGACGGACACCCCGGGGGTGACGGCCACTCCGCAGGACTGCGTCGATCTGGTGAAGCGTTATGCCCGAGTGCAGTTCGACGGTGTCGAGGTGGCCGAATCCGCCGCGGTCGGGACGCCCGAGCACACCACAGTCATCGTCGAGCGGCAACGTCAGATCGCACTGGTGCTGCAGTGCGCCGAAACCGTCGGGATCCTCGACGCGGTCCTGAAGATGACCAACCAGTGGCTGCTGGACCGGCACAGCTTCGGCCGGCCGCTGGCCTCCTATCAGGCGCTCAAGCACCGCGCGGCGGACATGACGATGTGGTTCGAGGCGTGCCGGGCCACCACCGCCAGCGCCGTCGCCGCGGTGTCCGGGCGCCACCCCGACGCCGCGCTGCTGGTCAGCGTCGCGAAAGCCTATGTGGGCGAACGCGCCCCGGTGATCCTGCAGGACTGTGTGCAGCTGCACGGCGGCATCGGGGTGACCTGGGAGCACGACCTGCACCTGTATCTGCGCCGGGTGACCCTGTACCGGGCCATGTTCGGCTCACCGGAGGATCACCACCGCGCCATGTACGCGCTGACCAGGAAGGCGCAGTCGTGACCGACACGGTGAGCACCACCGGTACCACCGAATCGGTGGCCGACTTCGCCGCCAGGGCCCGGGCTTGGCTGGCCGAGAACATGCCCCGCATCGACGCTGAGCACCCGCCGTTCACGGTGCGCGCCGAGCAGTCCTCCTGGGACCGGGCCAAAGAGCTGCAGAAGCGGCTGTACGACGGCGGTTTCGCCGGGATCTGCTTCCCCCGCGAATACGGCGGCCTCGGGCTGGATTTCGCCTACCAACGGGCCTTCAATGCCGAGTGCCGCAGCTACGAGATGCCGCTGATCCTCAACGTGCCGACGTTCACGATCTGCGCGGCGACGATCCTGGACATGGGCACCGAGGCCCAGAAGCGTGAGCGCATCTCGGCGGCCATCCGCGGCGACGAGATCCTGTGCCAGCTGCTGTCCGAGCCCAGCGGCGGCTCCGACCTCGCCGGCGTCATCACCCGGGCCGACCGCACCGACGGCGGCTGGGTGATCAACGGCGCCAAGACGTGGAGCACCAGCGCGTTCGCCGCGGACTACGGGCTGATGCTGGCCCGCACCGACTGGACGGTGCCCAAACACGAGGGCCTGACGATGTTCCTGGTGCCGCTGAACGCGCCGGGCATCACCATGCGCCGCATCCGGGAGGTCAACGGCAACGAGGAGTTCTGCGAGGAGTTCTTCGACAGCCTGGTCCTCGGCGACGACGCCGTGGTCGGTGAGGTCGACAACGGCTGGGAGGTGGCCTCGCGCCAGCTCTACCACGAGCGCCGGGCGGTCGGCGGCGGCTCGGAGTTCGCCAGCGGTACCGGTGCCGAGAACGCCAACGAGATGCCGCCGGACCACGTGGGGCTGGCCGAGGCCACCGGCCAGGCCGACGATCCGCGGGTGCAGGAGCTGGCCGGCCGGGCGCTGGTCCGCCGCGTGGTCAAGCAGCACCTCATCGACCATGTCGCCCGCTCGATCGCCGACGGTTCACTGCCGCCCAACGCCGGCACCCTGATCCGGTTGTTCCACGCCGAGACCACCGAGCTCGAGGTCGACACCGCGCTGGCGATCGCGGGCACCGCCGCCGTGGTGGACGAGGGCGGCGCCGCGGCCGGGCTGCTCGACGTCGGGGTGCGCTACCTGTCGCGGCAGACCGGGTCACTCGGCGGCGGCACGTCGGAGATGGCGCGCAACGTCATCGGTGAGCGCATCCTCGGCTTCCCGCGGGAGTTGGCCGCCGACAAGGGCATTCCGTTCAACCAGGTCAAGCGCGGCAGGAGCTGAGCGCTACCGGGAGGCGAGCTCGAGATCCCGCAGCGGTTCGTCCTCGCGGGCGCACACCTCGACGGCGAGCAGCGCACCGCAGCCGGGGCAGGCGTACCCGTCGGGCACTGCCCGTCGATACTCGGCCGGCACGCACGTCGGCGAGTACCGAGTCAGGGTCGGCGTCCAGCGGATCGCCCCAGCCGCCGCCACCGTGGAAGCTCCAGTTCACGACATCACCCGCGTGGGATCGACGACATCGCGGCCACGGCCGGGACCACCCGCACCACGTTCTATCCGCACTTCACCTCGAAGGCTGCGCTGGTCAAGGAGCTGCTCGCCGAGGTGGACGCGATCCTGACCGCCGACGACGATCCGCCGCTGGCGACGGTCGTGGAGTCCGGTGAGCGAGACCTGGGGCAGCGCTGGCTGGACCGCGAACCGATTCGACCCGCAAAGTCGTTGGGTGCGAAGCACTCTGACGTTCGGACAGTTCGAGTTCGTGTCGCGGCGGTTCTTCAGCCGGGGCTGGGATGCCGATCGGGAGGTGGTGCTCGCGACCCTCACCGACTCGTGGTGCCACCCGCTGACACGAGGCTGACCGCCTCGACCTCCTCGTCCCGCGGGATCGCAGCGCCCCGGGCCAGACCGAACAGCATCACCGCCGCCAGCGCCGCACCACCGAACATCACCGCGCCCATCGGCACCGCGCTGTGCTCCCCGGCCAACCCGACCAGCGGGGAGGCGGCGGCGCCGAGGCTGTACTGCAGGAACCCGAGCACCGCGGAGCCGGTGCCCGCGGCGTGGCGGACCTCGGCGATCGCCAGCGTGGTGCCGTTGGCGTAGATGAAGCCCAGGGTCCCCATGAAGCAGGCCATCAGCGCAATGGTCGCCCACGGCAGCACGCCCCCGACGGTGACGTTGACCAGCTGCAGCGCCGAGATGACGAGCATCGCGCAGATGCCACCCACCAGCAGCGTCCGCGGCGCGACGATGCGCACCAGCCGCGCCGACACCACGCCCGAGGCCGCGACGGCCAGCGCGCAGGCGCCGAAGGTCAGCGAGTAGGTCCGCGGCGACATGCCGAGGATGTTCTGCAGTACGAACGGCGAGGCCGAGATGTAGCCGAACATCGCCGCCGACGCGCACCCAATCGTCAGTGTGTAACCCATGAACCGGCGGTTGCCCAGCACCGAGAACGCGCTGCGGGCAAAGGCTCTCAGGCCGGCGGGACGACGCGCGTGGACCGGCAGCGACTCCCCGGCCATGAGGTAGGCGCCGAGCAGCATCACCAGGTTCAGCGCCGCCAGCGCCACGAACACGGCCCGCCAGCCGAACCCGGCCACCACCTGGCCGCCGAGGATGGGGGCCACGATCGGGGCCAGCACGCCGATCACCATCATCACCGAGAACAGCCGCGCTGCCGCGGCGCCGTGGGCGCGGTCGGCGATGATGGCCCGCGCGATCACCACGCCGGCGGCGCCGGCGAAGCCCTGCACGAACCGCAGCGCGATCAGGATCTCGATCGACGGGCTCAGCGCGCACGCCACGCTGGCCGCCAGGCACACCACGGTCCCGACGAGCAGCGGCCGGCGCCGGCCGAGCCGGTCGGAGAGCTGCCCGATGAACAACTGGCCGACGGCCAACCCGACCAGGAAGGCCGTCAGGCTCAGCTGCACCGTCGACGCCGATGTCCCGAACTCCCCGGCGATCGCCGGGAACGCCGACATGTACATGTCCACCGAGAACGGGGTGACGGCGGTGAGCAGGGCCAGGACGAGCACGAGCGGGACGGTCGGCGACGTCGTCGCCGCGGCGGGGACACGCACGGAGGAACCTCGGGATCGCATCGGAGATAATTATCGTATGATACATATATTTTGATAACTATCGGCGTGTGAGATTGCCGACACCGCGGCGGCGGACTCCGTGTCGACTCGGACGCGACCGACTCAGAACAGCGTCGGCTGCACCAGCTCCGGGGCCGGCGCACCGACCACCGCGGGCGCACTCATCCGGCCCGCGCGCGCCAGGCCGTGCCGGGCCACCAGCGGAGCGACCCGGCGGGCCAGCTCGGCGCGGTAGTCGGCGGGCAGGTAGGCGCCGCGGCGGTAGAGCTGGCGGTAGTGCCCCACCAGGTGCGGATGCGTGTGCGCCAGCCACGTCATGAACCAGCCCCGCGTGCTGCCGCGCAGGTGCAGCCCGAACACTGTCACCCCGGTGGCCCCGGCGGCGGCGATCCGGCCGAGCAGGTCATCGAGGTGCTCCTCGGAATCGGTCAGCGCCGGCAACACCGGCGCCACCATCACATGACAGTCCAGCCCGGCGTCCCGGATCGCCGAGATCAGCGCCAGCCGGGCCTGTGGAGTCGGGGTGCCCGGTTCGACCTGGCCGTGCAGCACCGGGTCCCCCACCGCCAGCGAGACGGCGACACCGACCCCCACCCGGCGCGCGGCCTCCTGCAACAGCGGCAGATCCCGTTGCAGCAGAGTGCCTTTGGTGAGAATGGAGAACGGGGTACCCGAGTCGGCCAGCGCCGAGATGATGCCGGGCATCAGCGCGTAGCGGCCCTCGGCGCGTTGATAGGGGTCCGTATTCGTGCCCAGCGCAACGGTTTCGCGGGTCCACGAGGGTCGGTGCAGCTCGCGGCGCAGCACCTCGGCGACGTTGGTCTTGACCACCAGCTGGGTGTCGAAGTCACGCCCGGAATCGAACTCCAGGTATTCGTGAGTGGGCCGGGCGAAGCAGTACCGGCAGGCGTGTGAGCAGCCGCGATATCCATTGACGGTGTAGCGGAACGGTAGCATCGACGCGGCGGGGATCTTGTTCAGCGCCGACTTGCACAGCACCTCGTGGAAAGTGATGCCCTCGAACTGAGGGGTCGCGACGCTGCGTACCAGGCCGATCCGCGCCAACCCCGGCAGGGCGCCGTCGTCGACATCGATACCCTGCCCCGACCACCGCATACCCTATGCGAACACACGTTCGAAACACTGTCAAGGATGTGCGTAGAATCGCGGGGCCACCCGCGACAGACACCCGAGGTTCATGACCACTCAGACACACGAGGAACAGCTGCAGGCCGAACGCGACTACGTCGACGGCCTCTACACCCGGCTCGACGCCGAACGCGCCCGGGTCAAGGCCCGCTACAGCGCCGCGCTGCGCGGCGACGGCGGCTCACTGGTGGAGCGCGACGCCGAGGTCCGCGCCCTGGCCAACCAGATGGCGCGGCTCAACGTCGCCGACCACGGGCTGTGCTTCGGCCGGCTGGACAGCGTCACCGGCGAGCGACTCTACATCGGCCGGATCGGGATCCTGGACCAGGACGACGATTTCGAGCCACTGCTGCTGGACTGGCGCGCACCGGCAGCCCGGCCGTTCTACGTCGCCACCGGGGCCTCACCGGAGAACATGCGGCGCCGCCGCCAGTTCCACACCAGGGGCCGGCGGGTGCTGGACTTCACCGACGAGGTGCTCGGCCGGCCGGTCGCCGGCGAGGCCGCGGACGGTGACGCCGCGCTGCTTGCGGCGGTCAACGCCCCGCGCGGTGAGGGCATGCGCGACATCGTCGCCACCATCCAGGCCGAGCAGGACGACATCATCCGGCTCGATCACCCCGGGGTGCTGGTCATCGAGGGCGGGCCCGGCACCGGCAAGACGGTGGTGGCGCTGCACCGGGTCGCCTACCTGCTGTACACCCAGCGCAAGCGGATGGAGAGCCACGGGGTGCTGGTGATCGGCCCCAACGACGCGTTCCTGGACCACATCGGCCGCGTGCTGCCGTCGCTGGGCGAGACGAACGTGGTGTTCATGACCCCCGGCGACCTGGTGCCCGGGCTGCACGTCACCGCCGAGGACAGCCCGGACGTGGCCCGGGCCAAGGGCTCGCTGCAGATGCTCGACGTACTCGCCGCGGCGGTCGCCGACCGCCAACGCGTGCCCGAGGAGCCGCTGCCGATCGAGCTGTCCGACGTGTCGGTGCGCATCGACGCCGAGAGTGCCCAGTGGGCGATCGAGGAGGCCCGCGCGACCGGCCGGCCCCACAACGTCGCCCGCTCGACGTTCGTCGACGTCGTCACCTGGGTGCTGACCGAACGGGCGATCGCCAGGATCGGGCGGGGCTGGCTGACCCGCGACGACCGCGCCGCCTGGGAGCACCTGCGCGCCGACCTGCTCGACGAGCTGGTCGACAACGCCGCGTTCACCGCCGCACTGGATCAGCTGTGGCCGGTGTTGACCCCGGAAACCCTGCTGGCCGACCTGTATTCGTCCCACGATCGGCTGAAGGCCGCGGGCGCCGACCCGGGCCTGTGGCGCGCCGACGGCGCCGCGTGGACGGTCTCGGATGTCCCGCTGCTCGACGAACTGGTCGACCTGCTGGGCCGCGACACCTCCGGCGACGCGGCCGCCGAACGCGAGCGCCAGGAGGAAGCCGCCTACGCCGCGGGCGTGCTGGACCTGATGATCGGCCGCGAGGACCTGATGGACGACGAGGACCAGCTCCTCGCCCAGGACGTCATCGGCGCCGAGGACCTCGCCGAGCGGTTCCTCGAACGCGACACCCGCGATCTGTCCGAACGTGCTGCCGCCGACCGGGATTGGACGTACGGCCACGTCGTGGTCGACGAGGCCCAGGAACTGTCGGCGATGGAGTGGCGGGTGCTGATGCGGCGCTGCCCGCGGCGCTCGTTCACCGTGGTGGGCGACCTCGCCCAGCGCCGGTCGGCCGCCGGCGCGACATCCTGGGACGACGCGCTCTCCCCGTACGTGCCGGGCCGCTGGGTGTACCGGGCGCTGACGGTGAACTACCGCACCCCGGCCGAGATCATGGCCGTCGCCGCGTCGGTACTCGCCGAGTGCGCTCCGGCTGCGACCCCACCGGAATCGGTGCGTGCCAACGGGATAGCGCCCTGGGCGCGCCGGGTGACCGACGCCGAGCTACCGGCGGCCATCGAGGACTTCCTGCGGGAGGAGGCCGGGCACGAGGGCACCAGCGTGGTGATCGGCCCGCCGGGCACACCGGGCACCGTCACCCCATCGCAGACCAAGGGCCTGGAGTTCGACGCCGTGCTGGTGGTGCATCCGGAGCAGATCCTGACCCAGGGCTCGCGGGGTGCGGCTGACCTGTACGTCGCGCTGACCCGCGCCACCCAGCGGCTCGGGGTGCTGCACCGAGACCCCCTGCCGCCGGCGCTGCGCGGCCTGACCGAGCGCCGCTAGGTCACCACTGACCGAGCTGGCACCGCACGTTGTAGGGATCGTCGTGCTGGGTCAGCACTTGGCCGTCGACGGCGATGTCGCAGTGCGCGTTCGGCGCGGCCATCCCACCGCGGGTGGTGCTGCTGACCTGGAGGATGGCCCAGTTCGGGTCCGCCATCGTGGTCTCGAACACCCACGGCACACCGGGGGCCAGGTTCACCTTCTCCCGCTTGGCGTACGCGTAGGCGTCGGCGTTGAAGGCCTCCATGCTCGGCGGCTGACTGGTCACGTAGAACAGGTCGAACTCGTAGGCGCCGCCGGACACCAGCGTGTACCGGACCTGATGCGCCTCCTGGGCGGCGGCGCTGGCCTGGGTGGCCGCGACCGACGCGGCCGCCAGCATGAGCGCGGCCCCTACCTTGGCTGTAGCTGTTCGCATGTTCGGCACATCGCCGGACGGTACCGGATCGTTACACCGACGTCATCGCCGCAACAGCCCCGACCAGCATCGGCAAACCAATTTTGCTGCCGATGACAGGTTAATGAGTTCGTCACACACAGACATTTGACAGAAACACGCGCGCTCTAACGTCCGCATTCGACACCCGCGGGTGTCGCCGCTTCCGCGCTCGTTAGCACGCTGAAGTGACTCCAACTCGACGCCTCATCAGGGGATGAGCGCTGTTGACACCCAGAAAGGCCGTACATGGATCAACCCCGGCGCCTCTTGTTCACCCGACCCTTCCTGACGGTAGGAAGCGTCGTGACGGCGGCCAGTCTGCTGTTGGCGGGTTGCGGGAGCAAGGCTACCGAAGAGGACACAGCAAATGCTGAGTCGTGTGTGGACACCTCGGGCGACACCATCAAGGTGGGCGCGCTGAACTCGTTGTCGGGCACCATGGCGATCTCGGAGGTGACCGTCCGCAACGCTATCGACCTGGCCGTCGAGCAGATCAACGCCGACGGCGGGGTGATGGGCAAGCAGATCCAGCTGGTCGGCGAGGACGGTGCGTCGGAGCCCACGGTGTTCGCCGAGAAGGCCGAGAAGCTGATCAGCAGCGACTGCGTGGCCGCGGTGTTCGGTGGCTGGACCTCGTCGAGCCGCAAAGCCATGCTGCCGGTCTTCGAGAGCAACAACTCGCTGCTGTACTACCCGGTGCAGTACGAGGGCCTGGAGGCCTCCCCCAACATCTTCTACACCGGCGCGACCACCAACCAGCAGATCGTGCCGGCGCTGGACTACCTCAAGGAGAAGGGCGTCAAGTCGCTCTACCTCGTGGGTAGCGACTACGTCTTCCCGCAGACCGCCAACCGCATCATCAAGGCGTACGCGGAGGCCAACGGCATCGAGATCAAGGGCGAGGACTACACCCCGCTGGGCTCGACCGACTTCTCCACCATCGTCAACAAGGTGCGCACCGCCGACGCCGACGCGGTGTTCAACACCCTCAACGGCGACTCCAACGTGGCGTTCTTCCGCGAGTACAAGAACGTCGGTCTGACCCCCCAGGACATGCCGGTGGTGTCGGTGTCGATCGCCGAGGAGGAAGTCGGCGGCATCGGCGTGCAGAACATCACCGGGCAGCTGACGGCCTGGAACTACTACCAGACCATCGACACCCCGGTGAACACCGAGTTCGTCACGGCCTACAAGGAGAAGTTCGGCGCCGACAAGCCCACGTCGGATCCGATGGAGGCGGCCTACGTCTCGGTGTACCTGTGGAAGAACACCGTCGAGAAGGCGCAGTCCTTCGACGTCAAGGCGATCCAGGACAACGCAGGCGGCGTGACGTTCGACGCGCCCGAGGGCCTGGTCACCATCGACGGTGAGAACCACCACATCACCAAGACCGCGCGCATCGGCGAGATCCGGGCCGACGGCCTGATCTACACCGTCTGGGAGTCCCCCGGCCCGATCGAGCCGGATCCGTTCCTGAAGTCCTACCCGTGGGCCGCCGGCCTTGCCGGTTGAGCGGGCGGGCGAACCGACGGTGATCCGGACGGGTAGCACGTGGATGCCGTGATCGGGCAGCTGGCAACAGGATTGAGCCTCGGCTCGATCCTGTTGCTGGCCGCATTGGGGTTGTCGCTGACCTTCGGCCAGATGGGCGTCATCAACATGGCGCACGGCGAGTTCATCATGGCCGGCTGCTACACCGCCTACGTGGTGCAGCAGATCGTCTCCAGCGCCGGTGTGTCGCTGTTGATCTCGCTGGTCGTCGGGTTCATCATCGGCGGCGCGATGGGCGCGCTGCTCGAGGTCACCCTGATCCAGCGCATGTACGACCGTCCCCTGGACACGCTGCTGGTGACGTTTGGCGTCGGCCTGGTACTGCAGCAGGTGGCACGCGACATCTTCGGCGCCCCGGCGGTCAACGTCATCGCCCCGGCCTGGCTGTCCGGGGGCGTCGAGATCCTGGGCGCGGTGGTGCCCAAGACCCGCATCTTCATCCTGGTGCTGGCCATCGTGTGCGTGGCCGTGCTGGCCGCGGTGCTCAAGGTCAGCCCGATGGGCCGTCGCATCCGGGCGGTCGTGCAGAACCGCGATCTGGCCGAGACCAGCGGCATCTCGTCGCGCAAGACCGACATCACCACGTTCTTCATCGGCTCCGGTCTGGCGGCCGTCGCCGGTGTGGCGCTGACCCTGATCGGCTCCACCAGTCCGACGATCGGGCAGAGCTACCTGATCGACGCGTTCCTGGTGGTCGTCGTCGGCGGGCTGGGCCAGATCAAGGGCACGGTGATCGCGGCGTTCGCGCTGGGCTTCTTGAACTCGTTCATCGAGTTCAACACCACCGCGTCGCTGGCCAAGGTGATCGTCTTCGTGATCATCGTGATCTTCCTGCAGGTCCGCCCGCAGGGCCTGTTCACCGTCCGCACAAGGAGTCTGGTGTGACGTCACTTCTCGGGCGCTGGCAGACATGGGCCGGGTTCGCCGTCGCGGCGGTGCTGCTTTTCGGCGTGGCACCGGTGGCGCTGTCGGACTTCCGGCTCAGCCTGTTGGGCAAGTTCCTGTGCTTTGCCATCGTGGCGGTCGGGATCGGGTTGGCCTGGGGCCGTGGCGGCATGCTGGTGCTGGGCCAGGGCGTGTTCTTCGGCCTCGGCGGCTACATGATGGGCATGCACCTCAAGATCGCCGACGCCCAGATCCGCGGCGACGATGTGCCGGACTTCATGCAGATCGCCGGGGTGCGCGAATTGCCTTCCTACTGGACGCCTTTCGCATCACCGGCGTTCACGCTGGCGGCTATCGTGCTGCTGCCCACCGCGATCGCGGCCGCGCTGGGGCTCGGGGTGTTCAAGCGCCGGGTCAAGGGTGCGTACTTCGCGATCCTGTCGCAGGCACTGGCCGCCGCGCTGGCCATCCTGCTGGTCGGACAGACCAGCCTCGGCGGCAGCAACGGGCTCAACCGGTTCCGCACGTTCTTCGGGTTCACGCTCAACGACCCGGCCAACCGGCGGATGCTGTACTTCATCGCCGCAGCAGTGCTGCTGATCGTCGTCGCGGTGGTGCGTCAGCTGATGCTCAGCCGCTACGGGGAGCTGCTCGTGGCGGTGCGCGACGGTGAGGAGCGGGTCCGCTTCCTCGGCTACGACCCGGCCAACATCAAGGTGGTGGCGTACACGGTCGCCGCGCTGTTCGCCAGCATCGCCGGCGCGCTGTTCACCCCGATCGTCGGCTTCATCGCACCGTCGCAGGTCGGCATCCTGCCCTCCATCGCGTTCCTGATCGGGGTGGCCATCGGCGGGCGCACCACGCTGCTGGGCCCGGTGCTGGGCGCCATCGGGGTGGCGTGGGCGCAAACCCTGTTCTCCGAACGGTTCCCGTCGGAGTGGACCTACGCCCAGGGCCTGCTGTTCATCATCGTTGTCGGGTTCTTCCCCGCCGGCCTGGCCGGGCTCGGGGTGCTGCTCAAACGGCGCGGCAAGGGCGAACCGCCGGCCGCGAAGACCCCCGACGCCGACCCCGACGCAGAGAAGGTGGGTGCCAGCTCATGACCGAGGTCCAGGCGAGCGTCGCCGGCAAGGAGCCCGTCGAGGGCGGTAACGCCGGAATGGGCGCCCAGTACCTCGAAGTCCGGGGGCTGACAGTCGATTTCGACGGATTCAAGGCGGTCAGCGACGTCGACCTGACCCTGTTCCAGGGCGACCTGCGGTTCCTGATCGGGCCCAACGGCGCGGGCAAGACCACGGTGATCGACGCGATCACCGGGCTGGTGGCCGGCACCGGGTCGGTCAACAAGTCCGGGGTGGAGCTGCTGGGCAAGAAGGTGCACCAGATCGCGCGCCTGGGCGTGGGCCGCACCTTCCAGACCGCCAGCGTGTTCGAGCAGCTGACCGTGTTGCAGAACCTCGACATCGCCGCGGGCGCAGGGCGTTCGGTGTGGACGCTGCTGCGCAGGCGTAACAGCGTGTTGCCCGCCATCGAGCAGGCGCTGCACACCATCGGGCTGACGCATCTGGCCGACAAGCCGGCCGGCGTGCTGGCGCACGGGCAGAAACAGTGGCTCGAGATCGGGATGCTGCTGGTGCAGAACGCCGACGTGCTACTGCTCGACGAGCCGGTGGCCGGGATGAGCGCCGAGGAACGGGAGGAGACCGGGAACCTGTTGCGGCGCATCGGCGCCGAACGCACCGTGGTGGTCGTCGAACACGACATGGACTTCATGCGGGCGTTCGCGACGTCGGTCACCGTGCTGGCCCGGGGGCAGGTGATCGCCGAGGGTTCGGTGGCCGAGGTGCAGGCCAACCCGAAGGTCCAGGAGGTCTACCTGGGCACCGCGGCGGCGGGCGCCGACGGCATCGAACTGATCGAGGAGAACTCCTGATGCTGCAACTGGTCGACGTGCACAGCGGCTACGGCCGCAGCGAGGTCATCCACGGGGTCAGCATCGAGGTGCCCACCGACGGGGTGGCCGCGGTGATGGGCCACAACGGCGCGGGCAAGACCACGCTGCTGCGCGCGGCGGTCGGCCTGCTGAAGTGTTCGTCGGGCACGGTGCTGTTCGACGGTGAGGACATCACCAAGCTGCGGCCCAGCGCCCGGGTGGCCCGGGGGCTGGCGTACGTGCCGCAGGGCCAGCAGTCGTTCGGGCAGCTCACCACGGCGGAGAACCTGCAGGTGGTCGCCGACGGGCGCAAGAACGGCAGGGCGCTGATCGACGAGCAGCTGGACCTGTTCCCGGCCCTGAAGGAACTGCTGACCCGTCGCGCGGGCCTGCTCTCGGGTGGGCAGCGCCAGCAGCTGGCGATCGCACGGGCGCTCATCACCAGCCCGAAGTGCCTGATCCTCGACGAGCCGACCGAGGGCATCCAGCCCTCGGTGGTCGCCGAGATCGAGGAGGCCATCACCTCGCTGACCAACCGGGGCGACCTCGGTGTGCTGCTGGTCGAGCAGCACATCGGGTTCGCGCTGGAGTCCTCACAGCGCTATTACATCTTGGAGGCCGGCCGGATCACCTCCAGCGGCACCGGCGGTTCGGCCTCCGAGGCCGACGTCCGCGCCGCCATGGCGATCTGACCCCCCCTGGCCCCGCGAGCGCGCGGGTCTGCACGCCGACACGCCGTCTATAGTGTGCAGAACCGCGCGCTCGCGGCCACATTCACGCAAGCTTCTCCCATGGCCGCACCACCCGAACCCGTCATCGTCGCCGAGTACGGCGGCCTGGTGATCGCCGAGCGCGGGCCCGAGATCCTCGTCATCGACCGGGGCCACGGCCCGGCGGAGATCACCGCGTTCGTGCTGTTGATCATCACCGTGGTGTTCGGCATGTTCGGTCTGGTGTCGGTGTCCTCCGCGCTGGCAGGCGCGATGGCCGCGCAGACGAGTGCGTTGGGCGCGGGGATCCTCGCGATCGGTGTGGTCACCGGTGTCGCCTTGGTGCTGCTGGTCAAGAAGATCCGCGCCAGACGGCGACGGTCGCTGACGTCCTTCACCCCGGTGGCGGTCTTCGACCGGGCACGCCGCATCTACCGCGACGGCTCCGGCCACATCCTCGCACCACTGGATCAGGTGCGCTTCGAGACGCGGATGCAGCTGGCGTCGAGCTCACCGATGATCGTCGCGGTGACACCGCACGACGCGCGGATCCTCAAGCGCGGCAACCCGTTCACCGGCGGAATCGGCACCATGGAGCAGGTGCTGACCGCCGTCGTGCACGGCGCTCGACGCTGACGAGCGCGCGGTCCTGCACGCTGTACCGCGGCGCGTCGCCGAGCAGACACGCGCGCTCGCGATGCAAGGGGTGCGATGCAAGGGTGCGATGCAAGGGCGCGATGCAAGGCGGTTAGGACAGGCGGGAAAGAACCTCGGCGACAACGTCGTCCACCGCGATGTCGACCTGCTCGCCGGTGCCCAGATCCTTCACGCCGACGGTCCCGGCCGCCAGATCCCGGTCACCGGCCACCAGTGCGATCGTCGCGCCGGAGCGGTCGGCGGCCTTCATCGCACCCTTGAGGCTGCGGTCGCCGTAGGCCACGTCGACCCGCACCCCCGCCTGCCGCAGCCGGGCGGCCAGCACCGCCAGCCGCACCTTCGCCTCCGCACCCAGCGGCACCGCGTACACGTCGACGCGGGAGCCGGCCCCCGCGGTCTTGCCCTCGGCGCGCAGCGCCAGCAGCGTGCGGTCCACCCCCAACCCGAACCCGATACCGGACAGGTCGCGCCCGCCCAGTTGCGCCATCAGCCCGTCGTAGCGGCCGCCGCCGCCGATCCCGGACTGCGCACCCAGCCCGTCGTGGACGAACTCGAACGTCGTCTTGGTGTAGTAGTCCAGCCCGCGCACCATCCGCGGGTTGATCACGTACGGCACCGCCAGCGCATCCAGGTGCGCCAGCACCGTGTCGAAATGCGCCTTGGCGGCCTCGGAGAGGTGATCGAGCATCACCGGTGCGTCGGCGGTCATCTCGCGCACGTGCGGGCGTTTGTCGTCGAGCACCCGCAGCGGGTTGAGCTCCGCGCGGCGCCGTGTTTCTTCGTCGAGGTCGAGCTCGAACAGGAACTGCTGCAACAACTCCCGGTACTGCGGCCGGCAAGTGTCGTCACCCAGCGAGGTGATCTCCAGCCGGAAGCCGTCCAGCCCCAGCGCGCGGAAACCGGCGTCGGCCACCGCGATCACCTCGGCGTCCAGCGCCGGGTCGTCCACGCCGATGGCCTCCACCCCGACCTGCTGCAGCTGCCGGTACCGGCCCGCTTGGGGCCGCTCGTAGCGGAAGAACGGCCCCGAGTAGCACAGCTTGACGGGCAGCTGCCCGCGGTCGAGGCCGTGTTCGATCACTGCGCGCATCACACCCGCGGTGCCCTCCGGGCGCAGCGTCACCGACCGGTCGCCGCGGTCGGCGAAGGTGTACATCTCCTTGGAGACGACGTCGGTGGACTCCCCCACCCCGCGCGCGAACAGTGCGGTGTCCTCGAAGATCGGCAACTCGATGTCGCCGTAGCCGGCGCGGCGGGCGGCGTCCAGCAGCCCGGCGCGCACGGCGACGAACTCGGCCGACTCGGGCGGCAGGTATTCGGGCACGCCCTTGGGCGCTTTGAAACTCTCAGTCACGGGGTCAAACCTTCGAGGAATGGGTTGGTGTGGCGTTCGGTGCCGATGGTGCTGCGGTCGCCGTGCCCCGGTAGTACCAGGGTGTCGTCGTCGAGCACCAACAGTTTTGTCACGATCGACTCCAGCAGGTCGCGTCCGCTGCCGCCCGGCAGGTCGGTGCGCCCGACCGAGGACCGGAACAGCGTGTCGCCGGTGAAGGCCACCTGCTGCGGACCCTGTTCGACCCGGAACACGACCGAGCCCGGGGTGTGGCCCGGGGTGTGGTCGACGGCGACGGTGATCCCGCCCAGCTCGATCTTGTCGCCGTCGCGGTCCAGCTCGACCACCTGCCGGGGCTCCCGGAACATCGCGCCGACCGCCATGCGGGCCAGCCCGCCGAAAAGCCCCCGCCCGAAGCCCTTGATCGGGTCGGTGAGCATGAACCGGTCGGCGGGATGGATGAAGGCCGGGCAGCCGTACGTGTCCGCGACCTTCTGCGCCGACCAGATGTGATCGATGTGACCGTGGGTGAGCAGCACCGCCGCCGGAGTGAGACGGTGTTCGTCCAGGATCCGGCGCAGCGCCGCCGTGGCGCGCTGGCCCGGGTCGACGACGATGGCGTCGGCGCCCTCGCACGGGGCCAGCACGTAGCAGTTGCACGCCAACATGCCGGCCGGGAATCCGGTGATGAACACGTCCCCCAGCTTCCCACGCGCAGGTCGCGGCGCCGTTCCTGAGGGTCCCGACACCCGTCCTCAGTGAGAACTGGCACACTCGTTGCCGACCGGATCGAACGCGAGGAGGACTGTTTCGGTGCCGACGAACGAACAACGGCGTGCGACCGCCAAGCGCAAGCTCGAGCGGCAGCTCGAGGCCCGGGCCCAGCGGGAGCGCAAGCGCCGCCTCTACACGATCATCGGCTCGATAGCCGGGGCCGTGGTGGTGATCGCCGCCATCGTGGCGACGTTCGTGCTGACCAGCAGGTCGGACAGCCCGACCCAGCTGGCGGACTCCGAGGCCACCACGACCGAGGCGGCCCCACTCGACCCGCCGCAGCCGATGGCCGCCGGCACGCTCCCCGAATTCAAGGCTCCCGAGGGGCTGGGCGGCAACTGCCAGTACCCGGCGTCGGCGGAGGAGCCGGCCAAGGCCAACAAGCCGCCGCGGGCGGGCAAGGTGCCCACCGAGCCCGCGCAGGTCAGCGCCAGCATGGCGACCAACCAGGGCAACATCGGGCTGCAGCTGGACAACGGCAAATCGCCCTGCACCGTCAACAGCTTCGCCAGCCTGGCGCAGCAGGGCTACTTCAACGACACCCCGTGTCACCGGCTGACCACCAGCGAAGGGCTGGCGGTGCTGCAGTGCGGCGATCCGACCGGGGTCGGTACCGGCGGACCCGGCTACCAGTTCGCCAACGAGTACCCGACCGACCAGTACCAGCCCGACGACCCGGCCCTGATGCAGCCCGTCGTCTACCCGCGCGGCACGCTGGCCATGGCCAACGCCGGGCCGGGCACCAACGGCAGCCAGTTCTTCCTGGTCTACCAGGACTCGCAACTGCCGCCGAACTACACGGTGTTCGGCACGATCGACGAGACCGGACTGGCGACGCTGGACAAGATCGCCGCGGAAGGCACCAAGGACGGCGGCCCCGACGGTGAGCCGAAGAACGCGGTCACCGTGAAGTCGATCGCGCTGGACTGATACCGGCGACCTCGTGACCGGCCCCTACGGCTCTCCGTAGGGGCCGGATCGCGGCTCACGCCGCTTCGGCCGGATCGCGGCTCACGCCGCTTCGGCTGGATCGCGGCTCACGCCGCTTCGGCCGGATCGCGGCTCACGCCGCTTCGGCTGGATCGCGGCTCACGCCGCTTCGGCTGGATCGCGGCTCACGCCGCTTCGGCTGGATCGCGGCTCACGCCGCTGACGTCACCCGGTAGACGTCGTACACACCCTCCACATTGCGCACCACGTTGAGCACGTGCCCGAGGTGCTTCGGATCGCCCATCTCGAAGGTGAACCGGCTGATCGCCACCCGGTCGTTGGACGTGGTGACCGACGCCGAGAGGATGTTGACCTTCTCGTCGGCCAACACCCGGGTGACATCGGAGAGCAGCCGGTGCCGGTCCAGCGCCTCCACCTGGATGGCGACCAGGAACACCGACGACGGCGACGGCGCCCACTGCACGTCGATGATCCGTTCGGACTGTTCCTGCAGCGACTTGGCGTTCGTGCAGTCGGTGCGGTGCACGCTGACGCCGCCGCCGCGGGTGACGAAGCCCATGATGACGTCGCCGGGTACCGGGGTGCAGCACTTGGCCAGCTTCGTCAGCACCCCCGGCGCGCCGGGCACCGCCACCCCGACGTCGTCGTTGCTGCGCTGGCGCACCGGCATGGTGGCCGGCGTCGAGCGCTCCGCCAGCTCGTCGGCGGCCTCGTCGTCCCCGCCGAGCTGGGCCACCAGCCGCTGAACGACGTGCCGCGCCGACACGTGGCCCTCACCGACGGCGGTGTAGAGCGCCGACACGTCGAGGTAGCGCAGCTCCCGCGCCAGAGCGGCCATCGATTCACCGGTCATCAAGCGCTGCAACGGAAGTCCGCCGCGGCGCACCTCCCGCGCGATCGCGTCCTTGCCGGCCTCGAGCGCCTCCTCCCGGCGCTCCTTGGCGAACCACTGCCGGATCTTGGCCTTCGCGCGCGGCGACACCACGAACGTCTGCCAGTCCCGCGACGGTCCGGCGTTGGGGGCCTTGGAGGTGAAGATCTCCACCACTTCCCCGTTTTCCAGCTTGCGCTCGAGCGCCACCAGCCGGCCGTTCACCCGCGCCCCGATGCAGCGGTGCCCGACCTCGGTGTGCACCGCGTAAGCGAAGTCCACCGGGGTGGAGCCGGCGGGCAGCGTGACCACGTCGCCCTTCGGGGTGAACACGAAGATCTCCTGCACCGCAAGGTCGTAGCGCAGCGACTCCAGGAACTCACCCGGGTCGGCGGCCTCCCGCTGCCAGTCCAGCAGCTGGCGCATCCAGGCCATGTCGTCGATCTCGGCGGCGGTGTGCGGTGCCGGTAATCCGTTGCGGCCCTTGACTTCTTTGTATCGCCAGTGTGCGGCGATGCCGTACTCGGCGGTGCGGTGCATGTCGTAGGTGCGGATCTGCACCTCCAGCGGCTTGCCCTCCGGACCGACGACCGTGGTGTGCAGCGACTGGTACACCCCGTAGCGCGGCTGGGCGATGTAGTCCTTGAACCGGCCCGCCATCGGCTGCCACAGCGAGTGCACCACGCCGACGGCGGCGTAGCAGTCCCGGATCTCGTCGCACAGGATCCGAACGCCGACCAGGTCGTGGATGTCGTCGAAGTCGCGGCCCTTGACGATCATCTTCTGGTAGATCGACCAGTAGTGCTTGGGCCTGCCCTCGACGGTCGCGTTGATCTTCGACCTGGTCAGCGTGTGCACGATCTCGGCGCGCACCTTGGCCAGGTAGGTGTCCCGCGACGGCGCCCGGTCGGCGACCAGCCGGACGATCTCCTCGTACTTCTTGGGGTGCAGGATCGCAAAGGACAGATCCTCGAGCTCCCATTTGACCGTCGCCATACCCAGCCGATGGGCAAGGGGGGCAATGACTTCCAGCGTCTCGCGGGCCTTGCGGGCCTGCTTCTCCGGCGGCAGGAACCGCATCGTGCGCATGTTGTGCAGCCGGTCGGCGACTTTGATCACCAGCACCCGCGGGTCGCGGGCCATCGCGATGATCATCTTGCGGATCGTCTCGCCCTCGGCGGCGGTGCCCAGCGCCACCTTGTCCAGCTTGGTGACGCCGTCGACGAGGTGGCCGACCTCGGTGCCGAATTCCTCGGTGAGCGCTTCCAGCGTGTAGCCGGTGTCCTCGACGGTGTCGTGCAGCAGCGCGGCGATCAGCGTGGTGGTGTCCATGCCGAGTTCGGCCAGGATGTTGGCCACCGCCAACGGGTGGGTGATGTAGGGGTCACCGGACTTGCGCAGCTGGTCGGCGTGGCGCTGCTCGGCGACCTCGTAGGCCTTCTGCAGCAGCGTCAGGTCGGCCTTCGGGTAGATCTCGCGGTGCACCGCGACCAGCGGTTCGAGCACCGGGTTGATGGCGCTGCGCTGCGCGGTCATCCGCCGGGCCAGCCGGGCGCGGACCCGCCGCGACGCGCTCGTGGAGGACTTCGGCAGCTCCATCGGCTGCGTCTCGGGGCTCGACGTCACGCCCCCGGCCTGCGGCGGCGTGGCCTGCGTGGCGCGGGGATCGGTGTGGGTCTCGCTGGCCATGCGCGCACCTCCTCGCTACCGCCTGGTCACCAGAGTACGAGGATATCGTCACCGGCCGTCGACGACGGCCGCGCCTCAGATGGTGTACAGACTGGTGACCTCGAGCGGCGCCACCGCCGCCCGGCCGCCGAGGGCGGCCAGCTCCAGCATCACCACCGCTCCGGCGACGTTCGCGCCGGCCGCGGTCAGCAGCTGGTGGGTGGCGGCCAGGGTGCCGCCGGTGGCCAGCACGTCGTCGATCACCACGATGGACCGGCCGGCCAGCTCGACCCCGTTGGCGGGCACCTCCAGCGTGGCGGTGCCGTACTCCAGGCTGTAGGTCTGGCTCAGCACCGGCGGCGGCAGCTTGCCGCCCTTGCGGACCGCCAGCACCCCGATGCCCAGGTGCAGCGCCACCGCGCCGCCGAGCAGGAAGCCGCGGGCATCCACCCCGGCCACCAGGTCGGCTCCCCGGGCGACGTCGGCGATCGCGGCGCTGACCTCGGCCAGGCCGCGGGCGTCGGCCAGCACCGGCGTCAGATCCTTGAACTGGATGCCCGGCTCGGGAAAATCAGGCACCTCACGCAGCAGCGACTCGATGACCTGCGCCACGTCGTTCACTGGCTCAACTTCCACCGGTCCATGTTCCATCCCGCTCCCCACCGCGTCGGATTACCGCTCACCGCGAACATCTTCGCCGATGTGACCAGCGTGCGCTGCTGGCGGTACAGCGGCAGCGTCGGCATGTCGGTCCACAGCACCGGGCCGCCCTCACCGAGCAGCCGGGCCTGCTCCTTGGGATCCGACGTCACGGCGATGGTGTCGATGATCGCCGAGATGCGTTCGTTGACGTACCGCGGCAGGTTGTTGCCGTTGTCGCGGTGCAGCGTGTAGGCGTCCATCGCCGACGACCCCGACGACCCGCTGCCCGCCGCTCCCCCGGTACTCGCGATCAACACGTCGATCGTGTTGTCGCGCAACGCCAACGGGCCGGTGTCCGCATCGGCGACGTCTTCGACGGTGATGCCCGCGGCCGCGCAGGACTGCGCGATCGCGCCGACGGTGGCGGCCAGCCGGGCGTTGGGCGTCTGGTAGCCGATGCGCACCGTCAGCGGCCGTCCGCCCAACGCCGCGCGGGCGGCCTCGGGGTTGGCGACGGCGAACTGCCCGATCTCCGGGCTGGTCTCGGCAGACCCGTAGGCGTCCTCGCTGGCCGCGTTCAGCCGCGAGTTCACCACCGGCACTTCGGCATTGCGGGCGATCACGTCACGCGGCGTGCACAGCGCCACCGCCCGGCGCGCCGGGGTCTCCGACAGCGGACCCGTGGGTGCGAAGATCAGCTGCTCGACCCCGGCCGACGGCGAATCGGTGCGCACATAGTCGTCGGGCAGGTTCAAGGTGCCCGCCGACCCGGCGGCGATGTCGACGACGTCGTAGGCGCCCTCGTTGACCCGGTCCTGCATGTCGGGGCTGCGCGGCCACACGGTGACCCGGTTGGTCACCGGCTTGGTGCCCCACCACTTGTCGTTGGCCACCAGCACCACCGCACCGTCGGCGGTCACCGAGTCCAGCTTGTAGGGACCCGACGACGGGAACTTCTTCAGATCCAGGTCCGGGGACAGGTTCCAGGTGGAGTTCCACACCTGGGCGATGCGTTCCACCACCGGGCCGTCGTTGTCCAGCAGTGCGGTGGTGACCCCGCCCTCGCCGAGCCCGAGCACGTCGGCGATGACGTGCGACGGCATCAGCGCGGTGGCCGCGAACAGTTGACCGAAATCGGTGAAGGCGCGCTCCGGTGCGAACGACACCCTCGCCTTCTTCTGCCCGGGCGTGCAGTCCACCGAGGCGACGTCGGCGTAGCCGGCCCGGCTGGCGGCGTCGAACCACGGGAACCGGCCGGACTGCGAGGCCCACGCCAGCACCATGTCGTCGCAGGTGATCGGCTTGCCGTCGGAGTAGACCGCGTTGGCGTTGATCTCGTAGTCCAGGACCAGCGGGGTGCGGCCCACCACGGAGACGGTGCCGAAGTCGTGGTCGCCGACGACCTGGCCCTCGGGTCCGTGGTAGTTGAAGCCGGTCAGCACCCGCGCGAAGGCCTGCGGCCCGCCGGAGGCGGCCCCGGCGACGGTGTTGGTGTTGTAGGTGATCAGCGCGCCGTCGACGGCGTAGTCGATGGCGTCGGCCGCGCTCTGCGAGCAACCGGACAGGCCGAGAGTGGCCACCGCCGCCGAGATCGCGGCCAACGCAATGCCAAGACGTGCACGTGATGTGACGGATCGTCGCAGCACCCGATGGCCAGCCATCGGATTACCGCGTCCGGGGGCTTCGCTTACCCGACGGACGGCCGGTCCTGCTGGTGGTGGGCCGGACCGGGCGGGCGCCGGGGGCCGGCTTGTCCGGGGGCGGCGCGGCCGGTGCGGCCGGGGTCAGATCGGCCTCGTCGGCGTCGGTGAGTTCGGTGGCCTCGGACTGCGGATCGGCGTCGACCGACCGCGCGGCGGCGGTCTTGCGCCGATTGAGCACCCGGCGGGTGTGTTTGCGCACCACGTCGGTGCGTTCGCGCAGGCTGACCAGCAGCGGGGTGGCGAAGTAGATCGACGAGTAGGTGCCGACGATGACGCCGACCAGCTGCACCAGCGCCAGGTCCATCAGCGTGCCCACCCCGAGCAGCCACACCGCGATCACCATCAGCGCGATGATCGGCAGCACCGAGATGAGGCTGGTGTTGATCGACCGCATGAACGTCTGGTTGACGGCCAGGTTGGCATGTTCGGCGTAGGTCCGCCGGGTGGTGTGCTCGAATCCCTCGGTGTTCTCCTCCACCTTGTCGAACACGATGACCGTGTCGTAGAGCGAGAAGCCCAGGATCGTCAGCAGCCCGATCACCGTGGCGGGGGTGACCTCGAAGCCGACCAGGGCGTACACCCCCGCGGTGACCACGAGGTCGAACACCAGCGTGGCCAGCGCGGCGATCGCCATGTAGCGCTCGTAGCGCACCGTGATGTAGATGGCGGCCAGCACCAGGAACACCACCAGGGCGATCAGCGCCTTCTTGGTGATCTGCCCGCCCCAGGTCTCCGACACCACGGAGTCGCTGATCACCTGCTTGCTGGGCTGACCGTCGGCGCCGCGCGGCTGGAACTCGTCGAACAGCGCGGTGCGCAGCTCCTCGGTCTCGTCGTTGGACAGCGATTCCGAGCGGATCTGGAACGTCGCGGAATCCCCGCTGCCGACCACCACCACCGACTCGGGGGCCCGGCCGATGGTGTCGCTGAACACCGTCTCGACCTGCTGGGTGGTGACCTGGCCGTCGCCGCGCGGGAACGACACCTTGGTGCCGCCCTCGAAGTCGATGCCGAACGTGAAGCCGCGGATGATCATCGCGCCGACGGCGATGGCCACGATCAGGCCGCTGACCGTGTACCAGAGCTTGCGCTTGCCGATGACCTCGAACGCGCCGGTGCCGGTGTAGAGCCGGACGAAGAAGCCGTGCTTGGCCGCGTCCGACCCGGCGCTGTCCAGGTCGGTGGCCTCGATGGCCGTGGATTCGGGCGCTTCCGCGCTGCGTCGTGCCGCCATCAGCTATCCCCGTCCCGCCGCGTGCGCGGCCGCTCGGCGTTCGCGTGCGATCTGCTGGACGGCCCCCAACCCGTTGAGCGACGGCTTGGCCATCGTCGGCGACTTCGACGCCAGGTAGACCAGCGGCCAGGTCACCAGGAACACGACCAGCACGTCGAGGACGGTCGTCAGGCCCAGGGTGAACGCGAAGCCCTTCACCTGGCCGACCGCCAGGAAGTACAGCACCGCGGCCGCCAGCAGGGTCACGGCGTTGCCGGACACGATGGTCTTGCGGGCGCGGGCCCAGCCGCGCGGGACCGCGGAGCGGAACGACCGGCCGTCGCGGATCTCGTCCTTGATGCGTTCGAAGAACACCACGAAGGAGTCCGCGGTCATACCGATACCGATGATCAGACCCGCGATGCCGGCCAGGTCCAGCGTGTAATTGATGTACCGGCCGAGCAGCACCAGGATCGCGAAGACCATGGCGCCGGAGGCGACCAGCGACAGCGCCACCAGCACGCCCAGCACCCGGTAGTACAGCAGCGAGTACAGCAGCACCGCTGCCAACCCGACCGCGCCGGCGATCAGCCCGGCCCGCAGCGACGACAGGCCCAGCGTGGCCGATACCGTCTCGGCCTCCGACGAGGTGAACGACAGCGGCAGCGAGCCGTACTTGAGCACGTTGGCCAGCTCGCGCGCGGAGTCCTGGGTGAACTGCCCGGTGATCTGGGTGCGCCCGCCCGGGATGGCCTCGTTGATGACGGGTGCGCTGACGACCTTGGAGTCCAGCACGAAGGCGGTCTGGGTGCCGACGTTGGCCGCGGTGAAGTCCGCCCACACCTTGGCCCCGTCGCTCTTGAACTCGACGTCGACGACGTACTGGCCCTTCTGCTGGTCCAGCCCCGAGGTGGCGTTGGCGATCTGCTCACCGTCGATGATCGACTTGTCCAGCAGGTAGACCTCGGTGCCGTCCTGCGAGCAGGTCACCAGCGGCAGGTTCGGGTCGTCGTTGCCCGAGAGCACGTCGTCCTCACCGCAGCGGGTGGCCTGGAACTGCAGGGCCAGGATCTGGATGGCCTGCTCGGAGCTCTGCCGCAGCCGCTTCTCGTCCTGGATGCGGGTGGCCAGCGGCACGTCCTCGGGGTTCGGCGGGGCCGGCGGTGTGCCGGTGCCCGGGGCGGGCGCGGGGCCGGGTGCCGGGCTGGGCGGAGCCCCCGGCGACGGACTGGGTGACGGGCTGGGTGCCGGCTGCTGCGGGAACGGCCGGGGCTGCGGGGTGGGCGGGGTGGGCGGGATGCCCTGCGCGGGTGCACCGGGCGCACCGGCCGGCGGCGCACCGGGTTGCCCACCCGGCGGCAGTCCCGGCTCGGTACCGGGCACACCACCCGGCGGCATCCCGGGTATCGCCCCCGGCGGCAGCCCGGGCACCTGGCCCTCCGGGCCGGCTCCCTCCGGGGCCGCACCGGCGGCGGGGATGGCATGGATCACCGGACGGATGTACAGCCGCGCCGTCTGGCCGAGGTTGCGGGCCTCGCTGCTGTCATTGCCCGGCACGGTGATGACGAGGTTGTCCCCGTCGATGATGACCTCGGATCCCGACACGCCGAGACCGTCGACGCGGGCGCTGATGATCTGCTGGGCCTGGTTCAGCGCCTCGCGGGTGGGCGGGGAGCCGTCCGGCGTGCGCGCGGTGAGGGTGACGCGGGTACCGCCCTGCAGGTCGATGCCGAGCTTGGGATCGGGTTGCTTGTTCCCGGTCAGGAACACCAGCAGGTATGCACCGACGAGCAGCACCAGGAACAGGCCCAGATAGCGCGCAGGATGCACCGGCGTCGAAGACGATGCCACGTGTCTACAGTCTCCTCGAGATCAGTTCGTCAGCACGCAAAGGGTACGTGCTGCTGCTGAGATCTCAGCTGTCAGTCTTGGTGTTGGGACGTTCGGTCTCCTCGACGTCGAGGTCGTCGTCGAGGTCCTCGCCCAGATCGTCGGCATCGTCGGCGATCTTGTCCCGCACCGCCAGCTTCATCCACGTGGTCACGACGCCGGGAGCGATCTCCAGGTCGACGTTGTCGTCGGTGATGCCGGTGATGGTGCCCTGCAGCCCGGAGGTGGTGTGCACCCGGTCGCCGATCTGCAGGGAGTTGTGCAGGTCGATGGTGGCCTGCATGGCCTTCTTCTGGCGGCGGGACGCGAAGAACATGAAGGCGCCCATGATGATGAGCAGCGGCAGGAAGATGGTCAGTTCGCCCATGGCAACAGAAGTCTTTCGTGTGTGTGCGTATCAGTCGTGCGGTCACGCCCCGAACCCGCCGGCCGCGGCCACCTCGTCAAGGAGTTGGTGACCAGTGTGCCATTGCGCACCCCAGGCTCCGACCCCCCGGGGTGGGCACCGGTGGCCGGGGCGACGGGTGCGCGGGCCGAATCCGCGGATCGCAACGGAATCCGTCGCCGGTCGACGGCGCCGTCGATGATCCCGGCATGAACTGGCCGGGTTCTCGACGGATCGGCGCAGCCGGGGACTAGGCTCGAATGGCACCGCGACCGTCGTCGAATCTCCCGTGTCCAGGAGGTCCCGTTGAGCACCCTCGAGCAGAGCCGCCATCTCGTCACCGACATTCCCGGGCCCCGCTCGGCGGAGCTGATCGGCCGAAAAGGGGCGGCGGTGGCCCGCGGCGTCGGCACCACGATGCCCGTCTACGCCGCGCGCGCGTTCGGCGGCATCGTCGAGGACGTCGACGGCAACCGGCTGATCGACCTCGGCTCGGGCATCGCGGTCACCACGATCGGCAACGCCGCCCCGCGGGTGGTGGCGGCGGTCGCCGAGCAGGCCGCGCAGTTCACCCACACCTGTTTCATGGTGACGCCCTACGAGGGGTACGTGGCCGTCGCCGAGGCGCTCAACCGGCTCACCCCCGGCACCGGTGAGAAGCGCTCGGCGCTGTTCAACTCCGGCTCCGAGGCCGTCGAGAACGCGGTCAAGATCGCCAGGGCCTACACCCGCAAACAGGCGGTCGTCTCCTTCGACCACGCCTACCACGGCCGCACCAACCTGACGATGGCGCTGACCGCCAAGTCGATGCCCTACAAGCACGGCTTCGGGCCGTTCGCCCCCGAGATCTACCGGGCACCACTGTCCTATCCCTTCCGCGACGCGGAGTTCGGCGGCAAGGAGATGGCCACCGACGGTGAGCTCGCCGCCCGCCGCGCCATCACGGTCATCGACAAGCAGGTCGGCGCCGACAACCTGGCCGCGGTGATCATCGAGCCGATCCAGGGTGAGGGCGGTTTCATCGTGCCCGCCGAGGGCTTCCTGCCCACGCTGCTGCAGTGGTGCCGGGACAACGACGTGGTGTTCATCGCCGACGAGGTGCAGACCGGTTTCGCGCGCACCGGCGCGATGTTCGCCTGTAATCACGAAGGACCTGATGGGTTGGTGCCGGACCTGATCGTCACCGCCAAGGGCATCGCCGGCGGCATGCCGCTGTCGGCGGTCACCGGGCGCGCCGAGATCATGGACGCCCCCCACGTGTCCGGGCTGGGCGGCACCTACGGCGGCAACCCGGTGGCCTGTGCCGCGGCGCTGGCCACCATCGAGACCATCGAGGCCGACGGCCTGGTCGAGCGGGCCCGGCAGATCGAAGCCCTGATGAAGGACAAGCTGGGCCGGATGCAGGCCGAGGACGACCGCATCGGCGACGTCCGCGGCCGCGGCGCGATGATCGCCGTCGAACTGGTCAAGGCGGGCACCACCGATCCCGACGCCGACCTGGCCAAGAAGCTCAGCACCGCCGCCCACCAGGCCGGCGTGATCGTGCTGACGTGCGGGACGTTCGGCAACGTGCTGCGGTTCCTGCCGCCGCTGGCCATCAGCGACGAGCTGCTACTCGAAGGCCTCGACGTCCTGGAACTGATCCTGCGCGACCTCTGACCGTCCCGGACCGGGAGGAGTGATCGATGACCACGGTCAAGAACTTCATCGGCGGCGAACTGGTCGACTCGGCGGGCGGAGCGACCATGCCGCTGGTCGACCCGGCGACCGGAGAGCGCTACGGCACCGCGCCGATCTCCACCGAAGAGGACATCGACAAGGCCTGTGCCGCCGCGGCCGCCGCGTTCACCGAGTGGAAGAAGACCACCCCGTCGCAGCGGCAGAAGGCACTGCTGGATTTCGCCGACGGCGTTCAGAAGGCCGCCGAGGCGCTGGTGGCGGCCGAAGGCCGCAACACCGGCAAGCCCGCCCACGTGACCATGGCCGAGGAGATCCCGCCCATGGTCGACCAGATCCGGTTCTTCGCCGGCGCGGCCCGGGTCCTGGAGGGCCGCTCGGCCGGTGAATACATGGCCGGCCACACCTCCTGGATCCGCCGCGAACCGGTCGGCGTGATCGGGCAGGTGACGCCGTGGAACTACCCGATGATGATGGCCATCTGGAAGCTCTGCCCGGCCATCGCCGCCGGCAACACGGTGGTGCTCAAGCCCAGCGACACCACCCCGGTGACAACGGTCATGCTGGCCGAGTTGGCCGCCGAACACTTCCCGCCCGGGGTCCTCAACGTCGTCACCGGCGACCGGGTCACCGGCGCCGCCCTGGTGGCCCACCCGACTCCGCAGATGGTGGCGATCACCGGGTCCGTGGCGGCCGGCAAGGCGGTGGCGGTCAGCGCGGGCGGGCATCTCAAACGCACCCACCTCGAGCTCGGCGGCAAGGCGCCGGTCATCGTGTTCGACGACGCCGATCTGGCCGCGGCCGCCGAAGGCATCGCCACCGCAGGCTATTTCAACGCCGGGCAGGACTGCACGGCGGCCACCCGGGTGCTGGCATCGGCGGCCATCGCCGCCGACCTGACCGCCGCGCTGGCCGAGCAAGCCAAGGCCGCGACGACGACGTTCGGGCGACCCGCCGACGACGAGGACGCCTGGGTGCCGCCGGTCAACAACGCCGACCAACTCGACCGGGTGCTGTCCTTCCTGTCCGAAGTCCCGACCCACGCTACCGTCGCCGCCGGCGGTAATCGCCAGGGCGACAAGGGGTTCTACATCGAACCCACGGTCATCGGTGGCCTGCACCAGGACGACCGGCTGATCCAACAGGAGATCTTCGGCCCGGTCATCACCGTGCAGACGTTCACCGACGAGGAGCAGGCCGTGGACTACGCCAACGGCGTCGAGTACGGGCTGGCGTCGTCGGTGTGGACCCGGGACGTGTCCCGGGCGCTGCGGGTGTCGGGCGCGCTGGACTTCGGCTGTGTGTGGATCAACACGCACATCCCGCTGGTCGCCGAGATGCCGCACGGCGGGTTCAAGTCCTCCGGCCATGGCAAGGACCTCTCGATGTACGGCCTGGAGGATTACACCCGCATCAAACATGTGATGGCCTTCACCGGCTGAGCGCCAGCACGGGCGGATTTCGGTTGACCGACAGCGCATTCACAGCGCCCTGACAGCCCGGGAGCCTATTTTCGAGGAATACGGCCGGTTTCCCTGACGTCGTTGCCAGGGTGCGCAGCGTCGCGCACACCCACCGTTTCCCGTGTTGCTCCCCTTTCAGTTCCGAGGTTGCTCATGTCGACCGATACCCACGACGACCGGCTGGCCGAACGCGTCGCCCACCTGCACGCCACCGACCCGCAGTTCCACGCCACCACCCCCATCGACACCATCACCCACGCCATCGACCAGCCCGGCCTGCCGCTGTGGCAGATCGTGCAGACCGTTCTCGACGGCTACGGCGACCGACCCGCACTGGGCCAGCGCAGCATCCGTTTCGACACCGACCCGCAGACCGGCCGCACCACCGCCGAGCCGCTGCCCACCTTCGACACCGTCAGCTATACCGAGGTCGCCGGCCGTGTGCACGCGATCGCCAACGCGCTCAGCGACATTCGGCCCGGCGACCGCGTCGCGATGGTGGGCTTCACCAGCGTCGACTACACCACCGTCGATCTGGCCCTGACCTTCGCGGGCGCGGTGGCGGTGCCGCTGCAGACCCACGCCGCCATGACCACGCTCCGCCAGGTGGTCGCCGAGACCGAACCCGTGCTGATCGCCTCGGCGGCAGGCGATCTCGCCGATGCGGTGGAGCTGGCGCTGCACAGCTCCACGGTGACGCAGCTGATCGTCTTCGACTACCTGCCGCAACTCGACGACCACCGCGACGCGCTGGCCGCCGCCGCGCGCCGGATCCACGACGCCGGCTCCGCGATCACCGTTGAGACGCTGACTGACGTCGTCGCGCGCGGCCGCCGATCCCCCACTGCGGCACCAGATCCCGGAATCGCCCCGGATTCGCTGGCGCTGCTGATCTACACCTCGGGCAGCACCGGGGCACCCAAGGGCGCGATGTATCCGCAACGGCTGGCCGCCAACGCCTGGCACCGTTCGGGCCGGGCCAGCTGGGGCGACTCCGGCGAGTTCCCGATGATCACCCTGAACTTCCTGCCGATGAGCCATGTCATGGGCCGCACCGTGCTCTACAGCACCCTGGGCGCCGGCGGCACCGCGTATTTCGCTGCCAGCAGTGACCTTTCGACGTTCCTCAGCGATCTAGCGCTGGTGCGACCCACCCAGTTGTTCTTCGTGCCCCGGATCTGGGACCTGCTGCACGCCGAGGTCGGCAAGGAGCTGGACCGCAGGCCCGACGACCGGGATACCGTGTATGCCGACCTGCGCGAGCACCTGATCGGTGGGCGCGCGCTGACCGCGATGACCGGTTCGGCCCCGCTGTCGCCGGAACTGCGGGAGTTCGTCGAGGCCTTCCTCGACGTGCCGCTGCGCGACGGCTACGGTTCCACCGAGGCGGGCATGGTGTTCATCGACGGGCAGGTGCACCGACCGCCGGTGCTGGACTACAAGCTCGTCGACGTGCCCGATCTCGGGTACTTCGGCACCGACCGGCCGCACCCGCGCGGTGAGCTGCTGGTCAAGTCCGTCAACATGTTCCCCGGGTACTACCGGCGCCCCGAGATCACCGCCGAGATGTTCGACGCCGAGGGGTTCTACCGCACCGGTGACGTGGTCGCCGAGACCGGACCCGATCACCTGGTCTACCTCGACCGGCGCAACAACGTACTCAAGCTCTCCCAGGGCGAGTTCGTCACGATCTCCGCGCTGGAAGCGATCTACGGCGACCACCCGCTGATCCACCAGATCTACCTGTACGGCAACAGCGCCCAGCCCTACCTGGTGGCCGTCGTCGTCCCAGCCGACGACATCGCGCATCGCGCCGACGTGAAATCCCTTCTCGCGCAGGCGCTGCAGGAGACGGCAAGGACGGCCGAGCTGCAGTCCTACCAGATACCGCGTGACTTCCTGGTCGAGACAACACCGTTCACCCTCGCCAACGGGCTGCTGACCGGGATCAGGAAGCTGGCCAGGCCGAAGCTCAAGGAGCTCTACGGCGACCGGCTCGAGGACCTCTACCGCGAACTGGCCCAGCGCCAGGGCGACGAGCTGCGCCGGCTGCGCCACGACGGCGCCACCGGGCCGGTGCTGGACACGTTGGGCAGGGCCGCGGCAGCGCTGCTGGGTACCGCGGTGGCGGACCTGCGCCCCGACGCCCACTTCACCGACCTCGGCGGAGATTCACTGTCGGCGTTGTCGTTCGCCAACGTCTGCCACGACATCTTCGGGGTCGAGGTGCCGGTCGGTGTCATCGTCAGCCCCACCACGGACCTGCAGACGCTGGCGTCCTACATCGAGACCGAGCGGCAGCGTGGCGGGAGCAGGCCGACGTTCGCGTCGGTGCACGGCCGCGACGCCACCGAGGTGCACGCCCGCGACCTGACGCTCGACGCGTTCCTCGACGAGCACACCCTGAACGAAGGCGCGACGCTGCCCGGCCCGGCCACCGCCGTACGCACCGTGCTGCTCACCGGCGCCACCGGGTTCCTCGGCCGGTACCTGGCCCTGGAGTGGCTCGACCGGATGGCGCTGGCCGGCGGCCGGCTGATCTGCCTGGTCCGGGCCCGCGACGACGCCGCCGCCCGGGATCGGCTGGACCGCACCTTCGACAGCGGCGACCCCGAATTGCTCAGGCGCTACCGGGAATTGGCCGCCGACCACCTCGAGGTAATCGCCGGCGACAAGGCCGAGCCGGACCTGGGGCTAGACCCGCAGACCTGGGGCCGGCTGGCCGAGACGGTGGATCTGATCGTCGATCCGGCCGCGCTGGTCAACCATGTGCTGCCCTACAGCGCGCTGTTCGGACCGAATGTGGTGGGCACCGCGGAGCTGATCCGGCTGGCGCTGACCACCCGGATCAAGCCGGTCGTCTACGTCTCCACGATCGGGGTCGGGGCCGGCATCGCGCCCGGCGCGTTCACCGAGGAGGGCGACATCCGGGTCATCAGCCCCACCCGCCCGGTCGACGACAGCTACGCCAACGGCTACTCGAACAGCAAGTGGGCCGGTGAGGTGCTGCTGCGGGAGGCCCACGACCGGTACGCACTACCGGTGTCGGTGTTCCGCTGCGACCTCATCATGGCCGACACCAGCTATGCCGGCCAGCTCAACGTCCCCGACATGTTCACCCGGCTGATCCTGAGCCTGGTCGCGACCGGCATCGCGCCCGACTCCTTCTACCAGCTCGGCCCCGACGGGCGCCGCCAGCGGGCACACTACGACGGGTTGCCGGTGGAGTTCATCGCCGAGGCGATCGGCACGCTGGGCCCGCAGGTCACCGACGATCGCGACGGGTTCGCCACCTACCACGTGATGAACCCCTACGACGACGGCATCGGGCTGGACGAATACGTCGACTGGATCATCGACGCCGGCTACCCGGTGCGGCGGGTCGGCCCCTACGCCGAGTGGCTGCAACGCTTCTCTGCCGCCGTCCGCGCGTTGCCCGACCGGCAGCGGCAGGCGTCCCTGCTTCCGCTGCTGCACGACTACCAGCAGCCGGAGGTCCCGGTGCGGGGTTCGCTGGCGCCGACCGACCGCTTCCGCGCAGCCGTGCAGGACGCCAAAGTCGGTCCGGACAAAGACATTCCGCACGTGCGGCCGGAGATCATCGTCAAGTATGTGACCGACCTGCAGCTGCTCGGGCTGCTGTAGACGGCCCCGCTGGAGCCGACTCAGCGGTGCGCCAGCGTGTGGTGCCCGCCGCTGCGGCGGAACCGGTCGCGCCAGCTGCGCCGCCGCGGCGCCGTCTCGATCACCTCGGTCGGCGCCGCGACGGCCGGTTGCGGGCCGGTGGGCATGACCGGCTGCGTGGCGGGTTGGGCGGCCGGCACGACACCGGCATACTCCACATCGCGCACGCTGCGCACCGAGACCCGGCCCAGCGCCAGCGCGCCGAGGAAGACGATCAGCGCGCCGAGGCCGTAGAAGTAGGTCAGTTCCAGCCACACCCGCTTGGTGTCGGTGGCCGCCACCGGGGTGCCGGCATCTCCCAGCCCGAGCGGGCCGGCCAGCGCGCGGCCGATGACGAACCAGGCGCCGGCGGCCACCGTCAGCCACCCGCCGAGCATCGCGGTCGCGCGGTTGCGGGAGGTCAGCAGCAGCACCCCGCCGAGCACCGTGACGGCGCCGGGCAGCACTTCCAGCCAGCCCCGGCCGATGGTCCACAGCCACGGCTGGTCGGGGGTGAACGCGAAGTCGAAGTTGGGGCCGACGAACGGGATGAGCGCACCCCAGAGCCCCAGCAGGATCAGCAGGAAGCCGCTGGCGGCACCGCGGCTGCGGGCGATCCTCATCCGGCCACCCCGGGGCCGGTCCGAGCTATCCGATCCGAACATGACGCCTCCTCTGTCGTGGGCACCGGGTACCCGAGGCAGGATCGGCGTAACCGCCCGGTCGCGCGGTGCGGTCAGCGGACCTGGGCGACGATGCCGTCGACGACGTCGGCGACCGCCTGCGGCTGGTAGAGCATCAGGTTGTGGCCGCTGTCGGGGACGACGACGTTGGTGGTGCCCAGGGCCGCGGCCAGCATGTCGTTGGCCTGGTGGACCTGGGCCTGGGTGTAGTTGTCCGGGGTCAGCCGCTCCGGCGGGGGGAACCGGTCGGCGCTGAGCACGAGCGCGGGCACCCGCGGCAGCGGCGGTGCGGCGCCGACGACGTCGAACGCCTCGTCGAACCACACGCTCTCGGCACCCGGTCCGCGGTCGAGGCCGTCGGCGTAGAACGCGTCGTTCTGGGCCGGGCTGCCGAGGCGGGGCAGGAACTCCGAGGTGGGCTCGGCGAACACCAGGCCCGCGACCAGACCGGGATGTTGGCGCGCCAGCAGATCGAGGATCAGGCCGCCGTAGGAGTGCCCGACGAACACCAGCGGACCCGGCAGACCCGCGGCCGCGACCAGCGCAACCACGTCGTCGACGTCCTGCTGGATGTGGTGCGGCTGCGGCACCGGCGTCGACCGCTGCTCGCCGTCGGTGCGGGTGTCCGGGCGGTCGTAGACGCACACCCGGGTGGTCCGGGCGATCCTCGGCTGCGCCGCGTCCACGCTGGGGACCAGCTCTGCGGCCTCGATGTCGTCGTACGGCGACGACCACGTCGGGTCGCCTTGCGCCACCACGTAATTCCACGCCTCGGCGTAACTGCCCATGCCGGGGATGACGAACACCGTCGGGGTGCCAGGTTGCGTCGATGGATTGCCCTGACAGTTCAGGAACAGGGTCCGGCCGTTGCCGATGTCGACGGCGCCCGGGCTCACCTGCGACGGCTGCGCCGCGGCCGGTGCGGTCCCGACGGCCAGCAGGACCGCTACCGCGGCCAGACCCACCCGATTCACCGGGAAAACGCTACCGGGCCAACCCGATCCCCAGCAGCACAACGGCGACGAGCGGCAACGAGCCCTGAATGGCGGCGGCCCGGGCCTTGTGCGGCGCACCGGCCAGCAGCACCACTGCGGCGGCCAGCATCGAACCCACCCCGGCCAGCACCAGCGCCACCCCGACGGCGGTGGCGCCGGTGCCGACGGCGATCACCCCGGCGGCCGTGACGATGGCCAGGAACAGGTTGTAGAAGCCCTGGTTGAACGCCAGCATCTTGGTGGTCTGGGCTTCCTCCTCGGTGGTGCCGATCACCGCGCGGGTGCGCGGCGAGGTCCACGTCAGGGATTCCATGACGAAGATGTAGACGTGCAGCAGGGCGGCCAGCACCGCCACCACCAGCGCGGCGATCAGCATCGCGGCCACCTTTCGCTCAGTCGAACAACCCGGGCTGCCCGGCGCCGGTGGGCGGCGTCATCCCCAGGTGCGTCCACGCCAGCGCGGTGGCGACGCGCCCCCGCGGGGTGCGGGCGATCATCCCGGCCCGCACCAGGAACGGTTCGCACACCTCCTCCACGGTGGTGGCCTCCTCGCCGACGGCCACCGCCAGTGTCGACACCCCGACCGGTCCCCCACCGAAGCTGCGGGTCAGCGCGGAGAGCACCGCGCGGTCGAGGCGGTCCAGGCCGAGCTCGTCGACGTCGTAGACCTCGAGCGCGGATTTGGCGATGTCGCGGGTGATGATGCCGTCGGCGCGCACCTCGGCGTAGTCGCGGACCCGGCGCAGCAGCCGGTTCGCGATGCGCGGCGTGCCGCGCGAGCGGCGGGCGATCTCCGCACCGGCGTCGGCGCCCAGCTCGATGCCCAGGATGCCCGCCGAGCGGGCCAGCACCCGCTCCAGCTCGGCGGGCTCGTAGAAGTCCATGTGCGCGGTGAAGCCGAAGCGGTCGCGCAGCGGCCCGGTCAGCGCACCCGACCGGGTGGTCGCGCCCACCAGGGTGAACGGTGCCACCTCCAGCGGGATCGACGTCGCCCCAGGACCTTTGCCGACGACGACGTCGACCCGGAAGTCCTCCATCGCCAGATAGAGCATCTCCTCGGCGGGCCGGGCGATGCGGTGGATCTCGTCGATGAACAGCACGTCGCCCTCGACCAGGTTCGACAGCATCGCAGCCAGGTCACCTGCCCGCTCGAGCGCGGGACCCGAGGTCAACCGCAGCGCGGAGCCCAGTTCGGCGGCGATGATCATCGCCAGCGAGGTCTTGCCCAGCCCGGGCGGCCCGGACAGCAGGATGTGGTCGGGGGTGCCGCCGCGGTTCTTGGCGCCCTCGATGACCAGCTGCAGCTGCTCGCGGACCCGGGGCTGGCCGATGAACTCGCTCAGCGACCGCGGCCGCAGGCTGGCGTCGATATCGCCCTCGCCGACCGTCAGCGCCGGGGAGACCTCCCGCTCCTCGGGTTCGTCGTCCTCGGCGAACCGGCCCATCTACTTCTTCCCCAGCATCGACAGCGCGGCGCGCAGCGCGCTGGAGGTGGTGGCCTCCGGGTCGTTGGCCAACACCTTGTCGGTGGCCTCCTCGGCCTGTTTGGCCGCAAAGCCAAGCCCGACAAGGGCTTCCACGACGGGTCCGCGCACTCCGAGCCCGGCCGCGGCGGCGCCGACGGACGGTGATCCCGCGCCCACCTTGTCGCGCAGGCTCAACACCATCAGCTCGGCGGTCTTCTTGCCCACCTTGGGGATCCGGGTCAGCTTGGTGACGTCGCCGTCGGCGATGGCCTGTCGCAGCGTCGGGCCGTCGTACATGGCCAGCGCGCCGAGCGCGATGCTGGGCCCGATACCGGACACGCCGAGCAGGGTCAGGAACAGGTTGCGGGCGTCGGCGTCGGCGAACCCGTAGAGCGTCATCGAATCCTCGCGCACGATCATCGCGGTGATCAGCCGGGCCTCGTCGCCGCGGCGCAGGGTGGCCAGCGTGGACGGGGTGGCCATCACCTTGTAGCCGACGCCGGCGGCCTCGATGACGACGTGGTCGAGCGCGATGTCGAGTACCTCACCGCGCACCGCGGCGATCATGTCGCGCTCCTGGCCCGGGCCGCCTGCGCTTTGAGTGTGGCCCGATACCTGCGACGCTGCTCGGCGGCCATCTCCTCGGCCATCGCCATCCGCGCGATCATCGGCGCCCGCCAGCAGTGGCAGATCGCCAGTGCGAGCGCGTCGGCCGCATCCGCGGGCGTCGGCTTCTGTTGCAGCGCAAGGATCTTCGTGACCATCGCGGTGACCTGAGCTTTGTCGGCGCGGCCGTTGCCGGTGACGGCGGCCTTCACCTCGCTGGGGGTGTGGAAGTGCACGTCGATGTCGCGGCGCGCGGCGGCCAGCGCGATCACGCCACCGGCTTGCGCGGTGCCCATCGCGGTGTTGGCGTTCTGGTTGGAGAACACCCGCTCGATCGCGAGGACGTCCGGACGGTGGGTGTCCAGCCAGTGCTCGACGGCGTCACTGATCGCCAGCAGCCGGTGCGCCAGCGGGTGCTCCGGCGGGGTGCGCACCACGTCGACGTCGAGGGCGATGACCTGACGGCCCTTACCGCTCTCGATCACCGACAGCCCGCACCGCGTCAGCCCGGGATCGACTCCCATCACCCGCACGCCAGCCCCTTCTCGGTGAACATTTGTTCGAGAGCTTAGCCCGCGGGGCCGACCGGAGCGGACAGGGACACGCATCAGATCGCGTAGTTTCCCGACCGCCAGCCCTGGCCCAGTTCCAGCAGCAGCTCGGCCATCCGGCCCCCGGAGCGCTGCCACCCGCGCACCAGTTCGCGCTGGACCGGCCTGCCGTTGCGCTCGACGACGATCACCCACCGCGCGCCGAGCAGCTTGGTCGCCAGCCAGAACGGCCAGGCCACCAGGAACGGCAGCAGCGCCACCAGGCCGATCACCCAGCCGAAGAAGGCAAAGTTCTCCAGCAGATCCTCGATCTTCGGGAACGGCCACACCCTGCGGTGCACCGACCACTGCACGCCCACCGGGTCCGTCACGACTGGCACCCGCCGAGCATAAGGCGCTCAGGTCACCGGTGCGGGCGTGTGCAGGGCGATGCCGCGGAAGCGGGGGGCCAGCGCGCGGCCCGCCGCCAGCAGCGGTTCGGTGCTGCGCAGCGTGCGAGCGAGCAGGAAGCCGCCCTCCAACGCGCCGATGAGGGCCACCGTGACGTCGCGGGCCAGCGCCGCGTCGAGGCCGCGAGCGACGAAATAGGCGGCGCCGCCGTGGATCCAGCTCTCGAAGATTCCCCCGGTGGTCTGGCGGAGCTCCTCGACGGTGTCGGCGATCTCGGCCGCCACGCTGCCCACCGGGCACATGTTGGCGAACCCCGTCTGCGCCATGTCGTCGGCGGCCTGGATGAACGCCGCCTCCACCGCGGCACCCAGGTCGCTGTGGCGCTCGACGATCATCGGGATCAACAGGCCGTAGGCGGCGCCGGAGTTGACCAGCGCCTCCCGCGCGATCTGCACCTTGCCGCCGCGGAAGTGGTGGTAGAGCGAGCCGATCGGGGCCCCGGAGGCCTCGGCGATGTCCTTCATGCCGACGCCGGCGTAGCCGCGGTGGCGCATCAGTTCGGCCGCCGCGGTGAGGATCGCTTCCCTGGTGGACCTTGCCATCGCCACCTCCCGCTGTCAGGCTAGAGCATATGTTCTAGAACGATCATTCTACGGGAGGTGTGATGAAGACCGTCGACGTCACCGCCGGAACTCTGCAGTACCGCGAGGAGGGCGACCCCGCGGGGCCGCCGGTGGTGCTGCTGCACGGCCTGCTGATGAACGACACCCAGTGGGACTCGGCGTTGGGCCTGTTACCGCCGGACTTCCGGTACCTGCTGCCGGTGCTGCCGCTGGGCGGACACCGGGTGCCGATGCGCGCCGACGCCGATCTGACGATGCCGGCGATGGTCGACATCGTCGCCGACTTCCTGGACGCACTCGATCTCACCGACGTCACGCTGGTGGTCACCGATTGGGGCGGTCCGCTGTTCCTCACCGACGCCGGCCGCGACAAACGGCTGGCCCGGCTGGTGATCTGCCCCTCGGAGGCGTTCGACAACTTCCCGCCCGGCCTACCCGGCAAGGTGGCATGGCTGGCCAGCCGCAGCCCGGCGACGGTGTGGCTGGCGATGCGTCAGCTGAAGATCGGCTGGCTGCGCCGGCAGCGGCTGATGTTCGGCATGATGACGAAAAGACCTGTGCCGCAACATATTGCTGAGTCATGGCTGGCGGGCGGGTTGGCCGACCGGGCGATCCGCCGGGACCTGGTGAAGTACTGCCGGACCCGGTTCGACGCTGCCGAGCTGATCCGGGCCACCGAGCGGCTGGCGGAGTTCGACCGGCCCGCGCTGGTGCTGTGGACCGACAACCCGGTGATGCCCGCCGAGCATGCCCGCCGGCTCGCCGAGCTACTCCCCCAGGGCCGGCTGCAGCTCGTCGAGGACGCCTACGTCCTGGTCATGTTGGATCAGCCGGACCGGACCGCGGCGGCGATCGGTACGTTCCTGGCCGGTCACTGAGGGTCGGCCGGCGCCAACGTGCCGGCCGCGGCCGCCTGGGCCAGCTCGTGGACCCGCACGCCCGAGGCTCGCCAGCCGCGCACCTGTTCGCGATGGACCTGGGTGCCGTCGCGCTCCACCAGCAGGGTCCACGACGCGCCGAGCCACTTGGCCGCGAACCAGAACGGCCACAGCACCATGAACGGCAGCACGATGAGGAAGATCAGCGCGTCCAGGGTGGCGAACCCGGTCTCCCAGGGCAGCGTCTTCCACCACCAGCGCCGAACCGTCCAGGCGACCCCGGCCGGGTCGGTCACCTTTTCCATGCCCGGGCCCGCCTTTGCTCCGAGGTCGAATGTTCGCTCGGATTATGCACCCTGACGACCGGCCGGGGGCCACCTCGACTGCGATACTGAGCGCCACGATGACCGACACCGCCCCCACCGGCCCCGGGCCCACCCGGGCCGGGCGCCCCCGCAGTGCGCAGTCCCGTTCGGCGGTGCTGCGCGCGACGGCGGAGTTGATGCGCGAGGGCGGCTTGCGGGCGATGACCACCGACCTGATCGCCGCCCGCAGCGGGGTGAGCAAGGCGACCATCTACAAGTGGTGGCCCAACAAGTACGCCGTCGCCGTCGACGCCTTCCTCTCGGCGATGGACACCGCCTCCGGTGCACCCGACACCGGTTCGGCGGCAACCGATTTCCGCATCGCAGTACGCGGCATCACCGAGTTCTACGCCGGTCCTGACGGCCGGACCTTCGCCCAGCTCATCGGCGAGGCGCAGTCCGACCCCGCGGTGGCGGCCGAGCTGCGCGAGCATCTCATGGCGACGCGGCGCGAGGTGGGCCGCGGGATCTTCGACCGCGGCGTGGCGCGCGGCGAGCTGCGCCCCGACATCGACCGTGAGATCGCCGTCGACCTGGTCTTCGGGCCGGTGATGTACCGGCTGCTGGCCACCAACGCACCGCTGGACGTGGCCACCGCCGACGCGATCGTCGAGGCCGCACTGCGCGGTCTCGCGCTGCCGTGACCGCGATCACAGCCGCCGGCGGGATGACCGGCGGTCCCCTCGGCGCTGCACAATACGAAACTAAACGTTTAGTTTCGTAAAGGAGTCGACATGAAGCTCACCCGTTCCCTGTTCGCACCACTGCTGGCCGCCGGGGTGGCCGCCTCCATCGCCGCGGCGCCGCTCGCCGCGGCCGCCGGCCCGGACTGCTCCTATTCCGGCCAGGGCAACAGCGTCTGCCAGGCCCCGGGCAATGCGCAGATCGTGGCCGTGCCCTCGGACGTGCCCTATCAGCCGTGGGGCTTCTACCCCTACGCCTACGGCGGGTTCATCGCGGGCGATCTGCACCACGGGCACGCGCACGGCATCGGTCATCACCGCTGAGGCGCGACGTCAGCCCTCCTCGAGGGCGGCGGCGACGTCGTCCGGGATGTCGAGATTGGTGAAGACGTTCTGGACGTCGTCGCTGTCCTCGAGGGCGTCGATGAGCTTGAGCACCTTGCGGGCACCGTCGAGGTCGACGGGCACCGTGACCGAGGGCTGGAAGCTGGCCTCGGCCGACTCGTAGTCGATGCCCGCATCCTGCAGTGCGGTCCGCACCGCTACCAGATCCGTTGGCTCGGAAATGATCTCGAAGCTCTCACCGAGGTCGTTGACGTCCTCGGCGCCGGCGTCGAGCACCGCGGCCAGCACGTCGTCCTCGGTGAGGTCGTTCTTCTCCAGCGTGATGACGCCCTTCCGGGAGAACAGGTAGGACACCGACCCGGGGTCGGCCATGCTGCCGCCGTTGCGGGTCATCGCGACGCGCACCTCGCCGGCGGCGCGATTGCGGTTGTCGGTCAGGCACTCGATGAGCACGGCCACGCCGTTGGGCCCGTACCCCTCGTACATGATCGTCTGCCAGTCGGCGCCACCGGCTTCCTCGCCGGCCCCACGCTTGCGCGCCCGCTCGATGTTGTCGTTGGGCACCGAGGTCTTCTTGGCCTTCTGGATGGCGTCGTAGAGCGTCGGGTTGCCGGCCGGATCACCCCCGCCGGTACGGGCGGCGACCTCGATGTTCTTGATCAGCTTGGCGAATTCCTTGCCTCGCCGGGCGTCCTTGACGGCTTTCTGGTGCTTGGTGGTGGCCCACTTGGAATGGCCGCTCATGCAGTACTACCCCTACTCGTCTCGATCGCTCTACTCGTCTCGATCGCGTGATGCCTAAAGTCCGATCGATCAGTCTACGTGGGTGTTCGACGGCTGCGGCACCCCGTCACCGGTGGTAGCTGCCGTCGATGTAGCGCTGCAGATTGCCAGCGACAGCCTCGATGACCTCGTCGTCGGTCATCGACGCGACCGGTTCGATGCGCCACACATATCGCGTCATCGCGAGGCCCATCAGTTGCGAGGAAACGAGGCCGGCACGCTCCAGCCGTTCGGCGTCGTCGACCTCGAGCGCGGAGGTTCCGATGAGGCCGCTCTGCACCACCCTGCGCAGTTTCTCGCGCGTACCCTGATCATGGGCCGCAGTCTGCAGGATCGCCCGCAGCACCGGACCGATCTCGTCGTCGGCCCACGCGTCGAGCAGCAGCCGTGCCAGGGCACCACCCAGCCGTGGCACCGGCGTGTTCCATGTTGCGGCGACGCTGTCCAGCCATCGTTGCGGCGGCGTGGTCGCGGCGTCGAGCAACCCCTCCTTGGAGCCGAAATAGTGATATACGAGGGCCGGGTCGACGCCGGCCGCGCGGGCCACCGCCCTGATCGTCGTCCCCGCATACCCGGTATCGGCGAATGCCGCGCGCGCGGCGGCGAGGATCCGGGCCGACAGCACACCGCGGTCGTCACGCGGACCTGGGGACAACTTCGACACGAGCCCCATCCTAGTTGAATTTCACGTTGCGTTGAGATTATTCTCAACGTAGCGTGAAACTATGTCCAGGAAGGCACCTCCCCTCAACGGCCCGCAAGACACCGGCCGCCAGTACCGCAACCTCAGCCGGCCGCTGTTCGGGACCACCCACCTCATCAACCAGCGGGTGCCGATGCGTGACGGCGCCGATCTGCTGGCTGACGTGCACCATCCGGACGTCCGCGGCAGGTACCCGGCACTGATCGCGGCATCGCCGTATCCCCGCCAGATGCAGGACCTCGGGGCTCCCGCCGGCTTCATCGAAGCCGGCGCGACCGACTACTGGGTGTCGCGCGGATATGTCCACGTGATCGCCAACGTCCGTGGCACCGGCGGCTCCGAGGGCACCTTCGCGTTCATGGACACCCGGGAGCGCCAGGACATGTACGACCTCGTGGAGTGGACAGCCGCACAGCCCTGGTGCGACGGCCGCATCGGCATGATCGGTATCAGTTATTTCGCCATGACCCAGCTGGAGGCCGCCGTCGAGCGCCCCCCGCACCTGAAGGCGATCTTCCCGGTGGCGGTGACCGCTGACCTGTACGAGGCGGCGTCGCACCACGGACTGGCCAGTTCGTCATTCGTCACTCCGTTCCTGTCGATGATGGGACTGACCTCGCGGCGAAGTGACAGGTTCTGGCGGCGCAATCCGGTGATTGCCGCAGCGCGGCGGATCCTCGACGTTCCCTGGCTGCATCGCAAGTTCGCGACGATGAACGGCGAAGCGGCGGTCACGATGATGCGTCAACTGCTCGCACTGCCCCATGACCCACACCCGTGGGACGACCTCTGGTTGGACGTCATGGTCAGGCATCCCCTGCGCGACGACTGGTGGCAGGAGCGCAATTTGCTGCCACTGCTCGCCGGCATCGACATACCCGTCTACCTCGGGTGCGACTGGGAGAACGTCCCGCTCCATCTACCCTCCACCTTCACTGCGTGGAAGGCCTTGGCGCACAACCCCAACGTGCGGATGGCCCTGCTGGGCAAGTTCGGCCTGACCTGGCCCTGGGAGAGCCTGCACCACGAGGCGCTGGCGTGGTTCGACCACTGGCTCAAAGACGCCGACACCGGAATCATGGACGGTCCGCCGGTCCGCTACGTGCTACCCGGCGCCGACGGCTGGCACAGCAGCCAGACCTGGCCACCGGCCGCCACTCACGTGCGGTGGGCGCTGCGTGCTGACGGTGATCTCGCCGAGGACGAGGGTGAGCCAGGCCAACGCGCCTACCTGTCCCTCGGAGCCGGCCTGAACCGGGTGAAGGCCAGCCCGATAGATCCGCCGTCGGCGCTCACGTGGACGTCGGCCCCGCTGCGCCGGCCCCTCGACGTCGTCGGGGAAATCGAACTCCGATTGGTCGCATCGGCCACCGCCAGCGACACCGCCTGGATGGCGACATTGCAGGCCGTGGCGCCCGACGGAGAGGTCGCCGACATCACGGCGGGCTGGCTCCGGGCGAGCCTGCGCGGCGTCGACGACGCCCAGAGCCGCGACGGCGCGCCCGTGTTGCCCTGCACCGAGGCCGTGGCGGTGCCGGCCGGTGTGCCGGTCGACTATCGAATCCCGTTGGTGCCCAACGCCCGCCGCCTCCCCGCTGGACATCGTGTGCGGCTGGTGCTGACCAGCGACGACCAAGATCGGTCCGCCCCGGCGATTATGAACTTCCGGCACGCCAGCGTCGGCACCAGCAGCCTGAACACCGTGAGCTCGGCCTCCCGCCTGCTGTTGCCGGTGCTGGACCGGTGAAGCTCGGCTGTTACCTGAACCACACGCTCTAGCCGCCTATCTTACTCTAGAGTAAGATAGGCGGGTATGACGTTCTCCCTCGAGCTGTCCCCCGACGTGAAGCACGTCCAAGACTGGGTGCACGAATTCGCCGCCGACGTCGTCCGGCCCGCCGCCGCGGAGTGGGACGCACGCGAAGAGACGCCCTGGCCGATCATCCAGGAGGCCGCCAAGGTCGGCCTCTATTCCATGGAGATGTTCGCCGAGCAGGCCGCCGAGCCCTCCGGGCTCGGCATGATCGTGGTGTTCGAAGAGCTGTTCTGGGGTGACGCGGGCATCGCGCTGTCGATCCTGGGCACCGGCCTGGCGGCGGCGTCGCTGGCCGCCAACGGCACCCCCGAGCAGGTCGGCGAATGGGTGCCGCAGATGTTCGGCACCGTCAACGAGCCGAAGGTGGCCGCGTTCTGTTCCTCCGAGCCCGGCGCCGGCTCCGACGTCGGGGCGATCCTGACCCGCGCCCGCTACGACGAGGCCACCGACGAATGGGTGCTCAACGGCACCAAGACGTGGGCCACCAACGGCGGTATCGCCAACATCCACGTGGTCGTCGCGTCGGTGCACCCGGAACTGGGCACCCGCGGGCAAGCGTCGTTCATCATCCCGCCGGACACGCCGGGGCTGAGCCAGGGTCAGAAGTTCCTCAAGCACGGCATCCGGGCTTCCCACACCGCCGAGGTGGTGCTCGACGACGTGCGCATCCCCGGTCGGCTCATCGTGGGCGGCAAGGAGAAGTTCGACGCCCGGATCGCCAAGGTGCGGGAGGGCAAGAAGGCCGCCGGGCAGGCCGCGCTGGCGACGTTCGAGCGCACCCGGCCCAGCGTGGGCGCGATGGCGGTCGGGGTGGCCAGGGCCGCCTACGAGTACGCCCGCGACTATGCCTGTGAGCGTGAGCAATTCGGCCGAAAGATCGGCGAGTTCCAGGCGGTCGCGTTCAAGCTGGCCGATATGAAGGCCCGCATCGACGCCGCCCGGCTGCTGGTGTACCGCGCCGCCTGGATGGCCCGCAACGGCAAGGAGTTCACCTCCGCCGAGGGGTCGATGGCCAAGCTGGTCGCCAGCGAGACCGCGGTCTACGTCACCGACGAAGCCATCCAGATCCTCGGCGGCAACGGCTACACCCGCGACTACCCCGTCGAGCGCATGCACCGCGACGCCAAGATCTTCACGATCTTCGAGGGCACCAGCGAGATCCAGCGCCTGGTGATGGCCCGCGCGATCACCGGCCTGCCGCTGCGGTAGCCCGGCTACAGGGACTCGACGAACAGCCGGTGCACGCGCCGGTCGCCGGTCACCTCGGGATGGAACGCGGTGGCCAGCATTCGGCCCTGCCGCACCGCCACCGGATGGCCACCGGCGCGGGCCAGCACCTCGACGTCTGCGCCGACGCGTTCGACCCACGGCGCCCTGATGAACACCGCGTGCACCGACCCGTCCAGACCCCGGAACTCGACGTCCTCTTCGAAGGAATCCACTTGGCGGCCGAAGGCGTTGCGGCGCACCGTCATATCGATGGCTCGCAGTGGCAGCGCCTGCCGTCCGGGCACGCCGGCGTCGGCGATCTCGCTGGCCAGCAGGATCATCCCGGCGCAGGACCCGTAGGCCGGCATGCCGTCGGCCAGCCGGTCCCGCAGCGGTTCGAGCAACTCGAACTCGCGCAGCAGGTGCGTCATCGCGGTCGATTCCCCGCCCGGGATCACCAGCGCGTCAACCGAATCCAGCTCATCGAGGCGTCGCACCGTGACGGCCTCGGCGCCGGCCTCCCGCAGCGCCGCGAGGTGCTCGCGGGTGTCACCCTGCAGAGCGAGCACCCCGACTTTCGGCGCGCTCACCCTCGTGGCGGGGTGAAGTCGCGGGTGAACCGGGTCAGGCCTTCCTGCATGACCGCGGCGACCATGTCGCCGTACCGGTTGAAGATCTTGCCCTGGGTCAGGGCGCGCCCGCCGCACGCCGACGGCGAGGACTGGTCGTAGAGCATCCATTCGTCGGCGCGGAACGGCCGCATGAACCACATGGCATGGTCGAGTGAGGCCACCATCAGGTGCGTGCGTTCCTCGACGTGGTTGACCTGAGCCGAGCCCAGCAGCGTCAGATCGCTCAGGTACGCCAGCGCACAGATGTGCAGCACCGGATCGTCGGGCAGCGGGTCCCGGTGCCGGAACCACACCTGCTGCTGCGAGGCCTTGCCCTCCCGCACCGTCAGCTGGTCGCGCGGCACGATGCGGACATCCCATTCGTCGAACTGTCGGAAGCTGGCGTCGTCGAACACCCTGGTGCTCGACATGAACCCCGGGATGTCGTCGGGCGGCGGGGCCGCGGGCATCGCGTCCTGGTGCTCGATGCCGCTCTGGTCGGTCTGGAACGATGCCGACATCGAGAAGATCGTCTCGCCGTGCTGGATCGCGCTGACCCGGCGGGTACAGAACGACCCGCCGTCGCGGACCCGCTCGACGGTGTACACCGTCGGTGTCCGGGCGTCGCCGCCGCGCAGGAAGTACCCGTGCAGGGAGTGCACCTGGAATTTGGGGTCCACCGTGCGCACCGCCGACACCAGCGACTGACCGGCCACATGCCCGCCGAAAGTGCGCTGCAGGAAACCCGACTCGGGGCTGAACACCCCACCGCGGTAGATGTTGACCTCGAGTTGTTCGAGATCGAGGATCTCTTCGATCGCCATTACTGCTGGCTCTTCGCGCGAGCGCTCACACCCGTAAGGTTCACCAGCCGCGTTCGGCGAGGCGGTGGGGAACGGGGATGTCGTCGACGTTGATGCCGACCATGGCTTCACCCAGGCCGCGGGAGACCTTGGCCAGCACGTCGGGATCGTCGTAGAACGTGGTGGCCTTCACGATCGCCGCCGCCCGCTCGGCCGGGTTGCCGGATTTGAAGATGCCGGAGCCGACGAACACCCCTTCGGCGCCGAGCTGCATCATCATCGCCGCATCCGCCGGGGTGGCGATCCCGCCCGCGGTGAACAACGTCACCGGCAGCTTCCCGGCCTTGGCCACCTCCACCACCAGGTCATAGGGGGCCTGCAACTCCTTGGCCGCCACATACAACTCGTCCTCGCTCAACGAGGTCAGCCGGCGGATCTCACCGCCGATCTTGCGCATATGGGTGGTCGCATTGGACACGTCCCCGGTGCCGGCCTCACCCTTGGACCGGATCATCGCCGCCCCTTCGGTGATCCGCCGCAACGCCTCCCCCAGATTCGTCGCCCCGCACACGAACGGCACCGTGAACCGCCACTTGTCGATGTGGTTGGCGTAGTCGGCCGGGGTCAACACCTCCGACTCGTCGATGTAATCCACCCCCAGGGCCTGCAGGATCTGCGCCTCCACGAAATGCCCGATCCGGGCCTTGGCCATCACCGGGATGGTCACCGCGTCGATGATGCCCTCGATCATGTCCGGATCCGACATCCGCGATACCCCACCCTGGGCTCGGATATCGGCAGGCACCCGCTCGAGCGCCATCACCGCCACCGCACCGGCCCCCTCGGCGATGCGCGCCTGCTCCGGGGTGACCACATCCATGATCACCCCACCCTTGAGCATCTCCGCCATACCACGCTTCACCCGAGCGGTACCGCGCGCGGTTGCCCCGAGGCCTTCGGTTTCCACTGCCTTCTCCTTCAATCGCTGCTGATCCAGTCTAAGGGCGGCCGCAAACGCAATGATTCAGCTGATGGGCTGCGGTTGCGCCACCACCGCGCCGGGTGTGTCGGCCAGCGTGTTCGCCTCGGCGAGCAATTCGCGCAGCTGCACCGGATACACAGCCTCACCGTCGGCGACCAGTTCGTCGATCATTCTCGCATCGCACCATCGGTGCCCGTGAATGTAGGTCCGTTCCAGCCCGGTGCGCCCGGCGTCGGACGGTTCGAAGCGGGTGGTGCGGTGCACGAAGTACATCTCCTGGCTGCGGATCACCGACCCGTTGAAGTCGATGACGGCTTCGCGGCGCCACACCGGGCCGACCATGGCCTCCGGCGCCACCCGCAGCCCCGTCTCCTCCTCGAGTTCCCGCGCCGCGGTCTGCGCCAGCGTCTCGCCCTGTTGGGCGGCCCCGCCGATGGTGAACCACCACCGCGGCGCCGGGGTCGGCCCGCCGGCGGCCGGGTCCGAACCGCACAGCAGCAACACCGCGCCGTCGTCGTCGAGCAGCACCACCCGGGCCGAGGTGCGGTCGGTCAGCGCGACCGCCTCCCTGGTCGAGACGTCGCCACCCTCGGCGATCTCGAAATAGGTTGGCAGCGCGGCGGTTCCGCCGAGTCGCAGGATCCGCACGGCGGGCCGCTCGCGCAGCGCCAGGGTGTCGCGGACGGCGTCGTTGTGGAACCGCCGGGCCAGCAGCACCCGCGCCTCGGCGTCGGCGAGTTCGGCGACCAGGGCCAGCGGCAGCGACGCCGGGTCGACCAGCGCCAGCGCCGCGGACAGCTCGTTCTCGGCGGACTCCCGGGCCGACCGCGGTGCCCGCTCGGCGGCATCGGCCAGCGCGGCCAGCCGTTTGCCGTCGGGTCCGCCTCCGTAGGCGTCGACGGCCACCGCGCGCGCCACCACGGCGCGCCGGGCCAGCGCACCGTCGAGCGCCTGCCACGACAGGTCGTAGCGCACGTGCAACCGGTCCAGGCGGTTTGCGGTCTGGTACGCCCACAGCGCCACCAGCGCGACGGCGCTCACCAGCACCGCGATGACGACCGCGACCACCCACGGGATCACGTCGCCACCTGCACTTTCACCCCGGCCCCGGCCACCGTTTCGTAGACCCGCAGGATCTGGCCGGCCACCACCGACCAGTCGTAGCGCCGCACCAGGGTGGCCGCGCGAGCGGTGTAGCGGGCACGGGCCGCGTCGTCGCCCAGGACGTCGATCAGGCCGGCGGCCAGCGCATCGGGGTCGTCGACGGCCACCAACCGCCCCCCGTCCCCGTCGGCGAGCACCCGCCGGAACGCGTCGAGGTCGCTGGCCACCACCGCGGTCCCGGCGGCCATCGCCTCCACCAGAACGATGCCGAAACTCTCCCCACCGGTGTGGGGGGCGCAGTACACGTCGGCACTGCGCATCGCCGAGGCCTTGTCCGCGTCGTCGACCTGCCCCAGGAAGCGCAGGTGCCCGGCCAGCGGTCCGGCCTGTGCGCGCAGCGCCTCCTCGTCGCCGCGGCCGACGACGAGGACCTCGATGTCGGGGAAGCGCGCGACGACCGGGGGCAGTGCCCCGAGCAACACCGACATCCCCTTGCGGGGCTCGTCGAAGCGGCCGAGGAACAGCACGGTACGGCCGGGCCGCGGGTAGCCCGGCAGCAACGGCGCGGACGCGAACGCGGCCACGTCGACGCCGTTGGGGATCTCCACGGCGTCGCTGCCCAGGGCCTCCATCTGCCAGCGCCGCGCCAGGTCCGACACCGCGATGCGGCCGACGATCTTCTCGTGCATCGGCCGCAGGATCGGCTCGAACACCGACAGGGTCAACGACTTGGTGGTGGAGGTGTGGAACGTCGCCACGATCGGGCCCTCGGCGATGTTCAGCGCCAGCATCGAGAGGCTGGGAGCGTTCGGCTCGTGCAGGTGCAGCACGTCGAAATCGCCGTGCTGCAACCACTTCTTCACCTTGCGGTGGGTCGCGGGCCCGAACCGCAGCCGGGCCACCGACCCGTTGTAGGGAATGGGGACGGCCTTGCCGCCGGAGACCACGTAGTCCGGCAGCGTCGAGTGCGCCTCCGGGGAGGCCGGGGCCAGCACGCTGACGTGGTGGCCGCGGGCGTGCATGACCTCGGCGAGTTGCAGCACATGCGATTGCACGCCGCCGGGGACGTCGAACGAGTACGGGCACACCATGCCGATGCGCATCAGCGCGACCTCACCCGGGATCCACGCTGCCCGCGAGCCGGGCCCTGCGCTCGTCGGACAGATCCGCCACCCACTGCGGCTGCATCATGTGCCAGTCCTGCGGGTGCGCGGCGATGTTGGCGGCGAACCGGTCGGCCAGCGCCTGGGTGGTGACGGTGACGTCGCCGCAGGACGTGTCCAGCCGCGGGTACACCCGACAGCCCCAGCCGTCGCCGTCGAACCAGCAGTGCACCGGGAACAGCGCCGCACCGGTGGCCAGAGCGAGTTTGGCCGGGCCCGCGGGCAACCGCGTCGGCTCACCGAAGAAGTCCACCTGCACACCGCTGCGGGTCAGGTCGCGGTCGGCCATCAGGCACACGATGCCGTTGTCGCCGAGCCAGTCGCGCAGCACCTCGAACGGCGGACGCTCGCCGCCGGAGCTGGGAATGACGTTGAACCCCAAGCCTTCCCGATAGGCCAGGAAGCGCCGGTACAGCGACTCGGGCTTGAGCCGCTCGGCGACGGTGGCGAAGGTGCCGTGGTTCTGGGTCAACCACACCCCGGCCATGTCCCAGTTGCCGCTGTGCGGCAGCGCCAGCACCACGCCGCGGCCGTCTTCCAGCGCCTCCCACACCCATTCGATGTCCTGGACCCACAACCGCTTGCCGAGCTCGGCGTGGTCCATCGCCGGCAGCCGGAACGCCTCGCGCCAGTACCGGGCGTAGGAGGCCAGCGACGCGCGCATCAGCGCGTCGGGCACCCGCTCCGGCGTCGTCCCGGTCACCCGGGCCAGGTTCCTGCGCAGCTGCTCGGGTCCCCCGCCGCGTGCGGCCCACCGCGCGCCGGCTTCGAAAGCGTTGCGCGCCACGAACTCCGGCGCCGCCCGCACCAGCCGCCAGCCCGCCGCATAGCCCAGGTCGGACAAGTCGACACCGAACGGGGGCCATCCCCGCCGAGGGGTGTCCGAGGCGGCCGGGCGGTCGATCATTGCTCGGTGGTCTCGGGTTTCTCCGCCCCGTCGCCGGGGGTGAGCGGAGCGTCCGCGCCGACGGAGACGCGGACGCTGTGCAGCCGCTGCCCCACCGTGACCACGCTGGTGACCGCCAGCACCCACATCGCGACGTGGAGCAGCCACGGCAGCGGCAAGAACGGCAGGTCCGACAGGCCCGCCCCGACCAGCACGATGACCAGCCGCTCGGGCCGCTCGATGAGACCGCCGTCGCCGGACAGGCCGCTGGCCTCCGCACGGGCCTTGATGTAGGAGATCACCTGCGACGACACCAGGCACAGCATGGTGGCGACCACCAAGCCGGTGCTGTGCAGGCCGAACGCCGCCCACCACAGCAGGCCGCAGAACACCGCGCCGTCGCTGATCCGGTCGCACGTCGCGTCCAGCACCGCACCGAAGCGGGTGCCGCCGCCGCTCTGCCGGGCCATCGCCCCGTCGAGCATGTCGGCGAGCACGAAGAAGCACACCGCCACCGCGCCCCACCACAGCTGCCCGATCGGGAACAGGGTCAGCGCAGCCAGCACCGCGCCGGCGGTGCCGAGGATGGTGACGCTGTCCGGGGTCAACCCCAACCGCAGCGCCCCCTTGGCCACCGGCTCCGACAGCTTGGCGTACGCCGCGCGGGTCATCAGGTAGAAGTCGCTCACGGCTGCTTTTCCCACTCGGCGGCCAGCAGCGCGCGAGTGTCGCGCAGCAGCTGCGGGATCACCTTGGCGTCGCCGATCACGGTGATGAAGTTGGCGTCTCCGCCCCAGCGCGGCACCACGTGCATGTGCAGGTGCTCCGAGAGGGAGCCGCCCGCCGAGGTGCCCAGATTCAGCCCGACGTTGAAGCCGTGGGGCCGCGACACCGCCTTCATCACTCGGATCGCCTTCTGGGTGAACGCCATCAACTCGGCGCTCTCGGCCGCGGTGAGGTTCTCCAGCTCGGCCACCCGCCGGTACGGCACCACCATCAGATGCCCGGGGTTGTAGGGGTAGAGGTTGAGCACCGCGTAGACCAGTTCACCGCGGGCCACCACCAGACCGTCCTCGTCGGACATGTTCGGGATGTCGGTGAACGGCTCGGACGAGGCCGCCGCACCGGGCTTGACGGCGTCGACGATGTAGGTCATCCGGTGCGGCGTCCACAGCCGCTGCAGGCGGTCCGGGTCCCCGACCCCGCGATCTACGATCCTGTCCTCCGGATCCACGTCACCCCTCGTCGGCTTGGCCGTCGACGACGACGAGATCGGCGGTCGGGACGGCGTTCTCGCGCCTGCGCACCCAGTCGACGATGGCGTCGACGGCCCGCTCGCGCGGCACCCCGTTGATCTGGGAGCGGTCCCCGAACCGGAACGACACAGCCCCGGCCGCCACGTCGCGGTCCCCCGCGAGCAGCATGAACGGCACCTTGTCGTTGGTGTGGTTGACGATCTTCTTGGCCATCCGGTCGTCGCTGGTGTCCACCTCGGCGCGGATGCCGCGGGTCCGCAGCACCGTCGCCAGCCCCTGCAGGTAGTCGATGTGGTCCTCGGCGACCGGGATGCCGACCACCTGCACCGGCGCCAGCCACGCCGGGAACGCGCCGGCGTAGTGCTCGGTGAGCACCCCGAAGAAGCGTTCGATCGAGCCGAACAGCGCTCGGTGGATCAGCACCGGCCGCTGCCGGCTGCCATCGGCGGCGGTGTACTCCAGCTCGAACCGGTCGGGCATGTTGAAGTCGAGCTGGATGGTCGACATCTGCCAGCTGCGGCCCAGCGCGTCGCGCACCTGCACCGAGATCTTGGGTCCGTAGAACGCGGCGCCGCCGGGATCGGGCACCAGCTCGAGACCCGAGGCCTCGCCGACCTCCCGCAGCGTCTCGGTGGCCTCCTCCCACACCTCGTCGGAGCCGACGAACTTCTCCGGATCCTTGGTGGACAGCTCCAGGAAGAAGTCGTCGAGGCCGTAGTCGGCGAGCAGGTCGAGCACGAACTGCAGCAGCGAGGCCAGCTCGTCGCGCATCTGTTCGCGGGTGGTGTAGATGTGCGCATCGTCCTGGGTGAACCCGCGGGCCCGGGTCAGCCCGTGCACCACCCCGGACTTCTCGTACCGGTAGACCGTGCCGAATTCGAAGAGCCGCAACGGAAGTTCGCGGTAGGACCGACCGCGGGAGCGGTAGATCAGGTGGTGCATCGGGCAGTTCATCGGCTTGAGGTAGTAGTTCTGCCCCGGCTTGCGCACGGTGCCGTCCTCGTTGAACTCCGCGTCGACGTGCATCGGCGGGAACATGCCCTCGGCGTACCACTCCAGGTGACCGGAGGTGACGTAGAGATGTTCCTTGGTCAGGTGCGGGGTGTTGACGAACTGGTAGCCGGCCTCGATGTGCTTGCGCCGCGAGTAGTCCTCCAGCTCGTTGCGCACGATGCCACCCTTGGGGTGGAAAACCGGTAGGCCCGAACCCAATTCGTCGGGGAAGCTGAACAGGTCCAGCTCGGCACCGAGCTTGCGGTGGTCGCGCTTCTGGGCCTCCTCGAGCAGCATGAGGTAGCGGTCGAGGGCCTCCTGGGATTCCCAGGCGGTGCCGTAGATGCGCTGCAGGCTCGCGTTGTTCTGATCACCGCGCCAGTAGGCGGCCGAGCTGCGGGTCAGCTTGAACGCCGGGATGTAGCGGGTGGTCGGGATGTGCGGGCCGCGGCACAGGTCGCCCCATTCCCGCTGCTTGGTCCGCGGGTTGAGGTTGTCGTAGGCGGTCAGCTCGTCGCCGCCGACCTCCATCACGTCGGGGTCGCCGGACTTGTCGTCGATCAGCTTGAGCTTGTAGGGCTCGTCGGCCAGTTCCTCGCGGGCCTGTTCCTTGGACTCGAAGACGCGGCGGGAGAACAGCTGGCCGTCCTTGATGATCTGCCGCATCCGCTTCTCGAGCGCTTCGAGGTCCTCCGGGGTGAACGGCTCGGCGACCTCGAAGTCGTAGTAGAAGCCGTCGGTGATGGGCGGCCCGATGCCGAGCTTGGCCTCGGGGAACAGTGCCTGCACCGCCTGGGCGAGCACATGCGCGGCGGAGTGCCGGATGACGCTGCGGCCCTCCTCGGTGTCGGCGGCCACCGGGGTGACCTCGACGTCGGCGGCGGGGGTCCAGGACAGGTCACGCAGCCTGCCGTCGGCGTCACGCACGACGACGATCGCGTCGACCTCTCCGCGGGAGGGCAACCCGGCGTCACGCACCGCCTGCCCGGCGGTCGTCCCGGCAGCGACCCGGATCGGGGCTGCTGGGGCGGGGCGGGCGGGGGCGCTCATCGCGGTGTCTCCAAACTGTCGGGGGGACGGGCGTGGTCGAACCGAGGTCCGGTCACTGACCGCGACCATGCTATCGGGACCCGACCTCAGCCCCCGATACCAATGGGGCTATCCAGCCACCGGTGTTCGATGCCGACCAGCTCCGCCGCCCAGGCGAGCGCGCCGAGCAACCACAATGTGCCCACCACCACCGCGGCGGTGAAGACCGCACCCAGCACCTGCACCCACAGGCCCTGGTGTTTGAACCAGTCCATCACCGCGTCGTAGCGCTTCCTGGCGAACGCCAGCAGGCGCCGGGCCCAGTCGAATTCGGTGGCCAGGATCGCCAGCCCGACGAACACGATCGCCCAGCCGGGCCCGGGGTACGGGATGGCGAGGATGCCAACGCCGAGGACGACCAGCCCGACGACGCCGACGGTGAGCCGGTAGACCAGGTCGGCCGCGGGCCGCTCCCGCAGCTGGTCGCGCCGGCGGGCCCAGCGCCGGGCCAGCGCCGGGCGGGTGCCCGCGTCGTCGTCGCCGGTCACGGCTGGCCCGGCTTCAACTTGAGGAACAGCGCCTGCGCCTCGGCCAGCACGTCACCGTCGTCGAGCAGCCGGCCCGAGACGAAGATCTTGCGGCCGACGATGTCGTCGACGCCGGCCTCGACCTGCAGCGGCTTCTCGATCGGGGTGATCCTGCGGTAGTCGGTGTGCAGGAACGCGGTGCGCTGGGCCCGGCTGTCGGTGAGTTTGAACGCGGTGTAGCCCAGCAGCGAGTCGAACAGGTGGGCCACCGAGCCGCCGTGCACCGCACCGTTGCGGCCCAGGTGGTAGCGCCGGAACCGGGCGACGCCCGCGATCCGCCCGTCGGCGGTGACGTGCAGATCGGCGGGCACCTGCAGGATGTTGCCGCGGTTGGGCAGGTCCATCCGCCGGCCCGACGGGGAAGACCATTCGTCGGCGTCGTACGGGGCCAGCAGCGCCGCGGCCTTCTCGATCAGGTCGGCGGCCTCGGTGATGACGTCGTCCGGAGCGTCGGCGGCGCGGGCGTGGTCCTGCACGGCGCGGACCGCCTCGACGAAGCGGCCGTAGTCCGGTCCGCCCCGGTCGGTGGGGCGCGGCAGATCGAATCCGCCGCCTATCGGTGCTTCCACCGGCTCGTCGACGCTCACCCGTTCACCGTATTGGTTGCCCGAGCACCCAGCGCGTCAGCCCTGGGCGGCCCCGGCCGCGCTGAGGGTCTCGAACTCGGCGTCGCTGAGCTCGATCTGCCCGGCGGCGACGTTCTCCTCGAGGTGCGCGACCTTCGACGTGCCGGGGATCGGCACCATCACCGGCGACCGTTTCAGCAGCCAGGCCAGCGCCAACTGGGACGCGGTGGCGTCGTGGTCGGCGGCGATGCGCTGCAGCGGCCCGTCGGGGGCAGCCAGCGGTCCGGCCGCCAGCGGGAACCACGGGATGAACGCGATGCCGTCGGCTTCGCAGGCCTCGAGCACGGGTTCGGCGCTGCGGACGGTGACGTTGTACATGTTCTGCACCGACACGATGGGGGCGACCTCGCGGGCCGCGGCGAGCTGTTCGGCGGTGACCTCGGACAGGCCGATGTGGCGGATCTTGCCTTCCTGCTGCAGCGCCGCGAGCTCGCCGATCTGGTCCTCGGCGGGGAACTTGGTGTCGATGCGGTGCAGCTGGAACAGGTCGATGGTGTCCACGCCGAGGCGGCGCAGGCTCATCTCGCACTCCTGGCGCAGGTAGGGCGGATAGCCGAGCACCGGCCACTCGTTCGGGCCGGTGCGCAGCAGCCCGGCCTTCGTCGCGATGACGACGCCGTCGTAGGGGTGCAGCGCCTCGCGGATGAGTTCCTCGGAGACGTACGGGCCGTAGGAGTTCGCGGTGTCGATGAAGTCCACGCCGAGTTCGACCGCCCGGCGCAGCACGCGCAGGCATTCGTCCCGGTCGGTGGGCGGACCCCAGACCCCTTGGCCGGTCAGGCGCATCGCGCCGAAGCCGAGCCGGTTGACGGTGAGGTCGCCAAGGGTCAGTGTCGTCGAAGTCACGGTGTCGACCGTACGCGGGCGGATGCCAAGCTGACACGGTGAAACTCTCCGACCTGGCCGGCAAGCCGTTGACCTACCCCGAGATCGGCGCGACCGCGGGGCCGCTGCCCGCCGGCTACCACCATGTCCGCAAGTCGGCGGTGATCGGGCGGGGCCGGGACCGGTTCGACGAGGCCGCCGCCGCGGGGATGGCCTGGGGCATGCTGCGCGGGGCCGGCCTGCGGGTGCACGCCACCGCCCCCGTCGCCGAGGTCGGCGCGGAGGTGCTCGTCCATCTCGGCCCCGTGGTGGCGCCGTGCCGAGTGGTCTACGTCGTCGACGAACCCGATCGGCGCGGCTTCGCCTACGGCACGTTGCCCGGCCACGCCGAGTCCGGCGAGGAGTTGTTCCTGGTGCGCTTCGACGCCGCCACCGGCGACGTCCACGCCGAGGTGGCGGCGTTCTCCCGGCATGCCACGTGGTGGAGCCGGCTGGGCGCACCGGTCAGCTCGCTGATGCAGCGGCTGATCACCGACCGCTATCTGCATGCGCTGTGACGATCGGCAATTGACGGATGTTTACTGTGCTCAGCGGTACTCTGTAGCCCTTGACCCTGCTGGACTCGCGGATGGTGACGGTGGACGATCGACCCGACATGGAAGCGGCGCATCTGCGGGTCGCCGAGTTGGTGCAGGGGCTTCACGCCAGGCCCGACGCCGACTCCGAGACGGTCATCGCCGAGCTGGCCGAACACGCGGCGGTGGAGATCCCGGGTGCGCAGTACGCCGGGATCACGGTGACCCGCGACGCCAAGCACATCGAGACCCCGGCGGCCACCCATCACTGGCCGCTGCTGCTGGACAAGATCCAGCAGCGTCACCTCGAGGGGCCGTGCCTGACGGCGGCCTGGGACGAGAAGACGGTCCACGTCGCCGATCTGGAGACCGACGAGCGCTTCCCGAACTATCGGCGCGACGCGCTGACCGAGACCCCGATCCGGTCGATCATGGCGTTCCAGCTGTTCATCGCCGGCCAGACGATCGGTGCGCTGAACGTGTACTCCGAGCAACCCGACGTCTTCGGGCCCGAGTCACGAACGCTGGGCCTGATCTTCGCCGCGCACTCGTCGGTCGCCTTCAATTCGGCGCGCCGGGACGAGCAGTTCCGGCGCGCCCTGACCAGCCGCGACATCATCGGGCAGGCCAAGGGGATGATCATGGAGCGATACGGCGTGGACGCGGTCCAGGCGTTCGAGTTGCTGCGCAAGCTGTCGCAGGATTCCAACGTGCCGCTCGCCAAGGTCGCCGCCGACCTGGTGGCCACCGCGCAGTCACCCAGCCCGAGCTGAAACACCCTGGCGCCCAACGCTATCCCCGGGTCGGAGGGAGTCCCCGGGGATAACGTCGGGCGGCGGGGCTAGTTCTCCCAGCGGTCCCGGCCCTGGCCACCGGTGATCAACGCCCGCGGGATATCGGCGTTGACCCCGGCCGGTGCGGCCGGATCCCCTTGCGTGGCCGACCAATCCGTGCCCACGCAGAGCAGGTCGGTCGGGGTCGGGACCTCGTTGGGCAGCGGGATCGGCAGCCCCGGGATGGACGGGATATTCAGCGGCGGCGGCGCGATCAGGTTGGACAGGCTGGTCGCCGCCAGCGGGGTGAACGGGTTCGGCGGAGCCGGGATCCCGACGTTGACCGCGGCCGTGCTGCCGGGCACCGGCGGGGCCGGCGGCGGGAGCACCCCGATCACCGAGCTCGCGGTGTTCTGCACGGTGCGGGCCACCCCGGGCGGGGTGAGCAGATCCGACAGCGTCAGCGTGTTGCCCGGGGTACCCGGGATCGGCGAACCCGGGGTGCCGGTGGAGACGTTCGCCGGGTTGGGCGGGGTGGGCGGCACCGGCGGGGCCGGGTAGTTGATGAAGGTGTTGCCCGACGACGGCGGCACCGGCGGGGTCGGCGGGGTTCCGGCGTCGACGGTCACGCCCGCGGGCGCGCCGGGCACCGGCGGGGCGGGCGGCGTGACACCGGGCACCGAGGTGCCGACCTCACCACCGGGGACCCCCGGCGTCGGCGGGGTCACCACGCCGGCCGGAACCGCGGCCGGACCACCGGGCACCGGCGGCACCGGCGGGGTCGCCACCCCGGCCTCACCGAACACCGGAGCACCCGGAACCGGCGGGGCGGGCGGCGTCACGCCCGGCACCGAGGTGCCGACCTCACCACCGGGGACCCCCGGCGTCGGCGGGGTCACCACGCCGGCCGGAACCGCGGCCGGACCACCGGGCACCGGCGGCACCGGCGGGGTCGCCACCCCGGCCTCACCGAACACCGGAGCACCCGGAACCGGCGGGGCGGGCGGGGTCGCGGCCGGGATCGCCGCGGCCGCGGCATCGATCGGTGCACCGGCAGGCGCACCGGCAGCAGCGGCGGCAGGCGCACCTGCCGCGCCTGCGGCGCCCTCGACCACGGCACCGCTGCCAGCGGGCAGTCCGGCGGCGGGCGCGGCGCCGGCCTCGCCGAACACCGGCGCACCACCGGGTGCCACGGCTGCGGCGGCGGCATCGATCGGCGCCCCGTCGGCCGGCGGACCGGCCGAGCCGACGGTCGCGGCGGCGGCATCGACCGGAGCACCCGGGGCAGGCGGAGCTGGCGGGGCCACCACTCCGGCGTCGCCGACGATCGGGGCACCTGGTGCACCCGGCGCGGGCGGCGTCACCAGACCAGCCTCATCGACCACCGGCACACCCGGCCCACCCGGACCCGGAGGCGTCACCACACCAGCCTCACCGACCACGGGAGCACCTGGTACACCCGGCGCGGGCGGCGTCACCAGACCAGCCTCATCGACCACCGGCACACCCGGAGCACCCGGAGCCGGCGGCGTCACCACACCCGCATCACCGACCACGGGCACACCCGGGGCACCCGGAGCGGGCGGGGTCACCACACCCGCATCACCGACCACGGGCACACCCGGGGCACCCGGAGCCGGCGGCGTCACCACACCCGCATCACCGACCACGGGCACACCCGGAGCACCCGGAGCCGGCGGGGTGGACACTCCCGCCTCCGACACCACCGGGGCACCCGGGGCACCCGGAGCGGGCGGGGTCGCGATCTCCACCGACGAATTCGCCGGTGTCCCAGGCACTCCCGGAGCGGGGGGCGTGGCCACCTCCACCGACGACGCCGCCGGCGTGGCCGGCGCACCCGGAGCAGGAGGCGTCGCGATCTCGATCGACGAGTTCGCAGGCGTGCCAGGCACACCCGGAGCAGGCGGCGTCGCGATCTCCACCGACGAATTCGCAGGCGTGCCAGGCACACCCGGAGCAGGCGGGGTCGAGATCTCCACCGACGAATTCGCAGGCGTGCCAGGCACACCCGGAGCAGGCGGGGTCGAGATCTCCACCGACGAGTTCGCAGGCGTGGCGGGCGCCGGCGGCGCGGGCGGCGAGAACGTCTCGACCGTGCTGATCGACGGGTTGGCGGGGGCCGGCGGGGCGGGCGGCGAGAACGTCTCGACCGTGCTCACCGACGGTGTCCCGGGCCCGCCCGGAGCAGGCGGCGTCACCACAGCGGCGTCGTCCACCACCGGCACACCCGGCGCACCCGGAGCAGGCGGCGTCACCACAGCGGCCTCATCCACCACCGGCACACCCGGCGCACCCGGAGCAGGCGGCGTCACCACACCCGCCTCATCCACCACCGGCACACCCGGCGCACCCGGAGCAGGCGGCGTCACCACAGCGGCCTCATCCACCACCGGCACACCCGGCGCACCCGGAGCAGGCGGCGTCACCACACCCGCCTCATCCACCACCGGCACACCCGGCGCACCCGGAGCAGGCGGCGTCACCACACCGGCGTCACCGACGATCGGGGCGCCCGGAGCCGGCGGGCCCGGGGGCGTCACCAAGCCGGCCTGATCGAGCACCGGAACACCGGGAGCGGGCGGTGCCGGCGGCCCGATCAGGCCCGCCTGATCGAGCACCGGAACACCGGGGGCCGGCGGACCGGGGGGCGTCACCGCTCCCGCTTCACCGAGGATCGGGGCACCCGGAGCGGGCGGTCCGCCCGGCACAGCACCGGCAGCTCCCTCGACCACGGCGCCGGGAGCGCCACCAGGGCCGGCACCGGGAGCGCCACCGGGAAGTCCGGCGGCGGGGCCCCCTGCCGCGAGTGGCGCGCCCTCGCCGGGCAGCCCGGGCGGCGCCGCGACACCGGCCTCGCCCACGACGGGTGCGCCGGGCATGCCCGGCGCGGGCGGTGCGGGGGCGGCCGCGGGGATCGCGGCCGGGCCGCCGGGCGCCGGCGGCAGCGGCGGCGTGGCCACACCGGCGTCACCGAACACCGGCGCGCCCGGGGCGGGCGGTGCCGGCGGGGTGCCAGCGCCGACCGGAACCGCCGCCGGAGCACCCGGCACCGGCGGAACCGGCGGGGTGCCAGCGCCGACCGGAACCGCCGCCGGGCCACCCGGCACCGGCGGAACCGGCGGCGTGCCACCGGCGACCGGAACCACGGCCGGGCCACCCGGCACCGGCGGAACCGGCGGCGTCGCGGCCGACACGGGCGTCGTCGCCGCACCGGGCGGGGTGGGCGGCGTCGGGGGTGTCGCCGCCGATGAGGACGTCGACACCGAAGCCGGCGGGCGCGGCGGGACCGGCGGCGTCGCGGCCGGCACGGACGTGCTGGCCGGCGGCACTACGACCGGCGGCGCCGGCTGGGCCGGGGTGGTCAGCGACCGCGCCGTGTCGGTGAGCGCCTGCGGGATGTCGGCCGGCCGCGACACGATTTGCTGCAGGATGCCCACGCACGGCACGCCACCCCGCGTCGGATCGGCATTGGCCGCGGGACCGAGCACCGGTGCGCTCAGAAAGATCCCCGCGCTGCCCATCATGACGACGACCAGCCCTTTCTTGGTCCGTGACATGTGCTCCCAGTCCTTCGTGTCGCGCTCGCGGAATTACATCCGCGTAATTACTGGGGCTTACTGAACCGACAATTTGCGGATTCACCCACGCGACAATTCCGGCGTTATCCAACCGTTGCGAAGGAGAAGCATCCTCGTCACCAGGGGATCGTCGTGACCTGGGGAAACACCGGAACCGATGGTACGGACCATCACGGCTGCGCGACTGGCCCGGCGGAGCCGACGCGCAACCGCTCAGGGCAGGGGTGCGCGCCAGCGCAGCACCGTGCCGCCGTCGGATCCGGGCCCGATCGAGAACGACCCGCCCAGGTCCTCGGCGCGCCGCCGCAGGTTCGTCAACCCGCTTCCGGTGAGGTCGCCGCCGATGCCACGGCCGTTGTCGGCGACTTCGATGGACAGGTCGTCGTCGACGTTCACGGTGACCGTGACCGTGCTGGCCTCGGCGTGGCGAACGGCGTTGCTGACGGCCTCGCGGACGACGGCCTCGGCGTGGTCGGCCAGGTTGGCGTCGATGACCGAGAGCGGACCGGTGTACTGCACCGAGGTGCGCACCCCGGAGCCGGGGAAGGCGGCCACGGCCTCGTCGAGGCGCTGCCGCAGCCGGGTGATGCCCGCCGATCCGCCGTGCAGGTCGAAGATCGTGGTGCGGATCTCCTGGATGACCTCCTGCAGATCGTCGACGCAGTCGGAAAGCCGTTGTTGCACTTCGTCGGAGCGCGTCCGGGCGATCGTGCCCTGCAGCGAGAGCCCCACCGCGAAGAGCCGCTGGATGACGTGGTCATGCAGGTCCCGCGCGATCCGGTCCCTGTCGGTGAGGATGCTCAACTCGCGCATGCGGTGCTGCGCGCTGGCCAGCTGCCAGGCCAGCGCCGCCTGATCGGCGTAGCCGGACATCATGTCCAGCTCGTCGGCCTGGAACGGCTGCGCACCCACCGGCCGCAACGTGACCAGCACCCCGGCCACGGTGTCGGTGGCCCGCAGCGGCAGCACCAACGCGGGCCCCACCACGGTGCCGGTGCCGATGTCGATGCCGTTGTACCGACCGGGCACCCGCTCGACGAACGCCTCACCGATCACTGTGCCGGCCACAGCGATCGGGCCGTCGCATATCCCTACCGGCTCCCCGGCCGTCGCCACCACCGCCAGGTCGGCGACCTCCGCGGGCGGCAGCTCGGGATCCATCGGGACCGCGACCAGCGTCGAGGCCGCGCCGCTGAGCTTCTGGGTCTCCTCGGCCACCAGCCGGAACACTCCGGCCGGGTCGGTGCCGGAGAGCAACTCTGTGCCGATGTCGCGGGTGGCGGCGATCCACGACTGCCGCTTGCGGGACAGCTCGTAGAGCCGGGCGTTGTCCACGGCGATGCCCGCCGCGGCCGCCAACGCCTCCACCAGGACCTCGTCGTCCTCGCTGAACGGCTGTCCGCCCACCTTGTCGGTCAGGTACAGGTTGCCGTAGACCTCGTCGCGGATCCGCACCGGGACACCGAGGAAAGTGCGCATCGGCGGATGGTTCGGCGGAAACCCCACCGATGCCGGATGCACCGAGATGTCTTCGAGCCGAATCGGTTTGGGATCGTCGATGAGCACACCAAGCACTCCCCTGCCCTCGGGCAGGTGGCCGATCTGGTCCCGGGTGGCCTCGTCGATGCCCTCGTAGATGAACTCGACGAGCTCGTGGTCGTGGCCGCGCACACCGAGCGCGCCGTAGCCGGCGTCCACCAGCTCGATGGCGGTATGCACGATGGTGCGCAGTGTGTCGTCGAGCTCGAGGCCGGCCGTGACCGCCAGCATGGCCTCTACCAGCCCGTCCAGCCGGTCGCGGCCCTTGATGATCTGCTCTACCCGCTCCTGCACCTCGACGAGCAACTCGCGCAGCCGCAGTTGGGACAGGGTGCTGCGCAGGGCGTGCACGCCGTCGTCGAAAAAGGGCTCGTCGGTCTGTGCCACGAGGCCATCGTGCCTCATCGGCGCCCGCGCCACCCGGAAGTCGCCGGCGCGGCCCGCAACCCTCGGCACCGGTGTCGGTTGGGGACCATAGACCCTTTCGCCGAGCCTCCGGATCGAGGATCGTGGACCCTGCAGCGACGAACGGAGGTCTTGATGTCAGCAACCCAGATCCAACTCGAGGTTGTCGTCGACGCCGTCGAGCTCGCCTGCCGGGCGCCGTCGCTGCACAACAGCCAGCCGTGGCGCTGGGTCGCCTCCAACCGCACGGTGGACCTGTTCCTCGACCCGGCCCGCCTGGTCGCCACCGACACCGGCGGCCGGGAGGCCCTCATCGGCTGCGGCGCCGTGCTGGACCACTTCCGGGTCGCGATGGCGGCAGCCGGCTGGGAAGCCAAGGTACGGCGCTTCCCCGAGCCCGCCGACCCCCAGCATCTGGCGGCCATCACCTTCATCCCGGCCGCCGTCACCGACGACGTGCGCAGGCGCGCCAATGCCATCATGATGCGGCGCACCGACCGGCTACCGCTGAACGCGCCGTCGAATCCCCAACGGCAGGCCCTTGTCTCGGGTGAACAGAACCGGCCGGACTCGGTGCGCGTCGACATCGTCGCCGACGAGCTGCGCGCCTCGCTGGCGCACGCCTCCTCGCTCAGCGAGGCGGTCCGGATCTACGACAGCGAGTACCACGCCGAACTGTCTTGGTGGACAGCTGATTTCGTGACTTACGACGGGATCCCCAAGACAGCCTTGATATCTGCGGCCGAGAGCGACCGGGTGGACGTCGGCCGCACGTTCCCGGTCACCACCGCATCCGAACGGCGCAGCGGAGTCGACGACGACCGCGCCATGATCCTGGTGCTGTCCACCGACGGCGACGAACCCGAGACGCTGTTGCGGTGCGGTGAAACACTTTCCGCGCTCCTGTTGGACGCCACGATCGCGGGGATGGCGACCTGCCCGCTGACCCACATCACCGAGGTACCGGCGGGGCGCGACGTCGTCGCATCGCTGATCGACGCCTCGACGCTGCCCCAGGTGCTGGTCCGGGTCGGGGTGGCGCCGGCACTGGAACCCGCACCACCGCCCACACCGCGCCGGCCCATCGCCGACGTCCTGCAGATCCGCACGGGTGCGACATGCTAGACAACGAGCCGAAACCCTGTGTGGTGGTGGGGATCGACGGGTCCCCCACCGCCGTCGAGGCCGCGCTCTGGGCGGTCGACGAGGCCGCCGAACGCGACATCCCGCTGCGGCTCGTCCACGCCATCGAGCCGACCGATACCGCCGGCCCCGACGCGCACGCCGCACAACTCGCGGCCGCCGACGCGGCGGTGCACCGGGCGCTGGCCGCGGTGGAGGCCTGCGGCCGGCCGGTGAAGACCGAGGTGGACATAGTGCAGGAACGCCCGGTCCAGGCACTGCTGGAGGCGGCCCGCTGGGCCACGCTGCTGTGTGTGGGCGCCCGTGGGCACAAGCACGCCACCTCCGGGCGCATCGGCTCCACCGCGGCGTGCCTGGCCATCGCCGCGCCCTGCCCGGTGGCGGTGGTGCGCAACAGCAGGCCGCACAGCCGCACCGAGCGCGCGGTCGTCATCGAGGCCACCGATCCGGCCACCGTCGGCGCGGTCCTGCGGCGCGGCTTCGACGAGGCCCGTCGCCGCGGCGCCCCCGTGCGGCTTCTCACGCCCGCGCAGCACCACGCCGACGTACAGGCGCAGTGGGAACGGCGGCTGGCCGAATGGCGGCAGCGCTACCCCGAACTGGACATCACCTCGATCAGCATCCGCGGGGACGTCCTGGACTATCTCGCCGCCCACGCCGACGCGATCGCGCTGGTGGTCGCCGACCGGGGTCGCCCCGGTGGCATCGGCGCGCTGGTCGGCGCGCCCGGCAATGCCGCCCTTCGCGACCGCGACTGTTCGATACTGGTGTGTGAACCGACCAACGCACTGTGACCGGTGCCGAGCCGCAGGGGTATGACGTCGCCAATGGTGAAGGTGTTCTTGGTGGACGACCACGAGGTCGTCCGGCGCGGCCTGATCGATCTGTTGAGCAGTGATCCCGACCTCGACGTGGTCGGCGAGGCCGGCTCCGTCGCCGAGGCGATGGCCCGCATCCCGGCGCTGCAGCCCGACGTCGCGGTGCTCGACGTGCGCCTGCCCGACGGCAACGGGATCGAGCTGTGCCGGGACCTGCTGTCCCGACTGCCGGACCTGCGCTGCCTGATGCTGACGTCGTTCACCTCCGACGAGGCCATGCTCGACGCGATCCTGGCCGGCGCCAGCGGGTACGTGGTCAAGGACATCAAGGGCATGGAGCTGGCCGGGGCCATCAAGGAGGTCGGCGCCGGCCGGTCGCTGTTGGACAACCGGGCGGCCGCGGCCCTGATGGCCAAACTGCGCGGCGAGGGCGAGCGCAGCGATCCGCTGTCGGGGCTCACTGACCAGGAACGGGTGCTGCTCGACCTGCTCGGTGAGGGTCTGACCAACAAACAGATCGCGGCGCGTATGTTCCTGGCCGAGAAGACCGTCAAGAACTACGTCTCGCGGCTGCTGGCCAAGCTCGGCATGGAGCGTCGCACGCAGGCGGCGGTGTTCGTCTCCAAACTCGACCGCCACGACCGGCCGGGCCAGCAGCACTGACCGCGACGGCCCGCCTCACGTCAGCGGCGAGCCGTCGAGGCGTGTGACGATCTCGGCCAACTCGCGCCGCGGGGTCGACGGCAGCGGGTCGGCGTTGACCGGTGCCCAGCCGACCCGCAGCAGCATCTGCGGATAGCCGTCCCCGCCGAATACATCCGCCCGCACCGCCTCTCGGGTCTCGGACACCTCCAACGGCTCGGTGATCGGGCAACTGGCCAGGCCCAGCGCCGTCGCGGTCAGCAGCACGACGCTGGTGGCCTCGCCGGCCCGCAATCGCGCCAACGGCTCGTCGTCGGCGGTCCCCAACGCCAGCACCGCGGCGTTGTCGTCGGCCGGTTCGGTGTTGGGGGCCTGGGACAGCACCCCACCGGCGAACGTCCGCAGCGGCAGCGCGGTGTCCGCGGGCACACTGCGGGCCGGCACCCCGGCGGTGGAGGCGTAGCGGCCGCTCCACTCCGCCAGCTCGACGAGGTACTCCTTGTCGGCGCGGTGACGCAGCGCCGCCGCGCTGACGAGGCGCTTCAGCCCGTCGAGGTCGTCGACCCGGCGCAGCAACACCCCGGCCCGGGCCGCCCGCGCGCCCATCATCGCGATGTCACCGTGCGGCACGGGCCACGAACTGTAGTAGCGGCGGTCGGTGCGGCGGCGGGGTATCGCCGCGGCCAGCGTGACGTCGAGATCCGCCGCCGGATACCGGTAGAGCTCCAGCGCGGCGACGTGGTTCGGCTCGGCCGGGTTGGGGAAGCGGTGCACCTTGGTCTGCCAGCCCAGCGCCGCCAGCGCCACCGTGCAATGGTTCAGCGCCGCCCCGCAGCTGAGCATCAGGTCGCGGGCATCGGGATCGGTATGCGGCAGAGCCAGATCCGGGTTGGCGAACAGATGCACGCTGGACTCCCCCAGCCGCCACTGCCAGGGCTGGGAGTTGTGCACCGACGGCGCACGGCTGGCCAACGCGAGCGCCGACCGCAGGGTCTCCGGATCGGGGAAGTGACCGTTCATGCCACCAGCTTGCGCCGCGGGCGGCGCGCTGAAGAGAGCACAAAGACCTCTTCTGACACTGACCTGCGTTTCTACGGCGTTGCGAGCCACACCGCGGTATCCGGCGGCAGCACGCCGGCGGTCCCCGGCTCCGAGGACAGCACCACCGAAGCCAGCTCGGGCAGCGCCACCGCGGTGTCGCCGGTGTTCACCCAGCACTGCGCACCCCCGCGCTGGAACGCCGCCACCCCAGGCGCGGTACTGATCCACTTGACGTCCCCGGCATCGCGCCACAGCGACGCCCGGGCGCGCAGCGCCGCGCGGTAGAGGTTCAGCATCGAGCCGGGGTCGCGGTGCTGCGCGGCGACGCTGTGGTCACCCCAATGCGGGGGCTGCGGCAACCAGGTGGCCGCACCGGGGTCCGCCGCGAACCCGTAGGTGGGTGCGGTCTCGTTCCACGGCAACGGGATCCGGCAGCCGTCGCGGCCCACATCGGTGAAGCCCGACTGCACCCAGGTCGGGTCCTGGCGCACATCGCCGGGAAGGTCCTCGACCTCCTCGAGCCCGAGTTCCTCACCCTGGTACACGTAGGCCGTGCCGGGCAGCGCCAGCTGCACCAGCGCGGCGGCCCGCGCCCGCCGCCGGCCGAGGGCGTGGTCGGGCTGCTCCTCCGACCAGCGGGCGCGCTCCCAGTCGGTGCCCACCAGATGCGGGGGTTGCGACCGCGCGAAGCGGGTGACGGTGCGGGTCACGTCGTGGTTGGACAGCACCCAGGTCGGCGGTGCACCCACCGACGCGGCGGCGCCGATGGCGTCGTCGATGACGGTGCGCAACACGTCGGCGCGCCACGGGGCGCGCAGGAAGTCGAACTGGAACGCGGTGTGCAGTTCGTCGGCGCGCAGGTAGCGGGCCAGCCGCTCGTTGCTGGGCACCCACGCCTCGGCGATGAAGATCCGCTCGGGTGCGTACCGGGCGGCCACCGTGCGCCAGCCCCGGTAGATCTCGTGCACCCCGTCCTGATCCCAGGCCGGATGCCCGGCGGAACTCTCGACCAGTGTGGCGTCGGCCGCGATCCCGGAGTCCGGCAGCCCGGCCGCCTTGACCAGACCGTGTGCGACGTCGATGCGGAAGCCGTCGACGCCGCGGTCGAACCAGAACGTCAGGACGTCCTCGAACTCGCGGCGCACCTCGGGCAGGTCCCAGTTCAGGTCCGGCTGCCCGGGGGCGAACAGGTGCAGATACCACTGCCCGGCCAGCGGGCCCTCGGGCACGCGGGTCCACGCCGGCCCGCCGAACACGCTGTGCCAGTCGTTGGGCGGCAGCTCGCCGGCGGTGCCGCGGCCCGCACGGAAGTGGTACCGGTCCGGCAGGCCGGGCTCGCCGGCCAGTGCGGCCCGGAACCATGCGTGCCGATCCGAGGTGTGGTTGGGCACGATGTCGAGCAGCACCCGGATGCCCAGCGCATGCGCGTCGGCGATGAGTTCCTGCGCTTCGCCGAGGTTCCCGTACGCCGGTTCGATGTCGCGGTAGTCGGCGACGTCGTAGCCGGCGTCGGCCATCGGCGACGGGTACCAGGGGTTGATCCAGATCGCGTCGACGCCCAGCTGTGCCAGGTAGGGCAACCGGGTCCGCAGCCCGGCGATGTCGCCGACGCCGTCGCCGTTGCCGTCGGCGAAACTGCGGATGTAGACCTGGTACACCACGGCGGTCTGCCACCAGGCCGGGACTTCTGCCGTCACGGCGCTCCTCGTCGTCACTCAATCGTTTACGTCCCAAGAGTCCCTGTGCATCAGAACAATGTCAACCGCGTTCCCGCCAACGTAAATAGTTACGTTGCGCTAAGGTCGGAGTCTGATGATCCCCAGACAGACGGTCAACATGACCGATGTGGCGCAGCGGTGCGGCGTGTCGATCGCGTCGGTGTCCCGCGCGCTGCGCGGCCAGCCGGGCGTGTCGTCGGCCACCCGGGCGCGCGTTCTGGCCGCCGCCCGCGACCTGTCCTACGTGGTGTCCCCGGAGGCGTCGCGGCTGGCCGGCGGGCCCACCGGCCGCGTCGGGGTGGTCGTGCCACGGGTGGACGCCTGGTTCTATTCGACGATCCTCGCCGGGATCGCCGACGAATTCGACGCCCTGGGCATCGATCTGGTGCTGTGCACGCTGCCGGACTCGGCGGCTCGACACCGGTTCTTCGAGGCGCTTCCGTTGCGCCGCAAGGTCGACGCGGTGGTGGTGGTCTCGTTGCCGCTGTCGAGCCGGGAACGCACCCGCATCGATCAGCTCGGGGTGCCAGCGGTGTTCGTCGGCGGCCACCGCGAGGTCCGCGGCCGGGTCTGGATCGGTATCGACGACGAACTCGCCGCCCGGCAGGCGGTCGGGCACCTCCTGCGGATCGGCCACCGCGACATCGCGATGATCCAGGCCGGCCCGACGGATTCAGCCGACGCCGACACCCCGTGGGCCACCGATCAGGCCCGCATCAACGGATTCCACACCCAAATGCGCGAGGCAGGGCTGACCGACCCCACCGTAATCACCGTCGACTGGAGCATCGACGGCGGCTCACGCGGCATGGAGGAGTTGTTGAGCCGGCCCGTCCTGCCCACCGCGGTGTTCTGCCACTCCGACGAGATCGCCCTCGGGGCGCTGCGCACCCTGCGCCGAGCCGGAGTGTCTGTCCCGCACCAGATCTCGGTCATCGGCGTCGACGATCACCCGTCCGCCGACGTCCACGACCTGACCACGGTGGCGCAGCCGGTGCGCGAGCAGGGCCGCCTCGCCGCCCGCGCGGTCCTCGATCAGCTCACCGACCTACCCGGCGGGCAGTCTTCCGTTTCGGCACCGCCGCAGGTGGCAACTCCCCCCACTACCCTGCCCACCCGACTGGTCATCCGAGGATCCACCGCCCCGCCGCGCTGACACCGCTACCCCACCTGAGCTGTGAGGTATGACACACTCTCAACGTACCGAATGTGCTGCCCGTGGCCCTCATCGGAGACCACAACTTCATAGACGAGGACGTGATGAAACGAAATCAGTTCGCCCGCGGGCGACGACGTCGCGCAATCGCGCTGGCCAGTGCGCCTCTGGTGGCTGCATCGTTGTTGTCCGGTTGCGGCAGCGAAGGCGGTCCCCCGACCCTGACGTGGTACATCCTCCCCGATAACGGTGGCTCGGTGGCCAGGGCCGAGGCGTGTGCCGAGGCCTCCGACGGCGCCTACCAGGTGCGCATCGAGTCCCTGCCCAGCACCGCCACCGCCCAGCGTGAGCAGATGGTGCGCCGGCTGGCCGCCGGCGACTCCTCGATCGATCTGGTCAGCCTGGACGTGGTGTTCACCGCCGAATTCGCCAACGCCGGGTTCCTGCGGCCCTACACCGCCGAGGAGACCGACCGCCTGACCGCCGGCATGCTGCCCGCCCCGGTGGAGACCGGGATGTGGGAGGACCAGCTCTTCGGTGCGCCGTACAAGACCAACGCGCAGCTGCTGTGGTATCGCAAGTCCGCGGCGGCCGCGGCCGGGGTCGACCCCGCCAGCCCGACGTTCACCTGGGACGAGATGCTCAAAGCCGCTGTCGGGCAGAACAAGAAGATCGCGGTGCAGGCCCAGCGCTACGAGGGCTACATGGTGTGGATCAACGCGCTGGTGCTCTCCGGCGGCGGTGAGGTGCTCCAGGACGTGGAAGCCGGCCGCAACGCCAAGCCGTCGCTGAACACTCCGCCCGGGCTGAAGGCCGCCGAGATCGTCGGCAACCTCGGCCGCTCCCCCGCGGCCCCGACCGACCTGTCCAACGCCTCGGAGGAACAGGCCCGCGCCAACTTCCAGTCCGAGCAGGGCATGTTCATGGTGAACTGGCCGTACGTGCTGGCGGCCGCACGCAGCGCCGCCGAGGCGGGCACCCTGCCCCAGGAGGTGGTCGACGACATCGGCTGGGCCCGCTATCCCAGGGTGTCGGCCGACCGGCCCAGCGCCCCTCCGTTGGGCGGGGCCAACCTCGGCATCGGCGCCTACACCAAGCACCCGGATCTGGCGGTGGCTCTGGTCGAGTGCATCAACGAACCGGCCAAGGCCACCCAGTACATGCTCGACGAGGGCGAGCCGTCCCCGTATTCGGCGACCTACGACGATCCGACGCTGCGTGCGGAGTACGAGAACGCCGACCTGATCCGCGAATCCATCGCCGAAGGCGGTCCCCGGCCGCTGACCCCGTTCTACACCGACATCTCCGGCGCGATCCAGCAGACGTGGCACCCGCCGGCCTCGGTGACCGCCGAAACACCGGAAAGGACAGACCAATTCATGGCTGACGTGCTGGCGGGGAGGCGGCTGCTGTGACCGCCGTGACAGACGCGCCCATCCAGAAGGACCCGGCCAAACCCTCGGTCAGTGAACGGGCCAAGGGGGAACGCCGGCTCGGGATCTACCTGACCCTGCCCTCGTACGTGGTGATGCTGCTGGTCACCGCCTACCCGCTGGGCTACGCGCTGGTGTTGTCGCTGTACAACTTCCGGCTCACCGACCCGCAGGGCCGCAGCTTCGTCGGGTTGAGCAACTACCTGGTGATCCTCACCGACCCGATCTGGTGGAACGACTTCGTCACCACCTTGGCCATCACCATCGTCACGGTGGCGATCGAGCTGGTGCTCGGGTTCTGGTTCGCCTTCGTCATGTTGCGCATCGTCCGCGGCCGGGGTCCGCTGCGCACCGCGATCCTGATCCCCTACGGCATCGTCACCGTGGTGTCGGCGTTCATCTGGCGCTACGCCTTCGCGATCGACTCCGGGTTCGTCAACCAGTGGCTCAACCTCTCCGAGTTCGACTGGTTCGGCGACCGGTGGTCGGCGATCTTCGTGATCTGCCTGTCCGAGATCTGGAAGACCACACCGTTCATCTCGCTGCTGCTGCTGGCCGGTCTGGTGCAGGTGCCCGAGGACATGCAGGAGGCGGCCAAGGTCGACGGCGCGACGGCCTGGCAGCGGCTGTGGAAGATCACGCTGCCGAACATGAAGGCCGCGATCATGGTGGCGCTGCTGTTCCGCACCCTGGACGCCTGGCGGATCTTCGACAACCCGTACGTGATGACCGCAGGCGCCAACAACACCGAGACCATCTCGTTCCTGGCCTACCGGCAGAACGTGACGCTGGTGAATCTCGGTATGGGATCGGCGGTCTCGGTGCTGCTGTTCCTGTCCGTCGTCGTGATCGCGTGGATCTTCATCAAGGTCTTCAAAACCGACCTCTCGCAAGTCAGGGGTGACCAGTGACCAAGAACACCAAGTGGTGGACGATCGCAGGCATCGTCATCGTCATCTACAGCTTCGTGCCGATGCTGTGGATGATCAGCCTCGCCTTCAAGCCGCCGTCCGATATCGTCTCGGGCAATCCGTCGTTCCTGCCGAGCACGGTCACCGTCGACAACTTCAAGGTGATCTTCGACAACCCGTTGTTCACCCGGGCGGTGATCAACTCGATCGGCATCGCGATCATCGCCACCGTCATCTCGGTGATCATCGCGATGTTCGCCGCGTATGCCATTGCGCGGCTGGAGTTCCCGGGTAAGAAGGTGCTGCTGTCGCTGGCGCTGGGCATCGCGATGTTCCCGCAGGCCGCGCTGGTGGGCCCGCTGTTCGACATGTGGCGCGGACTGGGCATCTATGACACCTGGCTGGGCCTGATCATCCCGTACCTGACATTCGCCCTGCCGCTGTCGATCTGGACGATGTCGGCGTTCTTCCGTCAGATCCCCTGGGAGATGGAACATGCCGCCCAGGTCGACGGGGCCACCCAGTGGCAGGCGTTCCGCAAGGTGATCGTGCCCCTGGCCGCGCCGGGCGTGTTCACCACCGCGATCCTGACGTTCTTCTTCTGCTGGAACGACTTCCTGTTCGCGATCTCGCTGACGTCCACCGACAGCGCCCGCACCGTCCCCGCGGCGCTGGCGTTCTTCCAGGGGGCGTCGTACTTCGAGTCCCCCGTCCCCTACATCATGGCCGCGTCGGTGATCGTGACGATCCCCGTCGTGATCCTGGTCCTCATCTTCCAACGGCGCATCGTCGCCGGCCTCACCTCCGGAGCAGTGAAGGGATAGCCCCATGGCAGCAATCACGATGCGCAATATCGTCAAGAAGTACGGTGACGGCTTTCCGGCCGTCAACGATGTGAGCCTGGACATCGCCGACGGTGAGTTCGTGATCCTGGTCGGCCCGTCGGGCTGCGGCAAGTCGACGCTGCTGCGGATGATCGTCGGGCTGGAGGACATCACCTCCGGCGACATGATGATCGGCGACACCCGGGTCAACGACAAGGCGCCGCGGGACCGCAACCTGGCGATGGTCTTCCAGAACTACGCGCTGTACCCGCACCTGACGGTGTTCGAGAACATCGCGTTCCCGCTGCGGCTGGCAGGCAAGCTCTCCGACGACGAGATCCGCAAGCGGGTCACCGACGCGGCCAAGACGCTCGAGCTCGGGGAACACCTCGACCGCAAGCCCGCCAACCTCTCCGGCGGTCAGCGCCAGCGCGTCGCGATGGGCCGCGCGATCGTCCGCGAAGCCGACGCGTTCCTGTTCGACGAACCGTTGAGCAACCTCGACGCCAAGCTGCGCGGCCAGATGCGCACCGAGATCCTGCGCCTGCAGCGCAAACTCGGCGTCACCACCGTCTACGTCACCCACGACCAGACCGAGGCGATGACGCTCGGCGACCGGGTCGCGGTGCTGAAAAAGGGTGTGCTGCAACAGGTCGCCAGCCCGCGGGAGCTCTACGACCAGCCGGTGAACCTGTTCGTGGCCGGCTTCATCGGATCACCGCCGATGAACTTCGTGCCGGCCCGGGTGAAGGGCAACGAGATCGAGCTGCCGTTCGCGACGATCCCGCTGCGCGACGAATGGCGCGGCGCCGTCGAGGACGGCAAGATCTACATCGCCGGGATCCGGCCCGGCGCGTTCGAGGACGCCGAGTTCGTCGATACCGACAAGCGGTCCCGCGGCATCACTTTCGATGTCACCGTCGATGTGACCGAGTGGCTGGGCAACGAGCAGTACGCGTTCGTGCCGTTCGAGGCGACGCCGGAGATCTCGGCGCAGCTCGCCGAGCTGGCCCGCGACCTCGACAGCGAGCAACTGCGCAGCCAGATCGTCGTCGAGCTCGACCCGATGAGCCGGGTCAGCGCCGGCGACAAGGCCACGCTGTGGTTGGACGCCGAACGCCTGCACCTGTTCGATCCCGCGACCGGCGAGAACCTGACCCGGGCGGCCGGCGAACACGAGCAGTCGCGCGGCCGGCACGCGGCAGCCCCGAGCTGAGCGAACCCGCGGCACGCTGATGGCGGCTCCCCAGCTGCGGCTGCGGGCCCCCCACCCGGGTCTGCTGGGACTGCCCTGGGACCGGCCGCTGGCCGAGTGGGCGGCGCCGCAGGTCCCGCTGCGTGACCTCGCGGTGGGTCCCAGCCGGCACCTGGTGAAGTTCGTCGAGTGTGACGGCCAGTGGTGGGCGCTCAAGGAGCTGCCACCCCGGATCGCCCGGCGCGAGTACGACGTGCTGATCCGGCTGGAGGAGATGGCGCTCAACGCGGTGCGGCCGGCGGGCGTGGTGTTCCAGCCGGACTTCGACACCGCGATCCTGCTGACCCGCTACCTGGCCGGGTCGTGGCAGTACCGGCGCCTGTTCATGCGGTTGCCCCCGGACGCGCCCAAGCATCGGGCCCGGCTGCTCGACGCGATGGCCACGCTGCTGGTCGAACTGCACCGCCACGGTGTGTTCTGGGGGGACTGCTCGCTGGCCAACACGCTGTTCGTCCGCGACGGTCAGCTCCTGCAGGCCTCGCTGGTGGATGCCGAGACCAGCGAGGTCCACCCGAGCCTGTCCGACGGGCAGCGCGGCCTGGACATCGACCTGACCGTGGAGAACGTCGCGGCGGGCCTACTGGACGTGGCGGCCCGGCTGGAAAAGCCGGAACTGGAGCCGGGATTCCTGACCGAGGCGCGCAGCATCCGGGAGCGCTACGACCAACTGTGGGAACTGCTGCACGCCGAGCCGACGTTCGGCTTCGCCGACCGCTACCGGGTCGAGGGCACCATCCGCAAGCTCAACGAACTCGGCTTCGCCGTCGACGAGGTGTCCCTGCAACCGGTCAGCGCCGGCGCCGACGAGCTGACTTTGCATGTGGCCGTGGGCGATCGGCGTTTCCACGCCACCCAGCTGCAACGGCTGACCGGGCTGGACGTCGGCGAGGGCCAGGCCCGCATCCTGCTGGGTGACCTGCAGGCCTACCAGGGCCAGCTGTCCCGCGAGGCGGGCCAGGACGTCGACGAACGCACCGCCGGGCAACTGTGGGTGATGGAGGTCGCGACCCCGATGATGCACCGCGCACATGCCGCGGTCGGCGGGACGGGCACACCGATCCAGGCTTACTGCGACCTGCTCGAGGTGCGCTGGCTGCTGTCCGAGCGCGCCGGCCACGACGTCGGCACCGAGCGCGCCCTGCAGGCCCTGTCCCGCCAGGCGGTGCCGTCGGAGTCGGCGGCCCAGCTGAGGGTGGTGGAGACGCCCACCGAACCGTTCTCGGTGCTCGACGACCACGAGGACTGATCCCCCGGGACCCACCTCAGGATCCGTTGATACGGACAGGTATGGCTAGTTCTCCCGCGATCATGGTTTCATTAGGCATATTTCTCCGTATCTGCGGATGTCGAGGAGGTGGGATGCCGAACGTCCGGATCAAGGATGCCGCGGCGCTGTTGGGGGTCAGCGACGACACCGTGCGCCGCTGGGTCGACAGCGGCGCGCTGGCCGCCTCGAAGGACGACTCGGGACGTAAGGTGATCGCCGGCGAGGTGCTCGCCGAGTTCGCCCGCGATCACGCCGCTCCCCCACCGGACCCGCTCGGGGTCGGCAGCTCCGCCCGTAACCGGTTCGTCGGCCTCGTCACGAAAGTCACCGCCGACAAGGTGATGTGCGAGGTGCAGATGCAGTGCGGACCGTTCACCGTCGTCTCGCTGATGAGCAGCGAGTCGGCCAGGCAGCTCGGCCTCACTCCCGGCGCGCTCGCGGTCGCGGTCGTCAAGGCCACCAACGTCATCGTCGAAACCCCAGGGGGGACGTCGTGAAATCGCTCGCCGGACTCGTCGCGGCGGTGAGCATCGCCGCTGCCGGGTGTTCCTCGTCGCAGACCGGGGACATCACGGTGTTCGCCGCGGCGTCGTTGAAAGCCACCTTCACCTCGCTGGGCGCCCAGTTCGAGAAGGACAATCCGGGCACCACCGTAACGTTCAACTTCGCGGGCTCGTCGGATCTCGTCGCCCAACTCACCCAGGGCGCCCCGGGCGATGTGTTCGCCTCCGCCGACACCAACAACATGACCAAGGCCGTCGACGCCGGCCTGATCGCAGGCACGCCCGTCGACTTCGCGACCAACACGTTGACCATCGTCACCGCGCCCGGTAACCCGAAGGGCATCGCATCGTTCGCCGACCTCGCCGCGCCCGGGAACCAGGTGGTGGTGTGCGCACCACAGGTGCCGTGCGGTGCGGCCGCCGAAAAAGTCGAGAAGGCCACCGGGGTGACGCTGACGCCGGTGAGCGAGGAATCCTCGGTCACCGACGTTCTCGGCAAGATCACCTCCGGGCAGGCCGATGCCGGCCTGGTCTACGTCACCGACGCGAAGACCGCGGGCGACAGGGTGCAGACCATCCCGTTCCCCGAATCCACCGAGGCGGTCAACACCTATCCCATCGCGGCGCTGCAGGATGCCGCCAACCCCGCCGCGGCCCAGAAGTTCATCGAGCTGGTGACCGGACCCCAGGGTCGAGAAGTGCTGTCCGAAGCGGGTTTCGAGGCTCCGTGACGCGGCGCAGGGGCGGGTTGATCCAGGTCGGGTTGCCGGCCTGGATCTACGTCCCGGCGACGGTGGGCGCGCTGTTCGTCGTCCTGCCGCTGCTGGCGATCCTGCTCGAGATCGACTGGGCGCACTTCGTCCCGCTGGTGACCTCCGAATCCTCCCGCGCGGCACTGCTGTTGAGCGTGAAGACGGCCTCGGCCAGCACCGCGGTGTGCATCCTGCTCGGGGTGCCGATGGCGCTGGTGCTGGCCCGCGGCGACTTCCCCGGCCAGAAGGTGTTGCGCGCCCTGCTGTTGCTGCCGTTGGTGTTGCCCCCGGTGGTCGGCGGCATCGCGCTGCTCTACACCTTCGGCAGGCAGGGCCTGCTCGGCCAGCAGCTCGAGGTGCTGGGCCTGCGGATCGCGTTCTCCACCACCGCGGTGGTGCTGGCGCAGTCCTTCGTCTCGTTGCCCTTCCTCGTCGTCAGCCTCGAAGGTGCCCTGCGCTCAGCGGGATCCGGCTACGACCACATCGCCGCCACCCTGGGCGCGCGCCCCACGACCGTGTTGCGGACGGTGACGCTGCCGTTGGTGCTGCCCGGCCTGATCTCCGGCGCGGTGCTGGCGTTCGCGCGGTCGCTGGGCGAGTTCGGGGCGACGCTGACGTTCGCCGGCTCCCTGCAGGGGGTGACCCGCACGCTGCCGTTGGAGATCTACCTGCAGCGCGAGACCGACGCCGACGCGGCGGTGGCGCTGTCGCTGCTGCTGATCGTCGTCGCTGCGGCGATCGTGATCGCCTCGGCCAGCCGACGGCTGACGGGCCCGATGTGAGCGCGGTCCGGGTCCGCGCCGCGCTGGCGCTGCGCGACGTCGAGTTCGACCTGACCGTCGACGACGGCGAGGTGCTGGCCGTGCTCGGACCCAACGGTGTCGGCAAGTCCACGCTGCTGCTGCTCATCGCCGGACTGTTGCGGCCCGACCACGGCCACATCGAGCTGGCCGGCACCGTGGTCACCGACACCGATACCGGAACGTTCGTGCCCGCCCACGCCCGCGGGGTGGCCATGCTGTCGCAGCAGGCGATGTTGTTCCCGCACATGAGCGTTGCCGACAACGTCGGCTACGCGCCCCGCTGCCGCGGGCAGTCCCGGTCGATGGCGCGGGCCACCGCGCAGCGGTGGCTGGCCGCCGTCGGCGCCACCGAGCTGGCCGGACGGCGTCCCGCGCAGCTCTCCGGTGGGCAGGCCCAGCGCGTCGCACTCGCCCGTGCGCTGGCCGCCGAACCGCGGTTGCTGCTACTCGACGAACCGATGGCCGCACTCGACGTCACCGCCGCCCCGGCGATGCGCCGGCTGCTGCGCGACCTCGTCCGGGGCGAGCAGCGTTCGGCGATCATCGTGACCCACGATCTGCTCGACGCGCTGGCGATCGCCGATACGGTCGTCGTCGTCGAGAACGGCCGCATCGTCGAACGCGGGGCGGTCCGCGACGTGCTGACCGCCCCGCGCAGCGCCTTCGCCGCCCGCATCGCGGGCGTCAACCTGGTCTCCGGCGTGGCATCGGGTCCCGGGCTGTTGCAGACGCCGTGGGGCACCGCCATCGCCGGCACCGGTGACGTCGAGGCCGGGGCGCCGGCGGTCGCGGTGTTCCGGCCCGCCGCGGTGGCCGTGCATGTCGAGCCGCCGCGCGGCCTCAGCCCGCGCAACGTCGTCGCCGTCACCATCGCCGAGGTCGACCTGCACGGCGCGGCGGTGCGGATCCGGGGCGCCGATCAACCCGACGGCGGCACCGGGCTGGCCGCCGACGTCACCGCCGCTGCCGTCGCCGACCTGGACCTCGCCCCCGGCCGGACGGTGTATTTCGTCGTCAAAGCCCAAGAGGTGGAACTGCATCCGGCTCTCGACGGTTCGGTCGGGTCCGGCGCGGGGTAACCCCCTGCTCGGACCGACGACACATGAGGTGAACCGATGAACGACTGTCCCGGCAGCGGCCGCGAGCTACCCACCGATCCCCCGCCCGCGGAAGCGGCGACCTGCCCGGTGTGCGGGCGTGAGACCCGGGTGGAGCCGCGGCACACCGGCGACGAGCTGACGTTCACCGTCGCCGCCCATCAACAGGTGAACGCCTGACCCGGATCGGGTTTAATCCGTCCGCATCGGGTATGCCCGCGGTGTCGGGCGTCTGAGCAGATGGCGTGGCCGACGTCCCGCGATGACCATCTCGAGCTATTGGGAGATTTTGATGTTCCGTCACACCGATTACATGCAGTTCGACGTCAAGCCGGAAAAGCCCGACCCCGTCTACGCGCGCAAACTCCAGGAGCTGCTCGGCGGCGCGTACGGCGAGATGACGGTGACGATGCAGTACCTGATGCAGGGCTGGAACTGCCGGATGAAAGGCAAGTACAAGGACCTGATCATGGACATCGCGACCGAGGAAATCGGTCACGTCGAGATGATCGCCACCATGGTCGCGCGGCTGCTGGAGAGCGCCCCGGCCACCGATGCCACCGAGAACGCGCTGGGCGATCCGGTGGTCGCCGCGGTGATGGGCGGGATGGATCCGCAGCACGCCATCATCTCCGGCGGTGCACCGACGCTGTCCGACAGCCAGGGCGTGCCGTGGAACGGGAAATACATTGTGGCGTCGGGCAATCTGCTCGCCGACTTCCACGCCAACGTGGCCGCCGAGGCGCAGGGCCGGGTGCAGACCGCCCGGCTGTGGCACATGACCGACGATCCCGGCGTCAAGGCGATGCTGAAGTTCAACCTGGCCCGCGACACCTATCACCAGAACATGTGGCTGGCCGCGATCGAGGAGTTGCAATCCGACGGGCTCGAGGGCGTCGTGGCACCCAACGATCTGTTCGACGAGGAGTACGAGGAGCACGCCAGCACGCTGTGGCACCTGTCCGACGGCACGGATTCCGACAAGGGCCGCTGGATCGGGCCGCTGCCCGACGGGCGCCATACCGGCCAGTTCCTGGCCGACCCGCAACCGCTGGGCGATATGCAGTCCGGCCCGCCGCCGGATCCCAAGCTCTACGTCACCTACGACGGCGCGATGGGCGAGCCGCGCACCCCCTCGTTCGGCACCGAGAAGGGTCTGATGGGCAAGCTGAAGGACGCGGTCGACCCGGACAAGACCTGACACCGATGAAATCCGTTGCCGATCAATCACTTCGGGAGCTCGGCGGCCAGGTCAGTATCCTGGCGCGGCAGAGGCGTGACCACGTCGAGTTGGACCGGCTCTTGCAGGCCATCGACGCGGCCGACGGGCCGGCCCGCCAGGAGCTGCTGACCCGGCTGTGCCGGCTGGTGTTCCCGCACGCCTTCGCCGAGGAATCGGTGCTCTGGCCTGCGGTGCGGCGGGCGCTGCCGGACGGCGAGGCGCTGACGCTGCGCATCGAGCAGGAACATCAGCAGATCAACGAGCTGTTCACCGAGCTCGAGCAGACCGCGCCCGACGAGCCCCGGCACCGCGAACTGTGGTCGCAGATCGCGGCATTGCTGCGTGAGGATGTCCGCGACGAGGAGGACGACCTGCTGCCCAAGCTGCAGGCCGCATTGTCGCCGCGGCAGTTGGCGGCACTGGGATTGGCCTGGCAGGCGGTGCGCAGCACCGCACCGACCCGCCCGCACCCGGTGGTGGCGCGCCGACCGCCGGGCAACGTCGCCGCTGCGGCACCGCTGACGGTCATCGACCGGCTGCGCGACCGGCTCGATCAGGCGTCGCGGCGGGTCGGTGCGCCGGCTGCGCCCGTGCTGAGGCGACTGTCGGCCGGGCTAGCTCGCACCGCCGGGTTCGTCGAGCACGTGCCGCCGCTGACCCGCGGCGAGCATCCGAGCACGCACCGCGCAGGACGAGGGAGCACATGAGAGCGATGACCTACCGCGGCCCGTACCGGGTCCGGGTCGAGGACAAGGACGTCCCGCGGATCGAACACCCCAACGACGCCATCGTCGCGGTCACCCGGGCGGCGATCTGCGGTTCCGATCTGCACCTGTACCACGGTCTGATGCCCGACACCCGAGTCGGGCACACCTTCGGTCACGAGTTCATCGGCGTGGTGCACGAGGTCGGGCCGTCGGTGCAGAACCTGCAGCGCGGCGATCGGGTCATGGTGCCGTTCAACATCTTCTGCGGTTCCTGCTACTTCTGCGCACGCGGGCTGTACTCGAACTGTCACAACGTCAACCCCAATGCCACTGCCGTCGGCGGCATCTACGGGTACTCGCACACCTGCGGCGGATACGACGGCGGGCAGGCCGAGTTCGTCCGGGTACCGTTCGCCGACGTCGGGCCGGCGAAGATCCCCGACTGGCTCAGCGACGACGACGCCGTGCTGCTCACCGACGCCCTGCCGACCGGGTATTTCGGTGCGCAGCTGGGGGACATCGTCGAGGGCGACACCGTGGTGGTGTTCGGGGCCGGCCCGGTGGGGTTGTACGCCGCGAAGTCGGCATGGCTGATGGGCGCCGGGCGGGTGCTGGTGGTCGATCACCTCGACTTCCGGCTGGCCAAGGCCGCGACGTTCGCGCACGCGGAGACCTACAACTTCACCGAGTACGACGACATCGTCGTTGCGATGAAGAAGGCCACCGACTACCTCGGCGCCGATGTAGCCATCGACGCGGTGGGCGCCGAAGCGGACGGCAGCATGCTGATGCACGTCAGCTCGGCGAAGCTCAAGTTGCAGGGCGGCTCTCCGGTGGCGCTGAACTGGGCCATCGATTCGGTGCGCAAGGGTGGCACCGTCTCGGTGATGGGGTGCCTACGGCCCGATGTTCAGCGCCGTGAAGTTCGGCGACGCGATGAACAAGGGCCTGACGATCAACGCCAACCAGTGCCCGGTCAAGCGGCAGTGGCCGCGGCTGCTCGCTCACCTGCAGGCCGGCTACCTCCAACCCAGTGACATTGTCACCCACCATATTCCGCTCGAACACATCGCCGATGGCTACCACATGTTCTCGTCCAAACTCGACGACTGCATCAAGCCGATCGTCGTCATCGACCCGAACTGAGGGGAGCACGCCATGACCGATACCGGCCAGCGCCTACCCGTCTACACCTCCGCGGCGCCGAGGACCCCCGACCGCGCGCAGTTACGGGCGGCCATCCCCGGGTGGGGCGCCGACCTCGACCCCGGTGACCGTCCGTCGGTACCGAAGTTGCGCTACGACCTCGACACCGGGGCGCACTGGGATCTGCCGGAGCGACAACCGGAACTGCTCCCCCGAGAGCGGTCCATCGAGCACCGAGAGCTGACCCCGGTATTCGGGACGGCTCAGCCGCTGGGTGGGCCGGCCGCTCCGGTCCGGCGGCTGGCTTATCGGTACAGCGAGGGCCGGGCGGCGCATTGGCTGCTGCTGTTGTTCGCCGACCGCGTCGACGTGGCCAGCCACCGCGTCACCGGACTGCTGTCGGGCAGACCGGACGACCCGGTGGCCGAGACGGGGGTGCGGACCGAATTGCACGGCGGGGCGCACTCCCGGGTCGGCCGGGGCCGCTCCGACATCAAGCACACCTGGATGGATCCAGCGGTGGTGACGGCCCCGTGGCTGGCGCTGGCGGTCGCCGCCGTGGTTGTGCTGCGGCGGCGCCGCTGAATCAGCGGGACGCGACTAGCGAGTGGAAGGAGACGATGTGAGCACCGATGACGCGGGCGGTACGACCGCCAATGATCTGGGTGGCGCCGACGACATGCTCAGCCCGATGGAGGCCACCGACCCCGACGACGTGCACAACGCCGACGGCGACGAGGTCGTCGATCCTCCGGAAGATTGGAGCGGCGCCGACAAGTACGGCATGTCGGCCGAGGAGCAGCGCGAAGGCGAGTCGTTGGATCAGCGGCTGGCCGAGGAAGAGCCGGATGTGACCGCCGACGAACCCGGGGTGCACCGCGGACAGGTCAGCGGTTCGCCCGAGGACGGCGACTCGCTGTACCCGGTCGTCGAATAGCCCAGGAAGGCAACCGAACTCATGGCACAATCCGAGGAACTTCCGCTGCCCGATTACGACCAGCTGAGCTTGGGTGATCTGCAGCACCGGATCCGGTCGCTGGACGAGGATGCGTTGCGCGCAGTGCTGGTGCATGAGTGCGGCCACGCCGCCCGGGTCCCGGTTCTCGAGATCCTCGAGGCCCGGCTACGGGAGCTCGAGGGCGGCGCCGCCCCGTCCCCCGGCGACCCGCAGCGCGCGCCGCGGGTGGAGTCCAACCCCGGCGGTTCACCGGTGCAGCAATCGACGGCGGCGCAGGCCGGTAGCCCGCTGCGCCACGGCGTGGCCTATCAGACCCCCAAGCAGGGCAAGCCCTGAGACATCCGCTCAGCCGAGCAGCAGCCGGGTCGCGGCGCGGTTGAGCCGCCGCCGCGGCCAGCCCGACGCACCGGCGCCGGCCAGCGCGGCCCGCGCCGCGTTGCGCCCGCAGATGCCGTGCACCCCACCGCCGGGCGGGGCGGCCGCGCTGCCCAGGAAGACGTTGTCCAGCGGTGTCTCGGCCCGGCCCTGTCCGGGCACGGGCCGGAAGATCAACTGCTGGAACAGTTGTGAGGTGCCGCCGTTGACGGCCCCCGCGTGCAGGTTGGCGTCGCTGCGCTCCAGGTCCGACGGACGTTGGACGACCTTGCCGACGACGTGGTCGGCGAAACCCGGCGCGTGCGCTTCCAGCACCTCGTCGACGGTGGCGGCCAGCCGCTCGGCCGACCCGTCGTCGGTGCATCCCCTCGGCAGATGGGTGTACGCCCAGGCGCTTTCGGTGCCCTCGGCAGAGCGGGACGGATCTGCGGTGCTCATCTGGCCGAACAGCAGGAACGGCTCGGTGGGCAGCGTCGCGGTGTTGAGGTCGGCCATCCACCGGATCAGGCCGTCGTGGTCGGCGCCGAGGTGCACGGTGCCCGCCCCGGCCAGGCTGCGGGAGCGCCACGGGACGGGTGCGTCCAGCGCGTAATTGATCTTCAGTACCGGGGTGTCCCAGACGAATCGGTCCATTCCATGGCGCAGGCCGCACGGCAGCAGGTCGTCGGGAAGCAGCCGGCGGTACAGCGTGGCGGCCGAGGTGTCGGCGATCACCGCGCGCCGGCAGCGCACCGTGCGGCCGTCGCCGGTGTGCACCGCGGTGGCCCGACGGCCGCGGACCTGGATCGAGGTGGCCTCGGCACCACACACCACCCGAGCGCCGGCTGCCTCAGCGCGCCGCACCAGCGCGGTGGTCAGCTGGCCCGCCCCGCCGACGGGCACCGGGAATCCGCTGTCCTGGGCCATCATGATCAGCAGGTAGCCCATCACGCCGCTGCCGGGTGCGTCGATCGGCACGTCGGCGTGCATGGCGTTGCCGAGCAGCAGCAGGCGGGCGGCCTCACCGTCGAACAGCTGCGCGCCGAGCACACCGGCGGGTAGCAGCAACAGGTGCGCCAGGCGCAGCGCCTCGGCGGTACCGAGTGCGTGCAGCAGACCCAGCGGGCCGCGCACGGGCGGGAACGGCGCGAACAGCGTGTCCAGCAGGGGCCGCTTGATCCGCTGATACTGCTCGAACAGCTGGATCCACCGGTCCCCGTCGCCGTCATGGTGCCGGTCGAGTTCGGTTGCGGTGCGGTCGATGTCGCGGTAGATGACCGGCGCGTCGTCGTCGGCGGCGGTGCGGGCGTGCCCGACGACGGCCGGGGCGTGCGTCCAGCGCAGGCCGTGGGCCGGTAGGTCCAGTTCGGTCAGGGCGGGTGAGGCGACCGAGAGCGGGTAGAAGGCGCTGTAGAGGTCGCTGATGTAGCCGGGGAACAACTCGGCGCTCTTGACCGCGCCGCCGGGCTCGTCCTGGGCTTCCAGCACGACGACGTCCCAGCCGGCGTCGGCCAGCAGCGCCGCGGCGACCAAGCCGTTGTGGCCGGCCCCGATGACCACCGCATCGGCTGTCTCAGGTGTCATCGGAGGTGCGGCGCTCGGCCATCGCGGCCAGGCGCAGGGTGCATTCCCGGTTGCGGGGGAATGCGCTGGCCAACGCGGCTTGCGTCGGCAGCCAGCTCAGCGGCGGTGACACCGGCACCTCGGCCATCTCGATGCGGCAGCCGCCGCCGTCGAGGTCGGAGAGCCGCAGCGTCACCCGCGCCCTGCCGAACGGGCGGCCATTGGCTAGCAGCACGAGTTCGGTGAGCGGCGTGCAGGATTCGACGACCGTGGTGTCGTTGAGCAGCAGCGGCCACACCCCGATCGAGTGGTGGATGACGCTGCCGGGCTGCGGCCAGTTCGGGTCGACCGCCCGCATCCGGCTGTTGCCGACCACCCATTGCGAATAGGTCCAGCCGTCGCTGATCACGTCCCACACGCTCTGCCGGGACGCCGGGGTGTCCCGCTTGACGGTCAGCGAGCTGTCGAGTTCGTCCGGGCTGTACACACCACTCACGCACACCCGGCTACCCGGCCCCGGCACCGTCAAACCCTCACGGGTCGATCGCGGGGACGAGGCAAGGCTGTTCGGGTTGCTCGCGCAGCGCGTGCCTGCCGTTGAGCGCCTCCGGACCGGAGAGCCGGGCCAGCACCCGCGTCGTCCAGTAGTCGCGATCAGCGCGTCGGCGGCGTCGGCGGTAGGTCTCGGCGCGCTCCGACGGACCGGGGACGCCGACGGCGAGCCCGAACGTCGCGACGGTGTGTGCCCGCAGTCCCAGCCAGGTCAGGCGGGCCGCGGGATACGGGCACGCATCCGCACGTCGACCAGCACGTACTCGTCGGTGCCGTCCAGTGGCTCATGCAGGCCCCAGCCAGGAGCTGGCGCTTGACTATCGGCGTGCTGCGCCCCGCCCCCGGCTGTCAGAAGGGTGGGGGCTCGTCGCTGTAGTCGCGTCGCGGCGGTCGTGGTGGTTGCGGTCCGAGGTCGGGTCCGCGGCGGCGCCGCCGGTCGGGGTGTTCGGCTTCCTCGGCAGCCAGCGCAGCCATGTCCAGCGGACGCTGGACGGCGTTGAGCTGGCGCTGCCGCTTGATGTAGGCGGCGGTGGCTTGGGCTCGGGCGCGTTGACGGGTGGGCATCTTGGCGCCCCGCCCCGGGTCCGGCCGCGGTGGTGATGTGTCGCGGTTCGGTGGAGGTGCCGTAGTGGTGTTCCACGCCGGGAACAACAGCCGCGACAACGGTTTGGTGGTGTAGGTGTGCCCCGTCGGTGTCTTGATGGTGATGGTGCCGTCGGGGGCTTGGGTGTCGGTGAAGCCGGGCCAGAACGTGTGAGCGTCGACCCCGGGCGTAGTGCCTGGGTTGCTCCGGGTCTATTTCCCGGGGCCGCGCTCCCGAACCG
>JBFWOX010000018.1:0-106919 GCA_050250295.1 Mycolicibacterium sp.
TAGAGTTACGGCGGTCCATAGCGGCAGGGAAACGCCCGGTCCCATCCCGAACCCGGAAGCTAAGCCTGCCAGCGCCGATGATACTACCCACACGGGTGGAAAAGTAGGACACCGCCGAACACAAATTAAGTCCTGTGCCCCCCAATTCTATTGGGGGGCACAGGCATTTGTGCGTCTATTCCAGTCGATTCCCTTCAGTCGAACAATGTCGGAACAGCCGACGCGGCATGGCTTTTTTCCAAGCCGAGAAGCGTTTTCTTCCGATCCAATCCGCCGCCGTATCCGGTCAAGCTGCCATTCGCGCCGATGACCCGATGGCACGGCACGATGATCCCGATCGGATTGTGCCCGTTGGCCAATCCGACCGCGCGGGAGGCGCCCGCCGCGCCGATCTGCAGGGCAATTTCACCGTACGAGCGGGTCTCGCCATACGGGATCGTCAACAGTGCCTCCCACACTCGCCGCTGGAACGCCGTGCCGACCAGGTCGAGATCGAGGTCGAACTCCTGACGTTCACCCCGGAAGTACTCCTGCAGCTGCAGTACGGCATCGGCAAACGCGGTCTCGTCCAGCTCCCAGTCGGTACGGTCTGGCTCGTAGGTTTGATCCACCATCCGCAGGTGCCGCAGCCGGCCCCCGATACCGGCGAGGGTGATCGTTCCGACAGGGCTGTCCATGGTCCGGTAATGCACGGTATCCATCATCTCTCCTTCGGTGGCCAGTGGTTCACACTGTGGTCGAGGGCTGTCCAAAGATGTTGTGTCGCATAGGAACGCCACGGGCGCCAGGTGTCTGCACGCGCGGCCAGCGGGCGCGGCGCCGACGGCAGCCCGAGTTGCTGTGCCGCCATCCGCACGCCGAGGTCGGTGACCGGGAACGCATCGGGGTCGCCGAGGCCGCGCATCGCGATCATCTCCGCGGTCCACGGCCCGACCCCCGGCAGCGCGAGCAGCTGCTCGCGTGCGGCGTTCCAGTCACACCCCGGGTCGAGCGCCACGGTGCCGTAGGCCAAGGCGGCGATCAGCGCGGCGAGGGACAGCTGCCGTGACTTCGGGAACGCCAGGTGCCTGGGGTCGACCTCGGCGAGTTGTCCGACCGCGGGGAAGACGTGCGTCAACCCTCCTTCCGGATCGTCGATCGGCTGTCCGTAGGCGATGGCCAGCCGGGCGGCGTGGGTGCGGGCGGCCGCCAGCGACACCTGTTGCCCCAGCACCACCCGCACCGCCAGCTCGTGTTCGTCGACGGTGCGGGGGATGCGCTGACCGGGGGCCTTCGCAACCAGCGCGGTGAGCTGATCGTCGGCACCTAGGGCCTCGACGATCGCCTCCGGGTCGGCATCGAGGTCGAGAAGGCGCCGGCATCGGGCGATCGCCGCAGAGAGGTCGCGGAAGTCGTCGACCACCAAGCGGCACTGCACGTGATTCGGGTGTGGCGTCAGACTGACCACCCCATTGCCGTGCGGCAGCCGCAGCGTCCGTCGGTAGGCACCGTCGCGGACTTCCTCGACCCCCGGCACGGCACTGGCGGCCAGATGTCCGAAGACGCCCTCGTAGGCGAACGGTGGCCGAACCGGCAACCGCAGCGACATCACACCAGTGCCTGCGGTGTCGGCCACCCCGAACCGGGCGCGGGCCCGCTGGCGCAACATCGTCGGCGTCAGATCGCAGACTGCGCGCACGGTGTCGTTGAACTGTCGGATGCTGGCGAAGCCCGCCGCGAAAGCCACGTCACTGAACGGCATTTCGGTGGTCTCGATCAACACCCGCGCCATCTGGGCGCGCTGCGCCCGCGCAAGCGCCAACGGCGCCGCGCCCACCTCGGCCTGCATGAGGCGTTCCAGCTGCCGGACGGTGTAGCCGGTCCGGGCGGCGAGCCCGGTGACGCCTTCGCGGTCGACCGTCCCGTCGGCGATCATCCGCATGGCCCTGGCGACGACGTCGCCGCGCACGTTCCACTCGGGCGACCCCGGTGAGGCGTCCGGCCGGCACCGTTTGCACGCCCGGAACCCCGCCCGCTGCGCCGCCGCTGCGGTCGGGTAGAACCGTATGTTGCGGGCGTACGGCGGCCGCACCGGGCAGCTGGGCCGGCAGTAGATCTTCGTCGTCAGCACCGCGGTGACGAACCACCCGTCGAACCGGGCATCCTTGGCCTGGACGGCCCGATAGCAGCGGTCGAAGTCGGTGTGCATCACTCGACAATGGCACGCCGGCACCCGACACCACTAGCGGAAAAACGACATCGCAGTTCCCGGGCTCAGCCGCCCCCGGGCAGCTGGTCACGTACCGTGGCTGCGCTGTCGGCCGACAGCGCAGCCTCCGCGCAGGCGGCCGCTCGCCGGCTGTCCAGCGCACGGACCGCTTCCTTGGTGGCCGCGACCGCGGGCGGGGTCACCGACAGGGCGTCCACACCCATCCCGACCAGCAGCGCGGCGGCACGCTCGTCGGCGGCGAACTCCCCGCACACTGACACCGAGGCGCGGCCGGCCGCACCTACGCAGGTGCTGCGGATCAGCGCCAGCAGACCGGGGTCGTAGGTGTCGCCGATCCCGGCCACCGCGTCGTTGTTGCGGTCGGCGGCCAGCGCGTACTGGGTGAGATCGTTGGTGCCGATCGAGAAGAAGTCGACGTGCCGGGCGAACGCGGCTGCCTTGAGCGCGGCTGCGGGCACCTCCACCATCATCCCGACCTCGAGATCAGCCGGGCGGGTGCGGCCGCTGGCCGACAGCACCTCGTCGAGCAGCCGGCGGGCGGCGAAGAACTCATCCAGCGTGCTGATCATGGGAAACATCACGCTCACCGGATGATGTTGTGCCACATGCGATATCGCCAGCAATTGGTGGGAGAGCAGCTCGGGGTGGCGCAGCGAGTGCCGGATTCCGCGTTCCCCGAGGAACGGGTTCATCTCGACCGCGGCGGGTAGGAACTCCAGGGGTTTGTCTCCGCCGACGTCCAGCGTGCGCAGGGTGATGCGCCGACCGTCCATCGCCTCGGCGATCTTGCGGTAGACCGCGATCTGCTCCTCGATACCCGGGGCGTCGCGCCGGCCCAGGAACAGGAACTCGGTGCGGATCAGGCCGGCGTAGTCGGCACCGGCCGCCGCGGCGGCGCGGGCGTCGTCCACCGAGCCCACATTCGCCCCGACCCGCACGGGCACACCGTCGGTGGTGACGGCGGGTTCGGCCGCCCGTGCCCGGGCCACCTCCTGGCGGTGGGCCAGCGCGGCCACCCGCTCGGCGAATGTTCGTCGCACCTGCTCGGGAGGGTCGATGATGAACTCGCCGCTGGTGCCGTCCACCGCGACGACGGTGCCTTCGGCGATGTCGAGCACGGCGGGCCCGGCGCCGACGACAGCAGGAATTCCCTTGGCGCGCAGCAGGATAACGTTGTGCGCGTGGGGGCTTCCGAACGCCAGCACCACGCCGGTGACCTGATCGGACGCCAGCTCGGCCGCCTCGGCCGGGGTGAGGTCGGCCGCGATCAACACCCCGCTGGTGGTCGAGGTGGAGGCGGCCGAGCCGAGCATGGCCCGCAGCACCTGGTCCCCGACGGCGTTCACGTCCTCGGCCCTGGCCTGCAGGTAGGGGTCGGGCAGCGCGGCGAACTCGGCGGCCAGCTCGCTGACCGCCGCCGACCAGGCGGTGACCGCGGAGGCGCCGTTGTCGATGCGGGCGCGGACGGCATCGAGCAGTTCGGTGTCGTCCAGCAGCAGCTGGTGCGCGTCGAAGATCGATGCTTCGGCCTCGCCCACCTCGCGGGCGGTGCGTGCCCGTAGCTGGCTGATGGTGCGCCGGACCCCGGCGATGGCCTTGCTCACCCGCCGCAGTTCCGTCGCCGGATCGGCCGCGGCGATCTCGGGGATCGCGATCGGCCGCAGCCCGGCGATCCGGGCCGGACCGATGGCCAGACCGGGGGACGCGCCGATGGGGCTCTGCCGCGCCGTCACCGGCGGATCGGCCTGCCGCACCGGCGCGTCGGCCAGTGGTTCGTCGAAATGCCGTGCCGCCAGAGCAAGAATGTGGTCGAGCGCCTCGGCGGCCTGACTGCCCGATACGCGCAGCTGTACATCGTGGCCGCACCGCACACCGAGCGTGGCGATCTTCGACAGGCTGCCCGCGTTGACCCAGCCCGAATCGGTCGAGAGATTCCGGATGAAGGTGCGGGCATCGCGTTTACGCACCTCGTGCACGAGCCGGGCTGCGGGTCTGGCGTGCAACCCGTGCGGGTTCCGCACCGTGAAGTCGCCGGTCAGTTCGTCCAAACCGGTGCCGGGCTCGGCGCCCTCCGCGACGGCCGTCGCGGCCGGAGCCAGATGGCCGATCTTGCCTGCCAGCGCACTGGTCGCCTCGGCGACCACCTCGTCGGCGGTGGCACCGCCGGCGGCCGCCACGGCCGCGACGACGAGGCCTTCGACCAACGGGGCCGGACACAGCACCACCCGCGCGCGCAGCTCGTCATCGAGCAGCTCGAGGGCGAGTTCGGCTGACAGGACGGCACTTCCGAGGTCCATCAACACCACCACACCGGCGCCCTGGTCGGCCGCGGTGATGGCCTCGACGATCTGGGTGGCGTCGGTGCCGAAGGTGGTGTCGTCGAGGCCGGCAGCGATCGCGATCGGCAGCTGTTTGCCGTGCACCATCTCCTGCGCGAGTCCGGCGGCCGCGCGGGCCAGCGCCCTACTGTGCGAGACGACGACGAGTCCGACGGTTCCGGCGCTCATCCGCCCGCTCCGAAAATCGTTGCGGCAGCGGCGATCAGCATCGCCGATGAGGTGGCGCCCGGGTCGATGTGGCCGACGCTGCGCTGCCCCAGATAGCTCGCCCGGCCCTTGCGGGCCACCATGGATTCGGTGGCGTCGCGGCCGGCCTCGGCCGCGGCGGCCGCCGCCTCCAGTGCGGTGGCCAGGTCCGCCCCCGACGCCAGCGCACCGTCGAGCGCATCGAGAGCCGGTGCCAGCGCATCGAACATCGTCTTGTCCCCGGCCTCGGCGCGGCCGCGGGCCACCACGCCGTCGACACCGGCGCGCAGCGCGGCGGCGAACTCGGCCGCACCGGCGGTCCCGTCCCCGAACGCGCCGCCCATTCGCAGGAAGAGCGTGCCGTACAGCGGTCCGCTGGCCCCGCCGACCGAACTGACCAACGTCATGCCGACCTTCTTGAACAGGGCCGGAAGGTCCGCCGGCGGCGCCTCGTCGAGTGCGCCGATGACCGCGGTCATGCCCCGGTCCATGTTGGTGCCGTGGTCACCGTCGCCCACCGCCGCGTCGAGCTCGCTGAGGTACTGGGCGTTCTCGGCGATGACCCGGGCGAACTCCCGCAGCCATCCGGTGGCGGTGACGGTGTCGATGGCGCCGTTGCTCACTCAGCAACCCTTTCGCAGTGCGGGTGTGTTGACGGGATGGTCCCACAGGCGCAGCAGGTCCTCGTCGGTGCGCAGCAGGGTCACCGAGCACCCCGCCATGTCCAGGCTGGTGATGTAGGGACCGACCAGGGAACGGGCCACCCGCACCCCGGCCTTCTCCAGGATCGCGGCGATCTCGGAGTACATGACATACAACTCCAATGGCGGTGTCGCGCCCATGCTGTTGACGAACAGGATGACACCCTCGCCGGACGCCGGGCCGGTGAAGTCCAGATCCGCCAGGATCGGGTCGAGGAGCAGTTCGGCGATGGCCCGGGCGGGCTGCAGCGGCAACCGCTGCCGGCCGGGCTCGCCGTGGATGCCGATGCCCAACTCGATCTCGTCCTCGGGCAGCTCGAAGGTCGGATGGCCGACCGCGGGCACCGTGCACGAGGTCAGCGCGACCCCCATGCTGCGGGCCGATTCGTTGACGCGGCGGGCGATGCCGGCGACCTCGGCGAGGGGGCGACCCTGGTCGGCGGCGGCGCCCGCCAGCTTCTCGACCAGCACCGTGGCGCCGACACCGCGCCGGCCCGCGGTGTAGGTGCTGTCCTGCACGGCGACGTCGTCGTCGACGATGACGGATTCGACGGCGATGCCCTCGGCCTGGGCCAGCTCGGCGGCCATCTCGAAGTTCATCACGTCGCCGGTGTAGTTCTTCACGATGTGCACCACGCCCGCACCGCTGTCGACGGTCTTGGTGGCCTCGAGCATCTGATCGGGCACCGGCGAGGTGAAGATCTCACCGGCGCACGCCGCATCGAGCATCCCGGCGCCCACGAAGCCGCCGTGCAGCGGCTCGTGTCCCGAGCCGCCCCCGGAGATCAGCGCGACCTTGCCGGCCACCGGGACGTCACCGCGGTAGACGATGCGCAGGGTGTGGTCGATGCGCAGTTCCGGGTGGGCGAGCGCCATCCCGCGCAGGGCCTCGGCGACGACGTCACTGGGATCGTTGATGAGCTTCTTCACGGTGGTTCCTCTCAGGCTGCGCTGGTGGTCTGGGTGGCGGCTGCCCCGGACACGGGGACCGGGTCGACGGCTGGACCTGCATCGGAGTCGGCGCGGGTGCGTGAGATCGCGACGTAGGCAACTGCGGCCGCGATCCCGGCGAGGATCTCGGCGCCGAGGTAGACCGGGAGCTGCCCCCAGGAGACCTCGCCGCCGGCGAGCTGCTGGACGAACATCGGCCCGAACGTGCGGGCCGGGTTGATCGCCGCGCCGGTGGTGGGGGCGACCGGGATGATGGCCGCGAAGACGACCAGGCCGATCGCCACGCCGGCGAACCCCGGCGATGCTTTGCGGTGGATCACCCCGAAGACGGTGAACACAAGGATGAAGGTACCCACGAACTCGGCGAAAAAGGCCTGGACCGGCGGGATTTCGCTGGAGTATGTGGCAACTCCCAGCCCGACTTCGCTCGCGGCCATGCCGAGGACGCCGATGATCGCGGCCGCGCCCGCGATGGCTCCGACGACCTGCGCGCCGACGTAGGCCGGCACCCGGGACCACGGGAATTTGCCGGTGACGGCCAACCCGATGGTGACCGCGGGGTTGATGTGATTGCCGGAGATGTGGCCCAACGCGTAGATGGTCGCCACCACGATGGTGGCGAATGCCAACGAGATCATCCCCAGATCGGCCATCGTGAAGGGGGCGTCGCCGTTGACGATCAGGGTGGCGGGCACCGCGCCGACACCGATGAACACCAGAAAGCCCGTGCCGAGCGCTTCGGCGACGAGCATCTGCGGGAGGGAAGGCACATCCATGGTCGCTCTCCTTGAGAAGGCTGCACGAGTGTCGGCAATATCGGATTGCATTCGATAATGTCGAATGTGATCTGGACCATACGCTTATGCTGCGAGGGGCACAAGGGGTTGTGCCCGAGGAAAGTGGGGAGCAGATGATCCAGGCCGTCGACCGGGCGCTACGCATCCTCACCGTGCTGCAGGGCGGGCGGCGGATGAGTCTGGGCGAGATCGCGGCGGCGATCGAGCTGGCGCCGTCGACGGTGCACGGCCTGATCCGGACCCTGCTGGCCCACGGCATGGTCCAGCAGGAGTCCGACTCGGGCCGGTACCGCCTGGGGCCGGCGACGCTGCGGCTGGGCAACGTCTACCTCGAAAGTTTGGAACTGCGAGCCCGGGTGGCGATCTGGGCCGAAGGGCTGGCCAGGCGCACAGGGTGTGCGGTGCGCACCGCGGTGCTGCTCTTCGACGAGGTCGTGGTGGTCGCTCATGAACCCCGCCCGGACGGCACCCGTCAGATGCCCGAGGTCGGCATCGTGATCCCCGCCCACGCCAGCGCGCTGGGCAAGGCGCTGCTGGCCTTCGGGGCCGGCGACCTGCCGCAGGGCCCGTTGCGGAGCATGACCGGGGAGACCATAACCGACGCCGACACGCTGACGGAGCAGCTGGACACCGTGCGCGCGACCGGTATCGCCAACGAGGCCGAAGAAGCCGTGATAGGCGAATGCTCCTGTGCAGCACCGGTCTTCGATGCATCCGGGGTGGCCGTGGGTGCCATCGGGCTGGTCGTGCCCGCGGCCAGGTGGCCGATCGCCCCCGCCGACGTGGACGCACTGCGCGACGCCGCGCGCACGGTCTCGCGTGAACTCGGCGCCTCCGTGTGGCCCGCCCCGCGCAGCTGACCGCGGCGCCGGGTCGGCAGCCCCCGCCTACACTGCCAGCCATGACCGAGCTGGTGCAGCGTTACCTCGACCGCATCCGTGAGGAACACGCGGCCGTCACCGACGGTGCCCTGGCCGACTACATTCCCGAGCTGGCCCGCGTCGACCCGAACGGATACGGGTTGTCGCTGTCCTCGGTCGACGGATTTGTCTACGAATCCGGCGATACCGCAGTCGAGTTCACGATCCAGTCGGTCTCCAAGCCGTTCACCTACGCGCTCGCGCTCGCTCACCTGGGTGCCGACGCCGTCGACGCCGTCATCGGTGTGGAACCGACCGGGGAAGCATTCAACGAGATCAGCGTCGACCGCGCCACCAAGATGCCGAAGAATCCGATGATCAACGCCGGCGCGATCGCGGCGGTCTCGCTGATCCCCGCGGCCGGCCCCGACGAGCGGTTCGCGCTGATCCAGGACTTCTACTCGTCTTTCGCCGGGCGTCGGCTCGAACTCGACGAGGAGGTCTACGCCTCGGAGAAGGCCACCGGCAGCCGCAACCGCGCGATCGGGTACATGCTGGCCAGCTTCGGCGCGCTCGACGAGGACCCCGACGAGGTGCTCGACGTGTACTACCGGCAGTGTTCGCTGAAGGTCACCTCCACCGACCTCGCGGTCATGGCCGCGACCCTGGCCCGCGGCGGCACCTGCCCCACGACGGGACGCCGGGTGGCCGACGCGTCGGTGGTGCGGCGGACGCTGTCGGTGATGGTCACGTGCGGGATGTACGACGCGGCGGGGGACTGGGTCAGCGCCGTCGGGATGCCCGCCAAGAGCGGGGTCGGGGGTGGCATCGTCGCGGTGCTGCCCGGCCAGCTCGGAATCGGTACATACTCACCGCTGCTCGACGCCAAGGGGCACAGCGTGCGTGGAGTCCGCTTGTGCCGCAGTCTTTCCGATCAACTCGGCCTGCACTTCCTGACGGTTTCCCGAGATTCTCGGGCGACGCTGCGCGCGGTGTACGAGCCCGCCGAGGACATCCGGGTGTACGAGGCGCACGGCGATCTACTCTTCAGCGGCGCCGAGCAGCTGGTGCGCACCGCCGAACGCGGACGCGCCGACGCCGAGGTGGTGATCCTCGACGTGTCGCGTGTCGACGACATCGACGACGCCGCGCGGGCGCTGTTGTCCGACCTGAGCGCGGCGCTGTGTGCCGACGGTAAGCAGGGCTTCCTCGTCGACCCGGACGGTACCGTCGTCGGCGCCCGGACCGAGCTGGAGGCCATCCGCTTCCCGGATGTCGACGCGGCGCTGAGTGCCGCGCACGAGTGGCTCGCGCAGCGCCAGAACGTCCCGGGCTGAATCACGCGCCGCGGTGGACCGGCCCGAGCCGCTCGGCGATCTGCTCGACGAGGGACTCGACGTCACCCAGCCGCGCCTGCACCCGTTGCGGCGCCCATGCCAGCGCGATTTCTGCTGGCGCCCAGGTGCTTTCGTCGACCGGGAGCAGCTTGAACTCCGGCGGCGAGAAGATCTTGCCGATGAACGAGTCCGGGGCATAGCTGACGATCGCCACGAGATGCCGGTTGAACACCTGAGTGGCCATCTCGACTTCGCCGCCGCGCTGGTTGGTGGTGCGCACGATGCGGTGGATGCCGCGGCGGTTGAGCCGGCGGGTCAGCCCCGCCAAGACCACCGGGTTCGGTCGCGCGAAGTCGATGGCCACGTCGCGGTCGCGGAGCTCCTCGATGCACACCAGCTCTCTGGCGGCCAACGGGTCGTCGAAACGGACGGCGATGCCGCCCTGATAGCTCGCCACCACTCGGTGCCGCAGTCGTTTGTCCCCGGCGGGCAGATGGATCAGACCGACCTCGGCGTGCCCGGCGATCAGTTTCGCGGTGACCTCGGCCGCCGACCCCGGCACGGTGAACTCGGTGGGCACCGGCAGAGTTGAGATCACGGTCTCCAGTTCGGCCAGCAGATCCGACGGGGCATACGCCGTCGCGCTCACCCGGATCGGTGCCAGCCCCTGCACCCCGCTGCGCGCGGCCGCCTTGAAGTCCTCGACCTGACGCAGGATCTCCCGCGCCGGCCCCACCAACTGCTGACCCAGCGGGCTGAGCCGGACCTCGTGGTAGCCGCGCTCGAACAGCGGACCGCCGAGCTCCTTCTCCAGCAGCTTGATCTGCTTGCTCAACGGCGGCGGGGTGATCATCAGCTTGTCGGCGGCACGCTTGAAGTGCAGTTCGTCTGCGACAGCGACGAAATACCTGAGCCTGGTGAAGTCGATGTCCATTCCTGCCGCATCCGGATGTGGTGTCCACTGCCACCCCGAATGCTACGAGATCGGCGCAGCCACCCCGGTCACATCGGGGCGGGGACCTCCCGCGCGGGGTCCTCCAGCACGCCGCGCGCCAGCAGGGCTGCGATCGCGTCGGCGTCGAGCCCGAGCAGTTCGGCGGCGATCTCGGCGGTCTGCTCACCGAGAAGCGGCGCCTGCCCCAGCGGCGGGTCGGGCACGTGGTCGCAGTGGATCTGGACGTTCTCCATCATGAACGGCTCGGTGCCGTACGGGTGCAGTTCCTCCCGGAACGCACGGCGCCGCTCGTAGTAACCCCAGCCCGGGATCTCATGGGCGTGCAGCACCGCACCCGCGGGCACCCCGGCGGCCTGCAGGTCGGCCATCGCGTCCAGGTGCGAGCGCTGCGCGGTCCAGGCGCGCACTGCCTCGTCCAGTGCGGCCGGCTGCTCCGCCGGATGCCCGACCACGCCGGCCAGGGCGCGCCGCTCGGCATCGTCGCGCACCGTGATCGCGACCCAGCGGTCCTCCCCGGCGGCGGGGAAGAGGCCCCACGGGCCCGCCGGCACCGCCGTGTCGGCACCGGTGTGGCCGGCGCGGCGCAGCGCGTCGGCCGCGATGTCGGCGGCCAGATGGCTCAGCATCACCTCGGCCTGGGAGATGCTCGCCGCCCCGCCCTCGCCGGTGCGCTCGCGCCGCAGCAGCAGCGCCAGCGCTGACAGCGTCCCGATCCGCGCGGCCACGTGGTCGGGGTAGACGGTGACGGTGTCGCAGAACGTGTCGGCCTCACCCGGGTAGGTCCACAGGTTCGTGAAGCCCACCGCCGCGCGCACGAGCGGTCCGTAGCCCAGCCGCTTGGCCCACGGGCCGGTCGGGCCGAACGCCGAGCTGTCGACCACCACGATGTGCGGGTTGATCCGGCGCAGCGTCGCATAGTCCATCCCCAGTGCCTCGGCGACACCCGGCTTGTAGTTGGTCAACACCACATCGGACTGCGCGACCAGGCGGTGCGCGAGCTCGCGGCCCTCCTCCAGGCGCAGATCGATGCCGATGGAGCGCTTGTTGCGGTGGCCGGCCGCGAATGGCTGCGTCATCGCCGTCGGCCGCCCGATCCGCAACCCGTCCATGTGCGCCGAGTGTTCGACCTTGACCACATCGGCGCCGAGGTCACCGAAAAGCCTCGCGGTGTCGGCTCCCACCACGATCACCCCGAGGTCGAGGACGCGGATACCCTCGAGCGGCAGGCCCTGCCCCTTGCGGTCCCGGCCGGCCAGCAGCGGTGCCGTCGACGGCCGCGGTGACGAGGTGGCCGGCGCGGTCAGGGTACTGGCGCGGTGGCCGTCGATCTCGGTGACGCCCACCGGGATCGGGGCCACCACACCGGGAGCCAGCTCGGCGTCGCGGAAGAACCCGCGGGCGGTGAAGTGTTCGGCGTTGAGCGCCTCCGCCAGCGTCAACACGGCCGTGGCGGGCACACCGTGCGCCTGGCACCGGGTTTCCAGTTCCGCGCGGGTCTTGTCGGCGAAGAAGCATTGGATCGCCTCGAGCAGATGCGGTGAGCGGAAACGTTTTCCGAGTTTGTCGTAGGACGGATCGGCGAACTCCTCGGGTTTGCCCATCAGGGCGAACATGCCGTGCCACTGCCGCTTGGACAGGATGCAGATGCGGACGTGGCCGTCCTTGCAGGCGATGATCGGGTAGCGCTGCTTCTCGGCGTTCCAGTCCCGCTGCTGGGCGCTGACGGCGATGCCGGCCGAGGCGCTGCCCGCCGACCCGAACGGCGGGTCCAGGGTCTGCATCGCGCCGTCGAGGACCGAGAAGTCGATCAGATCGCCCTCACCACTGCGCAACCGGTCCAGGTACACGCTCAGCGTCATCACCGCGGCCTGAGCGGCGGCCACCTGGTATGGCAGGTCAGCGGGCGGGATCAGCGGCTCCCGGCCGGGGATGCCGGAACGTGACAGCTCGCTGGACAGGGCGTGCAGCACCGGGCCGGTGGCCTGCCAGGTGCGGTACTCGGTGTCGCGGCCGAAGTCGCTGATCGACAGGATCACCAACGCCGGATGCTGGGCGCGGATGTCCCGCACCGCCAGCGCCGCCTCCGCGACGGTGCCGGGTCGGGTGTTCTCGATCAGGATTTCGGCGTCGGCCAGCAGGTCGGCGAACTCGGCACGGCCCTCAGGGGACGAGGGATCCAGCTCGACGGCCGGGATGTCGTGCCGGTTGATCATCGTACCGACCGGCACCGTACCGAGGTGCGGCCCGACGGTGTCGGCGCCGGTGACGCCGCGCAGCCGCACCGCGGTCACCTGGGCCCCCAGATCGGCGAACAGGCGTCCGACGGCGGTCATCGGGCCCGCCGACAGATCCAGGATCCGGACGCCGGAAAGCGGTGGGTCGTAATTTTTCGGGCTGCTCATTGCTGCTCTAGTTCTTCCGGATCTCGCGGAACGGGATGTCACGGTCGACCTCGGGCTCCTTGGGCAGCCCGAGCACCCGCTCACCGATGATGTTGCGCTGGATCTGGTCGGTGCCGCCGCCGATCGAGGTGAAGAACGCGTTGAGCGTCAGGAAGTTGACCTCGTCGGCCTCGGCGTTGTCCGGGCCGGCCAGCAGCGCGTCGGCGCCGATGATGTCGGTCTTCAGGCGCGCCTCGGCGTGCAGGATCCCCGATGTCGCCAGCTTGCCCAGCGACATCACCGGGCTGGCGGTGCCCTGCTTGGCCTCTGCCTTGGCGCGAGCGTTGTTGAGGCTGTTCAGTTCTCGCAAAGCCAGCACATCGGCCAGCTGCCGGCGGATCGCGGCGTCGCCGAGACGGCCGTGGGCGCGGGCCATCTCGACCAGGGTGTTCCCGCGGGATTGCTTGCGGTGCAGGCTGGTTCCGGAACCCATGATGGAGCGCTCAACGGCCAATGCGGTCTGCAGCACCCGCCAGCCGTTGCCCACGCCGCCGACGACGTAGGCGTCGGGCACGGTGGCATCGGTGAGGAACACCTCGTTGAAATGCGAGTCGCCGGTGATCTGCACCAGCGGCCGAATCTCGATGCCGGGCTGCTTCATCGGCACGATGAAGAAGGTGAGGCCCTTGTGCTTGGGCACATCCCAGTCGGTGCGTGCGATCAGCAGCGCGTACTGCGAGGTCAGCGCGCCGGAGGTCCACACCTTCTGGCCGTTGATCATCCACTGGTCACCGTCGCGCACTGCGGTGGTGCGCACACCGGCCAAATCGGAGCCGGCACCCGGCTCGCTGTAGAGCAGACAGGTGCGTGACTTCTCGGTCAGGAACTCGTGCAGCAGGTCGGCCTTGAGCTGCTCGGTGCCGAACGCCAGCGAGGTGTTGGCCGGGATGCTGAATCTGTCCTGGCAGGCACCGGGGGCGCCTACCGCGCGGAACTCCTCGGCGATCACCTTGGCCAGTTTGTTGGGGTAGCCCCGGCCGTACCACTCGGTCGGGTAGGTCGGTGCGGCGTACCCGGCCGCCACCACCTTCTCCAGCCAGGAGATCCGCTCGGGGGAACTGACCCATGGGTCGTCCTGCTTGGGCAGGGTGACTGCGGTCCAGTTCTCGGCCAGCCACTCCCGGACCTCGACCCGCAACTGCTCGGCGCTGGGCAGATTGTTCTCGCTCATGTCTCATGCGCCTTTCGAGAGCAGGTAGCGTTCGCGGTGCAGATCGGAATCGCCGAACAGCTGCAGGCCGGTGCGGGCCCGCCGGACGTACAGGTGGCAGGGGTGTTCCCAGGTGAAACCGATGCCGCCGTGCATCTGCACGGCCTGCATCGCGGTTTTCACGTAGGCCTCGGCGCAGGCGAATCCGGCCAGCGCGATCGCCCCGTCGCGGGCCTCGGTGTCGTCGAAGCGCTCGGCGGCGTGCTGCGCCGCCGAGGTGGCCGACTCGACCTCGAGCAGCAGATCGGCGGCCATGTGCTTGAGCGCCTGGAAGCTGCCGATCGCCCGGCCGAACTGGAACCGGGTCTTCAGATACTCGACGGTGATGTCGAAGATGCGTCGGGTGCCGCCCACCTGCTCAGCGGCGGAGGCGAGCACCGCGTAGTCCAGCGCCTGCTGCACGGCTTCCCAGCCGGCGGTGCCGAGGCGACGGGCCGGAGTTCCCGAGAACGAGAACGTCGACAGGCGCACCGTCGGATCGAAGACCGTCGTCGCGACGCGGTCGAAACCTGCTGTGTCCGTGCATACTTCGAAGACACCGACGCCGTCGCCGGTGCGGGCGGCGACCAGCACGACGTCGGCGGCCTGGCCCCAGGTGACGAAATGCGCTTCCCCGGTGAGGGTTCCGTCGCTGCCTGCCTGGACCCCGACGCCCTCAGCGGTCCACGATCCGGCCGGGCCGGTCAGGGCCACGGTGCCGATCGTGGTGCCGTCGGCGAGACCGGGCAGCAACCGCGCCCTGTCGTCGTCCGAGCCCGCCGCGTTGATCAGCGCCACCGTCAGGACCGCGCTGGAGATGAACGGCGCCGGCAGCAGTGCCGCGCCGGTCTCCTCGGCGACGGCTTCGAGCTCGAGCGCACCGAAACCCAGTCCGCCGTGCTCGTCGCCGACGAGCATGCCGAGCAGCCCCTGCTCGGCGAGCCGGGCCCACAGGCCGCGGTCGAACCCCTCATCGGAGCCCATCACCCGCCGCACGTCGGCCTCGGTGCACTTGTCGGCGAGCAGCTCGCCGACCGCCGACCGCAGCTCCGCGCGTTCGGCCACGCTGATCGTCATCGTTTCCTCCGCCTCTCCTGGCCTGTTGTCTCCATGGTTGGTGGCGGCACGGCGGGTGTACATCACGAATCGCGACACCAGTGGATTTCCCGTTGCGACATGCCGGGGCGGGGACAGGTTTCCCAACCGAGCACGTACCGGTGAGCCCTTCGGTCGTTTACAGCCGGCCGATCCCGCCCACAGAATCGGTGCGACCACGACAGGGGACAGACGGATGAGCGATCCAGCGCCGGCCATCGCCGGCCTCGGCATCACAGAGCAGGGCAAGGTGTACGGCAAGACCGCCCGGCAGCTGGCCGCACAGGCGGTGCGCCGCGCCGCCGACGACGCGGGCATCGGATTGGCCGATATCGACGGCCTGCTGGTGTCCGGCGGGCTGAAGGCCCGTATCGGCGTCGACCTGCAGCACGCACTCGGGCTGACCGACCTCAAACTGCTCACCGCCATGCAGGGATTCGGCTCCACCGCGGGGCAGATGGTGCAGTACGCGGCGCTGGCCGTGCAGTCCGGCATGGCCGAGACCATCGCGATCGTGTGGGCCGACGCGCCGCTGAAGGAGAAGGGCAGTTCGTCGGCGGCCTACTCGGCCGGCCGGTCGCTGCCGCGCGGATTCGACGGGATCACCGCCTCCAACGGCATCATGTCGCCCACCACGATGTACGCGCTAGCCGCCCGGCGGCACATGAAGAAGTACGGCACCACCTCCGATCAGCTCGGTCACATCGCGGTGGCACAACGCGCCTGGGCGCAGTTCAACCCGATCGCGCAGTTCTACGGGACGCCGCTGACCCTGCAGGAGTACCACGCGAGCCGCTACATCGCCGAGCCGTTCCACCTCTACGACTGCTGTCTGGTCAGCAACGGCGGCGTCGCGCTGATCGTCACATCGCTGGAGCGGGCCAGGACGCTGCGGCAGCCGCCGGTGCGGGTGCTGGGCTGGGCGCAGGCGCACCCCGGCCGTGCCGGCGTACGCAACGACGACTTCGGGCTGGTCAGCGGCGCCGCGCAAGCCGGGCCGGCCGCGCTGAAGATGGCGCAGACGTCGCTCGACGAGATCGGCGTCGCGCAGATCTACGACTGCTACACGTTCACCGCGCTGCTGACGCTGGAGGACTACGGTTTCGTCCCCAAAGGGGAGGGCGGGCCCGCGATGGCCGAACCGGGGATGATCGGCCCCGGCGGCCGGTTGAAGTTCAACACCGGCGGCGGTGAGCTGAGCTCGTTCTACATGTGGGGGATGACGCCGCTCCACGAGGCGGTGGTGCAGACCCGCGGCCAGGGCGGGCAGCGCCAGGTCGACGACCACGACCGGGTACTGGTCTCCGGCAACGGCGGCATCCTCGACTACCACTCGACGCTGGTGCTCGGCACCGACAACTAGGAGCGCAATTACGATGCCTCTCTTCCCAGTTCAGCGTGATGAGCGGTCCGCGGAGTTCCTCGACGGCACCAAGCGCGGCGAGTTCCTGCTGGTGCGCGACACCGAGACCGGTGAGCTGCTGTCTCCGCAGTTCGACGTGTCGATCGACCCGGACCGCTACACCCACGTCGCCGCCGCGGGCACCGGCACCGTCATCAGCTGGGCCGTGGTGCACCAGAAGGGTTTCGACGGGGCGGTGCACCGGCTGCCGGTGGGCATCGTCGAACTCGACGAGGGGCCGTGGTGGTGGACGTCGTTCCCCGGGGCCGATCCCGACGCCGACCTGTTCGGCAAGCGGGTGCAGGTCGCTTTCCAATTGCTCGGTGAGGGCGAAACCGCCGAGGCCATCCCGTTCTTCGACGTCGTCTAGGGGCGTCGTCCAGGGTCCCTCAGGGCTCATCCGCCGGTGTCGCCAGCCGGGTCGGCTGGTCGTAGCCGCGCAGCGTCACCGTCTCCCCGAGCACCCACTGCGTGCGCTCGGCGTCGGTCGCTCCTGCCACGGCGTCGGCGGAGGCCACCAGCCGGTGCGTCTCGTCCTTGGCGAGTTCGCACAGCCGGGCGGCCTCGTTGACCGGCTCACCGATGACGGTGTACTCGAAACGCTGTTTGGCGCCGACGTTTCCCGCCACCACCTGGCCCGCGGCCACACCGATGCCGGCCGGGCACTCCGGCACCTCGGTGCGCAGCCGGCGCGCCATCGCGCGCGCGGCGGCCAGCGCCTCGGCCTCAGCGTTGTCCAGCGCCACCGGCGCCCCGAACACCGCCAGTACGGCGTCGCCCTCGAACTTGTTCACCAGCCCGTGGTGGTTGTCGACCTCGTCGACGACGACGTCGAAGAACCGGTTGAGCAGCTCCACGACCTCGCCCGCGGGCCGGCTGGTCACCAGCTGGGTGGAGCCGATGATGTCGACGAAAATCACTGCGGCGTGGCGCTCTTCGCCACCCAGCTGAGGCCGCTGCTGCTCGGCCAGCGCCGCGACCTCGCGCCCGACGTGCCTGCCGAACAGGTCGCGCACCCGCTCCCGTTCCCGCAGCCCGTGCACCATCGCGTTGAAGCCGCGCTGCAGCTGCCCCAGTTCGGTGCCGTCGAACACCACGACGTCGGCGTCCAGGTCGCCCTTCTCCACCCGATTCAGCGCGGAGCTGACCACCCGCACCGGCGTCGCGGTGAGCCAGGACAGGATCCACATCAGCACGAAGCCGAACACCAGGGCGAAGGTGGCCAGGATCATCACGGCGACGGCGAACTCGGTCGGCGAGACGATCCGGACCGACAGCGTGATGACCGCGGCCAGTAGGATGCCAAGGACCGGCACGCCCGAGCCCAGCGCCCACACCATCAGGGTCCGGCCCATGATGCCCGGTGCGAAACGGCGCGGCGGCGTGCCCACCTCGAGTGCCTGCGCGGCGACGGGCCGCAGCGCGAACTCGGTGAACAGATAGCAGCTGGCCGACACGACGATCCCGGGAAAACTGATGCCCAGTAACACCTTCGGGATGAAGTCGGTGTTGACCATGCCGTACAGGACGGTGAGCACGGTGGTGCCCCCGGCCCACAGGACCAGCAGCACCCGGGTCAGCCGCCACGGTGCGAAGAACGTATTGCGCTGATCGGCGCGGGTGGGTTCGCGCTCCTCGATCGCCCAGCGCACGTTGTCGATGACCCGGTTTGTGGCCCAGACGACACCGACGACGAGGGCCCCGACGATATAGGCCGGCGCGACGGCGAACGTGATCCATGCGACGTCGGCGTCGAAGACGCTGGGGACCGGGAAGGTGACGGTGACCACCAGGGCCGCCACGCCGATGCCGATCAGGTTCGCACACACCACGACCGTGGTCAGGATCAGCTGGATGCGGACCCGGCGACGGCGGGTGCTCTCCGCGACGCGGCCGAGGATCCACGAGCCGTAGTCGGGGTCGGAGACCCGGCTGCTCTGGCGGGTGAGCGTCTCCAGCACCCGGCCGAGTCGCTGAGCGGTGCTCTTCTTGTCCGTCATCGTGGCGCCAGCCTAGTGAGCGGGGCGGGCCGTCTATGGTGGTTCGGTGCGGCTTGTCATCGCTCAGTGCACCGTGGATTACGTCGGTCGACTCACCGCTCATCTGCCCTCGGCGAGGCGGTTGTTGTTGTTCAAGGCCGACGGGTCGGTCAGTGTTCATGCCGACGACCGTGCCTACAAGCCGCTGAACTGGATGAGCCCGCCCTGTTGGCTGGACGAGCAGGCCGACGGCGAGGTGCCGGTGTGGGTGGTGCAGAACAAGGCCGGTGAGCAGCTGCGTATCACCGTCGAGGCCATCGAGCACGACTCCAGCCACGAGCTGGGGGTCGACCCCGGTCTGGTCAAGGACGGGGTGGAAGCCCATCTGCAGGAGCTGCTGGCCGAGCACGTCGAGTTGCTCGGTGCGGGTTACACACTGGTGCGCCGCGAGTACATGACCGCGATCGGTCCGGTCGACCTGCTGTGCCGTGACGAGAACGGCGGTTCGGTCGCGGTGGAGATCAAGCGGCGCGGCGAGATCGACGGTGTCGAACAGCTCACCCGCTACCTCGAGCTGCTCAATCGGGACTCGCTGCTGGCGCCGGTCCAGGGGGTGTTCGCCGCCCAGCAGATCAAGCCACAGGCCCGCACCCTGGCAATGGATCGCGGAATCCGTTGTCTGACCTTGGATTACGACAAGATGCGCGGTATGGACAGCGACGAGTTCCGGCTGTTCTGATGGCCAAGCGCCGCCCCCAGCGCAAGCGGGGACCCGTCCGGGAGCCTCTGCCCGCGCCGCGCCGTATCGAGGTGGGTGCCGACGGCTACGACTACGAGGTGCGGCCGGTGGCCGCGGCCCGGGCTACCAAGACCTACCGGTGTCCGGGATGTGACCACGAGATCAGGCCTGGCACAGCGCATCTGGTGGTGTGGCCGGCTGACGGTGTGGGCGATGTGGAGGACCGGCGGCACTGGCACGCGCCGTGCTGGACGCACCGCGCCACCCGGGGGCCGACCCGGCGCTGGTCGTGACGAGACCTAGTGCGTGCCGTCCGCGGCGGGCTCGACGAGCTCGATCAGCACGCCGCCGGCATCCTTGGGGTGGATGAAGTTGATCCGCGAGTCGGCGGTGCCGCGCCTGGGCGCCTCGTAGAGCAGCCGCACACCCTGCTCGCGCAGACGCGCGCTGAGCGCGTCGATGTCGCTGGTGCGGTAGGCCAGCTGCTGCAGACCGGGGCCGCGCTTGTCGATGAACTTCGCGATCGTCGAGGACTCGTCCAGCGGGGACATCAGCTGGATCTGTGCGCTGCCGACCGGCGCGCCGCGCACCGTCAGCATCGCCTCCCGGACGCCCTGCTCCTCGTTGATCTCTTCGTGCAGCACGATCATGCCGAGGTGGTCGTGATACCACTTGATCGCCGCGTCCAGATCGGGCACGGCGATTCCGACGTGGTCGATGGCGGTCACAAGCGCGGTGGCCAGTACCGGACGGGCGTCAGTCTGCTCGGCGGTCATAGAGAAAACGTAACCTAACGGCATCGGATTCGAATAGCTCAGGCTGCCCGTATAGCCTCTGTGCAGCCGTTCGAAACAAGTCTGGAGGTCGCCATGACGACATCAGTGATCGTTGCTGGAGCCCGTACGCCGGTTGGCAAGTTGCTGGGTTCGCTCAAGGATTTCTCGGGCAGTGATCTCGGCGCGGTGGCGATCAAGGGCGCCCTCGAGAAGGCCAACGTGCCCGCCTCCGCGGTCGAGTACGTGATCATGGGTCAGGTGCTCACCGCCGGTGCCGGCCAAATGCCCGCGCGCCAGGCCGCCGTCGCCGCCGGAATTCCCTGGGACGTCGCCTCGCTGACCATCAACAAGATGTGCCTGTCGGGTATCGACGCGATCGCGCTGGCCGACCAGTTGATCCGGGCCGGGGAGTTCGACGTGATCGTCGCCGGTGGTCAGGAGTCGATGACCCAGGCCCCGCACCTGCTGATGAACAGCCGGTCGGGCTACAAGTACGGCGACGTCACCGCGCTCGACCACCTGGCGTACGACGGCCTGCACGACGTGTTCACCGACCAGCCGATGGGCGCGCTCACCGAGCAGCGCAACGACGTCGACAAGTTCACCCGCGAGGAGCAGGACGCGTTCGCCGCCGAGTCGCACCAGAAGGCCGCCCGCGCCTGGAAGGACGGGGTGTTCGCCGACGAGGTCGTGCCGGTGAAGATCCCGCAGCGCAAGGGTGATCCGGTCGAGTTCGGCGAGGACGAAGGCATCCGTGCCGACACCACCGCCGAGTCGCTGGCCGGGCTGAAGCCGGCGTTCCGCAAGGACGGCACCATCACCGCGGGCTCGGCATCCCAGATCTCCGACGGCGCATGCGCGGTCGTGGTGATGAACAAGGCCAAAGCCGAGGAGCTGGGGCTGACCTGGCTGTGCGAGATCGGTGCCCACGGCGTGGTCGCCGGTCCGGATTCCACGCTGCAGAGCCAGCCCGCCAACGCGATCAAGAAGGCCGTCGCCAAGGAAGGCATCACCGTCGACCAGCTCGACGTCGTCGAGATCAACGAGGCGTTCGCGGCGGTGTCGCTGGCGTCGACGCGGGAACTGGGCGTCGATCCGGCGAAGGTGAACGTCAACGGTGGTGCCATCGCTATCGGGCACCCGATCGGGATGTCCGGTGCCCGGATCACCCTGCACGCCGCCCTGGAGCTGGCGCGGAAGGGGTCGGGCTACGCCGTCGCCGCGTTGTGCGGTGCCGGTGGCCAGGGCGACGCGCTGGTCCTGCGCAGGCCTTGAGCACCCCCGCGCGTCAACGACGCGATGTAGTAGCTGGTGCCCGGTTCGGGCACAATGGCGGCCATGACTGGCGCATATGACCTCCGCACCGCGGCGGGCTGGTTCCGGCTGATCGCCTTCGCCGAAGCGGTCAGCTGGGTCGGCCTGCTGCTCGGCATGTACTTCAAGTACGTGGGCTCCCCGCAGACCGAGGTCGGGGTGAAGATCTTCGGGCCCATCCACGGCGGGATCTTCGTGGCGTTCGTGGTAGCGGCGTTCGTGGTCGGTGTGGCGCACGGCTGGGGACCCTCGACATGGTTGCTGGCGTTGCTGGGCAGCATCGTGCCGCTGGGCAGTGTGATGTTCCTCATATGGGCTGATCGGACGGGTCGGATGACACCGATCGCCGCGGTTTCGGCGGCGTCCGCGGGCGGAGATCAACCACATCGGCCGGTACCCGAAACGACGTGACAAACTTGTTGGCGTGACTCGCCCACGCCCTCCCATCGCCCCTGTCATGGCCGGTGCCGTCGACCTGTCGGCCCTCAAGCAGCGCGCCTCCACCCCGGACGGAGCGTCCCCAGGGGTGCCGGGCGGCTTGGAGGTCACCGAGGCGAACCTCGAAGCCGAGGTGCTGGTCCGCTCCAGCGAGATGCCGGTCGTGGTGCTGTTGTGGTCGCCGCGCAGCGACTCGAGTGTCCAGCTCGGTGAGGTGCTCGCCGGCCTGGCCGCCGCCGACGGCGCGAAGTGGGCGCTGGCGACGGTGAACGTGGACACCACACCGCGGGTGGCCCAGATGTTCGGTGTGCAGGCGGTGCCCACCGTCGTCGCGCTGGCTGCCGGACAGCCGCTGTCGAGCTTCCAGGGCATGCAGCCGCCGGAGCAGCTGCGCCGCTGGGTGGATTCGCTGCTCAACGCCACCGCCGGAAAGCTGAGCGGTACAGCCGATACCGAGCAGGCCGAGCAGGTCGATCCCGCGCTGGCGCAGGCCCGAGCGCACCTGGACAACGGCGACCTCGAGGCGGCTCGGACCGCCTACCAGGCGCTGCTTGACGCCGACCCGAACCACGCCGAGGCCAAGGGCGCGGTGCGCCAGATCGCCTTCCTGCAGCGCGCCACCGGGCACCCGCAGGACGCCGTCGCGATCGCCGACGCGGCACCGGCCGACATCGAGGCCGCGTTCGCCGCCGCCGACGTCGAGATCCTGCAGCAGAACGTCGCTGGCGCGTTCGCGCGGCTGATCGGGTTGGTGAAGCGCACCGCCGGGGACGAGCGCACCGCCGTGCGCACCCGGTTGATCGAGTTGTTCGACCTGTTCGACCCGGCCGATCCCGAGGTGATCGCCGGTCGGCGCAACCTCGCCAACGCCCTGTACTGACCTAGCCCCCCGGCGAACCGACCCTCGGCTCACCCCTCGCCGAACCGACCCCACGACTCACCCCGTCGCCGAAATTGCATTCCAGCAGGCCCGCACTCGGACTTTCGCTGCTGGAATGCTATTTCGGCGGGATTTGGGTCAGGCGGGTTCGGCGGGATTTGGGTCAGGCGGGTTCGAACCACAGCGCGGCCAGCGGCGGCAAGACCATGACCGCCGAGGCGGGGCGCCCGTGCCAGGGCTCCTCGGTGGCCTCGACCGCGCCGTAATTGCCGATGCCCGCGCCGTTGTAGGTGGTGGCGTCGGTGTTGAGCACCTCACGCCAAGTCCCGGCGTGCGGCAAGCCCAGCCGGTAACGGGTGTGCTCGGTACCGGAGAAGTTGAACACACACGCCAGCATTGACCCGTCGTCGCCGAACCGCAGGAAGCTCAGCACGTTGTTGGCGGAGTCGTTGGCGTCGATCCAGGAGTAGCCCTCGTGGCGGGTGTCCTGGGACCACAGCGCACGGCGGGTGCGGTAGATGTCGTTCATATCGCGGACCATCTGCTGGATGCCCGTCGAGTAGCTGTTCTCGTCGAGCTGGAACCAGTCCAGCCCGCGCTCCTCGGACCATTCCGCCCGCTGGCCGAACTCCTGCCCCATGAACAGCAGCTGCTTGCCCGGATGCGCCCACTGGTAGGCCAGCAGGCCGCGCAATCCGGCTGCCTTGACGTGATCGTCACCCGGCATCCGGCCCCACAGCGTGCCCTTGCCGTGCACCACTTCGTCGTGGCTGATCGGCAGCACGTAGTTCTCGCTGAACGCATAGAGCATCGAGAACGTCATCTCGTGGTGGTGGTAACTGCGGTGGATCGGGTCCCGGCTGATGTAGCCCAGCGTGTCGTTCATCCAGCCCATGTTCCACTTCATCGAAAAGCCAAGGCCGCCAAGGTTGGTCGGACGGGTCACGCCGGGCCACGAGGTGGACTCCTCGGCGATGGTGACGACGCCCGGGGAGGCCTTGTGCACGGTGGCGTTCATCTCCTGCAGGAACTGCACCGCTTCCAGGTTCTCGCGCCCACCGTAGACATTGGGGGTCCAGCCACCCGCCGGGCGGGAGTAGTCCAGGTACAGCATGGAGGCCACCGCGTCGACGCGTAGCCCGTCGATGTGGAACTCCTGCAGCCAGTACAGCGCGTTGGCTACCAGGAAGTTGCGGACCTCGGCCCGGCCGAAGTCGAAAACATAAGTGCCCCAGTCGAGTTGCTCACCACGGTGGGGGTCGGAATGTTCATACAGCGCGGTGCCGTCGAACCGCCCCAGCGCCCAGGCGTCCTTCGGGAAGTGCGCCGGGACCCAGTCCATGATGACGCCGATACCGGCCTGGTGCAGGGTGTCGACCAGGTAGCGGAAATCGTCCGGTGTGCCCATACGTGAGGTGGGTGCGTAATACGAGGTCACCTGGTAGCCCCAGGACCCACCGAATGGGTGCTCGGCCACCGGCATCAGCTCGACGTGCGTGAACCCATGCGCCACAACGTACTCGGTGAGCTGTTCAGCGAGTTCACGATAGCTCAGCCCGGGCCGCCACGACATCAGGTGCACCTCGAGCGTGCTCATCGGCTCGAACACCGGGTTGGTGGTGCTCCGGCGCGCCATCCACTCGCCGTCGTTCCAGGTGTAGTCGCTCTTGGTGACCTTCGATGCGGTCTGCGGCGGGATCTCGGTGGCGAAAGCCATCGGATCGGCGCGTTCGGTGACCGCGCCGTCGGCGCCGTGCACTCGGAACTTGTACAGTCCGTCGGCGGGAAAATTGGGCCAGAACAACTCCCACACCCCGGTTGACCCGAGCACCCGCATCTGAGCCTCGTTGCCCCAGTGGTTGAAGTCGCCGATCACACTGACGCCCTTGGCGTTCGGGGCCCACACCGCGAACGAGACACCGTCGACCACCCCGTCGGCGGTGGTGAAGCTGCGCCGGTGCGCGCCCAGCACCTCCCACAGGCGTTCATGGCGGCCCTCGGCGAACAGATGCAGGTCGACCTCGCCGAGGGTGGGCAGGAACCGGTAGGCGTCGGCGACGGTGTGCACGAAGCCGGATTCCCCACCGGTGTAGTCGATCTCCAGTCGGTAGTCGATGAGGTTGGTGAACGGCACCGCCACCGCGAACAGCCCGGCCTCCATGTGCTGCAGCGGATACCGGGCGCCACCGATCAGCGCGGCGACGGACACCGCGTGCGGGCGATAGGCGCGGATCACCGTGTGGTCGCCGTATTCGTGCGCACCGAGCAGTGAATGCGGGTCGTGGTGCTCACCGGCCAGCAGCCGATTCAGATCGGCGGTGTGCGGCCGCAGGTGCGGGCTGTCGACCTGCTTGGTCAGATTCGACGCGTTGGTCATGTCGTCACTCCCTACGCAGTAGGTTCAGTCGTTGGCCGGCGGGCACCTGGGGCATGTTGAGGATGTGCGCCACCGCCCGGGCGGGCTCGAGGCGCACGTAATTGCCGTTGCCCCACTGGTATTCCTCGCCGGTGATCTCGTCACGCACCCAGAACCGGTCCTGCGGTTCCAGCCCCAGCGCGCCCATGTCCAGCCAGAGCGTGCCCTCCTCGGGGCCGAACGGGTTGAGGCTGACCACCACCAGCACCTGGTCGCCGGACACCGGGTCGAACTTGCTGTAGGCCAGCAGCGCGTCGTTGTCGATGTGGTGGAAGGTGATGGGCCGCGTCTGTTGCAGCGCCGGGTGCACCCGACGGACCTCGTTGAGCCGGGTCAGGAACGGTTCGAGCGACTCCCCGTCGGCCAGCGCGGCCTCGAAGTCGCGGGGTCGCAGCTCGTACTTCTCGGAGTTGAGGTACTCCTCGCTGCCCTCGCGCAGGGCCCGGTGCTCGAACAGCTCGAAACCGGAGTAGACACCCCAGGTGGGGCTCAACGTCGCCGCCAGTGCGGCGCGGATGGCGAACATGCCCGGCCCGCCGTGCTGCAGGCTCTCGTGCAGGATGTCCGGGGTGTTCACCCAGAGGCTCTGGCGGGCGTAATCGGCGTGCGCGGCGATCGCCTTGCCGAACTCGGTGAGCTCCCATTTGGCGGTGCGCCACGTGAAGTAGCTGTAGGACTGGGTGAACCCCAGCTTGGCGAGGCCGAACAGCCGGGCCGGCCGGGTGAACGCCTCGGACAGGAACAACACGTCGGGGTCGGTGTTCTTGACCTCTCCGATCAGCCAGGCCCAGAAGTTCGGCGGCTTGGTGTGCGGGTTGTCGACCCGGAACACCTTGACGCCGTGGGAAACCCAGAACCTCACCACCCGCAGCACCTCTTCGTACAACCCGGCCGGATCGTTGTCGAAGTTCAGCGGATAGATGTCCTGGTACTTCTTCGGCGGGTTCTCCGCGTAGGCGATGGTGCCGTCGGGCAGCACCGTGAACCACTCCGGATGCTCGCGGGCCCACGGATGGTCGGGTGCGCACTGCAGCGCCAGATCCAGGGCCACCTCCAGTCCCTCGTCGCGGGCCGCGGCGACGAAGTCGTCGAAGTCCTCGATCGTGCCCAGCGCCGGGTGCACCGCGTCGTGGCCGCCCTCGTCGCTGCCGATCGCCCACGGCGAGCCGACGTCGTCGGGCCCCGCGGTCACGGCGTTGTTGCGGCCCTTGCGGTGCACCTTGCCGATCGGATGGATCGGCGGCAGGTAGGCGATGTCGAATCCCATCCGGGCCACCCGGGGCAGCGCCTTGGTGGCGGTGGCGAACGTCCCGTGTACGGGGTTGCCCGCCGAGTCCCACCCGCCGGTGGACCGGGGGAAGAACTCGTACCAGGAGCTGAACCGGGCCAGCGGCCGGTCCACCCACACGCCGTACTGGGCGCCGCGGGTGACCAGCTCACGCAGCGGGAACTGGTCGAGCAGCGCGGTGACCTCGGGGGCCAGCGCCGGACCCGCCCGCCAGAACGGATCGCCCGGCTCGCGCAGCCTGCTGACCGCCTCCACCAGCGGGTACCGCATCTGGCGTGGCACCCCGGTGGCCGCCCGCTCCAGCAACCGGGCGCCCACCAGCAGGTCGTTCGACAGCTCGCCCTCGCTCTGCCCGGCGTCGAGCTTGGCGATCACGTGCTGGCGCCAGGTCGCGATCGGGTCACCCCACCCGTCCACCCGGAAGGTCCACAACCCGGGCGTGTCGGGACTGAAATGCCCGTGGAAGACGTCGGGGGTGCGGCCTGGCGCCATCGGCAGCGCCAGCGGGCGGATCCGGGGCGCGGGGGTGACGACATCCTGGATCGGGACCGGCTCGGCCTGCCGCACCCGCCCGGGTGGCTCGTCGGCCAACGGCGGGTACGCGGTGCCGTGGTAGCGCACCACCAAGGTTGCTGCGACGGCGTCGTGGCCTTCGCGCCAGACCGTCGCGCTCACCGGCACGACCTCACCGACGACTGCTTTGGCCGGGAACCGTCCGCCGGAGACCACAGGCGCGACGTCATCGATCTCGATACGACCGGCGGTCACTCTCCCTACCACTCCCTACCTGTTGACCAGCCCGTGCGGCGCGCGCGGGAAGGCGTTGTCGGTGTCGACCCGGCCCTGACTTTCGGGTCTCTCGCGCCTATACCCACCGTAGTGCCGGGCTCAACCACACGAAGGGGAAAGCCGGGCCGGAGCGAGTGAACATCACACCGCAGCCCGGCCGCGGTCAGTAAGGTGGACTCGTGTGAAGGCACTCCGCAGATTCACCGTCCGTGCCCATCTGCCCGACCGCCTGGCTTCGCTGGAGCGGCTCTCCGTGAATTTGCGGTGGTCCTGGGACAAACCCACCCAGGACCTGTTCGAGACGATCGACCCGGCGCTGTGGAACCGGGTCGGCTGCGATCCGGTGGCGATGCTCGGCCACGTGAGCAAGACCCGCGTCGAAGAGCTGGCCGCCGACGAGTCGTTCGTGCAGCGCCTCGATGCGCTGGCCGCCGAGCTGGACGACTACCTGACCCGGCCGCTGTGGTACCAGCAGCAGGCCGCCGACATCAGCGCAGCCGCTGCCGGCGACGAGCGGGTGCTGCCCAACGGCATCGCGTACTTCTCGATGGAGTTCGGAGTGGCCGAGGTGCTGCCCAACTACTCCGGTGGCCTGGGCATCCTGGCCGGCGACCATCTCAAGGCCGCGTCGGATCTCGGTCTGCCGTTGATCGCGGTCGGTCTGCACTACCGGTCGGGCTACTTCCGGCAGTCGCTGACCGCCGACGGCTGGCAGCACGAGAGCTACCCGGCGCTGGATCCGCAGGGGTTGCCGTTGCGCCTGCTCACCGACACCGCCGGGCAGACGGTGCTGATCGGGCTGGCGCTGCCCGACGGTCGGCGGCTCTCGGCTCGGGTCTGGGTGGCCCAGGTCGGCCGAATTCCGTTGCTGCTGCTCGATTCTGACATTCCGGAGAACGACCACGACCTGCGTGCGGTTACCGATCGCCTCTACGGCGGCGACCAGGAGCACCGGATCAAACAGGAGATCCTGGCCGGTATCGGCGGGGTCCGGGCGATCCGGGCGTTCACCGAGCTCGAGGGTCTGCCCGCGCCCGAGGTGTTCCATATGAACGAGGGCCACGCCGGGTTCCTCGGGGCCGAACGCATCCGCGAGCTGATCGAGGTGGGGCTGGACTTCGACACCGCGCTGACGGTGGTGCGGGCCTCGACGGTGTTCACCACCCACACCCCGGTGCCCGCGGGTATCGACCGCTTCCCCGTCGAGATGGTGGAACGCTACTTCGGCCCGGTCGCCGGGGGAGCGGGGTCCCCGCTGCTGCCCGGCGTGCCGCTGGACCGCGTCATCGCCTTCGGCGCCGAGGACGATCCCACCAAGTTCAACATGGCCCACATGGGGTTGCGGCTGGCCCAGCGCGCCAACGGGGTGTCGCTGCTGCACGGCAAGGTCAGCCGCGAGATGTTCAGCGAGCTGTGGCCCGGATTCGATCCGGCGGAGGTCCCGATCGGCTCCATCACCAACGGCGTACACGCGCCCACCTGGGCGGCGCCGCAATGGATCGAGCTGGGCCGGGAACTGCTGGGCAGCGTCGACCTCAGCTCGCTCAGCGAGCCGGAGACCTGGCAGCGCCTGCAGCAGGTCGATCCGGGCCACATCTGGTGGATCCGGTCGCAGCTGCGCGCGGCCCTGATCGACGACGTGCGGGCCCGGCTGCGCCGCTCCTGGCTGGAGCGCGGCGCGTCTGAGGCCGAATTGAGCTGGGTGGCAACAGCTTTTGACCCTGACGTGTTGACCGTCGGGTTCGCCCGTCGGGTGCCGACGTACAAGCGGTTGACGTTGATGCTGCGCGACCCGGACCGGTTGGCGGCGCTGCTGCTCGACGAGGCACGGCCCGTCCAGCTGATCGTGGCGGGCAAGTCCCATCCCGCCGACGACGACGGCAAGGCCTTGATCCAGCAGGTGGTGCGCTTCGCCGACCGCCCGGATGTGCGGCACCGAATCGCGTTCCTGCCCGACTACGACATGTCGATGGCGCGCAAGCTGTATCACGGTTGCGATGTTTGGCTGAACAACCCGTTGCGGCCGTTGGAGGCGTGCGGCACGTCCGGGATGAAGAGCGCGCTCAACGGCGGGCTGAACCTGTCCATCCGCGACGGCTGGTGGGACGAGTGGTACGACGGCGAGAACGGTTGGGAGATCCCGACCGCCGACGGCCTGGCCGACGAGAACCGCCGCGACGATCTGGAGGCCACCGCCCTCTACGATCTGCTCGAACAGGCGGTGGCCCCGAAGTTCTACGACCGTGACGAGCGTGGGGTGCCGAACCGCTGGGTGGAAATGGTCCGGCACACGCTGCAGGTGCTCGGCCCGAAAGTGCTGGCCTCCCGGATGGTCCACGACTACACCGAGCGCTACTACATGCCCGCCGCGCACGCGCTGCGCCAGGCGATCGAGCCCGGCCGCGCTGCGGGCGACGAGTTCGGTGTGGCGTTCGGGGCGGCCAGGGAACTGGCCGACTACCGCTGCCGCGCCGAACGGGCCTGGCCGCAGATCAAGATCACCGAGGTGGACAGCTACGGGCTGCCGGACACCCCGCTGCTGGGGTCGGAGCTGACGCTGACTGCCCTGGTGCACCTGGCCGGGCTGGACCCGGACGAGGTGGCGGTGCAGGCGGTGATCGGCCGCGTCGACGCGGGCGATGCGCTGCTCGAGCCGGTGACCGTGCCGATGCGACACACCGGTACCGGCGACGGGGGGACAGACGTCTTCACCGCGACGACGCCGCTGGCGGTCACCGGGTCGGTCGGCTACACCGTGCGGGTGCTGCCGCACCACCGGCTGCTGGCCGGGGACAACGAACTGGGGCTGGTCACCTTCGCGTGAGGCGCCGGGTCACGGGAACCGGCGGAAACAGCGCTCGGTGTCGCCGAGGACGCCGACGCGGAACGCGTCGATCCGGGAGAACCCGGACGGCACGGTCTCCCCGTTGACGTCGCTGGCGGCCAGCCCGTTGGTGAGGATGCCCGAGACCGCCTCGTCGACGTCGCCGGCGGTCAGCGCGATGGTGTTGCCGTCGGGAGTGGTGACTTCCTTCGTCATCTTGACCGTCGCCACCCCGGTCAGACATGCGGTGCGCAACGCGGCCTCTGCGGTGTCGAGCGCCACCCCGCCGTGCTCGCGTTGGATGGCGAGCATGTAGCGCGACACCAGCACCGAGTAGGCCATGTTGTCGCCGGCGGCGAGTTGGCCGCCGTCCTCGGGAGCCGATTGCGCGCCGAGCTCCTCGAGCCCGGCCAGGTCGACGGTGATGGTGTTGGTCGCCGGGCAGAACGATGCCGGCGGGCTGGGCCGGGCGTCGGGGCAGTCCGCGGCGGTATCGGCGTCGAGGCTCAACGCCGGCGGATTGGTTGGGGTGAAAAGGATTTCCATCGCGTCGACGATGGAGCGCACCGAGTCCTCGGTCACCGGCAACTCACCGGTCTGGTCCTCGGGCAGCAGCACCGGCAGGTTGCCGCGCCGCTGGCCGATCTCACGCAGGTCGATCGCGGCGCACGCCGACGGTCCGTCGGTGAAGCCGAACTGGAATGCCGACACCCGTTCGAACGCCGAGCCGTGTTCGTCGTATCCGACGTCGGGATCGTCCTCGTTGAGCAGCGGATCACGGAACGAGATCACGCCGGCCAGTACGCCGTTGAGGCCCTCACCGGTGCTGAGGGTGAAGCGCGGGGAGTTGTCCTCGGCCACCCAGCGCATGTAGGAGCCCGAGAGGCAGTCCGCCTGTTGCTCGGCGACCAGCGTCTCGGTGTCGTCGCCCGACAGACCGGAGAGCCGCGCGACGGCGTGGCCGTATTCGTGGGCGAGCACCATCACCACGCCCATGTCACCGAAGGCGCGCCGCAGACCGGGCAGCAGCTCACCGCGGTCCCACCCGATGGTGCGATCCGAATAGCAGAACCCGGCGTTGACCAGGCCGAAGGTGTCCTCGCCGCAGAATTCGCCGTCGAAACCGTTGGCGTCCCACGAGATCAGCGCCTTGGCGGGGATGAACTCGTCGTCGAACGTCTCGGGGTACGCAGTCTCCCAATAGGTTTCGATGTCGCTGATGGCGCTGGCCGCCAACTGGTCGATGTCCCCGCCGTCGGAGTCCGCCACGTCGCGGGTGGGGCCTTCCGCGCTGGGGCGCAGCCCGGTGGGCCCGTCGGTGGCCGGCATGCCGGCCACCCGGAACGGATCGTCGAACACCGAGACGGCGTTGCCCTGCAGCATCGTGGTACACGCGGTGGTCAGCAGCGCGCAGCACACCGCGGCGGCGCCGCCCAGCAGGCGTCCTGGACGCGGTGACCGGCTCATGAACGCCGCCTTTCGTAGTCGCTGCGCGGCCTCGCCGACCTGCGTCTTCAGGATAGTGACCCGGGCCGGACAACAGGGCCGACGCGCGCATCGGGTCAGGACCGCCCGCCGCGCAGCCTGCGCAGGGCGGCGCGCACCGCGTCGCCGTCGGTGGTGGCCCAGAACGGTGGCAGCGAGGCGCGCAGGAACCCGCTGTAGCGCGCGGTCGCCATCCGCGAGTCCAACACCGCCACCACGCCGCGATCGTCGACGCGGCGCAGCAACCGGCCCGCGCCCTGGGCGAGCAGCAGCGCGGCGTGGCTGGCCGCCACCGCCATGAAGCCGTTGCCGCCGCGGGCGGCCACGGCGCGCTGGCGGGCGGTCAGCAGTGGATCGTCGGGGCGGGGGAACGGGATCCGGTCGATGAGCACCAGCGACAGCGACGGACCGGGAACATCGACGCCCTGCCACAGCGACAGCGTGCCGAACAGCGATGTCTGCGCGTCGTCGGCGAACCTTTGCACCAGCGTCGCGGTGTTGTCGTCGCCCTGGCACAGCACCGGGGTGTCCAGGCGGTCCCGCATGATCTCGGCGGCGGCCTTGGCCGCCCGCATCGAGGAGAACAGCCCGAGGGTGCGCCCGTCGGCGGCGGTGATCAACGAGGCGATCTCGTCGAGCTGTTCGGCCGAGCCGGTGCCGTCGCGGCCGGGCGGGGGCAGGTGGGCGGCGACGTAGAGGATGCCGGAGCGGGCGTGGTCGAACGGGGAACCGACGTCGATACCCCGCCATTTCATCTCGGTGTCGGCGTCGGGGTGCCGCAGGCCCCAGGCGTCGGCCATGGCGTCGAAGCTGCCGCCGATGGTCAGCGTCGCCGAGGTCAGCACCGCCGTGCAGCGCCCGAACACGCTGCTGCGCAACAGCCCTGCCACCGACAGCGGCGCGACGCGCAGCAGCGCGCGGACCCCGGAGCGCTGATCGTCGATGTGCTCGAGCCACACCACGTCGGTGCGGTCCGGGATCGCGGGCGTGAACGAACTGAGGATCCTGGTCGCGGTGTCGCTGACGTCGGTGAGCGCGGTGGCGGCCTCGGCGCGCGCGGCCGCGACCTTGGGGTCGTTGGGTGCGGTGTCGATCGCGCTGCGGGCGGCCGACGCGGCATCGCGCAGCACCGTCAGATAGCTGGCCAGTTCGTCGTCGAGGACGTCGATGCGGCCGGGACGGGCGTCGAAGATGGCCGACGAGAAGGTCGCAGCGGCGGCTTCCAGCCGTTGCGCGAGCTCCGGTTCGACCAGCCGGGCGGCGCGGCGTTGCGCGACCCCTAGCGTGGTCGCCGACAGTTCGGCGGTGGCCACCCCGGTGACCCGGTCGACCAGTTCGTGAGCCTCGTCGATGACCAGCAGGTCGTGGTCGGGCAGCACGTTCGCGCCGCCGAGTGCGTCGATGGCCAGCAGCGCGTGGTTGGTGACGACGATGTCGGCGCGCCCGGCCCGATCCCGTGCCCGCTCGGCGAAGCAGTCGGTGCCGAACGGGCACCGCGACACCCCGATGCACTCCCGGGACGACACGCTGACCTGCGACCAGGACCGGTCGGGCACCCCGGGGGTCACATCGTCGCGGTCGCCGGTCTGCGTCGTCGCCGACCACTCGATCAGCCGGGCGACGTCACGGCCGAGCGAGCTGGTGGCCAGCGGGGCGAACAGTTCGTCCTGCGGGCGGTCCTCGGGTTCGGCGCCGTTATGGATCTTGTTGAGGCACAGATAGTTTCCTCGGCCCTTCAGCAAGGCGAACTCGGGCCGGCGGGGCAGCGCCGCGGTCAGCGAGTCGGCGAGCCGGGGCAGATCCCGATCGACGAGCTGGCGCTGCAGCGCGATGGTCGCCGTCGAGACCACCACCGGCCGCTCGTCGGCCAGTGACTGCGCGATCGCGGGCACCAGGTAGGCCAGCGACTTCCCGGTGCCGGTCCCGGCCTGCACGGCGAGGTGCTCACCGCGCTCGAAGGCGAGCGCCACCGCCCGCGCCATCTCGATCTGGCCGTCGCGTTCGGCGCCGCCCAACGCGGACACCGCCGTGGCGAGCAGCTCGGTGACCTCAGCCATCGCGCGTGGGTGCGATCATCCGGGTCGGCACCGCGGGGTCCCCCTTGGACAGCTTCAGCCCGTCCCACGGCAGGCTGACCAAGCCAGCCGCGACGCGGGCCCGCGCGGGTTCCAGACCCAGGTCGGCCACGATCCGCCCGCCGCGGACCAGCGGGACCGTCAGCGGGGTCCCGACCAGTTCCGGCGGCGTCGGCGGCGGATCGCCCGCCGGGTGGACGACCTCTTCGACGATGGTGCCCGAGGTCTTGGCCAGCCGCAGCGCCTGCTTGTGCCCGCCATGGGATGCCTTGTCGGGGCTGCGTTTCTCGACCGGAATGCCGTCGACCTCGACCAGTTTGTAGACCATGCTCGCGGTCGGGGCGCCCGATCCGGTGACCACCGAGGTGCCGACGCCATAGGAGTCGACGGGCTCGGCACGCAGCGCGGCGATCGCGAACTCGTCGAGGTCCCCGGAGACGACGATGCGGGTCTGTTTGGCGCCGAGTGCGTCGAGCTGCTGGCGCACCTGCCGGGCCAGCACCCCGAGCTCACCGGAGTCGATCCGCACGGCGCCGAGCCCCGGCCCGGCGGCCTCGATGGCGTTGGCCACGCCTGCGGTGATGTCGTAGGTGTCCACCAGCAGCGTGGTGCCCAGCCCCAACGCGTCGACCTGGGCCCGGAACGCCGCCGTCTCCCAGTCCGACGGGGTCTGGCCGGGCCGGTCGGTGACGTGCAGCAGCGTGAACGCGTGAGCGCTGGTGCCCAGCGCGGGCACACCGTAGCGGCGCTGGGCCTCCAGGTTCGACGACCCGGCGAAGCCGGCGACGTAGGCCGCCCGGGCGGAGGCGACGGCCGCTTCCTCGTGGGTGCGCCGCGAGCCCATCTCGATCAGCGGGCGGCCGTCGGCGGCGCTGACCATCCGGGCCGCGGCCGATGCGATCGCCGTGTCGTGATTGAGGATCGACAGCGCCAGCGTCTCGAGCAGGACACATTCGCCGAACGTGCCGTGCACGGACAGCACCGGCGAGCCCGGGAAGTACAGCTCGCCCTCGCGGTAGCCGTCGACGTCGCCGCTGAACCGGTAGTCGGCCAGGTAGGCCAGGGTGGCCTCGTCGACGAAGCTCGCGAGCACGTCGAGTTCCTCGGCGCCGAACCTGAACTGCGGCAAGGCTTCCACGAACCGGGCGATCCCGGCGACCACGCCGTAGCGCCGGCCCGCGGGCAGCCGGCGCGCGAACACCTCGAAGGTGGTGCGTCGATGCGCCGTGCCGTCGCGCAGCGCCGCGGCGAGCATGGTCAGCTCGTACTTGTCGGTCATCAGTGCCACGGACCGGCTCGCCGACGACGCCGGAGGCGATGGAGTCACTGCGCAACCGTATCGGGTCGGAGCGGCTTCGTAGGCTCGGCGCGGCCCCGGTATTCTTGCCACATGGTTACGCCGGCGAAGGCCCGACCTGGCACCCGGGAAGAACGCGAAGTCGCCGACGACTCCGCCACCGAGGCGCCGTGGGTGACCGTGGTCTGGGACGATCCCGTGAACTTGATGACGTACGTGACCTACGTGTTCCAGAAGCTGTTCGGCTACAGCGAGCCGCAGGCGACCAAGCTGATGCTGCAGGTGCACAACGAGGGCAAGGCGGTGGTCTCGGCGGGTACGCGGGAATCCATGGAGGTCGACGTGTCCAAGCTCCATGCCGCGGGGTTGTGGGCGACGCTGCAACAGGACCGCTGACCCGGCTGTGCGTAAGTGGAAGCGGGTCGAGGGCGCCGACGGCCCGCGTTTTCGGTCAGCGCTGGCCGCCCACGAGGCCGAGCTGCTGAGCAGCCTCGTCACCTCCATGGTCGGCATGCTCGACGAGCGCGAAGCCTCCGGAGCCACCGACGAGCTGGCCGAGATCACGGGCATTCGCACCGGCAATTCGGTTCCGCCACAAGACGATACGATGAGGCGTCTGCTGCCGGACTTCTACCGCCCGGCCACCGATCATCCCGCAGGCTCCGGGACCGCCGAGAGCCTCAACAGTGCGCTGCGCAGCCTGCACGAGCCCGCCATCATCGACGCCAAACGTGAGGCGGCGCAACGCCTCCTGGACACGCTGCCGCCGGGCGGGGGCCGGTTCGAACTCACCGAGGACGATGCCAACGCCTGGGCCACGGCGGTCAACGACATCCGGTTGGCGCTGGGCACGATGCTCGAGATCGGCCCGGACGGCCCGGACCGGCTGCCGGCCGAGCACCCGATGTCCGGTCACCTCGACGTCTACCAGTGGCTGACGGTGCTACAGGAGTATCTGGTGCTGAGCCTGATCGGCAAGAACAGGTGATCGCTTGACTGGTTCCATCACCGATGTCGGGGGGATCCGGGTCGGTCACCACGGCAGGCTCGACGACGACGCGAAGCTCGGATCGGGGTGGGCCAGCGGCTCCACCGTCGTGCTGACCCCGCCGGGCACCGTCGGCGCGGTCGACAGCCGCGGCGGCGCCCCGGGTACCCGGGAGACCGACCTGCTCGACCCGAGCAACTCGGTGCGCCACGTCGACGCGGTGGTGCTCACCGGCGGTTCGGCGTACGGCCTGGCCGCCGCCGACGGCGTGATGACCTGGCTCGAGGAGCAGCAGCGCGGCGTGGCCCTGGACGACGGGGTGGTGCCGATCGTGCCCGCCGCGGTGATCTTCGACCTGCCGGTCGGGCACTGGCAGTGCCGGCCCACCGCCGAGTTCGGGTACCGGGCCGCCGCCGCTGCGGGTACCGACGTCGGCATCGGCACCGTCGGCGCCGGCATCGGCGCACGGGCCGGTGTGCTCAAGGGCGGCGTCGGCACCGCGTCGACGACGCTGGACTTCGGCGTGACGGTCGGCGCGCTGGTCGTCGTCAACTCCGGTGGCGACGTCGTCGACCCGGCCACCGGGCTGCCGTGGCAGGCCGCGCACATCGAGGAGTTCGGCCTGGTGGCGCCGCCGGCGGACGAGCGGGCCGGCTACGTCGACCGGCACGGGGAGTTCAGCCCGTTCAACACCACCATCGCGGTGGTCGCGACCGATGCCGCGCTGAGCAAGGCGGCCTGCCGCCGGGTGGCCGTCGCCGCGCAGGACGGGCTGGCTCGCACCATCAACCCATGCCACACCCCGCTGGACGGCGACACGGTGTTCGCGCTGGCCACCGGGGCGGTCGAGGTCGACCCGGCGCCGACCACCCCGGCGTCGATGTCCCCGGAACTGGCGCTGATGACCGCGGTCGGGGCCGCGGCCGCCGATGTGCTGGCCCGCGCGGTGCTGGTCGGGGTGCTGGCCGCCGAGACGGTTGCCGGAATACCGACATACCGTGGCCTGTTGCCGGGAGCGTTCGAATGAGGGGAGTGCCGCCGTGTTGACGATCCGTGCCGATCTGGTCGACGCGATGGTCGCCCATGCGCGCGCCGACCATCCGGACGAGGCGTGCGGCATCATCGCCGGGCCGGAGGGCTCCGACCGGCCGGAGCGGTTCGTCGCGATGGTCAACGCGGAGCGCTCGCCGACGTTCTACCGGTTCGACTCCGCCGAGCAGCTGCGGGTGTGGCGGGAGATGGATGCCGCCGACGAAGCGCCCGTCGTCATCTACCACTCGCACACCGCCACCGAGGCCTACCCCAGCCGCACCGACATCGCGCTGGCTCAGGAACCCGACGCCCACTATGTACTGGTGTCCACCCGGGACCCGGACGAGCACGAGCTGCGCAGCTACCGCATCCTGGACGGCGTCGTCACCGAAGAGCCGATCACCATCGTCGAGCAGTACTAGAGAAAGAACCCCGTCTGATGTCTGTCACCGTGTCGATCCCGACGATCCTGCGCACCCACACCGGCGGTGAGAAGCGCGTCACCGCCGCCGGGGACACGCTGGCGGCCGTGATCGCCGACCTGGAAGCCAACTACTCGGGCATCTCCGAGCGGCTCGTCGACGCCGGCAAGCTGCACCGGTTCGTCAACATCTACGTCAACGACGAGGACGTCCGGTTCTCGGGCGGGCTGGACACCGCGATCTCCGACGGTGACACCGTGACGATCCTGCCCGCCGTGGCCGGAGGCTGAGCGGCGCCCGTGACCCGCTACGACTCGCTGCTCGAAGCCCTGGGCAACACGCCGCTGGTCGGACTGCCGCGGCTGTCCCCGCGCTGGCACGACACCGGCGACGGTCCGCACGTGCGGCTGTGGGCCAAGCTGGAGGACCGCAACCCGACGGGGTCCATCAAGGACCGCGCTGCGCTGCGGATGATCGAGGACGCCGAGCGCGCCGGACTGCTGGCGCCCGGCGCCATCATCTTGGAGCCGACCAGCGGCAATACCGGCATCTCGCTGGCGATGGCCGCATTGCTCAAGGGCTACCAGATGATCTGCGTGATGCCGGAGAACACCTCGATCGAGCGGCGCCAGCTGTTGGAACTCTACGGCGCCCGCATCATCTTCTCACCCGCCGAAGGTGGCTCGAACACCGCGGTGGCGCAGGCCAAAGAGCTTGCCGCGCAAAATCCTTCGTGGGTGATGCTGTACCAGTACGGCAACACGTCCAACCCCGCCGCGCACTACGACGGCACCGGGCCGGAGCTGCTCGCCGACCTGCCGGAGATCACCCACTTCGTCGCGGGGCTGGGCACCACCGGCACGCTGATGGGCACCGGACGGTTCCTGCGCGAGCGGGTGCCCGGCGTCCAGATCGTGGCGGCCGAACCCCGCTACGGCGAGGGCGTCTACGCGCTGCGCAACATCGACGAGGGCTTCATCCCCGAGCTCTACGACCCCGAGGTGCTGACCACCCGTTTCTCGGTCGGCTCCTACGACGCGGTCCGGCGCACCCGCGAACTGGTGCAGGCCGAGGGCATCTTCGCCGGCATCTCGACCGGGGCGGTGCTGCACGCCGCCCTGGGCATGGCGGCCAAGGCGGTCAAGGCGGGTGAGCGCGCCGACATCGCGTTCGTGGTCGCCGACGCGGGCTGGAAGTATCTGTCGACCGGAGCGTATGCCGGTAGCCTGGATGACGCGGAGGACGCGCTGGAAGGGCAGCTATGGGCGTAACGGGCACCGGTGGATACCCCGGATCGTCCGGCCCGCCCGGAAGATCCGCGAAACGACCCACCTGGGTGGTCGGCGGTATCACCATCGTCTCGTTCGTCGCGGTGCTGTGGATCATCGAACTGGTCGACGCGTTGTCCGGACATCGGTTGGACAGCAACGGAATTCGGCCGCTGGAGACCGACGGCCTGGTCGGGGTGCTGTTCGCGCCGCTGCTGCACTCGAACTGGCAGCACCTGATCGCCAACACCGTTCCGGCCCTGGTCCTCGGGTTCTTGATGACGTTGGCGGGGCTGTCCCGGTTCATCTTCGCCACGGTGATCATCTGGATCCTCGGCGGGCTGGGTACCTGGCTGATCGGCAACGTCGGGGCGCCCACCTATCACGGGGTGGTGGTCGAGACCAACCACATCGGCGCGTCCGGCCTGATCTTCGGCTGGCTGACGTTCCTGATCGTGTTCGGCTTTTTCACCCGCAAGGTGTGGGAGATCGTGGTCGGCGTCGTGGTGCTGTTCGTCTACGGCAGCATCCTGCTCGGGGTGCTGCCCGGCACGTTCGGGGTCTCCTGGCAGGGCCACCTGTGCGGTGCGCTCGCCGGTGTGCTGGCGGCCTATCTGCTGTCCGGCCCGGAACGCAAGGCGCGGGAGCGGCGCCGGGCCAGCACGCCCAACCCCTATCTGACGCCGTGACCGCGCAGGACGCGCCGATCGGGATCTTCGATTCCGGGGTCGGCGGGCTCACCGTCGCGCGCGCGGTCATCGACCAGCTGCCCGACGAGGAGATCATCTACGTCGGCGACACCGGCAACGGCCCGTACGGGCCGCTGACCATCCCCGAGATCCGCGCGCACGCGCTGGGCATCGGGGACGACCTGGCCGGGCGTGGGGTGAAGGCGTTGGTGATCGCCTGCAATTCCGCGTCCTCGGCGATGCTGCGCGACGCCCGCGAGCGCTACGCGCCCACCCCGGTGGTGGAGGTGATCCTGCCCGCGGTGCGGCGCGCGGTGCGCGCCACCCGCAGCGGACGCATCGGCGTCATCGGGACGGCGGCGACCATCGCCTCGGGGGCCTACCAGGATGCGTTCGCCGCGGCCCGCGACATCGAGGTGCACGCGGTGGCCTGCCCGCGCTTCGTGGACTTCGTCGAGCGCGGCGTCACCAGCGGCAGACAGGTGCTCGGCCTGGCCGAGGGATATCTGGAACCGCTGCAGCGCGCCGGGGTGGACACCCTGGTGCTCGGCTGCACGCACTATCCGATGCTGTCGGGCCTGATCCAGCTGGCGATGGGCGAGGACGTCAACCTGGTGTCCAGCGCCGAGGAGACGGCCAAGGACCTGCTGCGGGTGCTTACCGAATCCGACTTGCTGAGGCCCCACCGCGACGGGACGGCGCCGCCGCGGCGGGTGTTCGAGGCCACCGGCGATCCGGAGGCGTTCACCGCGCTGGCCGCTCGCTTCCTCGGTCCCACTCTCGACGGTGTCCGACCTGTTCAGCGTCACGTCCCGGCACGAACATGACGTTCGTCGCGGAAAGCGGCGATGTTTTCGGCGTGCCGCACGTGGGCATGGCAAGCTAGTGAGCGTGCGAATCACCGTACTCGGTTGCTCCGGCAGTGTCGTCGGGCCCGATTCGCCGGCTTCGGGGTATCTGGTCAGCGCGCCCGACACCCCGCCGCTGGTCCTCGATTTCGGTGGCGGCGTGCTGGGTGCGCTGCAGCGCCACGCCGACCCGCACTCGGTGCACGTCCTGCTGACCCATCTGCACGCCGACCACTGCCTGGACCTGCCGGGCCTGTTCGTCTGGCGCCGCTATCACCCCACCCCCGCCAAGGAGCGCGGCGTGGTGTACGGCCCAGCCAACACGTGGGCCCGGCTGGGCGCGGCGTCCTCGCCCGAGGGCGGTGAGATCGACGATTTCACCGACATTTTCGAGGTCCGGCACTGGGTGGACAACCAGCCGGTGCAGATCGGCAGCCTGACCGTGGTGCCGCGTCTGGTGTGCCATCCCACTGAGTCCTACGGCATGCGGATCTCGGATGCCTCCGGTGCCACGCTGGTCTACAGCGGGGACACCGGGTACTGCGATGCGCTGATCGACCTGGCGCGCGACGCCGACGTGTTCCTGTGCGAGGCGTCGTGGACGCACTCGCCGGACCGCCCCCCGCGGCTGCATCTGTCGGGCACGGAGGCGGGCCGGGCGGCCGCCCAGGCCGGGGTGTCGGAGCTGCTGCTGACGCATATCCCGCCGTGGACATCGCGCGAGGACGTGATCAGCGAGGCCAAGGCCGAGTTCGACGGCCCGGTGCACGCGGTGGTCTGCAACGAGACGTTCGCCGTCACCCGGTCCTGACGCACGGCCCCTCATTCCGTCGCGGCCGACCGGCTAGGGTTGGCCCGTGTCCAGACGAGAAGACGGACGGCTCGACGATGAACTGCGGCCGGTCACCATCACCCGCGGGTTCACCACCCATCCGGCGGGATCGGTGCTGGTGGAGTTCGGTCAGACCCGGGTGATGTGCACCGCCAGCGTCACCGAAGGCGTGCCGCGCTGGCGCAAGGGTTCCGGGCAGGGCTGGCTGACCGCGGAGTACGCGATGCTGCCCGCCGCGACCCACGACCGCTCGGACCGGGAATCGGTCAAGGGCCGGGTCGGCGGGCGGACCCAGGAGATCAGCCGGCTGGTCGGGCGGTCGCTGCGCGCGTGCATCGACCTGGGCGCACTGGGGGAGAACACCATCGCGATCGACTGCGATGTGCTGCAGGCCGACGGTGGCACCCGCACCGCGGCCATCACCGGCGCCTATGTCGCGCTCGCCGACGCGGTGACCTACCTGGGCGCCGCGGGCAAGCTGTCGGACCCGCGGCCGCTGTCGTGCGCGATCGCCGCGGTCAGCGTCGGGGTGGTCGACGGCCGGGTCCGGGTGGACCTGCCCTACAGCGAGGACTCCCGCGCCGAGGTGGACATGAACGTCGTCGCGACCGACACCGGCACGCTGGTGGAGATCCAGGGCACCGGGGAGGGCGCGACCTTCCCGCGCTCGACGCTGGACAAGATGCTCGACGCCGCGATGGTCGCGTGCGACCAGCTGTTCGCGATCCAGCGCCAGGCGCTGGAGCTGCCGTATCCAGGTGTGCTGCCGGAGTCCGGTGAGCCCCCGAAGAAGGCGTTCGGAAGCTGACCGAGCTGCTGGTTGCCTCGCGTAATCCCAAGAAGCTCGCCGAGCTGCGCCGGGTACTCGACGCGGCGGGGCTGTCCGGGGTGGTACTGCTGTCGCTCGACGACGTTCCGCCGTTCGAGGAGGCCCCGGAGACCGGCGCGACGTTCGAGGAGAACGCCATCGCCAAGGCGCGAGACGCGTACGCCGCGACCGGGCTGCCCGCGGTGGCCGACGACTCGGGCCTCGAGGTCGACGCGCTCAACGGGATGCCCGGGGTGTTGAGCGCCCGCTGGTCGGGCCGGCACGGCGACGACGCCGCGAACACGGCGCTGCTGCTCGGGCAGCTCGCCGACGTGCCCGACGCGCGCCGCGGCGCGGCGTTCGTATCGGCGTGCGCGCTGGTGCACGGGCCCACCGACACCGACAGCGCGGTGGGTATCGGCCGGTGGCCGGGCAGCATCGTGCGCGCACCCCGCGGCGCGGGCGGGTTCGGCTACGACCCGGTGTTCCTGCCGACGGGTTCGGGGCGCACCGCCGCCGAACTGAGCCCGCAGGAGAAGGACGCGGCGTCGCACCGGGGCCGCGCGCTCGCCGCGCTGCTGCCGGCGCTGCGGGCACTGCTCTGAACCGTGGTGATGCGGCGCAGCGCCCAGGCCGCCGGAACGGTCAGCGTCAACGTGACCGCGATCAGCCCCGGCATCGACCCGGTGAACAGCGGCCACCGCAGCACCAAGTGCAGGCTCAGCGCCATGATCGCGGCGTGCAGCAGGAAGATCTCGTAGGAGATCTCGCCAAGCCACACCACCGGCCGGCGGGCCAGCAGCCGCCGCGCGGCGCCGCCCGGGCCGAGCGCCAGCGGTGCCACCGCCAGCGTCGCGATCACCGCGTACACCACGCACTTGACCGCGGGCACCCAGACCGGGTCGGGCCCAATGACGGTGCCACCGACCGGTGTGGACACCCCGAGGTACAGCCCCACCGCGGCGGGGATCGCCACCCGCGCCGGACAGCGCGCACCGACGGTCTGCAGCACCGCCAGGGCCATGCCGCCGGCGAACCACGCCAGGTGCGCGGGCAGCCACATGCCCGCCGAGTTCGGCAGCACGTGGCCGGCGACCGTCAGCAGCAGCCACGCCGGCGACAGCGCCGCCAGGACCGCCAGCGCGACCAGGACCCGGGCGGGGCGCCAACGGTCGCCGGACAGCCGGCACACCAGCAGGTACGCCAGTGCCGGCAGCACGGCGTAGAACGAGACCTCCACGGCCAGGCTCCACATCTGCGACAGGCCGGGGTGCAGCAGTGTGATCAGGTAGTCGTGGGTGTAGATCTGGGTGAACGTCAGGTAGCGCAGCAGCCCGTGCCCGCTCTGCCCGGGATTGGGTCCAGGCGTGAACACCGTGTAGAGGGCGAACGTGGCCACCACGGCCATCGCGTACGCCGGGACGATTCGGTGAAACCGTTGTCGCCCATAGTGTTTCAATGACGGCGGCGGGTCGCCGGTGGCGGCGGCACGGACCCACGGCCGGAACAGCAGGAAACCGGAGAGCACGAAGAACAGCGCCACCCCGATGTCCAGGTGCGCGTACACCATGCCGAGGTAGCCGTGGTTGAGGTAGCCGGTGGCGAACGCGGCGTGGGTCGCCACGACGCACAGGGCGGCGACGGCCCGCAGGCCGGTGAGCGCGGGATCACGGTGGGGCACGGGGGCGGGGCTGTCCGCCAGGACGGCGCCGCAGCGCGCGCCGAGGCTGGCTGACATTTCGTCGAGTGTAGCTATCCCACAGAAGGTGCCGGCTCGGTCAGATCCCGAACTGCGTCCTGATCTTCTGGGTCTGGATCTGCTCGACGATGATGCCGACCAGCGGAATGGTGCCGGCCAGCAGCACGCCGACGGTCTTGGCGATCGGCCAGCGCACCTTCACCGCGAGGTTGGCGGTGAACAGCAGGTAGACGAAGTACACCCACCCGTGCACCACCGCGATCCAACCCAGTGAGTCGTCGTGGAAGGCGTATTTCATCACCATCTCGTAGCAGAGTGCGATCAGCCACAGCCCCGTCGCCCAGGCCAGGACGCGGTAGCCGGTGAGCGCCTTGCGGACGGTCTCCACGGGGGTGATCGGGGCGGGGGTCTCGGGTGCGGTCACGTGCCGGTCTTCCTGTCTTCGCGGTCGGTCCTCGCGAGCTCGGCGAGGTAGGCGTTGTACTCGCGCAAGGTCGCGTCACCGTCGGGCGGAGGGGCCGCCTTGGGCCGCTCGGGGAGCAGTCCGGCGGGGATCTCGGTAACAGTCTGCCGCCCCGGTTGCGGTGGCGCCTCTTCGTACCGGACGAACTTGTAGTACGCGTAGACGCAGAAGCCGGCGAACAGGGGCCACTGCAGCGCGTAGCCGAGATTCTGGAAACTGCCCGATGCGGATTCGTAGCGACTCCACTGCCACCACGCCAGCGCCAGACAACCGGAAGCCGCGGCGATCACCAACAGGATGAGCGCCGGCCTCCTACGCCGCGTAGTGGACACGGGTCAACGGTACCGCGCGGCGCAGGGTGGGTCAGCCCACGGTCATCTCACCCATCTCCGACCAGCCGGTCGCGTCGATGGTCTGGCTGATGATCAACGGGGTGGACGCCAGCAGCGCCGGGGTTTCCGCGACGAACTTCTTGAAGTGCTCGGCGGTGACGTGCGCCTTGCCGGCGTCGCCGTCGCGGAACCCTTCGACCAGGATGTACTCCGACGGGTCCTCGAGGCTGCGGGACCAGTCGAACCACAGGTTGCCCGGTTCGTTGCGGGTGGCCTTGGTGAACTCGGCCATCAGCTCGGGGAAGTTCTCGACGTACTCCGGCTTCGGCCGGAACTTCACGACGATGAATATCACGACAGATCACGCCCTTCTACGGGATCAGGATGGCTCGGCCGCGGACGTTGCCGTTGTCGAGATCGGTGATGGCGGACTGGAAGTCGTCGAGCGCGTACTTCTGGGTGTGCAGGTTGACCGCGCCGCGGCCGGCCAGCGCCATCAGGTCGCACAGGTCGTTGTAGGAGCCGACCAGGTTGCCGATGAAGTTGATCTCGGTGGAGATGATGTCGATGGTCGGCACGTCGATGTTCTCGCCGTAGCCGATCACGTGGTAGTCGCCGGCGCGGCGCAGCATCGCCACCCCCTCGGCGGTCGCGCCGCCCTCGCCGACGAAGTCGACGACCACCTCGGCGCCGTGCCCGCCGGTGAGGTCGAGGACGTGCTCGATGTGGGTGCCGTCGGCGACCACACCGTGGTCGGCGCCGATCGATTCGGCCAGCTTGAGCGCCTCGGGGTTGCGGTCGACGACGATCAGCTGCGCCGCCGAGAGCGCCTTGAGCACCTGGATCCCGATGTGGCCCAGCCCGCCGGCGCCGATGATGACGGCGTTGTCGCGCGGGGTGAGTCGCTTGGCCGCCTTGGCGGCCGCGTGATAGGCCGTCAGGCCGGCGTCGGCCAGCGCGGCCACATCGGAGGGTTCCAGCGAATCGTCGATGCGCACCACGCTGCGTGCGGAGGTCAGCAGGTACTCGGCGTAACCGCCGTTGGTGTCGATGCCGGGGAACGCGTTGGCCTCACAGTGCACGTCGTCCCCGGACCGGCAGGCGCGGCACAGCCCGCAGGTGATCAGCGGATGCACGATCACCTTGTCGCCCTCGGCGACGTTGGTGACCGCCGAGCCGACCGCGTGGACCCATCCGGCGTTCTCGTGGCCGATCGTGTACGGCAGCTGCACCTGCGACTTCTCGGCCCACTGGCCTTCCAGGATGTGCAGGTCGGTGCGGCACACCCCGGCCCCGCCGATCTTGACGACGACGTCGAACGGGCCGGTCGGGGTGGGCACCGGCAACTCGGTCATCTCCAGGTTCTGGTGATAGCCGACGACCTGGACAGCGCGCATGGTGGACATGTCAGTGGGCTCCTTGGTAATTGGGCAGCAGGGCTGCGGTGGGGAAGAAGGTGGCCGGCTCGTCGCCGTAGCGGGTCGCCAGCAGTCCGCGGCAGAAGTGGGCGTTGCCGTCGATGGAGATCCGGGTCGAGCGGGCCCGCCGGAGCGCCATCGGCACGTCGTCGTAAGGCCGGCCGAGGTGGTCGACGAGCACCAGATCGGCGTCGCCGGTGGGCAATCCGATGGCGGTCCGGCGCCGCACCAACGCGGCGGTCAGCTCGTCGTCGGGAAGCTCACTCACGGTGACCGATCCCAGCGAGGCCTCCGAACGGGATCCGTCGGCGCGCAGCAGTGCGGTCAGGCAGCGCTCCATCGCCGCCGTGTGCGCCTTGCGTTTGAACGTCTCGCGCAGTTCGTCCAGCGATTCGTCGGCCTCGTGGGCGAACGTGCCGCGGTAGCCGGCGTCGGCGGCCAGCCCGGCGTTGATGATCGCCGAATCGTGGTGGTCGTCGAGCTCGACGACCACCTGTCGGGTCCAATCCAACGCCACCAGAGCATCTTTGGCGTCCGAAGCCATCAGATAGGCGAAGTTGGGTGAGCAGAACGACGTCGGCAGCCGCAGGTGGACCTTGACGTTCCCGGCGGGGGCCACCACCAGCGAGCGGACGAACCCGAGCTCTGTGATGGGTTCGTCGAGCTCGGGGTCGACGACCCCGGACAGGGCTGCGAACGCCTCCTCGTGCCGGGTCATGCGTTGGCCATCTCCTCGGCGCCGCGGGGGCCGACCGCCGGCTCGTCGGCATCGGGCAGTGCCAGCTCCGCAGGCACCGGGATGTCGTAGAGCTTGGCGGCGTTGAGGCCGAGGATCTTCTTCTTCTGGTCGGTGGTGATCTGCGGGTACTCACCGAGCTCGGCGGGGATGTTGAAGTCGACGAACGACTCCACGAGCCACTTCGGGGTCCACAGCGCGTAGTCCGACGAGAAGAAGATGCGGTCCTCGCCGACCCAGTACAGCAGCTCGCCCATGATCTGGGCGAAGTACTTGGGCCGGGTGTGGATGAACGGGATCGCCACGGCCAGACCGGCATACACGTTGGGCTCCTGGGTGGCGATCCAGCAGAAGTCCTCCAGCCGGGGCAGGCCGCAGTGCTCGACGACGAAGTTCAGATCGGTGAAGTCCGAGGCCACGTGATCGACGTCGGCCACGTCGAAGGCGTCGCGGTCCAGCGGCCGGATCGTCGGGCCCTTGTGGATGTGGATGTTGCGGATGCCCAGCTCCCGGCACGCCTCGAAATACCGGTAGGCCCAAGGGTCGTCGAGCTTCCAGCCGCGGGACTCGCCGTGCCATTCGGCGGTGTAGAGCTTGACCCCCTTGAGGTCGTACTTCTTGGCGTCCAGCCGCAACTGCTCCAGGCCCACCTCGCCGTTGCGCGGATCGAAGTGGTGGTTGTAGGTCAGCTTGTCCGGGTGGGCCCTGGCCAGTTCGGACGCCTCGGCGGTCTGACCGAAACCCTTGTAGTAGAACTCCCCGAGGTGGGCGGGCTGGAAGATCGCGTGGTCGACGTAGCCGACCTCGAACAGGTCGTGCATGAGGCGGTCGCCGCCCTGGTACAGGTAGTCCTCGTAGCTCCACACCTCCGACTCCGGCGACAGGTTGCGGTGGTAGTCGTAGAAGCAGTCGATGAACTGCTTGCCGTGGATGTTGCGCTGGTTCTCGGGCCGGCCGTCCCACAGCGCAATGTGTGCGTCGACGATGAAGTAGCTGGTGCCGTCCTTGGTGTACATGGGTCTCCTTCGAGGGCTGCTGTGATGGCTGTCACAACCTGAGGGAGACGGTAGGGCCGTCGGGGCCGGCATCCGAGCCCAACCATGTCTCAATGTGAGACATGGTCGGGGCTGATCCGGCGGCGCCGGCTCGGCAGGCTTTGTAACGTGGATCACATGCCCGATGGTCTGCCCGAACGGGCCGACAAACGCCATCTCGAGCGGGGTTCCGCGCCCGGGACGGTGCCCGACCGGCTGCTGGCGTCGTGGCAGCGCAGTGAGGACTACGGCATCTCCCTGGACGGCGTCGACCCGGTGTTCACCGGCACGGAGAACCTGGGTTCGCTGTTCTTCGAGTGTGGCAACGAAGTCCTCACGGACCTGCACCGCACGCTGATCGACGAGCCGGTCAGCCTGATGCTCACCGACGCCGACGGTGTGGTGCTGTCCCGGCTGTCGGGTGACCGGACCCTGCTGAAGGCGCTCGACGACGTCCACCTGGCGCCGGGCTTCGCCTACTCCGAACGTGAGGTCGGCACCAACGGGCTGGGGCTGGCGCTGGCCGACCGGGTGCCCACGCTGGTGCGGGCCGACCAGCATTACGCGTTGAGCCTGAACCTGTTCACATGCGCGGCGGTCCCGGTGCTCGATCCGGCCTCGGGCCGGCTGGAGGGCAGCGTCAACCTCACCACGTGGTCGCATTCGTCGAGCGACCTGCTGCTGGCGCTGGCGCGGTCGGCGGCCAGCAACACCGCCGCGCTGATGCTGGCGCGGGAGTCGGGTCGGCGGACCCGCCCGACGCCGCGCGGTCAGGTGTTCCGAGTGGAGATGCCACAGCTGGAGCCCGCGTCGGGCACACTGCACTCCCTGTCGGCGAGTTGGGATTCGGCGGTGCAGCGCGCCGAGACCGCGATGGTGGCCGACCGGGTCGTCGCCGCGATAGGGGAGCCCGGGGCGGGGCGCGCGACCCTGCTCGGGCAGGCGGCGCGGCACACCCATCCGCGGGACCGCATCCTGTCGGCCGGGGTGCCCGAACCCGACGACGTCTCGACGTGGCTCGGGCTGTGGACACCGGAGCTCGGCAAGTCACACACGGCGGTCATCGTGCGCGATGTCGACCAGCTGCCCGCGTGGGCGGCCGAACGGCTGCGCGATCTGGTGACCCGCAGCGCCGACAGTGCCGTGAAAGTCCAGTTCTCGGTGACCGCGGAACGGTTCGCCGACATCCCGGCGGCGCTGGGCTGCCTGGTGGAGACGGTGGTCGAGGTGCCCGCGCTGCGCGACCGGCCCGACGACATCGTCCCGCTGGCCGCGCATCTGGCGCGGCGCGCGCGGGGCCGGGAGGTGGCGTTCACCCCGGCGGCGGCGCGGGCGTTGACGAACTTCGGCTGGCCGGGCAATGCCGATCAGCTGCGGCAGGTGGTGACGCACGCGGTCAACCGGACCGACACCGTCGACGTCAGTCACCTGCCGTCGGAAGTGCTGGCCGGCGACACCCGCCGGCTGACCCGGATCGAGGCGTTCGAGCGCGGCGAGATCATCCGGGTGCTGGCTTCGGGTGCGGTGACGATGGCCGAGGCCGCGCAGGAGCTCGGGATGGGGCGGGCGACGCTCTACCGGAAGATCGCGCAATACGACATCGAGGTGCCGCGACACCATCGATGAGCGGTACGGCCACGTCCTTGGGGCCGATGAACTCGTCCAGCTGGGCGGTCGCCGACTTGCGGTAGATCGAGACGATGTACTTCGTCGACCGGCGCCATGGGATCTCGAGCCGGTCGAGCGCTGCGGTGAACAAGCCGATGATGTCTTCGGATCTGTTGCTGAAGTGGTACCGCACGCTGAGCACAGCCCGGTCGTTGGCCACCACGCGGCAGCCGTCGCTGTGGTTCAAGCCGAGGACGAACTCCTCGGTTTCGCGCTCGACGATCTCCTGTTGCCACGGCTGCAGCGCGATCTTCCTGGTGTGCTTGCGGCCGGGCCCCTGCTGTGGGAAGTAGCACGGCCGGTGTTTGGAGTAATGGGTAACGTCCGCACAGCGTGTCTTCCGTCGGTAGACCCCGGCCGTTGCCGCGGGAACAGCGCATCGATGGCCACACGACACCGTTCGATGATGGCGGGATAATGCGTGTCGCACGTGATTCGAAGCCGGTAGGTTCTGCCGACCGTATCAAGGCAGCCATCACCCAGGTAGAGGCCGAGGAGGTGGGCGTAAGGTGTGGCGGCGATACTTGCGAAGTCATGTTCGACACCGCAATCCGCCGAACCCGATCGTGGACGAAGCCGGGTGCCTGGCCGACGGTGCCACTCCCACACCGTCTTTCGGGGTATGCCCGTACCCCTTGCGATTTCACCATGATCCAAGCCCATGGCGATCAACCGCTGGTCCTCGAACTCTTCGAAGCACCTGATGTCCAACCCCCCGGTCCGTGAGGTGTTGGTATCGACTTACGACCGGCGTCCGACAGATCCGGTTGAGTAGCGCGCGGTACGATCGGCGGGCTTGCGCGAGTGTCGGAACTGGCAGACGAGATGGATTTAGGTTCCATTGCCCGATGGGCGTGGGGGTTCGAGTCCCCCCTCGCGCACTAAATAGCCGCTGCAATCACTTTGACTTCGTCGGTGCTCCGGGCGTGACCGTTCGTATGACGGCGCAGACATCAGACGGCGGCGATGTCCGTGATCAAGGAGCGAGCGTCCCGCGAGCGTGCACTCATGGTAGTTCCGGTGCCCCCGCAACTACCACTGGTGCACGGTCGGGGAGGGAGCGTTCCGCGAGCGTGCGGTGAGCGTCGCCCGTCAGGCCGAGACCTCGGCGACTACGGCGTCGCCCGCCTGGTTCCTGAAGCACAGGATGCTCGCGGTGAAGCTCACCAGGGCGACGGTTCCCGCCAGCACGGCGAGCAACGTCTCCGAGAGCCCCCAGCTCGCCAGCGCGACCGCCACGGCGATGATGGCGCCGATGATGAGGAACAGCCCGGTGGTGGCGACGGCCTCGTTGAACGGGTCGTCCGGGTCGACGGGTGCTGCAGCCATGTCGGCCATGGGTCCTCCTGATGCCTGCGGCGGTGTGCCTACGACGGGTTGCCCGGGTAGCTACCCGTCGGTAGCCGGGGTGAAACACATGATGTCGCTCACTCGGCGCGCCGGCGGGCCGGGCCGCCCACTGCGGAGGGCCAATGGGGCGTCGGTCTGCAACCATGGGGTTGAGACCCGCCGAAATGGGAGGCGACTGCGCATGAGCGATCTGAAGTACCTGGATTTGCACGGCGATCGGGTGGCCTATCGCGACGTCGGCAGCGGCGACGAGGTGCTGCTGTTGATCCACGGGATGGCCGGCAGCTCGGAGACGTGGCGGGCGGTCATCCCACAGCTGTCCAAGCGCTACCGTGTGGTGGCCCCCGACCTGCTGGGTCACGGCGAATCGGCCAAGCCCCGCAGCGACTATTCGCTGGGCGCCTTCGCGGTCTGGCTGCGGGATCTGCTCGACGAACTCGGTATCGCGCGGGCCACGGTCATCGGGCAGTCGCTCGGCGGCGGGGTGGCGATGCAATTCGTCTACCAGCACCCCGACTACTGCCAGCGGCTGGTGCTGATCAGCAGCGGCGGCCTCGGTCAGGACGTCGGCTGGACCCTTCGACTGCTGTCGGCACCCGGTGCCGAGCTGCTCATGCCGGTCATCGCGCCGCCGCCGGTGATCAGGGCGGGCAACAAGTTACGGTCCTGGCTATCGGCGGTCAGTATCCAGTCCCCGCGCGGGGCGGAAATGTGGAGCGCCTACTCGTCGCTGTCGGATTCGCCGACCCGGCAGGCCTTCCTGCGCACGCTGCGCTCGGTCGTGGACTACCGCGGCCAGGCGGTCAGCGCGCTGAACCGGCTCCACCTGACCTCCGAACTGCCCACGATGGTGATCTGGGGCGACCAGGATCGCATCATCCCGGTCGAACACGGCTACGCGCTGGCCGAGGTGCGGCCGAACTCCCGGCTGGAGGTGTTGCCCGGAGTCGGACACTTCCCGCACGTAGAGAAGCCCAACGAGGTGGTCGACCTGATCGACGACTTCATCGCCGGCCAGCGGGCCGCTAGCCCGCCCGCGGCGCTTCGGGGGCGCTGACCGGCCGCTCGGTGCGGCGCGGGCCGACCGAAAGGCCGTTGCGTTCGGCCAGCGATCGCAGCTGTCGCAGCGCGAACTGCCGGTTGCGGCCGCCCTCGGGCAGCACGATGCCGGCCCACAGACCCGTGGCCCCGGGCGTCACACAGGCCTCACGGGCGCACTGCCAGCGGCGGGGACACGCACGGCACAGGGCCTTGGCCCCCTCGTCGGCGGCGGAGGTCCAGCGGTCGGGGTCTTTCGTGCACGGTGCGGTCCACGGCACTTCGTCGATCGGAATCGAATTCATGGCTCGCCCCTTCCTACCGTCCTCGACAATACTTTTGTACCGTAATGGCGATACATCTGTACTGTCGAACCCGGTGGTGAGCGCGGTTGTCTACGGTTGCCTGTGTGGTGTCAGAGCCGAGCCCGATCAACGCGGAAGAGCCCCGCAGTATCGAGCGCATCCGCGCGGCCGCGCTCGAGAGCTTCGCCGCCCACGGTACGGCGGCCACCACGATGCGCGGTGTCGCCAAGGCCGCTGGGGTGTCCCTCGGCCTGGTCCAGCACCACTTCGCCACCAAGGCCGGCCTGATCAAAGCGGTCGACGAGTACGTGTTGGAGCTGGTCACCACCACCATGTCGCGGCCGCTTCCGGAGCCGCCCGTCGACTCGATCACCGAGATCGGCAACCGGGTCAGCGCGTTGTTCACCGAGGAGCCCGATGTCGCGGCGTACATGGGCCGTGCGCTGGTCGACGGGAGCCCGATGGGCGACAGGATCTTCGACACGTTGTTCGCCATCGGCGTCGCGCGTTGGCAGCAGCGCAAGGAACGCGGTGAGCTGCGCCCGGACGTCGACGTCACCTGGGCGGCGATCAACGGCCTGGTGCTCGCGCTGGGCGCCATCAGCCTGCGTACCCACCTGGAACGCCACCTCGCCGGATCGTTCGTCTCGCCGCCGCAGTTGCAGCGGTGGCAGGACGCGGTGGACACGCTGCTGCGCGACGGCCTGTTCCTGCCGAAGTCGGAGTGACGGAGCTCAGCGCCGCTCGTCGGCGACCCGGCGCCGGTATGCCGACGGCGTCTCCCCGCAGAACTGGGTGAACGCGCGGGTGAACGAGCTGACGCTGTCGAAACCCACCGCGGTGGCGGTGCGCTGCACCGACTGCGTCGGCACCGCCAGCAGCGCCATCGCCCGTAGCATCCGGGCGTGCAGAAGATAAGTGCGCCAAGATAATCCGAGGGTGTCGGCGAAGAGGCGACGCAACGTGCGCTCGGACACCGACACCGCACGGCTGACGGACGCGCAGGTGGCGGTGTCGAGGTTCGCCTTGGTGTAGTCCATCGCCGCCCCGACGATCGGATGCTCCGACGTCGGCAGGCTCAGTGGCGCTTCGTGGTCGAGTGCTTCCCGGACCAGGGCGGCCAGCGTGCGGAAGAAGTTGTCGGACTCCTCGTCCCCGCACGGCCGGTCGATCGGCCAGCGCAGCGCGTAGATCATCATCTCGCGGACCAGCGGGGAGACGGCCAGGATGCGGGCCCGGTCGCCGGCGTCGGGGATCAGCGTGCGGTCGAACATCACCGCCACGGTCTTCACGTCGGGGTTCATCACCGCCTGGTGTGCGAGCCCGGCCGGGATCCAGCCGGCCTGCTGCGGCGGCAGCAGGTAGTGCGCGGAGTCGGTCTGGACCTCGACCACGCCGTGCAGGGCGTACTCGATCTGGTGCACGTCGTGGGAGTGCCAGCCGGTGATCAGCGCATCGCCCTCGTAGAGGTAGCTGCCGCCCAGCGCCGACCCGCTCCGGCGCAGGTCGATGACCCGGCGCGCCATGTTGGCCGGTGTGGACAAGTGACTGTCCGATGATGCAGAGACGGTCATGCCGACCGACGGTACTACTGGGATATGCAGAGCGACGACTTGATCTTGGTGAGCATCGACGACCACGTGGTCGAACCCCCGGACATGTTCCTGCGGCACGTCCCCGCCAAGTACCGGGACGAGGCACCGATCGTCGTCACCGATGACAAGGGTGTCGACCAGTGGATGTACCAGGGCCGCCCGCAGGGCGTCAGCGGCCTCAACGCCGTCGTGTCGTGGCCGGCCGAGGAATGGGGCCGCGACCCCGCCGGGTTCGCCGAGATGCGGCCTGGCGTCTACGACGTGCACGAGCGGGTGCGCGACATGAACCGCAACGGCATCCTCGCCTCGATGTGCTTCCCGACGTTCACCGGGTTCTCCGCCCGGCACCTCAACATGCACCGCGAAGAGGCCACGCTGGTGATGGTGTCGGCCTACAACGACTGGCACATCGACGAATGGGCGGGCTCCTACCCCGACCGGTTCATCCCGATCGCGATCCTGCCGACGTGGAACCCCGAGGCCATGTGCGCCGAGATCCGCCGGGTCGCGGCCAAGGGCTGCCGTGCCGTCACGATGCCGGAACTGCCGCACCTGGAAGGCCTTCCGAGTTACCACGACGGCGACTACTGGGCTCCGGTGTTCCGGACGCTGTCGGAGGAGAACGTGGTGATGTGCCTGCACATCGGCACCGGGTTCGGCGCGATCAGCATGGCGCCCAACGCCCCGATCGACAACCTGATCATCCTGGCCACTCAGGTGTCGGCCATGTGTGCCCAGGACCTGCTGTGGGGCCCGGCGATGCGCGGTTACCCCGACCTGAAGTTCGCGTTCTCCGAGGGTGGCATCGGCTGGATCCCGTTCTACCTCGACCGCAGCGACCGGCATTACACCAACCAGAAGTGGCTGCGCCGCGACTTCGGCGACAAACTGCCCTCCGACGTGTTCCGCGAGCACTCGCTGGCCTGTTACGTCACCGACAAGACTTCACTGAAACTGCGCCACGAGATCGGCATCGACATCATCGCCTGGGAGTGCGACTACCCGCACTCGGACTGCTTCTGGCCCGACGCCCCCGAACAGGTGCTCGCCGAGTTGAACGCTGCCGGTGCGAGCGACTCCGACATCGACAAGATCACCTGGGAGAACGCCTGCCGGTTCTTCAGCTGGGACCCGTTCGCCCGCACCCCGCGTGCCGAGGCGACCGTGAAGGCGCTGCGCGCCAAGGCCACCGACGTCGACACCTCGATCCGACCGCGCGCCGAGTGGGCGCGGCTGTATCACCAGAAACAGCAGTTCGCGCGGGCCTGACTCAGTACACCTAGCGAGCCGACCGGCCGCCCAGCAGCCGCCGCAGTGGGCCCCGGCGCTGCTGCGGTGGCCGGCGCCGCGCGTACGGCCACGGCTGGTTTCGCTCGGGAACCGCTTCCGCCCGAACCTGTTTGAGCGCCGACCGCAGCCGCGCCCGCAGCTCGTGCAGTTCGGGGTCGGTCCACCGGTTGTGCCGCTCGGCCGGGTCGTCGGTCAGGTCGTAGAGCTCCCACTGGTCGTCGAGCGGGTCGCTGCGGTACTGCGGCCCGCCCATCCCGTCGGCGGCCAGGTGCCGCACCCCCGGCTCGGTCCAGGTGCCGGGATCGTCGAACGAGCGCACCAGTTTCCACAGGTGTGCGTCGACGCGCATCACCAGCCCCTCGAAGTTGGCTGCGGTGTGGGCCGGGATCCGGATCCGCAGCGGCGCAGGAACATTCGAGGTCAACTTGAGTGCGCGGGCCAGCCCCGAGGCCCCGGTGTCGCCCTCGAGCACGTTGTCGCGGGTCATCAGATACACCGCGCGGTCGTCGTCGGCGGGGCCGCCGTCGACGACGGGCATCAGGTCACGACCCGGCAGCGGGTGGACCTCGCTGAACGTTTCGGCCAGCCGGGCGGCGACGTCGGCGACGTCGATGCCCGCCGCCGACAACAGCGTCGGCACCACGTCGACGTGTGAGGTCGGCGCAGTGACGGTGCGCGGCGCCGTGGTCCGTCCGCCGACCCGGGCGACGACGAACGGCACCCGGGTGGCCTCGTCATAAAGGTTGAACCACTTCTGGTGCAGCCCGCCGTGGGCGCCGAGCAGGTCGCCGTGGTCGGCGGTGCGCACCAGGACCGTGTCGTCGGGGCCCTTTCCCGAACCGCCCTCGCAGACCGCGCGGCGGACCCGGTCGATCGGCGCATCGACCTCGGCGTGCAACCGGTAGTACAGGTCGCGGTAGCGCTGCGCGTTACGCCGGTACGACCGTTCGATCGAACGGGCCGGACCGTACCCGGAGTAGTACGCCTCCCGGAACGCGATCTGGGCGGCGGGTTTGGTGGACAGGTCCTCGTCGGCGGTGGGTGCGGGCGGCACGTGCGGCGGGTCCAGCCGCCGGGATGGCCGCAGCGGGTTGCGCCGGACCCAGGCCGGGAACAGCACGATGTCGTGCGGGTTGACGAAGCTCGCCACCAACAGGAACGGGCGTAGGGCGGCCGGGTCGCCGGCCCGCCGGCGCGCGTAGCGGTCCTTCAGCCAGGTCACCACGCGGTCGGCGATCAGCGGGTCGCGCCGGATGCCGGCGTTGGACAACTTGGCGCCGTGCGGCTCCGGCCCCACCCAGCCCGAAAACCCGTACGGGGCAAGGGGATCGGCGTCCAGATAGCGGCGCACCGCGGCGGGGTCGACGATGCCGTGATCGTCGTTGGTGTCCAGGGACTGCCCGGTCGCGGCGTCGATGAGGTCGGCGTGCGAGATGTGCCACTTGCCGTCGTAGTGAGTGTCGTAGCCCGCGGCGCGGAACCAGTTGCCCAGCGTGGGGACCTCACCGGGGCGTAACCAGCGCAGCCGGGAATCGTCATGTGCCTTGCCGATGCCGTCGGTCTGGGTGACGCCGTGCAGATCGGGGTACTGGCCGGTGAACAGCGTGGGCCGGCTGGGCACGCACGCCAGCGACCCGGTGTAGTGCCGCGCGAAGCTGACCCCGTTCTCGTCGAACCACTTTCTGCCGGTCAGGGTTTCGTCGCGCCAGGCCAGGACGTTCGCGGCTTCGTAGGGCGGGGTGGCGCGTTCCTCGTCGGTCATGATGATGACGATGTCGGGCCGCTGGGTGGTCATGGTTTTCCTTCCGTCGCCGTGGTCAACGAATCGAGCAGACTCTCCACGCGCCGCGCCATCAGCCGTGCGAAGGCACGCTCACCAAGGGGGCGCAGCAGCGCAGCAGACATCCGGATCGTGCTGGTCAGTGTCACGGCCGTGGTGCCGTCGGTGCGGGGCTGCACCGTCCACCGGTTGGACACCGAGAACCCCGCGGGCACCCCGGTGATCCGATAGGCCAGCGTGCGGGGCGCCGCGAAGTCCACGATCGTCTCGACGACGGTGTCGCGGCCGATCTGGACGCGGCGGGCCAGCCCGACCCGGTCCGCGTGGGTGTCGCCGTTGATCAGGCAGCAGTGGTCGACGTCGTCGGCCCACGCGGCCAGCGCACCGAAGTCGGCGAGCGTCGCCCAGACCGCGGCGGGATCGGCGGCGAGGGTGCGGGTTCGGCTGACTTCCACGGGCTCATTCAACACGGCGCCCGGGGCGGTCGTCTGTTCATCGCGCGGCGATTCCGGCGAGGACGGTGCGGGTGATCGACTCCGCGCGGCGGGCGTCGAAGGACCGGCCCTCGCCGAGGATGGCGTAGACGATGCCGCCGACGATCGCGTCGGCGGCGTCCTGTGCCGCGGTGGCCGGCACGCCGGCATCGGTCAGCCGGCCGCGCACGGCGTCGTGCAGCGGCAGGGAGAACCCGGTGCGCAGCCGCGCCGCGGTGTCGGGGTGTTCCATGCCCGCGGTGGTGAGGATGCGCAGCATCGCGTTGCCGCGGGCGGTCGTCAGCGCGCTCGCCAGGGTCCTGGCCCATGCGCACAGGTCGTCGGCGACGTCGCCGGTGCGGGCGATGGGGCGCAGGATCTTGTCGGCGTCTTCGAGGATGACGTCGGCGACCAGGGCGTGTCTGCTGGGCCACCAGCGGTAGATGGTCTGCTTGCCGACCCCGGCGCGGGCGGCCACCGCCTCGATGCTGAGCTTGTCGAAACCGCGTTGCAGCAGCAACTCCCGGGTGGCGGTGACGATGGCGGTCCGCGACCGCTCGCTGCGCCTGCGGGGCGCCGCGGTCTCGGTGGCCATCACCGGTGTCCGTCCGGTCCGGCCCGCTTTACACGCTGGAGCATCGCCCGTAGTCTGCCACAAGACGAGACGTTGCGTCTCGTGAAAAGATGCGAGGAGTCCGGTACGGCCATGGCGGGAACCAAGCTGGTGATCGGTGCCAGCGGCTTCCTCGGCTCCCACGTCACCAAGAAGCTGGTCGCCCGCGGTGACGACGTCCGCGTCCTGCTGCGCGCCACCAGCTCCACCCGCGCCATCGACGGGCTGCCGGTCGATATCCGCCGCGGGGACCTCTTCGACACCGACGCGGTGCGCGCCGCGATGGCCGGCTGCGACGTCGTCTACTACTGCGTGGTCGATGCGCGCCCGTGGCTGCGGGACACCACACCGTTGTGGCGGACCAACGTCGAGGCCCTGAACACCGTGCTCGACGTGGCCGCCGGCGCGAACCTGCACCGGTTCGTGTTCACGAGCACCATCGGCACCATCGGGCGGCGCAGCCACGGGCCGGCCGACGAGGACACCGCCCACAACTGGCTCGACGTGGGTGGCGACTACATCCGGTCCCGGGTCACCGCCGAGCGGCTCGTGCTGCGCTACAGCGCCGACAGGGGACTGCCCGCGGTGGCGATGTGTGTGGCCAACACCTACGGACCCGGGGACTGGTTGCCGACCCCGCACGGCGGACTGCTCGCCGCGGCGGTCCGCGGCAAGCTGCCGTTCTTCATCGACGGCTACGACGCCGAAGTGGTCGGTATCGCCGATGCCGCCGACGCGATGATCCTGGCCGGCGAGCGGGGCCGCGTCGGCGAGCGCTACATCGTCTCCGAACGGTTCATGAGCACCCGTGAGGTCCATGAAATCGGCTGTGCCGCAGTCGGGGTCGCGCCGCCGAAGCTGGGTGTCCCGATCCGGCTGCTGTCCGCCGCGTCCCACCTCGGCAGCGCGGTCGGGCGGCTGCGCGGCCGCGACACCACGTTCACACCCCTGAACATCCGGCTGATGCACATCATGACGCCACTGGACCACGCCAAGGCCGTCCGCGAACTCGGCTGGCGGCCCCGGCCCACCCCGGAGGCGATCGAGGCCGCCGCGCGGTTCTTCCGGGACACCCGGCGCGGGCGGCGGGCTGCGGGGCAGTCCATGGGGGAGTCGCCGTGACCATCGCGCTCACCGCCGAGCAACAACAGCTCACCGACGCGATCGCCCGGTTCGCCGCCCGGCACGCGCCGATCGACAAGACCCGCAAGACATTCGATGAGCTCGCCGCCGGCGAGTTGCCGTCCTGGTGGGACGACTTCGTGGCCACCGGCTTTCACGCCGTGCACCTGCCCGAGGAGGTGGGCGGGCAGGGCGGCACGCTGCTGGACACCGCGTGCGTCGTGGAGGCCGCCGCCACGGCGCTGCTGCCGGGCCCGGTGCTGCCCACGGTGCTGGCCGGGGCCATCACCGGGTCGGCGCAGGACACCCCGGCCGCGCGGGACGTACTGACCCGGCTCGCCGCGGGCGCCAGCGCGGCGGTCGTCGGTCCCGACGACGGTGGTATCCGTGCGGCGCGCACCGACGCGGGCTGGGAGCTGTCCGGGACGTCGGCTCCGACGGTCGGAATGTGCTCGGCCCGGCTGCTCGTCGTCGCGGCCCCCACCGACACCGGCACCGGGTGGTTCGCACTGGAGCCCGGTGGCGATCGGATGCGGATCGACCCGCGGCACGGCACCGACCGCACCACCGACGTCGGCGTGCTCGACGTGAACGGCCATGTGTGCGGCCAAGATCGGGTGCTGACCGGAATCGACGGCGACCGGGCCCGCTGCCTCACTGTCGCCCTGACCGCCAGCGCGGCATCCGGTGTCCTGCGATGGTGCGTGGACGCCGTCACCGCACATCTGCGCACCCGCGAGCAGTTCGGCAAGCCGATCGGCGCGTTCCAGGCGCTGCAACACCAGGCCGCGATGCTGTTGGTGAACACCGAGCTGGCCACCGCCGCGGCCTGGGATGCCGTGCGGTCGAGCGCCGAGGACCCGGTGCAGAACCGGATCGCCGCCGCCGGAGCGGCGTTGATGGCGGTCGCCCCGGCGCCCGAACTGGTGCTGGACGCGCTGACCATGTTCGGCGCCGTCGGCTTCACCTGGGAGCACGATCTGCACCTGTACTGGCGCAAGGCAACCAGCCTGGCTGCCTCGATCGGACCGGCCGGCCGGTTCGCCACCGCTCTCGGGGAGTTGACCCGGACCCACAGCCGCGACGTCGCCGTCAAACTCGGTGCCGTCGAACCGCAGTTCCGCGCCCGCGTCGCCGACGTGCTCGACCGGGCCGGGCGCCTGCGCAACGACACACCCGGGCGGCAGGGCGACTACCCGAACCTGGCCACCGGCCCGCAACGTACGCTGCTCGCCGAGGCCGGGCTCATCGCCCCGCACTGGCCGGTGCCGTGGGGACTCGACGCCACCCCGCTGCAGCAGCTGATCATCGACGAGGAGTTCGCCAATCGGCCCGGCCTGGTCGAGCCGTCCCTCGGCATCGCCGAGTGGATCCTGCCCGCGCTGATCAGCTCGGCACCCGAACACGTCCAGCAGCGCTTCATCGGACCCACCCAGCGGGGCGAGCTGGGCTGGTGCCAACTGTTCAGCGAGCCCGGCGCCGGCTCCGACCTCGCCGCGCTGAGCACCCGCGCCACCAAGGTCGATGGCGGCTGGCGGATCAACGGGCACAAGATCTGGACCTCCTCGGCGCACACCGCCGACTACGGGGCGCTGCTGGCGCGCACCGATCCCGACGCGGCCAAACACCGCGGCATCGGCTACTTCATCGTCGACATGCGCTCCGAAGGCGTTGAGCTGCATCCGATCCGACAGGCCACCGGCGAGGCGCACTTCAACGAGGTGTTCCTCACCGAGGTGTTCGTCCCCGACGACATGCTGATGGGTGGCCCCACCGACGGCTGGAACCTGGCCATCGCCACCATGGCCCAGGAGCGGGTGGCGATCAGCGGATACGTGAACTTCGACCGCGCCGAGATCCTGCGCCGGCTGGCGGCCGAACCCGGGCCCGAACAACCCCAGGCGTGCGCGGCGCTCGGTGCGGCCGACGCGTACGCCAACGCGATCAAGGTGCTGGCGGTGCGCGAGGTCCTGCGGTTGCTCGACGGTCCCGCCGCCGGGCCGGCCGCGAGCATCGCCAAGGTCGCCATGAACGTGATGCTGCGGCGCACCTTCGCGGCCACACTGGCGTTGACCGCCCCTTCGGCGCTCGTCGAGGATTCCGATCCGGCGATCGTCGAGCCGTACTTCCATCTGCCCGCCGAGCTGATAGGCGGCGGCACCAAGGAGATCCAACTCAACATCATCGCCCAGATGATCCTCGGACTGCCCCGCAACTGACAGGAGAACCGCATGGGATTGCGCGGTGAGGCCGCGATCGTCGGCTACGTCGAACTCCCGCCGGAGCGGCTCAGCAAGGCCACGCCCGCGCCGTTCACGCTGGAACAGTGGGTGGAACTGGCCGGCGCCGCCATGGCCGACGCCGGGCTGCCGGGGGAGTCGGTGGACGGCATCGTCACCACGCACCTGGCCGAATCAGAGATCTTCGTCCCGTCGACGGTGGCCGAATACCTTGGTGTGCGCGCCGGTTTCGCCGAGCTGGTCGACCTCGGTGGGGCCAGCGCCGCCGGCATGGTGTGGCGTGCGGCCGCCGCGATCGAACTCGGCATCTGCGATGTGGTGCTGTGCGCCATCCCGGCCCGCTACCTGACTCCGACGTCGGAGAAGAAACCCAAGCCGCTCGTCGACGCCGTCTTCTTCGGTGCGTCGAGCAACCAGTTCGGTTCCCCGCAGGCCGAATTCGAGATCCCGTACGGCAACCTCGGGCAGAACGGTCCGTACGGCCAGGTCGCGCAACGGTACGCCGCGGTGTACGGCTACGACGAACGGGCGATGGCCAAGATCGTGGCGGACACCCGGGTCAACGCCAACCACACCGACGGCGCCATCTGGCAGGACACACCGGTGACGATCGAGGACGTCCTGGCCAGCCCGGTGATCGCCGACCCGCTGCACATGCTCGAGATCGTGATGCCGTGCGTCGGCGGTGCCGCGGTGGTGGTGGCCAACGCCGAGCTGGCCGCCCGCGCGAGGAACCGGCCGGTGTGGATCAAGGGCTTCGGCGAGCAGGTGCCCTTCAAGACGCCCACTTACGCCGACGACCTTCTGCAGACCCCGATCACGCGCGCGGCCGAGACCGCGTTCTCGATGTCCGGGCTGACCCGCGACCAGATTGACATGGTGTCGATCTACGACTGCTACACCATCACCGTGCTGCTGAGCCTCGAGGACGCCGGGTTCTGCGAGAAGGGCAAGGGCATGGAGTTCGTCACCGCGCACGACCTGACCTTCCGCGGCGACTTCCCGCTCAACACCGCCGGCGGGCAGCTCGGTTTCGGGCAGGCCGGCAACGCCGGCGGTATGCACCACGTCTGTGACGCCACCCGCCAGATCATGGGCCGCGCCGGTGCCGCGCAGGTTGCGCACTGCGACCGCGCGTTCGTCTCGGGCAACGGCGGCATCCTGTCCGAGCAGACCACCCTGGTACTGGAGGGGGACTGAAAAATGAGCATGCCCACGTTCGCACGGCCGATGCCGGTCAAGACGCCGACCACGGCGCCGTTCTGGGAGGCGCTGGCCGAACACCGCGTGGTGATCCAGTACTCGCCGTCGTCGCAGTCCTACGTGTTCTATCCGCGGGTTCGCGCACCCAGGACGTTCGCCGACGACCTGGAATGGCGCGAGATCTCCGGGATGGGCACGCTGTACTCCTACACCGTGGCGCGGCGTCCCGTCGGGCCGCACTTCGCCGACGCGGTGCCGCACCTGCTGGCGATCGTGGAATGGGATGAGGGACCGCGGTTCTCGACCGAACTGGTCGAGGTGGAGCCCGGCGACATCGAGATCGGGATGCGCGTCAGGCCGGTGTTCTGCGACTACCCCGAGCACGATGTGACGATGCTGCGGTACGCCCCGGCCGAGCGCTGAGCCGCCGCCATGGGCGAGGGTCGAGCGTCAGTCCGACACGAGTTTGCGCAGCGGCCGCCGCGCAGTCTCGCGCATCGTCAGCACCGTCAACAGCGTGACGATCGCCGCAGCGATCACGTAGAACGCCGGCGCGAGGTCGTTGCCGGTCCGGGCGACCAGCCACGTCGCGACGTACGGTGCGGTGCCCCCGAACACCGCGACCGACACGTTGTAGCCGATCGAGTAGCCGCTGGAGCGCACCCGCGTGGCGAAGAGTTCGGCGCCTGCGGCCAGCGAGGCGCTGACGAACACCGACTCGATGGCCGACAGCGCCGCGTGCGCGATGATGGCGGCGGCCAGCGAACCGGTGTTGAGCAGCAGGAACAGCGGATAGGCGAACACCGCGAACCCGATCGAACCGGCCAGCAGCAACGGTTTGCGCCCGATGCGATCCGAGAGCGCGCCCAGCGGAGGGATCAACACGATCCCGATCAGGCTCGCGACGGTGATCGACAGGAACGCATCGGTCTTGGTGAACTCCAGCGTCTTGGTGAAGTAGCTCGGCAGGAACGTGTACACCACGTAGAACCCGACGTTGTGCACGACGACCAGGCCGATGATCTGCAGGATCGGCCGCCACGACGTGGTGACGGCCTCTTTCAGCGGCGAGGACGACACCTCACCGGCGTCCCGCAGCGATTCGAACTCCGGGGTGTCCCGTAGCCGCAGCCGGATGTAGAGCCCCACGACGCCCAGCACGCCGGCGATCAGGAACGGGATCCGCCAGCCGTAGTCGTTCATCGCGTTCTCCGGCAGCAGCGCCTCGAGGCCGGTGACGGTCAGCGAGCCGAGCAGGAACCCGACGACCACCGACCACACCAGGAACGACACCACGAAGCCGCGGTGTCGGTCGGAGGCGTACTCGGCCAGAAAGCATGCCCCGCTGCCGTATTCACCGCCGGCGGAGAAGCCCTGCAGACAGCGCAGGAACAACAGCAGAAGCGGTGCCAGCACGCCGATCGAGGCGTAGCTGGGAACCAGGCCGATCGCCAGCGTCGAGGCCGACATCAACAGGATCACCAGCGCCAGTACCCGCTGCCGACCGATGCGGTCGCCCAGTGGGCCGAAGAAGAAGCCACCCAGCGGTCTCATGAAGAACGCCGCGGCGAAGATCGCGAACGTGTTGAGCAGGGCCGCCGTGTCGTCGCCCGGCGGGAAGAATCTGTCGGCGATGTAGGTGGCGAGGAAGCTGTAGATCGCGAAGTCGAACCATTCCACGGTGTTGCCGATGGCGGCGCCCCGCACGGCCGCCGCGACGGCTCCGGGCTCGGTGGTCGCTCCCGGGCGAGGTGACCGGGCCGTGGTCATCGGATTCCTCCTGGCTCGACGAGTGACATACGGCGGGGTTCCCACTCGGCTCGGTGACTAACACCCCGTCGGGGTGTAGAGGTCGGTGCCGTCGGTGCGGCCGCGCACGGTGATCCGGCCCCGCGGTACCCAGCATGCCCGCTCCGACGATGCCGCCGGCTCCAGGGCCGTGCCGGCGGCCAGCGTGCGCTCGCCGAACTCCTTGGCGTGGTCGGCCAGTCGGGCCGCTTCGTTCACGCAGTCGCCGACCACGGTGTACTCGTAGCGGTTCTCGGCGCCGATGTTCCCGGCGAACACCGGCCCGGCGGACACTCCGATGCCGAAATCAACAGGGAGGCTGCGTATTTCGCTGGAAAGTGCACGGGCGGTGGCCAGTGCCGCAGAGGTCGGATCGGCGATGCGCAGCGGGGCCCCGAACACCGCCAGCGCGGCGTCACCCTGGAACTTGTTGACCAGACCGTGCCGTTCATCGACCTCGGCCACGACGATCCGGAAGAACTCGTTGAGGATCTGGGCGACCTCGTGTGGCTCCCGTTCGACGGCCAGTTGTGTGGACCCGACCAGGTCGATGAACAGCACCGCCACCTCGCGTTCATCGCCGGCGGACCCACTGATCTGGTCGACGGCCCGGCGCGCGACCTCCTCTCCGACGTGACGGCCGAACAGGTCACGGAGCCGGTCGCGTTCCCGCAGGCCGGCCACCATGCGGTTGAAACCGCTTTGCAGCCTGCCGATCTCGGACCATTCGTAGACGTCGATGGTGCGGTCGATCTTGCCCTTCTCGACATCGGCCATCGCCGCGACCACTTCGTCCACCGGGTCGGAGATCGACATCGACACCAGGATCATCGCGCGCAGCCCCAACACCACCGCGACGAGCGCCAACACCAGCAGCGCGAGTTCGATCGGTGTGGACTCGTCGATCAGCCAGCCGTAGGACCGCATGATCAGCAGCAGCGCGATCACCGAGCCCGGCAGTGCCGTGCACACCAGCCACATGATCAACAACCGGGTCCGCACCCCCGGGGCTGACGGCCGCCGGGCGTCGGCGGGCACCCCGGCCAGCAGCGGTCGCAACGTGCGCAGCGTGAACAGGAATCCGGTGCACACCGTCGCGATCGCGCCGAACAGCAGCGCCGAGGTGAGCACGATGAACACCGCGACGTCCCCGTCGAGGTTGAGCGGCACCAGGATCGCCGCGGTCAGGACCCACGGCGCCAACGTGATCGCGGCCTGGCGGCGCATCGTCCTGGCGGCCGTCTGCACCTGTGCGGGCGTCGGCTCCGCGCCGGCGCCCAGCCAGCGCAGCGACGGGGCCAGGATCGCCACCGCACCGGCGGCGACGGTGGCGGTGCCGACGAAGCCGACCACCCCGAACGTGACGACGTTGCCGACGGTGATGACGCGGCGGCCGGCCAGCGCCAGCACGATCGCCACCACTTCGGCCAGCGTGAGCACATAGGCCGAGGTGAGGCCTGCGGCGTACCGGAGCAGCAGGCGGCGTGGCCTCACCGGCCGAACGTATCAGTCGCTGGCGGGCAGCGGCTTGGCTTCCTTGAGGGAAAGGGGAGTGGTGCCGATGGACAGGGTGCCCGCGCCGGCCTTGGTGACCAGGACCTCGGCACCGTCGTCGTCGACGTAGCGCTTGCCCATCAGGTTGCCGCCGGCCAGCGACTCATCCAGCGTCAAGCTCGGATCCACGCTGTCGCCGACCGGGACGACGGGGGCACCGCCGATGCGCAGGTCGTCGAGGCTCTCGGCGCTGCGGACCACGATCACCTGGGTGTCGCACACCTGGCTCTGCAGTCGGGTGCCGTTCTTGATCATGCGGGCTCCTTTGCCGTGCTGTTCAGTTCATCGACGAGTTGGCGGCGCAGTACCTTGCCGGTCGCGTTGGTGGGCAGTTCGTCCCGGAAGACCACCCGGTCGGGGGTGCGTGAGCCGCGCAGCCCGGCGCGGACGTGGCCGCGCACCTCCTCGACGTCAGGGTGGGTGCCGGGTTGCGCGACGACGACGGCGACGATGATCTGGCCCCATTCGGGATCATCGACGCCGACGACGGCGCAGTCGCGCACGTGCGGGTGCTCGACGAGGACGTCCTCGATCTCGGCCGGCGCAATGTTCTCACCGCCGCGGATGATGGTGTCGTCGGACCGGCCGCCGATGAACAGATACCCCTCGCCGTCGACGTGGGCGACGTCGCGGGTGGGGAACCAGCCCTGGTCGTCGAGCACCGACCCGATGTCGGTGTATCGCCCGGACACCTGCTCACCGCGCACGTACAGCTCGCCGGTCTGGCCCGGTCCCAGCACGGTGCCGTCCTCGGCGCGGATCTGGATCTCGATGCCGGGCACCGGCTGTCCGACCGAGCCGAGCCGCCGGGCGGCGGTCTCGTCGGTGGCCGTCAGGGCGGCCCGGTGGTCGGCTGGGGTGAGCACCGCGATGGTCGAGCTGGTCTCGGTGAGCCCGTAGGCGTTGACGAATCCGACGTCGGGCAGCAGCGACAGTGCCCGACGCACCAGCGGCAGCGGCACTTTGGAGCCACCGTAGGCCAGCGTGCGCAGCGTGGGCAGGGTGGTGTTGTCGGCCTCGAGCACCGCCACGATCCGGTCCAGCATCGTGGGCACCACGGTGGCCGAGGTGACGCCCTCGTCGGCGGCCAGGCGCACCCACTGGCGCGCGTCGAAGTGCCGCAGGTACACCATCTTTCGGCCCGCGTACAGGTTGGACAGCGCCGCGCTGACCCCGGCGATGTGGTAGGGCGGCACACAGATCAGCGCGGCATCCTGCGGTTCAGCCGCGGCGAATTCGACGGTGCCGGTGATGTAGCTGGTCAGGTTGGCGTGGGTGAGTTCAACAGCCTTGGGCTTGGACGTGGTGCCCGAGGTGAACAGCACCACGGCGACCGCGTCGGGGTCGGCGAACTCGACGACCGGATCGGTGGTGCCCGCGGATTCCAGGAACTCCGCCGAACCGATGCTGCGGTAGCCGGCGCCGACGGCGTCGCGGTACTCGTCGTCGACGACCACCAGCGGATCGGGCAGCCGGTCGAGCAGCGCTCGCAGGCCCTCGGCCGAGAGCCGGTAGTTCAACGGGGTCAGGGGCACCGCGGCGCGGGCCGCGGCGAACAGCAGGACCGGCAGCATCGCGCCGCCGGTGCCGACGTAGGCGACGTGCCGGGCGCCGGAGGCCGCGACGACGCCGGCTCCGCCGTCGGCGAGCCGATTCAGGTCGTCGGTGGTCAGCCGCAGCTCGTCGCAGACCACCGCGGTCCGGCCGGTGCCGGCATCGGCGGCCATCTCCAGCAGCAGTGAGATGCTCATGAGACGCGGCTGTCGACGAAGATGTCCAGGATCGGGTCCGCGCCGCCGCCGTAGCCGGACAGATCTGTCACGCCGGCCTCGGCGAGGATCTCGGTGTCGATGTAGCACCTTCCGTTCGTCTCGGCGGGCGGCCGCGACAGGATCGCCACGGCCGCATCCCCCATGATGTCGGGACTGCGTGAGGATTTCAGCAGTTCGGTGCCGTCGGCGAGGTTGGTCACCGCCGACGTCGCGATGTAGGTCTCGGGCCACAGGCAGCTGAACCCGATGCCGGTGTCGGCGTACTCGGCGGCCCAGCCCAGCGACAGCAGGGTCATGCCGTACTTGGACAACGTGTAGGACGGGTGCGCGCCCAACCACCGCGGGTTCATGTTCAGCGGCGGGGCCAGCGTGATCACGTGCGCGGCCGCGGATTTGCGCAGATACGGCAGCGCCGCCCCGGTGAACAGGAACGTTCCGCGGACGTTGATGTCCATCATCAGGTCGAACTTCTTGGCCGACAGCTCCTCGGTCGGTTCCGTGGCGATCGCGCTGGCGTTGTTGACGACGACGTCGACCCCGCCGAAGTGCTCGACCGCGGTGTCGATCGCGCGCACCACATCCTCTTCGCTGCGAACGTCGCCGACCACCGCGACGCCCTCGCCGCCGGCGGCCTGCACGTCGGCCACGGCGGTGTGCACCGTGCCGGGCAGCCTCGGGTGCGGTTCGGCGGTCTTGGCCAACAGCACGACGTTGGCGCCGCGGCGGGCCGCCCCCAGCGCGATGGCCAGCCCGATGCCGCGGCTGCCCCCGGAGACGACGACGGTCCGGCCGGCGAACGAATCGCCGGTGGGGCCGGGCGATGTTGTGGGCTGGGTGTGGGGCTGCGTTGCGGCCAAGGGGCCTCCTCGTCGAACTTGATAGTGCAATTCTCACTCTAGGCGAATTTCATAATCGCTGTGTACCGGGGCTTCGTGTCACTTCTCGCGGCTTCGGTACGGCCTTCGGCGTGCATCTTTGCCCAATGCGGTATTGGCATTCTCATTTTTTGCAAGTACGTTATCGACTGATGAGCGAGCAAGTCCACCCCCGGGTCGAGACCCCGTCCGGGATCCCGCTGGCACCCGTGTACGGGCCGGCCGATCGCTCGGTCGATCCGCCGGCCCCGGGCGAGTTTCCGTTCACCCGGGGCAACTTCGCGTCGGGCTACCGCGGAAAGACCTGGACGTTTCGGCAGTACTCCGGCTTCGGCACGGCCGAGGAGTCCAACAGCCGCTACCGCTATCTGCTCGAGCAGGGCGGGACGGGGCTGTCGGTGGCGCTGGATCTGCCCACCCAGTGCGGTTACGACTCCGATGACGCCGAGTACGGCGAGGAGGTCGGCCGGGTGGGTGTCGCCGTTGACACCCTGGCCGACGCCGAGATCCTGTTCGACGGCATCCCGCTGGACTCCATCAGCACGAGCTTCACGATCAACGGGACCGCCGCGATCCTGCTGGCGTTCTACGTCGCGGCGGCCGAGAAGCACGGCGTGCCGCGCGCGAAGCTCACCGGCACCATCCAGAACGACATCCTCAAGGAGTACGCGTCACGCGGCACCTGGATCTGGCCGCCGGAGCCGTCCCTGCGGCTGATCGCCGACACCATCGAGTTCTGCGCAGCCGAGGTGCCCCGGTTCAACGCGATCTCGGTCGCGGGTGCGCACTTCCGCGATGCGGGCGCGAACGCGGTGCAGGAGATGGCGTTCACCCTCGCCGACGGGGTCACCTACTGCGACACCGTGATCGAGCGGGGGCGGATGACCATCGACAAGTTCGCCCCGCAGATCTCGTTCTTCTTCTACACCCACGGCGACTTCTTCGAGGAGATCGCCAAATACCGTGCCGGGCGCAGGCGTTGGGCCACCATCGTGCGGGAACGTTACGGCGCCACCACCGACAAGGCATCGATGTTCCGCTTCGGGTGCGTGGCCGGCGGGGCCTCGCTGTACGCGCCGCAGGCGCAGAACAACCTGGTCCGGGTCGCCTACGAGGCGCTGGCGGCCGTGCTGGGGGGCGTGCAGTCGATGTTCACCGCGGCGTGGGACGAGCCGTTCGCGCTGCCCAGCGAGGAATCGGCCACCCTGGCCCTGCGCACCCAACAGATCCTCGCCTACGAGACCGGGGTGACGAAGGTGGCCGACCCGCTGGGCGGCTCCTACTTCGTCGAGGCCCTCACCGATGCCACCGAGGAGAGGATCATCGAGATCATGGGTGATCTCGAGGCCCACGGGGGCATGGTCCGCTGCATCGAGGACGGCTATCTGCAGGGGCTGATCGCCGACGAGGCGTTCAAGATCCATCAGGAAGTGGAGTCCGGGCAGCGGCCCGTGGTCGGGGTGAACAGATTCGTCGTCGACGAGCCGCCGCCCGATCTGGCCACCTACGAGCTGGATGCCGAGGGCCGCGACACACAGCTGGAGCGGTTGGCGAAGGTCAAGGCCGAGCGCGACGGCGTTGCGGTCAAGGAGGCGCTGGCGGCGCTGGCGCGCGCGGCCGAGGGGGACGACAACCTGATGCACCCGTTGATCGACTGCGCCAACGTCTACTGCACGGTGGGGGAAATGGTTTCGACGTTGAAGTCGGTGTGGGGCGAGTTCCATCAGCCGGTGGTGTTCTAGCGATGGGCGCCCGCGTACTGGTGGCCAAGCCCGGTCTGGACGGTCATGACCGAGGAGCCAAGATCGTCGCGCGCGCGTTGCGCGATGCCGGGTTCGAGGTGATCTACACCGGGATCCGGCAGCGCATCGAGGACATCGTGTCCGTCGCTCTGCAGGAAGACGTTGCACTGGTGGGCCTTTCGATCCTCTCTGGCGCCCACGTCGCACTGACCACCCGCACGGTGGACGCGCTTCGCGCCGCCGACGCGGGTGACATCGCCGTCGTCGTGGGCGGCACCATCCCGCAGGGCGACGTCCAGAAGCTGCTCGATGCTGGCGCTGCAGCGGTGTTCCCGACGGGCACCCCGCTGGAGGGCCTGGTGCGGGATGTGCGGGCGCTGACGGAGAAGGCGGAGCAATGCGGTTAGGCGTGATGATCGGGGCCGAGCGCGGCGACATGGCGCGCAAGGTCGCCAAGCTGGTCTCCGACATCGAGTGGGCCGAGTCGGCCGGCCTGGACACCGCGTGGATGCCGCAGGTGCCCAACGACTTCGACTGCCTGACGATGGTGGCGCTGATGGCGGCGCACACCTCGCGGATCGAACTGGGCACCGCCGTCGTCCCGCTGCAGGCGCAGCATCCGATCGCCCTCGCCCGCCAGGCCCTTTCGGTGCACGCGATGGCGGGCGGCCGGCTGGCGCTCGGGGTGGGACCGTCGCACCACTGGATCGTGCGCGACATGCTCGGCATCCCGTACGAGAAGCCGGCGGCCTACACCCGTGACTACCTCGAGGTGCTCGACGCGGCCCTGTCCGGGCCGGGTGAGGTCGAGGTCGAGAACGACACGTTCACCGTGCACAACCCGACGGTTCTCGGTGCGGAGCAACCACTTCCGGTACTCGTCGCCGCGCTGGGACCGGTGATGCTGCAGATCGCGGGGGAGCGGGCCGACGGCACCGTGCTGTGGATGGCCGACGAGAAGGCGATCGGTGAGCACATCGCCCCCAAGATCACCAAGGCCGCGGCCGACGCGGGCCGTCCCGCGCCGCGCATCGTCGCCGGTATCCCGGTGTGCCTGTGCGCGAACTCCGAGATCGAGGCGGCCAAGGAGCGGGCCAACCGGATCCTGGCCGAGGCGGAGACCTCCCCGAACTACCAGCGCCTGCTCGACCGCGGCGACGCCCGCAACGTCGGGGACCTGTGTGCGGCCGGTGACGAGGAACAGATCCTGAAGCGGTTCAAGCAGTTCGCCGACGCCGGCGTCACGGACCTGTCGGTGCGGCTGCTGCCGATCGGGCAGACCCGCGACGAGCTCGTCGCGTCGAAGCACCGGACACGTGAGGTGATCGGCGAGCTCGCGAAGGCCGTGCGGTGAGCGCTTGCGCGAAGAGCCGGGGGTTCAGGTGACCTCCAGCGGTCCGCTGGCCGGGATCCGGATCCTCGAGGTCGGGGTCATGCTGGCCGGGCCGTACGCGACGATGATGCTCGCCGACCTCGGCGCCGAGGTCATCAAGATCGAGCCGCCGGGCGGGGAGATCTCCCGGCAGGTCAGCGCCAGCTACTTCGCCAGCCTCAACCGCAATAAACAGAGCGTGGTGCTCGATCTGCGCTCGGACCAGGGGCGGGCCCGGCTCGGCGAGTTGGTCGCGAACTCCCATGCGCTGCTGGTCAACATGAAGCCGTCGGCGATCAAACGTCTCGGCCTGACCTACGACTCGCTCAAGGAGTTCAACGAACGCATCGTCTGCGTCGCGATGACGGGCTTCGGCCTCGACGGAGGTGACGACCCGGCGTTCGACTACGTGATCCAGGCGGCCACCGGCGTCGCCGCGATGACCGGTGATCCGGACGGCCCGCCGACGCTGCCGGGCTATTCGTCGGCGGACAACTCGACGGGTCTGACCGCGGCGCTGGGCCTGCTGGCGCAGATCGTCTCCGGGCGCGGTGGGCAGGTGGACGTCTCACTGCAGGACGTGATGCTCTCGCAGCTCAACTATCGTGCCGCGGCGTTCCTCAACGACGGTATCGAGCCGCAACGGTATCCGAACGGCGCGCACTCGTACTACGTTCCGGCGCAGCTGTTCCCGACCGCCGACGGCTATCTGGCACTGTTCATCACCCACGACGCGTTCTGGGCGGCGTTCGCGGCGGAAGCCGGGATCGAGGGGTACCCGACGATGGCCGAACGCGCGGCGCACCGCGACGAGGTGCTGGCGGTGGTGAACGCGGCGCTCGCGACGGATTCGGCCGTCGGCTGGCAGCAGCGGCTGGGACGCCTCGGCATCCCGGTCGCGGCGGTGCGCACGCTGCCCGAGGCGCTGGCGGCGACTCCGCAGGCCGTGGTGACCGCGGGGACCTACCGGCTGGTGGCGTGCCCCGTCAAGATCGCCGGGTACGAACCGCAGTACCGGCCTGCGCCGCGGCTCGACGAGCACGCCGGCGCACCGGCTCACTCGTCGTAGGTGACCGACACATCCGCGGTGTCGGGAACGGCCTGGCACGTCAGCACGTATCCCTCGGCGACCTCGTCCTCGGTGAGCGCGTCGTTCACCCGCATCGTGGCGCGCCCGTCGGTCAACAGCGCCATGCAGGTGCCGCAGTTGCCGGCCTCGCAGGAGAACGGCGGTCCCAGCCCGGCGCGCCGCGCGCTCTCCAGCAGGGTCTCGCCGGATCGGTTCGGCACCGACGCGGTGGAGCCATCGAGGGTGACGGTGATGGTGCCTGTCTCGGTCACTACGCTCCCCGCTCCGGGTGTCTGCGGGCCGGTCATGAAACCCTCTCTCGACATTGTCATTCTGATATTACGAGAATACTATTCTCCTGGACAACCGGAAGTCCTCTCGACCTGGCGTCTGCGACGCGGAAAGGGGCGCGCGCGACGTGAGTGAGCCTCCTGCGCTCGCCTTCGAGGATCGGCAGTACACCCTGGCCGAGCTCGACGCGCTGGCCGGCGGTCTGGCGGCGGAGCTGGCGGGCCGCGGGGTGGTTGCGGACTCCCGGGTCGCGGTGATGTCGTCGAACCGGCCCGAGTTCGTCGTCGCGCTGCGGGCGATCTGGCGGCTGGGTGCGGCCGCGGTGCTGCTCAGTCCGGCGTGGAAGCGGGCCGAGGTCGGCCATGCGCTGTCGCTGACCGAACCCACGCACGCCGTCGGGGACCATCCCCTGCTCGCTGACATGATGACGATGCGCTGGCTCGACGACGAGATCGCCCTGGGCCGGCGCCTCGCCGAGGTGCCCGCCCCGGATGCCGATGCGGTGCTGGTGTTCAGTTCGGGTACCACCGGCATGCCCAAGGCGGTGCGTCACACGCATGCGTCGCTGGCGGCCGCGGTGGGGCATTGGCGCCGTGCGCTGGGGTTGACGGCGGCGGATCGGCTGCAGGTGATGACGCCGCCGTCGCACATCCTCGGGCTGCTCAACATCGTGATGGCGCTCGACACCGGCGCCTGGATCAGGCTGCACCGCCGCTTCGACGTCGACTCCATGCTGCGGTACATCGAGGCCGACCGCATCACCATCGAAATGGCCGTCGCACCAATCGCATTGGCGCTGGCTGCGCACCCGGAGCTGGAATCGCACGACCTGTCGTCGTTGCGCTACCTCATGTGGTGCGCGACCCCGGTGACACAGAGTGTGGCCGACGAGGTCTCGCAGCGCACCGGCGCGTCGTGGGTGACCGCCTACGGGGCCAGCGAGTTGCCGGTCATCTCGTGTAACGATCTGGCGGGGGCACGCCTGGACACCGTGGGCCGCGCCGTGCCGGGGGTGAGCATCCGCACCGTGTCATTGGACACCGGGGCCCCGCTCGGTCCCGGCGAGGAGGGTGAGATCCAGGTGCGATCCGCCGCGGCGATGGCCGGTTACCTGCCGTGCACCGACGAGGCGTTCACCGACGGCTGGTACCGCACCGGCGATGTGGGGAGCCTCGACCCCGACGGCTGGTTGCGGATCACCGACCGCGCCAAGGAGATGATCAAGGTCCGCGGTTTCCAGGTCGCCCCCGCCGAGATCGAGGCGGTGCTGCACGGTCACCCGGCGGTGGTGGACTGTGCGGTCTTCGGGGTGCCCGCCGCCGACGGTGAAGCGATCGTCGCTGCGGTCGAGCTCGACGGGCGGGTGGACCTCGACTCGCTCGCCGACCTGGTGGGTGAGCGGCTGGCCTCCTACAAACGGCCTTTCCAGGTGGCGGCCGTCGACGAGATACCGCGGCTGCCATCGGGAAAGGTGCTGCGGCGAGTGCTCCGGGAACGCGCGATGAGCGGGAGACTGTGATGAGGGGGAGGAACGTGTGGACGTCCGTCTGACCAGTGAGCAGTGCCAGCTGCGCGACGCTGCCGCGGAGGTGGCGGGGGATCTCGGGCCGGGGTCGGTCGCCGACCTCGACGACACGACGCGGCGAGCGCGGTTGGAGAAGGCGGTGGACGCCACCGGCTTTCGCACCTTGCGTTCCGACGGTGCGTCCGCGGTGGAGGTCGCGATCGTGGCCGAGGAGTTCGGCCGCGGGCTGGTCGACGTGCCCTTCCTGGGGCCGGTGCTCGTCGATGACCTGCAGCGCAGGCTCGGGCGGCAGATCGCGGTGCCCGCGGCCGGTCCGGATACGGTGGATCTGACGGGAAGCCTTGCCGGGGTGCAGGAGTCGCCGCCCGAGCTGGCCGAGTTGTCCGGCGACGTTTCCGGTCGCTGGTATGCGCTGGCGCTGGCGGCGACCACCGCCGACATCCTCGGCGCGGCGCGCGGGGCGCACGCGCTGGCCACCGAGTACGCCAAGGTTCGCGAGCAGTACGGCGCGGTGATCGGCTCGTATCAGGCGGTGGCGCATCTGCTGGCCGAGGGGTTGGCGTTGATCGAGGGGTCGATCAGCGTGGCGCGGTATGCCGCGTGGGCGGTCGACGAGCTGCCGGTGCGCGAAGCCGTCGAGGCGGCGCGGGTGGCCAAGATCTACTGTGCGCGCGCCGCGGTGACGGTGTGCGAGACGTCGATACAGGTGCACGGCGGTATCGGCAACACCTGGGAGTGCCTCGCGCACGTGTACCTGCGCCGGGTGTTGGCGGCCGGCGAGGCCTGGCCGGTGAAGCTGGAGGAGCTGACCATTGGACTTTCGTGATTCGCCCGACGAGGCCGCGTTCCGGGAGCGGTTGCGGGCCTGGCTGATCGAGCAGAAGGGCAAGTTCCCCGCCTCCGGGGACGCGTACTGGGCCAAGGCGGGGGAGTGGCATCAGGCGCTGTTCGCGGCCGGGTTCTTCGGGACGTCGTGGCCCAAAGCCTATGGCGGGCAGGACCTGCCGCCGGTCTACGACGTGATCGTCGACGAGGAGATCGCCAAAGCCGGCGCCCCCGCGCGACCCAGCCTGGGATATCTCGTCGTCGGTTTGAGCCATCACGGCAGCGAGGAGCTGCGGCAGCGCTTCCTGCCCGGCATGATCGACGGCAGCCAGCGGTGGTGCCAGGGCTTCTCCGAACCCGGTGCCGGGTCCGACCTGGCGTCGCTGACCACCACCGCGGTCGAGGACGGTGACGAGTACGTCATCCACGGCCACAAGATCTGGACCAGTTACTCCGACGTCGCGGACTGGTGCCTGGTGCTGGCGCGCACGGACAAGGACGTGCCCAAACACAAGGGCATCTCGGCGTTCATCGTCGACATGCACCAGAACGGCATCGAACAGCGGCCGCTGAAGATGATCAGCGGCGTCACCAAGGAATTCGGTCAGGTCAGCTTCGACGGTGCCCGGGTGCCCGCCGAGAACATGGTCGGTGCCCCCGGCGAGGGCTGGAAGCTGGCGATGACGGTCGTCGGCCATGAACGGGAGCCCTCGACGCTGGGCTTCTCGGCCCGGTACGGGAAGACGGTGCGGCAGTTGGCCTCCCGGGTGGACGGGGTACCACCGCAGGAGCTGTCGTGGGCGTGGGTGCAGACCGAGATGTTGGGGCTGCACGTGCGCCGGCGGCTCTCCGAGCAGCTCGACGGTCTCACCCACGGACCGCAGGGGTCACTGGACAAGCTGTTGATGACGTGGGTGGAGCAGTCGGTCGGCCATGCCGCGCTGGCGACCGTCGGCACCGGCGACGAGGAACTGTTCGGCGCGTACCTGTACAGCCGGGCGCAGAGTGTCATGGGGGGCACCTCGCAGATCCAGAAGAACATCATCGCGCAACGCATCCTCGGATTGGGGGCCTGAATGTACGGAATGCCGGGAGAAATCGCGGTCACCGCCGACGGGGCGCTGCGGATCATCACGCTGAACCGGCCCGACGAGCTCAACGCGGTCAACGACAACCTGCATGTCGGGTTGGCCAGGATCTGGGAGGAGCTCAACGAGGACACCGGAGCCCGCGCGGCCGTGATCACCGGCGCGGGCCGGGCGTTCTCGGCCGGGGGCGACTTCACCTACCTCGACGAGCTGCGCCGGGACGAAGCGCTGCGGCGCAAGACGATCAAGCACGGCCGGGACCTGGTCATCGGCATGGTGCGCTGCCGGATCCCGGTGATCGCCGCGGTGAACGGGCCCGCGGTGGGGCTGGGGTGCAGCCTGGCGGCGCTGTCGGATGTCGTGTACATCGCCGAGAATGCGTTCTTCGCCGATCCCCATGTGTCGATCGGGTTGGTGGCCGCCGACGGCGGTCCATTGGTGTGGGGTTCGCAGATCAGCCTGTTGCAGGCCAAGGAGTTCGCACTGACCGGGGTGCGGATCAAGGCCCAGCGCGCGGTCGAGCTCGGGTTGGCCAACCACGTCGTGGAGGATCCGCTGGCCGAGGCGATCGCCTGCGCCAAGAAGATGCTGGAGCTGCCGCAGCAGGCGGTCGAGGCCACCAAGCGGTTGATGAACCTGCAGTTGGAGAAGTCGGTGATGGCGTCGCTGGACTACGCCAACCTCGCCGAGTACGTGTCGTTCGGGACGGCGGACTTCAACACCATCGTCGACGGCCTCACCGCCAAGAAGTAATCGCCTTGCCCAATAAGTAGTCGCCTTGCCCCGCGAGCGCGCCGGTCTGCACCGGGACACGCCGCCTCGCATGGCATTCTGCGCGCGCTCGTGCTCGCCGAGCGTGCGTGATTGTCCGGAAAGTGGCGCGTGTCTGCGTACAGACCCGCGCGCTCGCGGTCAGGGGGCGAGCTGGCGCGGGCGGCGCACGCGACGCGGCCGTGGCGGGGTACCGGTCACTTGGGCGGGAACCGCAGCGCTCCGTCGAGGCGGATGATCTCGCCGTTGAGGTAGTCGTTCTCGATGATGCTCTGCGCCAACTGCGCGTACTCGGTCGAGCGGCCCATCCGCTTCGGGAACGGCACCTGCGGACCCCAGTGCTGCTCGAGCTGATCGGCGGCCTTGCCGTACGCCGGGGTGTTGATGGTCCCGGGGGCGATCGTCACCACGCGGATCCCCAGCGGGGACAGGTCCCGCGCGGCCACCAGCGTCATCCCCAGCACCCCACCCTTGGCCGCCGCGTAGGGCAGCTGCCCGATCTGGCCTTCGTACCCGGCGATCGATGCGGTATTGACGATGACGCCCCGGCCGCCCTCGCCGAGCGGGTCGGTTCTGGCGATGGCGGCGGCCGCGAGCCGCATGACGTTGAACACCGCCGTCAGGTAGAACTCGATGGTCTTCTTGAAACCGTCGAGGTCCAGCGGGCTGCCATCTCTGCCGACCAGCCGACCGCCGCTGGCCGGGCCGCCGTGGGTGTCCACCGAGATCCGCAGCGGAGCAAGGGATTCGGCCTCGGCGATGGCGGCGTTCACCGATTCCTCGGAGGTGGCGTCGGTGCGCACGTAGCGCACGCCCAGCTCGGCCTCGAGTTCCTTGCCCTTGTCGTCGGCCAGGTCGGCGACCACCACCTTGGCTCCCGCGGTGTGCAGGCGGCGCACCGTCGCCTCCCCGAGTCCGCCCGCGCCGCCGACCACCAGGGCGGAGCTTCCGCTGATCTCCATACCCATCCCTTCGCGATAGAGGTACTCTCTGTTTAAGAGAATAACATTCTCCTAGCCGGTGTGAAGACGACGAAAGAGGAGACCTCGCCTGCGTACTCTCTCTGAGGTGAGCATCGACGAGTTGCTGGCGGCGGCGGCCAACGGGTCGGTCCGGGCCACCGGCCGGCTGCTCAGCCTGGTGGAGAGCCCCCGCCGGGACGACGTCCTGGCCGCCCTCGGGTCCGGCTCGGCGGCCCGCGTCGTCGGCATCACCGGTCCGCCGGGGGCCGGCAAGTCCACCACGGTCGGTGCGCTCGTCGGCGCCTACCGGGCCAACGGTGTGCGGGTGGCGGTGCTGGCGGTCGACCCGTCGTCGCCCTACAGCGGTGGCGCGCTGCTCGGCGACCGCATCCGGATGGCCGCGCACATCAACGATCCCGACGTGTTGATCCGGTCGGTCGCGGCGCGTGGGCACCTCGGCGGCCTGGCCGCGGCCGTACCCGCGGCGATCACGCTGCTCTCGGCGCTCGCCTATGACCTGGTGATCCTCGAGACGGTCGGCGTCGGGCAATCCGAGATCGAGATCGCTGCGGTGGCCGACCCGACGGTGGTGATCCTCAACCCCGGCGCGGGTGATGCGGTGCAGGCGGCGAAGGCCGGTCTGCTCGAGGTCGCCGACATCGTCGTGGTGAACAAGGCCGACCGCGACGGCGCCGACCAGACGGTGCGTGACCTGCGCGCTGAGACCGCTGTTCCGATACTGAAACTCGTTGCGGCTCGAGGGGAGGGCATCGACGAACTGCGCGGGGCGGTCGAGGAGCACCACCGTGGCGACAACCCGGCCCGGCGGACCGCGCGGGCGCGCGCCCAGATCCTGTCGCTGGCCCAGAGCCTGCTGCGCACCCACCCCGAACTGGACCGGCTCGCCGAGGCGGTGGCCGACGGCACCGCCGACGCCTACCGGGCCGCCGACCGGCTGATCGGGCGCACTAATCCGGAAGGTCGATGAGCCGCCTTGTGTAGCGCAGCAATTCGCGACGCAGCGTGTCGTCGTCGATATCGGAGACGAGGGGATGCATGACGCCGACGGCGATCGCACCGGAGAGCATCGCGGCCGGTAGCCGCGCCTGCTGACCCGCGTCGCCGATCAGCACGGCGTAGAGCCGGGCGATGAACGCCTGGAACGGCTCGTGGTTGGCCAGGAACTTGATGATCACCGGGTCGAACTGCAGGGTCGCGACGTGCCGGCGCCGTTCGACGGCCTCGTCGATGACCTGGTGCAACAGCATGTCCCGTGCGCGGGGCGCGGAGGTCTCGGCCTCGGCGGCTTCCAGCGCGTCCTCCAGCCTGCCGAGCTCCCGCTCGGTCAGCGCGATCACGATGTCGTCCTTCGATTTGAACTGGCGGTACACCGCGGCTTTGGTGACCCCCATCGCGTCGGCGATCATCTGCAGCGAGGTCCCGCTGACACCGTGTTCGGAGATCAGGTCCAGCGCGGCATCGAGCACCCGGATCTGTGCGGGCGTGCGGGCGATCGCGCTGAACCGGATGCCGCTGTCCGTCACACCGACGAGGGTAACGCCGGGCCGGGTGGCTAGGACACGGACTTGCCCGTGGCCGCGGCGCAGCCCGCGCGGTAGCCGAACACCATGGCCGGCCCGATGGTGCCGCCCGCGCCGCCGTACGCCTTGCCCGTCGCACCCGCCATCGCGTTGCCCGCGGCGAACAACCCGGCGATCGCCGTGCCGTTGACATGCAGCACCCTGCCGTCGCGGTCGGTGCGGGGGCCACCCTTGGTGCCCATCGCGCCGATGGACACCGGCACCGCGAAGTACGGTCCGGTGTCGATCGGTCCGAGCGTCTGGCCCGCCGTGGTGGCCGCCGACGTGTCACCCCAGTAGCCGTCGTAAGCGCTTGCACCGCGGTTGAAGTCCGGATCGTGACCGGCGGCGACATGGGCGTTCCAGGCGGCCAGGGTGGCCGCCAGACCCTCGGGATCGATCCCGGTCTTCGCGCCGAGCCGTTCGAGATCGGCGGATTGGCAGAACCATTCGGGGACGGGCCCACCGGGTTGGACACCGAGGAAGCCGTAGCGCTCGAGGTGCACCGCGTCGAACACGATCCAGGCCGGGTCGTTGGCGTAGCCGAGCTTGGGGTCGAGGAAGTGGAACGGGCCGGCCATCGAGTTGTACTCGCCCGCCTCGTTGAGGAACCGCTTGCCGGCCCGGTTGACGATGATGCTGCGCGGGCGGGTGCGCTCCAGGCGCACGCTCCTGCTGCGGGGCTGCCCCGCGAAGGTGTCCCCGGGGATCTGCACGATGGGCACCCACCACGCCTCACCCATGTTGGCCAGGTCCGCGCCGTGTGCCATCGCCATCCGCAGACCGTCGCCGGTGTTGTTCGGCGGGGACACCGCGCCGCGCATCGGGCCGCGCAGGTACGCCTCGACCAGCCGGCGATCCCATTCGAAACCCCCGGTGCCCAGGATCACACCGCGTCGGGCCTTGACCTGGAAAGTGCTGTCGCCCTTCTTGATCCGCACCCCGGTGATGCCCAGCGCGTCGCCGATGAGGTCCAGCCCCCGCGCATGGGTGTGCGGCGTCACGCCGAGGTCCAGCAGGCCCTTGAGCAGCCCGGCGATCAGGGCGGTGCCGGCCACGCAGTAGTCACCGGATTCGTCGTCGACGGCGGCGTGGATCCTGGCCCTGGTCTCGGCGTCGATCCCGACGTTGCTGAAATCGGCTGGGAAGGACGTGATCCGGTGGCTCCACTCGCCCAGCCGGGACAGGTCGAAGGGCTTGGCGTTCAGCGACCGCCCACCGCCGGGCCTGCCCCCGGGCAGTTCGGGTTTGTAGTCGGGGAAGCCGGCGGCGACCTCGAACACCAGGTCGCTGTGGGTTTCCACGAAGTCGAGCATCGACGCGCCGGTGTCGACGAAGGTCTCGACCAGCTCGTCGTCCATGACACCCAGTGACTGTGCCCGCAGGTAGGCCATCGCGTCGTCGACGCTCAATTCGCCGTCGGCGCAGCGGTTGTGCGCGGGGATCCAGACGATGCCGCCCGACACCGCGGTGGTCCCGCCCACCGTGGCCGCCTTCTCGTAGACCTCCACCGTCGCGCCGTTGACCGCGGCGGCCAGTGCGGCGGTGAGCCCCGCACCCCCGCTGCCCAGTACGACGACGTCGACCTCATGGTCCCAATCGGTCACCGCTGTCTCCTTTCCGTGAGCCGAGGACTGTTGCGCCGGAGATGGTCGAGCTGAGGATCGCCGCCAGTTCGTCGGCCGCGGTGATGACCGAATTCCGGCCGGCGAGCACGACGTCCTCGCGGTGCGAGATCAGGTTGAGGCACGTGGGCGGCGACGGTGGGCTGCGGCGGACCGGGACGGCCAGGCCGTAGGTGTTCGGTTCGACCTCACCGTGGGTGATCACCCAGCCCTGTCGGCGGGTCTGCGCCACGAGGTCACGCTCGCCGGGGCGCGGCGGCATGCTCGCCAGCAGGGCGATGCCGGCCGCACCGCGGTCGAGCGGGTACCGGCTGCCCTCGTGGAAGGACAGTTGGTAGTACACGTTGCTCGGCACCATCACCGCGACGGCGACCTGTTGGTCGCCTTCGGCCACCAACAGCGAGACGGTGGTGCCGAGATCGTCGGCCAGCGCGCGCAGCGTGGGCACGCACAGCTGGCGCACGTTGTTGTCGAAGGAGGCGCCGAGGACCGCCAGCGCGGCGGCCGAACGGTAGCGCCCGTCCTCGCCCTTGGCCACGAACCGGAACTGCGCCAGCGTGCTCAGCAGCCGGTACGCGATGGTGCGGTGCACGCCGATGCCGTCGGCGACCTCCGCGACGGTCAGGCCGGCGGGCGCGTCGGCGACGAGTTGCAGGGCGTTGAGCCCGCGCGCGAGGGTCTGGGATCCAGGGGCGCCGGACCGCGCCGCGGGGGGCCCGTCGGCGGCCGGTCGATTCATGCGGACCTTCCTTGACAGATCTCTACTCCGAGAGTGATGCTCTGACTATAGTGCACATGGCTGTGCGATAAATGAGCAGAATGCTTACGTATCAGGAGAATACAATTCTCCTCTACGTCTCGGCCGGGACTCCACGGAAGGAGCGTCAGGGGGTGACGGAGTTCGAGAGCGTCTGGAGCGACCTGCAGGGCGTTGCGTTCTCGCAGGGCTACTTGAACGCGGGCGGGGTGCGGACCCGCTACCTGCACGCCGGCGACCCGGCCGCCCCTACGCTGGTGTTCCTGCACGGCTCCGGTGGACACGCCGAGGCCTACGTGCGCAACCTGGCGTCCCATGCCGAGCACTTCTCGACCTGGTCCATCGACATGCTCGGCCACGGCTACACCGACAAGCCCGGCCACCCGCTCGAAATCAGCCACTACGTCGAGCATCTGGTGGCCTTCCTGGACACCGTCGGGGCCCAGCGGGCCCACATCAGCGGTGAGTCGCTCGGCGGCTGGGTCGCCGCGCGCATCGCGGCGGACCGGCCGGACCGGGTGGACCGGCTGGTGCTCAACACCGCGGGCGGATCGCAGGCCGACCCCGAGGTGATGAAACGCATCATCACGCTGTCGATGGCGGCCGCGGAGGACCCCACCTGGGCGACGGTGCAGGCCCGGATCAAATGGTTGATGGCCGACAAGACCAAGGACTACGACGACATCGTGGCCAGCCGCCGACGGGTGTACCGCCAACCGGGATTCGTCAATGCGATGCGCGACATCATGGCCCTGCAGGACCCGCAGATCCGCGCCAGGAACCTGCTCGGGCCCGCCGAGTACGGCGCGATCACCGCGCCCACGCTGGTGGTGTGGACCAGCGACGATCCGACCGCCGACGTCGCGGAGGGCCGGCGCATCGCGTCGATGATCTCGGGGGCGCGTTTCGAACTGATGCCCGGCTGTGGTCACTGGCCGCAGTACGAGGATCCCAAGACCTTCAACCGGCTGCATCTGGACTTCCTGCTGGGGCGCACATGAGCACCGAGTACGACGTCGTCATCGTCGGTGCCGGACCGTCCGGTCTGACCTTGGCCAACATCCTTGGGCTGCAAGGTGTCCGGACGTTGGTGGTGGATGAGCGCGAGGCGCTGATCGACTACCCGCGCGGGGTCGGCCTCGACGACGAGTCGTTGCGCACGTTCCAGTCCATCGGCCTGGTGGACCGGATCCTGCCGCACACCGTGCCGAATCAGATCCTGCGGTTCTTCGATGCCGACCGTAAGCTCCTGGCCGAGATGGCCCCGCCCGACGCGCGGTTCGGCTGGCCCAAGCGCAACGGTTTCGTACAGCCGCTGGTCGACGCCGAATTGTGCAACGGCCTGGACCGATTCGAACATGTCGAGATCCGGTTCGGGCACCGGATGCGTACCTGCACCGAGACGCCAGACGCGGTGACGGTGGAGTTCGACGGTGGCCAGCAGGCGGTCTCGGCCCGCTACGTCGTCGGCTGCGACGGCGGCCGCAGCGCCACCCGCCGCCTGATGGGTGTCGCGTTCGACGGCACCACGTCCTCCACGCGCTGGCTGGTGGTCGACCTCGCCAACGATCCGCTGGGCCATCCGAACAGCGAGGTCGGTGCCGATCCGAAACGGCCCTACGTGTCGATCGCGATCGCGCACGGCATCCGGCGCTTCGAGTTCATGATCCACCCCGACGAATCCGACGAACAGGCCGCCGACCCGGCCTTCGTCAGACGCATGCTGGGCCGGCTGGTTCCCTACCCCGACCGGGTCGACATGATCCGGCACCGGGTCTACACACACCATTCCCGCATCGCCGGGTCGTTCCGGCGGGGCCGCCTGATGCTGGCCGGCGACGCCGCGCACCTGATGCCGGTGTGGCAGGGCCAGGGGTACAACAGCGGGATCCGCGACGCCGCCAACCTGGGCTGGAAGCTGGCCCTGGTGGTCACCGGCAAGGCCGACGACGGGCTACTAGACAGCTACGACGTCGAACGCCGCAAACATGCCCGCGCCATGATCGATCTGTCCACCCTGGTCGGGCGGGTCATCTCACCCACCGACCGCCGCGTCGCCGCGCTGCGCGACCGGGTGATCCACGCGGCGTCGGTGGTGCCGTCGCTGAAACGCTACGTGCTCGAAATGCGGTTCAAGCCGATGCCGCGCTACCTGCAGGGCGCCGTCCATCACGACGGTTCGGCCGCTCCGAACTCGCCGACCGGAACACTGTTCATCCAGCCCCGGGTGGATACCCGCGATGCGCAGGACGTGCTCCTCGACGAGGTGCTCGGATCCGGGTTCGCGGTGCTGTGCTGGAGCAACAACCTGCGTGCCGTCCTGGGCGACGACGTGTTCGGACGATGGAAGGCGTTGGGCGCCAGGTTCATCGAAGCACGGCCGATGACACAGCTGCACTGGCCGGGTCACGACGACGACGATGTCGTGGTGGTCGGCGACCGCACCGGAGCGCTGAAGTCCTGGTTCGACGTCTACACCGACTCGGTGCTGTTCGTGCGCCCGGACCGCTGCATCGCGGCGGCCTGCATCGCCCAGCGCGCGCCCGAGGTGGCCGGCGCACTGTTCGACGTACTTCATCTCACCGCGAGAGGAGGGCCGGGTCTTCATGGCGAAAAGCCAGATGGCGCTGTGCTGCATGTCGCACAGCCCGCTGCTCAACCTTCCGGGACCGTCTCGGGATCTCCTTGACGACATCGAGGGGGCGATCGGGGCGGCGCGGGACTTCGTCGAGACGTTCGACCCGGAGCTGGTGCTCGTCTTCTCACCCGACCATTACAACGGGTTCTTCTACCGGGCGATGCCGCCGTTCTGCATCGGCATCGCCGCCCAGGGCGTCGGCGACTACGGCACCTATCACGGTCCGCTCGACGTCGCGGGCGAACTGGCCGTCGAGTGCGCCCGCGCGGTGCTGGACTCCGATGTCGACGTGGCCATCTCGGCGGCGATGGATGTCGACCACGGCACCGTGCAACCGCTGCAGAAGCTGTTCGGCGACCCGGCAACCACCCCGCTGATCCCCGTGTTCATCAACTCGGTGGCCACCCCGCTGGGCCCGATCCGGCGGGCCCGCGCGCTCGGCACGGCCGTCGGTGCATATCTGGGCGGCCTCGGCAAGCGGATCCTGGTCGTCGGATCCGGTGGGTTGTCCCACGACCCGCCGGTGCCGACATTGGCCACCGCACCGCCCGCCGCGATGGACCGCATCGTGCACGGCGTGCCGATGACTGTCGAGCAGCGGCAGGCCCGGCAGACCGCGGTCATGGCGGCGGCCCACGAATTCGCCTCCGGACAGGGCGGTTTGGCGCCGCTGAACCCGGAGTGGGACCGCGCGTTCCTCGACCTGGTGGACAGCAATCGGCTCGCGGAGGTCGACGGCTGGGACAACGACTGGATCGCCACCGAGGCGGGCAACTCCGCGCACGAGGTCAGAACCTGGGTGGCGGCCTTCGCGGCGCTGGCCACCCAGGGCCACTACGAAACCGGCAACCGGTTCTACCGCGCCGCGCCGGATCTGATCGCCGGTTTCGCCATCCGAACGGCGGTGTCTACCTGATGACGGCTGAGACCTTCGACCACGAGACCGACGTCCTGGTGATCGGATCCGGCGGCGGCGGGATGACGGCCGCGCTGGCCGCCGACGACGCGGGACTCGACACCGTCGTGGTGGAGAAGGCGGCCCGGTTCGGCGGCTCCACCGCCCTCTCGGGGGGCGGCATCTGGGTACCCGGCGCGCCGGCGCAGCGCCGGGCCGGGCACGTCCCCGATCCGGACGCGGTGTTCACCTACCTGAAGGAGATCACCGGCGGCCTGGTCAGTGACGCCCGACTGCGCGCCTACGTGGACGCCGCCCCGGAGATGATGGAGTTCCTCGAAAAGCTCAGCCCGTGGCTGGAGTTCGTGTGGAAGCCCGGATACGCCGACTACTATCCCGAGGCACCGGGCGGCTCGGCCCTGGGCAGCACCATCAACGTGCCCGAGATCGATCTGCGGGTGCTGGGCGACGAAGAACAGAACCTGCTCGCCCCGCTGGCGCTGGCGCCCAAAGGCATCTGGTTCGCCCCGAAGGATCTGCGGCTGTTCTACCAGGTGCGGCAGTCCTGGCGCGGAAAAGTGGTGTTGCTCAAACTGATCGGGCGGATGATCCGGGCCCGGGTGTTAGGGGAGCGGATGGCCGCCATCGGTCAGTCGCTCGCAGCACGGCTGCGCCTGGCGATGAAGCAGCAGGATATCCCACTGTGGCTGAACGCCCCGATGAGCGAGCTGATCACCGACGGCCCCGACGGGCGGGTGGTCGGCGCGGTCATCGACAGGGACGGCACGACGGTCCGGGTGCGCGCCAGGCGCGGGGTGGTACTCGCCAGCGGCGGGTTCGACCACGACATGGCCTGGCGGCGCCGACACCTGCCCGAGATGAGCCGCGTCACCGAGCTCGCCGGTGCCGGGAAAGACTGGAGCTTCGGCAATCCGCTGGCGATGGGCGACGGCATCAGGGCGGGGGAGAAGGTCGGCGCGGGCACCGATCTGCTCGACGAGGCCTGGTGGTTCCCGGCGATCTGCTGGCCGGACGGGCGGCTGCAGTTCATGCTGAACGAACGCATGATGCCGTCGCAGTTCGTCGTCAACGGTGCCGGCAAGCGCTTCATCAACGAGGCGGCGCCGTACATGGACTTCGCCCACGCGATGATCGAGGGACAGCGCAGCGGCGTCACCCACATCCCCTGCTGGCTGATCACCGACATCCGGTCGTTCCACCGCTATGTGGTGGCCGGGCACCTGCCCATCCCGAAGATCCCGTTCGCGCCCGTGCCGACCGGGCGGAAGGTGCCCGCGGCCTGGCTCGAGTCCGGCGTGGTCAAGACCGGTTCGACGTGGGAGGAGCTGGCCGTGCAGATCGGGGTGCCGGGGAACCAGTTGCGGGACACCGCAGAGCGATTCAACGCGCTGGCGCGCACCGGCCACGATGACGACTTCGGCCGCGGCGACAGCGCCTACGACAACTACTACGGGGACCCGACGCTGCCCAATCCCAATCTGCACCCGCTGGGCGAGCCGCCCTACTACGCGTTCCAGATCATCCTGGGCGACCTCGGCACGTCGGGCGGCCTGCGCACCGACGAGCACGCCAGGGTGCTGCGCGACGGCGGTTCCGTCATCGACGGGCTGTACGCCGTCGGCAACGTATCGGCGGCCGTCATGGGCCGCAGCTACGCCGGCGCGGGAGCCACCATCGGACCCGCCATGACCTTCGGCTACCTCGCCGCCCGCCACCTCGCCCAGACCGCAGCACCCGACCGAGCCCCCTCACCGTCAAGGAGCAACCGCTGATGAAGATTTCGCTGTTCTACGAGTTCCCGCTGCCCCGCCCCTGGTCCGAGGACGACGAGCACCAGCTGTTCCAGCGCGGCCTGGACGAGGTGGAGGCCGCGGACAAGGCGGGGTTCTCCTCGGTGTGGCTGACCGAGCACCACTTCCTCGAGGAATACTGCCACTCGACAGCACCGGAGCTGTTCCTGGCCGCGGCCAGCCAGCGCACGAAGGACATCCGGCTCGGCTTCGGCGTCATGCACCTGCCGCCGCCGATCAACCACCCGGCCCGCATCGCCGAACGGGTCGCGACGCTGGATCACCTGTCCAACGGCCGGGTGGAGTTCGGCACCGGTGAGGGCTCGTCGGTCGCCGAGCTGGGTGGGTTCAACATCGACCCGGCCGACAAGCGGTCGATGTGGGAAGAGGCGCTGGAGGTTTCGATCCGCTGCATGATCGAGGCGCCGTTCACCGGCTTCAAGGGCGAGCACGTCGAGATGCCCGCCCGCAAGGTCATCCCCAAACCGCTGCAGCAGCCGCACCCGCCGGTGTGGGTGGCCTGCACCCGGCCGTCGTCGGTGCAGATGGCCGCCCAGAAGGCGATCGGTGCACTGAGTTTCGCCTACACCGGGCCCGAGGCACTCAAGGTCCGCGTCGACGGCTACTACCAGGAGTTCGAGGAGCAGGGCACCCCGATCACTCCGGCGATCAACCCCAACATCCTCGCGATCGGCGGCGACCTGTCGATGATGGTGGCCAAGACCGACGAGGAAGCGTTGGCGCGCCTGGGCATCGGCGGCGGCTTCTTCTCGTTCGGCATCATGCACTACTACCTGACCGGCATGCACACCCCCGGACGTACCGGGGTGTGGGAGCTCTACGAGAAGGCGGTCAAGGAGGATCCCACGCTGGCCTACGGGCCGGGCCGCGGTGCGATCGGCTCACCGGACACCGTGCGGGAGTTCCTGCGCGGCTATGAGGCCAGTGGCGTCGACGAGATCATCCTGCTGCTCAACCCGCGCAGCCATGAGGGCACCATGGAATCCATCGAGATCATGGGCACCGAGATCCTGCCCGAGTTCATCGAGCGCCACCAGACGGCGGCCAAGGACAAGGCCAAGCGCCTCGAACCGGTCATCGAGAAGGTCGAAGCCCGACGGCAGTCCTGGGACGCACCGCTGTTCGACGAGACCTACGCCTTCGGCGGGCTGCCCACCGGCCGCGGCGGCAAGTTCACCGCGGGTGAGATCCCCGAGGCGATGGCCGAGATCAACGAGGGCCGGGTCACGGCCGCGCAGGCCGAGAAGGACGCGAAAGCGGCCACCGAAGCCGCCGGCTGAGCGACACTGGCGACCGTGGCCCAGATCGACGAACTGTTCCGCTACGACGGTCGACGGGTGGTCGTGACCGGTTGCGCCTCGGGCATCGGGGCGGCGCTGACCCGGCAACTCACCGGGCTCGGCGCGCACGTGATTGGACTCGACATCCGTTCTTCGGCCGCAGAACTCGACGTTGCCGCATTCCACCCCGTCGACCTCGCCGACGAGGGGTCGATCGCGGCGGCGGCCGCGGCGGTCGACGCGCCGGTCCATGCACTGTTCAACGTGGCCGGCGTGTCCTCGGGGATCAAGGACCCACTGCGGGTGGTGACCATCAATTTCCTCGGCACCCGACGGTTCACCGACGCGATCACCCCGCTGATGCCACCGGGATCGGCGATCGCCAACGTGTCGTCGCTGGCCGCCTCGCAGTACCTCGCCAACGCCCCGGTGACCCTGGGGCTGCTCGACACGGAGTCCTTCACCGAGGGTATCCGGTGGTGCGAATGCCATCCCGAGGCGCTGGCCGACGGGGGTTACCGGCTCGCCAAGGAGGCCATCATCCTCTACGGGATGCGTCAGGTGACGCCCCTGGGTGCCAAGGGGATCCGCATCAACTGCAGTGCGCCCGGGGTGACCGACACCCCGATCCTGGACCAGCTGCGGACCGCCTACGGGCAGGGCTTCCTGGACGCCTTCACCAACCCACTGGGCCGGCACGCCGACGCCGACGAGCAGGCCAGCGTGCTCGCCTTCCTGAACAGCGCGGCGGCCAAGCACATCACCGGCCACGTGGTGTGGGTCGACGGCGGATCGGTGGCGGAGCGGGTGTTCGGTGATCTCACCGATCACCGCGCCGTGCAGCAGCAACGAACGAAGGACGGGGCATGACCGGCACCATGAGTGACTTCCGCAAGGCCGCCGACGAGGTCCGCAACTGGGGGCGGTGGGGTGCCGACGATGAGGTCGGCACGCTGAACTTCATCACCCCCGCGAAGGTCGCCGAGGCGGCCGCCCTGGTGAAGCAGGGCAAGGTCATCTCCCTGGGCGGCGACTTCAGCGCCGGTGGGCCGCAGGGCGCCTTCAAGTTCCGGCAGAACCCGGTACACGTGATGACCGTCGACGGTGGCGACGCCTCCACGCTGGTGCAGTACGGGCCGCAATGGCTGCGCAACACCGTGGCCGCGGACATGAGCGCGTTCTTCGCCGACAACCCGTTCCGCTTCAACGATGACCTCATCGTGATGCCGTTGCAGGCGGCCACGCAGTGGGACGCGATGTCTCATGTCTACTACGAGGACAAGCTGTACAACGGGTTCCCGGCCGATTCGGTGACCAGTTTCGGTGCGTTCCACCTGGGCATCGAGAAGGTCGACGCCAAGGGCATCACCTCCCGCGGCGTGCTGCTCGACGTCGTCGCCCATCGCGGCGCGGACGTGTTCTGCGAACCCGGCGACCCGATCACCCCCGACGAGCTCGACGAGATCGTCACCCGTCAGCACGTCGAGATCCGGTCCGGGGACATCGTCGTCGTCCACACCGGGTGGTGGACCCGATTCCTGGCCACCGGGGACGGCGGCGAAGCCGGATCCGGTCTGCACTGGACGTGTGCGTCCTGGCTGCACCGCCACGAGATCGCCGCGGTGGCCGCGGACAACCTGATGGTGGAGGACCCCAACCCGGGCAACGGGGTGGAGGGTACGTTCCTGCCGATGCACATGCTGTGCCTGCGTGACATGGGGTTGATGCTCGGCGAGTACTGGGATCTCGGGCCGCTAGCCGCCGACTGCGCCGCCGACGGCGTCTACGAATTCCAGCTCGTCGCACCGCCGTTGAAGGTGGTCGGTGCCGTCGGCGCGCCGGTCAGCCCGATCGCGATCAAGTGACGCGGCCGCAACGCCGCACCGTCCTGGTCGACGGTCTGACCACCAGCTATCTGGAGGCCGGCGCCGGTCATCCGGTGGTACTGCTGCACGGTGGGGAGTTCGGGGCCAGCGCCGCGCTGGGATGGGAACGCACCATCGACGCGCTGGCGACGCGGCACCGGGTGTTGGCACCCGACATGCTGGGGTTCGGCGAATCGGCCAAGGTCGTCGACTTCACCGACGGCCGCGGTCTGCGCATCCGGCACATCGCGCGGTTCTGCCGGGCGGTGGGGGTGGAATCGGCGCATTTCGTGGGCAATTCGATGGGAGCGATCAACCTTCTCGTCGACGCCACCTCCGACACCCCGGTGCTGCCCCTCCGCAGCCTGGCCGCGATCTGCGGCGGCGGCGACATCCTGCGCAACGATCACGTCGCGGCGCTCTACGACTACGACGCCACGGTCGAGGGTATGCGGCGCATCGTCACCGCGCTGTTCGCCGACCCGGCCTATCCCGCCGACGAGGACTACGTGCGGCGGCGCTACGAGTCCAGCATCGCACCGGGAGCGTGGGAGTCGTTGGCGGCAGCCCGGTTCCGGCGCCCCGGGCTGGAGCCACCCGCCCCGCCGAGTAGCGCGCGGGACTACCGGCGTATCCGGGTTCCGGCGCTGATCGTGGAGGGCGGCGCGGACAAACTGCTGCCCGCCGGGTGGGCGGCCCAGCTCGCCGCCCAGATCCCGGCGGGACGGTCCGCGGTGATCGGGGCAGCCGGGCACTGCCCGCAGATCGAGCAACCCGAGACCGTCAACGCATTGTTGCTGGCCTTCTTCGAGGAGCAGACATGACCGAACTGGCAGGCAAGGTCGCGATCGTCACCGGCGCCGCGTCGGGGATCGGTCGCGGTATCGCGGAACGGTTCGCCGCCGAGGGTGCCCGCGTCGTGATCGCCGACATCCGCGACGATCTCGGCGAAGCGCTGGCGGCCGAACTGACCGCCCGCGGGGACACCGCGGTGTATCGGCACACCGACGTCGGGGACCAGACCCAGGTCGGTGCGCTGGTCACCGCCACCGTCGAGGCCTTCGGCGGTCTGCACGTCATGGTGAACAACGCCGGCATCTCCAGCCCGCTGCGCAAGGGTCTCTTCCACGAGGATTTCGAGGAGTTCGACCGTGTGATGCGGGTGAACCTGCTGGGCGTGATGGCCGGCACCCGCGACGCTGGCCGGTACATGGCCGACCATGGCGGGGGGTCGGTCGTCAACATCGGGTCCATCGGTGGCATCCAGGCCGGTGGCGGGGTGTCGGCGTACCGCGCCTCCAAGGCGGCCATCATCCACTTCACCAAGTGTGCCGCGATCGACCTGGCGCACTACGGGGTCCGGGTCAATTGCATTGCGCCCGGTAATATCCCGACGCCGATCTTGGCGTCGGCGGCCGCCGACGAGGACCGGGAACGGCTCGAGCGTTTCGAGGCCAGGATTCGTCGGCAGATGCGCGACGACCGCCCGCTGAAACGCGAGGGGACGGCCGACGACGTCGCCGAGGCGGCTCTCTATCTGGCGACGGACCGATCGCGCTATGTCACGGGAACGGTGCTGCCGATCGACGGTGGCACCGTCGCAGGCAAGGTGATCGTCCGCAAACCGGCCGCGGACGAGTCATGATCATCTTAAAGCAGTCGCTTGACTTAGTGAGTGTGACGGGGTTCACTGTGGGGGTGACGACGGCCAGGACGGTGCGTGCCGAACGCGCGACCGGCACTCAAGAGGCGATCCTCAAGGCGGCCGAGCGGCTCTACGCCGAGCACGGCGTCTTCGCCGTGTCGAACCGGCAGGTGAGCGAGGCGGCCGGGCAGGGCAACAACGCCGCCGTCGGTTACCATTTCGGCACCAAGACCGATCTGGTGCGGGCCATCGAGCGCAAGCATCGCGGGCCGATCGAGGAGCTGCGCGAGCAGCGGATCGCGACCATTGGTGGCTCGAACGACATGCGCGACTGGGTCGCAGCCCTGGTCTGCCCCCTGACCGATCATCTTGCGGCCCTGGGGAATCCGACGTGGTATGCGCGGTTCGCCGCGCAGGTGATGACCGACCCCGCATACCACAACATGATCGTCAAGGATGCGCTGTCGTCACCGTCGCTGGTACGGGTGCTCGACGGGATCAACAGCTGCCTACCCGATCTGCCCGTCGAGGTCCGGGTGGAGCGCAACATCATGGGCCGAAACCTGTTGATGCACAGTTGCGCCGACAGGGAGCGGCTGCTGGCCCAGGGTTCACCGGTGCCGCGTGGTTCCTGGCAGGCCGCGGCCTCCGGCCTGATCGACGCGATCATCGGACTGTGGCACGCCCCGGTGACGGAGCTGCCCTGACATGAGGGTCCGGGTCGACCAGCACAGCTGCGTCTCGTCCGGTCAGTGCGTGCTCAACGCGGGCGATGTGTTCGACCAGCGCGACGACGACGGGGTGGTCGAACTGTTGGCCCCCGAGCCCGGGCCGGAGCACGCCCAACAGACCCGCAATGCCGCGGCCGCGTGCCCGGCGCAGGCGATCCAGATCGAGGAGTGACGACGACATGACCGAGACGCTCGCGCAGGACGCGGTGTCGGTGCCCGAGTACCCGATGGAGCGCGAGCCGCGCTGCCCGTTCGCCCCGCCGCGACAGATGCTCGAGATGACCGAGGTCAAACCGCTGTCACGGGTGCGGATCTGGAACGGCACCACCCCCTGGCTGGTCACCGGGCACGCGACGGTGCGCGCGCTGTTCGCCGACCCCCGGGTCAGCGTCGACGACCGGCGCGCGGGCTTCCCGCACTGGAACGAACACATGCTCGCCACCGTCGACAAGCGTCCCCGGTCGGTGTTCACCTCCGACGCCGAGGAACACACCCGGTTCCGCCGGATGTTGTCCAAGCCGTTCACCTTTCGGCGGGTGGAGTCGCTGCGCCCGGTGATCCAGGAGGTCACCGACGAGTGCATCGACGAGATCCTGGCCGGCCCACAGCCGGCCGACCTCGTCAGCACCCTGGCGCTCCCGGTGCCGACCCGGGTGATCAGCGACATGCTCGGGGTGCCCTACGCCGATCACGAGTTCTTCCAGGAACATGCCAACGCCGGCCTGGCCCGCTACGCAGCCGCGGATGCCATGCAGAAGGGTGCGATGAGCCTGCACCAGTACCTGATCGACCTGGTCGAGGAGAAGCAGGCACACCCCGCCGAGGACGCGGTGTCGGACCTGGCCGAGCGGGTCACCGCGGGGGAGATCACCGTCAAGGAGGCCGCCCAGCTGGGCACCGGGCTGTTGATCGCCGGCCACGAGACCACGGCCAACATGATCGGGATCGGGATCTGTGCACTGCTGCAGAACCCGGAACAGGCTGCGCTGCTCCGCGATTCCGGCGACCCGAAGTTCATCGCCAACGCCGTCGAAGAGCTGATGCGCTACCTGTCGATCATCCAGAACGGTCAGCGCCGGGTCGCCATCGAGGACATCGAGATCGCCGGGGAGACCATCCGGGCGGGGGAGGGCATCATCCTCGACCTGGCGCCGGCGAACTGGGATGCCGACGCCTTCCCCGACCCCGACTCACTGGACCTGACCCGCGACGCCAGTGGCCAACTCGGGTTCGGCTACGGACGCCATCAATGCGTCGGCCAGCAGCTGGCCCGCGCCGAACTGCAGATCGTGTTCCACACGCTGCTGCGCCGCATCCCCACGCTGAGCATGGCCGTGCCGCTCGATGAGGTGCCGTTCAAACACGACCGCCTCGCCTACGGCGTCTACGAACTACCCGTCACCTGGTGATCGCCAGATCCACTGCACGATTGGAGTGCCCGAGATGTCCAGCCCGACAACCACTCTGTACCCGCCGGAGGGGTTCGGCGCCCCCAAGTACCGACAGGGCCATTCCACCGGCGGCGTCGACGGCCTGCCCGCCGACACGGTCGTCTTCTCTGCCGACAACCACATCTCGGTGGCCGACGACATCTTCTACGACCGCTTCCCCAAGGAACTCAAGGGCGCTGCCCCGCGCATCTGGTACGAGGACGGCGCCTACATGGTCGGCATGAAGGGCAAGGCCTGGACCGGTGGTGACTTCGGCCGCGTGCTCATGCAGTACGACGATCTCGCCGGGGCGGCGTCGAACAACATCGAGGCGCGCATCCGCGAACTCAAGGAAGATGGCATCGATAAGGAGCTCGCGTTCCCCAACGCCGTGCTCGCGCTGTTCCACTACCCGGACAAGGGTATTCGGGAGCGGGTGTTCCGGATCTACAACGAGCACATCGCCGATCTGCAGGAGCGCTCCGGTGGCCACTTCTACGGGGTGGGACTGATCAACTGGTGGGACCCGAAGGGCACCCGCCGCACCCTCGACGAACTGAAGTCGTCGGGGCTGAAAACCTTCCTGCTTCCGCTGAACCCGGGCAAGGACGACGACGGCAACATCTACGACTACGGCAGCACGAGCATGGATGCGGTGTGGGACGAGATCGAAGCCTCCGGTATCCCGGTCAGCCACCACATCGGCGAGACCCCGCCGAAGACTCCGTGCCAGAACAACAGCGTCGTCGTCGGCATGATGGTCAACGTGGACTCGTTCCGAGAACAGTTCGCCAAGTACGTGTTCTCTGGGATCCTGGACCGGCACCCTGCGCTGAAGATCGGCTGGTTCGAGGGTGGCATCGCCTGGGTCCCCACGGCGCTGCAGGACGCCGAGCACATGCTCGCCTCTTACCGGCACATGTTCAACCACGAACTGCAGCACGACATCCAGCACTACTGGGCCGAGCATATGAGCGCATCGTTCATGGTCGACCCGCTCGGCCTGCAGCTGATCGACCGGATCGGCGTCGAGAACGTGATGTGGTCCTCGGACTACCCGCACAACGAGAGCACGTTCGGCTACTCCGAGAAGTCGCTGGCCTCGGTCGTCGAGACCGTCGGCTCCGAGGCCGCGGTGAAGATCGTGTCGACGAACGTGCAGAAGTTCCTGGGGATCGCATGAGCGAGCTTGCGAGCGAATCATGGATGAAGAGCGAGCTTGCGAGCGAATCATGGATGAAGAGCGAGCTTGCGAGCGAATCATGGATGAAGAGCGAGCTTGCGAGCGAATCATGGATCTGACGACGTCCACCCAATCCGGCGTCACCCAGATCGCCCGGACCGGGTACACGTGGCTGGACATCCCCGACGAGCCCGACTTCGCTCGGATGCGCCGGGAGGCCGGTGCGCGGCTGCACGAGGCGATGGCCGACCAGGGCGTGGATGCGCTGGTGCTGCTCGGCAACGGCAACGTCATGTACGCCACCGGGATCAGCTGGCCGCTGGCCGACGCGGGTCTGTCGCACGTCGAACGGCCGGTCGCGGTGGTGCTGGCCGACGACGAGCACCCGCACCTGTTCCTGCCCTTCCGTGAGGGCGCGGCGATGGAGTCGGATCTGCCCGATGACCACCTGCACGGTCCCGTCTATCTCGAATTCGATGAGGGCGTAGCCGATTTCGCGAAGATTCTGTCGCGCCTGATCCTGGCTGGCGCGACGATCGCGACTGACGAGCTCACCGGGGCGATGCGGCGGGCCGGCACCGCCCTGTTCCCGAGCGCGCCGATCGACGCCGGGGCGGTGGTCGGCGCGGCGAAGCTGGTCAAGACCATCGACCAGATCGCCTGCGTCCGCCGCGCATGTCAGATCACCGAACAGGCCATCGCCGAGATACAGCGCTCGCTGGTCCCGGGGGCGCGGCAGATCGACCTGTCAGCCGAATTCGTGCGCCGCACCTTCGAACTCGGCGCCACCACGAACATGTTCGACTCGATCTGGCAGGCCATGCCGGCGTCGAAGGCCGACGGCACCTGGACCACCACCGGTGATCTCGCGCTGCCACTGCTGACCACCGAGCGTGAACTGTGCCGGGGTGATGTGCTGTGGACCGACGTGTCGATCGCCTACCACGGCTACTGCTCCGATCACGGCCGCACCTGGATCGTCGGCCAGGACCCGACCCCAGCGCAGCAGAGGCAGTTCGAGAAGTGGGCCGAGATCGTCGATGCGGTGCTGGCGGTCACCAAGGCCGGCGCCACGTGCGGTGATCTCGGGCGGGCGGCGACCGCCGCGGCCGGCGGGCAGAAGCCGTGGCTGCCGCACTTCTACCTCGGTCACGGCATCGGGACCAGCGCGGCCGAGATGCCGATGATCGGCACCGATCTCGGGCAGGACTGGGACGACACCTTCGTCTTCCCGGACGGCATGCTGCTGGTGTTCGAGCCGGTGGTGTGGGAGGACGGCACCGGCGGGTACCGCGGCGAGGAGATCGTCGTGGTGACCGACGGCGGTTGGATGCCGTTGACCGCATATACGTATGACCCCTATGAGGTGCCCAGTGAAAACTGAGATCGAGGCCGACGGCCGGGCACTGCGGCTCAGCCGCCGCGAACGCGCACTGGCGCAGATGGAACTGCACGACATCGACATCCTGGTGCTGGGCCGCCAGGCCAATGTCCGTTACATCTCCGGCGCCCCGCAACTGTGGGTGGTCGGCACCCGCCCGTTCGGGCCGATCTGCGAGTACGTGCGGGCCACCGGCGAGATCCACCTGAACAGCACGTGGGACGAGGGCATCCCCGAGGAAATCCCGCACGAGAACTTGTACGGCTTCGCATGGAACCCGATGACTTTGGTCGGCATCCTGCAGAACATCACGGGCGCCGATACCGCACACCGGGTCGGAACCGACGCACTGACACCGACATTCGCCAAGCTGCTGCCGATGGCGTTCCCGAACGCCGAACTGATCGACGCCGAGCAGGCCATGCGGGCGGCCCGGCGAGTCAAGACCCCCGAGGAGGTGGCGGTGCTGCGGCGGGCGCTGGTGGTGGCCGAGAAGGGCCTGGCCGCTGGGGTCGCCGCACTCGGACCGGGTGCCACCGAGAACACCCTCGCCGGGGCGGTCCTCGAGGCCGAGGCCGCCGGCGGCGTGAGCACCCCGGCGACCCAGGACGCCGCGTGGGTCACCGCGAAGGACCATCCCTGGCGCCGCGCCGGCGGTGACGGCCGCGTGCGCGACGGCGACCTGGTGGCCTTGTCGGCCGGGGTACTGGCCGAGGGATACGCCGCCGAGGTGGCCCGCACCCTGTGTGTCGGCGAACCGACCGACTCCGTGCGCGCGCTGTACCGACGCCGGGATGACGTGTGGGACAGGCTGGTCGACGCGTGCCGACCGGGGCTGCCTACCAGCGGACTGCTCGACGCCTACCAGCTGGCCGGTGAGGCACTGCCGGCGATGCCGGTGGCGCACGGTTTGGGGCTCGGTTTCGACCCGCCGGTGGTATCACCGACTCTGCGGGCGACCGCGGAATCCGACATCCTCGAGGAGGGCATGGTGCTCGCTGTCAGCGCCTACGTGTGGGAACAGGGAACGGGCGCGGTGTTCACCCGGGACGCGGTGCTGATCACCGCCGACGGTGCCGAGATCCTGTCGTCCGCACCGGCATACGGTGAGGCCGTTCATGGCTGAGCGGCCGTCACCTCCCGCCGCGGAGCGGCCCAGCCCTGAGGAGATCATCCTCTACGAGAAGGACCCGCGGACCAAGATCGCGACGATCACCTTCAACCGGCCGGAGTTCCTCAACGCCCCGACGTCGCTGGCCCGGCTGCGCTACGCGGATGTGCTGCGGGCGGCCAACGCCGACAACGACGTGAAGGTCGTCGTCATCCGCGGCGTCGGGGACAACCTGGGCAGCGGCGCGGACCTTCCGGAGTTCATGGAGGGCAACGACAATCCCGGTGCACGGCTAGCTGAGCTGCGTCTGGAGGATGACGGGGTCGGCGAGGTGACCTACCCGCCGAAAGGCACGTTCCGCAACGGCGCCACCATCAGCGCCTGGTACGCCAACTCCCAGGCCGGTAACCGCGCGCTGCAGGACTTCAAGAAGATCAGCATCGTCGAGGCCAAGGGCTACTGCTACGGCTGGCATTTCTACCAGTGTGCGGACGCGGATCTGGTGATCTCGTCCGACGACGCGCTGTTCGGCCACCCGTCGTTCCGCTACCACGGCTGGGGTCCGCGGATGTGGACCTGGGTGCAGATGATGGGGTTGCGCAAGTTCCAGGAGATGGTGTTCACTGGCCGGCCGTTCACCGCCGCCGAGATGTACGACTGCAACTTCCTGAACAAGGTGGTCGCGCGCGACCGGCTGGAGGCCGAGACCCAGAAGTACGCGCTGGCGTGCGCACGGAACCGCCCGGTGGACACCGTGTTCCAGCAGAAGATGTTCTTCGAGATCTTCAAACAGCACCAAGGCGAGTATCTGGGCAGCCTGCTCAGCGCGTTCTTCGAGTCCATGGGCAACGGGGTCGCCAACGACAGCGACGACGACCTGGACATGTTCGAATCGATCGACAGCGGACTGTCCGCCGCCGTCAACGACAACGACAGCAAGTTCCCGCCCGAGTTCCGGTTGAGCAAGCGTAACCGGGCCAAGGAGGGCTAGCCCCGAGGTGTCCGAGCCCGCTCTCTCCGGTTACGTCGTCGTCGACCTGTCCAGCGGGATCGCCGGGGCCTACTGCACCAAACTACTCGCCGACGGCGGCGCAGAGGTCGTCAAAGTGGAACCGCCGCAGGGTGATCCGCTGCGACTGTGGTCCGCTTCGGGGGCCGGCATCCTCGACGGCACCGACGGTGCGCTGTTCTCCTATCTCGCGTGCTCGAAACGGTCCGTGGTGGCCGACCCGTGCACCGACACCGACTTCGTCGACGGCCTGCTGGCCGACGCCGATGCGGTGATCTGGTCGTCCGGGCCGGGCATCGCCGCGCGGGCCGACTTCGCGCCAGCCGCGATCGCGGCGCGGCGCCCGCACCTGACGGTCACCGCGATCACCCCGTTCGGCCTGACCGGTCCGTGGAGTGACCGTCCCGCAACAGAGTTCACGCTGCAGGCGTGGTCGGGCGGCATCGTCGGACTCGGCCGCGGCGCGCCCGACCGGGCGCCGGTGTACGTCGGCGGGCAGGTCGGCGAGTACCTGGCCGGCGCGTACGCCAGCGCGGCGACGCTGGCGTCGCGGATGCGCGGCGGTGGCGAGCTGATCGACCTGTCGATGCTGGAGACCTCCATCCTGGGGCTGACCTACTACCCGGTGAGCTACTTCGAGATGCTGGGCCGGCCGTGGCGCGACGCCCGGCGGCTGACCGTTCCGGGGATCGCGCGGGCCAAGGACGGCCTGGTCGATATCGGCTGTGGCACCGCCCAACAATGGTTCGACCTGTGCGCGATGACCGGCCACGTCGACTGGATCGACGAGGAGTCACCACTGTCGATCACCCAGCAGGCCCACGAGAGAGCCGAGGAACTCTACGCCTGGGTCGCCGAGCAGACCGTCGACGAGATCCGGGACCTGGCGACCGCCTTCCGGATCCCGAACGCGCCGGTGGCCAACGGGGCCAACGTCGAACGCCTCGACCACTACGTCGCCCGGAAGTCGTTCATCGTCAACCCGCGTGACGGGTTCACCCAACCCGCGGCGCCGTACCGGATGTCGACGGCGGCGCTGCGCTGTCCCGGGCCCGCGCCGCGCCTCAGTGAGCACACCGCGCTCTACCGCTCTCGAGCGTGCAGTGGTGGTAGGACGGACGCGGCCAGAGCTGCCATGAGCGCACGCTCGGGGCAGACGGGGCTGCCGTTCGCGGGGCTTCGGGTGGTCGACATGACGACATTCTGGGCCGGGCCCAGCTGCACGCATCTGCTGGCGATGCTCGGCGCCGACGTCATCCACGTGGAATCCACCCGCCACCCCGACGGAACCCGCCTGATCGCCGGCATCCCGGTCACCGAGGAGAACTGGTGGGAGCGCTCACCGATCTTCTCCGGGCTGAACACCGACAAGCGCGGCATCACGCTGAACCTGTCCAGTGCCGCCGGTCGCGATCTGCTCGAGCGGCTGATCGCGACGGCCGACGTGCTCGTGGAGAACTTCACCCCGCGGGTCATCGAGAGCATGGGGCTGACCTACGACAGGCTCAGACAGATCAAGCCGGACATCGTGATGGCCCGCATGCCCGGGTTCGGGCTCGACGGGCCGTGGCGGGACAACCCGGCGTTCGCCTACGTCATCGAAGCCGCTGCCGGAATCAGTTGGCTCACCGGCTATCCCGACCGCAACCCGTTCGAACCCTATTCGGTCGGTGATCCCAATGCCGGGATCCACGCGTTCAACGCCATCCTGATCGCGTTGGAGCACCGGCGGCGCACCGGCGAAGGTTCGATGGTGGAGGCCGCGATGGTCGACGCCGCGCTGAGCGTGGCCGCCGAACAGGTGATCGAATACTCCGCCTACGGCGCGGTGTTGCAGCGCGACGGCAACCGCGGACCCACCGCGGCTCCGCAGAACCTCTACCTGTCCAACGAGATCGACGAGTTCGGCCGCGCCGACAGCTGGGTGGCCGTCGCGGTCGCCACCGACGAGCAGTGGGTGGGCCTGCGCGCGGCGCTCGGGAACCCGCAGTGGGCGAGGGCCGACGAGCTGGCGACCGCTGCGGGCAGGCGCGCCCACCACGACCTGATCGACCGGAACCTCGCCGCCTGGTGCGCCGAACGGACCCGGGACCAGATCGTGGACGCCCTGTGGGACAACGATGTTCCGGTCGCCAAGGTGCTGCAGCCGCACCGTCAGACCGAGATCCCGCAGCTGGCGGCGCGCAATTTCTTCGAGACGGTCGAGCACCCGGTCAACCCGCCCACCGCGCACAGCACGGTGCCGTTCCGCAGCAGCCGCGGCCCGCACCGCGTCCATACCACCCCCGCACCGCTACTCGGCCAGCACAACCACGAGGTGCTGCGCGGACTCGGCCTTGACGACGACGACATCGCACGCCTCGAGGCCGACGGGGTCATCGGCACCGCGCCCGCACGATAACCTCCCACCATGGCCATAGACCCGTCGGACATCCTGCTCACCGGGCGCGTCGCCGTCGTCACCGGTGGGGGAGCGGGGATCGGCCGGGGCATCGCGCAGGGGCTGGCGGCATTCGGCGCCTCGGTCGCTATCTGGGAACGCGATCGCGACACGTGCGCAGTCGCCGCTGCGCAGATCGGAGGGCTCGGCCTGCCCACTGACGTGCGCGACGCCGACGCCGTCGACGCGGCCCTGCAGCGCACCGAGCGTGAGCTCGGCGGCGTGTCGATCCTGGTCAACAACGCCGGCGGCACCTTCAACTCCGCGCTGCTGGACACCTCCGAGAACGGCTGGGATGCGCTCTACCGCAGCAACCTTCGTCACGTCCTGCTGTGCACGCAACGCGTCGCGCGCCGGCTCGTCGAGGTGGGACGGCCGGGCAGCGTCGTCAACATCACCTCGATCGAGGGCACTCGGGCCGCCCCCGGCTACGCCGCCTACGCCGCTGCCAAAGCCGGCGTCGTCAACTACACCAAGACCGCGTCCTTCGAACTCGCCCCGCACGGCATCCGCGTCAACGCGCTGGCCCCGGATCTCACCATGACCGAGGGCCTGCAGAACCTCGCCGCTGGGGACCTGTCCGGATCGCTGGCCCAGATGGTGCCGATGCGGCGCTCGGGTCACGTCGACGAGATGGCCTCCGCTGCCGTATTTCTGGCCTCGGACATGGCGTCCTACATCACCGGGCAGACGATCCACGTCGACGGCGGCACCGCCGCTGCGGGAGGCTGGTACTTCCACCCGGACAGCGGCACCGCGACGCTGGGGCCGGCCTAGAAATCCGGGGCGGGGTCGCCGAACCTGCGGCGGATCGCACCCCAAGGGTCGGCATACTGGCCCGGCTGGCGCCAATAGGCCGAGCGGCGGCGCAGGACCGCCCGGATCGCCGGAGCAGCCACCTGGACCGCGTGCCGCGACATACCGGCGCGCCTGCGTGCCTCGTCGAGCATGTCGTGCCACGAGTGGTGCTGGAACTGCAGGACCTGCTGCGCGCGGGTGGTGTCCATCCAGTCGGTGACGAACCAGTCGTCGTCGCTGTGCGGATCGCCCCTGCGCCCCTTCGGGAGCCCACCCGCGAGCCCGCGCGCGGCGGCCAGCGCCGGGGTGAGGTCACCGTAGAGTTGCCGATGCGATTCGTCACCGGCGATCAAGAGGATCTCCCCGACGACATCGGCCGTCGTAGCGGCCGCGAAAGCCCATGCGACGTCCCGGACGTCGACACTGTGCATGCGGCCGTCGATGGGCAGCAGGCTCTCGAAGTACAGTGCGTCGGCGTTGAACGGGATGGCCTTGGGATCCACGCTCAGCACTCCGCCGAGCCGCAACACCACCCATTCCAGCGCCGAGTTCCGCACGATCTCCTCGGCCTGCGCTTTGTGCGCACTGTAGAGGTCCGACGGCCGCATTGGCAGGTCCGCGGTCACCGGGTCGCTCGCCTTGTGCGGATTACGCGCGCCGTACACGGCGTTGCTGGACGCCTGCACGAAGCGCGGGGGGATCGGCTGTGCCTCAGCGATCCTGACCAGGGTCGCGGTGGCGTCGACGTTGACCCGGCGCGCGAGTGCCGGCTGCCGGTAGATGAGCGGCGGGATGATCGCCGCCAGGTGGACGATGACCGCGGGGCCGACCTCGGCGACCATCCGTGCGGTCTGCGGTTCGTCGGTCAGATCCACCCAGCGGACCTGCACTCCAGGTGGCAGGTGGGCGGCGGCGGTGCGATTCGCGGGGGTGTCGAGGTCGGCGATCACCACTCGGCGGCCGAGCTCGGCCAAGCGTTGCACCGTGGCCGACCCCACCAGACCGAAGCCCCCGGTGACCAGCACCGCACTCGACATCGACTCTCCTCGCCTCGGTCAACCGACATGGCTACGGTGCACGCGGAACTCGCAAAGAACCGTGCGGGAATGCTCTACTTCAGGCAGCTGCCGCCGTCGACGGGCAGCGTGACCCCGGTGATGAACCGGGCCTCGTCGGAGGCCAGGAACAGCACCGCGTTGGCGATGTCCTCGGGCTCCACCCAGCCGATCGGCAGCGTGTGCATCAGCTGGCCGATGACCTTCATGTCCTCCGGGCCCGGGTTCTCCAGATCGGGCCGGAACAGCTTCATCGTCGGCTCGTTCATGAACAGCGGGGTGTTCACGTTGGTGGGGTGCACCGAGTTGACGCGGATGTTCTGCGCACCGAGCTCGACGGCGAAGGTCCGCATCAGGCCCACCACACCGTGTTTGGCCGCGACGTAGTGGCCGGTGTGCGGGTAGGCCTTCAGCCCGCCGACCGAGCTGGTCAGGATGATCGACCCGCCGTTGCCGCCGGCGATGATGTGCGGGACACCAGCCTTGACGGTCTTCCAGACACCGGAGAGGTTGACGCCGATCATGTCGTCCCAGTCGGGTTCGTCGGTGTCGTGCAGCAGCTGCCCGCCGTTGCCGATGCCGGCGTTGGCGACGATGATGTCGAGCTTGCCGAACTCCTCGACGCCGGCATCCACGGCCGCCTTGAGCGCGCCGAAGTCGCGGACGTCGACCTCGGCGGTGTGGATCCGCCCACCGGCGTTCTTCACCATATCGGCGGTCTCGGCCAGATCTTCGGGGGACGACAGCGGAATCCGGACGGTGTCGATCTGCTTGCAGATGTCTACGGCGATGATGTCGGCGCCCTCTTCGGCCAGCCGCACGGCGTGTGCCCGGCCCTGTCCACGGGCCGCCCCGGTGATGAAAGCGACCTTGCCGTCTACACGTCCTGCCATGGGTGTCAGTCCTTTTCGTCTTGTCGTGTGGTCGTGTCGGTCAGGGAACGAGGGTGGGCATGGCTTCCCAGCCGCGGACCGCGGTGGTCTGCGATGGAACGGCGTTGGGCCAGTCCACCTCCCACGTCGGGAAGCGCTTCAGGATCTCCTCCAGCGCGATGCGGCCCTCTAGCCGGGCCAGCGCGTTGCCCATGCAGAAGTGCGTCCCGGCACCGAACGTCAAGTGCGACCGCAGTTCCCGGTGGATGTCGAAGACATCACCATCTGGCGGGAAGCGGCGGTGGTCGCGGTTGGCCGCGCCCATCAGCAGCAAGATGGCGCTGTCGGCGGGGACCGTCTTCCCGTAGTACTCGACGTCGCGGGTGACGTAGCGAGCCGCCTGAAGTGCCGGCGGCTCCCACCGCAGGATCTCCTCGATCGCCGCCGGGATCAGGGCGGGGTTCGCCGCGAGTTCGCGGCGCTGGTCGGGATATTCGGCGAGTGTCTTGCCGGCCCACCCGATCAGCCGGGTCGTGGTCTCGGCTCCGGCCGTCGCGATCACGGTCAGATACATCAGCAGCTCGTCGCGGCGCAGCCGCCGCACGGTGCCGGTTTCGTCGGTGAACTCGGCGGTGAGCAGGTCGGTCATGATGTCGTCGGAGGGATGGTCGGTGCGGTAGTCGATGAACTCGGCGAACACCTCCCCACTGGCCATCAGGTCGATCTTCTCGTTCTGCAGCGTCGCCTCGCCGTGGTCGGTGACCCGGCGCTGCTCGGCCTCGGGGATGCCCAGCAGCATGCCGATGACGCGCATGGGCATCTGCTCGCCGAGGTCGTTGACGAAGTCGAAGCGGCCCGTGCCCACAAGCGGATCCAGGCAGCCGGCGGTGAACTCGCGGATTTTCGGTTCCAACGCCTGTACCTTGCGCGGAGTGAACATCCGCGAGAGCAGGTTGCGGTGGATGTTGTGGATCGGCGGATCCTCGAAAATCAGTGTGCCGGGCGGGATCTCCATACCGGACTTGATGATCTCCAGCAGCGCGCCACGGCCGGAGCTGAACGTCTCGTGATCGATGAGCGCCTTGTTGACGTCATCGAAGCGGCTGAGCGCATAGAAGTCGTGCTTGTCGTTGTAGTACAGCGGCGCCTGCTCGCGAATCCGGGCGAACACCGGGTAGGGATTCATGTTGAGTTCGACGCTGTAGGGGTCGTAGTACAGCTCGTCCGCCGCGGCGGAATCGTGCACATCGGCGCTGATCGTCACGGTGTCCCTCTCGCTGGATCAGTCTTGCGTAAGACATCGGGATGCGAAATGTCTCACAACTTTGTCATCGGCGATAGGCGAGTGTCAATGGCAGACTCCGGCAATGCGACCGATGCTCTTCTCAAACGAGAACATCCTTCTCAGGACGGCGCGCGGCGCCCACGACGGCAAACCGCTCTGCCGAGCCGGAAGGGTGGTTCTCGCTAGCCGGCGGCGAAGCCGTGGGCGCAGAAGTCCCAGACCTCTTCGGCGGTGATCGGGTGGGCCGGGTTCTCCCCGGACTCGCTGCTGGACTGGGCCACGAACATCACGGTCTGCATGGTGATCGCGGCCATCCGCTTGGGATTGATGCCCTCACGGAGCTGGCCCGCGGCGCTGGCTTCCTCCATCAGCTCGGTGAGTAGTGCGAGCAGCGGCGCGTGCGCAACCTTGACCTCGGACGGATGGGAGACGAGCAGTCGCGGCGCGAAGTCGGTGAACAGCGGTCGCTTGGCGGCGGGGTCCGGTCGGGAGGATTCGAAGAGCAGCTCGATGGCGACCTTGAGGCGTTCCAACGGGTCCTGGTGGCCCGCGGTCGCCGCGCGGATCTGGTCGGCGGAACGGCTGAGGGCGTCCTCGAACAGGGCCAGTAGGAGTTCGTGCTTACCGTCGAACTGCAGGTAGAAGCTGCGAAGCGACTGCCGGGAGCGGTCGACGACCTCTTGGACGGTGAAGTCGGTACTGCCCTTCTCGATGATGATTGCCTGGGCGGCGTCGAGGAACCGCTGCACGCGCTGAGCGGCGCGCAGCTTGGCGGTCTTGATCGACCGTTCGACCGCCCGCTGCTTCCATGCCGGCTCTTCGCTGGGGCTGGTCACCGGCGGCTCGGGCGCAGACCGATTGGCGAGAACATGAACTGACTGTACCGGAGAACGCCTTGGCATTGCGGTCCTCGACCCCCTCACGGCGCACGTGTCAGAGATTGTAACTTGCTTGTACCGAGAATAGTATTCTCATTCTGGTGATAACAGAAGGCCCAGATCCGGCGTCTGCGCGTTCCGCGGAGCGCCCGCCCCGACCCCCTGAGGACTCCCGTGTACATCGACTATGAGGTCAGCGACCGGATCGCCACCATTACGCTGAACCGTCCCGAAGCGGCCAACGCCCAGAATCCGGCGCTACTCGACGAACTCGACGCGGCGTGGACCCGGGCGGCCGAGGACAACGACGTCGGCGTCATCGTGTTGCGGGCCAACGGCAAGCACTTCTCGGCGGGGCACGACCTCAGGGGCGGCGGCCCGGTACCGGACAAGATCACGCTGGAGTTCATCATCCAGCACGAAGCCAAGCGCTATCTGGAGTACACCTTGCGGTGGCGCAACGTGCCCAAGCCGTCGATCGCCGCGGTGCAGGGCCGGTGCATCTCCGGCGGCCTGCTGCTGTGCTGGCCGTGTGACCTGATCATCGCCGCCGATGACGCACAATTCTCCGACCCCGTGGTGCTGATGGGTATCGGCGGCGTCGAATACCACGGCCACACCTGGGAACTCGGCCCCCGCAAGGCCAAGGAGATCCTGTTCACCGGCCGCGCGATGACCGCCGACGAAGCGGCGGGCACCGGCATGGTCAGCCGCGTCGTCGCGCGCGATCAGCTCGACGCCGAGACCAGGGCGCTGGCCGAGCAGATCGCCAAGATGCCGCCGTTCGCGCTGCGGCAGGCCAAGAGGGCGGTCAACCAGACCCTGGATGTGCAGGGCTTCTACGCGGCCATCCAGTCGGTGTTCGACGTGCACCAGACCGGTCACGGCAACGCGCTCAGCGTCGGCGGATGGCCGGTGCTGGTCAACCTCGACGAGATGAAGGCCAATATCCAGTAACCTCACCCCGCCCCGCGAGCCCTCACCCCG
>JBFWOX010000018.1:107019-113543 GCA_050250295.1 Mycolicibacterium sp.
CCCGAGCGCCGTGCATGCCTCACGTCGCCTCGCGAGCGCGCGTGTTTGCACCGTGGCGCGCCGCAATCCTTGGCATTTCACGCACACTCAGCGCCCGCGAGTGTGCCCGGACTGTCTCGATCATCGGCGGCCTGGTGCCGACACGCGCGCTCGGCGGGGACGAACGTGCGCGGAATGCCCGTAAGGCGCGGCGTGTCGGCGGACAGACGCGCGCGCTCGGCAGGGATGACGTGACCCGTTCGGCAGGGACGACGTGACTCGCTCGGGGCGGGGCTGGAATCAGAGTTGAGCCAGGCGTGGCACCGAACCGCGGGCTCGCAAGCCGGCGCCTGCCCTTCTCGTGAGTTCCCTCGAGCTGCCGAGCAATCCGTCCAACACCAGTACCCGCTCGACGTGCCGGTGCAGATCGTGCTCGGCGGTGAAGCCGATACCACCGAGGACCTGCTGGCAGTTCTTGGCAGCGGTCAGTGCGGCCTTGCCCGCGGCGGCCTTGGCCAGCAGCGCGGTCAGGTCCGGGTTGTCCGCCCCGGGCAGCGTCAGCGTCGCCTCGGCACCCTCGATCGCCACCAGCGTCTCGGCCAGCCGGTGCCGGACGGCCTGGAACGACGCGATCGGTGTGCCGAACTGCACCCGGTCCAGCGCATGCCTGCGGGCCAGGCCGAGCATGGCACGGGCGGCGCCGACGAGCCACCAGCCGACGGCTACCCGCGCTTCGGCCACCCGGATCGGATAGCCCTCTTCCTCGCGGCGCAGCGGCAGGCCGCCGAGCGTCGGATCGATGCTCTCGGCGCTGATCCGGTCCCAGATCACCCACGTGTTGCCGGCATAGGGCAGTGGCAGTTCGACCGTGTCGCCGATGCTGTTACCGGTGGCGTGCAGCACCACGTCGACGAGAATCGAGGAGTGCGAACCGGTTTCGCCGAGCAGTCGGAAGTACAGCGGTACCGCCAGCTCGGGCACGGCGGCGAGCATGTCCGCCCAGCCGAGTTCGGTCAGCGCAGCGTCGAGGTCGGGCCCGGACTTCGACAGCATGGTCTTGCGCAGAGACGCCTCGAGCATGTCGAGTGATTCGCGATCCATTTGGGAAGCCATCGTCACTCCTTCCCGAGGTCGAGCAGGCGGCGGGCGATGATGTTGCGCTGCACCTCGGCGGTGCCGCCGTAGATGGTCGCGGCGCGTGAGTACAGGTACTCGGTGCGCCAAGGGGTGTCGTCGAGTTCGACGGCGCCGGGCAGCAGGTCGTGGACGGTGTCGTAGAGCAGCTGCTCGGCACCGGCCAGCAGCACCTTGTCGATCGAGGTGTCCGGGCCCAGTTTGCGACCGTCGGCCAGCCGGTGTTGGGTGGCCCGGGACCGGCAGCGCAATGTGTGCAGCGCCAGGTACACCTCACCCATGTCCTGGTCCACGGACTGGCCCTGCCGCTTCACTTCCTCGACGAGAGCGTCGAACCGCGAATACAGGTACGCGATCCGCTGCCAGAAGCAGGTGGAGCGTTCGTAGGGCAGCAGGTCCATCGCCAACCGCCAGCCGTCGCCGACGTCGCCGAGCAGCCGGCCGGCGTCGACCTCGACGTCGTCGAAGTACACCTCGCAGAACTCGTCGACGCCATGCATGGTGCGCAGCGGGCGCACCGTGATGCCGGGACTGTCGAGGTCGACGAAGAACGCCGTGATCGCCCGATGGTTGGGCGTGTCAGTGTCGCCGGTGCGGGTGAGCAGCACGCATCGGCGTGCGAACTGGGCGAAACTCGTCCACACCTTCTGGCCGTTGACCACCCACTTGTCACCACGCCGTACGGCCCGCGTGGTGAGCGACGCCAGGTCACTGCCCGATCCGGGCTCGGAAAAGCCTTGGCACCACAGCTCTTCGCCACTGAGCAGTTTCGGGACCATCTCGGCGGCCAGCTCGGGCCGCGCGTAGTCGATCATCGTCGGGGCCAGCACCTCGAGCATCGAGTACGGTCCCGGCTCGGCCAGCCGCCTGCCCACCACTTCCTCGCCGACGATCGCCCGCAACAGCGCGGGCCCGCCGAGGCCGCCGGCGTGCTCGGGCCAGCCGTAGCGACTCCAGCCGGCGTCGTACAGCGCCCGCTGCACCCGGGCGAACTGCTGGATGTGCGCCGCCAAGGACGGGTCGGCGGCGGGGGCGAGGTCGTTCTCGTCGAGCCAGTTCCGCAGCGCGGTGCGGAATGTCGCGGGGTCGGGGAGTTCGGTCATCCTGCTTCGGGCCTGCCGATCGCGTGCGGGCGTCCGGAGTCGTGCTCGCCGGAGCGCCGGATGAAGGTCATCGCACGGGTCTTCAGCCGCCAGCCATCCTCGGTGCGCACGTACGTGTCGTTGTAGTACCCGATGCGCATGTCGTGTTGGGAGTGCTCGATGAAGCACAGCGGTTGGGTGCCGCTGGCCTTGTCCGGGTCGTCGGCGTCGAGCGTGACCAGGGACGTCCCCGTCATGAACAGCCCCTTGGGGGCGGCGTCGACGAGTTCGGGGAAGCGCGCCAGCGTGTACGTCGATCCGAAGGCGCTGTAGGTGCCGTCCGGGGTGAAGACCGAGACGAGCCCGGCGATGTCACCCTGGGTGATCGTGACGGCGTACTTGGCGAGGAGCTGCTGGATCTCGACGAGATCCTCAGTGCGTGACGTCATTCTTGAAGACCTTACCGTCCTTCATTACAAAGTTGACATCTCGTGTAACGCCGATGTCGGCGAGGGGATCACCGGGCACCGCGATGACGTCGGCCAGATAACCCTCCGCGAGGCGGCCCAGCGAGTCGGAACGGTCGATCAGGTCGGCCGCGACCACGGTGGCCGCCCGCAGCACCGCCGCGGGCGGCAGACCCCATTCGACCAACGTGACGAGCTCGTCGGCGTTGCGGCCGTGCGGGATGGCCGGCGCGTCGGTGCCGACGGCGATCTTGACGCCGGCTTCATAAGCCGCCTTGATCGACGTCCGTGCTTTCGGGAACATCTCGGCGGCCTTGGCCTGCAACTCTTTCGGCGCCTTCGAGACGTCCATGTACTCGGCGAGCCGCCGGGTGCTCACCAGGAACCGATCGTGTTCGACCAGCATCGCAATGGCTTCGTCGTCGATCAGGAAGCCGTGTTCGATGCAGTCGATGCCGCACTGGACCGCGTGCTTGACCGCCTCGGCGCCGTGGGTGTGGGCGGCCACCCGCAGTCCGCGCCGGTGCGCCTCGTCGACGATGACCCGCAGTTCCTCGTCTGAATAGTGTTGTGCGCCTGCCTCGCCGGTCAGCGACATGACCCCGCCCGAGCAACACACCTTGATCAACTGGGCGCCGTGCTTGATCTGGTAGCGCACCGCCTTGCGGATCTCGTCGACGCCGTTGGCGATGCCCTCCTCGACGGTGAGTTCGAGCACGCCTGGCATGAAGGCCGCGAACATCGTCGGGTCGAGGTGGCCACCGGTCGGGGTGATGGCGTGGCCCGCGGGAACGACCCGCGGACCCTCGATCAGACCAGCGTCGATAGCCCTGGCCAACGCGACATCGAGCAGGTAACCGCCTGTCTTGACGAACAATCCGAGATTGCGCACGGTGGTGAAGCCGGCGCGCAACGTGCGACGGGCGTTGCCCACCGCGCGCAGCACGCGGGTCGGTGGATCGTCCTGAACCTGGGACAGGCCCGGGTTCTCCCCGCGCCCGCCCATCAGCAGATTCACCTCCATGTCCATCAGGCCGGGTAGCAGGATGGACACACCCAGGTCGATCACCTCCGAGTCCGCCGGTGCGTCACCGCCCAGACCCACGATGCGATCACCGTCGACGTGGACCACACCCGGCCGGATGATCTCCCCGGCGTCGACGTCGAGGAGACCCGCGGCTTTGAGGGTGGGCACGGGCTAGACCACCGGCTCCCGGATGAGTTCGACCCAGGCGGCGCCGCTGTCGAGGACACGGGGCTGCTTCCACACCTCCACCGGGAAGCTGACCATCACCACCGACTGCATCAGGTGCATGAGCCGCTTGGCATCTTCGGGCATGCCGTGCAGCGGGAACCGGGCGTCGAGGTACACCATCACCTCCTCGAGGCGCGCCATGCCGGCGTCGTAGAGCTCCTGCATCTCGTCCATCGTGGAGGCGAGCCGCTTGGCGTAGCGCTCCGGCTCGGTGGCCAGGATCCAGTCGCTGAAGCGCTCCAGGTCGGCGAATTCGGCGGGCAGCAAGGGTGTCTCAGACATGAACGGGGCTCCCATTGGTCTTGGTGGCCTGCTCGGCTTTGTACCGGTCGACGTACTTGTGCGCGGTGTGGTGCAGATGCCGCAGCAGCACCTCCTGATCGCACAGCGGGAAGTCGGTCACCGCGCGGGTGCCGATCTGGGTCTGGGTGGCCTCCAGGGTGTTGGCGTCCTGCAGCGCGTACTCCTTGAACGTCACCGCGGCCAGCTCCTGCGACAGCCGCTGCCGGGTGTTCTTCGGGGGCACGAAATACAGCGTGCACTCGAAGATGTGCTTGTCCACGTCGGTGGGCCAGTAGTTGTAGGTCAGGTACCAGCCCGGGGCCCAGATCAACAGCGTGAAGTTGGGAAAGAACTCGAAGGAGTCCTGGCCCCAGTACGGTTGCCGGGACGGGTTGATCGCCGGCGGGAGTTCGTCGGGATCGATGCCCTTGATATCCGGGCGGTCCCACGGGCCGAACAGGCCGCTGTGCAGGATCCGCTCGATGGGCTTGACCATGCTCTCGTCCTTGGGCGGCGACATCCCACCCCAGGAGGAGATCATCGAGTGGTCACCCTTGATGTCGTAGTGCAGCGCCTCGAAGCCGATCTTGGCCAGCTTCTCGGCTTCCTCCTTGACGGCCTGCTTCATGTGCAGGACCGGAGCGTGGTAGAACTCGGTGAACGCGTCGATGAACAGCTTCCAGTTGGCGTTGATCTCCGCGCGGTAGCTGTAGGTCTCGGTCATCTCGTGGAAGGGGTAGCCGGCGAGCTGCCGGCCGAACTCCCCGAGGTAGTCCTCCAGAGGCTGGGCGTCGTCGTCGAAGTTGACGAAGATGAAGCCCTCCCACACCTCGCACCGCACGGGCTTGAGCGGGTAGTCGGCCTTGTCGACGTCGAAGAACTCGTCTTCCTGCTGGATGAACGTCAGGTCGCCGTTGAGCGCGTAGCGCCAGGCATGGTACTTGCACGTGAACTGTCGGCACGATCCCGAAACCTCTTCGCCGGGGTAGTCGTTCCACACCAGCTTGTTGCCGCGATGCCGGCACAGGTTGTAGAAGGCCCGGATCGTGCCGTCCCTGTCCTTGTTGACGATGATCGAGGTGCCCGCGCCAACGGAGGGCATCTCTCGGGTGAAGTAGCTGCCGACCTTGGGGAGCCGCTCCACCCGGCCCACATGCAGCCAGGTCTTGCGGAAGATGGCCTGCTGCTCCAGCTTCCACTGCTCGGGGTCGATGGAGTCGGTGTAGTCGACGGGCGCGGTGCCGAGTTCGGGCCAGTTCTCGGTCCAGCTGCCGGCGGCCGGTTTCGGGAAATGTGCCATGGATGTGTTACCTCTCCTGGTCTGGCTCTACGCCAAAGGTGTTGATCGCCATGGCCAATGCGCCATAGCAGCCGATCGTGAAGACGAGGTCCATCAGCTGGTGCTCGTCGAGGTGCGTGGACAGAGTGGTCCAGGTGGGATCGGAGACGATCGAGCCGCCGTGCAGTTCGTCGACGGCAGCCAGCACCGCCCGGTCGAGTTCGTCGGCGGCATCCCCACCGATGATGCCGTCGATGACGTCGTCGGTCAGTCCGGCCTCGCGTCCCATGCCTACGTGGTGGCGCCACTCGTATTCGCAGTTGGTCAGGTGGGCCAGACGCAGCACGGCGAGCTCCCGGAGTCGCGCCGGGAGCGTCGAACCGTAGAGCAGGTGGAAGTTGAACCTCAGGAACGCCTTGGCGAGTTTGGGATGGCGTACCAGCGTCGACACGAGGTTGCCTGCTATCTCTGGTGTGCGCATCTGCGCCGGCATCAGCCCGGACAGCGCCGCGTCCACCTTGTCGTCCCACTGGTCAGCGGGCAGCGGGGCCACTCGCACCGCCGGACTCCTCTCGTTCATGAGAATTAGATTCTCATAATTGGACAACAGATTTCCACTCTTGTCGTTTTCCGTCAACGGCAACGGGTCGCAGGGCGGGCCGCCGCTGGCCCGCCCCCGCCATGCGGGCGCCATCTGCCAGCGACGATGCCTACTGCCGGCATTGATTCTCATCACCGGAGAAGATAGTTTTCACAGTAGGAGAACATCGTGATGCCGGTAGAGGGGTGCCACGCGCGGCGCGTGACACCGGAAGGAGGCCGTGGTGCACAAGGACGATATGATCCTGATCAGCGTGGACGACCACATCGTGGAGCCGCCGGACATGTTCGCCAATCATCTGCCGCAGAAGTACCTCGATGAGGCGCCGCGGCTGGTGCACAACCCGGACGGTTCGGATACCTGGCAGTTCCGGGATGTGGTGATCCCGAATGTGGCGCTCAACGCCGTGGCGGGCCGGCCGAAGCAGGAGTACGGGCTCGAGCCG
>JBFWOX010000019.1:0-107119 GCA_050250295.1 Mycolicibacterium sp.
CGTCGGACCAACTCGTCCCCGGCGATCTGGTGCTGCTCGAAGCGGGCGACAAGGTGCCCGCGGACATGCGGCTGGTGCGGGCGGACGAACTGTGCCTGGACGAATCCGCGCTCACCGGTGAATCCCTGCCCGTCGCCAAGAGCGAGGTGGTGTTGCCCGCGGCCACCCCGGTGGCCGACCGGCGCAACATGGTGTACTCCGGCACGCTGGTGACCGCCGGGGCGGGCTCCGGGGTGGTGGTCGCGACGGGCGCGGAGACCGAGATCGGCGAGATCCACCGGCTCGTCGGTGCGACGGAGCTTCTCGCCACCCCGTTGACCGCCAAGCTCGCGTCGTTCAGCAGGACCCTGACGTTGGGCATCCTCGCGTTCGCCGCGGTCACGTTCGCCCTCGGCCTGCTCCGCCGCCAGGACGCGGCGGAGACGTTCACGGCGGCCGTCGCGCTGGCCGTCGGCGCCATCCCGGAGGGCCTCCCGGCCGCGGTGACCATCACCCTTGCCATCGGGGTGGCGCGAATGGCCAAGCACAACGCGGTGATTCGGCGTCTGCCCGCCGTCGAGACGCTGGGCAGCACGACGGTGATCTGCACCGACAAAACCGGCACCCTGACGGAGAACCGGATGACCGTCCGCAAGGTCTGGACCCCGGACAGCTCGGTGCAGGCGACCGGATCCGGTGACCCAGGGGGCGGCGAACTGCTCCGACCCGACGGCCGGCCGGCGTCGACGGCCGCGGATGCGGCGCTGCGCTGGACACTGCTGGCCGGGGCGGCCTGCAACAGCGCGTCGGCGCACCGCGACGGTGCCAGCTGGGCGATCAACGGTGACCCGACCGAAGCGGCGCTGCTGGTGGCCGCCATCAAGGCCGGGCTGACGCCGGACCGGGTCGACGAGGACCTGCCGCTGATCGCCACCATTCCGTTCAGCTCGGAACGGCAGTACATGGCGACGCTGCACACGTCCGGCGAGGACGGCCACGTCGCGCTCGTCAAGGGTGCCGTCGAACGGCTGCTGGCGCTGAGCGAGACCGAGATGGCCGCGGACGGTACCCTGCGCCCGCTCGACCGCTCGGCCGTCCTCGCGGCGGCCGAACAACTCGCCCGCGAGGGCCTGCGGGTGCTGGCGTGCGGGATGTCGACGTCGTTGTCCCCGACCGGCTTCGGCGATGCCGACCTGGTCGGTGCGGTGACCTTCACCGGCCTGCAGGCGATGCTGGACCCGCCCCGGCCGGCCGCCAACGCGGCCGTCGCCGCGTGCCGAGAGGCGGGCATCGCCGTCAAGATGATCACCGGGGACCACGCCGGCACCGCGGGTGCGATCGCGGCTCAGGTCGGTCTGCTGGACCGGCCCGCGTCGGACACCGTGCTACTGGGCTCGGACCTGGCCGAGCTGCCCTCCGAGGAGCTGCCCGACGCGGTCGATCACGCCAGCGTCTTCGCGCGGGTGTCCCCCGAGCAGAAACTGCGCCTGGTGGAGGCCCTGCAGGCGAAGGGGCACATCGTCGCGATGACCGGTGACGGCGTCAACGACGCACCCGCGTTGCGCCAGGCCAGCATTGGCGTGGCGATGGGGCGCGGCGGCACCGAGGTCGCCAAGGACGCGGCCGACATGGTGCTCACCGACGACGATTTCGCCACCATCGAGGCCGCCGTCGAGGAGGGCCGCGGCGTCTTCGACAACCTCACCAAGTTCATCGCCTGGACACTGCCCACCAATATCGGTGAGGGCCTGGTGATCCTGGTAGCGATCGCGCTGGGCACGGTGCTGCCGATCCTGCCCACCCAGATCCTGTGGATCAACATGACCACCGCGGTCGCGCTCGGCCTGACGCTGGCGTTCGAGCCGAAAGAGACCGGCATCATGACCCGGCCCCCGCGCGACCCCGCGGAGCCGCTGTTGACCCGCGCCCTGGTGGGCCGGATCCTGCTGGTCGCCGGCTTGCTGGTGGCCGGGTCCTGGTGGCTGTTCGAATGGGAACTCGCCCACGGGGCGACCCTGGCCGAGGCCCGAACGGCAGCGCTGAACCTGTTCGTCGTGGTCCAGGCGTTCTATCTGCTGAGTTGCCGGTCCTTGACCCGATCAGCCTGGCGGATAGGGCTTTTCACGAATCGGTGGCTGGTCCTGGGCGTCGCGGTCCAGGCGGGGGCGCAATTGGCGATCACCTACACCCCGGTGCTCAACGCGGTGTTCCAGACCACCCCACTCGACGCCGTCGCCTGGTTGCGCATCGCCGGTATCGCTGTGTGCGTCAGCCTCGTCGTCGCGGTCGACAAACTGCTGCGCTCCCGCGCCCGGCTGCGGTCGCTCAGCGCGGCCGCACCACCGTGACGGGGATGTCGGCCTGTTGGGCCACGGTGGAACTGACCGACCCGAGCACCATCCCGGTGAACCCGCCGCGGCCGTGGCTGCCGACGACGAGCAGCTGTGCCGCACGGGACATCTCGATGAGGCGCCGGGCCGGTTCGTCGAACTCGACGTGCCGGCGGATCGCGACATCGGGGTACTGTTCCTGCCAGCCGGCCAGCCGTTCGGCGAGGACCTCCTCGGCGCGCTGCTTGTGATCACGCCATTCCTGCCCCTGCAGCGGTAACCCGCCGGAGTCGTTCCACACGTGCACGGCCAGCAGTTCGGCGCGCCGCCGCGCGGCGTGCTCGAACGCCACCGCGGTGGCCGCCTCCGACGCCGGGGAGCCGTCGATGCCCACCACGATCGGTGCGGACGGGTCGGGGAGGCGCCCGTCCCGGGTCCGCACCACCGTCACCGCACCGTGCGCGTGGTGGAGCAGACCCGTGCTCACCGAACCCAGCAGCATTCGGCCCCAGGCGCCCATGCCCCGGTTTCCCACCACGATCATGCGGGCGTCCCGGCCGGCGTCGATCAGCGCGGGCACCGGCGATGAGTACCGCACTTCGGTCCTGACCTCGATGTCACCGCCCGACGCCGCCGCGATCGAGGCCACCTCGGCACCGGCATGCGCGAGCGCCTCCTCGGCGTTCTGCCGCTGGCAGTCGGCGATGGTGTCCTGCAGTGGCACCATCGGCCAGGTGACGGCGGTCGGTGCCACGGCATAGATCAACGTGACGGAGGTCCCGAACGCGAGCGCCTCGTGGGCGGCCCAGCGGACCGCCGCCGACGCCTCCTGGGAACCGTCGACGCCGACGACGATCCCGGCTGCCGTCCGGTCCATGACATCTCCTCTGCTCGCCGGAAACTGCACTCAGGCTATGCCCGGATCGACGCCGCCATCAGGGTCGTTGGTCCCTTGGGGTTTCTCTCGTCGGACGGCCGACCGCTCACCGCGCGACGATCACCGGGATCCGGGAGCCCTCGGCCACCGCGGCACTGACCGAGCCGAGCAGCGTCCCGGTGACGGCCCCGCGGCCGTGACTGCCGACGACGACGAGTTGGGATCGCTCGGACTGCACCAGCAGCTGCCTGGCGGGATCCTCGAACCGCACCAGCGGGTGCACGACGACCTGCGGGTACTGCTCTGTCAGGCCGGCCAGGGCCTGGAGCAGGAAGTCCTCGGCCTCCTGCCCGATCTCCGCGATGTGCCGGTTGTAGGGCCCGGGCTTGCCGGCGTCCTTGCTGACGTGCAGCGCCAGCAGGTCCACGCAGCGTCGCGCGGCCTCCTCGAAGGCGAGCGCCGCGGCCGCCAGCGAAGCCTTCGACCCGTCGATGCCCACCAGGACCGGCCTGCGGCCCGGCTGCTTCCGCGGTTCGACGTCGCCGTGCACGATCGCGACCGGGCACCGGGCGTGGTGCAACATCCCGACGCCCACGGAGCCGGCCAGCCGGCCCGTCCGGCCCCGGCTGCCGACCACCATCAACTGTGCGCCGCTGGATGCCTCGACCAATTCAGTTACCGCCCTGCCGGTCCGCCGCCGCGCGTCGACGTCGGGCAGGCCGGCGTCGAGTCCGGCCGTCCTCGCCTGCGCCAGCACGGTTTCCGACTCGTCGGTGGCCCCCGCGTCGGCGACGTGCACGATGGTCAGCGGCAGTCCGCGCAACCGGGCCTCACCGGCCGCCCAGCGGACCGCCGACAGCGATGACGGTGAGCCGTCGACCCCGACGACGACACCTCGGGGTGCCGCTGGTTCGGTCATGTCAGCTCCCTTCGGCGGGCAATCGATGCGATGACCGTACGCGCTGCTCGCTGCCACCGGTGGGGTCGTTGGTCGTGAAGGTGGGGCCGAAAGACCTCTGGGACGCGGCACGGCCGGGCTCGGTCTTCAGGTGCGGCAACACGCGAGAACTGTTGTCCAGAAGGAGGAGAACGCGATGCACGCCGGGGTGAACGCATCGGATCCCGTCGGCGACGCGGGCATGGGCGGCTACCGAGCCGCGATGCACGTCATCGAGGACGCCGCTGAGCACAGCGGGCACTCGTGGCCCGCACCGGCGTCACATCTCGCAGGCCCGGGCGGCGCAGCCGCCGCTGTAGTCGAGCTCGGCCCGCCGGGCCGCCAGGGAGATCGCGCGGACGTCGTCGACGGCGGCGCCGGTGAGTAAGGACGCCCGACCCCGGTCGCAGGGCCGAAAGTCCCCACCGGGTGGAGGGACTTTCGTCGTCACCCGCGGCGGCCAACCGGCCCTAGCTACGGGCATTCCGGCAAATGAATCTTTTCGGCAGAACCCGCCCAAGGTGACCGAGGAGATGGCCGTGACCACGACAGCGCAGGAAATGATCGCCGCCGGAGCTGCCGACGGGCAATTGCAGGACCGGATCCGGGACGCGGCCATCGCGAAGATCGGCAAGCACGGGTTCCGGGCGTCGCTGCGCGACATCGCCGCCGCGGCCGGGCTGTCCATCAACGCCGTGCTGGACGTCTACGGCTCCAAGCGCAAGCTCCTCGAGGCCTGCGACGACTACGTCGTGCAGGCGATCCGCGGCTCGAAATCCGAGGCGCTGCAATCCCATGACCCGGCCGTCTGGCTGTCGGCGCTCGCCGGGATCGAGTCCTACGCCCCGCTGATGGCCTACCTGGTCCGCAGCATGGAGGAAAGCCAGGGCCTGGGGCGCAACATGGTGGACCGGATGATCGAGAACGCCGTCGGCTATCTCGACGAGGGCGTGCGGGCCGGCACCATCAAACCGTGCCGGGATCCCGGGGCCCGCGCGAAGTTCCTGGTGCTCACCAACGCCGGCGGCTTCCTGCTCTACCGGCGGCGGCACCGCACACCCAACGACATCGCGGCGGTGCTGCGCGACTACTCCGGTGAAATGGTGGTGCCGGCGCTGGAAATCTACACCCACGGCCTGATGACCGACGCCGCCATGCTCGACGCGGTCACCGGGCAGGCCGCAGGCGCCTAGAGCTTTCGAAGTGGTGTTCGACGGCGTCGCGGTCGAACACCGCGGTCCCCGGGGTCTGCAGTTTCGCTGTCGCAGCGGCGATCCCGTAGCGCACCGCCTTGCTCAGCGGCCAGCCGCACACCAGGCCGGCGACGATGCCGGCGACCATCGCGTCACCGGCGCCGACGCTGCTGACCACGGGCACCGCGACGGCCGGAAGCCGTTCGGCTCCCGCGGAGGTCACCGACAACGCACCGCGGGCACCCAGCGACACCACCACCGCGTCGGTGACCCCGCGATCGATGAGTTCCAGTGCTGCGTCGAGTTGTTCGGCTTCGGTCTGCAGTTCACGGCCGACGCACTCGCGAAGCTCGCGCAGGCTGGGCTTGAGCACGTGCACCCCGGACGTGACGTGGCGCAGGCCGCCGCCGGAGGCGTCCAGGATCAGCCGCGCGCCGGTGTCCCGGCACATGTCGGCGACCCGCTGGTAGAACTGCGGCGGCACGCCGGGCGGCAGGCTGCCGCTGGCGACGACGAACTGCGCCGACACGGCGGCCCGCCGTACCGTGTCGAGGCAGCGCGCCTGCTCGTCGGCGCTCAACGCGGGACCGGGCAGGACGAACCGATACTGCTCGCCGCTGGCGCCCTCGCTGACGGTGAAACTCTCCCGCGTCGGCCCCGCGATCTCGACGGGGATGGTCGTGACCCCGGGCACGTCCATCAGGTCCACCACCCGCGACCCCGTCGAGCCGCCCGCGGTGAACACCGCCGCGGCAGGGACGCCGAGCGCCGCGGCGAACTTGGCGACGTTGACGCCGCCGCCGCCTGGGTCGTATCGCACTGTGCGGCAACGGATCTTCTCGGTCGGGACCACGCGCTCGGCGTCGGCGGTGACGTCGAGCGCGGTGTTCATCGTCAGGGTGACGATCGCCGGGGCGTTCATGGGCGGGCCCGTCGAACTCCTCCGCACAGTCCTCATCTCACCTCCATGGTGTGCCACGCCGCCACCCTAGGCCGCCGCGCACCGCGGGATCTGTGGCCCAAAGTCCCCACTTCAGTCCTCGAACGACCCGCTCCCGGCGGTCTGGCACCGGGTGGGTGACCAACTCCCCGCGACTGAGGACCAAAGACCCCTCAGATCCACCCGAAACCGGCCTAGCCTCAGCACATCAGGGTAGCCACCGGCGACCTTGCACCCGACGGAGTGGGGAGACGACGATGTCACAATCCGTAATGCCTGCGCCCGAGAAACCGCGGCCGGCAGGCACCCGGGCGGGGCTGGGCCTCGCCGCGCTGACGGCGATCGTCGTCGGCTCGATGATCGGCAGCGGGATCTTCGCGTTGCCGTCGCAGATGGCGGCCAGCGCGGCACCGGGTCCGCTGGTGATCGGCTGGGTGATCACCGGCGTCGGGATGTTGATGCTGGCGTTCGTGTTCCAGACCTTGGCCAGCCGCAAACCCGACGTGGACGGCGGCGTATACGGCTATGCCCGAGCGGGTTTCGGCAACTACATCGGGTTCACCTCGGCCTTCGGGTACTGGATGTCGGCATGGGTGGGCAACGTGGCCTACCTGGTGTTGCTGTTCTCCACGCTGGGCTACTTCTTCCCCGCCTTCGAGGGCGGGGCGACGGTCCCGGCGATCATCGGCGCCTCGGTGGTGTTGTGGATCGTGCACGCGCTGACACTGCGGGGGGTGCGGACCGCGGCGGCGGTCAACGTCGTGGTGACCATCGCCAAGGTGGTGCCGATCGTGGTGTTCATCGCGCTGGCCGCCGTCGGCTTCAAGGCGGGCCTGTTCACCGCCGACTTCTGGGGCCGCACCACCGAGATCGACGGCGCCCCACTGGGAGACACCCTGACCCAAGTCAAGAACATGATGCTGGTGACGGTGTGGGTGTTCATCGGCATCGAGGGCGCCGCGGTCTACTCCCAGCGCGCCGCCAGACGCTCCGACGTCGGCCGCGCCACGGTGGTCGGCTTCGCCGCGGTGCTGGCGCTGCTGCTGCTGGTCAACATGCTGTCCTACGGGTTGATGGCGCAGGCCGAACTCGCCGGGGTGCCCGATCCGTCGATGGCCGGCCTGCTGGAGAGCCAGGTCGGCAGCTGGGGTGCGGCGTTCATCTCGATCGGGTTGATCGTCTCGCTGCTGGGCGCGCTGATCGCATGGGTGCTGCTGTGCGTGGAGATCCTGCGGTTGCCCGCGCTGGAGAACGTGATGCCCACGGCGCTGGCGAAGGAGAACATCCACGGCGCGCCGGCAACGGCGTTGTGGCTGACCAACATCTGCGTACAAGCGCTGCTGCTGTGGACGCTGGCCAACGAGAGCACCTACACCAACCTGATCTACCTGGCCACCTCGCTGATCCTGCTGCCCTACCTGTGGGCGGCCGCATACCAGGTGCTGCTGGCCGTGCGCGGGGAGACCTACCAGGGCGGTCACGGCAGGACCAAGGACCTGCTGGTCGGCCTGGTGGCGCTGGCCTACGCGGTGTGGCTGCTCTACGCCGGCGGCTGGCAGTACCTGCTGATGGCAGCCGTGTTCTATCTGGTGGGCACCGCGCTGTACGTGTGGGCGCGCCGCAGCAGCGGGCAGCCGGTGTTCACCAGGGCCGAGCTGGCGGTGTTCGGGGTGGTGGCGGTGACCTCGGTGGTCGCGGTGGCACTGCTGGTCACCGGAAATCTGGCGGTGCTGTGATGGCCGAGTCCCGGCTGGGGGTGTGGTCGGAGGCGGGCACGCTGCGGCGGGTGCTGGTGTGCGCGCCGGGCCTGGCCCACCAGCGGCTGACGCCGGAGAACCGCGCCGAGTTGCTGTTCGACGACGTGATCTGGCTGCAGCAGGCCCGCCGCGACCACTACGACTTCGTGGCGAAGATGACCGACCACGACGTCGAGGTACTGGAGTTGCAGGATCTGCTCGCCGAAGTGGTCGCGCAGCCGCGGGCCCGGGAATGGGTGCTGGACCGCAAGGTCACCGACGACCACGTCGGCCTCGGCCTGCGGCACGCGATCCGGGCCTGGCTGGACGAGATGCCCGCCGACGACCTCGCCGAGTTCCTCATCGGCGGGATCTCCTACCAGGACGTGCCCGACGAGGTCGGCGGCGGATTCCTGCGCGCCCTTCGCGAACTCGACCCGGCCGGCTTCGTGCTGCGGCCGCTGCCCAACACCCAGTTCATGCGGGACAACTCGTCGTGGATCTTCGGCGGCGTGACGCTGAACCCGATGTACTGGCCGGCGCGCCGGCAGGAGACCCTGCTGACCACCGCGGTGTACCGGTTCCACCCCGTCTTCGCCGACGAGAAGTTCGACGTCTGGCTGGGTGACATCGAAGGCGTTGCCCAGGAACGGGGTTCGGCGACGCTGGAGGGCGGCGACGTGATGCCGCTGGGCAAAGGTGTCGTGGTGATCGGGATGGGGGAACGCTCCTCGCACCAGGCCATCAGCCAGGTGGCGCGCAACCTGTTCGCCGCGGGTGCGGCCGAGCGGGTGATCGTCGCGAGCCTGCCGAAGACCCGGGCGGCCATGCACCTGGACACCGTCTTCACGTTCTGCGACCACGACCTGGTCACTGCGTACGCACCGATCGTCGACGGGATCGTCGCGTTCAGCCTGCGTCCCGACGACAAAGCCCCGTCCGGGCTGGACATCCGGCGCGAACCCAAGCCGCTGATCCCGACGATCGGCGACGCGCTGGGCGTGGCGTTCCGGGTGGTCGAGACCGCCGGCGACGTCTACGGCGTGCAGCGTGAGCAGTGGGACGATGGGAACAACGTCGTGGCACTGGAACCCGGGGTGGTGATCGGCTATGACCGCAACATCCTGACCAACACCGCGCTGCGCAAGGCCGGCGTCGAGGTGGTGACCATCGACGCCAGCGAGCTGGGCCGGGGCCGCGGCGGCGGCCGGTGCATGACCTGCCCGATCCAGCGCGACCCGCTCTACACCTGAGGAGGCAACGCTCGTGGCGTTCAACAACCGCAACCGCAGTCTGCTCAGCCTCGTTCACCACTCCGACCGCGACCTGCACTATCTGCTCGACCTGTCGCGCGACCTCAAACGCGCCAAGTACTCGGGCCTGCAGCGGCAGAGCCTGGCCGGCAAGAACATCGCGCTGATCTTCGAGAAGACCTCGACGCGCACCCGGTGCGCGTTCGAGGTGGCCGCCCACGACGAAGGCGCGCACGTCACCTACATCGACCCGGCGTCGTCGCAGATCGGGCACAAGGAGTCGATGAAGGACACCGCGCGGGTGCTGGGCCGCATGTACGACGCCATCGAGTACCGCGGCGCCAGCCAGAAGACCGTCGAGGAGCTCGCCGAGTACGCCGGGGTGCCGGTGTTCAACGGGCTCACCGACGAGTTCCACCCCACCCAGATGCTGGCCGATGTGCTCACCATGACCGAGCACTGCCCGAAACCGTTGACCGACATCGCGTTCGCGTTCGTCGGCGACGGGCGCAACAACGTGGCCAACTCGCTGCTGTTGATCGGGGCCAAGCTCGGCATGGATGTGCGCATCGGCGCGCCCGCCGACCTGTGGCCGGCCCAGGACCACGTGTCGATGTGCGAGGAGTTCGCCGCCGCGTCCGGGGCGCGGCTGTTGATCACCGACGAGCCGGCCAAGGCCGTACACGGCGTGGACTTCATCTACACCGACGTGTGGGTGTCGATGGGTGAACCGGTCGAGACGTGGGGACAGCGGATCGACGAACTGCTGCCGTTCCAGGTCAACGACGCCCTGATGGCCGCCGCGGGCAACCCGCGGGTGAAGTTCATGCACTGCCTGCCCGCGTTCCACAACAGCGAGACCACGGTGGGCGCGTCGATCGCCGCGCAGTATCCGCACCTCACCGACGGGATCGAGGTCACCGACGCGGTGTTCGAGAGCCCGGCCAACATCGCCTTCGAACAGGCCGAGAACCGGATGCACACCATCAAGGCCGTCCTCGTCGCGGCGCTGGCCTGACCGATGCGCATCGTCATCGCCTTGGGCGGCAACGCGATCCTGCGGCGCGGGCAGCCGATGACCGCGGACAACCAGCGCACCAACATCCGCACCGCGGCCCAGTCCATCGCGACCGTCGTCGACGGCAACCAGCTCGTCATCGCGCACGGCAACGGCCCCCAGGTCGGGCTGCTGGCGCTGCAGGCCGCGGCCTACCAGGACGTCGCGCCCTATCCGCTGGACGTGCTCGGCGCGCAGACCGAGGCGATGATCGGGTACGTCATCGAGCAGGAGTTGGGCAACGTGCTGCCGCCGCAGCAGCCGCTGGCGACGGTGCTCACGATGATCGAGGTCGACGGCGACGATCCCGCGTTCGAGCATCCGACCAAGCCGATCGGCCCGGTCTACGACGAGCAGACCGCGCAGCGGATGCAGGCCGCCAACGGCTGGACGTTCGCCCCCGACGGCGCGCACTTCCGGCGGGTGATCGCCAGCCCGGAACCCAAGCGCATCTTCGAGATCGGCCCGATCCGCACGCTCGTCGAGCACGGAGTCACGGTCATCTGCGCCGGCGGTGGCGGGATCCCGACCCGCTACGACCAACACGGCAAGCTGCACGGCGTCGAGGCGGTGATCGACAAGGACCTGGCCTCGGCGCTGCTGGCCGAACAGTTGGCCGCCGACCTGCTGGTCATCGCCACCGACGTCGACGGGGTCTACACCGGCTGGGGCACCCCGGCGCAGCAGCGGCTGACCCGGGTGAGCCCTGACGAGCTGGACCGGATGGAGTTCGCGGCCGGGTCGATGGGACCCAAGGTCGAGGCCGCCTGCCGGTTCGTGCGCCACACCGGCAACCGGGCCACCATCGGCGCGCTCGACGACATCGCGGCCATCGTCGCCGAGACGGCGGGCACGCACGTCAGCGCATGAGCCCGGAGCACCGTCATGGACCGAAAACGCCCGCGAGGACCAAAGACCCCCGACACAGAGGACTTTCGGCGCGCGGCCGACGGCCCTCGGCCGCTTCCCCACATCCCCACCGTGACGGAGGCTGAACGCATGGACGCAGTGACCCGCAATTCCCACATCCGCGATATCTCGGAGCTGACGATCCAGGACGCCGAGGAGGCCGGCGGCAAGGGCGCCAACATGGGTGAGCTCGTCGCCGCCGACCTGCCGGTGCCACCGGGCTTCGTGCTGCTGCGGGACTGCTACCGGGACTCCATGCGCGCCGGCGGCGTGGACGGCGAGCTCGCGGAGCTGCACCGGGAGGCGCTCGACAACGTCGCCGACACCGCCCGCCTCGGCCAGCTGTGCGAGCGGATGCAGGGCCTGGTGCGCAAGGCCGGCGTCGACGCCGCCACCACGGCGCTGCTGCTCTCGGCGTATCACGAGCTGGGTCCGGGTGTTGTTGTGGCGGTGCGGTCCTCGGCCACCGGCGAGGACGGCGCCGACGCGTCGTTCGCCGGCATGAACGCCACCCTGACCAACATCTGCGGCGACGGCGCGCTGGTCGGCGCGGTGACCCGCTGCTGGATGTCGCTGTTCAGCGCGCGGGTGATCACCTACCGGGCCAGCCGCGGATTCCTCGCCGAACCGGCCATGGCCGTGGTGGTGCAGAAGATGATCGACTCGGAGAAGGCCGGGGTCGCGTTCACCGCCGATCCCAGCACCGGTGCCCGGGACCGCGTGGTGATCGAGGCCGCGTACGGGCTGGGCGAGGTGGTGGTCTCCGGCGAGGTGGAACCCGACACCTACGTGGTGTCCAAGGAGACGCTGGCGCCGATCGACATCCGGCTGGGCCGCAAGGCATTCAAGATCGTGCGGGGCGCCGACGGGCGCGACACCACGGTGGATCTCGACAACGCCGAGGCCGAGTCGCGGGTGCTCACCGACGACGAGCTGCGCGCCATCGCCGAGCTGGCGATCGCCACCGAACGGCACAACGGGTGCCCGCAGGACACCGAATGGGCCATCGACGCCAGTGGCGCAACGTATCTGGTGCAGGCCCGGCCGATCACCACGCTGGGCCACACCACCCCGCCCGCGGCGGCCACCGAACACGTGGTGCTGGCCCGCGGGCTGGCCGCGGCGCCGGGCACCGCGTCGGGCAAGGTGCGGGTGCTGCAGTCCCCCGAGGACGGGCACCGGCTGCAGGAGGGCGAGATCCTGGTGGCCCAGATGACCAACCCGGACTGGCTGCCCACGATCCGGCGGGCCGGTGCGCTGGTCACCGACACCGGCGGCATGACGTGTCACTCAGCGATCGTGGCGCGGGAGCTGGGGGTGCCGTGTGTGGTCGGCGCCCGCACCGCGACCCGCGACCTGCACGACGGCGTCACGGTCACCGTCGACGGGGCCCGCGGCGAGGTGGTGTCGGGCCGGGTCGAGGCCGCACCGGCGGTGACGGTGACCGAGCGCGTCGCCGTCGCGGCGCCTGCGGAGGTGAGCGGGACCCGGGTGTACGTCAATCTCGCGATGCCCGACAGCGCGGAAGCCGTTGCGGCCCAGCCGGTCGACGGTGTCGGCCTGCTACGCGCGGAGTTCATGCTGACCGAGGCGCTGGGCGGGCGTCATCCGCGCGACCTGATCGCGCGCGGTGAGCAGGACACCCTGGTGCAGAAGATGACGGCCTCGGTGGGCCGGATCGCCGCCGCGTTCGCACCGCGGCCGGTGGTCTACCGGGCCACCGACTTCCGCAGCAACGAGTTCCGCGGTCTGGTCGGTGGCGCGGATCACGAACCGGTGGAACACAACCCGATGATCGGGTTCCGCGGCTGCTACCGCTACATCAAGGAACCGGAACTGTTCGCCCTCGAGCTTGACGCGCTGGCGCGGGTGCGGGAGCGCTCGCCGAACGTGGCGCTGATGATCCCGTTCGTGCGTACCAGGTGGGAGCTCGAGGAGTGCCTGCACCTCGTCGATGCCAGCGCGCTGGGCCGCCAGCGCGGCCTGCACCGGTGGGTGATGGCCGAGGTGCCCTCGGTGGTGCACTGGCTGCCCGAGTACATCGGGATGGGCATCGACGGGGTGTCGATCGGCAGCAACGACCTGACCCAGCTGGTGCTCGGTGTGGACCGCGACTCCGATGTGTGCGCCGAGTTGTTCGACGAGTCCGATCCCGCGGTGCTGCACGCCATCCGGCGGATCGTCGAGACCGCCAACAAGTTCGGCATCACCTCGTCGCTGTGCGGGCAGGCGCCGTCGACCAACCCGGCGTTCGCCGAGCACCTGGTGCGGCTGGGCATCACGTCGGTGTCGGTGAACCCCGATGCCGTCGACGCCACCCGCAGGGTGATCGCCGCGGCCGAGCGGCGGATCCTGTTACAGGCCGCACAACAGCAGATCCGGGCGGCCGGCCACCACTGAATCCGGCGGGCCGACAGCAGCGCGTAGTTTTTGTCGAAACACAAGGAGGCAGCCATGTCTGGATCGTCTTCGGATCTCGGGATCCTCGTCGGCGTCGACGGCTCACCCGAAGCGCACGCGGCGGTGCGGTGGGCGACCCGGGAGGCGGTGCTGCGGCACCGTCCCGTCACCCTGATGCACGTGGTGTCGCCGATCGTGGTCACCTGGCCCATCGAGCCGGTGGTGACGACCTTCTACGACTGGCAGGAGGACAACGCAGCGCGGGTGATCGAGCGCTCCAAGGAGACCCTTGCGGGTGCCGTGCCGGACGCCGCCGCGCCCGCAGTGAACGTCGAGCTGCGCCACGACGGCATCGTGCCCGAGTTCATTGATGCGTCCAAGCGCGCCGACCTGTTGGTGCTGGGCAGTCGTGGGCTGGGCCCGGTCGGCGGCGTGGTGCTGGGGTCGGTCAGCCGCGCGCTGCTGCACCACGCGCAGTGTCCCGTCGTGGTCGTCAAGGAGGGGGTGGTGCCGACCGACGGGGAGGCGCTGCCGGTGCTGCTCGGCATCGACGGTTCCCCGGCGTCGGAGAACGCGACGGCGTTCGCCTTCGACGAGGCATCCCGCCGCAGCGCCGATCTGGTGGCCCTGCACGCATGGAGCGACCTGGCGGTCTTCCCGATCCTCGGGATGGACTGGCACCGCTATGAGCAGCAGGGCCACAAGATCCTGGCCGAGCGGCTCGCCGGCTGGCAGGAGCGCTACCCCGACGTCGCGGTGCGGCGCCGGATCGTGTGCGACAAGCCGGCCCGGTGGCTGATCGACGAGTCCAGGCACTCACAGCTCGTGGTCGTCGGCAGCCGCGGCCGCGGCGGCATCGCCGGCCTGCTGCTGGGATCGGTGAGCACCACCGTCGCCGAATCAGCGCTGGCCCCGGTCGCCGTGGTGCACGGTTGACATGACCCGGTGGGCCTCGGCCACCGAGTCGGCCTGCGGCCGCGCGGTGTCGATCGGGTGGGCGCTCGGCCAGTCCCCGTCCGAGCCGGTCAGCTCGGCCGCCATCGCCGGGGTGACCTGCGACGACGACCCGGTGCGCTGCGCGATGCGACGCTGCGCCTCCGCGACGGGCAGGGTGCACCGGAACTCGACGACAGGCGAATGGGTTTCGGTCGCCACCACGTGTGCCTGGCGCCGGCGATCGGCGTCGCGCCAGGTGCCGTCCAGGATCACCGGGTGCCCGGCGCCGAGCCATCCGCGCGCCCGGCTGAGCACCTCGGCATACACCGCCGAGACGTTCTCCGGGGTGTAGAGCCCGGCGTGGAGTTCACCGGGTTCACCCTCGAGCACACCGCCCGCGGTCAGCTCGCGCCGCACCTCGTCGGTGGAGATCACCTGCGCGCCGATCCGCTCGGCCAGGGCATGCGCCAGCGTCGATTTCCCGGTGCCCGGACCGCCGCCGACGACGACGAGCCGCACGCGCCCGGACCGCAGGCGCGACAGCGCGATCGACAGGTGCCGGCGGGCATCGGCCGCGGCTTCGGCGTGCCCCTGGTCGACCCGCACGCAGTCGACCTTGGCGCGCACTACCGCGCGGTAGGCCACGCAGAAGTGCCGCAGCGACGGCGCCGCGTCGTCCCCGGCGCGACGGCAGTACTCGTCGAGGAACACCGCGGCCAGATCGGGGCGGCCGAGGAACTCCAGATCCATCGCCAGGAACGCGGCGTCGTCGATACCGTCGACGTAGCGCAGCCGGTCGTCGAACTCCAGGCAGTCCAGCAACACCGGCCCCTCCGGGGTGCAGAAGATGTCCTGGGTGAGCAGGTCCCCGTGGCCGTCGACGATGCGGCGGGCGGCGATCCGGCCGGCGAACAGCGGTTCCCGCCCGGCGAGGTATTCGCCGAGCAGGTGGTCGATCTCACTGATCGACTCGTCGGGCAGTACGGCGCCGTGCCGGCGCAGCTCGGTGAGGTTCTGCCGCCAACGGTCCGACAGCACCGCGGGGGTGGCCTCCCGGTCGATCGAGGGCCCGCGCTCGGCGCGTGCGTGGAAGCGGGCCAGGAGGTCGGCGATCGACGCCAGCCAGGGCTCGACCGGGGCGCCGGCACGCACCAGCGCGGACAACCGTTGGTCGTCGGGATAACGGCGCATCACGATCACCGGCTCCGGATCGCCTGCGGGCGGCTGGAAGGTGCCCACCCCGAAATAGCCGGCGGGCGCCAGCCGACGGTTCAGCTCCACCTCGCGCCGGCACGCCTGCTCCCGTCGCTGCGGCGTGCTGAAATCCAGGAAGTCGGTGACCACCGGCTTCTTGATCTTGTAGGCCCGGTCGCCGACGAGCGCGACCAGGCCGGTGTGGGTCTCGTGCACCTGCGCGCCGAGGTTGCCGGAGGTTGCCGAGGGGGCGCCGCTCATACCGGTGATTCTTCTCCACGCCCGGCGCCGGCCGGCAGGGCCGCCGGGTCCTGCCGGTAAGGACCATTGGCCCTGGGCGGGCCGGCCCCTTCCGGTGCAGGGTGGAGGGAGCCGAAGGAGGTCGGATGTCCGCTGCGCCCGTCATGGATCGCCGCGACGCCACCACGCCGCGACACACGTTCCCCAGCGGGTGGGAGCTGACCGCCTCGCCCAGCCCCATGCAGCCGGCCGCGACTGCGGTGCTGGTTGGCCTCGACGGCTCCCGACCCGCGGCCGCGGCCGCAGTCTGGGCCATCGACGAAGCCACCACCCGGGATCTACCGCTGCGGCTGATCCACGCCGTGGCACCGGCGGCCGGCGGGCAGGTCGGCGCCGATGACCTCGCCCGCGCCGCGCACATCGTCGACACCGCGGTGACGGCCGTGGAGGCGGCGGGCAAGGCGGTCCGGGTGGAGGCCCAGATCCTCTGCGGCGCAGCAGCACCCACATTGACCGCGGCGTCCCACGATGCGGCCATGTTGTGCCTGGGCGTCACCGAACCGGCGGGCCACCCAGACCGCCACGGCAGGTCCACCGTCGCCGAGGTGACCTCCGTGGTGCGCTGTCCGGTGGCCATCGTCCACCCCACCGAGCGTCGCGGAGCGGGCCAGGTGGTGGTGGAGGTGACGCATCCGCCGGCCGACGACGACGCCGCCCTGGCCCGAGCCGTCGACGAGGCGCTGCTGCGCGCCGCGCCGCTGCGCGTCGTCGCCACCTGGCCGTGCCGCTATCCCGACATCCACGACGACGACGCGGTGGCCAGGAAGAACCGGCTGGTGCGGGCCCGGTGGGAGCGCCGGCTCTCCCGGTGGCGCGAGCGGTACCCCGACCTCGACGTGCACGTCACCGCGCTCGGGGGCAGCGTGCTCAATTACCGTGCCCGCCACCGGGACGACATCTCGATGACCGTGCTGCCCCACGACCGGGCCGGCGATGTCGCCGAACTGCTCACCCCGGGCGTCGACTGCGGCTTCGACATCCTGATCTGCGGCGGGTGACTACTGCGCGTTCGTGCGCCCACCGTTGTCGGCGAGGTCGTCGAGTTCGCGGTCCCATGCCGCGAACCGCGCCCGGTCCAGCCGGATACGCAGCAGCAGCCAGGCGGCCTCCACGACACCCGAGACCCCCGACCACAGTCCGAGCGCGACGAGCACCTCGGTGAGATACGGCAGCTGCCTCGGCGTCGGTGCCCGCCGACTGTCATGCACCGCAACGGCTTCGACGTCGCGGTGGCTGAGCCGTTGCGCGGCGTAGGTGCGCGCCAGGCGGTCGTATTCGGCGGTTCCCACCGCCCCCGCGATCGGGGCCATCAGCAGGCAGGCCGCGGCGACCAGCACCAGGGTGACAGCCTCCACCCGGTCGGACACCCGGACCAGAGCACTGGGCGACACCAGCCGCCGTAGCCAGACACCGAGACCCAGCGTGAAGGTCTGCATGACGAACTCCGGGATTGTGATCGGCCTGTGCTTACCCTTCGATGGTCGCCACCGCGGCAGAGCCTGAGGTCCCTGCCGTGGTGAGCCGAATGTCGCTAGCGGGAAGCCGATCTCAGATCCGCGGGGGCGTTTTCCGTGGCGGCCGCGCAGCGTTCGGCCCGGCGCTTGATGCCGAGCAGGATGCCGCGGGTGGTGAACGCGCGCACCGGTCCGAGCAGCTCGGCCAGCACCACCTCACCGGGATGCCGCAGCGCCAGCCGCGACCTGACCAGCAGCCGGCACTTGTCGTCCCAGTGCGGCACCAAGTGGAACGACCACACCGTCTCCCAGGGCAGCTCCGGCGGGGCCGCGCGCAGGACCAGCGTGTGCGGTGCGCTGACCTGCACGACGCGCAGGGCGACGCCATCCGCCAGCCCCCACCACCCCTTGGGGACCAACCGGACCGAGTCGCCGACGGCCAGGTGCTGCCATTCGGGATGGATCACATCGGCGTTGTGGTAATCCAGACCCGCTGCGGCCTCGAGGGTTTCGAAACTGTACAGCCCGCCGCGGTCCTGACCCATCTGCACCAGCCACGGCCACACCGCGTCCGCGGGTGCAGCGATCGAGACGCCTTCGGTGGCCCGCAGCACCGGCGGCGCCACCAACTCGTCGCCGACGAGCGTGCCCGCCGATTCCTCCTTGGTAGTGCCCCAGTCCCGGAAGTACCGGCGCGCCCCGTACAGCACCGCTGCGGCCACCCCGGCTCTGAGCATTCGGTTCGCCATGCCTTCACTGTGCCCCCGGTGGCGCGGCGCAACTAGGGCCGGTGGTCCCCTTTCGGCGCCCACACGAGACGATCGGCCCCGTTGCGGGGACTTCGGTCCCTAGCCCGCGGACCTCGCCCGGTGGTCAGGTGCGAAGTGGCAACGTCACCATCGGCGAGCAAAGAGTGCTCATGAACAACGTTGCCGTGCAGCATAATCGCCGCTCCTGGCCGGAGGTATCGGAGTTCTTCGCCGGGTTCCCGTCGTGGGCCGACCTACGACCGGTGTTCGGCAAGAACCTGATCAAGCTCAACGGCCGCTCGGAGTTCTCCTACCGCTCGTTCACCCGCTCGGTGACCCTGCCGTCCGCGGCGGACGAGGACGGCATCAAGGCCAGCTACGACAAGGGCATCCTGAACATCACGGTGCCGCTGAAGGATTCGCCGACCGAGGAGAGGCGCATCGCCGTCGAGGCGGGCGGCTGACCCGTCCATGGGGCCCGGCCCATCCAGGTGTCAGGACCGCACCAACAGCACCGAGCAGTCCGGGTAACCCAGGATCGGGTGACCGTCCGGCGCGTCCGCGGACCCGAAATCCTGTGCGTCGGTCCGGCCGACCACCGCCAGCCCGACCACCCCGGCCGTCGCGTCGCGCCACCGGTACTGCCTGCCTGTCTCCCCCGCGACGATCTCGACGTGCACGTCGGGATAGCGCCGCACCCAGCTGTCGACCCGCTGGTCGACCTGGCGCACGGTGGCGCGCCGCAGCCTGCCCTCGTGCATGGCGAAGTGCACCACGTCGTCGTTGTCGGCCTCATCGGAGAGCACCACCGAGATCACCCCGTCGGTGTGCGCTGTGCCGTCGGCCCGGGTCCGGATCACCGCCACCGGGCATGCCGACCCGCGAGCCAGGGCGTGCACGGTCGGGCCGACCTCACGCTCGTCGCCACGGGCGGAGCGCAACCCGATGCAGAGCATCGACGCCGAACGGGACTCGCGCAGCAGCTCCTCGCCGGGCGTACCGACCACGGTGGCCGTCTCCACGTGCACCGCGTGCGGTGACGACGTCGCCACCCGCGCGGCCCGGGCGAGCACCCGGTCGGCGGGCCCCGGCGCGGGCACCACGTGCACCAGGCGCAGGCACTCGTCACGCGCGGCGGCCTCCACCGCGGCCCACCGCACCGCGTTGAGCGCCGCCTGCGAGCCGTCCACGCCCACGACGACCGCTCCGTCCCCCAGCGAGGAAGGTGTCATGAACCGTCCCTTCAGGTCGAGTTGCTCGCGAGATCGTCGAGTTCGCGATCCCAGGCCGCCGCGCGCAGCGCGTCGAGCCGCAGGCGCAGCGCCAACCCGGCCCCACAGGCGATGCCGACGACGAGGAGCCACTGCACCAGCGCCGCCAGGATCGCCTGCGCGACGGCGTCGCTGTCGGTGGGCACCGCGCCGGTGCGGTTGCCCGCCTCGTCGACCCACACCGGCACCCGGTCCCCCACCGCCGAGTCGTAGACGGGTATCTCCGCGGTGTGCTCGGATCCCCGGAATTCCCAAGCGATCTCGGCCACGTCCGGTACCTCGTAGGGCTGCACCCTGGCAGCGCTGACCCCGACCACGGTGGCCTCCACCCGCTGGCGCTCCAGCCGTTGCGCGGCGAAGGTGTGGACCAGGTCATCGTGCACGGCGGTGCCCGTGGCGGCGGCCACCGGCACCGCCAGCACGGCCAGCGCCACGATCAGCGCCCTGACCACCGCTTCGACGCGATCCGTCCCGCGCACAAGAGGATTGCGCCCCACCAGACGACGCAGCCAGACATCGGGACCGGACGCGAGCATGCCCAACCCCGCTACCCCGCCGGTGTGATCAACCCGTAGTGGCCGTCGAAGCGCCGATACAGCACCCCGGCCCGGCCCTGGGCGGCCTCGACGAAGAACAGGAACGGCACGCCCAGCAGGGCCAGCCGCTCACAGGCGTCGTCCTCGCGCAGGCAGGGCACCGGGTGCGGGCTGATGGTGACCAGGCTCTGGTAGGGCGCCACCTCACCGGCCACGGCCGGCGCCACCAGCGACAGCCGGTAGCCGGTCGGGCCGCCGCGGTACAGCACCGCGGCGGCGCCGGACCCGATCTCGGTGAACAGGTGGAAGTCGTAGTCGAGCAGCTCGAGCTCCGTGACGGCCTCGTCGACCGTGCACGGGGCCATCGTGTAGGACTTGCGCCGGATGATCCGGGGCCGGCCGAGGGGCTGGTCGGCCGACCCGGGGCGGATACGGCGCCACGGCGGTGCGGCGTCCGGCCCGCGGCGCCGGGCGTGGATTTCGGCGAGGTGTTCCAGCCGGCGCTGCAGCCGGTCCTGCAACCGGTCGATCGCCTCGCGGGCGGTGTCGGCCTCGACCTGGCCGCGCACCGGCCGGCCGTCGATGTCGAGGTTGGCCTGTGCGATCACCGGGTGCGCCACGGCCGGATCGTGGCGGCGGAGCAACTTCACGTGCACCCGCCGGATCGGACGGTGCGCGTACCGGCCGAGGTCATCGAACTTGTCCCGCACGTAGTCGGCGGCGCCCGGGAACTCGCCGTGGGTGGTGACGTCGATGTCGAGAGCCTCGATGCCCTCCAGTTGGTTCCTCATGCCTCGTTGGTACGCCGCCGGCACCCCGGCCGGTAAGGGCCGAAGGTCACTGGTGCCCAGTTCAGCTGTGCACCACCAGCACCGGCCGGTGCGAGCGGTGCGCGGTGGCCACCGCGACGCTGCCCAACAGCACCTCCCGCGCGGCCGAGAGGCCCCGGGACCCGACCGCCAGCACTGCCGCGCCGGCGCGGTCGGCCTCGGCGCTGAGTTCGTCGGCGATCACCCGGTCGCGTGGCCGGCCGAGCCGGTTGCGTTCCTCGACGGTGCGCAGCTCCAGGCCCTGGGCCGCGGGGCCGGCCGCCACGTCGTGCCCGTCGGAGCGGACCGCCGCCAGGATCACCGCGCGGTCCGGGAACAGCCGGCGCACCGTCGACACCGCCGTCTCGGCGCCCTCGGAGCCGTCGTAGCCCACCACGACGGGACCGTCCGCCAGTGCGTCGAACTCGTCGCTGAGCAGCGGATGCGGCACCACCAGCACCGGCACCGTCGCGTAGTGCACCACCATGTCGGACACGCTGCCGATGGCGGCCTCGCTGCGGCCGAGGCCGCGGTCGCCGATTACCAGCACGTCGCCGTGCAGCCGCTCGGCCAGCTGGGCCAGCCGCAGGCCGTCCGAACCGGTGGCCCGTTTGACGATCGGCTCGGCCTCCCACTCGGCGGCCTTCGCCAGCGCCACACCCGCGTCGGCGATCCGGCCGGCCTCGCGGGCACCCTCCTGCTCGACGAGCTGCAGGAACTCCTCGGTGTTGCGGGCCGTCGCGCGCAGCCGCCGCAACAGCCGCTTGCCCGCGAACGGCGGTGTCCAGATGTGCGCGATCCAGGCGTGCGCGGCCGGGAACAGTGTCGCGCCGACCGAGATGGCCGCGCCGGCCGCCGGCGAACCGTCGTACCCGACTATCACGTTCGTCGGCATCGGCAACTCCCCCTCGTTGGCTACGGACCGTACGGTCGCCACGGACGTGCCCTCGACGGTAGGGACGCGGCCGGTTCGTCGCTAGAGTCCAAATGCCTCCCGCACCGGCGGGAGCCCGATTTTCGCTGGACAGAGGGCGCATACTTGATGCGATGACTGGACCTCAGCACCAGCCCCGTAAACCCGTGATCCTCAGTGTCGACGACGACCCAGCCGTTTCCCGCGCGGTCGCCCGCGACCTGCGCAGGAACTACGGCGAGAGATACCGGATCGTGCGCGCGGAATCCGGCCCGGACGCGCTGGAGACCCTCAACGAACTGAAGCTGCGCGGGGAGACCGTCGCGGTGTTCGTCGCCGACTACCGGATGCCACAGATGAGCGGCATCGAGTTCCTCGAGGCGGCGATGGACATCTTCCCGATGGCCCGCCGCGTGCTGCTGACCGCATACGCCGACACCCACGCGGCCATCGACGCCATCAACGTCGTCGACCTCGACCACTACCTGCTCAAGCCGTGGGACCCGCCGCAGGAGAAGCTGTACCCGGTGATCGACGCGCTGCTGGAGGCGTGGCGCGCCACCGGGGACCGGGCCATCCCGCACACCAAGATCATCGGCCATCCGTGGAACCCCCGGTCCAGCGATGTGCGAGAGTTCCTGGCCCGAAACCGCCTGTACTACACCTGGTTCCGCTCCGACGAGCCGCGCGGCGCGCAGCTGCTGGAGGCGGCCGGCCAGGACGGGATGACGCTGCCGGTGATCATCACCGAGCAGGGTGAGACGCTGATCGACCCCACCGACGCCGAGCTGGCCGCGACGCTGGGGCTGACCACCACCCCGTCGGGCGACTTCTACGACCTGGTGGTGATCGGCGGCGGGCCGGCTGGGCTGGCCGCGGCGGTCTACGGCGCCTCCGAGGGGCTCAAGACCGTGCTCATCGAGCGCACCGCCACCGGCGGGCAGGCCGGCCAGAGCTCCCGGATCGAGAACTACCTGGGCTTCCCCGACGGGCTGTCGGGCTCACAGCTGGCCGAACGGGCCCGGCGGCAGGCCGAGAAGTTCGAGGCCGAGCTGATCACCGCCGCCGAGGTGGTCAAGCTCGACGTCGACGGCGTCGCCCGCACCGTGCACCTGTCCGACGGCCGCACCATCGGCACCCGCGCGGTGATCCTGGCGATGGGGGTCGAATACCGCCAGCTGCCCGCCGAGGGCTGCGACGGCCTGACCGGCGCCGGCGTTTACTACGGGGCCACCGCGTCGGTGGTCGCCGACTGCGAGGACGACGAGGTGTACGTCATCGGCGGCGCCAACTCGGCCGGCCAGGCCGCGATGTTCCTGTCCAGGACCGCGAAGTCGGTGACGATCGTCAGCAGGCGCACGCTCGAGGAGTCGATGTCCTACTACCTGGTCCAGCAGATCAGGGCCCAGGGCAACATCAAGGAGATGCCCAACACCGTCGTGCACGCGGTGAAGGGCGACGGCCACCTCGAGCAGATCTGCCTGGAGAACACCCAGACCGGGGAGCGCCAGGACTTCCGCTGCGGTCGGATGTTCATCTTCATCGGCGCCGAACCGCGCACCGACTGGCTCGACGGCGTCGTCGTCCGCGACGACCACGGCTTCATCCTGGCCGGTCCGGACCTGCGCGACGTCAGCGGCTGGACGCTGGACCGGCCGCCGCACCATCTCGAGACCAGCGTGCCCGGCGTGTTCGTCGCCGGGGACGTGCGCGCCCAGTCCGCCAAACGGGTCGCGGCGGCCGTCGGCGAAGGCTCGATGGCGGTGATGCTCGTGCACCGCTATCTGGCCGAGACCTGAGGTCGCCGCCGTCATGCCGGAGTGTCTGCCCGATGAGTTGCGCTCGCTGTTCCTGTTCGAGTCGTTGAGCGACGAGCAACTGGGCAGGCTGTGTGTGGGCGGCCGCGCCGCCGAGGTGGAGCCCGGCCCGCTGTTCGCCGAGGGCGACCCGGCGACGTGTCTGTACGTGTTGCTCGACGGTGAGGTCGCGCTGACCAAGCGCTCCGGCGGCACCGAGATCGAGACGATCCGGACCACCCAGCGCGGCGCCTACTTCGGCGCCTGGACGGCGTTCCTCGACGAGGCGCAGACCTACGAGACGTCGGCCCGCGCGACCGCACCGTCGCGGCTGTTCATGATCGACGCGGCCAGCCTCGGGGCGTTCTTGCGCACCGAGTTCCCGATGGCCTGCCACATGCTGGTCGGCGCCACCGTCGGCCGGTCCAACCAGAGCCGCATCGTCGGACCGCACGACCGGCTGCTGCAGCTGTCGCAGCTGACCGCCGGCCTGACGCACGAACTCAACAATCCGGCCGCCGCGGCGGCGCGGGCCACCGCTGAGCTGCGCACCCGGGTCGGCGGGCTGCGCCACAAGCTGGCGCTGCTGGCCGACGGCACGATGAGCCTGGCGTCGATGCGGGTGCTGGTGACGCTCAGCGACGAGGTGGCCGCCGCGCTGCCGGCCCCGCACAGCCTGACCCCGCTGGAGAAGTCCGACCGGGAGGAGGCGCTCGGCGACTGGCTGGACGGGTACGGCGTCGGTGACGCCTGGGATACGGCCGCGGTGTTCGCCGAGGCGGGGCTCGACACCGGCTGGCTGGACCGGGTGCGGGCGGCGATGGCCGACTCGGGCGGGATGCTGGACCACGCGGTGCGGTGGCTGGCCTACACCGTGGAGACCGAGCTGCTGATGACCGAGATCGCCGGGGCGACCCAGCGGATCTCGGCGCTGGTAGGCCAGGCCAAGCAGTACTCGCAGCTGGACCGCGCGCCCTATGACGTCGCCGACGTCGGCGCGCTGCTGCGCGACACGCTGGCGATGCTGTCGCACACGCTCGGCCCGGACGTCACGGTGGTGACCGATTTCGACGACACCGTGCCGCCGCTGCCGTGCTGGCCGGCCGAGCTGAACCAGGTGTGGACCAACCTGATCGACAACGCGGTGTACGCGATGCGCTCCGCCGGCGGCGGCGCCCCGGTCGGGACGCTGACCGTGCGCACCCGCCGGGTGGGTGACCGCGCGCGGGTGGAGATCTGCGACGACGGGCCCGGGGTGCCCGAGGACCTCCGGACCCGGGTGTTCGACCCGTTCTTCACCACCAGACCGGTCGGTGAGGGTTCCGGGCTCGGCCTGGATTTCGCCGCCCGCACCGTCGACAAGCACCACGGCAGCCTGTGGGTGGAATCCATTCCGGGTGACACGCGTTTCATTACGTTATTGCCGTTGACAGCCCCGACGGACTCCCCGGCAGAGGGACAGAGGAGGACCCACCATGGGTGAGAAGTGCCTGCCCGACGAACTGCGCACCCTCTTCCTTTTCGAAGCGCTGACCGATCAGCAGTTGCAGACGCTGTGCGACCACGGCCACATCGCCACCTACGAACCGGGTCCCATCTGCACCGAGGGTGACCCGGCAACCTGCTTCTACGTGCTCATCGAGGGTGAGCTGGTGATGTCGAAGCGCTCCGCCGGGGTGGACATCGAGACCAACCGCACCTCACAACGCGGCGTGTACTGCGGCGCCTGGTCGGCCTACATCCCAGGCGAGGAACACCTCTACCAGGCCTCGGTGCGGGTGACCCGGCCGTCGCGGTTCTTCGTGCTGGACGCCTCCGCGTTCGCCGAGTTCATGCAGAAAGAGTTCCCGATGGCGGTGCACCTGCTCGAGGGGCACATGGTCGGCGGGCTGCGGCAGCGCCAGATCCTCGGCCAGCGGGAGAAGCTACTGGCGCTGGGCCAGCTGTCGGCGGGGCTGACCCATCAGCTCAACAACCCGGCGGGCGCCACCGCCCGCGCGGTGGCCGACCTGCGCGAGAGCGTCGGCAAGATGCGGCTCAAACTCGGGATGCTGGCCGACGGGAAGTTCACCCCGGCCGCGCTGCGGGTGCTGATCCGCATCCAGGACGAGGTGGCCGAGCAGGTCGCCAAGTCGAAGTCCCAGGAGCTCTCGGCGCTGGAGGCCTCCGACCGGGAGGACCAGATCGGGGACTGGCTGGAGGCCCACGGCATCACCTCGGCGTGGGAGTACGCGCCCACGTTCGTCGACGCCGGCCTCGACGTCGACTGGCTGGAACGCGTCGAGGCCACCGTCGCCGACGTCGACTGCTCGGCGACGCTGCCCGGCGCCATCGGCTGGCTGAAGTACACCATCGACAACGAGCTGCTGATGAACCAGATCGCCGAGGCCAGCAAGCGGATCTCGGCCCTGCTGGCCGGCGCCAAGCAGTACTCGCAGATGGACCGCGCGCCGTACCAGAGCGCCCACCTGCACGAGCTGCTGCACAGCACGCTGATGATGTTCGGCAACAAGATCGGCAAGGACAACCCGGTCAAGCTGGTCAAGGAGTGGGACAAGACGCTGCCGGAGCTGCTCTGCTATCCCGGCGACCTGAATCAGGTGTGGACCAACATCATCGACAACGCGATCCAGGCGATGGACGGCCACGGCACGCTGACCATCCGCACCGGCTGGGAGAACGAGTCCATGGTGCGGGTAGAGATCTGCGACGACGGGCCCGGCATCCCCGAGGACATCATCGACCGGATCTTCACCCCCTTCTTCACCACCAAGCCGTTCGGTGAGGGCACCGGGCTGGGCCTGGACCTGGCCTGGCGCATCGTCGTGGAGAAGCACCACGGCCACCTGTCGGTCGAATCCCGGCCCGGGGACACCAAGTTCATCGTCTGCCTGCCGCTCGAGGCCCCCGCGCCCGCCGACGCGCCCGGCACCACCCCGGAATAGGCACGGGTCCCGGCGAAGTTGACCGGGGAATGACCAAACCTGATCTCGGCCCGTACGGTGTTTTCGGCCATTACTCCCTGTTCGCGGGGCTGCCGCCGGCGCAGCTCCAACAGATCGAGGCGCTGGGCTACGGCGCCATCTGGGCGGGCGGTTCGCCGCCGGCCGAGCTCGAGTGGGTGGACAGCCTGCTGAGCGCGACCGAGACGCTGACGGTCGCCACCGGCATCGTCAACATCTGGACGGCCGAGCCCGGCCCGACCGCCGAGTCCTTCCACCGCATCGAGGCGGCCTATCCCGGCCGGTTCCTGCTCGGTATCGGGGTGGGCCACCCCGAGGCGCAGACCGAGTACCAGAAGCCCTACGACGCGCTGACCGGTTATCTGGACAAGCTCGACGAGTACGGCGTCCCGCGGGACCGCCGGGTCGTCGCCGCGCTCGGACCGCAGGTGCTCAAGTTGTCGGCCCGCCGCGCCGCGGGCGCGCACCCCTACCTGACCACCCCCGAGCACACCGCAGCGGCCCGGCAGCTGATCGGCCCCGAGGCGTTCCTGGCGCCCGAGCACAAGGTGGCGCTGACCACCGACGCGGCCGTGGCCCGCGAGGCCGGCCGCACGACGCTCGACATCTATCTGAGCCTGACCAACTACCTCAGCAACTGGAAACGTCTGGGCTTCAGCGATGAAGACGTGGCGAAACCGGGTAGTGATCGTCTGGTGGACGCCGTCGTCGCGTACGGGACCGTCGAGCAGATCGCTGCCCGGCTGGCCGCGCATCGCGAGGCCGGCGCCGACCATGTGCCCGTCCAGGTCCTGGGCTCGCCTGACAAGCTGGTCCCGACGTTGACCGAGCTGGCCGGGCCGCTCGGCCTGTCCTGATCACCACTGAAAGAGGTACGCCATGACCCAGTCCGAGGGAGTTTCGCTCAAACCCGCGCTTGGCCGGTTCGGGGTGTGGACGGCGGCGCCGATCAGCCCCGACCAGGCCGTCGAGATCGAGAAGCTCGGCTACGGCACGGTGTGGGTGGGCGCCTCGCCCCCGGCGGATCTGGCGTTCGTCGAGCCGATCCTGGAGAAGACGCAGCGGTTGCAGGTCGCCACCGGCGTCGTCAACATCTGGTCGGCACCGGCGGCCGAGGTCGCGCAGTCGTATCACCGCATCGAGAAGGCGTTCCCGGGCCGGTTCCTGCTCGGCGTCGGGGTCGGCCATCCCGAACACACCCAGGAATACACCAAACCGTATGCGGCGCTGGTCGCCTACCTCGACGCGCTGGACGCGGCGAAGGTGCCGACCAGCCGGATGGTGGTGGCCGCGCTTGGGCCCAAGGTGCTGCAGCTGGCCGCCCAGCGCAGCGCCGGGGCGCACCCGTACCTGGTCACCCCGGTGCACACCGGGCAGGCGCGTGAATTGCTCGGTCCCACTGTGCTTTTGGCGCCGGAACACAAGGTGGTGCTGACCAACGACCCGGACAAGGCCCGCGAGGTCGGCCGGCCCACCGTCGAGTTCTACCTCGGCCTGTCGAACTACGTGAACAACTTCAAGCGCCTCGGGTTCACCGAGGACGACCTGGCCGGCTCCGGCAGCGACCGGTTGATCGACGCGGTCGTCGCGCACGGCTCGCCGGATCAGATCGCCGCGCAGTTGAGCGAGCACCACGCCGCGGGCGCCGACCACGTCGCCATCCAGGTGCTCGGCGGGGGCCCCGACGAACTGCTCTCCACGCTCGAGGAGCTGGCCGGGCCGCTGGGGCTGCCGGACTGACCGGGTCGCCCACCGCCACCGGATAAGGTGGGAACCCATGCGACTGCTGGTCACCGGCGGCGCCGGGTTCATCGGCGCCAACTTCGTGCACAGCACGCTCCGCGAGCGGCCCGAGGTGGCGGTGACGGTGCTCGACGCGCTGACCTATGCCGGCAGCCGGGAATCGCTGGCAGCCGTCGAGGACCGAATCCGGTTGGTGCAGGGCGACGTCACCGACGCGGCGCTGGTCGGCACGCTGGTCGCCGAGGCCGACGCCGTCGTGCACTTCGCCGCCGAGACCCACGTCGACAACGCGCTGGCCGACCCCGAACCGTTCGTGCGTTCCAACGTCGTCGGTACCTTCACCGTGCTGGAAGCCGTGCGCCACAATGGAACCCGGCTGCACCACGTGTCCACCGACGAGGTGTACGGCGACCTGTCGCTCGACGACCCGGCCCGCTTCACCGAAGCCACCCCCTACAACCCGTCCAGCCCGTACTCGGCGACCAAGGCCGGCGCCGATCTGCTGGTGCGGGCGTGGGTGCGCTCCTACCGGGTGGCCGCGACGATCTCGAACTGCTCCAACAACTACGGCCCCTACCAGCACGTGGAGAAGTTCATCCCGCGCCAGATCACCAACGTGTTGACCGGGCGCAGGCCCAAGCTCTACGGCAGCGGCGCCAACGTGCGCGACTGGATCCACGTCGACGACCACAACGCCGCGGTGTGGCGGATCCTGACCGGCGGCACCGTCGGCCGCACCTACCTGATCGGCGCCGACGGCGAGCGCGACAACCTTGCGGTGCTGCGCACGATCCTGGCGCTGATGGGCCGCTCCCCGGACGACTTCGACCACGTCCCGGACCGGGCCGGCCACGACCTGCGCTACGCCATCGACCCGGGCCCGCTGCGCGACGAGCTGGGCTGGCGGCCGGCGCACACCGACTTCGAGGCCGGGCTGCGCGCCACCATCGACTGGTACCGGGACAACGAATCCTGGTGGCGGCCGGTCAAAGACGCGGTCGAGGCCAGCTATGCCGACAAGGAGCGGGTGTGAAGGTACGGGAGCTGACGGTGCCGGGGGCCTGGGAGCTGACCCCGGTCGTGCACGCCGACGGCCGGGGCGCCTTCTTCGAGTGGTTCACCGAGTCGAGTTTCCAGGGGTTCGCCGGACATCGGCTGCACCTGGCGCAGGCCAACTGTTCGGTGTCCTCGGCGGGGGTGCTGCGCGGGCTGCACTTCGCGCAGCTGCCGCCGAGCCAGGCCAAATACGTGACGTGCCTGCGCGGCGCGGTCTACGACGTCGTGGTCGACATCCGGGTGGGCTCGCCGACGTTCGGGCGCTGGGATGCGGTGACGCTCGACGACCGCTCGCATCGCACGGTGTACGTCTCGGAAGGCCTGGCGCACGGATTCCTTGCGCTACAGGATGATTCGACGGTGGTGTACCTGTGCAGCGCCGGCTACGACCCAGGTCGCGAGCACACCATCGACGCGCTGGACCCCCGGCTGGGCATCGCGTGGCCGGTCGACGGGAAGCCGGTGCTCTCCGAGCGGGACGCCGCGGCACCGTCGCTGGCGGCGGTGCAGTCCGCCGGCCTGCTGCCGACCTGGGAGCAGGCCCGCGCCTTCGTCGACGCGCTGCGCCGGGACCACTGAGGGACTACACCGGTGGCAGCGGCGCCCAGTCCTCGATCGCGAACCCGAGGTCCTCAGGATCGAGCGGCTGCTCGGCACCCAACTTCCGTGGCTGGAATTGCGCGAGAGCCGGATCAACCTGCGCACCGCCAAGCGGGTGGGCTGGCTGCTCGACGAGCGGGGCTACGCCGCCGGCGAGGTGGTGATCCCCGATGCGCTGCGCAGGCGCTGAGGGTCAGGTGTCCAGCGGCGGCGGTGGCACGTCCTGCCGCAGCGGCCGGCCGCGGCCCCGGTAGAGCGCGGCGTCGGCGCGGGAGAGCAGCTGGGCCACCACCGCACCGGGCAACGCCGCGGTGGCCGTCCCGACGCTGACCTGCGGTGTGCGGGAGCGGATCTCGTCGAGGAAGCGGTTGACGGCCGCGCTGTCCCGACCGGCGATGCAGGCCGCGAACTCGTCCCCACCGAGGCGGGCCAGCACGGCACCGCGCGGGGCGGCCCGGCGCCACGCCCGGGCGTATTCGGTGATGCGCCGATCCCCGGCGTCGTGGCCGTAGGTGTCGTTGAGCGTTTTGAGGTTGTCGATGTCCAGTGCGACGACGGTGACGGTGCCCGCACTCGCGCGCAGCCGCGCCACCAGATCGGCGGTGGCGATCTCCCAGCCGGCCCGGTTCAGCAGCCCCGTCATCGGGTCGGTGCACGCGGCCTCCAGCAGTGCCCGCATGACCAGCCCGAACGACTCGGCGGCCCCCATGATCGCGATGCCGATGATCAGGAAGGTGAGCACCCCGACCTTCGGTGCCGGCGCGACGGCCACCGCCGCCATCGTCACCGCGGTGAGGATCCCGTTGACGGCCAACGCTTGTCGCGGCGGATAGAACGCGCGGATGTACATCGCCAGAAACATGGTGGCGATCAGGCAGACGTACTCCGCGGTCATCGACACGTGGTAGGCCATCACCGCGGGAGTGGCCGCGACCGCGGCGGCGACCGCCGGGGTGAGGCTGCGCGGCCGGCGCGCCAGGTAGGCCAGCGCGGCGACGCCCAGCACGATCGCGATGATCCCGCCGGTGGGGCTGCCCGGTCCGCGCCGGATCGGGATGACCGTGGTGAAGGTGACGCCCCACAGGAACAGGAAGGTGGTGGCGCTCAGGTAGATGCGCAGCAGCCGGACCTGCTGCCGGCCGATGACCCGGCCCTCCGCATCGGCGAGGCTGCGAAGCGGGTACACACGGCATAGCTTGCCTGGGCCGACGCCGTTCGCCCAACCGGGGACGCGGTGGGCCCTTGCCAAGCCGGGCCCCAATTTACTAGGATATCCAAGTATCTAGCCGAGAGGACTGATCATGACTACCCGGATCCCCCATTTCATCGACGGGAAGCGCAGCGAGCTTTCCTCCACCCGCACCGCCGCCGTGCTCAACCCCAGCACCGGGCAGGTGCAGGCGGAGGTGCTGCTGGCCAGCGCCGCCGACGTCGACACCGCCGTCGCCTCCGCGGTCGAGGCCCAGAAGGAATGGGCCGCCTGGAACCCGCAGCGCCGCGCGCGGGTGATGATGAAGTTCATCGAACTGGTCAACGCCAACGTCGACGAACTGGCCGAGCTGCTGAGCCTCGAGCACGGCAAGACCGTCGCCGACTCCAAGGGCGACATCCAGCGCGGCATCGAGGTCATCGAGTTCGCGATCGGCATCCCGCACCTGCTCAAGGGCGAGTTCACCGAGGGCGCCGGCACCGGCATCGACGTCTACTCGCTGCGCCAGCCGCTCGGCGTCGTCGCCGGTATCACCCCGTTCAATTTCCCCGCGATGATCCCGCTGTGGAAGGCCGGCCCCGCGCTGGCGTGCGGCAACGCGTTCATCCTCAAGCCCTCCGAGCGTGACCCCTCGGTGCCGGTGCGCCTGGCCGAGCTGTTCCTGCAGGCCGGCCTGCCCGCCGGCGTCTTCCAGGTCGTGCACGGTGACAAGGAAGCCGTCGACGCGATCCTGCACCACCCCGACATCCAGGCCGTCGGCTTCGTCGGCTCCTCGGACATCGCGCAGTACATCTACTCGACCGCCGCGGCCAACGGCAAGCGCTCACAGTGCTTCGGCGGCGCGAAGAACCACATGATCATCATGCCCGACGCCGACCTCGACCAGGCCGTCGACGCGTTGATCGGCGCCGGCTACGGCAGCGCCGGTGAGCGCTGCATGGCCATCAGCGTCGCCGTCCCCGTCGGGGAGGAGACCGCGAACCGGCTGCGGAATCGCTTGGTGGAGCGGGTGAATCAGCTCCGCGTCGGCCACAGCCTGGACCCCAAGGCCGACTACGGCCCACTGGTCACCGGCGCCGCGCTCGAACGGGTCCGCGATTACATCAACCAGGGTGTCGAGGCCGGCGCCGAGCTGGTGGTCGACGGCCGCGAACGCACCACCGACGAGCTGTCGTTCGACGACCAGGACCTCTCGAAGGGCTTCTTCATCGGCCCCACCCTGTTCGACCATGTCACCACCGACATGTCGATCTACACCGACGAGATCTTCGGCCCGGTGCTGTGCATCGTGCGCGCGCACGACTACGACGAGGCGTTGAGCCTGCCGTCCAAGCACGAGTACGGCAACGGCGTGGCGATCTTCACCCGCGACGGTGACGCCGCCCGCGACTTCGTCTCCAAGGTCCAGGTCGGCATGGTCGGGGTCAACGTCCCGATCCCGGTGCCGGTCGCCTACCACACCTTCGGCGGCTGGAAGCGCTCCGGCTTCGGCGACCTCAACCAACACGGCCCGGCGTCGATCCAGTTCTACACCAAGGTCAAGACCGTCACCGAGCGGTGGCCCTCCGGCATCAAGGATGGCGCCGAGTTCGTCATCCCCACCATGAAGTAGGTCGAAGACAAGTGTTCGAATTGAACGACGACGAACGCGTCATCACCGAGACGGCTGCCGCGTTCGCCGCCAAACGTCTTGCCCCGCATGCCCTGGACTGGGATGCCGACAAGCACTTCCCGGTCGACGCCCTGCGCGAGGCCGCGGAGCTGGGCATGGGAGCGATCTACTGCTCCGAGGAGGTCGGCGGCAGCGGCCTGCGCCGCCTGGATGCGGTGCGGATCTTCGAGGAGCTGGCCGCCGCCGATCCGGCGATCGCGTCGTTCATCTCGATCCACAACATGTGCGCGTGGATGATCGACACGTACGGCACCCCCGAGCAGCGCAAGAAGTGGGTGCCGCGGTTGGCCTCGATGGAGCGCATCGCCAGCTACTGCCTGACCGAACCGGGTGCCGGCTCCGACGCGTCGGCGCTGCGCACCCGGGCGGTGCGCGACGGCGACTCCTACGTGCTCGACGGGGTCAAGCAGTTCATCTCCGGCGCCGGCGTCTCCGACGTCTATGTGGTGATGGCCCGCACCGGCGCCGACGGCCCCCGCGGCATCTCCACGTTCGTGGTCGAAAAGGACACGCCGGGGCTGAGTTTCGGGCCGAACGAGGCCAAGATGGGCTGGAATGCCCAGCCGACCGCACAGGTGATCTTCGAGAAGGTGCGGGTGCCGGCCGACGCCATGCTCGGCGGCGCCGACGGTGAGGGCACCGGGTTCGGCATCGCGATGAACGGGCTCAACGGCGGCCGCATCAACATCGCGGCCTGCTCGCTGGGCGGGGCCCGCGCGGCGCACGAAAAGGCCGCGGGCTACGTGCGGGACCGGGAGGCCTTCGGCGCCTCGCTGCTCGACGAGCCGACCATCCGGTTCACGCTGGCCGACATGGCGACCTCGCTGCAGACCTCCCGGATGATGTTGTGGCGGGCGGCATCAGCGCTGGATGCCGGTGACGCGAACAAGGTCGAACTGTGCGCGATGGCCAAGCTGTACGTGACCGACGCCTGTTACCAGGTGGCCGATTCCGCGCTGCAGTTGCACGGCGGCTACGGGTACCTCAAGGAGTACGGCCTCGAGAAGATCGTCCGCGATCTGCGGGTTCACCGGATCCTCGAGGGCACCAATGAAATCATGCGCGTGGTGATCGGCCGGGCCGAAGCGGCCCGGGCCCGGGCCGCAGTCTAAGAAAGGTGTGTCGATGACGACGATCGCGTTCCTGGGTCTGGGCAACATGGGCGGCCCGATGGCCGCCAACCTGGTGGCGGCCGGGCACACCGTGCACGCCTTCGACCTGGTCGCAGAACTGAGGGCGACGGCAGAAGCCAAGGGGGCCAAGGTGTTCGACACCGGCACCGCCGCGGTCGCCGACGCCGAGGTGGTGATCACGTCGCTGCCCAACGGCAACATCGTCAAGGCCGTCTACGACGAGGTGGTGCCCGCCGCCAGAGCGGGGGCGCTGCTGATCGACACGTCCACCATCTCCGTCGACGACGCCCGCGCGATCCACGCCCGGGCCATCGACAAGGGCCTGGCCCAGATCGACGCGCCGGTCTCCGGCGGCATCAAGGGCGCCACCGCGGGCACGCTGGCCTTCATGGTCGGCGGTGAGGACGACGCCTTCGAGCGGGCCAAGCCCGTGCTGGAACCGATGGCGGGCAAGATCATCCACTGCGGCGCCTCGGGTGCGGGCCAGGCGGCCAAGCTGTGCAACAACATGGTGCTGGCCGTGCAGCAGATCGCGATCGGTGAGGCGTTCGTGCTCGCCGAGAAGCTCGGCCTGCCGGCGCAGTCGCTGTTCGACGTCATCACCGGTGCCACCGGCAACTGCTGGTCGGTGCACACCAACTGCCCGGTGCCAGGGCCGGTTCCGACCTCGCCGGCCAACAACGACTTCAAGCCGGGGTTCGCGACCGCGCTGATGAACAAGGACCTCGGGCTGGCGATGGCGGCGGTCACCTCCACGGGATCGAAGGCGCCGCTGGGCAGCCACGCCGCCGAGATCTACGCGGAGTTCACCAAGGACCACGCGGACAAGGACTTCAGCGCCGTCATCGAACTGCTGCGCGGCTGAGGGGACCGCGCGGCTGGTCGGTCAGCACGGCTCCTCAGGCTGCCGTCTGCGGCGCCCGCCTCGTGTCGTGCACCCGCTGGCAGTCGGCCACCCGCCGCGGCACCGCCGCGCCGGCACCGTCGAGATCGCCGTCCACCAGGACCGTCGGCAGGCCGCCGGCGATCGCCGCGCGCTCGCTGTTGTGCGATCCGGCGAACGCGAGCGCGTCGTGGGCCGTGACGCCCAGCTCGCTCAGGGCTGCCGGGTAGCGGTGGTCCTGGGGGGCGTCGTCGGCGGTCACCAGCGCGCCGACGACACCGTCGCCGACCAGGTGGCGGGTCAGGGGTTCGACCCAGCTGCGCCGGCCGGTGCTGACGATCCCGACGCCGATGCCCGCGCTGAACGCCTCGGTGATCAGATCGACCAGCACCGGGCGCGGCGAGATGTCGGCGCCCAGGATCGTCTCGCCGAGGATCATCTCCTTGGCGCTGCAGATCTCGTCGACCAGCAGTTCTGCCAGTACATCGCATTCGGTGCAGATGCCGCGCTTGCGGAGCTCGGCTGCCACCCGTCTGCGTTCGTCGCGCAGCGCCAGCAGCTGCCGGTACCGCGGCACCGACCAGGCGATGTCCAGGCCGAGCGAGGCGAACGCGGCGTTGAACGCCGGGCGGTTGCCCGCGCATTCGATATCGGCGAGCGCGTCGAGGTCGAAGACCAGCGCGCGCAGGGGCTGCATCGTGGCGTCGTGCGGGGTGGGCCAGTCCCACCAGAACCGTCCGGCTCGCCATACCTTCTGCTGTGTGGGCTGCACACGGAAATGGTGGCGCAGATCACACCCGGGCGCCTCCCCCGCGCGGGGGATTCCCGGCGCCATCTTCACCGGGCCCGGTCGTCGGCGCCTCTACAGTGGGGCAATGACCAGCGCGGAAGAGCGGCGGAACCCCGGACCCGTCACTGCCACGCCAGTCCGGATCGTGCTCGTCGACGACCACGAAATGGTGATCGAGGGCCTCAAGGCGATGCTCGCCGCCTTCGGGAACCGGGTCACCGTCGTCGGCCAGGCGGTCGGCGCCGAGGCGGTGCTCGGCGTCGTCGACGAACTCGACCCCGACATCGTGCTGTGCGATGTCCGGATGCAGGGCTCCAGTGGCCTGGACGTCTGCCAGCAACTGCGCGCCCGCAACCCCGACCGCAAGGTGGTGATGCTGTCGGTCTACGACGACGAGCAGTACCTGTTCCAGGCGCTGCGGGTCGGCGCGGCGGGCTATCTGCTCAAGAGCATCAGCAGCGAGGAGCTGGTCCGGCAGCTGGAGTTCGTGGCCAGCGGCGAGACCGCGATCGATCCGTCGATGGCGGCCAGGGCGGTGGACACCGCGGCCCGGCTGCAGCGTGACGAGTTCTGGCCCGGCGCCCGCCAGGGCCTCACCCAGCGGGAGAGCGAGATCCTGTCGTTCGTGGTCAACGGGCTGTCCAACCGCGCCATCGCCGCCAAGCTGGTGATCGGCGACGAGACCGTCAAGACGCACCTGAGCTCGATCTACCGCAAGCTCGGGGTCAGCGACCGGACCGGCGCGGTGGCCACCGCGCTGCGCGAAGGGATCTACCATTGAGCGCCGCCGCGCCCCGGCCGCTGCTGACGGCCGACCGGGAACTCGCGCTGCTGCGTGAGCTCATCCAGGCCGCCTCCAGCGGCCCCGGCGTCGAACCGCTGGCCGCGGCGGCGGCCCGGATGATCACCGCGGCCACCGACAGCGACGTGTGCTTCGTGCACGTGCTCGACGACACCGAGCGCTCGCTGACGCTGGCCGGGGCGACGCCGCCGTTCGACTCCGAGGTCGGCAAGATCAGACTGCCGCTGGGCCAAGGCATCTCGGGCTGGGTGGCCACCCACCGCGAACCCGTGGTGATCAGCCACGACAAGGAGTCCGATCCGCGGTACCTGCCGCTGGCGTCGCTGCGCGGCCGCGACTTCACCTCGATGGTCTCGGTGCCGATGGAGACCGACCCCGGCGGGCTGGTCGGGGTGCTGAACGTGCACACGGTGGCCCGGCGCGACTTCGACGACCGCGATGTCGAGCTGCTGCTGGTCATCGGCAGGCTGATCGCCGGCGCGATGCACCAGGCCCGGCTGCACCGGCAGGTGGTGGCCCGCGAACGCGCCCACGAGAACTTCGTCGAGCAGGTCATCGAGGCCCAGGAGCTGGAACGCCGGCGGCTGGCCGGCGACATCCACGACGGCATCTCGCAGCGGCTGGTGACGCTGTCCTACCGACTCGACGCCGCCGCGCAGGCCGTCGACGACCGGGTGGTGCTGATCGAACAGCTGGACCGGGCGCGCGAGCTGGCCGAGCTGACGCTGCAGGAGGCCCGCGCCGCGATCAGCGGGCTGCGCCCGCCGGTGCTCGACGACCTCGGGCTGTCCGGCGGGCTGGCCAGCCTGGCCCGGTCCATCCCGCAGGTCGACATCGACGTCGACGTCGAGGACATCCGGCTGCCCGACCACATCGAGCTGGCGTTGTACCGGATCGCCCAGGAATGTCTGCAGAACGTCGTCAAGCACGCCAGAGCCGGCCACGCCCGGCTCACCTTCACCCTCGACCACGGTGATCAGGGGGACCTGGCCCGGCTCGAGATCGTCGACGACGGTGTCGGTTTCGACACCCTCGAGCATCCACTGGGCAGCGACGAGATGGGGGGCTACGGGCTGCTGTCGATGGCCGAGCGGGCCGAGATCGTCGGCGGCCGGCTCAACATCCGGTCCCGGCCCGGCGCGGGCACCACCGTCACCGCGACGATCCCGGTGCCGTCCCGCTGACGCCGAGCGTGCACTGGTGGTAGCTCCCGGCCGCTCGCCACTACCGTGGGTGCACGCTCGGTGCGGGAGCCGCCCGCGAGACGGCGCTCAGTGCAGTCGAGGGCGGTGCAACCAGTGCCGACCTCAGAAGTCGCCGGCGCTGCGGCGCAGTGTCCGGATCGCCTCGGCCAGCGCGTGGGACTGCTCCTCGGAGAGGCCGATGTCGCCGAAGACCTCCTTGTTCAGCGTGACCGTCGCGTCCTCGACGGTGGAGCGACCCAGCTCGGTGAGCCGCACCAGCGTGGTGCGGCCGTCGGTGGGGTGCGGCACCCGCTCGACCAGGCCGTCGGCCTCCAACCGCCGGATCGCGTGCGTGACGCTGGTGACGTGCACCTGCAGCCGGTCGGAGGCCTTGGTGATCGGCAGCGCCCCGGTCCGGCTGAACGCCAGCAGTCGGAGCAGCTCGAAGCGCGAGAAGCTCAGGTCGTAGGGGCGCAGCGCGGTCTCCACCCGGGCGAGCAGGATCTGGTGGGCGCGCATCACCGAGGTCACCGCGACCATGCCGTCGGCGACGTCACCCCATCCGGAGCGGTCCCAGTTCTCCCGTGCGATGGCGATCGGATCTCGGCGGTCCTGGTCGGCTGGCACGCCTCTTCATACCGCATCGGCCACGGCGCGGACCACCGCCTGGGTCGAGGCCCGGGAGCCGACGGTGATCCGCACCCCGCCGCCGGCGTAGTGGCGCACCTGCAGCCCGCAACCGTCGAAGGCCGGACGCCACGAGTGATCGGCACCGGGCAGGTAGACGAAGTTGGCCTGCGCTTCGGTGTGATAGACCCCCATCGCCCGCAGCTGCATCTGAAGCCGCCGTCGTTCCGCGTTGATCGTCCGGACCCGTTGGCGCAGCTGGTCTTCCGCGTCGTAGGAGGCCGCGACCGCGACGAGTGCGGCCAGCGGAACACCGAACGGCAGCTGCCTGGTCCACAGCCGCCGGCCCAGGTCGGGCGCGCAGAAGCCGTACCCGATGCGCAGTCCGGCCAGCCCGTAGGCCTTGGAGAACGTGCGCACCACCACGACGTTGTCGAACCGGCGCACCAGCGCCAGCGCATCGATGCGGTGTTCGGGGGCCAGGAACTCGACATACGCCTCGTCGAGGACCACCACGGTGTCGGCCGGGACCCTGGTCAGGAAGCGCTCCAGGTCGTGGGGGCAGTCCACGGTGCCGGTCGGGTTGTGCGGCCGGCAGACCACCACGACCCGGGCCGCCGCGGCTGCATCGGCCATCGCGTCCAGGTCATGACGGCCGTAGGCGTCCAGCGGCACCGTGACCGACCGCAGCCGCGCCGTCGCCGCGAAGATCGGATAGCCGTCGAAGGTGGGCGACGACATCGCCATGGTGTCGCCGGGGCTGGTCACCGCGTGCAGCACGTCCATCAGCACCCCGGTGGCGCCGGCGCCGATCACCACCTGGTCGAGGTCGGCGCCGAGGCGCCGCGCCAGCACCGCGCGCAGCCGCCCCGGCAGGAACTCCGGGTAGCGGTTCAGCGATTCCAGCGAGGTGTTCAACGCCGTGCGCACCGCCGGCAGCGGCGGGAACGGGCATTCGTTGAGCGACAGCGCCAGCGGGTCGACCGCCAGCGGCTGCCCGGCCACGGCGCCGGACAGGATGTCCCGGGAAGCCGGACATCTGGTGCGCGTCATCAGCCCCGACCGCCCCACCGCACCGCGGCCGCGCCCGCGAAATCACCGGCGTGGGCGAAGGCCGCCATCAGCACGGTGTCACCGGCCTTGACCCGCCCGTCGTCGATGGCGCGGTCGAGGTTGACCGGGATGCCCGCGGCGAACAGGTTGCCGCAGTCGTCGAAGGTGTCGACGTGCCGCTCGGCGGGCAACTCCAGGGCATCACGCCAGTTGCGCAGGAACAGCCGGTTCGGCTGATTGGTCACCAGCAGATCGATGTCCTTGGGCCGCACGCCGATCCGATCGCACACCGCGTAGCTCACCTCCGGCACCTGACGGTTGCCACGGGCCAGCACCTTGGTGATCTTGCTCTCGGTGAACCCGATGTAGCCCTCCCCCGTCCCGGGCTGCCACCATTTGCGCGGCGGGTCCGAGGTGACGGTCATATCGCCGGCGTACTCGCCGTAGGTGCGGCATTCCACGTCGAGGATCGGCGACGCGTCCGACAGCGTCACCAATCCGACGGCGGCACCGTCGCCGGGGATGGCCGACTGCGCTTTGCGCCGGATGGTCTCCTGGTCGAAGATCTGCCCGGCGGCGTTCTGCGCCACCGCGATCAGCGCCGTGTGGCCCTCGCCCGAGGCCAGCAGGTTGCGGGCCAGCTTCAGCCCGAGCAGGAACGCCGCGCACCCCCCGTTGTGCAGGTCGACCACCCAGTTGGGCTTCATGCCGAGGCGGTGCGCGGTGCCGCCGCCGCCGCCGTAGAACGGCACGTCGGGCATCTGGGTGTGCGTGATGAGCACATCGGCGCCCAGGACCGTGTCCGCACCGTGCCGTTCGATCAAACCGGCCGTGGCCCGCTCGATCATGTCGATCGCGGTTTCGTCGGGGCCGACGTGGTGGCGGTACCGCGGAGCGCGGAACATCACATTCTCACGCAGTTCGTCGGATTCGGCGAACTGGGCGTAGTACTCGGCGCTGATCGGCTCACCGGGCAGATAGGTCGACACGTCGAGGAGGCTGACGGTGGCGGTCATGGCCAGCTCATCTCATCCAGGCCGGCGTGACCGGCAGTCCGTTGTGATGGCGATACTCGGCGATCGCCTCGAGGTTCTTCAGCTCCAGCAGGTGCCCGGGACCGAACATGTCCCAGAAGTCGCCCACCCACACCGGCCGTCCGGGCGGCGCGGTCTCCGGGTAGGGGTTGGCGTCGTAGAACGGGTGGTGGCAATTCGTCCACAGCACAACCGATCCCGGCTTATCGAAAACCACCTTGGCATCGACGATGCGCATCAGGTAGACCATCCACAGGTCGGCACCCTGATCCCAGGCGCAGTGGTAGTCGACGGTCATGGCTTCGCGGTTGGCGACGGTCCTGGTGTAGATCTCGCTGCCGGGGCCGCCCGGCCCCGCCCCCAGCCGGTCGTAGGCCAGCCACAGGCCCGGCTCGTCGGTGGGGGTGAACCCGCGCAGGCTGTAGGTCCACTCCTCCAGGCACCGGGTGTCGGCCATGTACTCGAACAGCTCGCCGGGCGGGCAGTCGATGTAATCGTTGACGGTGCAGTACTGTCCGAACACCTCGTGGTGCGGGTACACCGAGCGCATCATGTTCGCGATGATCGGGGTGGCTTGCTCCTTGGGCGATGTCTCGATGCGGATGAGTCCGGGGATGGGTTCGATGGTGCCGCGGTGGGCGGTGATGTCATCGAGTGCGGGTAGTGACATGGGATGGTGCCTCCTGACTGAGAAATGCCGCGAACGGCGGTATCTCGTCGGCCGAGCAGTCGATGCCGAGCACTGAGGGCCCGTCACCGTCGAGTGCCTGCTCCAGCGCGGCGGGTAGGTGGTCGACGTCGCCGACGTCGAACGCGGTCAGCCCGGGGAACATGGCCGCCAGGCCCGCACCCAATCGGCTCGGACCGAATCGGTTGTAGCTGTACTGGCCGCCGTAGAAGATCTGCTCGCGGGTGACGCACATGGCGTGCGCGCGATTGTCGAACAGGCAGAACGTGATCGGCAGCCGGTACTGCAGCGCGGTGTGGATCTCCATGCCGTGCATGTAGAACGACCCGTCACCGGCGATGACCACGGTGCGTCGCCGCTCAGAGCGGTTGCGGTGGAACGCCATTCCGATGCCGGCACCGAAACTGTAGCCCATACCGCCCATTCCGAGCGCCACCAGGAACCGGCCGTCGGGCCGGGGTGGCAGGAGGTGGATGGCGGCGGCGCCGATGTTGCCCGCGTCGACCACGATATCGGTACCTGCGGGCAGCCTCGCGTCGAACACGCTCATCGCGTCGCGGTAGCGGATCCCCGCGCCGCGGTACTGCGGCGGATGTAACTCGTTGCGGGGCAAGGGTTCCGGATCGGCTGTGGCGCCGTCGCCCAGCGCGGCGGCCAGGGTGGCGAGCGCGGAACGTAGATCGTCGGCCTGGATGTGGGTGCACGCCAGGTAGGGCACCGCCGATCCCAGCGAGTACGTCGGCACCTGCGAGAGCACGGAGTCCAGGCCGGCCCTGGCCGTCACCGACATCCGGGTGCCGACCAGCAGGCACAGTGCGCTGTCCGCGATCGCCTCGGCGACGCTGGGATGCCCCATCACGCCGGTGACGCCCAGGACCGGCCCGATCGCGGTGTCCTTCGCGTCGGGCACCGTGGCCACTCGGGCTCCCAGCGTGCGGCGCAGCCGGTCGAGTTCGGCGCGGGCGTCGGCCCTGGCCACCTGTTCGCCCGCGATGATCGTGATCGGGCCGCCGGCGCCGCGCAGCGCGTCGGCCAGCGGCCCGGGGTCGAACACCCCGGCGGCCGTGCCGCGGGCCGGCTCCGAGGGGCCCGGCACCTGGGCCTGCTGGACATCCTTGGGCAACAACAGCACTGCGGGGCCACCGCGGGTGACCGCGGCGTCGAGCGCCTCCGGCAGCGCGGTGCGGATGTCCTCGGCGGTGTGCACCCGCCGGCAGTACACCGACACCGCGGAGTACAGCGCCTCCGCGTCCAGGGCTCCGTTGCGCCCGCTGGTGTCCTGGAAGGCCCCGCGGCCGTCCAACGCGGTCGACGTCTGCCCGATCAGCGCCAGCACCGGGACCCCGCTGGCCAGCGACTCCCCCAGCCCGGGCACGGTGTTCAGGGCGCCGCCGCCGGAGGTGGCGGCCACCACGCCCAGGCCGGCGCCGCTGCGGCTGTACCCATCGGCCATGGCGGCGGCGGAGAACTCGTGCTTGGCCAGCACCGCGGTGATGTCGGCACGGAAATGTGCTGCGTCGTACAGATCTTCGATGTTGGCGCCGTCGACGCCGAAGATGTGCCCGATCCCGCTCGCCGCGAGGTGTTCGACGATGTGGTCGACCACCCGTTGCCCGTTGGCCATGCTCACCTGCCCCTCCGATCGCTTCCCCCCTAGAACGAACCCCGGGGGGATGCGGTTCAACGGATCGGCAGGTTTACAGCTTTTTCTCGAGCAACACCTTGCCACCGGGCGATGAAACCAGTTGGACGGCAGCGATTTCGTCGATGTGCATCGGGGTGGTGCCGCTGGGCAGCGCGGTGGCACCGGAGATCCCGAGCCACGTCGCGATCTCGGAGCGGCTGCCGTCGTGGCCGACCACCACCATGCCGAGGTTCTGCGGCGGCGCGTCCCTGTTGCTCCATTCCCCGTACGTGCAGGCCATGTCGATGCGGGTACCCCAGCCGAAACTCGACATCGCGATGCTGGCGTTGATCGGGGTCGATGCCACCTTGGACATCTCGAGCATCTGCCCGGCTTGTTCGGTGGTCTGGGTGTGCAGCCCGAACGTCTCCGGCCGCAGCACCACGACGACGCCGAGGAGCGCCAGCGCGGCGGCCAGCCCGACCGCCGTCATGGTCGCCCAGCGGGCCCGTCGCCTGCGCGAGCTGACCTTGTCCAGCACCGACAGCAGGACCTCGGGCCGCAGCGGCGGGTGCGGCGCTTCGTCGTCCAGCGCATCGACCTCGTCGAGGCTCAGCATCGCCAACAGCCCGGGGATCCCGCTGAGTTCGGTCACCGCGGCGCGGCACCGATCGCAGTCGGCCAGGTGGTCCTCGTACTCCCGGCGGTCCTCGCTGGACAAGGCACCGAGGACGTACGCGGCGTCCCAGGTCTGGTAGCGGTGCTCGGCCACCAGGCCGTGGTCACGGGGTTCACCGAACTGCGTCATCGAGTCACCCCCATCTCCTGTAGCCCCAGCCGCAGTGCGCGCACGGCGTAGTGCAGCCGGGATTTGACGGTCCCTTCCGGGATCTGCAGGTCATCGGCGATCTGGCCGGTGGTCCAGCCCTGGTAGTAGGCCCGCCGCACCACCGCGCGGTGTTCCTCGGAGAGCTGCCCCAGCGCGGTGCCGAGCAGGATCCGGTCCAGCGTGCTGTTCGCTTCATCGGGGCCGGGACGGTTGAACACCCGCTCGGCGTCGGGCACGTCGGTCTCGTTGCGGTACCTGGCGCTCCGGTGTTCGTCGATGATCATGTTCCGTGCCACGGTGAACAGCCACGCGCGGGCTGATCGATCCACATCGGCCGTCACCTCGGGGTGGCGCCAGGCGCGCAGCAGCGTCTCCTGGACGACGTCTTCAGCCCGGGCCGGATCACCGGTCAATCGCAGCGCGTAGCGCCACAGTGCGGCCGCATGTTCGTCGTAGAGGACCCGCATCATCGCGGCCTCCGGATCGTCCATTGGCTACCTCCGTCTACTGATACGACGTCGGCGGTGATCCGGTTCAGTAAAGTCCTGCTGGCGCTGAAGGACTCATAGGGTCAGGATCCTGGGTCCGTCGTCGGTGACGGCGACGGTGTGCTCCCAGTGTGCCGCGCGGGAGCCGTCGGCGGTGACCACTGTCCACTCGTCGTCCAGTACGACGGTCTTGGTGGTGCCCAGCGTCAGCATCGGCTCGATGGCCAGCACGGATCCGGGGGCCAGGTACGGCCCGCGGCCGGGGGCGCCCTCGTTGGGCAGGAACGGGTCCATGTGCATCTCCCGGCCGATGCCGTGTCCGCCGTAACCGGCGACGATGCCGAAGGCGCGGTCGTAGCGGGCCTCGGCGGCCCGGGTGCCGCGCTCGATGGCGTGCGAGACGTCGGTGAGGCGGTTGCCGGGGATCATCGCGGCGATGCCCGCCTCCATCGATTCCCGGGTGGCCGCCGACAGGTTGGCGTCCGCGTCGATGAGGTCGCCGACGCCGAAGGTGACCGCCGAGTCGCCGTGCCAACCGTCGAGGATGGCGCCGCAGTCGATCGACACCAGGTCGCCGGCGGCGAGGGTCTCGCGCTCCGACGGGATGCCGTGCACGACGCGGTCGTTGACCGAGGAGCAGATGGTGGCCGGGAAGCCGTGGTAACCCAGGAACGACGGGATGCCGCGGCCGTCGCGGATCACCGATTCGGCGACGGCGTCGAGCTCGAGGGTGGTGACCCCGGGCACGGCCGCGGCGCGGACGGCCTTCAGCGCGGCGGCGACGAGGGCGCCCGCGGCGGCCATCGCGTCGAGTTCACCGGCGCTGCGCTGCGGGACCGCCTTGCGGCTGCGCAGGCCCGGTAGGGACACCATGGGGACGTCAGCGCCCGAGCGCCTTGAGCGCCCTGGCGAACACCTCGTCCAGCTCGCCGACGGCGTCGACGGTCACCAGGGTGTCCTTGTAGTAGTCCAGCAGCGGCGCGGTCTCGTCGCGGTACACCTTGAACCGATTCCGGATGACGTCCTCGGTGTCGTCGGCGCGGCCGCGGCCCTTGAGCCGGGCCACCAGCTCCTCCTCGGGCACCCGGAACTCCAGCACCGCGTCCAGGGAGAGGCTCCGCTTCTCGAGCATCGCGTCGAGCGCCTCGGCCTGCTCCACCGACCGCGGGTAGCCGTCGAGGATGAAGCCGGCGGCCGCGTCCTCGTCGTCGAGCCGGTCGTCGACCAGTGCGTTGGTCAGGCTGGCCGGGACCAGGTCGCCGGCGTCGAGGTACTTCTTGGCCTCCACACCCAGCTCGGTGCCGTTGCTGATGTTGAAGCGGAACAGATCACCGGTGGAGATCTGCGGGATGCCCAGCTTCTCGGCCAGCTTCTGCGCCTGCGTTCCCTTGCCCGCCCCCGGCGGTCCCAACAACACGATTCTCACTTGAGGAACCCTTCATAGTTGCGCTGCATCAGCTGGCTTTCGATTTGCTTCACCGTGTCCAGGCCGACGCCGATCATGATCAGCACTGCTGTACCACCGAACGGCAGGTTCTGCACGGCGCCGGTGTTGCCGATCTCGAGGAAGAGGTTCGGCAGCACCGCGATGATGCCCAGGTAGATCGAGCCGGGCAGGGTGATCCGGGACAGCACGAACCGCAGGTAGTCGGCGGTCGGCTTGCCGGGGCGGATACCGGGGATGAACCCGCCGTACTTCTTCATCTCGTCGGCGCGTTCGTCGGGGTTGAACGTGATCGAGACGTAGAAGTAGGTGAAGAACACGATCAGACCGAAGTAGATCGCGATGTAGACCGGGCTACTGGGGTCGGTCAGGTACTCCGCGACGAAGGTCTGCCACCACCCGGTGCTCGGGGTGGAGCTGCCGCTGCTGATCAGCTGGGTGATCAGGTGCGGGATGTAGATCAGCGACGACGCGAAGATGACCGGGATGACACCGGCCTGGTTGACCTTCAGCGGCAGGTAGGTCGAGGTGCCGCCGTACATCTTGCGGCCCACCATGCGCTTGGCGTACTGCACCGGGATGCGGCGCTGGCCCTGCTCGACGAACACCACGCCGATGATGATGATCAGCGCGGCGACGCACACCAGGGTGAACACCATGCCGCCGCGGCTGTCCAGGATGGTCTTGCCCTCGATCGGGATGCGGGCGGCGATGCCGGCGAAGATCAGCAGCGACATGCCGTTGCCGATGCCGCGCTCGGTGACCAGCTCGCCCATCCACATCACCAGCGCCGCGCCCGCGGTCATCACCAGCACGATCACGACCAGGGTGAAGATGTTCAGGCCGTCGGCCTGGCCCTCGATGATGTCGCGGTCGCAGCCCTGCAGCAGGCCGCCGTTGGCGGCCAGCGCGACGATGCTGGTGGCCTGCAGGATGGCCAGCGCGATCGCCAGGTAGCGGGTGTACTGCGTCATCTTGGCCTGGCCGGCCTGGCCCTCCTTGCGGAGCTGCTCGAAGCGCGGGATGACGACCGTCAGCAGCTGCACGATGATGCTGGCGGTGATGTAGGGCATGACGCCGACCGCGAACACCGTCAACTGCAGCAGCGCGCCGCCGGAGAACAGGTTGATCAGCGAGTAGATCTGGGCCGAGTCACCGCCGCTGACCTGCGCGATGCAGTGCTGCACGTTCGGGTAGTTGACGCCCGGCGACGGGAGCGAGGCACCGACCCGGTACAGGATCACGATGCCGAGGGTGAACAGGATCTTTCGCCTCAGGTCGACTGTCCGCAGAGATGAGATGAAAGCCGAGAGCACTCTGTCCTCCTGCACGGCCTGACGATCGAGGCGTGCTCATGTGGCTGGTGTGACCAGCATCGTGGTTAAAGTCGTGCGCGCGACCGCATGAGCAGGCACGAGCCTGCGCAAGTCACGCTTTCAAACAGTCTACGAGACTAACAGTTGCATCTTCGTTGGCCCGAATCCGAAGAGCGTACAGTCGGGATGAGGTTTGTTAAATAACCTAACTAGTCTGAGAGCTTCCTGAGGAACATCCATGGCACGAACCGACCACGACACGTGGGATCTGGCCTCCAGCGTGGGGGCCACCGCGACGATGGTCGCCGCCGCCCGCGCCGTCGCGTCCCGGGCCGACGGCCCCGTCATCGACGACCCGTTCGCCGAACCGCTGGTGCGCGCGGTCGGCGTCGACTTCTTCACCCGGCTGGCCACCGGCGAGCTCAGCCCGGCCGACCTCGACGGCGACGACGGCACCTCCCCGGTTGGGATGCGCCGCTTCGCCGACGCGATGGCCGCCCGGACCCGCTTCTTCGACGACTTCCTCGCCGCGGCCACCGGCGCGGGTATCCGGCAGGTCGTCATCCTGGCCTCCGGTCTGGATGCGCGCGGTTACCGGCTGGACTGGCCGGTCGGAACCGTGCTCTTCGAGATCGACCAGCCCGACGTCATCGCGTTCAAGGCGACGACGCTGGCCGGCCTGGGCGCCCGTCCGGCGACCGAGCTGCGCACCGTCGGCGTCGACCTGCGCGACGACTGGCCGGCCGCGCTGACCGCCGCCGGCTTCGACCCGGCCGCGCCGACGGCGTGGATCGCCGAAGGGCTGCTGGGCTACCTGCCGCCGGAGGCGCAGGACCGGCTGCTCGACCTGATCGGCGACCTCGGCCCGGCCGGCAGCCGGCTGGCCGCCGAAGCGGTGCCCAGCCAGGTCGACGCCGAGCAGGACGAGGTGCGCGAGCGCATGGCGGAGTCGCTGGAGCGCTGGCGCAGCCACGGGTTCGAGGTGGACTTCGCCGAGCTGGTGTTCCTCGGCGAACGCGCCGAGGTGGCCGGTTACCTGCGCGGCCGGGGCTGGGACGCCGACACGGTCGGGGCAGGCGCGCTGCTGACCCGCTACGGGCTGGCACCGCTGGCCGCCGACGAGGCCTTCGGCGAGGTCAGCTACATCACCGCGGTGAAGAGGTGAGCCGGCGGTGACCCGCAGTGACGGCGACACCTGGGACCTGGCCTCCAGCGTCGGGGCCACCGCGACGTCGGTGGCGTCGACGCGCGCGTTCGCCAGCCGCGGACCCGATCCGCTGATCGCCGACCCGTACGCCGTCGTCCTCGTCGAGGCCGTCGGCCTGCCGCACTTCGTCAAGGTCGCCCACGGTGAGATCGACTTCGACTCCGATCCGCTGTTCGGGGCGCAGCTGATGCGCGAACAGATCGCGGTGCGCACCCGCTTCTTCGACGACTTCCTCACCGACGCCACCGCCGACGGCGTCACCCAGGCGGTGATCCTGGCCTCCGGGCTGGACACCCGCGTCTACCGGCTGCCCTGGCCGGCCGGCACCGTCGTCTACGAGATCGACCAGCCGAGCGTCATCGAGTTCAAGACCCGGGTGCTGGCCGAGAACGGGGCCGCGCCGTCGGCCGAGCGCCGCACCGTCGGCGTCGACCTGCGCGACGACTGGGCCCCCGCACTGCGCGGCGCCGGGTTCGACCCCGCCGCGCCGACGGCGTGGATCGCCGAGGGGCTGCTGGTCTATCTGCCGCCGGAGGCGCAGGACCGGCTGCTGGCGGGCGTCACCTCGCTGAGTGCCCCCGGCAGCCGGCTGGCCACCGAGCACATGGACGCCAAGGCGCTCACCGGCGAGTGGGCCAGGGCGATGACCGAGCGGGCGCGCCGCCACGGCAGCGACATCGACCTGGAGGCCCTGTTCTACACCGGACCGCGCACCCCGGCGGCCGAGCACCTGCAGGCCCTGGGCTGGCAGGTGCGCTTGCTGTCGACGGCCGAGGCGTACCTGGCCAACGGTTTCGCGCCACCGCAGAATGAGCTGATGGCGATGATCGGCGACTCCGGCTACCTCAGCGCACGGTTGGGGTGACGATGGCGCGGGCAGACGACGACACCTGGGACCTGGCCTCCAGCGTCGGGGCCACCGCGACCCTGGTCGCCGCCGGGCGGGCGCTGGCGACCGCCGATCCCGATCCGCTGATCGAGGATCCGTTCGCCGATCCGCTGGTGCGGGCGGTCGGCGTGGACTTCTTCACCGCGATGCTCGACGGGCAGCTCGACGTGTCGCAGTTCCCCGACACCTCCCCCGAGCGGGTGCAGGCGATGGTCGACGGGATGGCGGTGCGGACCCGGTTCTTCGACGACGCGCTGCTGGCCGCGACCGCCGGGGGTGTCCGTCAGGTGGTGATCCTGGCCTCGGGTCTGGACGCCCGCGCCTATCGGCTGGCCTGGCCGGCCGGCACGGTGGTCTACGAACTCGACCAGCCGAGCGTCATCGACTTCAAGACCCAGACCCTGGCCGGGCTCGGTGCGCAGCCCACCGCCACCCGCCGCACGGTCGCCGTCGATCTGCGGCAGGACTGGCCGAAGGCATTGCGCGACGCCGGTTTCGACCCGTCGGCGGCCACCGCGTGGCTGGCCGAAGGGCTGTTGATCTACCTACCCGCCGAGGCCCAGGATCTGCTGTTCGACCGGATCACCGCGCTGTCGGCGCCGGGGTCGGCGGTCGGCACCGAATACGTGCCCGGCATCGTGGACTTCGACACCGAGAAGGCCCGCACGCTGGCGCAACCGCTGCGGCAGCACGGCCTCGACCTGGACATGTCCACCCTGGTCTACGCCGGTGAGCGCAGCCACGTGGTGGACTACCTCGGCGCTCTGGGGTGGCAGGTCAGCGCGACGTCACGCGACGAGCTGTTCACCCGCTTCGGCCGCACCCTGCCCGCCGACGATGCCAGCCAGGACCCGCTCGGCGGCGAGATCACCTACGTCAGCGCCGCGCGGGCGTAGCACCCGGTCGAAAACGCCGTCGTCGAACGGCAGTGCCTCCGGAGCATCTGACCACCGTGGTGCGCCGCCGCACCGGACGCACAGTGCAGGAATGGATCATCAGGCGCCCGATGGCCGAGGCCCGGCGGCGGCGGGTCAGGTGACCGAATTCCCCAGCCACAGCACGTTGACGCCGGCCAGCGAGCGCTGGGTGCGGTCCACGACGTCGACTGCCGAGCGGAATGCCAACCCCGCCAACGCATCCGAGAGCGCGGCGGCCGGCTGCGACGACGGTTTCGGGCGCAGCACGTCCCGCAGCGACGAGCCCGGCAGGCTTTCGATGCCGACCTTGTCGTCGACGTCGAGGCCCGCGAGCACCTTGGCCCGCCGGATCGCCGTGCGCAGCCCACCGAGCTCGTCCACCAGGCCGCGTGCCAGCGCGTCGGCGCCCGTCCACACCCGCCCGCGGGCCACCTCCCGCACCGCGTCGACGCTCAGGTTGCGGCCGTCGGCCACCCGCTGCAGGAAGTCGGTGTAGAACAGGTCGGCCTCGGCCTCGACGTGCGCCTGCTGCTCGGCGGTGAACGGCGTGTCGATCGACCAGGCGTCGGCGTTGGCGTTGGTGCGCACGGTGTCGGAGCCCACGCCCAGCCGCTCCTTGAGCCCGCGGGCCACCAGCTTGCCCGTCACCACCCCGATCGAGCCCGTGAGGGTGCCCGGGTTGGCGACGATCGCGTCGGCGGCCATCGACACGTAGTAGCCGCCGGACGCGGCGACCGCACCCATCGACGCGACGACGGGCTTGCCGCGGTCGCGGATGCGCACCACCTCCCGCCAGATGGTCTCCGACGCGGTGACCGAACCGCCCGGGCTGTCGACGCGCAATACGATCGCGGCGACGTCGTCGTCGGCAGCGGCCTGGCGCAGCGCCGCAGCGATGGTGTCGCCACCGGCGCTGGTGTTGCCCATCGGCGACAGCTGCCGCCCGCCGCGGCCGTTGACGATCGGGCCGGCGACGGTGACCACCGCGATCTTCGGGTCGCTCTTGACCGCCGGCAGGCTGGGCTTCTTGGTGCGCGCGTAGCGCGCCAGGTACAGCCGCGGCGGGGCGTCCTCACCGTCGGCGTCCCCGGACTCCGGTGAGATGCCCTCGGCGCCCGCCTTTTCGGCGATTCGGGCGTAGGCCTCGTCCCGGAACCCGATCCGGTCGACCAATCCTGCGGTGACCGCGTCGTCGCGCAGCAGCGGCGCCCGGTCGGCGAGCGCGTCCAACGCCGCGACGTCGAGGTGCCGGGAGGCGGCCACCGCCTCCCACACCTGCGCGCGCAGGCTGTTCACCAGCGCGGTGTCGGCCTCGCGGTGCGCCTCGGTGTAGCTGTCCTGGGTGAATAGGTTTGCCGCGGACTTGTATTCGTCGCGGGCGACGAACTGGGCCTGCACCCCGAGCTTGTCCAGCGCGTCGCGCAGGAACAGCGCGCTGGTGGCGAACCCGACGAGCGCGACCGTTCCCGACGGCTGCATCCACACCTCGCCGAACGCGGAGGCCAGGTAGTAGGACAGCGTGCCGGGGTAGGTCTCGGCCCATGCCAGCGACGGTTTGACTGCGGTGAACGCGGCGATCGCCTCGCGCAGTTCCTGCACGGGTCCCGGTGGCGCGGCGTCGATCTGCACGCGGGCGATCAGGCCCGCCACCCGCGGGTCCTCGGCGGCGCGGTGGATCGCGGCGACGGCCTCGCGCAGCAGCAGCGGCTTGCCGGCACCGATGACCCCGGACAGCACCGCCATCGGATCGAAACCGGCCGACTCCGGCGGGGCGTGCTGCAGATCCAGCTCGAGGATGCACCCGTCGGGCACACCCTGGTGGCGGGCGGTGTCGATCTTGCGGGCCAGCGCGCGCACGTCGTCGAAGCCGGGAACCCCGGACAGCACAGAAACCATGGCGCCGAGCCTACCGACGCGATGTCGGCGCCCCGGCGGTCAGCGCCCGGTGAAGCGGGAGTACTGCGGGCAGTAGACGGCCGCCGACAACCGCGTCAGGCCGACGGCCTGGTCACGGCTGAGCCCGTTGCCGGTCAGCGTGTTGACCACGCCGCGCACCACCGGGACCGGATTGGGGTTGCCGGTCAGCCCGGCGGTGAGCATCTCGCAGATCCGCTTGCCGACCGTCGGTGCGTCGTCGCTGGCGCCCAGCGGAATGCCCATGGACGTCACCGCGTTGGTGAACTGCTCGTCCTGGGACTGCGCCTGGGCGGTGGCGGCGCCGGTGAACAGGGCAAGACCGGCGGCGGCCATCGCAGCGGCGATGGTTCGACGGTGGCGGCTCATGCGGTGCTCCTCGGGGAATCGAACGTACGCAGTCTGTTGATCGTGATCAGCGTCGGCGGCGTTACGTGCAGAACGCAAGAGCCCCCACCGTAGCGGCAGGGGCTCTTGTTCGCGCGTCGAGCTCAGAGCTCGGTGGCCGAGCCGCCGGCGGCGGTGATGGCCTCGCGGGCGCTGCCGCTGAACTTGTGCGCGGTCACGTCGACCTTGGCGGTCAGCTTGCCGTCGCCGAGCACCTTGACAGGCACGTTCTTGCGCACCAGGCCCTTGGCCACGAGGTCGTCGACACCGACGGTGCCGCCCTCGGGGAAGGCCTTGTTGATATCGCCGACGTTGACCGGCGCGTACTCGGTGCGGAACCGGTTGCGGAAGCCCTTGAGCTTGGGCAGCCGCATGTGGATCGGCATCTGGCCGCCCTCGAACATCACCGGCACGTTCTTGCGTGCCTTGGTGCCCTTGGTGCCGCGGCCGGCGGTCTTGCCCTTGGAGCCCTCACCGCGACCCACGCGGGTCTTGGCCTTCTTCTCGCCCGGGGCGGGCTTGAGATCGTGAAGCTTGATCACGCTCATCGTCCCTATACCTCCTCAACCTCTACGAGGTGATGCACGGTCTTGATGAGCCCGCGCGTCTGTGCGTTGTCCTCACGGACCACGGACTGGCGGATCTTGCGCAGCCCGAGCGTGCGCAGCGTCTCCCGCTGCTTCCACCGGGCCCCGATGGTGCTGCGCACCTGGGTGATCTTGAGTTCTGCCATGGTCGTTATGCCGTTCCCTCACGCGCCGCGCTGGCCGCCAGGGCCTCGGCCTCACGGCGGGCCTTGAGCATCCCAGCGGGCGCTACGTCTTCGATCGGCAGGCCGCGGCGGGCCGCGACCTCTTCGGGACGCTGCAACAGCTTCAGCGCGGCAACGGTGGCGTGCACCACGTTGATCGCGTTGTCGCTGCCCAGCGACTTGGCCAGGATGTCGTGCACGCCGGCGCATTCCAGCACCGCACGGGCCGCACCGCCGGCGATCACACCGGTACCGGGGCTGGCCGGGCGCAGCATCACGACACCGGCGGCGGCCTCACCCTGGACGGGGTGGGTGATGGTGCCGCCGATGAGCGGAACCCGGAAGAAGCCCTTGCGCGCTTCCTCGACACCCTTGGCGATGGCGGCCGGCACTTCCTTGGCCTTGCCGTAGCCGACCCCGACCATGCCATTGCCGTCGCCGACGATCACCAGCGCGGTGAAGCTGAACCGGCGGCCACCCTTGACCACCTTCGAGACGCGGTTGATCGCGACGACGCGCTCGAGGTAGTTGCTCTTCTCGCGATCGTCGCGGCCCCCGCGGCCACCCCGGTCGTCCCGGCGGCCGCGGCGCTCGCCGCGGTTGTCCTGCGCCGAACCGGCGCCAGCCTGTTCGGCCATCATGCAGTCCTCTCGTTACCAGTCATCAGAATTTCAGCCCGCCTTCGCGTGCCGCATCGGCCAGCGCCGCGATCCGTCCACCGTAGGTGTAACCACCACGGTCGAACACGACCTCGTCGATACCGGCCGCCTTGGCGCGCTCGGCGATCAGCTGACCGACCCGGGTGCTGTGGGCCTTCTTGTCCCCGTCGAGGGCCCGCACGTCGGGCTCGATCGAGGAGGCCGCGGCCACCGTGACACCTTCGAGGTCGTTGACCAACTGCACGTGGATGTGCCGCGAGGAGCGGTTCACCACGAGGCGGGGCCGCTCGGCGGTGCCTTCGACCTTCTTGCGCAGCCGGGCGTGGCGCCGCAGCCGAGCGGTGCGCCGGGTCTGGGAGATGTTCTGCCCGACCGGCTTACGCTTGTTTTCGGTTGCCTGTGCCATTGCTACTTACCTGTCTTTCCGACCTTGCGGCGGATCTGCTCACCCTCGTAGCGGATGCCCTTGCCCTTGTAGGGGTCGCTCTTCCGCAGGCGACGGATGTTGGCAGCGATCTGGCCGACCTTCTGCTTGTCGATCCCGGAGATCGAGAACTTCGTCGGGGTCTCCACCGCGAACGTGACACCCTCCGGCGCGGTGATGAGCACCGGGTGGCTGTAACCCAGGGCGAACTCCAGGTTGTTGCCCTTGGCGACGACGCGGTAGCCGACGCCGAAGATCTCCATCTTGGTGGTGTACCCCTCGGTCACCCCGGTCACCAGGTTGGCGATCAGCGTGCGCGACAGCCCGTGCAGCGACCGGCTGCGGCGCTCGTCGTTGGGGCGGGTGACCAGGATGGCGCCGTCGTCGTCCCGGCTCACCGCGATGGGCTCGGCGACATCGAGCGACAGCGTGCCCTTCGGGCCCTTCACGGCCACGGTCTGGCCGTCGATCGTCACATCGACCCCGGCGGGAACCGGGACCGGCTGCTTTCCAATACGCGACATGTCTATCTACCCCTCACCACACGTACGCGAGGACCTCGCCGCCGACGCCCTCGCGGGCGGCCTGGCGGTCGGTCTTCAAACCGGACGACGTGGAAATGATGGCCACACCCAGCCCGCCGAGCACGCGCGGCAGGTTGGTGGACTTGGCGTACACCCGCAGACCGGGCTTGCTCACCCGGCGTAGGCCGGCGATGCTGCGCTCCCGGCTCGGGCCGTACTTGAGCTGCACCACCAGCGACTTGCCGACGCGGGCGTCCTCGGTGCGGTAGTCGGAGATGTAGCCCTCGCGCTTGAGGATCTCGGCGATGTTGGCCTTGATCTTGCTGTGAGGCAGCGTCACCTCGTCGTGGTACGCCGAATTGGCGTTGCGCAGACGCGTCAAGAAGTCTGCGATCGGGTCCGTCATGGTCATGACAGCCGGTTCACCTTTCTCGCGGCGGTTCCGTCCCGGTCCTTGCGGGGCGGCCTACCGCAACCTGTTGGAAGTAAGTGGTCGTGGGATCGGCTGGTTTACCAGCTGGACTTCTGCACACCGGGCAGTTCGCCGGCGTGTGCCATCTCGCGGAGGCAGATGCGGCACAGGCCGAACTTGCGGTACACCGCGTGCGGGCGCCCGCAGCGGTTGCAGCGGGTGTAGCCGCGCACCTTGAACTTGGGCTTCTTGTTGGCCTTGTTGATCAGCGCCTTCTTTGCCATCTGCTCAGTTCTCCTTGAACGGGAAGCCGAGCGCCCGCAGCAGCGCACGTCCCTCGTCGTCGGTCGTCGCCGAGGTGACGACGGTGATGTCCATGCCGCGGGGGCGGTCGATGCTGTCCACGTCGATCTCGTGGAACATCGACTGTTCGTTGAGGCCGAACGTGTAGTTGCCGGTGCCGTCGAACTGCTTGGCCGACAGGCCGCGGAAGTCGCGGATACGGGGCAGTGCGATCGAGATCAGCCGGTCCAGGAACTCCCACATCCGGTCGCCGCGCAGCGTGACGCGGGCGCCGATCGGCATGCCCTCGCGCAGCTTGAACTGGGCGATGGACTTGCGGGCCTTGCGGATCTCGGGCTTCTGGCCGGTGATCAGCGCCAGGTCGTTGACGGCGCCGTTGATCAGCTTGGCGTCGCGCGCGGCGTCGCCGACGCCCATGTTCACCACGACCTTGACCACACCGGGGATCTGCATGACGTTGCCGTAGCCGAATTCCTTCTGCAGGGCCTCGCGGATCTCCTCGCGGTAGCGCTGCTTGAGGCGCGGCAGGGTCTTTTCTTCCTGGGCAAGCGAAGCGCCGGGATGGGTATCGGTGGTCATCAGATGTCCTTGCCGTTGGTCTTGGCGATGCGGACCTTCTTGCCGGTCTCGTCGTCGATGCGGTAGCCGACGCGGGTGGGCTTGCCGTCGGAATCGAGCAGCATCACGTTGGACACCGCGATCGGCGCCTCCTGCGTGACGATGCCGCCCGACGAGGCACCGCGCTCGGTGCGGGATTCGGGGGTGTGTTTCTTGATCCGGTTGACGCCCTCGACCAGGATCTTGTTGCGCTCCGGGTAGGCCACAAGGACCTTGCCCTTGGCGCCCTTGTCCTTGCCCGAGATGACGAGCACCGTGTCGCCCTTGCGGACCTTCATCACAACACCTCCGGGGCGAGCGAGACGATCTTCATGAACTTCTTCTCACGCAGCTCGCGGCCGACGGGCCCGAAGATGCGGGTGCCACGCGGATCGTTGTCGGCCTTGATGATGACGGCCGCGTTCTCGTCGAACTTGATGTAGCTGCCGTCGGCGCGGCGGCGCTCCTTGACGGTGCGCACCACGACGGCCTTGACGACGTCGCCACGCTTGACGTTGCCGCCGGGGATGGCGTCCTTGACGGTGGCCACGATGACATCGCCGATGCCCGCGTAGCGCCGCGACGAGCCGCCGAGCACACGGATGCACAAGATCTCCTTGGCGCCCGTGTTGTCGGCGACCTTGAGCCGCGATTCCTGCTGAATCACTCGATCTCCTCGACCTGGTTACTGTGTGCACGCAGGATTACCGACCCTGACATGCGCGGTCTTTGTCACCCAAAGAGCACGCAGGGTCTTCCCGAAAACGACTCGAGAGGACCGAGGTCTGCCCTAGGCAACCCCTACATACTAGGTGAGCTCGGAGAATGCTCCAAATCGCTGGTCACGGCGACCACCAGCTCCACCTCGACGGGTGCCCCCGACGGTAGCGACTGCACTCCGATCGCGCTGCGCGCGGGCAGCGCGGCCTGGCCCCGTTCGGCCCCGAACTCAGCCCCGAATTCGGCCCTGATGACCGCCGATGCCCCGTCCGCGACCCGCGACAACGCGTGGAAATCGGGGGTGCACGCCACGAAGACCGTCATCTTCAGGCAGCGCGCCAAGGGCGCCCCGGCGCTGCGCCGGGCCGCGGCCAGCGCGTTGCGGACGGCCAGGCCCGCCGCGTCGGCGGCCTGCTCGACCGTGACGTCGGCACCGACCACCCCGGTCAGCGTCAGCCGGCCGTCGACGCGCGGGGTCATGCCCGCGGTGTAGACGACGCCGCCGTGGCACACCGCGGCCACATAATCGCCCTGCGGCACGGGCGCCGGAACGGGCTCAGTCGACACCGATCGCGACGCCCTCCTGGCGCGGGTCGGCGGCGCCGGCGAGCACGCCCCGCTCGGAGCGGGAGATGACCTGCGCGCTGCCGCCGGCCGCGTAGCCGGGCTGCACGGTCACCGGCTGGCCGCGGCGGCGCAGCTCGGCGACGACGTCGGCGCCGACGCGGTCCTCGATCCGCAGTTCGGGCGGCTGGCCGAGCACATCGGCGTCGGAGCCGGGGAACACCGTGAACCGCGGCGCCGACACCGCCTCCGCGGGGTCGCGGCCGTGGTCGAGCAGGTGGCTGATCAGCTGCATGTTCCACTGCACCTGACCGTCCCCGCCGGGGGTGTTGCCGAGGTGCAGCAGCTCGCCGTGGTCGTCGGTGACCACCCAGGAGTTCAGCGTGTGCAGCGGTTTGCGGCGCGGCGCCACCTGGTTGGGGTGGCCGTCGATCAGGTAGCCGCCGCGGCCCAACCGGTTGTTGAGCACGACGCCGGTGCCCGGCACGGTGAAGTGCGCACCGAACGTCAGCGCGAGCGAATGGATGAAGCCGACCGCGCGGCCCTCGGCGTCGACGGCCACGGTGGAGGTGGTGTCGCCGGCGGCGATGCGCAGCGGCGAGCGGGTCGGCGCACCGGAGTCCAGCGCGTCGCGCTGGCCGCGCAGCCGGTCGGGCGCCAGCACGGCGGCGGCGCCGTCGTTGTCGCTGCCGCACAGCGCGAGCCGGTCCTGGAACGACAGCCGGGCCGCCGCGGCCAGCCGGTCGATCGCGGCCGCCGACAGCCACGGGTGCGCGCTGAGGGCGCCGTCGCACAGCGCGGCCTGCTGCAGCACCATCCAGCCGGGGGTCGGCAGCGGGGTCTGGTGGATGGTCGCACCGGCGTAGCGGGCGGTCAGCGCCGGTTGCGGGGCGGCGTCGGCGCCCGCGGCCCACTCGTCGCCGGAGAACGGGGCGCCGCCGGTCTGCAGCGCTGCGACCGCGCGCTCGGCAAGTTCACCGCGGTAGAACGCGGCGGGGTCGGCGGCCAGGGTGCGGATGGTGCGGGCCAGGTCGGGTTGGGGCAGCCGTTCCCCGACCCGCGGCACCGCCCCACCGGGAGCGAAGACCGCCGCGGTGGCCGGATCCTTCTGCAGCGCAGCCAGTTCGGCCTGTACGTCGGCGACGGTCTTGGCCGAGCACGGGATGCCGGTCTCGGCCATCCGGGCAGCCGGGCGCCACAGCTCGGCCAGGGTGCGGGTGGCTCCGGCCCGGTGCAGCGCGGCCAGCGCGGCGGGCGCTCCGGGCACCGCGACGGCCAGCGGGCCGCTCAGCGGGATCGCGGCCAGCCCGTTGGCGCGGTAGAACTCGGCCGTGCCGCCGTCGGGACCGAAGCCCGAGCCGCCGACGGTCCACACCCGGCCGTCGGGTTCCCGCACGATCGCGAACGCGTCGCCGCCGATCCCGCACTGCCCCGGCAGCGTCAGCCAGGTGACGGCGGCCATCGCCAGGGTGGCGTCCAGCGCGTTGCCGCCGTCGGCGAGCACCCGGGCGCCCGCGGCGCTGGCCGACGGGTGGCTGGAGCTGACCATGCCGCCGCCGGACAGCGCGGCCGGACGCACCGGCGCGGCGCTCACGCGCCGCGCCGGGCCCGCCGGCGCGGGCCCTCCGGGACGTCGTCGGCGGCGACGCCGACGAAGATCTCGCCGTCACGCTCCTTCACCGGGTAGGTCTTGATCGGCTCGGTGGCCGGCGGGCAGATCGGCTCACCGGTCTTGAGGTCGAAAGCGCTTCCATGGCAGGAACATCCGATGCCGTCATCGACGAGCTTGCCCGACGACAGCAGGCAGTCCAGGTGGGTGCAGTAGTTCGAGCAGGCGTACGCGACGCCGTCCAGGCGCGCCACCGCGAACTCGTAGTCGTCGGCGTAGAACCGCCGCACGATTCCCTCGGGCACCTGCCCCGACCGCGCCACACGTTTGAATTCCATTGTCAGTTCCTGCTTTCCAGGGGGTCGGGGGGGTTCTCAAGGGGTGAGGTACACAGTTTTCTCGAGCAGGTAGAAGTCCATCATGTTGGGACCGGCCTGCTCCTTGAACGTCTGGGTGCTGGAGGCCTTGTAACCGCCGAACGGCGCGTTCATCGCCATCCCGGTGGTGGGCTGGTTGACCTTGACCAGCCCGCTGCGCGACTCGCGCACGAACCGTGCCGCGGTGCCCAGGTTCTCGGTCACGATGGCGGCGGCCAGACCGTAGTCGGTGGCGTTGGCGATCTCGATCGCCTCGCCCAGCGAGCCGGCGCGCGCGAACGCGACCAGCGGCCCGAACACCTCCTCGGTGGCGATGCGCATCCCGGGGTGGGTGCCGGAGAACACGGCCGGGCGCACGAAGTAGCCGGCATCGCCGACCGCGGTGCCGCCGGTGTGCAGCACCGCACCCTCGTCGAGGCCGATGCGGACGTAGTCGAGGAACTTGTCGCGCTGCGCGGCGCTGGCCAACGGGCCGAGGTCGACACCGGGCTGCTCGCCGGGGCCCACCGTCAGCGCCTCGGTGCGGGCCACCACCCGGGCCAGCAGGTCGTCGTGCACCTCGCCGACCGCGATGACCCGGCTGGTGCCGGTGCAGGCCTGCCCGGACAACCCGAAGGCGCCCTTGACGATCAGCGCCGCCGCCTTGTCCAGGTCCGCGTCCGCGGCGACCACGACGGGGTTCTTGCCGCCCATCTCGAGCTGGGCGCGGCGCTCGGGGCCGACCTGGCCGTGGATCCACCGGCCGACGGCGGTGGACCCGGTGAACGTCACCGCACCGACCCGGGGGTCGGTGGCCACCGCGGCACCCGCGGCGGCGCCGCCCTGCACCAGCGCCAGCGCACCGGGCGGCAGGCCGGCGTCCCACAGCGCCTCGGCGAGCCGCTGGCCCAGCAGCGGGGTCACCTCGGAGGGCTTGAACAGCACCGCGTTGCCCGCCGCGAGCGCCGGGCCGAGCTTGCGGGACGGGATGTTCAGCGGAAAGTTCCACGGGGTGATGGCCCCCACGATACCGACGGGTTCACGCACGGTGTAGACCGTCGCGGGCCCGGCACCCGGGTACGTCGCGCCGGTGGCACGCAGCGCCTCACCGGCGTAGAACCGCAGGTTGGCCGGGGTGCGGCCGACCTCCATCGCCGCTTCGGCGCGGGTCTTGCCCTCTTCGCGGACCAGTTCGCCGATCAGCGTCTCGGCGCGGCTCTCCAATTGCGCGGCAGCCGATTCCAGGATCTGTGCGCGGCGTTCCGGGGCGGTGGCCGCCCATTCGGGGGCGGCCTTCTCCAGCGCGTCGACCGCGGCGGCGACGTCGGCGGCGTCCGAGTCGGGGAACACCCCGACGACGTCGGCGGGATCGGCCGGGTTGTGCCGGGTGAAGGTGCGGCCCGACGCGGCGGGCACCCGGTTCCCGTCGATGATGTTGGCGCCCTGGTGCATCAGCGTGCCACCTCCTCGTCGAGGCCGGCCAGTTCGTCGCCGACCAGGTCCCACAGGTCGGTGTCCTCGTCGGCCAGCACCGCGGGATCGACCGCCCGGCCCAGCAGTTCGCGCGCCACCATCACGTCGTCGCCGCGGTCGACGGCGAAGGCTCCGGTGACGACGTCGCCGTCGAGGTAGAACGCAGCGAACTCGCGGTCGGCGACCGATCCGCGGATCACGTGCCGGGCCGCCGCGACGCCCACCAGCTGCAGGTTGTGCTCGTACTGGTCCGACCAGAACCAGCCGGCCTCGTCGGAGACGGCGTCGCGGCCGATCATCGCGTTGGCGACCGCGGCGCCCTGCTTGTTGGCGTTGTCGAAGTGCTCCATCCGCACGTGCCGCCCGGCCCGGGTGGAGAACCGGCGCGCGACGTCGCCGGCGGCGAAGACGCCGGGCACACTGGTCTGCCCGGCGGCGTCGACCACGATGCCGTCGTCGACGGCCAGGCCGGAGGCCCGGGCGGCGGTGACCTCGGGCACGATCCCGATGCCGACCATCACTGCGTCGGCTTCCACCGTTGTCCCGCTCGAGGTTTCGACCACCACACCGGTGTTGGTGGTGCGCACCGCGGCGACCGGGACGCCGGTGTGCAGCCGCACCCCGCGGTCGCGGTGCAGGCGGGCACACTGTTCACCCATCTCGGCGCCGAGCACACCGGCCAGCGGCACCGGGGCCGCCTCGACGACGGTCACGTCAACCCCGAGAGTCGTTGCGGTGGCGGCGATCTCCAGCCCGATGAAGCCGGCGCCGACCACGGCGAGGCGGGCGCCCGGCGTCAACACCGAACGCAGCCGCTGCGCATCGTCGAGGGTGCGCACGTAGTGCACCAGCTCGGGGCGGGGACCGGGGACGTCGAGCATGCGCGGGCGCCCGCCGGTGGCGAACAGCACCGCGTCGGCCGCCAGCGCGGTGCCGTCGCCCAGCTCCACGGTCCTGGTGGCCGGGTCGACCCGGTGCACGACGGTGCCGGTGCGGATCTCGATGTCGTTGTCGGCGATCCAGTCGTCGCGCAGGATGGCCAGCGCGGCGGCGGGTTCGGTGCCGGCGAGGAATTCCTTGGACAGGCCGGGCCGCTGGTAGGGCCGGTGGGCCTCGTCGCCGATCAGCACGATCCGGCCGTCGAACCCCCTGCGGCGCAACGTGCGTGCCGCGACGGCGGCGGTCTGACCGGCGCCGACGGTGACGAAGGTCGGGCTCACAGCGATTCCTCCCCGACGGCGGCGGGCACCGCGACCCGCGGCGCCGCGCTGACGTAGACGGTGTCGTCCTCGACGCGCACCCGATAGGTCGGCTGGCAGCGGTCCTGCTGTTCCTCGTACCCGGTCTCCAGGTCGAACTGCCACTGGTGGCCGGGGCAGATCACCTTGCCGTGCAACAGCGTTCCCTTGGCCAGCGACCTGTCCTGGTGCACGCACACGTCGTCGAAGGCGTAGACCTGACCGCCGGCGTGGAACAGCGCGATCGCCCGCCCGTCCACCTCGACGCGCAGCTTGCGGCGCCGGGTCAGTTCGGCCAGCGTCCCCACCGCGATCCAGTCGGCGGTCATGGTCGACTCCTCTCCTCTGCTCAGACGCCTGCGGCCTGCAGGTCGGGCGCGACGTAGGTGTCGTAGAGGCCCTTGGTGTACGCGAAGCGCATCTCGGCACCCCACCGCACCATCTGCAGGCAGCGCTGCTGCAGCGCCGGCGTGTCGGCGTGGTCGAGCACGATCTGGTAGCCGCGCTCGCCGTGCACCACATCGGAGGTGATGTGCAGGTCGAAGAACTCGATCTCGTCCTCGGTGAACTTGTACACCTCACGCAGGGGCACGATCTGCTTGGTGTAGATGCTGGGCACCTGCGACTCCAGCCCCACTACCAGCGCGGCGGTGGCCACCACGAAGTGCTCCCGCGCCGAGACCGCGTAGCACCACGACTGCAGGCCGCGGGTGATCGCGTTCATGTTGTCGGGGTCCTCGATGCGTTCCCGGGTGGTGCCGCAGGCCTCACCGAACTTGATCAGCAGATCGGTGTGGCGGATGTCGGCGAGCTCCTCCTCGTACATGTTCTGGAGCGTGAAATCCTTTGCGCCGGTGAACTGATCGGGGGTGTTGGCGTAGATGTTGGCCAGGTAGTCGGCGAACGGGCCGACGTAGTGGTAATGGTTCTCGGCCCAGCGGGCGAAGTGGTCACGGGTCAGCGTGCCCTCGGCCCAGGCCTTGGAGAACGACGCGTTCTTGGCCTCCCGGCCCTTGATCGCGTTCTCCAGCGCGGCGCGGAACTCGTCACGTCCGAGCAGCTCGGTCATGGTTGTGGTCCTTTCGGGAAATGAATATGCCTGTGCATCAAGGAGATTAGTGAGGCCACCCGGTTGGTACGACGGTCAAAGTCACCTGGATGTGACACCCGGCCGGGACATCCTGCACAGCGGTCAGCGGGCCGCCGCGGTGGTCAGTGCCTCGAATTCGGCCAGGATCGCCGCGCCGACCGCCTTGTCCTGCTCGCCGTTGCCGCCGCTGATCCCGACGCCGCCGACGATCTGGCCCTGGTAGACCAGCGGGAAGCCGCCGACGAAGATCGCGAACTTGCCCGGCAGCATGTGGCTGATGCCGAACGCCTCGTTGCCGGGCAGCGCGGGCCCGTTGGGGGGCTCGTTGAACAGGTGGGTGGCGCGTTCGTGGCCCGCCGCGGTGAACGCCTTGGCGATGGAGATGTCCACTCCGGTCAGACGGGCACCCGGAAGTCGGTGCAGGGCAAGGACATTGCCGCCGTCGTCGCAGATGCACAGGGTCTGCTTGACCCCGATCTCCTCGGCCTTGGCCCGCCCGGCGGCCAGCAGCGGCAGGGCGTCGTCGAGGGTGATCCGGTAGATCTGGTGCATGGTGGCTCCTCCTGGAAGGGGTCGTGATGGCAGCGGTTCCGAACGACTCGCGGCGCCGAACGACTCGCGAGGCTCGCGCACATCGCGAAGCTGACGAGGCCATGTCTACCGTCAGCGCTCGGCAGGCGGGATGGTCAAAGTGACCGCTAGATTGGGGCCTGCACGGTTAACGTGCACATGGTGTCCGTGCACGGGATCCGGTATTCCGAGAAGACCACCACGGCAGGCAGGACGACCCGATGATCCATCGCGAGGCCCACACCGACCGGATGACGGTGCGCGGGCTGCTGGACGAGGCGCTGATGACGCAGGCCAGGGTGGTCGCCGGCGAGGAGCTGCTGGACCGCGAGCTGACCTGGGTGCTGCCGCTGGGTGAGGTGATGTCCGGGCCGGACCCCCTCGATGCGGTAGCGGTGTACGCGCGGCCCGAAGCGCTGGTCGGCAACGGCTCGACGCTGACCGCGCTGGCCGCCCGCGGCGCCACCACGCTGGTGGTCGACGGCGTGGTGCCCACCGACGTGCTGCGCGCCGGGCTGCCCGCCGGGCTGGTGGTGGTCGAGCTGGGCCTGCCGGTCGGCTTCGCCGCGCTGAACCGGCTGCTGGCCGAACGCGCACTGAGCCAGGAAGTGCACGTCATGCGGTACTCGACGCACGTGCACGGGTCCCTGGCCGGGCTGTTCCACCGCGGCGCGGGCCTGCAGACGCTGATGCGGGAGGTCTCCAACCTGGCCCGCAACCCGGCGATGGCGCTGGACGCCCGCGGCGCGGTGGTGGCCTACCACGGCCTGGGCACCGACGCGGTGCCGCCGCTGGCCGAATCGGTGGGCGTACTGCTGGCCACCGACCTGACCGCCGCCGACCGGCCCCGGGCCGGCGGGCACGACACCCGGTGCGCGCGGGTCAGCGGCCCCAACGCCACCGTGTGGACCTGTGTCGCCAGCGCGATCCGGCTGGGCAAGTCGTTCGAGGGCTGGGTCGTCGTGCTGATCCCGGACTGCGATCCCAGCGGCCACGACGTGGCCCGCCACCGGGTGCTCACCGAACAGGCCACCGCCATCGTCGGCTCGGAGATGCTGCGCCAGCGCAGCGTCGAGGAGGCCGAGGAACGCGCCCGCGGCGACTTCGTCGAGGCCCTGGTGCACGGCAGCTTCGCCAGCGAACACGACATGCGGGCCCGCGCCGAACACCACGACATCGAGCTCGACGCGCACTTCGCCGTGTTCGTCGCCCCCGGCATGCTGGCCTCGCGCGCCGACACCTCGGGCGCCACGCTGGTGCGGCTGGCGCGCTACGCCGCCGGGGTGGCCCCGCATCCGGCCACCCACTCCTACGTCACCGTGATCGGCGACGTGCTGGTGGTGGTGCGCACCCTGCGCAGCCAGCGGCCCGAGGACATGGCTGCCGAGATGTCGCACTATGCGACGGCGATGGCCGACGAGCTCGAGCGCCGCCGTGGCAAGGCCGCGCCGGTGGCCTACGGCCGGCCCGCCGCCGGTGCCGGGGAGGTCCGCGACGCCTACCGCGAGGCCCGGGTCGCGCTCGGGGTGGCGCGCCGGCTGCACCGCACGGGCGCCACCTCCTACCAGGAGCTGCGCAGCTTCACCGTGCTCGCCGGGGTGGCCGACACCGACGCGGGCCGCGGGCTGGTGCGCGAGGTCGTCGCCCCGCTGCGCTCGGCGCCGGACCTGCTCGACACGATGTCGGCCTACCTGGCCGCGGGCGGCAACATCAACGCCACCGCACGCGACCTCAACGTGCACCGCAACACGATGCTGGCCAAGCTGGACCGGATCTCGCGGTTGCTCGGCATGGACATCCGGATGCCGGACAACCAGTTCACCGCGTGGCTGGCGGTGCGCCTGGACCTGCTCGACGAGGTGAATGCCGCCGTGGACCGCGAGACCAGCTTCCGCTGAGGTCAGACCGGGTCCGGGCCGACGAACGAACCCGCCAGCCCGAGCGCGGCCATCGCCGCGGCGACGCCGAAGACGGTGGGGAACCCGGAGAACTCCAGCGCCACCGCCACCCAGGCCGCGCCGACCGCGGCGCCGCCGAAGCGCACCAGGTTGAACAGCCCGAGGCCGGTGCCCGACGCGCCGGCCGGCGACCGGGTGGCGCCGGTGGCCGCCGGGGTCTGCACCAGCGCGACGCCGACACCGCTGGCCAGCAGCACCCCGACCAGGACACCGAGCACGGGCTGCGGCCGCCACACCGCCGCCACCAGGGCACCCTCGGCCGCGATCAACAGCACCAGACCGGTGCGCAGCACCCGGCGCGGACCCAGCCGGTCCAGCCAGCGCCCGACGAACGGGGCCAGCAGCGCCATCGTCGCCGGCAGCGCGAACAGCACCAGCCCGGCCGTCGCCACCGACACCGCACCCGAGACCAGGTACAGCGGCACCGCCAGCAGCGTGGCGCCCAGGCAGAACATCTGCGCGAACGCCGCCAGGCAGCTGCGGGCGAACCGGGACTCGGCGGCCAGCCGCACATCGACGAACGGGTGCGGGGCCCGCAGGCAGTGCCACACGAACCAGCCCAGCACCGCCGCCGACACCGCCAGGCACGCCAGCGCCACCCACCACGGCAGGTCGGGCTGCGGCAGGATCGCCACCCCGCCCATCAGCAGGGCCGAGCCGACCGTCAGCGACACCGCGCCGGGCAGGTCGAACGGGATGGCCGCGCCCGGATAGCGCGGCACGTGCCGCAGCGTGCCGATCAGCCCGGCCAGCGCCACCGGCACCAGCGGCACGAAGATCCACCGCCAGCCCCACGTCCCGGCCAGCACGCCGCCGACCGTCGGCCCGATGGCCTGGCCCACCCCGTTGACCGACGCCCACGCGCCCAGCGCCCTGCCGCGGCGCTGGCCGCTGAACATCCAGGTGATCAAGCCCATCACCGGTGGTGAAAGTGCCGCCACCGCAATGCCACCCACCGACCGCCAGGCCACCAGCACCGGCAGCGACGGGGCGGTGGCGGCACCGACCGCGCACACCGCGGTGGCGACCAGCGACACGCAGTACACCCGTCGCCTGCCGAACCGGTCGCCCAGCCAGCCGGCCAGCGGCAGCGCCGCGGCGAAGCACACCAGGAAACCGACGGCGACGAAGACACCGTTGCCCAGCGGCGCGTCGAAATCGTCGAGGATGGCGCCGAGCGGGACGTTGACGATGTTGTTGCTGACGGTGCCCAGCAACGTCCCCGCCAACAGCGCCGCCAGGCCCAGCGGCGTGCCGTCGTCGGTACTCCCCGCCGATTGCGTTGCGGCGGAATCAAGCTCGGTCATCGAGTCCACTGTCCCATCCGGCTGTCCACCGTTGCACGCTCCCCCAGGCCCAACATGCACACGGATCCGGGCCGGCGCGGGACACTGTGCACAGCGCGCGGAGCACCGGGCCAGTCATCGGCGGTCGGCCCGGGACACCGGCACGAGCGCGACGTTTACCCCACCGAAACCCCATGACACACCCCGGACAAGAGACGAGCATATTGCACAGGTAGGAGCCGTCGTGGCTGTGCACAGTTGTCGTTGACCCGGTCCATCTCCGCGCCGAACATTCCTGCAACGCACTGCGCAGCCCACGAGCAGTCGTAACCCGAAGGGCTTGGCCATGGAAACGATCACCGACGCCCACATCGGCGCCGCGCACTGGATTTACCTGACAGGAATCGTCGTCATCCTCATCACGATGGCCCTGCGCAAGAACATCGTCGTCCCGGCCGTGACGTTCACGTTCCTGACCGCCTGGGCGTTCTCGGCCAGCATCATCACCGGGCTGTCCTCGATCTTCAACGCCAGCCTGGTGGCGGCCAAGGAGCTGTTCAACATCTTCCTGATCATCGCGGTGGTCACCGCGATGCTCGGCGCGCTGCGCGAGATGGGCGCCGACCGGCTGATGGTCACGCCGTTCCGGCGGGTGATGCGGGCGGGCACCAGCAGCTTCATCGTGCTGGCGGTGGTCACCTACGTGATCTCGCTGTTCTTCTGGCCCACCCCCGCGGTTCCGCTGGTCGGTGCGGTGCTGATCCCGGTGGCGATCCGGGCCGGGCTGTCGCCGCTGTCGGTCGGCATGGTGGTGGCGATCGCCGGCCAGGGCATGGCGCTGTCCAGCGACTACATCATCAAGGTGGCGCCGGGCATCTCGGCCAAGGCCGCGGGTGTGGACGCCGATGCGGTGGCCGACAAGGCGCTGGTGATGTCGCTGATCGTCGGGGTGACGGCCCTGGTGGTGACGTACGTGATGCAGCGCCGCACCTGGCGCACGCCGTCGCCGGAGCTGCTGGTGGAGTGGGAGAACCGCGCCGAGCGCAAGCCGCGCGAGGACGGCGAGCCCGACCCGCACGGTGAGCACGAGGGCGGCACCGCGCCGCAGCTGTCGCCCACCGCTCCGGTGTCCACCACCTCCCCGGCCGCGGTCGGCGGCGAGACCATGGTGCTGACCGCCACCACCACGGTCACCGAGGCCGAGGAACCGCGGAAAACGTTGGCGGCCAAGGTGTTCGCGGTCTTCGTCCCGCTGGTGTACCTGGGTTTCATCGGGTACCTGCTGCTGGGCAAGTTCACCACCGTGGTACCGCCGCTGAAGGGCGGTGACGCCGCGGCGATCGTCGGCGGCCTGGCGGCGCTGATCCTGTTCGTCGCCTCGGCGACCAACGACAGGCGCAACTTCCTGGAGACGTCCTCGCAACACGTCGTCGACGGGCTGGTGTTCGCGTTCAAGGCGATGGGCATCGTGCTGCCGATCGCGGGGTTCTTCTTCATCGGCAACGGCGACTTCTCCGCGGCGATCCTCGGCATCCCCGAGGGGCAGACCGCGCCGGCGATCCTGTTCGACCTGATCAACGCCGGCCAGTCGCACCTGTCGCCGAACCCGGTGGTGACGTCGTTCGGCATCCTGCTGGTCGGCCTGATCGCCGGCCTGGAGGGCTCCGGCTTCTCCGGCCTGCCGCTGACCGGTTCGCTGGCCGGGGCGCTGGGACCGGCGGTGCACATGGATCCGACGACGCTGGCCGCCATCGGTCAGATGGGCAACATCTGGTCCGGCGGCGGGACGCTGGTGGCGTGGTCGTCGCTGATCGCGGTGGCCGGCTTCGCCCGGGTGCCGGTCCTGACCCTGGCCCGCAAGTGCTTCCTGCCGGTGATGGCCGGGCTGATCCTCAGCACGGTGTTCGCGATCCTGGTGTTCTAGCCGCGCTCACACCGCGCAGCGGAAACCGATGTGCGTCGTCGCGCTGTCCTGGCTCTGCGGGGACCGCGCGGCGGCGCGATATCGGTGGCAGTACTCCGGTGCGCACAGATGTGACCCGCCCTTGAGGGCCTGGTTGACCGTCGGGTCCGGGCTCGTCGGGCCACAGCAGGACTCGGTGTCCCCGGACAGCGCGTGGTGGCGGGCGAACCGGGTCGTCGTCCACTCCCACACGTTGCCGATCATGTCGACCAGCCCGAAACCGTTCGGCGGGAACGTCCCCACCGGTGAGGTCCCCGACCAGCCCAGCGCACCGTCGTTGCGGTACGGGAACCGGCCCTGCCAGGTGTTGGCCATCAGCACCCCGCCGGGAGCGGGGTCGTCGCCCCACGGATAGACGGTGGTCGTGCCCGCGCGGGCGGCGAACTCCCACTCGGCCTCGGTCGGCAGCCGTCGGCCCGCCCAGCGGGCGTACGCCGCGGCGTCGGCGAAGCACACCTGCACGACCGGGTGATCGGCCTTGTCGTCGATCGAGCTGTCCGGCCCGGACGGATGGCGCCAGTGCGCGCCGGGGACCCACTGCCACCACTGCCGCCAGTCCCGCAGGTCGACCGGACCGCTGCTGGGCCGGAACACCAGTGCACCGGGCACCAGGTCCGCCGGGGCGGCGCCGGGGTACAGCGCCGGATCGGGCGCCTGCTCGGCGACCGTGCGGTAGCCGGTGGCGGCGACGAACTCGGCGAACTGGGCGTTGGTCACCGGGTGGCGTTCGATCGCGAACGGCGCGACGGTGACGGTGTGCACGGGCGCTTCTTCGGGATAGAACTGCGTCGAGCCCATCCGGAACGACCCGCCGTCGACGTGCACGAGGTCGGTGAGCATGCGCTTCAGGGTATGCCGATCGCGAAATCCCCGGTCAGGGCCACCGCCGCCGCGTCGAAACCCGGCGCGCCGGAAGGCGCCTCGACGTGCACGGCGATCAGATAGGGGTGCCCCGCCGTCTCGATGTGCACGATCCGGGCGCGGTACTCGACAGGGTCGGTGGGCCGGTCCGACGGCGACAGCGTGCCCATCAGCTCCTGACCGCTGAACGCGCAGAGCTCACCGGGCAGCAGGCTCACCGTGCTCAGCGCGGTGTCGCGGGTCAGCGCGTCGGAGTAGTCGCGGAACGCGGTCTCCGGGTCGGCATCGGTGGGGGTGATCGTGACGCTGGCCCGGATGCCGTCGGGGCCGGTCAGCTCGGTGCCGTCCGGCCCGGTGCTCATCGACCAGCCGGTGGGCACCGCCACGGTGGCGGTGGGGGCCGCCGGGTCGGCGGTCCGCGCGGTCACCGTCACCGACGGCGAGGTCTCCGGTTCACACGATGCGGCCGGCGCCGTGGTCGGCACGACGCCGGGTTCCGGTATCGGCGTCGAGGTTGCGGTGCTCTGGCTGGGTTCGGTGCTGGATTCGGCGCTGGCCGCGGCGCTGGTGGCCGGCGGCGCCGAACCGGCCGTGGCCGCACCGTCGTCGGTGCGGGTGCAGGCCGCGGCGAGCAGCGCCGCGCACGCCAGCAGCACGGGCAGCGCGGTGCGGGTCGGCATCGTCAGTCCCTGGCGAAGGCGCGCGCGAAATCGCGTGCCAGGTCCGGGTATTGGGCGCCGGAGACATCGATCTTCACCTGCGCGATGGTGCCGCCGGTGAACGGGAACGGCGTCTGGTAGGCCCGCGACACCGGCGATCCGGCGTTGCGGCCCACGCTCAGCCCGGCGCTGGCCAGACCGAATGTGGCTGGGTGCAACTGCATTCCGGCGTAGGTCGCGACCTGGACGTCGTCGACGTAGAGCGCGGCGTCACCGAGCGGGGTGTGGCTGCCCTCGACCGTGCCGGCGCGGGTGAACGCGAACCCGAGCGTGTGCGTGCCCGCCGGGATCGGGTCCGGCGCCGCCAGCTCCTGTGCCCGCTCACCGAGGAAGTTGTAGCAGAACCGCAACCGGCCGTCCTTGATGTACATCACGTAACCGCCGTGCGCACCACCGTGTTTGACGATGACGCCCTCGGCCCCGGTCGGGTCGACGGTGACCTCGGCGAGCACCGCGAACGACCTGCCGTTGATCTCGACGACGGCACCGCTGCCGATGTCGGCGGTGCCGGGGTAGTACACGTAGGACTCCCGCTGGCCGGTCAGGTGCGGGCGCCACCGCGAGATCGTCTCGAGGATGTTGAGATCCCCCAGCGGCAGGCCGTTGTACTTCTCGGCCTCGGCGAACCACAGCGCCTCGAGCTCCGCGAGCTTGTCCGGGTGCTCGGCGGCCAGGTCGTGGCACTGGCTGCGGTCGGACTCGATGTGGTACAGCTCCCACCGGTCGGCGTCGAAATGCGACCAGCCGGCCGGGGACGCGGCGTGCACGGCGTTGGCGAACCAGCCCTTGTGCCAGATCCCGCGGGTCCCCAGCATGGTGTAGAACTGGGTCTCCTTCCCGGTGGGCGCATCGGGATCATCAAGGGCCACTTTGAAACTCACCCCGTCGAGTGGCTTCTGCGCGATGCCGCGCACGGTGGCGGGCGGGGTGATCTGCAGCAGGTCGTAGACGGTCGGGGTGATGTCGCAGACGTTGACGTAGTTGTCGCGCACCTCCCCGTGCGCGGAAAGCCCTGCCGGCCACGAGATGATCGCGGTGTCGGCGATACCGCCCTCATGGGAGGCGTAGCGTTTGAACAACTTGTAGGGGGTGTTGAACGCCATCGCCCAGCCGGTCGGGTAATGGTTGTAGGTCTGCGGACCGCCGAGCTGGTCGAAGACCTTCATGCTCTCCTCGACGGTGTCGATGTAGCCGTTGAAGAACTTCACCTCGTTGACCGATCCGTTGGGCCCGCCCTCGCCGCTGGCCCCGTTGTCGGAGATGACGACGATGATCGTGTTGTCGAGCTGGCCGGTCTCCTCCAGATAGTCCAGCACGCGCCCGATCTGGGCGTCGGTGTAGGACAGGAACCCGGCGAACACCTCGGCCATCCGGGCGAACAGTCGCTTCTCCTCGTCGGACAGGGAATCCCACGGCCGCACGGTGTCCTGCTCCGGCCAGGGTTCACCGTTGGGGCCCTTGACATCCGAGTAGGGGTTGATCGGCGACAGCTCGGTGTCGGGCGGGACGATGCCGAGCCGTTTCTGGTTCTCCAGCACGATCTCGCGGTAGCGTTCGTAGCCCATGTCGAAGACGCCGGCGTAGCGGTCGGCCCACTCCTTGAACACGTGGTGCGGGGCATGGCCCGCACCGGGGGCCAGATAGGTGAACCAGGGCTTGTCCGGCGCGATGACCTTGGCGTCGCGGATGAACTCGATCGTCTTGTCGGCCAGGTCTTTCGACAGGTGATAGCCCTGCTCCGGGGTGGCCGGCGGCTCGACGGGGTGGTTGTCGTAGACCAGCTCTGGGTACCACTGGTCGGTCTCCCCGCCGAGGAACCCGTAGAACCGTTCGAATCCCCGCGACAGCGGCCAATGCCGTTTGGTGGACGCCAGGTTCGACTCCTCCAGCGGCGTCAGGTGCCACTTGCCGATGCAGTACGTGTTGTAGCCGTTCTCGGCCAGCACCTCCGAGAGCAGCGCGGTGTCGAACGGGATCCGGCCGTTGCAGTTCGGGAAACCGTCGGTGAACTCCTCGATGGTGGCCATCCCGACGGTCGTGGCGTTGCGCCCGGTCAGCAGCGACGCGCGGGTCGGCGAGCACAGCGCGGTGGTGTGGAACTGCGACAGCCGAACCCCCCGTTCGGCGATCCGCCGCATCGCCGGCATATCGACCAGCCCGCCGAAGCAGTCCCAGGTCGCGATGCCGTTGTCGTCCCACACCAGGTACAGGACGTTGGGAGCGTCCGGCTGCGCCGTCGGCGCCGCATACGGTCCCCAGTCCGGTTCGGAATCCCGGATGTCGACCTCGATCTTGCCCTTGAACTCCGCCTGCATCACAACCCCGTCTCGACCGTTCGTGAGGTTTTCACGATCGAGCGGAGATTACACCGGTCACAGCCGTTGGCACCGCCATTGCGGACACCTGCCCGCTCACGAGTCGCCCGGATCCGGTTCGTTGACCCGGTACAGCCGCCAATTGGGCTGACTGTCACCGTCGTTGGGTATTTCCAGCTCGAGGGTGGCGATATCGGCCCCGGTGGTGTAAAGCGTCGGATACCGCAGGTTCAGCGCATCGGACACCCCGCGGCCCTCGTTGGGCACCGCGAGCAGGTACCGGACCCCCGCGGCCACCGGATCGTTGAGCTTGGCGGTGAAGTCCGAATCGGACGGGATGATGAACGTCCTGGGCTGCCGGGAGGCGGCCAGGATCGCGAATCCGTACACGGTGTCGGTGATCACCGAGTTCTCGGGCAGGTCGAGGCTTTCCAGGTAGTCGGCGATCTTGCGTTCGGTGGAGAAGCTGGCGGCGATCCGGTGTTCGAGCGCCTTGCGTTCGGACACGTCGTCGGGGGCGGGATCGAGCACCGCGCCGAGGGCGTACTCCTGCGGCGCGTATTTCGGCAGCGTCATCCCCCACGCCGTCACCGGCAGCGTGACCGCGAACAGCACGGCGGCCGGAGCGTAGGTCAGCCAGGACCGGCGGCGCCGGCTGTGCGGCACCGGCGGTGGCGCGTACCGACCGCGGCGCTTCGGCGCCACCAGTACCCCGTCCGGCACGGCGAGCATGGCCAGGCACGCCGTCAGCGGCACAGCGACGATGTAGAACCGCAGGAACGGGAACGTCGACCCGGAGGCGTAGCTGTAGGCCTGGAAGGCCAGCGCCGCACCGTAGATCGCCAGCGGGACCAACATGACCTGCCAGTTCGGCCTGCCCCACCGGCGCGCCACCACCCACAGCGCCAGCGGCACCAGGGTGGGCGCCAACAGCGTGATGCACGCGATCGCGAACAGCAGCCCGGGCCCGAAGGTGGTGACCTGCTGGCCCGACTGCTCGAGGATCGCGGTGTTGCCGTACTGGGACGTGAACTGGCCGAACGCCTCCCCGGTGATCAGCCAGCTGATCGCGGCCCAGCCGAGGAACGTCGCGGTTCCGGGACCGGCGACCATGATCATGTCCAGCAGGGCCCGCCGGATCCGCGGCGGTGTCCTGGCCCGCAGATAGGTCGTGGTCGCGACGAGGATACCGGCGGCCGCGATGCATGCCGCGGCGTCGTACCGGGTGAGATACGCCAGCCCCATCGCGATCCCGCCCGCGACGATCAGGTGGTGCACGTCGTCGTCGACCATCCACATCATCAGCCGGCGTACCGCCCAGGTCATGAAGAAGATGAACGGTGCCTCGCTCATCCCGTTGCTGCCGTAGAACACGATCATCGGGTTGAGCGCGAACAACGCGGTGATCGTCAGCGCGTATCCGCGCGGCAGCCCGCGATCCAGCCCCATCCCGAGGATCTGCACGACCCCGCCGGCCATGAACATCGCCGACATCACGGTGCCGGACAGCGCACGCTCGGCGATGTCGGGCCAGAACTGGGCCAGTCCCAGCATGGGGAGCTGCACCATCGCGGTGAGCGGGGTGAAGATGAAACCGATGGCGGCCAGATGCGGTTCGCGGCTGAACAACACCGACTGCGCGGCCGCCACCCGCGACAGCGAGTCGCCGATGATGAAACCGTGCCGCACCTGCAGCCAGTAGCCGACGGCGACGTACACCGCGAACGCCGCGAAGTACCCGGCGAGCATCAACCGGCGTCGGCTGGGGTCCCGCACCACCGTCATCCGGCCGGCTTCTCCGCCAGACCGTGGAACGTCTTCTCCCAGTAGGACGGATTGCGCAGCATCTGGTAGCAGCCCTTGGCCGCGGCGATACTCATCATCAGCCAGAAGACCGGCACTGTCAGCGCGGCCACCAGCAGATCCGAGCGGTCGTCCTCACGCAGCGAGATCATGTTCATGTACAGCGTCGCGGCGTTGCCCAGCACCAGCGCGATCAGCGCCGGGAAGTAGATGTACCAGGGGAACAGCTCTTCGACCAGGGTCGGCTGGCCGAGGAACCACACCACGGTGATCAACCAGAAGGCCAGGTTCAGCACCGCGATGATCGGGGTGCCCGCCAGCACCAGGTTGAACCGGACGAAGCTGCGCAGGCCGATGGTGCGGTAGAGCCGTACGGGCCTGCGGATGTGCACCAGCCAGGTCTGCAGATAGCCCTTGTACCAACGGGACCGCTGCCGGATCCAGTTGATCGGGTCGCTGTTGGCCTCTTCCAGGGTCTGCGAGTCGATCACCGCGGTGCGGTAACCCCGGGAGGCGATGCGCAGCCCGAGGTCGGCGTCCTCGGTGACGTTGAACGGATCCCACGATCCGATTTGATCCAGCACGTCGCGGCGCAGGTGATTCGAGGTGCCGCCCAACGGGATCGGTGACGTCGAACCCATCATGCCGGGCAACAGGTAGCCGAACCACAACCCGTACTCGGCGGTGAACCAGCCGGTGAGGATGTTCTGGTGACCGTTGTGGTACACCAACTTCGCCTGCACGCAGGCCACGTCGTCGGGCAGCTCGCGGAACGCGGCCACCACCCGGCGCAGCTGTAGCGGTTCGGGCAGGTCCTCGGCGTCGAAGATCGTCACGATGTCACCGGTGGAGAAGTACAGGCCGTAGTTGCACGCCTTGGGTTTGGTGCGCGGTTCTGCCGGCGGCACCAACAGGATGGTGATGGCGTCGGATTCGGCGCATTCCTCCGCGGCGGCGATCGTGACCTCGTCGTCGGCTTCGAGCAGCAGCAACACCTGCAGCTTGTCCGCCGGGTATTCCAGGTTGGCCATCGCGCCGATCAGATCGCCGACCACCTCGGGTTCGTTGTAGGCGGGCACCAGGATGGTGTAGGGCGGCAGCTCGTCATCCGGTATCGCACGGGCCCTCTCGTCGCTGACGTCGATCGCGCGCGAGGCCAGTCCCTGCCGGAAGATCATCACCCGGTCGGCCATGGTCAACAGGTAGCCCGCCGTGCACACCCCGATCAGGAACACCGCGGTGGCCTTGTGGTCCAGCACCGCGCAGGCGATCACCAACACGAGCAGCGACCACAGCAGCACCCGCTGCCAACCCACCACCGCGATGGACGCCGAGGCCACCGGATCGTCCTCGCGCAGACCGTCGATCGCGCGGCGCAGCGCGTATTGCCGGTCGGCTTCGGAATCCGGGTCCAGCGGCAGCCGGACCTGCCGGACCGCGCGCTCGGCGGTGGTGCTCATGACGGCGGCCCCACCTGCGCGGCGACCAGCGCGACGCCGAACGCCCTGAGCATCTCCTCATCCTTGAACGACGGGTCCCTCTCCTCGAGGACGTCGTTGCCGCGGAACAGCAGCGTGATCAGGGTGCGCAGGGTCGGCGCCAAGTTGGTCGTCGGCTGGGGGAACGGCGCGTCCGGGTCGTGGTTGTCGACCGCCAGGATGGTCACCCGCTGGGCGAGATCCTCTGTGCCCCAGACGAACTGCAGCGAGTTCCAGGTCACCAGCAGCTCGTCGTCGACCACCGAGAACAGATCGGCCCAGACCCCGTGCCCCAGCTCGACACGTCTGGGCTCGCTGATCCGCGCCGAGGTCAGGCCGTAGAGCACCCGGGCGGGGTAGTTCCTCAGCGCCGACGCCCGGTCGGTGACGGTGCTGTCGACCACCACGGTGCGGGGCCGGCTCAGCTTGTCCCAGCGCGGGTTGCCGGCATCGGCGGTGACGTATTGGCGGACCAGCTCGGCATCGGCGCCGTAGAGCCGGTCGACGTCCATCCGGGTGACCGCACCCGCGGTGGACCAGCCCGGCGGGGCGACCAGCGGCAACCCGGCCTTCAACGGGTACGGGCTGGGCCGCGCGGCCATCGGGGCGAACGGGTACTCCGGCAGCGGGAACACCGACAGCGCCAGCGCCACCGTCACCACCAGTGGGACGCTGGTCCACACTTGCTTGGCGGCCAGCGGCTCGACCCTGCGTTCGAGCACCCGCTTGGGCCTGCCCCGCTGGGACAGGAAGAACATCGACACACCGACGCTGCCGATCGCGATCAGCGGGGGCAGCTGCTGGTAGACCAGCAGCGGCGCGCCCGGGAACACGAACCAGATCACCCCGAGCACCGCGAACCCGACGGCCCACGCCGCCGCCGAGGCCAGCGCGCCCCGCCGGAAGGTCGGCCCGCCGGCGATGCCCGCGCCCACCCCGGCCAGCATCAGCGTGGCCGCGCCGGCGGCGTCCTTGCCGCCGCCGAGGGTGATCACCAGCAGGTAGTACGGCAGCGAGAACACCATGAACAACATCGCCCACACCCAGGCGAAGCGGATGACCGGGCGCAGCCCGAACAGCACCACCGCCGAACACGTGACGAACAACCACATGGCCACCAGGTCCAGCCGCAGCACATAGAAGTACAGGCTGTACCGCGGCAGCAGCACGCTCTGCACCAGGATGGCCAGTCCCATCCCCATGATCCCGACGATGATGTCGGTCTGGCGGTCGTGGATGGGCAGCTCGGTGCGTTTTCGCCGCGCCACGTCGATGGCCACCAGCGTGGCGGCCATCGGTACGGTCCAGACGTAGCCGCCGATACTGCCCTCGCGGGTGATCTCGATCAGGCTCGCGAGACTGCGGTGGAACGCGAACGCGGTCAGGGCCACGATCAGGGCCCAGCGTGCAGCCAGCCGGTAGGCCGGATGCCAGTCGTAGTACCGCAGCAGCAGTGATCTCGGCGGTTCTTTCTCGGCCTGCTCCTGGGTGACCGTGGTGGTCATTGCGAACCGCGGGATCGCCTGGCGCGCAACGCAAGTGCGCCGGCGGCGACGAGTACGACGGCCGCCGCGGCGGCGACGGCGGCCCAGATCAACCACGGCCGGCCCGGGGTCGCCATCTCCGCCGGTGCCTCGTCGGCCGGCGCGGCCTGGGAATCGACGAGCACCGGTGCGGTGTTCGGCGCGCCGATCAGCGCGGTCCCGGTCAGCCCGGACCAGCGTTCGACGTTCTGGCCGAGCCAGCCCAGCAGCGCGTCGAGTTGGTCGGGTGACTCGTTCGACGTCGCCACCAGCACGCTGCGCTTGCCGTCGAACACGGTCTGCACCGAACCGAACTCCAGGGCCGGGTCGAGCTGCAACGTCGTCGGCTCCCCCGTCTCGAGGGCACGCTCGACGGTGAGTTCTCCTGCGCTGCCCGGCGTCACCGGGAGCGTGATGCCGTCCTGGGTCCAGCGCTCCGCGCTGATCAGCACCGCGGGCGCAGCGTCTGCGATGGCCTCGTCCAGCGGCAGCACCGCGGTGTCGATCGGCAGCGCGCTGAGCCGCTGCAGCCCCGCCATGATCATCACCGCCCGCCGGGTGTCGTCGAACCCGCCGGTGACGCCGATCACGGTGCGCGGCATCAGCGTCTGCGGCAGCGACTGGAAGCCGTGCGGGATCGGCGGGACAGCGGCGCTGCTGAGCACCGGGCTGTCACCGTCGATGGTCAGGGTCAGCGGCTGGAACTCGCCGCACCGGCCGGTGTCACCGCTGATGTCGAGGTGCACCCCCAGGTTGGTGTAGCGCTGCAGCAGGCGGTCCGGCACGTCGACCCAGCGGTCGATGGTGCCGATGTCGTCGGCGGGCCAGCGGTCGATGGTCTCCCCGGCGATCGAGACCACCAGCTGGCCGCCGATCGGTCCGGGCAGCGGAGTGTAGGACCCCCGCAGGTGCACCCGGACACCGTGCGCCGAGCGGCCGAACCGGGTCTGGTCCAGCCCGATGTTGACCTGCGGGGACAATGCGGTGGCGTTGACGCCGGGCTGGCCGAGCTTGCGCAGCGTGGTCTGGTCGCCGGGCAGCTGCGGCGTCGAGCTCAACGGCCCGGCGACGGCCTTGGACGCCAGCGCGAGGCGGTCCAGGTCACTGGTGAGCAGCCGGCTCTGGTTGGCCAGCTCGCCGGGCGGCCCGGAGATCAGCAGCGCGGGTACGGGGGCGGTGCCCGTCAGCGAGACCCCGACGTCGTCGCTCTCCCGGACGACGATGTGGCGCTGCAGCGGCGCGGACGGTTCGGGGGGACCGTCCTGTCCTGGCTCCAGCGGGGCGACGACGATGTCGGGGTTCTGGCCGCCGTAGTGCGCGGCCACGGCCGTGGCCAGCCGCACCGTCGCGTCCGACTCGGCCTGGGTCGGTTCGGCGTCGGTGAAGATGACGAGCTGACGCAGTACCGGCGGCAGGAAATCGGCGACCACGTTCGGGGGCTGTTCGATGCCGTCGAAGGTGACCGAGCCGTCGTAGAGCCGCAACGGGTTGGTCGGATCCAGGCAGTATCCGTCCACCGGCAGCAAGTACGTCCGCAAGGTCACGTTCACCGCGTTGTCGACGATCTGAGCACCCGCCAGCGGCAGCACGACGGGCGCGGCATCGCCCGGCGGCACGTCGACACGGGCGATGGTGCGGTCGTCCTGCATGACGGTGATCGTCGCGCTCCGCACATTCACCGGCAGTTGCGTGACCGCGTTCAGCGCGACCGGCGCCAGGCCCGGCGGAACCGGGATGGTGAGGCTCTCAGTCCCCTGGATCCCGTAAAAAGCCAGATTGCCAAGTGTGCCGAGCTGTGTCAGCGGTAGCGTCGGCGCGGTGGAGACACCGCTGACATCGGGGATTTCGGACGGCTGACTCCTTGCCGCAGGAGAAACCAGCAAACTAGTTAGGAAAACTGCCAACAGCAATCTGATCGAGATTGCGAAACATCGATTCATCGCAGGTCAGCGTAGCGGCTAAGGTGGCTCCGCAAACTCCGATTGATGGGATCGTTACCCTTCGTGCGCCGTCCCGGCAACCAAACCAAAAGCCCCGCATGCCAATACGGCGTGCGGGGCTTCTGTTACGTCGTCGCGCGTGGCGGCGAGCCTACTTGGCCTTCTCCAGGATCTCGACCAGGCGCCAGCGCTTGGTCGCCGAGAGCGGGCGGGTCTCCATCAGCGACACCCGATCGCCGATGCCGGCCTCACCGTTCTCGTCGTGCGCCTTGACCTTGGTGGTGGTCCGGATGATCTTCCCGTAGAGCGGGTGGCTCTTGCGGGACTCCAGCTCGACCACGATGGTCTTCTGCATCTTGTCGCTGACGACGTAGCCGATCGCGGTCTTGCGGCGGCCGCGCGGCTTCTCGGTGCGCGGGGTCCGCGCGGGGCCCTTTGCGGCGTTCTCTGCCATTACGAATCCTCACCTCCGGGTCCGGCGGCCAGACCCAATTCACGTTCGCGCAGCACGGTGTACACGCGTGCGATCTCCTGCCGCACCGTGCGCAGCCGGCGGTTGTTGGCAAGCTGCCCGGTGGCCATCTGGAAGCGCAGGTTGAACAGCTCTTCCTTGGACTCGCGCAACTTGTCGGTCAGTTCCTCGTCGGTGAGCTCGCGCAGTTCGCCGGGCGTGATTCCGACAGCCATCAGAACTGCTCCTCTCTGGTGACGATGCGTGCCTTGATCGGCAATTTGTGGATGGCGCGGGTGAGTGCCTCACGCGCGGTCTTCTCGTCCGGGTAGCTCAGCTCGAAGAGCACCCGGCCGGGCTTGACGTTGGCGATCCACCATTCCGGGGAGCCCTTACCGGAACCCATGCGGGTCTCGGCGGGCTTCTTGGTCAACGGGCGGTCCGGGAAGATGTTGATCCACACCTTGCCGCCACGCTTGATGTGCCGGTTGATGGCGATACGCGCGGACTCGATCTGCCGGTTGGTGATGTAGGCGTGCTCCAGGGCCTGGATGCCGTAGTCACCGAAGCTCACCGAGGTGCCGCCGCTGGCGATGCCGCGCTGCCTGGGGTGGTGCTGCTTGCGGTGCTTGACCTTGCGAGGGATCAGCATGTCTAGCTCTCCGTTGTCTCGGGCGCTGCCGCCGCGCCGGCCTCGGCCGGGGTCTCCCCGGTCGCAGCGCGTCCGGCGTCAGTGCTGGTGGCGGTCGTGCCCGACGCACCGCTGCGACGCGGGCGGGTGCCCGACGGGCGCTCGCGCCGCGGGCGGTCGGCGGCCGGTGCGGCGGTGGCCAGCTCACGCTTGCCACCGACGATGTCGCCCTTGTAGATCCAGACCTTCACGCCGATGCGGCCGAAGGTGGTCTTGGCTTCGTACAGGCCGTAGTCGATGTCGGCGCGCAGCGTGTGTAGCGGCACCCGGCCTTCGCGGTAGAACTCCGAGCGGCTCATCTCGGCGCCGCCGAGGCGGCCCGAGCACTGCACCCGGATGCCCTTGACGTTGGGCTGGCGCATCGCCGACTGGATGGCCTTGCGCATCGCGCGGCGGAACGCCACGCGGTTGCTCAGCTGCTCGGCCACACCCTGGGCGACGAGCTGAGCCTGCGACTCAGGGTTCTTCACCTCGAGGATGTTGAGCTGGACCTGCTTGCCGGTCAGCTTCTCCAGGTCGGCGCGGATGCGGTCGGCCTCGGTGCCGCGGCGGCCGATCACGATGCCGGGACGCGCGGTGTGGATGTCCACCCGGACGCGGTCACGCGTGCGCTCGATCTCGACGTCGGCGATGCCGGCGCGCTCCAGGCCGGTGGCCAGCAGCTTGCGGATGGCGACATCTTCCTTGATGTAGTCCGCGTACTGCTTGTCGGCGTACCAGCGGGACTTCCAGTCGGTGGTGATGCCGAGCCGGAAGCCGTGCGGGTTGATCTTCTGGCCCACTACTCCGAGCCCTCCTTCGCCTCAGCCGAGGCCTTGCTGGTAGCTGCCTTGCTGGCCTGCGCACGACGCGCGCGGGCAGCGCTCGCGGACGCTCCGGCCTTCTTCTGCGGACGGCTCTCCACGATCACCGTGATGTGGCTGGTGCGCTTGCGGATCCGGTAGGCGCGCCCCTGCGCGCGGGGACGGATTCGCTTGGCGGTGGGGCCCTCGTCGGCGTAGACGGTGGCGACCACCAGGGTCGCCGGGTCCAGCCCCTCGTTGTTCTGTGCGTTGGCGGCGGCGCTGGCGATCACCTTGGCGACCGGCTCGCTGGCGGCCTGCGGCGCCCAGCGCAGGATGTCGAGGGCCTCCTCGACGCTCTTGCCCCGGACCAGATCGATGACGCGGCGGGCCTTGCTGGCCGAGACCCGCACGAAACGCGCCTTCGCCGTCGCGGACGGATATTCGATCGCTGTTGTCATCGCCGCTTACTCTTCCGGTCGTCCTTGATGTGACCCTTGAACGTGCGCGTCGGCGCGAACTCGCCCAGCTTGTGCCCGACCATCGCCTCGGTGACGAACACCGGGACGTGCTTGCGACCGTCGTGCACGGCGAAGGTGTGTCCGATGAAGTCCGGGATGATGGTCGACCGACGCGACCAGGTCTTGATGACCTGCTTGGTGTTCTTCTCGTTCTGCGCGTCGACCTTCTTGAGCAGATGGTCGTCGACGAACGGGCCCTTCTTCAGGCTGCGTGGCATCGCTATTTACTCCTAGCGCTTCTTGCCGGTGCGCCGGCGACGGACGATGAGCTTGTCGCTCGCCTTGTTGGGCTTGCGGGTGCGGCCCTCGGGCTTGCCCCACGGGCTGACCGGGTGCCGGCCACCGGAGGTCTTGCCCTCGCCACCGCCGTGCGGGTGGTCGACCGGGTTCATCACGACACCGCGGACGGTGGGACGCTTGCCCTTCCACCGCATGCGGCCGGCCTTGCCCCAGTTGATGTTCGCCTGCTCGGCGTTGCCGACCTCGCCGACGGTGGCACGGCAGCGCACGTCGACACGCCGGATCTCACCCGAGGGCATACGCAACGAGGCGTAGCTGCCCTCCTTGCCCAGCAGCTGGATCGAGGCACCGGCCGAACGGGCCAGCTTGGCACCGCCGCCGGGGCGCAGCTCCACCGCGTGGATCACGGTGCCGGCGGGGATGTTGCGCAGCGGCAGGTTGTTGCCCGGCTTGATGTCGGCGTTGGCCCCGGCCTCCACGATGGCGCCCTGCTTGAGCCCGTTCGGCGCGATGATGTAGCGCTTCTCGCCGTCCAGGTAGTGCAGCAGCGCGATGTTCGCGGTGCGGTTGGGGTCGTACTCGATGTGGGCGACCTTGGCGTCGATGCCGTCCTTGTCGTGGCGACGGAAGTCGATGACCCGGTAGGCGCGCTTGTGGCCGCCACCCTTGTGCCGGGTGGTGATGCGGCCGTGCGCGTTGCGGCCGCCCTTGCCGTGCAGCGGGCGGACCAGTGACTTCTCCGGGTGGTCGCGGGTGATCTCGGCGAAATCGGAGACGCTGGAGCCGCGGCGGCCGGGCGTTGTCGGCTTGTACTTACGAATTGCCATGTTCCTGAATCCTCTTCACGTCCCGGCGGGTCAGGCCGGCGCTCCGAAGAGCTCGATCGGCTTGCTACCGGGGGCCAGCGTGACGATGGCGCGCTTGGTGCTCTTGCGCTGTCCGTAGCCGGTGCGGGTGCGCTTGCGCTTGCCCTGCCGGTTGGCGGTGTTCACCGAGGCGACCTTGACCTTGAAGATCTTCTCGATCGCGATCTTGATCTGGGTCTTGTTCGAATCCGGGTGCACGATGAACGTGTACACGTTGTCCTCGATGAGCCCGTAGGACTTCTCGGAGATCACCGGGGACAAGATGATGTCGCGGGGATCGGTCACGGTAGCCATCAGGCCGACACCTCCGTCGTCTTCGAATTGGCCTCGATGTAGGCGTTGAGGGCTTCCACGCTGAACACCACATCGTCGGCCTTGAGGACGTCGTAGGTGTTGAGCTGATCCGGCGAAAGCACATGCACGCCAGGCAGATTCCGCACGCTCAGGGCGCTGGTCTGATCGGCACGGCCGATCACCACGAGCACCTTGTGGCTCTTGGCCAGCGTGCGGTCGGCCAGCAGCGTCGCCAGGAACGCCTTGGCGCTCTTGGTGGACGGGTCCTGGCCCTCGACGAGCTCGGTGACCGCATGGATCCGGTCGTTGGCGGCCCGGTCCGAGAGCGCCCCGCGCAGCGCGGCGGCGATCATCTTCTTCGGGGTGCGCTGGCTGTAGTCACGCGGCTTCGGGCCGTGCACGGTGCCACCACCGGTGAACTGCGGGGCGCGGGTAGAACCCTGACGCGCGCGGCCGGTGCCCTTCTGCCGGTACGGCTTCTTGCCGCCGCCGGAGACCTCGCCACGAGTCTTGGTCGAGTGCGTGCCCTGGCGCGCGGCCGCCAGCTGTGCGGTCACCACCTGGTGCATCAGCGCGATGTTGGGCTCGACGCCGAACAGCTCGGCCGGCAGTTCCACGGTGCCGTCGGTCTTGCCGGCCGGCGTGTGTACGTCAATTGTCAGAGTCATGCCTTCTCGCCTCGCTTGATTGCGCTGCGGACAACCACCAGACCACCGTTGCGTCCGGGGATGGCGCCCTTGATCAACAGCACGCCGTTGGCGGCGTCGACCTTGTGCACCTTCAGGTTCTGGGTCGTCACGCGGTCGTTACCCATCCGGCCCGACATCCGGGTGCCCTTGAAGACCCGGCCCGGGGTGGCGCAGCCGCCGATCGAACCCGGCCGCCGGTGCACGGCCTGCGCACCGTGGCTGGCGCCCTGGCCGCGGAAGCCGTGGCGCTTCATGGTGCCCGCGAAGCCCTTGCCCTTGCTGGTGCCGGTGACATCGACGTAGGCGCCGTCGGTGAAGATCTCCGCGGTCAGCTCCTGGCCCACCTCGTACTCGGCGGCGGCGGCCTCGTCGTCGAGCCGCAGCTCGGCGAGGTGGCGGCGCGGGTTGACGCCCGCGGCGGCGTACTGCCCGGACAGCGGCTTGTTCACCTTGCGGGGGCTGATCTCGCCGTAGGCCAGCTGTACAGCGCTGTAGCCGTCACGCTCGGGGGTGCGGATGCGCGTCACGACGTTGGGCCCGGCCTTGACGACCGTCACCGGCACGACCTTGTTGTTCTCGTCGAACACCTGCGTCATGCCCAGCTTGGTGCCCAGAATGCCTTTTCTAGCCATTTCTCGGGGATTCCTTTACTGGATGTTGACGTCGACGCTGGCCGGCAGGTCGATGCGCATCAACGCATCCACCGTCTTCGGCGTCGGGTCGAGGATGTCGATCAGCCGCTTGTGGGTGCGCATCTCGAAGTGCTCCCGCGAGTCCTTGTACTTGTGCGGGGAGCGGATGACGCAATACACGTTCTTCTCGGTCGGCAGCGGCACCGGGCCGACCACGCTCGCGCCCGTCCGGGTGACCGTCTCGACGATCTTGCGCGCAGAGGCGTCGATCGCCTCGTGGTCGTAGGCCTTGAGCCTGATGCGGATCTTTTGTCCCGCCACGCTTCTCCTACCTCACTACTAACGGGCCCGAGCTATCCGGGCCTGGCTGTGCCGCCGCTGTTTACCTGTCTGTGGTTCACCGGCCCCCGCGGTCGGGCGTGTCGCCCGCACGCACACTCGATCGCGTCGGAATTTCGTCGCGGTCGAGGTGAGGACCGGATGCGCCCGTGAGGGCGCCGGTCGCATGCCTGAGGCCCGGCGGTCCGAACAGGCACCGTCCCGGCTCGAGGCAACCCGAACAGTATGCCTCAGATCGGGGCGTGCTCCAAATCCCTGCTCACTGCCCCCGCACCCTCGCCCCCTTCCCGCCGAAATTGCATTCCAGCAGCGAAAGGTCGAGTGAGGACCGGCTGGAATGCAATTTCGGCGGTGATCGCGACTGTCAGCGGCCGAGCACGGCGCCGACCGCCGAGACGAGGGCTTCCCGGTCCTGCGCCCCGCCGTCGATGGTCCGCCAGGCCACGAACCCGTCGGGCCGGACCAGCACCGCACCGGAGTCGCCGATCTGACGCACCCGGGCCCACTGCCCCTCCAGGTCGAAGTAGTCCGGGCCGATCGCGGCGACCCGGATCTCGATCCCGAACTTCGCGGCGGCCTCCCGCGCGGTCGCCGCCCAGAGCTCGTCTCGGCCGGTGACGAGGACGAACTCACCGCTGGTCCCGACCAGGTCCAGCGTCGAGAGCCGGCTGCCGTCCCGGGACAGCCAGGCGTGCGGCAGCCGGTGCCCCGGCCGCGTCGTCGGGTGATACACCGAACCCATCGGATCCGCCGGGGGCGGCGCCGAGCCGTCGGGCACCAGCGCACCGACCGGATAGTGGTAGCCGATCTCCAGGTCGTGGGCCTGGAACTCGATGCGCTGGGTCTGCACCGCCTCGGCGAACCGGGCCCGCCGGGACTCTCCCATCGGGGTGTCGGAGAAGAAGGTCTCGAAGATCGCGCTGTGCACGTCCGGGGGCACCGGGATCGGCATCAGCCCGAACGCGGCGTCGACGACGAAGTGATTCTGCAGCCCGAACATCGCCCAGTCGACGACGCGCCGGGCCACCGGGAGCCGCTCGGTCTGATAGGTGTCCAGCAGCGTGGGTTCGGCCTGCCCCTTGATGACCGCCGCCAGTTTCCACACCAGGTTGTGCGCATCCTGCACGCAGGTGTTCAGCCCGAGACCGCCGGTGGGCGGATGTTTGTGGGCGGCGTCGCCGACCAGGAACACCCGGCCCTCGTGCAGGGTGCTGGCGATCGCGCCCTCCACCGTCCACTGGCTGATGGTCAGGATGTCGAGGTCCACCGGCACCTTCAGCATGTCCCGCACCCGGGGCGCCAGCGCCTCCGGGCTGACGTCGGGCTCGTCGGTCGGCGGGAACGCGAAGTGGAACTGCCACTCCTGCGAGCCCCTGCCCCAGCTCGGCCCGGTGGGCACCAGCATCCCGCCGGCCGGGTAGGTGCCGGCGGCCGGGTTGAGCAGGTGCGCGATCAGCACCTCGTCGTCCCACCACGGCGACAGGTCGGCGGCGAAAGCCACCGACACGATGTTCATCAGGTCCTTCACCCCGACCATCTCGGCACCGAGGTGGGCCCCGACCGTCTTGCCGCCGTCGGCGCCGATCACGTACTCGGCGTGCACGGTGAACGTCTCGCCGGTCGCGCGGTTGCGGATGCTCGCCCGCACCCCGTCGGCATCCTGGGTCATGTCGGTCAGCTCGTGGTGGAAGAGCACCCGGTCCGGGGCCCGCTCCTGGGCGGCGCGTTCAAGGATCGGTTCCAGCCGCATCTGGGGGAGGTTGGTCGACGGGCACGGGCTGTCGGCCAGGTAGCGGGCCGCGGTCGCCCCGCCGCCGAACGCGTCCATCTTGTAGATGGTCTTGGCGTCGCACGGCCCGTCGCCGCCGAGCGAGGTCAGCCACGCCACCTTGGCCATCTGGTGCGGTGCGGCGCCCTGCGCGTAGATCTGGTCGACCACCCCGTGCTGGCGCATGATCTCGAGGAACCGCTGGTTGAGGTAGTGCCCCTTGGGCAGGTGCGACGTGTGCTCGTGGCGTTCGACCAGGACGTGGTCGATGCCGTGGTCGGACAGGAAGATCGACGACGTCAGGCCCGAGGCCCCGCCGCCGACGACCAACACAGGCACATCGATCTCAGGCATCGGCGGTGCACTCCTCTCGACGGGGCGCCAGCGCTTCGAACGCGGCCAGGGCCTCGGGGTTGCGCAGCGCGCCGTCGGCGACGACGTGGCCGCGGGGTTCGCCCTGCAGCAGCCGTTTCACCGGGACCTCGAGTTTCTTGCCGGTCAGGTTGTAGGGCACGGCGGGCACGGCAACGATCTCGTCGGGCACGTGCCGCGGCGACAGCTGCGCGCGCAGGGTGGCGACGATCATGGCCCGCAGCGCGTCGTCGAGGACGGCGCCGTCGGCGGGCACGACGAACAGGTACAGCGTGCCCGCCCCGCCGCCGGGGTCTTCGACGTGCACGACCAGGCTGTCGGCGACGGCGGGCAGCTCATCGAGCACCGCGTAGAAGTCGCTGGTGCCCATCCGCACGCCGCCCCGGTTGAGGGTGCCGTCGGAGCGGCCGCGGATCTCACAGCCGCCGCGCTCGTCGAACACCACCCAGTCGCCGTGCCGCCACACCCCCGGATAGGGGGTGAAATACGTTGCGCGGTACCGCTTTTTGCCAGGGTCGCGCCAGAAGCCCACCGGCATGGACGGCATCGGCGCCGTGATCACCAGCTCCCCGGGCACGCCCACCACCGGGGCGCCGGCATCGTCGAAGGCCTGGGCGTGCACGCCGAGGCCAGGGGCGGTGATCTCGCCGGCGCGCACCGGCAGCAGCGGGGTGCCGCCGACGAACGAGGTGCACACATCCGTGCCGCCGCTGGTGGACTGCAGCAGCAGGTCGGCCTTGACCGCGTCGTACACCCAGCGGAATCCATCGGCCGGCAGCGGCGATCCGGTGACCACCATGCCGTGCAGCCGGGACAGGTCCCAGGCATCGCCGGGGCGCTGCCCGGCCCTCCGGAACGCCGCGATGAACGCTGCCCCGCAACCGAATACCGTCACGGCGTGGTCGGCGACGATGCGCCACAAGGCATCTGCGGCGGGGTACTCGGGGTTGCCGTCGAACAGCACCACCGCGGCGCCGACGATCAGCGCCGACACCTCGATGTTCCACATCACCCAGCTCGTCGTGCAGTACACGAAGAAGCGGTCGGCGGGCCCGAGATCGACGTGCAACGCCAGCGTCTTGGCCAGCTCGAGCACGACCCCGCCGTGGGAGTGCATGATCGCCTTCGGCAGGCCGGTGGTCCCGGAGGAGAACACCACCCACAGCGGATGGTCGAACGGTACCCGCAGGTACGCCGGCTCGGCGGCGTCGGCCACCAGATCCGACCAGCCGGACATGCCCGCCGGGGCCGGACGGTCGCCGAGATAGGGCAGCCACACCGAGGCGCGCAGCGTGGGCAGCCCGGAGCGGATCTCGGCGACCTCGGTGCCGCGGTCGATGTCCTTGCCGCCGTAGCGGTATCCGTCCGCGGCGATCAGCACCGTGGGCTCGAGCGGACCGAGCCGGTCGAGGACGCTGCGCACACCCATCTCCGGGGCGCACACGGCCCACAGCGCGCCGAGGCTGGCGGTGGCCAGCATGGCGACCAGCGTCTCGGCGATGTTGGGCAGGTAGGCCACCACCCGGTCACCTTGGGCGACACCGAGTTCGCGCAGCCCGTGGGCCGCGCGGGCGACGGCGTCGCGCAGCTGGGCCCGGGTCAGCGTGACCGGCTCCCTGGTCTGCGAGAGCCCGATGACGACGAGGTCGTCGTCGGGTCCGCGCAGGGCGTTCTCCGCGTAGTTGAGGCGCGTGTCGGGGAACCAGGCGATGTCGGGCATCGTATCGCCGACGAACGCGGTGCCGGTGTCGCCGTCGCCGACGATCCCGAAGTGGTCCCAGATCGAGCGCCAGAACTCCCCGGGTGCGGTGACCGACCACGACCACAGTGCCGGGTATCCGGTGAAGTGCCCGCGGCCGGTGTCGTCGAGCCAGCGCAGGTAGGCCCCGGCCTGGGATTGCGCGATGGTCTCCGATGTCGGCCGCCAGAGGATCTCGCCGGCGGTCATCGCGGTGCCCGGACGAATCGCTGGGTCATCGTGCCGATGCCGTCGATCCAGGTGGTGAGCTCGTCGCCGTCGCGCAGGTAGCGCTGCGGGGTGCGGGCCATGCCGATGCCCGACGGCGTGCCGGTGAAGATGACGTCGCCGGGCAGCAGGGTCGTGATCGACGACAGGTACTCCACCAGGGCGGGCACGCCGAAGATGAGATCCCCGGTGCGCGACGACTGGACGACCTCGTCGCCGATCCGGCAGCCGATGGCAAGGTCGTCGGGGCTCTCGAATTCGTCGGGGGTGACCAGCACGGGGCCGATGGGGGCGAAGCCCGGGAATGATTTGGCCAGGCTGAACTGTTGCGGTGCAGGCGGTTTCACCTGCAGGGTGCGTTCGGACAGGTCCTGGCCGATGGTCAGGCCTGCGACGTGGTCCCAGGCCTGGTCGCGGGTGACCGCCTCGGCGCGCCTGCCGATGACCACCACCAGCTCGGCCTCCCAGTCGACGGTGTCGGTGGGCATCACGACCGTGGCGTAGGGGCCGGTGATCGACGTCGCGAATTTCGTGAACACCATCGGGGTGTCGGGCAGCGCGATGCCGGTCTCGGCGGCGTGCTCGCGGTAATTGAGGCCGATGGCGAACAGCTGGCGTGGTTCGGTCACCGGGGACCCCAGATCGGATGGCGCATAAGGTTCACCGGGCCCTGCGTGGTCCGCCTCCCAGGCCCGCAGCGCCTGCCAGTCGCGGTAGATCGTCGCGACGTCGGCGCCGAACTTGCCCGCGCTGGCGATCTCGATGTCGATCGCGACGCCGTCGCGCAGCACCGAGGCCCGACCGTTGACGTTGAGCAGTCTCATGATCAGGTGGTCAGCAGTGCGACGACGTCGGCCTGCGGGAACTGCGCCGCCCACTGCCGGGAGGTCAACTCCGACACCGGGGTACCGGCGCGCAGGGCGGCCGACATGGCGGCCGGGTCGAAGGTGGGCCCGGCCATGTCGGCGCCGTACTCGGGGCCCTCCATGTACCGGGTGGCCTCGTCGGGGGTGGCGAAGTTGTCGATCTGCAGTTCGACGTAGTTGCCGTCCGGGTCGCGGTAGTACAGCGAGGTGGTGACACCGTGCTGGACCGGCACCCGGGGCTCGATGCCGAGGGCCCTGAGGTGCTCGTACTTGTCGAGCAGCCCGGCCAGCGTGGGGAACGTGTACGCGGTGTGCGACAGCCCGACGGTCAGCGGGGTGCGTTCGGCCGCGCCCGGTATATGGGCGATCGCCAGCCGGTGGTGTTCGTCGTCGAAGGTGAGGAACGCGATCATCTCGTTCTGGTAGACGATCCGCGCGTCCAGCACGGTCAGATACCAATCCCTCATCGTGGCAAACCGATTGGTCTGAAGGACGACGTGCGCGAGTTTCTTGGCAGGTGCCATTGGACCTCCTTGGCCGGCGCCTTCGGTGCGATGGATCACACCGTGCGACCACGGTAAGCCCATTGTCGACTTCATGTCAATGACTTGACGTCAACGAAAGGCGGGCACCGGTTGTTCAGCCCTGTGCGAGCACCTCCCTGGCGGGCTCGACGTCCAGGGCCGGATCGAGGCGCGCGGCCGAGGCCAGCCCGTTGCGGATCGCGTGCACCGCCTCCTCGACGATGGCATCGACGCCGAACTCCTGCTCGTGCTCGAGCCAGTACACCGTCATCTCGTCGATCAGCCCGACGGCGGCCCGCAGCGCCAGGCGCAGCGCCTGGTTGTCCGGATCGAACCCCAGCAACGTGCACAGCCAGGTGATGCTCTTCCACCGGTCGGCTTCGAACAGCTCCCAGGCCTCCGGGTCGGTACCTCGCCCGCCGAGGATCAGCCGCAGCGCCAGGCCCCGGCGTTCGGCGACGTGTTCCAGATGGGTGCGGAACAGCCCGCGCAATGCCCGGCCGGGCGGCAGGCCCGCGGAAATCGTTGCGGCCAGGTCCAATTCGCGGGCAGCCTGGCGCATGGCCTCGAGGTAGATGCCCCGCTTGGTCTGGAAATAGTGGAAGAGCAGGCCGTGCGCCACCCCTGCCGTCTTGGCGATGTCACTGACGGCGACGTCGTCGTAGTGGTTGCGGGAGAACTGGTCGATGGCCGTTTCGATGAGCCGTCGCCGGGTGTCTTCCGCACGTTCCTTACGGGTCATCGACGCGGTCGTCGGTCGGTTGGCTGCCATGCCCCCATCGTGTCGCGCCGGCCCGCTGGTCACAAATCAGTGACTCGAGGTCAAGACGGCAGACCGGCCCAGAACGGGCAGTGGTGCACCTCCGCGAAGTCCCCGACCAGCCGGCTGCCGTCGGGCTGCAGCGACATCACCTGCCGCCCATCGGGGTGGATCGCCGGCCAGTCGGGTTGCCCGGACGCTTGCGGGTCGCCGGTCCTGACGAACGCCGCCCACGAGTCGATCATCTGGTCACCGAGCCGGACCTGAGCCGCATCCGGCGCCGACGCCCCGCCGACGTCGAACAGGTAGCGCAGCTCCAGCGAGTGGCTGGCCCCCACCGGGAACGGCAGGGTGCGCAGCGGCTCGGGCGCCGGGGCGTTGCGGTCGTTGAACTCGTAGAAGTAGACGTCGGCGGCCGTGGCCAGCTCAGTGGCCCAGCGCTGGTTCGGGCAGGCCAGGATCCCGTCGGTGACGGTCGCGGCATAGGCCAGCGCGACATCGGGGTAGGCCGTCGGCGGGTAGTGGGCGGCCACCGCGGGCGCGTCGTCGCCGAACGTGTCGGCGAGCAGTCGGGGGTAGTCCGCGGCGGTGTAGACCCGGCCGTCGCGCAGCCGCTGCAGCGCGACGAACAATGTCCACTCGTCGCGCGTGGTGCCCATCAGCACCGGCACCCGGGCCGCCCGGTCCTGGCCGAATGCGGCGGCGGGGTCGTCGGGCAGCGCGGCCGAACCGGTCACCGGACCGCTGAGCCGGTCGTCGCCGATGCCGTAGTACCAGACCGGCGCACGCAGCGTGTTGGCCGGCAGTGCGCGCAGGCAATCGGCCGCGGAGCGGGGATCCGGGCAGCCCACCTCGCCGGCGTACGCCAGGCTGCGCTGCTCGGCGACGGACAGCCCGACCTGGGCCTGGCACAGCCCGCTCATGATGATCGCCGCGTCGAAGAGCCCCTGGGAGTCGGGTGCGACCAGGTGATCGCACACCGACATGGCGCCGGCGGACTCCCCCGCCACCGTGACCTTCTGCGGATCGCCGCCGAAGCCGGCGATGTTCTCCCGCACCCAGCGCAGCGCGGCCTGCTGGTCGGCCAGGCCGTAGTTGCCGACCCGGCCGCCGTCGGCGAGCGCGGGATGGGCCAGGAACCCGAGCGCGCCGAGCCGGTAGTTGACGGTGACCACGACGATGTCGCCGCGGGCGGCGAGGCGGCGCGCGTCGTAGATGCCGCCGCTGCCGGCGACGAACGAGCCGCCGTGGATCCACACCATCACCGGTTTGGGTTCGGCGCCCTCGGGGGCCCCCGCGTCTGCCGGTGTCCACACGTTCAGGTTCAGGCAGTCCTCGTCGGTCTGCCTGCCCAGTTCGATGTCGCCGGCGAGGTCCTGCATGCACCGCGGGCCGAACGCGGTGGCCTGCCGCACCCCCGACCACGGCTGCGGTGGCCGGGGCGGGCGCCACCGGAGCTCGCCGACAGGTGCTGCGGCATAAGGGATCCCAGCGAACAGCCGATGATCGTCGGCGACGGTACCGCGCAGCGCCCCGGTGGCGGTGTGCACCACCGCAGGGTCACCGGCCGGCGCCACGGTCGGGCCGGGCGCGCCGCCGTCGCCGCGACCGCACGCCGCGGCCACCAGCAGGAGCACGGCCAACACGGCGAACCGTCGGATGGGCACGGTCATCGAGAGTAACCGCGATCACCTATGGCGTAGTTGACACCCGTCAAGTATGATCCTTGACACCCGTCAAGTTCCACGCGAGTGAGGGCCCCCATGAGTACGCCGGTTGTCGATGAAGCTGCCAGAGTCCTGACCGAGCCCAAGGCCTACGCCGACGAGCCGCGGCTGCACGCCGCGCTGGCCCACCTGCGCGCGCACGCCCCGGTGGCATACGTGGACGTCCCGGACTACTACCCCTTCTGGGCCGTCACCAAGCACGCCGACATCATGGCCATCGAGCGCGACAACGAGGTCTGGATCAATGCGCCCCGGCCCATGCTGAATACCAAGGGCACCGACGATCTGGCCAACGAGAACCTGGCCAAGGGCGCCGGCCTGCGCACGCTGATCCACATGGACGACCCGCTGCACCGCGACATCCGCAAGATCGGCGCGGACTGGTTCCGCCCCAAGGCCATGCGCGCGCTGAAGACCCGCGTCGACGAACTGGCCAAGATCTACGTCGACAAGATGGTGGAAAAGGGCCCGGAGTGCGACTTCGTCCAGGAGGTCGCGGTCAACTTCCCGCTGTACGTGATCCTGTCGCTGCTGGGCCTGCCGGAGTCGGACTTCCCCCGCATGCTCGAGCTGACCCAGGAGATGTTCGGCGGTGACGACGACGAGTTCACCCGCGGCAAGAGCCCCGAGGAACTGCACGAGGTCATCACCGATTTCTTCCGCTACTTCACCAAGCTGACCGCCGAGCGCCGGGCCAACCCGACCGAGGACCTCGCCTCGGCGATCGCCAACGCCAAGCTCGACGGCGAGTACCTCAACGACATCGACTGCCTGTCGTACTACGTGATCGTGGCCAGCGCCGGCCACGACACCACCAGCGCGGCCATCTCCGGTGGCCTGCTCGCGCTGATCGAGCACCAGGACCAGCTGGCCCGCCTCGAGGCCGACATGAGCCTGATGGGCACCGCGGTCGAGGAGATGATCCGCTGGACCACCCCGGTCAAGGAGTTCATGCGCACGGCCACCGCCGACACCGAGGTGCGCGGGGTGCCGATCAAGAAGGGCGAGTCAGTGCTGCTGTCCTACGTCTCGGCGAACCGGGACGAGGAGATCTTCGCCGAGCCGGCCAAGTTCGACGTCGGCCGCGACCCGAACAAGCACCTGTCGTTCGGCTACGGCGTGCACTTCTGCCTGGGTGCGGCGCTGGCCCGGATGGAGATCAACAGCTTCTTCTCCGAGCTGGTCCCCCGGCTGGAGTCGATCGAACTGGCCGGCGTGCCGGAGTTCATCTCGACGATCTTCGTCGGGGGGCTCAAGCACCTGCCGATCCGCTACTCGCTCCGCTAAATCGCCCGGGACGTGCCGGCGATCACATAGACTCGGCTTGACACGCGTCAAGTTCGCATAATACCTCGACGAGGAGAGCCTATGAGTACGCCGACGATGGACCCGAACGTGGCCGATGCCGCCAAGGTTCTGGCCGATCCGACGGCATACGCCGATGACGAGCGCCTGCATGCCGGGCTGAGCTACCTTCGGGCGCACCAGCCCGTGGCCTGGGTCGACCACCCGCCGTACCGGCCGTTCTGGGCGATCACCAAGCACGCCGACATCATGGCGATCGAACGCGAGAACGACCTGTGGGTCAGCGGCCCGCGCACGCTGCTGGCCACCGCGGAGGCCGACGACGTGCTCAAGCAGCAGCAGGAGGCCGGCATGGGGCTGCGCACGCTGGTCCACATGGACGACCCGCACCACCGCGACGTGCGCAAGATCGGCGCCGACTGGTTCCGCCCGAAAGCACTGCGCGACTTAAAGATTCGTGTCGACGAGCTGGCCAAACGGTATGTCGACCGGATGCGTGACATCGGTCCGGAATGCGACTTCGTCACCGATATCGCGGTGAACTACCCGTTGTATGTCATCCTGTCGCTGCTCGGCCTGCCCGAGGAGGACTTCCCCCGGATGCTGAAGCTGACCCAGGAGCTGTTCGGCGGCGACGACACCGAGCACAAGCGCGGTGCGGGCACCCCCGAGGACCTGCTCGCGGTGCTGATGGATTTCTTCGCGTACTTCTCGGCGCTGACGGCCTCGCGACGCGAGCACCCGACCGAGGACCTGGCGTCGGCGATCGCCAACGGCACGATCAACGGCGAGCCGCTGTCGGACATGGACACCGCCTCCTACTACGTGATCGTCGCCAGCGCCGGCCACGACACCACCAAGGATGCGATCTCCGGCGGCCTGCGGGCGCTCATCGACCACCCCGACCAACTGGCCAGGCTGACGGCCGATATGAGCCTGATGCCCACCGCGGTCGAGGAGATGATCCGCTGGACCACCCCGGTCAAGGAGTTCATGCGCACCGCGACCGCCGACACCGAGGTGCGCGGGGTGCCGATCGCCGAGGGCCAGTCGGTCTACCTGGCCTACGTGTCGGCCAACCGCGACGAAGAGGTCTTCGACGAGCCGTTCCGCTTCGACGTCGGCCGGGATCCCAACAAGCACTTGGCATTCGGCTACGGGGTGCACTTCTGCCTGGGCGCCTCGCTGGCCCGGATGGAGATGAACAGCCTGTTCACCGAGCTGCTCCCGCGGCTGGAATCCATCGAGCTGGCCGGTGAGCCGGAGCTGTCGGCGACCACCTTCGTCGGCGGCCTCAAGCACCTGCCGATCCGCTACCGCCTGAAGTGACCGCTGCGGACCCGCGGCTTCGGCCGTAAGCTCGGTGCTCGTGCGGCTGCTGCTGGTCAACCCGAACACCACCTCGTCGATGACCACCGCGATCGGCGCGAGCGCGTCGGCGGTGGCCGCGCCGGGCACCGTGGTCGAGGCGGTCAATCCGGTGCACGGACCGGCCAGCATCGAGAACGACGACGACGAACGACGCTGCGTACCTGGGCTTCTCGACGTGCTGCGCGCGGTGCGGGAGCGACCGCAGGAGCAACGCCCGGATGCATACGTGGTGGCGTGCTTCGGCGATCCCGGGCTCGAGCAGGCCCGCGCCATGCTGACCGCGCCGGTGCTGGGCATCGCGCAGGCAGCCATGCATGCGGCGGCGCTGGCCGCGGGCTCCTTCTCGGTCGTGACGTCGATGTCCGCGACGGTCCCGCGGGCCTGGGAACTGGCCAAGGCCCACACCCCGCATCAGTGCCTCGGGGTGTACGCCTGCGACATCCCGGTGCTGCGTATCGATTCCGACCCGACCAGCATCGAGCCCATCGGCGACCTGTGCGCGCACGCGCTGGCCTCCGACGGCAGCCGCGCGATCGTGCTGGGGTGCGCAGCGATGGCGCCGTTCGCCACCGAGCTGACCGCACGATTGGGGGTCCCGGTGATCGACGGTGTCGTCGCGGCCACGCTGCTGGCCGAAGCGCTGGTGCGGCTCAGCCCGCGCTGACGAACTCCGCGGCCCGGTGAGCGGCCATGACGATGGTGGCGTGCGGGCCGCGGCTCGGGATCGCGGGCAGGACGGATCCGTCGACCACCCATAGCCCGCCCACCCCCAGCACCCGGCAGCGGGTGTCCACGACGGCGGCCGGGTCGTCGTCGCGGCCCATCCGCGCGGTGCCGCACAGGTGTTGCGAGGTCGCCCAGGACGCACCGGATTGCACTGTAGCACCGGCTAATTCGCGAGCAATCTCGGTACCCGCGCGAAGCGCGTCGACGTCGGCGGGTGCGCTGTCGTAGCGGTGCTCGATCAGCGGCGCCGCCTGCGGGTCCGCCGAGGCGATGCTCACCCGGCCCCGGGAGCGGGGCCGCATCAACGTCACCCCGAGGTGCGGCTGATCGGCCGGATCGTCGCGGCGCCCGCTCATCATCGCGCCGAAACCCGCGGTATAGGGCCGGATCTCGATACCGTCGTCGGTCGTCAGCACCGCCTCGAGCGGCGGCACGTCATGCGTCGGCGGCCAGGTCACCGGCAGCACCCACTCCGGGTGGTCGACGGTGTCCACCCCGACCGGCAGGTCGGCGTGCACCGGCAGCCCGGCGGCTCGCAGCACGTGCTGCGGGCCGATGCCCGAGAGCATCAGCAGATGCGCGGACCCGATCGCCCCGGCCGACACCACGATGCGGTCGGCGCTCAGCGCCACCGCACCCTCGGGCCCGAACCCGTCGACCCCGACCGCGCGCCCGCCGGCCAGCCGGATCCGGTGCACCGTGGTGTCGGTGAGCAGCCTCAGGTTGGGCCGGTCCAGGGCGGGTTCCAGGAACGCCCCGCCGGGGCCGACGCGGGTGCCGCCATTGATGTTCAGTGGCACCGCACCCACCCCGGACGGCTCCGGGGTCCCGGGTGCGGACCCGTTGAGGTCGCGCACCCAGCCGAACCCGGCCGCTGTCGCGGATTCGACGAATGCTGCTGTGCAGCCGTCGAATTCGACGACACGACGGACGATGATGGGTCCGCGGGAGCCGTGCAGCGGGCCGTCGAAGTCCAGGTCGCGCTCGATCGCGGTGTAGTGCGGCAGCACGTCGTCCCACGACCAGCCGGGCAACGCCCACCCGGCGACGTCGGACGGCAGTGCCCGGCAGAAGTAGCCGCCGTTGACCGCGCCCGATCCGCCGACGACGGCACCGCGCATGATCTGGGCGTGGCGGCGCGGCGCCTCGGTCAGCGTGGCGGGATAGCGGCGTACCACGGAGCTGGCCGTCCCGATCGGCAACCGCAACCCGTCGGTGATCTGGGCCCGCACCCTGGGGTCGGCCGGCCCGGGCCCGGCTTCCACCACGGTCACCCGGCAGCTCGGGTCGGCGGAAAGCCGTTCGGCCAGCACCGATCCCGCGCTGCCGGAGCCGACGATCAGAACGTCGCTGTGCAAGAACCTCACTGTGCGTGCGGGTGCGCTTCAGGTCCGGATCTGCGGCTTCAGCGCACCGGCGTGACGCTCCCGGACCACCCCGGTCCACAGCCCGAGCCCGTAGGCGATGTCGTCGAGCCGCTTGAGCAGCAGGTAGGTGAGGACCCCGACCCGCTTGGTGTCCTCGTCGGCGTAGCCGCTGCGGGTGATCCAGTCGAACACCCCGTCGAGCACCGCGGCCACCACCACCACGCGGCGACACCGTTGCGACACCACGGCGGCGATCAGCGCGATGGGCCAGTAGTGCCGGCAGATCGCCGACGCCAGCTGAAGCGCCGCCGCCCACAGTCCGTGGGCGGCCACCACGGCGACCTCCATCGGCTCGGGCGCCACGCTGGACAGCGACTTGGCCAGCCGGCGGCCGGTGAAGGCCGCCACGGCCGCCGAGCCCAGGTAGCCCACTCCGGAGCCGATGGCCACCAGCACCCACACCACCAGCGTCCAGCCCGAGATCACCAACGGCGCGGTCTTGCCGGGGTGCCGGATGGCCAGGGGGGCGGCCGATCCACCATAGAATGACTTGCGGGAGAACCACTTTCGTAATTCAGTGCGGTGGTCGTGGGCCACCATCGCGATCGGTTCGTAGCGCAGCCGCGCACCGGATTCGTTCAACCTCCAGCACAGGTCGACGTCCTCACCGGAGACCAGCGACTCGTCGAAGCCGCCGACGTCGAGCAGCGCGCGGCGCCGGCAGATGATCGCGGCGCTGGGGACGTAGGACACCGTGCCGAACGGGACCACCGGGGCTTCCCGCAGCCCGAGATCCAGCGAGGAGCGCACCGCCTCGTAGCGCGCCACGATGCTGTCGGAGGGCTCCAGCGCCACGATCCGCGGCGCCACCAGGGCCACCGCCGGATCGCAGAAGTGGCCGAGCAGCGCCTCCAGCCAGCCCTTGCGGGGAACCACGTCGGAGTCGAGGAACGCCACGAAGTCGGAGTCGCAGACGGCAAGGCCGGTGTTGCGGGCCGCGGCCGGCCCCTTGCTGCGGGCGTGCCGCAGGATCCGGACGTCGCAGTGCATGCCCTCGAAGTCGGACTCTCGCACCGGGGTGGCCGAACCGTCGTCGACGATCACCACCCGCAGGCCACGCAGCACCGATACCAGCCGTCGTACCCCGGAGATGTTGTCCCGCACCGGAACAACGACGGTGACGTCGCGGTGTGACGGTCCGCTCAGCGGTCGGGGGTGCGCGACGGTGGCGTCCAGCAGGGTCCTGGCCAGCTGTGCGCTGACCGCGTCGTGCACCTCCAGCCGGCCACCGTTGAGCATGGTCTGCGCGGCGGGGGCCAGCTTCAGCAACCGGGTCGGGGATCCGCCAAGCAGCGCGGCGCCCTCGCCGAGGACCCGCACCCGCCGATCCACCTGGACGGCGAACCCGTCGGGCAGCCTGGGCCCGGTCACGTCAGCATCCCCTCGGGGTCGGGTGCCCACCGGATGACCCGCCCCACACATCCGTCAACCATCTCGGCAAAGATTCTGCCCCCCTCCTCCGCCGTCGCTGTCGTGGGGTCCCCCAGGACACCCAGCGAACTGACGGCGGCCACTCCCCCGCGCAGCATCTCGGGCATCAGCTCGCGCAACGGGGCCCGATTGCCGGGCACGCGTTCCTCGTACCGCACGTCACCAGGCGAAATATGTAGCAATACAGAGGTTTCGGTGTGGCCGGCGTGCGCATCGGCGTTGCTGGCGGTACACGAGCACCAGCCGGCGTCGCGGCCCTCGTACCGCAGCAGGGCAACGGCTTCCCGCAGCGCCGCGATGTTGCCGCCATGCCCGTTGACGAAGACCAGCCGGTCGGCCCAGCGGCAGGCCGACCGGGCGAATTCCACGAGCAGTTTCGCCAGTGCGGGTGTGCCGATCGAGACGGTGCCCGCGAAGCCCTCGTGCTCACCGCTGGCGCCGTACCCGATGGCCGGCGCCACCAGCCAGTCGGGCTGATCGCGGGCGGCCAGCCGCTCGGCGACGGCGTCGGCGACCGCACTCGCGATCCGGGTGTCGGTGTCCAACGGCAGGTGGGGACCATGCTGTTCGGTGGAACCGACCGGGACGACCAATGCGGGTCTGCGTGTAGTTGAAGCGTTCTGCAGCTGCCTCGACGTTGAGTTCCCGAGCTCGCGGGGAAATGCCACGCGACGATGGTAGGCCGAATTCACCTGGCGTGCGCCAAATGTTGGCGCATACGTGGCATTTCTTTTCCCCGCCGGTGACGAGACCGTCAACGACGGGACCACGTCAGCCCCCTGCGTCCCGTCTGTCCCAGGTTCCCCCGGTCCGTCACACCCCCAGCGTGCGGGTGAATCCGTCCGGAACCAGGATGTCCTCGCGGGTCAGATCGTGGATCGACGATTTGCCGAGGGCCATCAGCGCGGAGTCGATGCCGCCGCGCATGATGTCGAGCACGTTCTCGACGCCGGGCTGCCCGTTGGCGGCCAGACCCCACAGATAGGCCCGGCCGATCATCACCGCTCGGGCACCGAGCGCCACCGCCTTGACCACGTCGCTGCCGCGCCGCACGCCGCCGTCCAGCAAAACCTCCACCTGGTCACCGACGGCGTCGGCGATGGCGGGCAGACAGCGGATGGCCGCCGGGGTGCCGTCCAGGTTGTTGCCACCGTGGTTGGACACCGTGATGGCCGAAACCCCCGCATCGACGGCCCGTTTGGCATCGTCGACGCGGACCATTCCCTTGAGCAGGAACGGCCCACCCCACTGCTCGCGCAGCCAGGCGACATCCTCCCAGGTGGGCGGCGGGGTGCCCATCCACTGCCCGTAGGCCTCGAAAAAGGTCGGGCCGGGCTCGCCGCGGCGGCCCTGGTTGGGCACCCGCAGGTCCGGCGGGCGAAGGTGCTTGGCAAAGCTGTAGAACCAGCGCGGCTTCGTGATCACCTCGGGCGACATCTTGACCATGGTCTTGAGGTCCATCCGCTCCGGGATCTTGGGGCTGCCCCAGTCCCGCCCGTGCGCGAAGCTCCAGTCAGTGGTCAGGATCAGGCCCTTGGCGCCGGCCGCCCTGGCGCGCTCCATGCGGGCCAGGATCTCGTCGCGGCTGCCCAGCCAGTAGATCTGGAAGAAGATCTTGTCGTTGACGGCGGTGACGTCCTCCATCGGCTTGCTCGCGAACGAGGACAGCCCCATCGCGGTGCCGCGGGCGGCGGCCGCGCGGGCCACCGCCACCTCGCCGTCGGGGTCGATGGCCTGCACGCCGGTGGGCGAGATGATGACGGGCAGCGAAATGTCTTGCCCCATCACCGTTGTCGCAAGTTCGCGCTTCTCGGTGGCGCCGATGACGTGCGGGGCGAAGCCGAGTTCGGCGAACGCCTCGACGTTGTCGGAGACCGAGACGCCCTTCTCGCTGGCCGAGATCAGCGAGGAGTAGGCGGATTTGGGCAGCCGCTTCTTGGCCCGCTGTTGGGCGATGGCGACGGTTTCGAACCAGGTATCACGAGCCATGGGTCTACACAGGACTTTCGTTGCAGAATTTCTTGGGGGGAGCGCTCAGCAGGGTGAGCGGGATCGGACCCGCCGGCTTCTTGCGGTTGGCGGTCCGGGAGTGGTCGACGCTGGAGCGCGGCTTGTCGCGGTCCTGGGCCAGCGCGGGCTCGCCGTAGCCCTGTACGCATTCCGGGTCGGGGCCGTCCATCGGCAGGCCGGTGAAGAACTTGGCGGCCATGCAGCCGCCGCGGCAGGCGTCGTAGTGTCCGCAGCCGCTGCAGGCGCCCGCGGACTGCGGCTCGCGCAGCTCGCGGAAGAGCTGCGAGTTCTGCCAGACCCCTTGGAATCCCGGCGCGCCGGGACCCGAGCCCGTCAGGACGTTTCCGGCGAGGAACTTGTCGTGGATGGCGAAGGGGCAGGCGTAGACGTCACCGACGGGGTCGATCAGGCACACCACCCGGCCCGCCCCGCACAGGTTCAGGCCGGCCAGCGCGCCGGGTTCACCGAGACCGGACAGGTGGAAGAACGAGTCCCCGGTGAGCACCCGCTCGCCGTGTGCCACCAGCCAGTTGTAGAGCTGCACCTGCTGGGCCGGCGTCGGGTGCAATTCGTCCCACACGTCGGCGCCGCGGCCCGACGGGCGCAGCCGGGTGATGCGCAGGGTGGCGCCGTAGCGGTCGGCCAGCGCCTTGAAGTCGTCGAGCTGGTCGACGTTGTGGCGGGTCACCACCACCGAGATCTTGGCGTCCGTGAAGCCGGCGTCCTTCAGGTTCTCCAGCGCCCGCACCGCCATCGCGAAGGATCCGGGGCCGCGCACCGCGTCGTTGATCTCCGCGGTCGCGCCGTCGAGTGAGATCTGCACGTCGACGTAGTCGCTGGCGGCCAGCTTGGCGGCCACCTCCGGGGTGATGCGCACGCCGTTGGTGGAGAACTTCACCCCGACGTGGTGGGCGGTGGCGTAGTCGACGAGCTCCCAGAAGTCCGACCGCACAGTCGGTTCCCCGCCGCCGATGTTCACGTAGAACACCTGCATGCGTTCCAGCTCGTCGATGATGTCCTTGCACTGCTGGGTGGTCAGCTCGCGCGGATCGCGTTTGCCCGAGGAGGACAGGCAGTGCACGCACGACAGGTTGCAGGCGTAGGTGAGTTCCCACGTCAGGCAGATCGGCGCGTCCAGACCGCGTTCGAACTGATCGACCAGCCGGGGCACCGGCGTGGCGAGTGTCATCGATTCCCTCCCGGGTCGGTGATCAGCATCTTCGACTGGACGAGCACGCCCAGCGCGTGGAGGTAGGGCGCCTGCTGGGCGTCGTCGATCCCGGCGGCGCGGCAGGCGGACCGAACGTCGGGGTGATCAGCGAGCGAGTTGATCACCTCGACGATCGTCCGGTTCTTCAGGAACGACAGCTTGCGGGTCCCGAAGTGGTAGAGCAGTGCGCCGAACGGCTCAGGACGCACCGCCACCTGTGGGTGCAGCCGCCACCGCAGGGCCGGGTCGAATTCCACCGTCGGCGCCGTCACGTCAGTAGACCCCGCACATCCCGTCGATGGACACTTCCTCGACCAGGCTCTCGGTGACGAGCTCGTCGGCCTCGACGTGCTGATTCTGATCCATGGATCTCGCCTTTCTCGTGACTGGACCCCAGGTAGGGTCTCGACATTTGTGACGTAGGTCGCTCACAATATGGCATCGAGTGCAGAAATGGAAGGGCGGGTGCGGATGGACGTCGCAAGGCCCCGGGTGGGGCGACGCCGGTCGACCAGCTTCGAGCACCTCAGCGACGTGGCGATCGACCTGTTCATGGCGCGCGGGTTCGACGAGGTCAGCGTCGACGACGTGGCGGCCGCGGCCGGGATCGCCCGCCGGACCCTGTTCCGGTACTACCCGTCCAAGAGCGCGCTGCCGTGGGGTGACTTCGACGCCCACCTCGAGCACATGCGGGACCTGTTGGCCGAGCTGGACCCCAGCGTGCCGATCCGCGACGCGCTGCGCACCGCGCTGCTGGCGTTCAACGACTTCGACGACGCCGACCGGCACCGCCAGCGCATGCGTCTGATCCTGGAAACCGAAGCGCTGCAGGCCTACTCGATGACGATGTATGCCGGCTGGCGAGCGGTGGTGGCGGACTTCGTCGGTGATCGGCTGGGGGTGGCGTCGACCAAGCTGGTGCCGCAGACGGTGGCGTGGACGATGCTGGCGGTAGCGCTGTCGGCCTACCAGCACTGGCTGGCCGACGAGGCGGTGGAGCTGGCCGACGCGCTGAGCGACGCCTTCGACATGCTGGCCCCCGGCCTCACCGAACTCGGACGCTAGGAAAAACTTTCGTCAGGGGCGTCGGAGTTGCGCCCCGGGCGGCGACGATAGAGGTGTGAGCGCCGAACCATCAGGGGACAACGCTCCGCGGGCACTGCTAGCGCTGTACGACGAAGCACTCCCGGTCGTCTACGGCTACTTCGCCAGGCGCTGCGGCGACCGCGGCACCGCCGAAGATCTCACGTCGGAGACCTTCCTGGCGGCAATGGACGCCGCACGAAAACCGGCGCCCCCACCGCTGACGGTGCCCTGGCTGATCGGGGTGGCGCGACACAAGCTCGCCGACCACTACCGGCGACGCCACGACCGGTTCACCGTGCCGGTCGCCGAACTGCCCGAACCGATCGAGCCCGCCGACGACTGGGACGAGGCACTCGACCGCATCATCGCCGAACAAGTCCTCGCCCGACTGCCCGAACAACACCGGACCGTGCTGGCGCTGCGTTATCTGGACTCCTGCTCGGTGCCGGAGTGCGCCGAGCTGATCGGGCGGACGGTGCACGCCACCGAGGCGCTGTTGGTGCGGGCACGGCGGGCGTTCCGCGAGCAGTACCCGCACGAGGAAGGAGGGAGAGCGTGAACGACGGACACGACCCGCTGGACGTCCTGCGTGACGGCGACCTCCCCCTCGCACCCGATCCGGCGTTCGCCGCACGGCTGCGCTCCCGCCTGGAAGCCGCCGTGGAACTCTTCGAGCGCCAACCAGACCGAACCGAAGGAGTGATCATGAGCGGAACCGACACCGCCCTGGCCGAACTGACCGAACCCGCCGCCGCTTCATCTTCTCCGCGGCCCGCCGCTTCATCTTCTCCGCGGCCCGCCGCTTCATCTTCTCCGCGGCCCGCCGCTTCATCTTCTCCGCGGCCCGCCGCTTCATCTTCTCCGCGGCCCGCCGCGGTCCCCTACCTTGCTGTCCCCAACGCCCGCGCCGCCATCTCTTGGTACACCGACACTTTCGGCGCCAGCCTGCTCGGCGATCCGATCGAGATGGACGACGGCCGCATCGGCCACGCGGGGCTGTCCATCTCCGGCGGGGTGCTGTACCTGGCCGACGAGTATCCCGAGATCGGCCTGAAGGCCCCTGCACCGGGGCACGTCTCGGTGAGCCTGCAGCTGGCTGTGCCGGATACCGATGCGGCGTTGGAGCGCGCCCGGACCAAGGGGGCGCAGGTGCAGCGAGAGCCGTACGAGAACTACGGCTCTCGTAACGCGGCGATCATCGACCCGTTCGGCCACCGGTGGATGCTCTCCGGCCCGGTATCGGGTGCGCCGACGCCCGTCCAGCACGGCGACGTCGGCTATATCGCCGTATGGACCCCGGATGCCGAGCGGGCGGCGGCGTTCTACCGGCACGTGCTCGGCTGGGCCTATGACCCCGTGACCGGTCAGGTCACCAACACCGAGCAGCGGATCGGCATCCATGCGACGGACAGGGCGAACACCTTGTACTGCTGCTATGCAGTCACCGATCTCGACGGGGCGCGGCAGAGCATCGTCGCCGGGGGTGGCACCGTCGGCGAGATCGAGCACCACGACTTCGGGACGGTGCTCGACGCGACAGATTCGGCGGGTCAACCGTTCGGGGTGTACCAACCGGTCCCGGGCCAGCCCCGGCCGAAACTCAACGGTGGTGGGCCCGGCGAACTGTCCTACATCACCTACCAAGTGCCGGATTCGGCTGCCTTCAAAGCCTTTTACAGCAGGATGCTGTTCTGGACCTTCGAGCCGGGTCGGATCTCCGATGGTTGGGCGATCTCGGGGACACACCCGATGGGAGGTGTCGCCGGCGGTAGTGCAGCACCGGTGATCGTTCCGATGTGGTCGGTCGAGGACATCCACGCCGCGGTTGCCCGGGTGCGGGCAGCCGGTGGCTCGGTGATCGAGGAACCGTCACAGCAGTCCTACGGAATGTCGGCGCTGTGCACCGACGATCAAGGCGGACGGTTCTACCTGGGAGTGCACTGACCGACGAATCACGCAGTGCCCATTGAGATTTGACAGGCGCACGACCCACCACCGATTCAGAAGGGTGGTGGGTCGTCGTCATAGTCGTGGTGTGGTGGTTTCGGTGTTGGTGGTGGGGGTTTGGGTTGTTTTTCTTGGCGGCGTTGTTTGGTGCGGGCGGCGGCTTGGCGGGCGCGTTCGGAGCGTTCGGCGTGTTGGGCGGCGTAGGCGGCGATGTCGTGGGGGCGTTGGGCGTGGTTGAGTCGGCGTTGGCGGGCGATGTGGGCGGCGCTGGTTTGGGCGCGGGTGCGTGCTCGGGTGGGCATTTTGGCGGCGCGGTCGGGGTGTGGTGGTGGGGGTGTGGTGTCGGGGTTGGGTGGGGGTGCGGTGGTGGTGTTCCAGGCCGGGAACAGGAGTCGGGATTGAATCGCCCTGGCTTTCCCGGAGGCTCGGGCTATTGGATTCCGATCAGTGGTTGGTCGGTCCGGTGTGCATCGTAGAACGCGGCTTCGAACTCGGCAGGCGGGATGTCACTGAGGTAGCTGTGCAGGCGGCTGGTGTTGTGCCAGTACACCCAACTCAGGGTGGCCAGCTCTACGTCCTCGACGGTTTTCCACGGCCCGCTGCGAGCCGGTCCGTAGATCAACTCGGCCTTGTAGTACCCGTTCACCGCCTCCGCGAGGGCATTGTCGAAGCTATCCCCGACGGTTCCGATGGAAGGGACAGCCCCGATCTCGGCGAGCCGTTCACCGTAGCGAAGAGACGTGAACTGCGACCCCGCATCCGAGTGACATACCAAGTCGCGCAACGTAGTTCCGCGTGACCATCGTGCCATCTCCACAGCGTTGAGCACCATCGACGTCCGCATATGCGACGCCACCCGCCAGCCCACGATCATCCGTGAGTACGCATCGACGATGAAGCACACATAGGCCACCCCGGCCCAGGTAGGCACGAATGTCAGGTCTGTTACCCAAAGCTGATTCGGGGCGCTCGCGGTGAACTTGCGTTTCACCAAGTCCGGGTGCCGCGCCGCGGCTGGGTCGGGCTTGGTGGTGCGAACCCGTTTGCCGCGCCGGACTCCTTCAATTCCGGCGGCCCGCATCAGCCGAGCCACCTGGTCACGGCCGACGTCGTGGCCGTGCCGGAGGGCGGTTTTCCAGAGCTTGCGGGCCCCATAGACGCAGTAATTGTCTACCCAGAGCTGCTGCAACGCCGGCCCCAGGACGGCGTCACGCTGGGCCCGCGCTGACGGCGCCCGAGTCTTGGCGTCGTAGTAGGTGCTCGGGGCCACCTGCAGGCCTGCGCTGCGCAGGACGGTGCAGATGGGCTCGACCCCGAACTCGCCTCTGTGGGTGTCGATGAAATCGACTATTTCTTGTGTTGGCGGTCGAGCTCCGCCCCGAAGAAACTTGCTGCTCGTTTTAGAATCTCATTGGCACGCTTGAGCTCTCGGATCTCCTGTTCAAGTTCGTGGACCTTCTTCGACTCCGTAGTCGTGACCCCGGGAGCGAGCCCTTCGTCGATGTCGGCCTGGCGCACCCAGGTGCGCACCGATTCCACGCCGTAGCCCAGTTGACGGGCCACTCGTTGCACCGTGCCCTGCTCGGTGCCGAGTTCGGCCCGCAATGTCCGGACCATCCGCACCGCGGCGGCCTTCTCCTCGGCGCTGTATCGACGTGTCGTCGGCTTCCCAGGCGACTGTTCCTTCGGCATACCTGCATCCTCGTTTCCAAGGTCAGGAGCCTCCAGCATTTCCAGGGCGATTCAGGATAGGGGTTTGGTGGTGTAGGTGCGTGCGGTGGGGGTTTTGATGGTGATGGTGCCGTCGGGTGCTTGGGTGTCGGTGAAGCCGGGCCAGAAGGTGTGAGCGTCGACCCCGGGCGTAGTGCCTGGGTTGCTCCGGGTCTATTTCCCGGGGCCGCGCTCCCGAACCGGACGTGCGACTTTCACCGCATCCGGCTCTCCATAGATCACGCTGTGA
>JBFWOX010000020.1:0-106067 GCA_050250295.1 Mycolicibacterium sp.
TCTACGCCCAGGTCCTCGGCCTCGACCAGGTCGGGGTCGACGACTCCTTCTTCGACCTCGGCGGCGACAGCATCCTGGCGATGCGCCTGGTCGCCGCCATCAACGCCGGCCTGACCACCGACCTGTCCATCCGGACGCTGTTCGAATCGCCCACCATCGCCCAACTCGCACCGCAGATCGGCACGCACACCGGGTACCGGGAACCACTCGTGCCGGTGGACCGGCCCCACGTCATCCCGTTGTCCTTCGCGCAGAACCGCCTCTGGTTCCTCGACCGGTTCGCCGGCGGGGCCGTCACGTACAACATGCCGACGGCATTCCTGGTGGACGGTCCGTTGGACATCGATGCTTTCGACGCCGCCCTCGACGACGTGATCGCCCGGCACGAATCGCTGCGCACCGTGTTCCCGGACATCGACGGTGTGCCGCTGCAACAGGTGCTGCCCGCCCAGGCCGGCCTGTGGCGACGCGGCGGCCCGGCGCTGGTGCAGGCGTCCGAAGAGCAGGCCGCCGCCGAACTGATGGGGTTGGCCACCTATCGGTTCGACCTGTCGGCGGAGATCCCGATGCGGGCCCAGGTCTACGCGGTGGGACCCGAGCGGTACGCGGTGGGGATCGTCGTGCACCACATCGCCGCCGACGGCTGGTCGATCGCTCCGCTGGTCCGCGATCTCGGGGTGGCCTACGCGGCCCGGGCGGGCGGGCAGGTGCCCGGCTGGGGCCGATTGCCGGTCCAGTACGTGGATTACACGCTGTGGCAGCGCTCCCGGTTCGGTGACCTCGCGGACCAGGACAGCCCGATCGCCGCGCAGCTCGCGTACTGGGAGCGCGCGCTGTCGGGCCTGCCCGAGCAACTACAATTGCCCACCGACCGTCCCTACCCAGCGGTCGCCGACTACCGCGGCGACACCGTCACCATCGACTGGCCCGCCCACCTGCAGACCCAACTGCGCGACTTCGCCCGCACCCACAACGCCACCCCCTTCATGGTCCTGCAAACCGCACTGGCAGTCCTCCTGTCCAAACTCAGCACCAACCCCGACATCGCCATCGGCTTCCCCATCGCCGGCCGCACCGACCCCGCCCTCGACCACCTCGTCGGCTTCTTCGTCAACACCCTCGTCCTCCGCATCGACCTCACCGCCGACCCCACCATCACCGACCTCCTCACCCAAGTCCGCCACCGCAGCCTCACCGCCTACGAAAACCAAGACGTCCCCTTCGAAGTCCTCGTCGAACGGCTCAACCCGACCCGCAGCCTGACCCATCAGCCGTTGATCCAGGTGATGCTGGCGTGGCAGAACTTCGCCGGACCCGACAACGCCGCCGCCGGGCTGTCCCTCGGTGACCTGCGGGTCACCCCGATGCACTCCGACACCCACACCGCCCGGATGGACCTGTTGTTCAACCTGGCCGACCGGTTCACCGAAACCGGGGAGCCCGATGGGATTTCCGGCATCGTCGAATTCCGAACCGACGTCTACGACGCGGCCACCATCGAGCGGTTGATCGAGCGGTTCGAGCGGGTGCTGACGGCGCTCACCGCGGATCCCACCCAGCGGCTCTCCGCGCTGGACGTCCTCGACATCGCTGAGCACGCCCGGCTGGAGCAGTGGAGCAACCGGGCGGTGCTCGACGCTGCGGCGCACCCGTCGGGCTCGATCCCGGACCGGTGGCTGGCCCAGGTGAGCCGCACCCCGGACGCCGTCGCGGTGACCTTCGAGGGCCGGTCGCTGACCTATAGCGAGGTCAACGACGCATCGAATCGCTTGGCGCACTTGCTTTCCGGTCTGGGTGCGGCGCCGGGACGCTCGGTGGCGTTGCTGCTGCCCCGCTCCGCCGACGCCGTGATCGCCATCGTGGCGGTGCTGAAGACCGGCGCGGCGTACCTGCCGATCGATCCCACGGCACCGGCCACGCGGATGGAGTTCATGATGGCCGACGCCGCGCCGATCGCGGCGGTCACCACCGCCGATCTCCGCCCGCGGCTCGCGGGCCACGACCTGCCGGTCATCGAGGTCGACGATGCCGGCCTGTCCGACATGCCACCCACCGACCTCGCCGTCCCAACGGCCGACGACATCGCCTACTTCATTTACACCTCGGGCACCACCGGAAAGCCCAAAGGTGTTGCGATCACTCACTACAACGTGACGCAGCTGATGGAGTCACTCGACATCGACCTGCTCCGCGGCGGGGTGTGGACGCAATGCCATTCACTGGCCTTCGACGTCTCGGTGTGTGAGATGTGGGGTGCGCTGCTCAGCGGTGGCCGGCTGGTGGTGGTGTCCGAAGCGGTGGCCCGATCGCCGGAGGACTTCCACGCGCTGCTGGTGGCCGAAGGGGTCAGCGTGCTCAGCCGCACACCGTCGGCGTTCTACGCGCTGCAGACCGCCGATGCGATGCAACCCGATCTGGCGGCGCAGCTGCGGTTGCAGGCGGTGCTGTTCGCCGGTGAGGCGCTGGAGCCGCGGCGGCTGCGCACCTGGCTGCACAACCATCCCGGGGCTCCCCGGATGATCAACCTGTACGGCACCACCGAAACCACGGTGCACGCCTCGTTCGGGGAGATCGTCGCCGCCGACGTCGACCGTGACGTGAGCCCGGTCGGGGTGCCGCTGGCCAACCTGGCCTTCTTCGTGCTGGACCGGTGGTTGCGCCCGGTCCCCGCGGGTGTGGTCGGGGATCTTTATGTCGCGGGTCACGGTGTGGGCGTTGGCTATTGGCGCCGATCGGGGCTGACCGCGTCGCGGTTCCTCGCGTGTCCGTTCGGCGAACCGGGACGGCGCATGTATCGCACCGGCGACCTGGTGAGCTGGAGTGCCGACGGGGAGCTGCACTACGTCGGCCGCGCCGACGACCAGGTGAAGATCCGCGGATACCGCATCGAACTCGGTGAGGTCGAGACCGCGCTGCTGGCGCTGCCGCAAGTCACCCAGGCCGTCGCCACCGTGCACGACGGCGACGCCGGCTCCAGCCTGGTCGCCTACGTCACCCTCGATCAGGGCGGGGTGGACGGCGTCGACGTGCAGGTCGTCGACGACTGGCAGCACATGTACGACGACCTGTACGGCTCCGGCGACACCGCAGCCCCGCTGGGGATGGACTTCCGCGGCTGGAACAGCAGCTTCACCGGTGCGCCGCTCCCGCTGGACGAGATGCGGGAATGGCGCGGCGCCACCGTCGCTCAGATCCTGGCACTGCGGCCGCGGCGGGTGCTCGAGATCGGCGCCGGCTCCGGGCTGATCCTGGCGGAGGTGGCCCCGCACTGCGACCGCTACATCGCCACCGACGTCTCGGCCGCGGCGGTGGCCGGGCTGACCCGCGCCCTGCGGCAGGTCCCGTGGCAAGACCGGGTCGAGCTGCACACCCAACCGGCCCACGTCACCGACGGTCTGTCGCCGGGCTCCTTCGACAGCGTCGTGTTGAACTCGATCGTGCAGTACTTCCCGACCAAGGCCTATCTGGGCGAGGTTCTCGACCGCGCCGTCGAACTGCTCACCGACGGCGGAACCCTGTTCATCGGCGACGTCCGCAACCACACCCTGCAGCGGGCCTTCCACACCGCGGTCACGCGCTCCCGCTGCACCGATGCCGCCGAGATCCGCGAACGCGTGCACCGCGCCATGATCGGCGAGACCGAATTGCTCTTGGCCCCAGAGTTCTTCACCACCTGGGCAGCGGAGCACCCGGCGCTCGCCGGCGTCGACATCCGCGTCAAACGTGGCCGCGCCGACAACGAACTCACCCGCTACCGCTACGACGTCGTCGTACACAAGGCGCCCACCCGGACTCGCTCGCTGGCCGACACCGCCGTGTGGGCCTGGGACGACACCCCCGGCCTGGACCAGCTGACCGCCCGGCTGACCGCCGAATCCCCTGCAGCGGTGCGTATCACCGGCGTCCCGCGTCGCGGATTGGTGACCGACGTGCGGGTCGAGGCGGCCCTGACCGCGGGTCTGGGCCTCGACGACGCGCTCACCCAGGCCGGCGACGACACCGACGCACCCATTCCCGACGAGCTGCACGACCTCGGGACGCGCAGCGGGTATGGCGTCGCCGTCACCTGGGGCGCCCGACCCGGAACGCTGGATGCGGTGTTCGTCACCGACGATGCCGCCCCGCTGACCGACGTGTACCTGGGCGGTGATCCCCCGCGGCCACGCAGCGCGCACGCCAACATGCCGCACACCGGCACGATCATCAGCACGCTGCGCCGGCGGCTGGGTGACCGCCTGCCCGACTACATGGTGCCCGCGCACATCGTGGCCCTCGACGAGTTCCCGTTGACCTCCTCGGGCAAGCTCGACCGCAAGGCGCTGCCGGCACCGCTGTTCAGCGGCGCCGCGTTCGAGGCTCCGCGGACGCCGACCGAGGAGGTCATCGCCGGGATCTACGCGCAGGTGCTCGGGGTCGAGCGGGTCGGCGCCGACGACTCGTTCTTCGACCTCGGCGGGGATTCGCTGTCGGCGATGCGCGCCGTCGCCGCGATCAACACGGCGCTGGGTACCCAGCTCGCGGTCCGCACCGTGTTCTACGCGCCGTCGGTGCGAAGCCTCGGCCAGCAGCTGGGCCGGGCCGACAGCACCGGCGAAGTGGTTCCCGTCGAGGTGTTCCAGCAGGGTAGCGGCGCCCCGCTGGCCTGTGTGCACGACGGGTTGGGCCTGAGCTGGTCCTACCGCACGCTGGGCGGCTACCTGGATTGCCCCATCGTGGGTTTCAACCAGATGCCGGCCGAGGGCGAATCCGAACCTGCTTCGATCCACGCGATGGCGGCACGGTACGCCGACCGGCTGCAGCAGCTCTTCCCCGCCGGGCCCTACAAGGTGCTCGGCTGGTCCTTCGGCGGTGTGGTGGCCCACGCACTGGCGGTGGAGCTGCGCCGCCGAGGCTGCGAAGTCCAGCGTCTCGTGCTGCTCGACCCGGCGTTCAGCGCCAGCCTGATCACCGCGGGCCGATCCATGAACGAGAGCCAGATCCTGGAACACCTGTTGCGCAGCAACAGGATCGACGTTCCGCCGGGGCCCCTGACCTACGAGCGGGCCACCGAGATCCTCGAGCAACGAGGCGCGGCGGCATTCCCGCTGCCGCCGAAGGAACTGCTGGAGTTGATGGTTCGCAGCGTCAACACCAACCAGGACCATCTGCGCGGCTACATGCCCGGCGTGTTCGACGGCGACATGGCCATGTTCGTGGCCACCCGCGGCGCGGCCGTCGCGCCGGCGCCGCTGGCGCGGGTGCAGGAGCTGCGGATCCGCATCGCGGCCGGGGCGAAACTACGCAAGTGGCGGCGCCATGTGACCGGTGAGCTGACAGCGCATTCGGTGAACTGCACCCATCACGACATGCTCAACCCCGCCACGCTGCGCCGCTACGGCGAGCAGCTGCGGCGCACACTCGGCGGTCAGGCACCCAGCCGGCGGAATGCGCCGTTGCGGTAGTTCTCCACGCAGCTCGCGCGCCTGACCTTGCCGCTGGTGGTGATCGGGACCGAGCCCGGCGCCACCAGCACGACGTCCTCGACGGCGACACCGTGCACGTTGGACACCGCCGCGACGATGCGCTCCTCGACGGCCCGCAGGTTCTCCGCGGCCTCCTCCGGCGTCTGGCCCCGATGCCTGAATTCGACGATCAACACCACCTTTTCGGTGGCTTCCCCGGGCACCGCGATGGCGGCGACCCGGCCCCGGGAGATCTCCTGGACGGTGCCCTCGATGTCGTCGGGATAGTGGTTGCGCCCCCGCACGATCAGCAGGTCCTTGATCCGCCCGACGATGAACAACTCCCTCTCGGAGATGAACCCGAGGTCCCCTGTCCGCAGCCAACCCCGTTGCGGTGTACCGGGTGATGGAGCGGCGAGGGTGGCGTCGAACGTGCGGCCGGTCTCGGCCTCGCGCCCCCAGTAGCCGGGGCTGACGTTGTCGCCGTGTACCCAGATCTCGCCGATGCTGCCCGCCGCCGTCTCCATGGCGGTATCGGGGTCGACGATGCGCACCGTCGGCTCCTGCGGCACACCATAGCTCACCAACGGCGTGCCGGCGTCGCTGCGCTTCGCGTGACCGGCGGCGAGTTTCTCGGTCTCGAATCCGACGAACTCCGGTGGGCCGCCCGGGGCGTGGGTGGCGACGTAGAGCACCGCTTCGGCCAGGCCGTACGCGGGCCGCAACACCGACTCGGCCAAGTTGAAGCGGGCGAACCGCTGCGCGAAACGACTCGTCGTAATGGGGTTGACCCGCTCCGCGCCGCTCATGATGTACAGCACGTCCCCGAGATCGAGTCCGGCCATGTCGTCGTCGGAGGTCCTGGCCGCCGCGAGTTCGAACGCGAAATTCGGTGCCGCGGAGAACACCTGCGGGTGGCCGGCCAGCAGGTGCAGCCACCGGGCCGGCCGCTGCAGGAACGACAGTGGGCTGGTGACCACGGTCGGGAAACCGCCCATGATCCCCCCGCACAGCCCGGCCAGCAATCCCATGTCGTGGTAGAAGGGCAGCCACGTCACGATGGTTCCGGGCAGCCGGTAGTCGGGGAACAGCCCCGCCATCATCTGGGCCCAATTTGCCGCCAGGTTGCGGTGCGAGACCATCACCCCGGCCGGGGTGCGGGTGGACCCCGACGTGTACTGCAGGTAGGCGATCTCGGGACCGGGGGGCCGCTGCCGGCCCGCCGCGGCAGGGATATCCGGCCCGGCCACATCGACGTCGACGACCGACGGCCCCGGGGCCACCGGCACCGACTCGGCGTAGGGTACGACTTCCGCCCGCACGGCCGAGGTCGTCAGGATCACCGACGGGGCGGCGTCGCGCAGCACCGCGGTGACCCGCTCGTCGTGGATCCCAGCCGTCGGAACGGACAGCGGCACCGCGATCAGTCCGGCTTCCAGCGCCCCGACGAACGCGACGATGTAGTCCAGGCCCTGCGGCGCCGAGATCACCGCGCGGTCACCGGGCGACGAACGACCCTCCAGCTCCCGCGCCAGATTCTGCGCGCGCCGGTACAGCTGCGCCCACGTCAGGGTCGCCGCGACGCCGTCCCAATCCTGTTCGTAGTCGACGAACGTGAACGCCGCGTCGTTGGGTTGCAGGCTCGCGCGCTCACGCAACAGGACCAGGAGGGGGGATCCACTCGTCGCGACCATGCCCTCCCCTTCGACGACGGCACAACGATAGGAAGCTTAGGCCAGATCCCCGTAGGCTGACCGGCGATGCCCAGCACCGACGCCGACCGTCGCCTGGCGCCGTTGCCGGCGGCCGGCTACGTCTACCGCACCGCGTGGCGGGTGGCGACCGGCGATCTCGACGCCGACCTGCACCTGCGCCTCGACGGCGTGGCCCGCTACATCCAGGAGGTGGGCGCCGAAAACCTGGTCGATGCCGGCGAGGCCGAGGACCATCCGCACTGGCTGGTGCAACGCACCGTCATCGACGTCATCGAGCCGATCGGTTTCCCCAATGACATCGGGTTCGCCCGCTGGTGCTCGGCGCTGTCGTCGCGGTGGTGCACGATGCGGGTCGACCTGGTGGGCAGCGCCGGCGGCCGCATCGAGACCGAGGGCTTCTGGATCGCGATCAACGCCAAGACGCTGACGCCGCAACGGGTCACCGACACCCTCGTCGAGCGGTTCGCCTCCACCACCGCCGAGCACCGGCTCAAGTGGCGGCCGTGGCTGCAGAACGCGACCGCGGTGGACGAGGTGATGCCGTTCGCGTTGCGCCGCACCGACATCGATCTTTTCGAGCACGTCACCAACACGGCCTACTGGCATGCCATCCACGAGGTGATGGCGCGGGTCCCCGACGTGTGCACCACGCCCTACCGGGCGGTGGTCGAGTACCGCAGGCCGATCAAGTACGGCGAGGACGTCACGATCGGGTGGGTGCGCCGCGGCCCCGGCGGGGCTTCGGAGGTGGACATCGTCCTGTCAGTGGGAGACGACATCCGGGCAGCGGCACTGCTACGAAGGCTGTAGTTAGTCTGAGCGGGTGTCTGATCTCGTACTGACGCAGGTCGAGGACCGCGTCGCGCTCATCACTGTCAACGACCCCGACCGCCGCAACGCGGTGACGGCGGACAGCTCGGCGGCTCTGCGGGCGGCCGTGGAGGCCGCCGAAGCCGATCCCGACGTGCACGCGGTCATCGTCACCGGCGCGGGGAAGGCGTTCTGCGCGGGCGCGAACCTCACCGCGCTGGGTGCGGCCGCCGAGGAGGGGCTGCGGGTGCTCTACGACGGGTTCCTGGCCGTCGCGCAGTGCACGCTGCCGACGATCGCCGCGGTCAACGGCCCGGCCGTCGGCGCGGGCCTGAACCTGGCCCTGGCCGCCGACGTGCGCATCGTCGGACCGAACGCGCTGTTCGATCCCCGGTTCCAGAAGCTTGGCATCCATCCCGGCGGCGGCGCCACGTGGATGCTGCAGCGCGCGGCCGGGCCGGAGGCGGCGCGCGCGGCGCTGCTGTTCGGGATGCGGTTCGACGCGCAGGCAGCGATCCGCTATGGGCTGGCCCTGGAGCTTGCCGACGACCCGGTGGCCAGAGCACGGGAGCTCGCGGCAGGTCCCGCCGCGGCGCCGCGCGAGGTGGTGCTGGCGACCAAGGCGTCGATGCGCGCCACCGCCAACCCGGGCAGCGTCGACCTCGACCAGCACCGCCTGGCCGTCGAGGTGGAGATCGTCCCGCAGGCTCGCTCGATCGAGTCACCCGAGTTCGCCGCGCGGCTGGCTCAGGCCCAGAAGGGCCGGTAGTCCGCTCAGAGGTCGAGCAGCGCCAACTCGGGTGCTTCCAGCAGCGAGCGCAGCTCACCCAGGAACGCGGCCACCTGCGCTCCGTCGGCCACCCGATGGTCGAACGCGCAGGTGAGCCGCATCGTCGGGCGCGCCACCACGGCGCCGTCGGCGACCACGGGCCGCGGCCGCAGCGCACCGACGCCCAGGATCGCGGCCTCGGGATGGTTGATGACGGGCACGCCGTCGTCGAGGCCGAGCGCCCCGAAGTTGGACACCGTGAACGTCGACCCGTGCAGCTCCCCGGGGGTGAGCCGGCCGTCGCGCGCGGCGGTCACCAACCGATCGACCTCGTCGGCCAGGGCGCGGGTGGTTCGCAGCTGCGCGTCGGTGACCACGGGCACCAGCAGGCCGCGCGGTGCCGCGGTCGCCACCCCGAGATGGACCGTCGGATGGACGTGGACGCGCGGACCGTCGATGGTGTCCACCCAGGTGGCGTTGAGCACCGGGTGTCGCTGCAGCGCGACCACGAGCAGGCGCAGCAGCAACACGAACGGGGTGATCGACCCGGCGCTGGCGGCGAGCCGGTCCCGCAGCGCCAGCAGGGCGGTGCCGTCGATCTCGACCGACGCGTGGGCATCGGGAATCTCGCGGCGGGACAACGCCATTCGGCGCGCCATTTCGAGGCGGACGCCGGTCACCGTGCCGTCGGCTGCCGGCGGCGTGCCGCCGGCGGCGGCCAGCACGTCGTCGCGGGTGACGATGCCGTCGGGGCCGGATCCGCCGACCCGGGTCAGGTCCACGTGAAGGTCGGCGGCCAGCTTGCGCACCGGCGGCTTGGCCCGCGGGCGGCGGCGACTGCCGTCCATGGCGTCGTCGGTGCCGTACCCGACCAGCACCGCCTTGCGCGACGCGTCGGTCCCGGCCGGGGCCGGCCCGGTATCCTCCGCCGGGCCCCTCCCGGTGTCCTCCGCGGCGGTCTCGGCGGTGGTCTCGATGCGCGCCAGCACCGCGCCGACGGGCAGCGTCTGTCCCGCGGCCCCGCCCAGCTCGGTGATCCGGCCGGCGTACGGGCTGGGGATCTCCACCTCCGCCTTGTTGGTCTCGACCGTGCACAGCGTCTGGTTCAGCTCGACGACGTCTCCGACGTCGACCTGCCAGCTGGTGATGGTGGCGTCCTCGAGGCCTTCACCGAGGTCGGGCACCAGGAACTCCCGCAGGGTGCTCATGGCGCGACCATCGCTTTCTCGACGCAGTCGAGTAATCGGTCGACGCCGGGCAGCCAGAGTTTCTCCAACCTGGCCGGCGGATACGGCGTGTCGAACCCGGTGGCGCGCAGCACCGGGGCCTCGAGGTCGTAGAAGCACTGTTCCTGGATCCGCGCCGCCAGCTCGGCGCCGAACCCCAGCGTCCGCGAACCCTCGTGCAGGACCACCGCCCGGCCGGTCTTGCGCACCGACGCCGCCACGGTGTCGAAGTCGAGCGGGTTCAGCGACCGCAGATCGACGACTTCCATACTTGCCGAAGATAATTCGGCCGCGTTGAGGGCGGTGTCCACCAGCGGCCCGTAGGTGAGGACGGTGACGTCGTCACCGGGGCGCCGGACGACCGCCCGCCCGATCGGCTCGGCCGGGTTGGTGGTGTCCACCGCGGCCTTGGTCCAGTACCGGCGTTTGGGCTCCAGGAAGATCACCGGGTCCGGATCGGTGATGGCGTACCGCAACAGCCAGTACGCATCGTTCGGGGTCGACGGCACCACCACCTTCAGACCCGCGGTGTGCAGCCAGTACGACTCGGTGGACTCCGAATGATGTTCCACCGCACCGATTCCGCCGAACGACGGGATCCGGACGGTGACGGCCAACCCGATGTCTCCGCGCGTGCGCATCCGGTACTTGGCCAGGTGGCTGACCATCTGGTCGAAAGCCGGTGCGGCGAACCCGTCGAACTGGATCTCGGGGACGGGCACCAGACCGCGGATGGCCATGCCGATCGCGATACCGACGATCGCCGACTCGGCCAGCGGGGTGTCGAAACACCGCTGCTCGCCGAAGGTTTCGGCCAATCGGTCGGTCACGCGGAAGACCCCGCCCAGCGTGGCGACGTCCTCACCGAACACCAACACCCGGTCGTCGGCCCCCATCGCGTCGTGCAGCGCGCGGTTGATCGCTTGCGCCATGGTCGATTCGGTGGCCGCCGCGGCTGCCGGCTCGGGTACCTCGTCGTCGAACCCGAAGGTTCGTTCTATGAGTTGTGTCATCAGGACTCCTTCGCCAGTTCGGCCGCCAGCTCGGCGCGCTGCCGCGCGAGCTCCGGGGTGATGTCGTGATAGACGGTGTCGAACACCTCCGCGATGTCGATGTCGGGTTCGGTGAGGATGGCTTCGCGCAGGTCGGCGCGCAGCCGCTGCGCGCGGTGGGTGACGCGTTCGTCGAGGCGATCCGACCACACCCCGACGTGTTCGAGGTAGCTGCGGTACCGGGTGACGGGGTCGCGTGCCCGCCACTGCTGGACCTCGTCGTCGGAGCGGTAGCGGGTGGGGTCGTCAGAGGTGGTGTGCGGTCCCATCCGGTAGGTCACCGCCTCGATGAAGGTCGGTCCCCCGCCGCCGCGGGCTCGGGCGGCGGCCTGCTCCATGACTGCATAGCAGGCCAGCACGTCGTTGCCGTCGACCCGGATCCCGGGCATGCCGTACCCGGCGGCCCGGTGCGTCAGCGTCGGGGCCGCCATCTGCTTCTGCAGCGGGACCGAGATGGCCCACTGGTTGTTCTGCACGAAGAACACGCACGGCGCCTGATACACCGCGGCCAGGTTCAGCGCCTCGTGAGCGTCGCCCTCGGACGTCGCGCCGTCACCCATGAACGCCACCGTCACCGAATCCTCACCGAGCCGCTGCGCCGCCATCGCCGCGCCCACCGCGTGCAGCCCGTGGGTGCCGATCGGGATCGACACCGGTGCGCAGCACTTCTCGGTGAAGCCCAGCCCGCCGTGCCAGCGGCCGCGCCACAGCGCACCCATCTGCGCCGGTGAGATCCCGCGGATCAGGAACGCGCCCATCTCCCGGTACTGCGGGAACAGCCAGTCCGTCTTGCGCAGGCACGCCGCGGCGCCGACCTGGGCGGCTTCCTGGCCCCGGCACGACGCGTACAACGCCAGCTCACCCTGGCGTTGCAGGTTGACGAACTCGATGTCGAGCTCGCGGGTGACCACCATCTGCTCGTAGAGCCAGGCCAGCGTCTCGGGTGGGAGGTCTCTTCGGTATCGGGCTTCTGCCGTCGGCGCGCCGTCGGGCGCCACCAGTTGAACCGGCTCGTACGCATCAGCCATACCGCCTCCTTGATCCCTGACAGCGGATCGCGCCGTCAGACGACTGAGGTGCTTAGTTCGGCGGCGGTCAGAGAAAAACCCCTGGTGAGAGGCCCGTCGGCTAGCTGCCGGGGTGTGGCGCCAACGCGACGATCCGCTCTGCCCGCCGCAGAACTGGGGCATCCACCATTATGCCCTCGAACTGGAAGACGCCCCGCTGGCTGCGGGCCGTGTCGAGCACGCGGCGGGCCCAATCGGCCTCGTCGGCAGTCGGTGCGTAGGCGGCCCGGATCGCCGAGACCTGGGTGGGATGGATGGCTACCTTGGCGTCGAAACCGACCGCGACGGCGTCGTCGGCCTCGGCGCGCAGCCCGTCGAGGTCCTTGATGTCCAGATACACCGAGTCCAGCGCGAGCCGGCCGTACGCCTTTGCCGCCAGCAAGCTCTGCGACCGGACGTGCTTGGCGACGTCGCGGTAGGTGCCGTCCGGCCAGCGGTTGGCGGTACCGCCGGTGGCGGCGAACAGGTCCTCGGCCCCCCACATCACGGCGACGGTGTTGTCGGCCCGGGCGATGTCGGCGACGGCGAGCGCGCCCAGCGGCGTCTCGATGAGCGCGATGACCTCGACCGGCGCCAGCGAGGTCACCTGCGCTGCGGTCTCGGTCTTGGCGAGCATCACGGTGGTGTAGTCGGTGGCGCCGAGCGCCTCGATGTCCAACGCGTGGTCGGCGGAGGTCACCGGGTTGACCCGCACGACGGTGCGGGTGGGATCCAGCCGGCTGCCGATCAGCGCCTCGCGGGCCGCCTCCCGGTCCTTGGCGGCGACACCGTCCTCGAGGTCGAGGATCACCACATCGGCGGCCGCGGCGGCCTTCTCGAAGCGTTCGGGACGGTCCGCCGGGCAGAAGAGCCACCCCGGTCCGGCCTGCAACGTCATCCGTTCTCCCCTTCAGGTCGCTTGCGCACCATGGTCTTTCGCGACGCGGTGGCGACGATGTCGCCGTGCTGGTTGCGTCCGGTGTGGGCGAAGGTGACGATGCCCTCACCCGGACGGCTCTTGGATTCCCGCTTGTCGATGACCTCGGACTCAGCGTAGAGGGTATCGCCATGGAACAGCGGCTTGGGGAAGGCCACCTCGCCGAACCCCAGGTTGCCGACGATGGTGCCCTGCGTCAGTTGCGCGACCGACAGGCCCACCAGTGTCGAGAGCGTGAACATGGAGTTGACCAACCGCTGGTGGAACGGTGGCTGCGCGTCGGCGAACGCCGCGTCCAGGTGCAGCGCCTGGGTGTTCATCGTGAGCGTGGTGAACAGGACGTTGTCGGCCTCGGTGAGGGTGCGCCCGGGCCGGTGCAGGTAGCGCACCCCGAGCTCGAACTCCTCGAACCACAGCCCGCGCTGCACGACCACCCTCCGATCGTCGGCCCCAGTCACAGGCCGAGCCCCCGGGCGATCAGCATCAGCTGCACTTCCGTTGTGCCCTCCCCGATTTCGAGGATCTTGCTGTCGCGGTAATGCCGGGCCACCGGGTACTCGTTCATGAAGCCGTAGCCACCGAAGATCTGGGTGGCATCGCGGGCGTTGTCCATCGCGGCCTCGCTGGCCACCAACTTGGCGATCGCGGCCTGCTTCTTGAACGGCTTGCCCGACAGCAGCAGCGCGGCCGCGTCGTAGTACGCCGCACGGGCGGCGTGCGCGCGGGCCTCCATCCGGGCGATCTTGAACGCGATCGCCTGGTTCTCACCGATCGCCCGGCCGAAGGCCTGCCGCTCCTTGGCGTACTTGACGCTCTCGTCGACGCAACCCTGCGCGGCGCCCACCGACAGCGCGGCGATGGCGATGCGTCCCTCGTCGAGGATCCGCAGGAAGTTGGCGTAGCCGCGGCCCCGCTCGCCGAGCAGGTTCTCCTGGGGCACCCGCACGTCGTCGAAGCTGAGCGGGTGGGTGTCCGAGGCGTTCCACCCGACCTTGCTGTAGGCGGGCTCGGCGGTGAACCCCGGCGTCGGCACCGGCACCAGGATCGAGGAGATCTCCTTCTTGCCCTCGGTCTCGCCGGTGACCGCGGTGACGGTGACGAGCTTGGTGATGTCGGTACCGGAGTTGGTGATGAACTGTTTGGTGCCGTTGATCACCCAGTGGCCGTCGTCGAGCTTGGCCGTGGTCTTCGTCGCGCCGGCGTCACTGCCGCCACCGGCCTCGGTCAGACCGAACGCGCCCAGCGCCTTGCCGCTGGCCAGCAGCGGCAACCATTCCTGCTTCTGCGCCTCGGTGCCGAACCGGTAGACGGGCATCGCGCCGAGCGACACCCCGGCCTCCAACGTGATCGCCACGCTCTGGTCGACCTTGCCGAGTTCCTCGAGGGCCAGGCACAGCGCGAAGTAGTCCCCGCCCATGCCGCCGTACTCCTCGGGGAACGGCAGGCCGAACAGCCCCATGTCGGCCATGCCGGCGACCACCTCGTAGGGGAACGAGTGTTCCTCGTCGTGCTTGGCCGACACCGGCGCCACCACGCTCTGGGCGAAGTCACGCACGGTCTTGGCCAGCTGTTCGTAGTGATCGGGAAGGGTTCCGGTCGCGAGGAAATCAGTCATCTCGAGGCTCCTTGCCTGCCGTTATGCGGGCCAGCACCTGACCCACTTTCACCTGTTCGCCCGCGCCGGCCAACAGCTCCACCACCCCGTCGACGGGTGCGGACAGCGCGTGCTCCATCTTCATCGCTTCGACGGTGACCACGACAGTGCCCGCCGCCACGGTGGCGCCGTCCTCGACACCGACGGCGACGACAGCGCCGGGCATCGGGCTGGTCAGTTCGGCGTCACCGCTGTGTTCGTCGTCGGGGCGGACCGGCGCCTCACGGACCTCCTCGACCATCACCACCCGGCCGGCGCCGGCCAGCCACACCTGATGACCGGACTCGGCCACCGTATAGTCGGTGCGCAACCCGTCGATCGTGACCGCGAGCCGATCGCCGTCCAATTCGGCACGCAGCGTTCGGGTTTCGCCGCCTTCGACGGTTGTGGTCGCGTCGTCGGGGGTGCCGGTGATCCAGACGTGGTCGGTGCGCTCACCGGCCTGCAGCCGGACCGTGGTGGGGGCGCGCCCGGCGATCCGCCAGCCCGACGGCACCGCCCAGGGGTCCGCCGGCGTCGCCGGCCAGGATCGCAGCCACCGGTAGGCCGCACCGGCGATCAGGTGGTGGTCCGACGGTGTGGCCGGCGTGAAATCCGGCAGTCGCCGGTCGAGCAGGCCCGTGTCCAGGTCGCCGGCGGCCACGTCGGGGTCGGCGATCAGGAACCGCAGGAACTCGACGTTGGTGGTCAGCCCGAGCACCGCGGTGTCGGCCAGCGCCGCGTCGAGCGCCCGCAGCGCGGCCGGGCGGTCGGCGGCGTGGGCGATGACCTTGGCCAGCATCGGGTCGTAGTCGCTGCCGACGACGGTGCCGACCCGCAGACCCGAGTCGACACGGATGCCGGGCCCGACGGGTTCACGCAGACCGACGACGTCGCCACCGGTGGGCAGGAAACCGCGCGCGGGGTCCTCGGCGTACACCCGCGCCTCGACCGCGTGGCCGTGCAGCGTGATGTCGTCCTGGCCGAGTACCAGCTTCTCCCCCGCCGCGATGCGGACCTGCAGCTCGACCAGGTCCAGGCCGGTGACCATCTCGGTGACCGGATGTTCCACCTGCAGACGGGTGTTCATCTCCATGAAGAAGAACTCGTCGGGCCGGTCGGCGGAGACGATGAACTCGACGGTCCCGGCGCCGGTGTAGTCGACGCTGCGCGCCGTATCGCACGCGGCCGCCCCGATCCGGGCCCTGGTCGCGGCGTCCAGCAACGGGGACGGCGCTTCCTCGAGGACCTTCTGGTGGCGGCGCTGCAGGCTGCATTCCCGCTCGCCGAGGTGCACGACGTTGCCGTGCCCGTCGGCGAGCACCTGCACCTCGATGTGGCGTGGGTTGAGCACGAACCGCTCGAGGAACAGCGTGTCGTCGCCGAACGCCGATGCCGCCTCACGGCGCGCAGAGGCGACGGCCGCGCGCAGGTCACCGGTGTCGTGCACCACCCGCATGCCCTTGCCGCCACCGCCGGCCGAGGGTTTCACCAGCACCGGGAACCCGACATCGGCGGCGCCCGCGACCAGGTCGTCGTCGGTCAGGCCGGGCCGCGAGATCCCTGGCACGACAGGAACTCCGAATGCCGAAACCGCGGCCTTGGCCGCGATCTTGTCTCCCATCGTCTGGATCGCCGCGACGGGCGGGCCGATGAACGCCACCCCGGCCGCGTGCAGCGCCTCGGCGAATTGTGCGTTCTCCGAGAGGAACCCGTATCCCGGGTGCACGGCCTCGGCGCCGGTGCGGCCGATCGCGGCCAGCAGCGCCTCGATGTCGAGGTAGCTCTGCCGCGCCGGGGCGGGACCGATGTTCACCGCGACGTCGGCCTCGGCGACGTGCCGGGCGCCGGCATCGGCGTCGCTGAATACCGCCACCGAGCGAATTCCCATGCGACGCAACGTGCCGATGACGCGCACCGCGATCTCGCCGCGGTTGGCCACGAGGACTGTTTCGAACATGCTCACATCCTGAAGACGCCGTAGGACACCGGCTCCAGCGGAGCCTGGCCTGCCACCGAAAGTGCCAATCCCACAATGTCTCTGGTGTCGGCGGGGTCGATGACGCCGTCGTCCCACAGCCGCGCGGTGGAGTAGTAGGGATTGCCCTGGCTCTCGTACTGCTCGCGGATCGGCGCCTTGAACGCCTCTTCTTCCTCCGGCGTCATGTCGCCGCGCACGGTCGCCAGCACCGAGGCGGCCTGCTCCCCGCCCATCACCGAGATCCGGGCGTTGGGCCACATCCACAGGAAGCGCGGCGAATACGCCCGTCCGCACATCGAGTAGTTGCCTGCCCCGTAGGACCCGCCGATCACCACGGTCAGCTTCGGTACCCGCGCACAGGCCACCGCGGTGACCATTTTGGCACCGTGCTTGGCGATGCCGCCGGCCTCGTAGTCGCGGCCGACCATGAACCCGGAGATGTTCTGCAGGAACAGCAACGGGGTGTTGCGCTTGTCGCACAGTTCGATGAAATGGGCGCCCTTGACCGCGGATTCGCCGAAAAGCACCCCGTTGTTGGCGACGATGCCGACCGGCTGGCCGTGGATTCGGGCGAACCCGGTGACCAGCGTGGCACCGTAGTCCGCTTTGAACTCGGCGAACTCGCCGCCGTCGACGATGCGGGTGATGACCTCGTGCACGTCGTAGGGCACGCGAGGATCCACCGGGACGACGTCGTAGAGCTCGGACTGGTCGGCGATCGGCGCGACGGGGTCCGTCACCTCCCACGGGGCTTCGACCTTCGGCGCCAGCGTGCCCACGATGCGGCGCACGATCCGCAGCGCGTCACGGTCATCGTGGGCGAGGTGGTCGGCCACGCCGGAGACCTTGGCGTGCAGGTCCCCACCGCCGAGCTCCTCGGCGGTCACCACCTCGCCGGTGGCGGCCTTCACCAGCGGCGGGCCACCGAGGAAGATGGTGCCCTGATTGCGCACGATGACGGCCTCGTCGCTCATCGCCGGGACATACGCGCCGCCGGCGGTGCACGAACCCAGCACCGCGGCGATCTGCGCAATTCCCTTGGCGCTCATGGTCGCCTGGTTGTAGAAGATGCGACCGAAGTGCTCACGGTCGGGGAACACCTCGTCCTGGCGGGGCAGGAACGCGCCGCCGGAGTCCACCAGATAGATGCACGGCAGCCGGTTCTGCAACGCGATCTCCTGTGCCCGCAGGTGCTTCTTGACGGTGACTGGGTAGTAGGTGCCACCTTTGACGGTGGCGTCGTTGGCCACGATCATGCACTCCCTGCCGGACACCCGCCCGATCCCGGCGATCATGCCCGCACCCGGGCACTCGTCGTCGTACATGCCGTTGGCGGCCAGCGCCGCGAGCTCGAGGAACGGGCTGCCGGGGTCCAGCAGCCCATCGACGCGATCGCGCGGCAGCAGCTTGCCTCGGCTGACGTGCCGTTCCCTGGCGCGCTCCGGACCGCCCAACGCGGCCGTCGCAAGCCTCGCCCGCAACTCTTCCACGAGCGCGATATGGTCGTCGCGATGTGATGTCCGCGCTGCCATCGCCCAGTCCACCTATTCGGGATCGTTGAGTTAATCGTGACTAACTGGTGGTATGTTAATCACGATTAACTGTAGATGTCCACTACCGACACAGGGGGCGTGATGACCACGACCAGTGCGGGCTCGCGGCGGCGCCAGGCCAAGTCCGACCGCCGAGGCCAGCTGATCGCCGCCGCGGAGCGCCTGATGGCCGAGAACGGCTACCTCGCCGTGCGGCTGGAGGACATCGGGGCCGCGGCCGGGGTCAGCGGACCGGCCATCTACCGGCACTTCCCGAACAAGGAGGCGTTGCTCGCCGAGCTGCTGGTGGGCATCAGCACCCGGCTGCTGGACGGCGCCACCGCCGTCATGGGCACCACCGAGGACCCCGAGATCGCCCTGGAGCGGCTGATCGATTTCCACCTGGACTTCGCCTTGGGCGAGGCGGGCCTGATCCGCATCCAGGACCGCGATCTGGGCCATCTGCCGACGGCGATCGGGCGCCAGGTTCGCAGCTCCCAGCGCCAATACGTGGAGATCTGGGTCGACGTACTGCGCCGCCGCGACGCCTCACTGTCCGAGTCGGACGCGCGGTTGATGGCGCACGCCGCGTTCGGGCTGCTGAACTCCACGTCGCACAGCATCAAACCGGGCAACACGAAGACGGCCGGGGCCAACTCACGGACCATCCTCAGAACGATGACGGTCGCTGCGTTGACCCCGGCCGGGCGCCTTCGTGATTAGGCGCTAATACCAGACTTTCCTACCACCGATCGGGCGGCCCACCGAGCCCAGGATCCAGAACACCGCGCCGATGACGAGCAGCACCACACCGATGTAGGTGAGGATCGAGATGCCGAACAAGAGACCCAAGATGAGCAGGATCGCTCCCAACACGATCATGGCCACTCCATTCCTGTGAGTTATCCAGTCAGCGGATTACTGACTGGGTTGCGGGACATTGCAATCCGCGACTTTCGGGTTGACTCCCGCGTAGTTCAGCGGACCTGCCACCACCGTGAGCGCGATGCTTCCAGCTGTGGCGCAATTGGTTTCACCACCGCTGAAGTAATCACGCTGATAGGCGGCGAAGGCGCCGATCAACAACCAGACGAGCACTATGACGCCGAGTAGTCCTCGCATGTCACGCCTCCTCCGTATACGCGCCTGCGTGGCGCGCAAGGAGGTTTTACCCGGCGGATAATTTCGGTAAACCTCACGCCGAAACGGGTCACGCGGCGAAAGCGGCGATCAGCCAGTCACACATGGCTTTGCGCAGGATGGCGCGGTTCTCCCGCTTGTCGATCTCGTGGCCGTCGTCCTCGAACAGCAGTAGCTCGGTCTGGCGGCCCAGCGCGGTCAGCGCGTCGTACATCTGCTGCGATTCGCTCGGCGGCACGTTGGTGTCGTTGAGCCCGTGCACCAGCAGCAACGGCGCGGCGATCACGTGGGCGCGCGGCAACGGCGACAGCGCCTCGAGCAGGTCGCGATCGCTGACGGGGTGCCCGTACTTCGGGTAGGCGGCTGCCGCTATCCACTGCTCGGTGTTGCGGTACCAGGTGTTGAGGTCGCTCATACCGCAGATGCTGATGCCCGCCGCGAACGCCTCGGGGTGAAAGGCCAGCGCCGCCTGGGTCAGGTAGCCGCCGTAGGACCAGCCACAACACGCGACGCGACCCTGCGGGGCGTGGCCGTGGTCCAGCAGGAAGCGCACCGCATCGGCGACGTCGTCGATCGCGGCGAAGCGCCGCTCGCGGTCGTCGGCGTGCATGAACGTCCGGCCGAACCCACCCGAGCCGCGCACGTTGGGCAGGAACACACAGATGCCCTCCTCGAGCAGCGCGGGGAAGAACTCGTTGTAGCCGGGTCTGCCCTGACCCTCGGGTCCGCCGTGCAGGAACAGCATCGCCCCGATGGTCTCGACGCCGTCCGGCGGGCGGAACAGCCATCCGGTGAACGGCAATCCGTCGCGGCCGGTGACGGTCTCCAGGGTGGGCGGCGCCGACACCGGTCCGCTGCTCGGTTCCCGGTCGACGGCCTCCCACTCCCCCGTGCGCGGATCGACCAGCTCGACGGTCGGCGGGTCGGCCGGCCCCTCGACCGTCAGCGCCAGCATCGACCCGCCGGCGCTGATGCTGAGCTCGCTGGCCACCATGCCCGGCAACGGGATCGGGTCGTGCAGGGTGTAGTCGGCGTACTCGAGGATCTGTAATTCACTGGCGCCGTGGATGTTCCACAGCATCGCCACCGTGGACAGGTCGTCACTGACGGTGAACTCGTCCAGCTCGTAGCCCGGCCGCTCGGCCACCACCTGGTAGGACACCCCGTCGGCGGTCACCGTGACCTCGAGCAGGCGGGCGTGTTCGGTGCCGTTCTCGCTGCGCACCAGCGCCCGCACGTAACCCTCCGTGCTGTTGAGCCCGTACTCCTTGGCCGGGTGGTAGAGCTCGGTGTGCTCACCGTCGGGGCCGGTGCGCAACCGGCGGGGGCCGTGGTCGTCGAGGATGATACCGGTGTCCGTGGTCGAACCCGGGTCGTACGGCAGCAGGCCGGTCTCGGTGAGCCCGCGCAGCATGATCAGGTCGCGATAGCCCCGCGGCCCGACCCGCACCAGCGCCGCGCCGGCCCAGGCGTCCACCAGCCGGCCGCCGGAGCGGCGGTCGAGCACCGTCGTCGCCCCGGTGGACGGATCGATCAGGCACGAGCTGCCGACGCCGTCGTCGCCGGTCAGGATCACCGCGACCTGCGCGCCGTCCCAGCCGATCAACTCGGCGGTGCCCTCCGCCCCGGCGGGCCAGCGGTCGATGCGGCGCGCGTCGCGGTCGTCGGGATCGGTTGTCACCACCCAGATCTGGCTGCGGGTACCGCCGTCGGGAGCCACCTGGCACGCCAGCCAGTGCCCGTCGGCCGAATGCAGGACCCGGGTGACAGGGCCCTGGATCGGCAGCTCGACATCGCGGGACGAGCTGGCCCGCCACCCGCGAAGGAACCGCTGCACCGCCCGCGGGTAGCCGCCGTCGTCGACGAGGTGGGCGAACGCGGTCGCGTCCGGGGACATCGACGCGCCGTAGACCCGACGAACCTGCTGTGCCATCGGTTGCGATTCTGCACGGTTTGCACACGTCCCGGCGTCCGGGCCGGTGAACGGCGCGTTGAGCGGGCGCACAGGTACCCTGCAGCCATGAGGTGGGCATGACGGATTCACCGGAGTGGCGCCGCTCAGGCGGGGAGCAATGGGGCACCGGCGGGCAGGAGCAGCCGACGCAGCAGTACGGCTATCCGGGCTACCCCGACCCCGCGTACGCGAGCCAGACGCCCTACGGCTCGCCCTACCAGACCCCTCCGCCGCCGCGGCCGACAGAACGTCTACCGGCATATTCGCCGTACGGCTACGACCAGTACGGGCAGTACGGGGCACCCGGCAACGGGGGCGAACCGCCGGAGCCCGACGATCCGAAGCCGCCCCGCTGGCTGTGGGTGGTCGCCGGCGTCGCGGTGGTCACCGCGATCGGTCTGGTCATCGCGCTGGTGATCGTCAACAGCTCCCGCCAGGACACCGTGATGGCGCCGCCGCCGTCGCCGCCCGAGCCGAGCTTCTCCCCGCCGACCACGACGTCGCGGATCCCGCCGACGACGTCGCGCACGCCGTCGACGCCGATCCTGCCGCTGCCGACGTTGCCGACGAGCCCGTCGCGCACCCCGCCGCGGACCACCACCCCGGGTGCGACGGACACCGTCGTCTATACCGTCGAGGGGTCCGGCCGGGCCATCAACATCACCTACGTCGACACCGGTGGGCTGTTGCAGACCGAGTTCAACGTGATGCTGCCGTGGAGCAAGGAGGTGGCGCTGCCGCAGCCGGGCGAGGGTTCGGCCAGCATCAGCATCATCAACGTCGGCCGCGAGGTCAGCTGTTCGATCAGCATCAACGGCACCACGGTGGAGCAGCGCACCGGAGCCGGGCTGACCATCTGCACCGCGACGGGTTAGCTGCGCGCGACCGGGACCCGCACCGCCAGCATTCCAGCCAGCCCGAGCGCGAGCACGAGGCACAGCCCGCCCATGCCGGCGCGGTCGGTGCCGAAGATGTCGATGAACACCGAGAACATCCACGGCGCAAGGAAAGACGCGGCCCGTCCGGTGGTGGTGTAGAGCCCGAAGGTGACTCCTTCCTTGCCGTCGGCGGCCATCCGCAACAGCAGGCTGCGCGACGCCGACAGCGTCGGCCCGATGAACAGGCACAGCAGCAGGCCGCACACCCAGAACGCCAGCGCCCCGGACAGGAACACCAGGGTCAGCCCGATGCTGATCATCGCGACGAGCGAGACGATGATCACGCGTTTGGCGCCGAATCGGTCGTCGGCCTGCCCGCCGAGCACCGCCCCGACGGCGGCCACCACGCACGCGGCGATCCCGAACAGCAGGACGTCGCCCTGCGAGACCCCGTAGACCCCCACGCCGAGGACCGCACCGAAGGCGAACACCCCGGCCAGCCCGTCGCGGAAGACCGCGCTCGCCCCGAGGAAATAGACGATGTTGCGGTCGCGCCGCCACTCCCGGCGTACCTCGTCGGCGAGCCTGCGGTACGCGCCGAGGACGCTGACGCGGGCGTCGTCGACGGCGGCTGCCGGGCTGCGAACCGTGATCAGAAGCGGCAGGGCGAACAGGCCGAACCAGGCCGCCGTCAGCAGCATGGCGGCCCGGATGTTCTGGCCGTCCGCGGCGGGCAGACCGAGCACTCCGCGGGTGTCACCGGTGCCGGACACGAAGCCGAGATACACCACGACCAGCGCCAGCACGCTGCCGAAATAGCCCAGCGCCAAACCCAATCCAGATATCCGGCCGGCGTTCAGCGGTGTCGAGAGCTGCCGCAGCATCGCGTTGTAGGGCACGGTGGCCAGCTCGCTGCCCGCCGCGGTGCAGGCCAACAGCACCAACCCCGGCCACAGGTAGCGGTGGTCGTCGCGGATCAGGCTCAGCGCCGAGGTGAGCAGCACCACCAGACCGGTCAGCACCGCCAGCACGCGGCGCCGGCGTGCCGGTGCGTCGACCCACACCCCGGTCACCGGTGCCAGCAGGGCGACCACGAGGCCGGCGAGCGCCATCGCGCGGCCGAGCCAGCTGGTCGGGCTGGTGTCACCGGGGAGGTCGTCGCCGACGACGCCGGTCAAGTACACCGAGAACACGAAGGTGACGGCGATCGCGTTGACGGCCGTCGCCCCGAAATCCCACAGCGCCCAGGCCAGCACGCGTGACTTCGCCGCCGCGACCACCGACGACCGGACCGGTGGGGACGGCTCGCTCATGGAAGCCCACGATATAGTCCGGCCCATGCCTGTACCCGCTCCCACCGCGGACGCCCGCGCCGTCGTCACCGGCGCCTCGCAGAACATCGGTGAGGCACTGGCCGTCGAGCTGGCCGCCCGCGGGCACAACCTCATCATCACCGCGCGGCGCGAGGACGTGCTCAACAGCCTGGCCGAGCGGCTGCGCCAGCAGTACGGGGTCACCGTGGAGGTCCGCGCGGTCGACCTCGCCGATCCGGCCGCCCGCGCTACCCTGTGCGACGAGCTGGCCGAGCGCAACATCTCCATCCTGTGCGCCAACGCGGGCACCGCGACGTTCGGTCCGGTGGCCGCGCTGGACCCCGCCGAGGAACGAAAGCAGGTGCAGCTCAACGTTCTCGGTGTGCACGACCTGGTGCTGGCGGTGTTGCCGGGGATGGTGGCGCGCCGCGCCGGGGGGATCCTGATCTCCGGATCGGCGGCGGGCAACTCGCCGATCCCGAACAATGCGACCTATGCGGCCACCAAGGCGTTCGCCAACACGTTCAGCGAATCCCTTCGGGGCGAAGTGAAGTCGGCCGGGGTGCACGTCACGGTGCTGGCGCCAGGCCCGGTGCGCACCGAACTGCCCGACCCCGACGACCAGTCGCTGGTGGAGAGGTTGATCCCCGATTTCCTGTGGATCTCCACCGAGTACACCGCCAAGCTGTCGCTGGATGGGCTGGAACGCAACAAGATGCGGGTGGTGCCCGGGGTGACGTCGAAGGCGATGTCGGCGGCCAGCGGCTACGCGCCCCGCGCCATCGTCGCGCCCATCGTCGGCGCCGTCTACAAGCGACTCGGCGGCAGCTGACCCAGCGCAAAACTCACCCCACCCCGCGCCGAAATTGCATTCCAGCAGGGGCTCACTCGAACTTTCGCTGCTGGAATGCAATTTCGGCGGGGTCCTGCCGGGGACGGCGGGCGGGGGTCTAGCGGCGACGGCGGGCGGGGGCTAGCGGCGACGGCGGCGGCGACGGCCGGTGCCGAAGATGCCGCGGGTGATCTCACGGCCGATCACCGTACCCGCCGAACGCATCGCGCTCTTGAACGCCGGGTTCTCCATCATCTTGTCCAGGAAGCTCGGCTCGGCGGGTGCCGGCATCGGGGGCACCTCGATCGGCGGCGGCAGCGGGGCCAGCCCGACCGGCGGCGGCTCGGCCAGCTTGTCGGCGAGCCGCTCGTAGGCCGACTCGCGGTCGACGGTCTGCCCGTATTCGGCCTGCAGCGGGCTGGCGGCGGCGGCAGCGGCGATGGCGTCGGGCCCGATGGTGACCATCAGCGACCGCGGCGCGCGCATCCGCGTCCACGCCACCGGTGTCGGCGCCCCGTGCTCGGAGAGCACGGTGACGACGGCCTCGCCGATGCCCAGCGACGTCAGCGCCGACTCCAGGTGGTACACCGAGGTTTTCGGGTAGGTCCGCACGGTCTTCGACAGCGCTTTCTGGTCGTCGGGGGTGAAGGCCCGCAGCGCGTGCTGGATGCGGGCACCGAGCTGGCTGAGCACGTCGCTGGGCACATCGGTGGGCAACTGGGTGCAGAAGAACACCCCGACGCCCTTGGAGCGGATCAGCTTGACCGTCTGCTCCACCTGCTCGAGGAACGCCTTGGACGCATCGGAGAACAGCAGATGGGCCTCGTCGAAGACGAAGACGAGCTTGGGTTTGTCGAGGTCACCCACCTCGGGCAGGGTGGCGAACAGATCCGCCAGCACCCACATCAGGAACGTCGAGAACAGCACCGGGCGGGTGGCCTGCGCACCGAGTTCGAGCAGCGTGACGATGCCGCGGCCGGAGGCATCGACGCGCATGAGGTCCTCGGGCTCGAGCTCCGGTTCCCCGAAGAACGTGTCGGCGCCCTCGGCCTCGAGGTTCACCAACGCCCGCAGGATCACCCCGGCCGTCGTCGTGGACACCGCGCCCAGGGCCTTCAGCTGCGGCTTGCCCTCCTCGCTGGTGAGGAACTGGATGACCCGGCGCAGATCCTTCAGATCCAGCAGCGGCAGCCGCTGTTGGTCGGCCCAGTGGAAGATCAGCCCCAGCGTGGACTCTTGAGTCTGGTTGAGCCCCAACACTTTCGACAACAGGATCGGACCGAAGCTGGTGACGGTGGCGCGAACGGGCACGCCGATGCCGCCGGTGCCCAGGGACAGGAACTCCACCGGGTAGCCGGTCGGGGCCCAGTCGTCGCCGGTGTCGGTGGAGCGCTGGGCGATCTTGTCTCCGGGCTCGCCCGGCCGGGACAGCCCGGACAGGTCGCCCTTGACGTCGGCCATCACCACCGGCACTCCGGCCGCGGACAGCTGCTCGGCGATCACCTGCAGCGTCTTGGTCTTGCCGGTGCCGGTGGCACCGGCGACCAGACCGTGGCGGTTGACCGTCGCCAGCGGGATCCGCACCCGCGCCGCCGGGTCGCACACCCCGTCGACGACGACCGCGCCCAACTCCAGCGCGGCACCGTCGGCGCGGTAACCTGCGGCGATCTGCTGGGCGGGCGAGGATGCGGGGTCGTCGGCCATGGGTCGAACCCTACGTCGGTGACCACGCGAGTTGTGGGTGTCGACAGCCGGGTGTCGGTGCGGGGCTTACTGTGAGCGTCGTGCGTGACGAACTGGTGTGGATCGACTGCGAGATGACAGGGCTCGACCTGAAGTCCGACCTGCTCATCGAGATCGCGGTGCTGGTGACCGACTCGGAGCTCAACATCCTCGGCGACGGCCTCGACGTGGTCATCCACGCCGGCGACGACGCGCTGTCGTCGATGATCGACGTGGTGGCGCAGATGCACCGCAAGTCGGGCCTCATCGAGGAGGTCCGGTCCTCGACGGTCGACGTGGCCACCGCCGAGGAGATGGTGCTCGACTACGTCCGCACCCATGTGCCGCAGGCCAAGACCGCCCCGCTGGCCGGCAACTCCATCGCCACCGACCGCGGCTTCATCGCCCGGGACATGCCCAAGCTCGACGACTTCCTGCACTACCGGATGATCGACGTCAGCTCGATCAAGGAGCTGTGCCGGCGCTGGTATCCGCGGATCTACTTCGGCCAGCCGGAGAAGGGCCTGGCACACCGGGCGCTGGCCGACATCCACGAGTCGATCCGGGAGCTGCGGTACTACCGCCAGACCGCGTTCGTCGCCCCGCCCGGCCCGTCGACCAGCGACATCGCGGCCGTCGCGGCCGCGTTGGGTCCCAGTTCGGATACCGATTCGGCTCCGGAGGGTTCCAGCAGCTAGTATCGACGACGCCGCAGCAGCGGCGATGGTGGCTGTAGTTCAGTTGGTAGAGCACCAGGTTGTGATCCTGGCTGTCGCGGGTTCGAGTCCCGTCAGCCACCCCGTCGACGGGGACGCCGTCCACTCAGGTGGGCGGCGTCTCTCGTACCAGGGCCCCTCGCACCAGGTAGGTGCCGTGCCCTTCGACGACCAGGCCGGCGTCGTCGAACCGCAACACCTCGCTGACCAGTCCGCCGCGCTGGTTGCGGTAAGCGATCACCACGGTGTCGATGCCCTGATAGACGCCCTCGACGGTGAACTCCAGATCGGGGATGCCGGCCAGCGCCGTCGTCCAGTAGGCCCTCAGCGCGGCCTTGCCGCGCACCACGCCGCCGGAGTCGGGCATGACGTCGCGCGCCACCGGGGAGGTGAACACGACGTCGTCGGCGAAGTGCGCGAGCACGGCGTCGACATCATGGGCGTTCCAGGCGCGCACCCACTTCTCGGCGAAGCCGAGGGCGTCCAGCGGCCCCGCGTCGCTCATGAGATGTTGGCGTTACCGGCCTTCCACTGCTCCCAGGGGATGTTCCAGTCGCCCAGACCGTCGGTCCCCGGCAGCGGCGAGCCGACGGTGTTGACGATCTCGACGATGTCGCCGCGCTTGGAGTTGTCGTAGAACCACTGCCCGTTGCTGGTGCTGACGTTGATGCAGCCGTGGCTGACATTGCTGTAGCCCTGGCTGCCCACCGACCACGGCGCCGCGTGGACGTAGATGCCGCTATAGGAGATCTGGGTCGCCCAACTCACCTCGGTGCGATACCCGTTGGGCGAGTTGACCGGAACGCCGTAGGTCGACGAGTCCATGACCATCTCCGAGCGTCGGTCGCCGACGATGTACACCCCGTTGTTGGTCGGGGTGCTGTTCTTGCCCATCGACACCGGCATGCTCTTGATCACCTCGCCGTTGCGGCGCACCGTCATCGTCTTGGTGTTGTCGTCGACGGTGCTGATGACCTCGTCGCCGATGGTGAACCGCGTCGAGACGTTCTCCTGCCCGAACAGGCCGTCGCCCAGATCGACGCCGTAGGTGTTGACCGACACCTCGACCGTGGTGCCTGGCTTCCAGTATTTCTCTGGGCGCCAACGCACTTCGCGGTTGCTGAGCCAGTAGAAGGCGCCTTCCACCGCCGGGGTGGTCTTGACCTTGATGGCCCGCTGGGCGGCCAGCCGGTCAGTGATGTTCTCGTCGAAGCGGATGGCCACGGGCTGGCCGACGCCGACGACCTCACCGTCGTTGGGCAGCACGTAGGGCATGGTGAGGTTCTCCGGCGAGTGCGTCTCGAACGACATCTGCCGGCTGGTCACCCCACCGAGACCCAGCGACTGCGCGGTCAGCGTGTAGGTCTTGTTGTAGCCGAGCGGCTCGGCGGTCTCCCACACCAGCCCGTCCTCGGAGAGCTTCCCGGCGACCGTCTCGCCGTCCTCGTTGACCATCGTGACCGCACCGAGCACCCCGTCCTCGGCGCTGACCGTGACGGGTGACTCGACGCTGACCCCGACCGCGCCGTCTTGCACCGACGTGGTCAGCTTGGGCACGAGGAGGTCACCGAAAGGGGTGCCCTTGTCGGCGATCACCTGGGGCTGAGGGGGCGCCGTGGTACCGCCGCACGCAGTCAGCGCCAGCACCAGCGCGGGGACCAGGGCCACGGCCGCCCACCAGGGCCGGATCCGCCGCGCACGGGTCACCGTGTCGACCTGCCACATACTCCGCTCCACCTCACGTAGGGGGTCATCCGCAAACAACTCGTCGGCGACAAGTCTACGGTCAAATCTGGGCGCAGGTGCGACGTCGGCGTCGCTCTGGAATGCCGTCGGACGTGGGGATTTCACCCTGGCGTCACGGGCCTGTTATTGTCTCACACGCGCGCCGTTAGCTCAGTTGGTAGAGCAGCTGACTCTTAATCAGCGGGTCCGGGGTTCGAAACCCTGACGGCGCACCAAGCTTGAGCCCCTCGGCTGACCGTTCCGGTCAGCGACGGGTGCCCGGGCCGGTCTGGCCCAGCAGCGGATTGTTAGGCCCCGCGCCGCCGGGCGCGGTGTGCTCCCGCTGATGCTGCTGCAGCGCCTGCATCAGCGGGTTGTCCTTCATCATCGAGCGGCGATCCTCGTCGGACAGCTCGTAGAACGTCCACATCGCCCACGCCGCCGGCCGCACGTAGAGCGTGACCTTCTGCCGCTTCCGGGTGCCCTGCGGCAGCATCGCCGGCACCGGCACCACCCGATCCAGCGTCACCGCACTGAGCAGCTCCTGGGCCAACTGGTCGATGTCGGTCGAGTCCTGAAGCTCGTACACCGAAGACAGATGGCTGGGCTGCGACGGGCCCTGCAGTGCGAGAAACCACGGCATGGCGTGTCTCCTTTGCTCGTCGGATCAGCGCCAGCGTAGAGGACCCGCGGGCACCGGGACTCCCCACTCCGCCACCGCACCCCGCGACCCACGTGACCGGCAATGACAGCACCGTAGCCATTGACGGTCATGAAAATTCTCTGTTTAACCGTCCCACCTTTGCCCTGTTATGTGCTAGAAGTCACCCGACCATACAAGTGACTGGTTTTGCTCGAAAACACAAGTAGGTAACGGCACGGGACGCCATTTTTCATTTTCATGCCCGTTGCGCTGGGCAAAAGAGATCATCAGGTGTTATGGTCCAGTTAGCTGACAGGCCGGATCCGCGTCGCATGCGGAATCCGGAGGGACGAAACGAGGAATTAGCTGATGCCAGCGCACGGCAATCCCGCACCCGCGGGTGTCAACGGCGAACACGCAGGTAGTGGCGTAACTGCGCAACACCCCGTGGCAGTGCGCAGCTGTAGCCGGCTCGGCCGCGTCGCCAACCCGCCCGGCTTCTCGCTCACCGACTGGTTCCGCCGGCGGTGATGCACCTACGGTTGCCGTAACCGCCGCACCGTCAGCACGACCAGCACCACACCGACCCCGGCCAGCGAAATCACCACCGGCGGCCTCGTGACGAAGCGCATCAAACCGGCCTTCACATCGTCGGCGAGACGGCGCGGGTTGGCCCGCTCGGCCAGCGAATCGACCGTCAGCGCCAACTGCTCACGCGCCGCGTCGATCTCCGCCTTGATGGTGTCGGGATCCCGATCCGTCACATCTACCTCCGCTGCCCACATTGCCGACGGCCCGGTCCGCGCCGCCCACCATGGCCACAGCCGACCTGCCCTGCCGAACTACCCTAGATCAGCCGGGGCGCACCGCAGCGCCCGGTCAACCGAATCGGAGGCTTCCACCCATGCCGCAGACCCCGCGCCTGGAGGTGGGCGACAAGGCGCCCGCGTTCAGCCTGCCCGACGCCGACGGCAACACCGTCAAGCTCTCGGACTACAAGGGCCGCAAGGTCATCGTGTACTTCTACCCGGCCGCGTCGACACCGGGCTGCACCAAGCAGGCCTGCGACTTCCGCGACAGCCTCGCCGAACTCACCGAGGCCGGGCTAGACGTCGTCGGGATCTCCCCGGACAAGCCGGAGAAGCTGGCCAAGTTCCGCGACGCCCAGGGCCTGAACTTCCCGCTGCTGTCCGACCCCGACAAGACGGTCCTCACGGCGTGGGGCGCGTTCGGTGAGAAGACGATGTACGGCAAGACCGTCCAGGGCGTGATCCGGTCGACGTTCGTCGTCGACGAGCAGGGCAAGATCGAGGTGGCCCAGTACAACGTCAAGGCCACCGGTCACGTCGCCAAGCTGCGCCGCGACATCGCCGTCTAGAGCCCGCCCAGCCGCTCGAGCAGCAGCGCCTCGGCGGTCGCCGCGCGCTCGAGCACACGCAGGTGCAGGCTCTCGTTGATGCTGTGCGCCTGGGTGTCCGGGTCTTCGACACCGGTCACCAGGATCTTGGCCTCGGGGAACGCGGTGGCGAACTCGGCGATGAACGGGATCGAGCCACCGACGCCGGTGTCGACGGCGTCGGTTCCCCAGGCGTGCCGAAACGCCTGCCGTGCCGCGTCGTACACCGGCCCGGTGGCGTCGATGGCGTACGGCTCGCCGAGATCGCCCGGGGTGACGGTGACCTGTGCGCCCCACGGCGCATGACTCTCCAGGTGCCGGGTCAGTGCGGCCAGGTGCTCGGCCGCGTCCCCGCCGGGGGCCACCCGCATGCTGACCTTCGCCCGTGCCCGCGGGATCAAGGTGTTGGATGCGCTGGCGATCGACGTGGTGTCGATGCCGATCACCGTGATCGCCGGCTTGGCCCAAAGGCGTTGCGCCACAGAACCCGAGCCGATCTCCCGGACGCCGTCGAGCAGCCCGGAGTCGGCGCGCACCCGGTCGGGGGTGTACTCCGGGAACCGGGTCGCGTCCGCCTCGTGCAGCCCCTCGACCGCGACGTCGCCCTCGTCGTCGTGCAGACTGGCCAGCAGCCGCACCAGCACGCTCAGCGCATCGGGCACCACCCCGCCCCACATCCCCGAGTGCAGGCCGTGGTCGAGGGTAACCACCTCCACCACGCAATCGGCGAGCCCGCGCAGCGACACCGTCAACGACGGGATCTCGGTGCTCCAGTTGTCCGAGTCGGCGATGACGATCACGTCGGCGGCCAGCAGATCGCGGTGGGCGGACAACAGCCGCGACAACGACGGCGACCCGGATTCCTCCTCGCCCTCCACGAACACGGTCACCCCGACGGGTGGGTTGCCGCCGTGTGCCCGGAACGCCGCCAGATGCGTTGCGATACCGGCCTTGTCGTCGGCTGTGCCGCGACCGTAGAGCCGCCCGTCGCGCTCGGTCGGCTCGAAAGGCGGCGACAGCCAGTACGCGGGATCGCCTTCGGGTTGCACGTCGTGATGGGCGTACAGCAGCACCGTGGGCGCGCCCGGCGGCGCCGGATGGCGGGCGATGACCGCCGGCGCCCCACCCTCGGCCACGGTGCGGACGTCGCCGAAACCGGCCTCGGACAACAGCTTCGACACCGCCTCGGCGCTGCGATGCACCTCGGGCCGGCGGGCCGGGTCCGCCCACACCGACGGGATGCGCACCAGATCCTCGAGGTCGGCGCGCACCGACGGCAACACATCGCGGACCTTGGCCACCAGATCACTCATGCAGCCAAGGCTAGTGGCCCGCCGGACGCCTCCGATATCCGCGCCCGGAATTCTCCATCCGCCGCCCGACGGTGCAGGGCAGTGCCACAATCGGGTCGTGTCGCACAGCCGTGCCGCCGCCCACGCGAGTTCAGCCGTCGCGCGCGTGCGGGACGACCCGGCGGCTCGCCTCGAGCTGTTGCGTCAGCTCTACGTCGTTCCCGACGAGGTGGACCGCGGCTATCTGCCGTACCGACGGGCGGCGTCGGCGTTCATGGGGTGGCAACTGCGACGCGGGCTGTTGAACCCGCTATCGGATCCCCGACCCGGGAGCCCATGGTGGCGGGCGTTGAACGACGGGCTGTTGCACGATACGGCCGAAGCCCGCGCCATCGCATTCGGTTTCGCGGGTGAGCCCAGCGGCCCGGGCGTGCGGGCCCACCTCGACTTCATCCGCCGACCCAGCGCGCGCAGCTGGTATCGCGCGCACAACGTCAGCATCGTCGCCGGCTACCTGGCCAACGAAGAACTCGCCGCAGCCGAGCACCGAGTGGAGCGGTTCTTCCTCAACATCGTGCTCCTGCGGGTGCTGTTCGCCCACGCATTGGTGGCCACGCCGCGGCTCGCACTGGGCTGGCTCGCCCCGCTGGGCCGCCCGGCGGGTGATCCACGCATCGGGATGACGGGGATTTTTCTGTCACTGTCGAGGATCCTGCCCGACGAATACCCACTCGGTGACGACGTCGATCCCTACATCGCCGCCGAACACGGACTGGGGCACATCCTCGATGTCGGCCTGATCCTGCCGCGGCTGAACCGCCTCTACGACTGGTCAGCCAAGGAGCTCGCACTGTCCCGGCTGCCCGCCCTGCTGAACGGCGATACGCCCGCCTACGCGTGGGACGTCGCCGACGCCGACGTCTGGGGCATCCCGCCCTCACGCCTGGCACGGGCGGCGCGTCGGCTCGTCCGATGAGTTCGGGCTAGCGCTCCTCGAGGACGGCGACGGCGGCCGCCGTGTCGGCCTCGTGGGTCAGCGACAGGTGGATGGTCACCTCTTTGAGGTGCTCGGCCACCGCCCCGGACAACCGGACCCGCGGCCTGCCCCACATGTCGGTGATGACCTCGATGTCGCGATGGATCGCCTCGGGCAGCACCGGCCGCTTGGAGAACCGCGACCCCGACCACGCCTTGATCACGGCCTCCTTGGCCGCCCACCGCGCCGCGAGATGGCGCGCCGCCGACGAACTCTTGTCGGCGGCGTCGCGCCTCTCGCCGGGCGTGAACGTCTCGGCGAACACCGTGCCCGGCCGGTCGACCTGCTCGGCGAAATCCGGGATGGAGACGAGATCGATGCCTATGCCGACGATGGCCACGGCCAGCACGCTATCTCACGACTCACCGTTGATACACGCCGTCCTCGCCTAGTCGCGACGCCGTGTCGAGCAGCATCGCGGCTTCCTGCACCTTCTCGGGCTGGTCGTGGTCGAATCGACGGTCGGCGGGCCGCTCGTAGAGCGGCCGACCACCGGCGATCGCCGAGGCGAGCCTGCGCTGACCGGCCAGCATGCGCTCCTGCGCCTGCGCGGTGTAGGTCGCGCGCTGCTCCGGGGTCAGCGTCGCCAGGAACGCCTGCGGATGCACCAGCGCGACCAGGCCCGACACGTGACCGAACCCGAGGCTGGTCACCAGACCGGCCTTGAGCGGGTACTTGTCACCCATCCGCAACGGTTCCCGCGGCCACACGAAGTGCGCCGAGGTGGCGAGCTCGTCGTCGACACAGTCCAGGCTGCGGTTCGGCGGGATGACGCCCTCGCGCAGGACCTGGCACAGGCCCATCATCTGGAAGACCGCCGCGCCGCCCTTGGCGTGCCCGGTGAGGCTCTTCTGGCTGATGATGAACAACGGCGCACCCTCGGACCGGCCCATCGAGTCGGCGATCCGCTCGTGCAGTTCGGTCTCGTTGGGATCGTTGGCCAATGTCGAGGTGTCGTGCTTGGAGATCACCGCGATGTCGTCGGCTCCGACGCCCAGCTTGGCCAGCGACCGTGCCAGCGACGAATCCTTGCCGCCGCGAGCGGCGCCGAGCGCGCCGAGTCCCGGAGCCGGGATCGAGGTGTGCACACCGTCGGCGAAGCTCTGCGCGTAACCGACGACCGCCAGCACCGGCAGACCCATCTTCAGCGCCAGGTCACCCCGGGCCAGCAGGATGGTGCCACCGCCCTGGGCTTCCAGGAAGCCCAACCGGCGACGGTCGTTGGCGCGGGAGAACTTCGAGTCGCTGATGCCCTTGGCCCGCATCACCTCGGTGTCGGCGGTGGCCGCCATGTCACCGAAGCCGATGATGGCCTCGAGGGTCAGGTCGTCGAAGCCGCCGGCCACCACGAGTTCGGCCTTGCCGAGCTTGATCTTGTCGACGCCCTCCTCGACCGACACCGCCGCGGTGGCGCACGCGCCGACCGGGTGGATCATGCCGCCGTAGCTGCCGACGTAGGACTGGATGACATGCGCGGCAACGACGTTCGGCAGGACCTCCTGCAGGATGTCGTTCGGCTTGGCCCGGCCCAGCAGGTTGCCGTGGTACATCGTCTGCATCGACGTCATGCCGCCCATGCCGGTGCCCTGCGTGCTGGCCACCAGGCTCGGGTGCACCCAGCGCATCAGCTCCGACGGGGTGAAGCCCGAGGAGATGAACGCATCGACGGTGGCCACGATGTTCCACAGCGCCACCCGGTCGATCGAGGTCGCCATGTCGGCGCTGATGCCCCACACCTGCGGGTCGAACCCGGTCGGGATCTGCGCACCCACGGTCCGCGACAGCTTCGTCTTGCGCGGCACCCGGATCTCGGTGCCCGCCTTGCGGATCACCTCCCAGTCGCCGGTGTCCGGGAGCGGACGGGCCACGGTGTGCTCGGGATCGAACTCGACGAACGCCCGCGCGTCGGCCTCACTGGAGACCACGAACCGGAAGTCCTTGTCCAGGAACACACTGACCAGCAGCGGCGACGCGTGATCGGGGTCGATGGCGCCGTCGTCGACGAACTCGCGAATGCCGCAGCGTTCGACGACCGTGTCGTGGTACCGCTCGACGAGCTCGGATTCCTCCACCAGCTCCCCGGATTCGGTGTCGTACCAACCCGGTTTGGGATCGTCCTCCCACTTGATCAGGCCGGTGGTCCAGGCCAGCTCGAGCACACCGGCGGCCGACAGCTCGTTCTCGACCTCCATCTCGAAGCGGGTCCGCGAGGAACCGTAGGGGCCGAGCTCGGCACCACCGACGATGACGACCAGATCGGCCGGGTCGACGTCGAGGTCGTCCCACTCCGGTGCGGTCACCGTGACCGCCGGGCGCGGCGGCGACGGCAGCGCGGCGATGGTGGCCGCGTCCGCCTCGGCGTCGTCCTCGTCGGCCGGGGCCGCCGTGGCCTCTTCGCGGGCCTTGGTCGCCAGCTCCGACAGGTCCAGGTTCGCCTCGGCGAGCCCACCGGTCAGGTCGGCCTGCACCGGCTCGCGGGCGGCGGCCACCTTGGTCTCGACGTCGCACAGGGCCAGCAGCATGCTCGCCATCTGCTCGGTCGAATACGTTGTCACGCCTGCTTCCTCGACGGCGTCGACGATGACGTCGTTGTGTCCCATCAGGCCGGTCCCCCGTGTCCAGCCGATCAGGGCGTGCGCCAGGCTGACGCGCTGCGACCATGACGTCTCGGCTTTCCACCGCGACACCACGGCGTCCAGCGCCGCCTTCGACTCGCCGTAGGCACCGTCGCCGCCGAACATGCCGCGGTTCGGCGAACCGGGGAGCACGACGTGTAGCCGGGCGGCGATGTCCCGGTCGGACCCGATGTGCGAGAGCCCGCCGATGAGCCGCTGCACGGCCCACAACAGCACCTTCATCTCCATCTCGGAGCGTGAACCGGCCTCGGAGAGGTCACCGCCCACCCGCGGCGCCGCGAACGGGAACAGCAGCGTCGGGGTCAGCGCATCCTTGATGTGCACCGACTGCGGCCCGAGGCTCTCGGTCTGCTCGGTACCGACCCATTCGACCAACGCGTCGATGTCGTTGTAGGAGGCCATGTTCGCCGGCAGCACCCACAGCTTGGCGCCGAAGCGCGCGTTGTCGCGGTAGAGGGTGCGGTAGAACGCCAGCCTGCTGTCGTCCAGCTTGGACGTGGTGGCCACCACGGTGGCACCGCCGTCGAGCAACTGGGCCACCACCGACGCGGCGATCGAGCCCTTCGATGCACCGGTGACCACGGCGACCTCGTCGCTGTAGCGGCCCGTGCCCGGGTTCTCGGCCCCGGCCGCGGCGCGCGCATACAGGGCGGCGTGCACGGTGCGACCGGCGGCGAGCGCCTTGCCCTGCCAGTAGGTGGCCTGCGTGCCCACCACGTGTCCGGCACCTTCGAACCGCTCGGACCAGCGCGCCCACTCGGCGTCGATCTCGCCCTCGTCCGTCAGCCAGATCTTGGCGAGATCCTCACGGGCACTGGCCCATCGGTCGTCGAACAGCACCGCCTTGCGGCTGTCGAAGGACGGGGCCACCAACCGGGGCCAGTCCGCACCGAGTTCGGCGGTGACCAGGTCGATGAGTTCGGCGTCGGCCGCGGCGTCCGGGGTGGCGAAGTCGTTGGCCAACCCGAGCTGATCGAGGATCGTGCGGGCCGCCGAAGCGAGCACCCCGTCGGGTCCGGTGACCTTCTCGGCGAATTCGCCGAGCGCCGCGGAGTCGACGACGCCGCCGCCGGCAGCGCCGGAGGACGGCAGCGACACCGGAACGCCCCGGCGCGCACCCACGGCGGAGACCGCCGCGTCGATCACCTTGTCGACGCCGGTCGCATCGCCGAGCGCACCGTCGTGCAGCCCACCGAGCGCGCCGCCGCGCACACTGGAGCCCTCCCGGGTCCCCAGCGCGACCTCGACGGTGACGTGCTTGGTCCAGCCCTCGCCCAGCTCCCAGGTCTTCTTGACCCGCTCGGCGATGTAGGCCGGCCGCTTGCCGGACGGACCGAGCACCGTGCGCAGCTGGTCGTTGATCGCGTCGGAGAGCACCGGACCGAACGGCTTGTACGTGCGGGCCAGCTTGGTCACCTGCGACTTGAGCCCGGCCAGATCGGCCTCGGCGGCACCGTCAATGGCACCCAGGTTCAGCTCCGACCCGAGGTCGACCAGCATCTGGTTGCGTCGCGACGACGCACCGTCGGTGATCGATTCGATGGAATCCAGCGGCTCGATCTGATCGATGCGGATCTTGGCCGACAACGCGATGAGCGCCATGGTGGCGTCGGCCGCGTCGAACGGCAGATCGTCGGGGCGCGGACCACCGGCCGGCGCGGCGGCCGGAACGGGTGCGGCGGGCGCCGCCTCCACCGGAGCGGCCTCCGCGGGTGCGGCCTCGGCTGCCGGGGCCGGCTCGTCGAAGTCCGGTTCGGGATCGGTGTCGGTGGCGAACAGCACCGCGGCGTCCCGCTCGGCGTTGAGCACCTCGGTCGTATTGTGCGAATACTCCGGCAGTTTCAGCGTGTTGGTGGCCAGGCCGGCGACCGTCGGCGCGGACTTCACGCCGATCTCGACGAACCGCTCGACCCCCAGACCGCCCGCGGCCTCCTCGATGAACAGCAGATCCTGGGTCTCGATCCACCGCACCGGGCTGGCGAACTGCCACGCCAGGAGCTCGATGATGACCTTGCGGCACAACTCCCGCGGACGCTCGTTGCGCCAGGTGTCGTAGTCGGCCAGGATCTCGTCGAGCGGCTCGGCAGGCACCAGATCCCGGATCTCCTGGATGAAGTCGCGATCCAGCGTGAACGGCCGCGGCACCAGGTTCGGGATGTAACGTCCGACGACGAGTTCCGGGTCGGTGTCCTCGGGCAGCACGCGCTCGAGGGCCCGGCGGAAGTCGTTGACGCCGACGCGCAGCACCGAGGAGTGGAAGGGCACGTCGATGCCGGGCACCAGGATGAAGGACCGCTTACCGCCGGAGATCTCGCGGCGACGTTCGACCTCTTCCTCCAGCGCCTCGAGACCACGCACCGTGCCGGCGATCGCGTACTGCGAACCGCGCAGGTTGTAGTTCACGATCTGCAGGAATTCGCCTGTGCGTTCGGCGATCTCGTCGATGAACGCGGGAACGTCGGCGTCGTCGAGATCGATCTGCGACGGCCTGATGGCCGCCATCCGGTAGTTGGACCGGCCCTGCGCGTCGCGCGGGACGATGTCGTGCATCTTGGAGCCGCGGTGGAACACCGCCTCCAGCAGACCCTCCAGCTCGTACACACCGCTGACGCAGGCCAGGGCGGTGTACTCGCCGACCGAGTGGCCGCACGCGATGGCACCCTCGACGAACGCGCCCTGCTCGCGCATCTCGGCGACCTGCGCCGCGGCCACGGTCGCCATCGCCACCTGGGTGAACTGCGTCAGGTACAGCACGCCGTCGGGATGGTGGTAGTGCACACCGGAGGCGATCAGGCTGGTCGGGTTGTCCCGGACCACGTGCAGCACGGAGAAGCCCAGCACGTCGCGGGTGAACCTGTCGGCGGTGTCCCAGATCTTGCGGGCCGCCTTGGAGCGGGCCCGCACCTCCATGCCCATGCCCTTGTGCTGGATGCCCTGACCGGGGAACGCGTAGACGGTCTTGGGCGCGGCCAGCTGGGCCGTCGCCGACATCACCAGTTCGGAGCCGACCCGGGCGGCCACCTCGATGACCTCCGCGCCGCGGTCGATGCCGACCCGGTCGACGCGGAACTCGATCTCCTCGCCGGGCAGCACCATGCCGAGGAAGCGCGACGTCCAACCCACCAGGCGGGCCGGCGGGGTGGCCCGGCCGTCGGTGGCGGTCACCGCGTGCTGCGCGGCCGCCGACAGCCACATGCCGTGCACGATGGGCGTTTTCAGGCCGGCCAGCAGCGCGGCGGCCCGATCGGTGTGGATCGGGTTGTGGTCGCCGGAGACCACCGCGAACGCGCTCATGTCGACCGGCGCGGTGACCACGACGTCGCGGCGACGGCGCCGAGGCGTGTCGGTGGCGTTGTCCGTGATGGCCCCGCCGGCGCGCGGGGGGTCGGTCAGCTCTGTGGCACCGGTGCGGCCGCGGATGGCGAAGCGCTCCTGCAGCGTCGCCAGCGTGGTGCCGTCGCCATCGACGACGGTCACCTCGACCGGCACGACCCGACCCACCTCGGTGTCGGTGGCCGCCGAAGCGGTTGCGGTGACCCGCAATTCGGCCTTGGTGTCGGGCATCTCGGCCAGCAGGTGCGCCGCGTGGTCCAGGTGCACCAGGCTCAGCAGGCCCTCGACGACCGGGAAGCCGTCCTCGGTGACCGCCGACCCGATCGCGGCGAACACCGCGGGCCAGCACAGCCCGACCAGCGCGTCGGGCACCAGCGTCAGGCCGGGGGCCAGCGGGGCGCCGAACGTCGCGGTCACGCCGGTGTGGTCGGCGACCTTCTCCGGATCCCACTCGACGGTGACCGTCGAGGTGTTGTTCTCAACGGCGGGAAGCGATTCGGGGCCGTCGACGCCGGCGGCGATCGCCAGCACCGCGCGCATGGCGGTGGCCGCGTCCTCGACCGTGACGATCGGCATGCCGCCGTCGACGGTGGCCGAGGGCAGCGTGAAGCGGATGTCGATCCAGATGTCGGACAGCGGGACGCTCAGCGTAACGCTCCCGTCGGCGGCCAACTCGAGCCGCGCACCGGTGTTCGGGTGCGTGGCGCTCGGCTTGCCGGGCACGTCGTTGACCTGCCACTCGCCGGGGGTGCCGATGCGGTGCACCGGGTTGATCGAGGTGCGGCCGGCCCACAACACGTCGGGCGAGTCCAGCACGACGGCCAGCGGGCCGGTGACGTCGGCGCGGGCCTGGCGGCGCGAGACCACCGGGAGCGGCTCGGCGCCGGAGGCCAGCACGCGGTCGACGATCTCCTGCTCGAAGCGGTCCAGCAGCTCGCCGACCGGCTCGTCGACCCGGGTGATCCCGGCCACGGCCTGGGTGCCGGGGATGATGCACACCTGGTCGGCGGTGTAGCGGGCGTCGTGGGCCTGCCACAGCGAGTCACTGCGCCACCAGCGGCGCACGTCCTTGTCGATGACCGGCACGAAGTTGACCGGCTTGCCCGGCGTCTTGCACAGCGTCACGAAGAACGGCACGTCGGCCGGATGCAGCTTGACCTCACCGGCGTCCGGGTAGTTGGCCACCAGCGCGGCGAGCGCCTCGTCCGGGTGCTCCAGCAGGGCCTGGCCGGCCTCGCTGTCGTCGAACAGCGTCTCGATCGGACCGGAGTCCTTCGGGTGCAGGCGGGCCTCGGCGCGCTTGAGCATGCTCTCGAAGCGGTCCCGCCAGGTGTCGGCCAGCCACGGGCTGCCGGGGGCCGCGGTGTCGGCGGTGCTATCGCCGTCGCCGATGGCCAGTTCGATGTAGCGCTGCAGCCACTGCAGGTAGGTCATGTCACCGACGTCGCCGAAGTACGGCTTGGCGGTGGTGGCCATCGCGGCGATCAGTTCGTCGCGGCGCTCGGCCACGGCGTCGGCGTCACCGGCGACCTCGTCGAGCAGCCGGCCGCATCGCGATGCGGCGTTGTCGATCTCGTGGATGTCGGCGCCGAGCTGGCTGCGCCCGCTGGCCATGCCGTTGATGGCCCTGCCGGCACCCACCCAGGTGTCGGTGCCGGAGGTCTCGACCAGCATCTGCTTGACCGCCGGGGACGTGGTGGCCTCCTTGGTGGCCATCGCCGCGGTGCCGACCAGGATGCCGTCGACGGGCATCGGGGGGAAGCCGTAGGCGGCGGCCCACTCGCCGGACAGGTAGTCGGCCGCCCGCTCCGGCGTGCCGATCCCGCCGCCGACGCACACGGTGATGTTGGTGTATTTGCGCAGATCCCCGTAGGTGCTCAGCAGCAGGTCGTCGAGGTCCTCCCAGGAATGGTGACCGCCGGCGCGGCCGCCCTCGACGTGGACGATGACGTCCTTGTCGGGAACCTCGTTGGCGATCTTGATGACCGACTTGATCTGGTCCACGGTGCCCGGCTTGAACACCACGTTGCTGATGCCGACGGAGTGCAGCTCCTCGATCAGCTCGACGGCCTCTTCGAGGTCCGGGATGCCTGCGGTGACGACGACGCCGTCGATCGGCGCGCCGGACTGGCGGGCCTTCTGCACCAGGCGCTTGCCGCCCACCTGCAGCTTCCACAGGTAGGGGTCGAGGAACAGCGAGTTGAACTGGATGGCGCGGCCCGGCTCGAGCAGCTGGGTCAGTTCCTCGATGCGGGCGTCGAAGATCTCCTCGGTGACCTGGCCGCCACCGGCGAGCTCGGCCCAGTGGCCGGCGTTGGCCGCCGCGGCCACGATCTTGGCGTCCACCGTCGTCGGGGTCATGCCGGCGAGCAGGATCGGCGACCGGCCGGTCAGCCGGGTGAACTTGGTCGACGCCTTGACCGACCCGTCGGGCAGGGTGATCGCCTTGGGCGCGTAGCTGGACCAGGCCGGCGCGACGGCAGGCGCGGCGCCGACGGTGAACAGGCTGCGCTGGCCGGTGCGGGTGGCGGCGGGCACGATCCCGATGCCGAGGCCGCGGATGACCGGCGCGGTCAACCGCGTGACGGTGTCGCTGGGGCCCAGGTCGATGATCCACTTGGTGCCCGCGGCCGCGAGGCCCTCGACCTCGGCGACCCAGTCGACCGGCTTGACGAAGATGTACTCGGCGAGCTCGCGGGTGAGCTTGGCGTCCAGGCCGGTCCTGGCGGCCCACTCGTCGACCAGGTCGACACCGCCGGACAGCCGCGGGGTGTGGAAGCCGACCTCGACCTGGACCTGGTTGAAGACCGGACGGAAGACCGCGCCGCCGCGGACCTTGTTCTTGCGCTCGGCTTCTTCCTTCTCGGTGATCTTCTCGCAGTACAGCTCGAAGCGGGCGAGCTGTTCGGGGGTCCCGGTGATGACGACCGAGCGCCTGCCGTTGCGAATGGACAGCGCGGGCGGCAGCACGGTGCGGACGTCCTGGGCGAACTCCTCGAGGAGCTCGGCGATGCGGGCCGGGTCGACGTTGGTGACCGAGACCATGGGCGACTTGTCGCCGCGGCCCACCATGCCGCGACGGCGGGAGATCAGCGAGCCGGCGGCACCGATGAGCTGACCGATGGCGAGCAGTTCGGCGTCCCTGGCACCGCCGGCCTTGAGCGACTCGACGGCGGTGACGCCCTGGGAGTGCCCGGCGATCGCGACCGGCGGGTGCCCGTCGAGATCCAGGCCCTGCCGCTTGAGCGCGCGCATGGCGGCCATCTGGGTGAGCAGGATGCCCGGCCCGGAGATGGCGGCGGTGGTGAGGTCCTTGGTGGACGGCACCGGCTCGTCAGCGGCCAGTGCGCGGATCCACTGCATGGGTTCGAAGCCGATCGGGCGCACCACGACCAGTTCTTTGGCCAGCGGTTCCAGGAGCAGCTCGGCCTCGCCGACGAGCGCGCTGATCTCCGACTCGATGCCGGCGGAGTTGACCAATTCCTCGAGGTTCTCCAGCCAGGGTCCGCCCTGGCCGCCGAACGCCACCGCGTACGGCTCTCCGGAGTGAAGTCGATCGACGAGTGCGTGCGTGCCCGAGAGCGGTTCGACAACCTCGCCGTTGTCGGAAGCTGCGGTCGCACGGTGCTGGTCGTTGATCGTCACGTCGTGTTTTCTCCTCGGTCCTTCTCGCGGTGCGTTCGCGCTTACATCGCTGTGGTGGGCTGTGGGTGCTGGCCTGCACGCTGCGGGCCGCCGTGGCGATTCGGCGTCGAATCCGGCTGGTGGTCCCGACCGCGCTTCGATGTCGCGGCGGACACTCCTGCCGCACTAAGAGTGTCATAAGAGACTGGATCATTCTGGCGCCCAGAATGGTTACTGGCGAGTTCTACGCATGGGTAATAGAGACTTGCGTAACGTGTGGTCCACGGCGGCCCATCGGCATCCGGGACAAACGTCCTGCATGCAGGTGGTTACGGTCGAGTAGCAAAGAAGCGCAGTTCAAAGCAGTATTGTTATGGAATCGTGATCTGAGAATTTCGGATTTCACATGTGCCCCGTGCGCACGTGTCAGCCACTGCCACTTCGCCCGCGGCGCTGACGCTGGCCGGCCCCCGTCGCCCCGCATGGGTTTGCTGGAGAATTGACGAGCGGGTCAGCCCCATTCCGTCGAGCGAAATACGACGCGCGGCTGGGGGCGGTGCCGACGTCGCCGCCTGGCATCCGTCGACCTCCACCTGAGGCAAGGTCAGGCGGGTTTGTGTCGTCCCCACTCCCCGCTGAGCAGGATCCCGGCGGTGTAATCGGTGGCCGAGGCCACCATGAACCGCCGCGTCGCCTGATCGAACCGGGCGGACATCACACGTTCGCCGAGCGCGCGATAGTCCTGCACGACCCGCCGCAGTTCGTCCATCTCCTCCGGTCGCGGCAGGTAGTTGGTCCCGACCCGCTTGCGGTAGAGCTCGGTGAGACTGGTCACGAACGCCTGGGCGAGATCGTCCAGCGAATCGTCAGCGGCCTCGACGAACCTCAGCAGCGCGCGCACGTAGAGAAGGTGGTCCGGCGAGCGACTCAGGATGTCGGCCGCGCCGGCGTCGGCCATCACCACCCGGCCGCCGACGAGCTCGGCCAGGCCGTAGGCGACCAGCTTGCGCCCTTCCTCGCTGTCGGGATCCACGTGCAGCGACTCCACCGGCTCGGCCGGCTCGGACCGAGGACCCAGCACCGCGCGCTGCAGGCCGAGGATGTCCGCCAGATCGGTGCCCTGTCGCATGCTGGTGAAGAACTCCGCGATGTGCACCGAGGTGTAGCCCTTGCGCAGCAGCTTGCTGATGGTGTTGAGCTGCGACAAGTGGTAGTCGTCGTAGAGCGCGGTCCGGCCCACCCGGCGCGGCGGGTCGAGCAGGCCGCGTTCCCGATAGGCGCGGATGTTACGGACGCTGACGCCCGACACCCGGGCGAGGTCCTCCAACCGGTACTCAGCCACGGCGCCACCCCACCACACCGCGCGCGGCACGGGCCGTCGGTCGGGCGCCGAAGTACATACTCTCCACTGTAACGCGTTTGTCATCACTTTGAGCGAAGTAGCGATGACAGTCACATTCGATCGAAAAATAGTGTGAATATGCAGTTTCATCTGCATAGATAGCGGGCACTTGTCCAGTTATTCGACATCGACATGCAATTTCAGCCAACTTCCCTCTCTCGGCGGCCACTGTCCGAGGCCGCCGCGCGCCGGTAACCGGTTGGCGTTCCGGCCCCGCGCTGCGGGAGGATGGTGGGGTGCCTGCGATCGCAGGACATTAAGACAAAGCTCCGTGGCGGGTCGCCGAGGCCCCGCATGGGACTTGTATCGAGAGGTTTCCGTGCGTCCCTGGATCGTCTGGGCGACCGGGTTGCTCGCGTACATCGTGGCCGTCCTGGATCGCACCACGCTGGGGGTCTCGGGCCTGGCAGCCGCCGACCGATTCGGTGCGGGCCCTACCCTGCTCTCGACGTTCGTCGTGCTCCAGATCGTCGTGTATGCCGGCGCCCAGGTACCGGCGGGGTTGCTGCTGGACCGCTTCGGTTCGCGGGTGCTGATCCTGTCCGGGGCGGCATTGATGGCCGCCGGGCAGCTCCTGCTCGCTTTCACCGAATCGCTGCCCGCAGCGATCGCCGGGCGCGCCATCGTGGGTCTCGGCGATGCGGTCACGTTCATCTCGGTGATCCGGCTGGTGCCGCACTGGTTCCCCGCCCGCCGCGTACCCCTGGTGACCCAGCTCACCGGGATCTGCGGTCAGCTCGGCCAGGTGCTCTCGGCCCTGCCCTTCCTGGCCGTGCTGTCCGCCGCCGGCTGGATGGTCGCCTATGCCTCGGCAGCGGCGCTGGGCGTGCTGTCGATCGTGTTGATCGCGGCCGTCGTCCGGGACACCCCCGACGGCACCGCGGCCGCCCCGGAAGCGATGTCGGTGCGCCAGACATTGGCCAGCGTGAAAAAGGTGTGGTTGCGTCCCGGTACGCGCCTCGGGTTCTTCACCCATATGGGCTCGCAGTTCTCGGTCACCGTGTTCGCCTTGATGTGGGGTGTGCCCTATCTGACCGAGGCGCAGGGCCTCACCCCGGGAATGGCCGGAACGCTGTTGACGCTGTCGGTCGCCGCGGCGATCGGCGCGGGTGTGCTGATCGGCTTCGCCACCGGACGGTTCCCGCACCGGCGGTCCCGGCTGGTGCTGGCCATCATCGTCAGCAACGCCGCGGTGTGGACCGTGGTGCTGGCACTGCCCCACCGCGCGCCGCTGTGGCTGCTGGTCGTGCTGATCGTGGTCATCTCGATCGGCGGCCCGGGATCGATGGTCGGGTTCGATTTCGCCCGCACCTTCAATCCGAGCGCGACGCTGGGCACCGCCCAGGGCATGGTCAACATGGGCGGTTTCTCGGCGTCACTGCTGCTGATGCTGGCGATGGGCGCGGTGCTGCAGGCCGCCGGTGGGCTGTCGTTCGAGGCCTTCCGGCAGGCCTGGGCCCTGCAGTACCTGGTGTGGGCCGTCGCCGTGGTCGGCATCCTCGTCACCCGGCGCAAGGCCCGCCGGCTGCTGGCCCTGGAGAACGACCGGATCCTGTTGGAGGGGCTCGGGGACGTCGAAAGCCGTTCTGCCACATCCTGAATACCGCGCTTCGCGAGCAGGGCGCGGTGCTGCGTGGGCTAGTGTGCACGCATGGGTGTGGCGGTCGGCGTCGTTTTGGCCGCCGGTATGGGCAGCAGGGTCGGCGCCGACGGCAACAAGGCCTACCTGCAGTTGTCCGGCCGCAGCATGCTCGTCTGGCCGGTGGCCACGCTGACCCAGGTGCCCGAGGTCGGCCGCATCGTGCTGGTGTTCCGCCGTGGCGAGGCGGAGCTGGCGCGCGATTGCATGCGACGGGAGCTGCCGGGTGCGCGGATCGAGTTCGTCGAAGGCGGCGACACCCGGCACGGGTCGGAGTTCAACGTGCTGGACTACCTGGCTCAGGATGTCGAGTCCGGCGCCGTCGACGTGATCGCCGTCCACGACGCGGCCCGGCCGCTGGCCGGACCCGACATGTTCGCCACCGCGATCGCGCTGGCGCGCCGGTTCGGCGGTGCATTGCCCGCGCTGCCGATCACCGGGCTGGCACGGCAGGGCGCGACGGGTCTCGAGCCGGTGCCCGACCGCGGACATCTGGTCCGGGTGCAGACGCCGCAGGCGTTCCGCGCCGACGACCTGCTGCGGGCCTATCGGCGCGCCGACGCCGACGGTTTCGAGGGCACCGACACGTCCTCCTGCGTCGAGCGGTACACCGACATCGCGGTGCGCACCTTTCCCGGCAGCGCCACCAACCTCAAGGTCACCTACGCCCGCGATATCGCTGTGGCGCAACATCTTCTCGACAACCGCGGCCTCGTCAGCGACCGGGCGGATCGTCCCGCGCCTCGATGAGGGCGGCCAGGTAGTCGGTGTCGTCCGGCGAGACGATCCGCAGCGCCGTGTCGTCGCCGTCGACCAGAACCACGTCGACTCCGTCGGCCAGCACCGCCTCCAGGTCGTCGAACGGGCCCGGCAGACGTCGATCCACCAACCGCGCAAGCGTTTCGGCGGTGTAGCCGCGCGGGTACTGGACGGTCCGCAACGGCGCTCGGTCCACGGTTGCGGTCAGGGTGCCCTGTGCGTCGACGACCTTGACGCTGTCGGTGACCGGGCGCACCGGCAGAGCCGCCGGCGCTCCGCTGGACAACTCCTCGGCGATGCGCCGCACCGCAGCTGCGGGCACGATCGGCCAACGCAGGTCGTGCAGCAGCACGTGCGCGTCGGCGGGCAGTCCACGCAGTCCGGCCGACACGCACTGCGCCTGCTCACCGGGCGGCTCGGCAACCACCAGCCGAACTGCCGAAAACCGCTCCCCGGCCAGGGTTTCCCGGATCGGGTCGGCAATTTCGCCGGCCGCGGCCACGACGACCTCGCCGGTGTCGGCAAGTGCGGCCAGGATGCGCGCCAGCGGCGAGCGGCCCGCGACGGGGGTGAACACCGCATCGCGGTGCTCGGCGAAGCCAGCCGGCACAGGCAGGATCGCCGTCACAGTCACGGCGCCGAGGCTATACCGTCTACACCGGATCGAACGACTCGATGAGCCAGGTTCCGTCGATCTTCTTCAACCCGACCTTGACGCTGCTCGCGGCGAACGCCCCGTCCGGGTTCTCCTTGCTGGTGGTGGTCTGGTTGATGAACACCAGAACCTCGGCCGTGTCCGGCTCGATCCGAGAGACCGCGGCCCGCGCCACCGAGGCTTCGGTCTTGACGGACTTCTCCCGTGCCGCCGGCGTGACGATCTTTTCCGTGAATTGCGTGTAGTACGAGAGGAAGTCACCGGTCAGCCGGGCTTTGGCGGCGGCGAAGTCCTGCTCGAGGGATTCCGGCGAGTAAGACAGCAGCGCAACAGTGCCCGTGGTGGCCGCATCGAGTGCGACGGCGGCCGCCGCAGGATCGGTCTGCTGGTCCGGCCGGTACTGGAACAGGTACAGCCAGGACGCCAGCCCGGCGGAGGCGAGCAGGGTCAACACCATGACGGCCGAGGTCACCAGCGTGCGCACCGACCGGCGGCGGGGGCGGTGGTCGACGGCGCCGGGTTCCTCGCCGCCGAGTTCACGTTCCAGCGCATCGGTGAGCGTGCCGGCGTCGGCCTCGTCGGCGGGCTTGTCGCCGCTCACGGCACGAACTCGACTTTCGACATCTTGATCTGCCCGTCTTCTCGTTGCAGGTCCACGCTGAGCCGCCACGTGCGTGGATCCTGGTTGGCGCCGGCGGAGTTGGTCACCCGCGACGACGCGGCCACCAGTACGACGGCCGAGTCGTCGGTCATCGTCTGCACGGCCACCGAGTTCACCGTCACCTCGGTGACGACCTTGGACTCCTGGGCCACCTTGACGAAATCCGCGGCCTGCATCTCGAAATCATCCTTGAACTGGCCGGTCGAGTTGTCGATGATGCGTTGGACGTCGGCTTGGGCATTGTTGAAGTCCAGCGACATCAACGTCACAACGCTCTGCCGACCGGCGGCTGCGTACTCGGCGCTGCGCTGGTTCAGGGCCTCGGCCTGACGGTGGTGCCAGATCAGGTAGCCGCTGACCGCCAGGCAGCCGACGGTGAGCAGGGCCACCACCGTCGCCGCGATGCCCTTCCAGCCCGGCCTCGGCAGCCGGCGTCGCCGGGCACCGGCGTCGTACGCTTCCGCGGCGTCGGCGACCTCGGCGTTGTCTGGTGGGTCGGCAACCTCGACGTCGTTGCCGGCCCCGGCGTCTTCGGCGGTCTCGGTATCCGCGCCGGTGTCAGAACGTGCCTCGACGTCCCGCTCGGCCTCGCGGCGCAGCCGGATCGCCCTGGCGCGGGCCCGGGCCGCCGCGGCGATCGCCTCGGCCTCGGCCGCGTCGGCTTCGGCCTGTTCGGCGAGCGAAAGCGCCTGTTCGCGCCCGGTCGTGTGGTCGGTTTCGGTGGGCGACAGGTCACCGCCGTCGGCCTCGATCACCGACGATCGGCGTCTGAAAGACGGCACCTCGACCTCCTTGTCCGATTCGCGCCCACTGCGAGAACGTCGTTCTTCAATTCGGGTACCGCCGCACGATACCTGTTCGTCTCCACGCCCTCCGGCCACCACCTCCCGCCGCCGACGCCGCAGATCACCTGCGCGCGCGCTCGGCGGGCTGGCCGGGCAATTTGTCCTTCATCACCTTGCCGGTGGCGTTCACCGGCAGCTCGTCCAGGAACTCTACATACCGGGGCACCTTGAATCCGGCCATTCGCTGACGACTCCACGAAATCACGTCTTCAGCGCGCACCACACCGCCTTTGGCCACGATGAAGGCTTTGCCGACCTGGCCAAGGCGGTCGTCGGGTACCCCGATCACCGCGGCCTGGGCGATCGCGGGATGTTCGAGCAGGAAACCCTCGACCTCCGCGGGATAGACATTGAAGCCGCCCACGATGTACATGTCCTTCTTGCGGCCCACGATCCGCAGCCGGCCGGCCTCGTCGAGGGTGCCCAGATCACCGGTGTGCAGCCAGCCCTCGGCGTCGATCACCTCGGCCGTGGCGACCGGATCGTCGAGATAGCCCTGCATCACGGTGTAGCCCCGCACCAGCACTTCCCCGTCCTCGGCGATGCGGATCTGCACCCCGTCGCAGGCCACCCCGGCGGTGGTGGCGATGTCCTCGAAGGAATCCCCGGGCCGCGACAACGTCACCGTCCCGGCTTCGGTGAGGCCGTAGCCGGTGGCCAGCGTGGCGAACGGCAGCTCTTCGTGCACCCGGCGCACCAGTTCCACCGGGATGTCGGCGGCACCGGTCACCCCGGCGCGCAGCGTCGCCAGCTTGGTCTTGTCCTCGACGGCCAGCAGCGAGTGATACAGCGTCGGCGGTCCCGGGAGCATGGTGATCCCCTCTGCGGCAATGAGTTCCACGACCGTGTCGATGTCGAAGACGGGCACCGGGAACATGGTGACGCCGCGGATGAACGCCGCGATGAGCCCCGCCTTGTAGCCGAAGGTGTGGAAGTACGGGTTGACCATCAGGTACCGGTCACCCTGACGCAGATCCGCCAGATCGCACCATTCGGCGTACAGCCGCAGGTTCTGCCGATGGTTCATCATCACCCCTTTGGGCCGGCCGGTGGTACCCGAGGTGAAGATGATGTCGGAGACGTCCGACCCGTCGATCGGCGCGCTGAACGGTGTTCCGCTGCTGAGGAAATCGGACTTGACATCGATGACGGGGACGCCGGCCGGGGCGGTGTGGTCGAGGTCGGTGTAGTCGATGCCGAGGAAGCCCTGTTCGACGAGCACCGCCTTGGCACCGCTGCGGGTGATGACGTCGGCGGCCTCCTCGGCCTTGAACCGGGTGTTGACCGGCACCAGCACGCCGCCGGCCGTCAGCAATCCGAACGCCGCGATGATCCACTGCGCGGAGTTCGGCGCCCAAACGGCGACCCGGTCTCCGGCGCCCACTCCGAGGTCCTTGAATGCCCCTGCCGCGCAGTGGATCCGGTGCACGACCTCACTGAACGTCAAGCGCAGCGGACCGTCGACGACCGCTTCCGCGTCGCCGAACCGGTCCGCTGCGCTGGCGACCATGTCGGGGATGGTCTGCCACCGGGCGCCCTCGATCGCCACTGTGCGCGCTGCGGCCGTCAGGCCGTGACGAGTCGGCTGAGGTTGCCACCCATGATCTTCGCCTGATCCTCGACCGACAGATGTTCGAGCGCGGTCACGTAGTGCGTCGGCTCGGCCAGCCCCTCCGGATGCGGCCAGTCGGAGCCGTAGAGCACCTGGTCCACTCCGATCAGGTTGATCAGGTCGTCGATGCCCTCCTCGTAGAACGGGCTGACGTAGATCCGGTTCTTGATCTCCTCGATCGGGTTGCCCAGGAACGCCTCGGGGGCCTTCTTGTACACCTCGGCCATCGAATCCAGCAGCGGGAACATCCACTTCGAGCCGGCCTCGACGATGCCGACCTTGAGCTTCGGGTGCCGGAACAGCGCACCGTGGATCACCCACGATGCCACCGCATCCTGGATCGGGCGCCATTCGTTGAGGATCGACATCGCGTTGGTCTGGAACGGCAGCATCTCCTGGGCCTTGCCGTCCCACTCCGAGGTGTAGCGCGAGTAGCCACTGTCGGAGGAGTGCATGCCGACGAAGATGTCGTGGTGGACGACGCGCTCCCAGAACGGGTCGAACTCGGGAAGCGCGAACGAGCGAGGACCGCGGAAACCGGGCACCGGAGCGGGCCGGATCAGGATGGCCCGGGCGCCACGCTTGACGCACCACTCGAGCTCTTCGATCGCTTTCTCGACGATGGGCAGGGTGATGACCGGGGTGGTGAAGATGCGGTTCTGATAGTTGAAGCCCCAGACCTCGTCGAGCCACTGGTTGAGCGAGTGGATGATCACGTGGATGGCGACCGGATCGTCGGAGAGGCGCTCCTCGATGAGGCTGGCCAGGGTCGGGAACATCAGGCTGCGGTCGACGCCGAGCTCGTCCATCACCTTGATCCGCGGCTCGGGCTCGAAGAACGCCGGGATGGCCTTCATCGGTTCACCGAAGAGCTCGCGCTTGCTCTTGCCCTCCGGGTTGCCGTACTTGAAGTACTCCTCCCACGCCCCCGGCTTGGCGACCACCGAGAACGTCGGGTTCGGGATGTAGTTGCTGATCTGGCCGTTCAGCGCGATCTTGGTGCGCCCGTTGACCTCGACGTACTGGACGACGTCCTTGTACTCCTTCGGCAGGTACTTGGTCATCGCCTCCGGCGGCTCATAGAGGTGGTTGTCCGCGTCGAACAGCGGAAATGGGATATCGACCCGGTGCGACAGCTGCCCCATGTGAAACACTCCTTTTCGTCTTAGGAGAATCCTATTCTCATTGGGTGTCGGCCGCAACGATCTCCCGCTGGGAAGCCACGAACTGACGCAACAGGAACTTCTGCACCTTGCCGCTGGCGGTCCGCGGATACTCCTGGACGTGATGCAGTTCCTCGGGCCACTTCTGGGCCGCGACCCCGGCCCGTTCGAAGTGCGCGCAGACCTCCTCCAGCGAGGGCATCCGGTGCCCGTCGCGGATCCGCAACACCGCGGCGGTGCGCTCGCCGAACCGGGCGTCCGGCGCGGCGACCACGGCGGCCTCGGCCACGGCGGCCATCCCCAGCAGCACCTCCTCGACCTCGAGGGCGCTGATGTTCTCCCCGCCGCGGATGATGACGTCGGCCTTGCGGTCGGTGATGGTCAGATAGCCGTCCTCGTCGAGGACGCCGACATCGCCGGTCCGGTACCAGCCGTCCTCGTCGAACGCCTCGGCGGTCAACGCCTCGTCGGTGTAGCCCAGGCACAGATCGGGTCCGCGGCTGTAGATCTCGCCGTCCGCTCCGAGCCTGATCTCCACACCGGGCCGGGGGTCACCGTCGGTGAACAACCGCTTGTCCGCCGGAGCGGCGGGCCGCGACCCGGTGATGGACGGATGTTCGGTGCTGCCGTAGGAGCGGAACACGAACATCCCCAGATCGGCCAGCCGCTGCGTGACGGCGGCCGGCACCGTCGAACCGCCGAGCCCGACGGTCTTGAAGTGCCGCAGGTGCTCGGGCCGGCAGTCGGGATGGTCGAGCAGGCTGGTGACGAAGTACGGCGGACCGCCGCCGACCGACAGCCCGTCGGTTTCGATGAGCCGCAGTACCCGGCCCGGGTCCCAGACGTCGCACAGGTCGATCGGGGCGCCTTCGAGGACCGGGATCAGGAAGGCCCCGAGCATGCCGATGAAGTGTCCGACCGGGGTCGCGGTCAGCTGACGGCCCCGGTCGGCCGGGTAGTTCTCGAGCAGCTGACGGGTCTCGAAAACCAGGCTCTGATGGCTGTGGATCACCCCTTTGGGTGCCCGCGTGGTGCCCGAGGTGAACGCGATCAACGCGGGGGCGGCCGGATCGGCGGCCACCGTGCCGGCCAGCGGCTGCTCGGCGAGCAGCTCGTCGAACCCGTGCTCGTGGGCCGCGCCGCCGCCCTCGCCGCCGACCAGGGCGACGACCGGCACGTCGGCGCACAGATCGGGGTGGTACTGCATGCGGCCGAACTGCTCGGTGGTGACGAAGACGCGGGGCCGGGCCGTGGCCAGGATGTGCGCCAGCTCCCTGCGGCCGTAGAAGTGCACGATCGGCACGATGACCGCACCCAGCAAGGCCGAGGCCCAGAACGTGACGGCCGCTTCCCGCCAGTTCGGCAGCTGCAGCGCGACCACCTCGCCGGGACCGACACCGCGCGTCCGCAGCCCTTCGGCGAGCCGGCGGGCGTCGCGTTCGACCTCGGCGAAGGTTCCGGCGTACGGCATGACCGCCGAGTGCACCCGGAACATCGCCAACGGGTTGGCGGCCAGTCCGGCCGCCACGAGATCGCCCAGCGTCTCCCGGGTCCAGTAGCCCTCCCGCTCATAGCGCTCGACGAGCTCTGCCGGAATCCTTCGCATGGCGTCGCCCCGCCTTCCCGTCCCAGAGGAGATGCCAGGCGATGTTATTCTCCCATTGCGAGAATGCCAATGCCGCGGACGGAGAATGTGTGATGGTGGACCTCGAGTTCGACGGCAACCTGGCGATCATCACCGTGGATCGTCCGCACGCGCGCAATGCGATCTCGCTCGAGACCATGGAGCAGCTCGACAAGGCCCTCGACGGCGCCGAGGGCGCTGCGGCGCTGGTTCTGACCGGGGCCGGCGACAGGGCCTTCGTATCCGGCGGAGATCTCAAGGAGCTCAGCGCTTTACGAACCGAGGAGCAGGCCGCGGCGATGGCCTTCCGGATGCGGTCCATCTGCGACCGGATCGCCGGCTTCCGCGGACCCGTCCTCGCCGCCCTCAACGGCCACGCCCTCGGTGGCGGCGCGGAATTCGCGGTGTCCGCCGACATCCGGGTGGCCGCCGACGACGTCAAGATCGGGTTCAACCAGGTGACACTGGCGATCATGCCGGCCTGGGGCGGCGCCGAGCGGCTGGTGAACCTGGTCGGCTACAGCCGCGCCCTGTTGCTGGCGGGCACCGGCCGGATCCTGGAGGCCGCCGAGGCGGAGCGCATCGGGCTCGTCGACCAGGTGATCCCGCGAGCCTCGTTCGCGGAGCGCTGGCGCCTGATCGCCCATCGGCTGGCCACCGTTCCCGCCGGTGAGGTCAAACGCGTGATGCGTGGCGTGCCGACCACCGAGGCCGTCGCCGCCTTCGCACGGTTGTGGGTCTCCGACGAGCACTGGGCGGCGGCCGACGAGGTGATGAGCAAGGCGAAAAAGAGCACCTAACCGGTTGATTCTCTCTGGACGAGAACGCCATTTCCGATTAAGGTCGGGCTCGTGTCGACCTCCCAGCGCGCCCTCGCGCCCGAAATCTCCACCTGGCCGGATGCCGAACCGCAGTTGATCGGCAGCGCCTGTGGCTCCTGCGGCGCCACCACATTCCCAGTGCAGCAACGCTGCCCGAAGTGCAGCCGCGGTGAGATGTCCGATGTGCTGCTACCGCGGCGCGGCACGCTGATCGCCTGGACCACACAGGGTTTCCCACCCGGCGCGCCGTACAAGGGACCGACCGGAAAGGACTTCGTGCCGTTCGGGGTCGGCCTGGTCCAGCTCGGCCTGCAGGAAGAGGCTGTGATCCGGGTGGAGGGCCGGCTCACCGAGAACGACCCGGCGAAGCTGGAATTCGGCCAGCAGGTGGAGTTGACGATGATCCCGTTCACCACCGACGACGACGGCACCGAGGTGGTCACCTTCGCGTTCCAGCCGGTCCAGAACTGAGAGGGGCGACGATGACGACCACATCCGTCAACGACGTCGCGATCATCGGTGTCGGACTGCACCCGTTCGGCCGGTTCGACAAGACCGCGATGCAGATGGGCGCCGAGGCCATCCAGGCCGCGCTGACCGACGCCGGACTGGAATGGAAGGACATCCAGTTCGGCTTCGGCGGCAGCTACGAGGTGTCCAACCCGGATGCCGTGACCCGCCTGGTCGGGCTGACCGGCATCACGTTCACCAACGTGTTCAACGCCTGCGCCACCGCCGCCTCGGCGATCCAGCAGACCGCCGACACCATCCGGCTGGGCAAGTACGACATCGGCATCGCGATCGGGCTGGACAAACACCCGCGCGGTGCGTTCACCGACGACCCCGCCAAACTCGCACTGCCGCAGTGGTATGCGGAGAACGGCCAGTTCGTCACCACCAAGTTCTTCGGCATGAAGGCCAACCACTACATCCACAAGCACAACATCTCCCAGGAGACGTTGGCCCGGGTGGCGAACAAGAACTTCCGCAACGGCACCCTGAACCCGAATGCCTTCCGCCGCAAGGAGATCTCGGTCGAGGAGATCCTCGACTCGGTGGTGCTGAACTATCCGCTGACGCAGTACATGTTCTGCGCGCCCGATGAGGGTGCCGCCGCGGTCATCATGTGCCGCGGTGACATCGCACACCGGTTCACCGACAAACCGGTGTTCGTGCGCGCCAGCGAGATTCGCACGCGCACCTTCGGTGCGTACGAGGTGCACGCGACGTCGGCACCGCTGGACGGGGATGCTTCGCCCACCGTCTACGCCGCCAAGGCGGCCTACGAGGCCGCCGGCATCGGCCCCGAGGACGTCGACGTCGCGCAGCTGCAGGACACCGATGCCGGCGCCGAGGTCATCCACATGGCCGAGACCGGCCTGTGCGCCGACGGTGAGCAGGAGAAGCTGCTGGCCGACGGCGCCACCGAGATCGGTGGCACCATCCCGGTCAACACCGACGGCGGGCTGATCGCCAACGGTGAACCCATCGGCGCCTCGGGATTGCGCCAGGTCCACGAGATCGTCCGTCAGCTGCGCGGGCAGGCCGGCGACCGTCAGGTGCCGGGGACACCTCGGGTCGGCCTCGCCCAGGTCTACGGTGCACCGGGCACGGCGTCGGCGACGATCTTGTCGCTCTAGCGGTTTCGCGCACTGGAGCTCACGTTGCCGATCGGCTACTCTCGACCGGAGGCCTGAGTAGCCGATCGGCTACTTGCTCCCGGGACGAGGGGAGGCGGCAAGGTGAGCACGAGCGCAGCGACGGACGTCGAGGACGCGCGCAGCGGAGTGATCAGGGTGCAGGTGATCAGCCTGTGGACCGCAGCCGCCTTCGGCGTGGTGCTGCTGATCGCGTTCGTGGCGTTCCCGGGGTTCTTCCCGCCGATGCCGCCGGACCTCTCGCCCGAGCAGGTCGCGTCGTTCTACGCCGAGAACGCGGCGATGATCCGGTTCAGCATGATCACCTACAACCTCTGCGCGATCATGCTGCTGCCGTTCTTCATGGTGATCGTCGTGCAGATGAAGCGGATGACGACGCAGAGCCACGCGCTGGCCTACTGCTATCTCACGGCGGTCGTCAGCGGCGCGACGATCTTCGCTCTGGCCGACATCTTCTATCTGGTGGCGGCGTTCCGGCCGCAGCGCAGCCCGGAACTGGTGCAGCTGCTCAACGATCTGGCGTGGATCACGTTGGTGGCGCCAGTGGGGATGGTCGTTGCGGCGAACCTCTTGCTGGCGGCGGCGATCTACTTCGACACCGGCCGCAACCCAGCGCCGCGGCCGGTGTTCCCGCGCTGGGTCGGTCATTTCGCGGTGCTCACCGCGCTCGCGATGGCGCCGGCGGCCGCCGCGGCGGTGTTCCACACCGGGCCACTGGCCTGGGACGGGGTGGTGTCGTTCTGGTTGCGATTCCTGGCGTTCGCGCTGTTCCTGCTCGTGATGTTCGTCGTGCTGCGGAAGACGGTGCGCCGGCAGGCGATCGACGAAGGCATCGCGGGATGAGCACCGCGCAGCCCGCTGCCGTGGCGCCTCCCTCGGGCGCCGGCGTGACCCGCGCGGGCAAACGCGATGTCTGGCTGGTGTTCTGGATCGTGCCGGCGTTCTACACCGCGTTCGGTGCCATCTTCTTCCTGCTGGCCCGGGTCATGCCGCCACCGCGGCCCGACATCAGTACCGCCGAGCAGGTCGATTTCTTCACCGCGCACGCCACGACGATCCAGATCGGGTTCGCGGTGCTCGTCCTCATCGTCGGCGGCGCCGGCGTGGCCAACGGCATCGTGGCCTACCACATGAAGCGGATGACGACCGGCTCGGCACTGGCCTACGCCTACATCGGTTCGATGGCCGTGGGTGCGCTGCCCGGCTGCCTGCTGGTGGCGTTCTGCTTCCTGGCCGCGGTGTATCGCCCCGACCGCGACCCGGAGCTGCTGGCGCTGCTCTACGACCTCGGCCTGCTGTCCTATGTGGGATCGCTGGGCTGTTTCACGACCGCTTACTTCGCCTTCGCGCTCGCCATCCTCTTCGACCGCAACGAGGTCTTCCCGAAGTGGCTCGCCTACGTGTCGGTGTGGCAGATCGTCACCGAGATCCTGGCGGTGCCGGTATTCGTCTCGAAGGCAGGACCATTCGCGTGGAACGGGTCGATCTCGTTCTGGATGGGTACCGTCATCTTCGGTGTCTGGCTGTCCAGCGTCATCTGGTTCCTCAGGCGTGCCACCGAACTCACGCCCGACGACGAAGCCCCACTACCGTGACCGAGACGACGCGCACCCCGCTCCCCCGCGTCGCCGGGCCCGGCCCGCGGCTACCCGGCGACCGCCACATGTGGGTGATGGTGCTCGGCGACCTGGTGATCTTCGGCGCCTACTTCGTGATCTTCATGATCCACCGCACCATGGCGGCGCAGCGTTTCCTGGCCGACCAGCAGCAACTCGACCTCACCATCGGGGCCATCAACACCGTTGTGCTGCTGACAAGTTCGTGGTTCATCGCACGCAGTGTGCTGTCGGCACGCGATGGCGACCCCACCGCGGCGGTGCGGCTGTGCTACGGCGGGGCCACCTGCGGCATGGTGTTCGTCGCCGTCAAGGCCTACGAGTGGACCACCAAGATCGCCGAGGGCCACACGATGGCCGGCAGCGAATTCTTCATGTTCTATTACATGCTCACCGGCGTGCACCTGTTCCACGTCGCACTGGGCCTGCTGATCATCGGCATCGTCGTGCGCGAACTGCGTGATCCGCGCAAGCGCCGGACGTCGATCGTGGAGTCGGGCGCGATCTACTGGCACATGGTGGACCTGCTGTGGGTGGTCATCTTCTGCCTGCTGTACGTGATGAGGTGAGGATGTCCACCCCGAGGACGACGGACGCCGACAGTCGCGCGATAACCGTTGCGTGGCTCACCCTTTCGGGCATCACGGTGTTGTCGTGGTGGCTGGCTCCGGGTCATCCCGGTGGCGGTGACCAGGCCAGCCCCAGCATTGTCATCACCATCGCCGCCATCCTGCTGGCGTTCCTCAAGTGCCGGGTGATCATTCGCTACTTCATGGAAGTGCGATCGGCACCGCGGTGGCTGCGGTTCTGCACCGACGGATGGCTGGTCGTGTTGTGGGTGGTGGTGCTGGCTATCTACCTGTGGTGACGACGCTCAGGTCGCGGCCTCGGATTCCTCCGCCGGCTGGGCGAACTCCGGCAGCGGATCACCCTCGAGGCGCCGTATCCACCCCTCGCAGAACGCGAAGGTCTCGGCGTGCCCGGTGTCGATCCCCAGGGCCCGCTCCATCACCAGCGCTTGCGAAACGCTGGTGGCGAATACCGTCCACACCACCGGGGGCACGTCGGTGAAGTCCACGCCGTAGCGTTCCAGCGCCTCGGCGATCGCTCGGTTCTGCTCCTGCCGGAACCGCTCCGCGTAGTAGACGATCTCGGCCCGCAGCGCCTTGCGATGGTTCGCCAGCCCCATGAACTCCATCGTCAACCTGGTCGCCACCGGGGCCGTGCTGAACCGCCACAACGCCCACAACGGCTGCTGGGACTTCAGGGCGGTGGCCAGCACCGCCAGTCCTTCCTCGGCTCGGCGGTGGAAGACGGCCAGGAACAGGTCCTCCATCGTGCGGAAGTAGTAGTGCACCAACTGCGGTTTGAGGCCGGCCCGATCGGCAACGCGCCGCGAGGTCACCGCGGCGTAGCCCTCCTCGGTGAGCAATTGCTCGGCAGCATCGAGCAGGACTCCCCGATTCTTCGCATCCGGCGCCCCGATGCGTCGCGGCGATGCCATCTCACCTCCCACTTCTGGGTCGTTGCCCACCCAGCCTGACACAACGGTGCGCGTAGACGTGCAGTTCACGGCAGACCGAGACTGCCGATCTTGACCCTAGCTCTTCCACCGTGCTAAGCAAGTGCTCAGCAATTTGCCCCGCACGGATGGACCGGCAGCCCGGGAGGCATCGGACATGACCGATTTCGACACCATCGACTATTTCACCGATCCAGCCCTGGTGCCCGACCCTCACCCGTATTTCGATCATTTGCGCAGCAAATGTCCGGTGGTCAAGGAACCGCATTACGGCGTGCTGGCGGTCACGGGTTACGACGAGGCCGCGACGGTGCTCAAGGATGCCGACACGTTCTCGTCGTGCATCGCCGTGGCGGGCCCGTTCCCGCCGCTGCCGTTCACTCCCGAGGGGGAGGACATCACCGACCAGATTGCCGCCCACCGGTCCCAGATGCCGATGTTCGAGCACATGGTCACGATGGATCCGCCGGAGCACACCAACGCCCGCTCCCTGCTGAACCGGCTGCTGACGCCGAGCCGGCTCAAGGAGAACGAGGACTTCATGTGGCGCCTGGCCGACGAGGTGCTCGACGATTTCATCGCCGCGGGCCGCTGCGAGTTCCTCACCGCGTACGCCAAGCCGTTCTCGCTGTTGGTGATCGCCGACCTGCTAGGGGTCCCCGAGGCCGACCACGAGGAGTTCCGCACGGTGCTGGGCGCGCCGCGACCCGGCGCGAACGTCGGCTCGCTCGATCACACCGACCTGGTGGGCGCGAACCCGTTGGAGTGGCTGGACGAGAAGTTCATCGGTTATCTCGAGGAGCGGCGCGAGAACCCGCGCGACGATGTGCTGACGGCGTTGGCCACGGCCAAGTACCCGGACGGGTCCACACCGCCGATCATCGAGGTGGTCCGATCCGCGACGTTCCTGTTCGCCGCCGGGCAGGAGACCACGACCAAGCTGCTGTCGGCGTCGCTGCGGGTGCTGGGCGACCATCCCGACATCCAGGAGGCGTTGCGCCGCGACCGCAGCCGGATCCCGATCTTCGTGGAAGAGGCGCTGCGGATGGACGCACCGGTCAAGAGCCAGTTCCGGTTGGCCAAGAAGGACACCAAGGTCGGTGACCTCGACGTGTCCGCGGGCACCACGCTGATGGTGTGCCCGGGCGCGGTCAACCGCGACCCCGAACGGTTCGAGGACCCCCACGAATTCAAGTTGGAGCGCAAGAACGTTCGTGAGCACATCGCGTTCGGCCGCGGGGTGCACTCGTGCCCGGGCGGTCCGTTGGCGCGCGTCGAGGGCCGGGTCTCGATCGAACGCATCCTGGACCGGATGGCCGAGATCGCCATCGACGCGGACGTGCACGGCCCGCCGGGCCAGCGTCGCTACAGCTACGAGCCGACCTTCATCCTGCGCGGTCTGACCGAACTCAACATCACGTTCACCCCGGTGCGGTAGCCGGACCGGGCATTCCGGCGCGGTCCCCGCATCCTCGTTCTAAAATTCGAAAATGGCGTTCTGCAAGGCTGTTCCGATCCTGACAGCGACCCTGACCGGGCTGACCGCGACGGGGGTGATGGCGCCCAGCGGCACGGCAGGTGCGCAGCCACCACTGCACCACGTCCGCTACACGATCGGGGCCAGCCAGGACATCGCCAACGCCGAGATCTACTACCGCCAGACCGATCCGCCCAATTGGGCGGACTACAGCCACAACCCGTACCTGTTCACCCCCAACGTCGAAGCCGACCTGGGCCCGAACAAACCCTGGGTGTACGAGACCTGGCTGGCCGATCCCGATCAGTGGGCCATGGTCGTGGTGGGACTGCCGGCGCACACCTCGCCGGCCCTGCCCGAACCCGGCTTCGTGTGTGAGATGCGGGTCGACGACGTCGTGGTGGCCACCGATTCCGGCACCAAGGGCGCGCTCTGCTCGCTGCGCCCCTGGTGAACTGCGCTATTGGGGCGGCGGGTTGCCGCCGCCCACCGACGCGTCCCCACGCGCCCAGTACGACCGGTTGTCCTTGGCGACGCACGTCAGGAACAACCCGTCCGGCGCCTGCGCCACCTCACCGTCGAGTGCCGGACACAGATCGCCCTCGTTCTTGATGCCGTGCATCTCCGGCGACCGGAACCACCGCGGCTCGTAGCGCCGAGGTGACCCGCAGAACACCAGCCGGCCCCAATCCGTCACGCCGAACACGTAGTACGTCGTATTGGCGCAATAGGATCCCAGTATCACGTTGGGCTGGATCCCCGGGGTGCAGTTCGGGTAGTTGCACTCCTCCCCCGCCGGTGGTGGCGGCGGCTGCGCAGCTGCCTGCGGCGCACAGCAGGCCCACACCGGGGCGGCCAGCGCAGCAAGGACCGCGGCGACTAATCGCATTCCGCCATTTTCCCATGCGGCGGAATGAAATTCTCGCTTTTGAAGAGCATTGATCGCGACGCCGATTAGGCTGGTGCCATGCGCACGACACGGGTTCTCGGTGGACTTGCCGCGGCCACGGCCGCCGTCATCGCGGGATTCGCCCCGTCGGCTCATGCCGAGGATTGGGGTGTGGACATCTCCGGCACCTGGCGGGTCTTCTCCGACGGCGAATGGGCAAAGACCAACGAGGTTTTCATCGACCAAAAGTCGGTGCTGGAGACCTGGACGGTCGATGTGTCGTGCGTCAGCCCGATCGAGTGTTCCGGCGAGGTGCACAGCGACCTCGGCTGGACCGGGACCGCCCGGCTCGATGACTACTGGTACATCGAGCACGACGTACCCAACTGGATGCCTTGCCCGGACGGCACTTTCGCCACCGGCCATCAGACGTTCATCCTGTTCGGCATGGATCCCGCCATCGAACGGCGGGTCACCAGGAACATCACGACGTTCGGCGGCCGCAACGTCACCAAGAGCGACAGCGGTGCCTGCGGGGTCAACCATCCCAAGGTCATCGAGCTGCCGGTGCGGATGGAGAGACAGTCCTGATCCGCATGCCGGCCCGTCGGTCACATCGGCAGTAGATCCTTCCACGTCTTCGGCTCGGACCCCGACGTCAGGTTCGTGATCTGGTGCAGCGCCCCGTCGGGCGCCAGGTACTGACCGGTCTGCGGATCGTAGGAGGCCGTCGCCACCGACGCCCCGCCGGACGCATTGCCCTCGAACGCACTTGGCGCGGCGGGCACCGCACCCGGAGGTGGCGGTAGCAGGGGCTGGGGTGGTGCCGGGGGCACGCCGGGCACCATAGGCCCCGGCTCTCCCACCGGGAAGGGCGGCGCGTCCGGCGGGGCGACCGGCGGGGTCCCGGCCCGCACCGCACCGGGCGGCAGCGGGGTGCCTTCCACCGGGGCGTGGATGCGCTCCTCGCCTTCGACCCGATCATCGATCGGAATACCCTGGGCCACCAGGTTCGGATCGAAGGGATAGGGGCCGAGGAGGTGCTGACGAATGGCCGTCGGGACGAAACCGCGTGGGTCGTTGCAGAGTTCCACGGTGGGTGCCCGCTTCCCCGGGTGCGCCATGCACGGATAGTTGCGCGCCCCGCGAACGTTCAGCGGCGAATCCTGGGGCAGCTTGCAGTACAGACCGTCGGGGGTGTCGATGGTGGTCTCGTCTTCCGGGGACCGCCACTGCGACGGCGGCAGGAAACCCACTGAGCACGGGTTCGGATCGCTGATGGTCAGCGCGAAGTCCCCCGTCGGCAGACCGCTGGGGCTGTTCTGCGGCAGGCCGAAAGACTGTTGGGCGGCGATGATCCCGGGGAACAACACCAGCAGCTGTTCCAGGGACGGGTTGTAGGTGAGCAGGATCTGCCCCACCGTGGTCAGGTTGCCCAGCAGGATCGGCAGCGTGGGCTTCACCTGGTCCAGCAGCGCGCTGACCTCCTGCGCGAAACCGGGTCCGCGCTGCAGCAGCGCGCGGACCTCAGGATCGTTCTGCACCACCTGCGCGGTGATGCCGTCGAGGCTGCGCGCCCAGGTTCGGATCGCATCGGCGGTCTCGGCCTGCGAATCCAGCAGCGGCCCACTGTCGTCGACGAGAGCCCTGGCCTGATCCGAGACGCCATTGACGTCTTCGGTCACCGTGGCCGCCGAGTCCAGCAGCGATCCGAAATCCGGGCCCGCACCGTTGAAGGCCTTGAACGTCTCGTCGAGCAGGTCCGGGATCCTGTCCTTGGGCAGGCTGTCCACCATGGCGCTGAGCTGGTCCAGCATCGGTCCGACCTGCTGTGGAACGGTGGTGTCCGACACCGCAATCCGAGACCCGTTCGCCAGGTAGGGGCCGCTGTCGGTGCGGGGACGAAGATCGACGTACTGCTCGCCGACGGCCGAGACGCTGCGCACCTCGGCCTGCAGATCGGCCGGGATCTTCGGCGAGGTGTCCAGGGACAGCACGGCTTCGGCGCCGGTCTCGGTCAGCTTCACCTCGGTCACCTTGCCCACCTGTACGCCGCGGTAGGTGACGTTGCTGAAGCGGTACAGCCCGCCGGAGGCAGGCAGCTCGAGGGTCACGACCAGCCGGCCGACCCCCAGCAGGGTGGGTACCTGCATGTAGGCGAACACCATCACCGCGACCCCCACGATCGAGGCGATCGTGAAGATGATCAGTTGGTTCCGGACGAAGCGGGTCAGCATCAGCCACCTCCTCCAGGTGCCGGGACGGCCGGTGTCTGCGCCGCATACGGTCCGGCGAAGATCTGGTCACCGGCCATCGGCTGCGACTGCGGCAGCCATGGCGCGGCCGGCGGTGGTGGCGTCACCGGCAGCACCGGGGGCGGCGGTGGCGGCTCGGCCGGGGGTGGTACCGCGTTCGCCGGCGGGGGTGCAACGCCGAGCTTGAGCGGATCGTACGAATAGTTCAGGTAGTAGGGATCACCCGGTGCGGGTATCAGTTTCGCGTTCTCGTCGCCCCACCGGGTGCCCAGCAGCAGGGTCTTCTTCAACCGCGGATAGGTGATGTCGAACGTGGCGTACAGGTTGATGTAGTCACCCTTGGTGATCCGGTCGGCGAACGTCGGACCGTAGGGGAACGCCGAGGCCCACAGCACCGCAAGGTTCAGGTCGGGCCCGACGTCGGCCAGGGCTCCGAGGATCGGCCCGAGGTTCTCCAGGTTCTTCACCAGATCGTCGCCGGCGTCGTTGACCAGGCCGCTGGCGGTGTCGCTGAACTGTCCCAGCTTGTGCAGCGCCTCGGTGAACCGGGGGCGTTCCTTGATCAGCACGTCGATGGCGGGCGGGATGTCCTTCAGCGCCTTGTCGATCACGTCGCGCTGCCCCGAGAACGTCCCGGCCACCCGCCGCAGCTGCTCGATCGAGGCCACGATGTTGCCGCGCTGACGCTCCAGGACGCCGACGAAATCGTCCAGCCGGGTGAGCAGTTCGCGGATCTCGGTCTCCCGGCCGGCCAGGGCGGTGTTCATGTTGTGGATGATGTCGCCGAGCTGCCCCAGACCGCCGCCGTTGACCACCGCCGACAGCGACGCCAACGTCTGTTCGGTGGTCGGGAAGGTGGACGCCTCGTCGAGGCCGAGGGTGGCCCCGGGCGGCAGCCGTCCGGCCGGCTTCTCGCCGAGCGGCGGGTTCAGCGCCAGGTGCATCGATCCCAGCAGGCTGGTCTGGCCCACCGTGGCCACCGCGTTGGCCGGGATCACGACGTCGGGCTTCACCGAGATCTCGACATCGGCGTGCCAGTCCTGCACGGTCATCGTGCCGACGCTGCCGACGACCACGTCGTCGATCATGACCGGTGAGTTCGACTCCAGCGTTGCGACATTGGGGACCTGGACGTGATAGGTCACGGCGTCGGGGCCGCGGCCCACCGCCCCGGGCAGCGGCAGCGAGTTCACCCCCTGGAAGGCGCAACCGGATAACGACAGGGTCACCCCGGCGGCCAGGATCGTCAGTCGCTTCACACCGCGGATCACGATGGCGGCATCCCTTCTGCCGGCAACAACAGGCCGTCGACGGTCTGCGGCGGTGCCGGCTGAGCCGGAACGTTCGACAGGATCCTGGGCGGGCCGGGCAACGGCGCCCCGGGGTACAGCGCCGGCGACGGTGTGGCGGGCGCGTCCGGGTCGGGCTGGTAGATCCCCGGCGGGCCCGGCGGCGCGCCCCATCCTGGCGGGGGCGGGATGTCCCCGGCGCCGGTGTAGGCCGACACCGTCGGCGGCGGCTCCGGCGGGTCGCCTGGACCCGCCCCACCCGGGGCGAGTTTGGGATCGGTGTAGATCAGGCGATCCGGGTTGACGGCCGGGCGCAGGTACGCGTTGATCGGGAACGGCAGGTTGCCGAAGTTGACCAACCGCAGTGCCGGCCCGAGGTATTGGGCGCACAGCTTGGCCGTCTCCGGGGCGGTGGTGTTGGCGACCCCACCGATCAGCCCACAGACGAACCAGACCGGATTGGAGAAGTTCGACAGCGCGAACGCGCCGGTGACCGATCCACCGTTGGGGTAGTAGATGTTCTCGAAGTTGGCGATGGCGTTCGGCGTGATGTGTAGGACGTTCTCGAAGGCCAACCGGTGGTCGACGAGCACCTTGGTGACCTCGCCAAGGCTGCGGATCTGTTCGGTGGTCTGCTCCCGGCTGCCCACCACGAACCGCTGGATCTCCCCGATGGCCACTGAAAGGTCCGACAGCGCCGCGTCGAGGTCCGACCGGTTGTCGTTGACGACGCTGGTCAGGCTGGCCAGCCGGTTCTGGAACAGCACGATCTGTTCCTTGCTGTCGCGCAGGGCCGAGACGAAGATGTGCAGGTTCTCGATGATGTCGACGATGTTGCCGCTGCCCTCGGCGAAGATCCTGGCCACGGCGGAGAGCTGGCTCAGCGTCTGACGCAGCTTCTCACCGTTGTCGCCGAGCGCATCGGCGGCGCTGTCGACGAACCGGGAGATCGAGGTTCCGTCCACTCCGGCCTGCGGACCCAATTCGGTGGACAGCCGCATCAATTGGGTCTTCACCTCGTCCCACTCGACCGGTACCGCCGTGCGGTCGCTGGGAATGACCGCGCCGTCGGCCATCGTCGGACCGGCACCGTCGCGGTAGGCCGGGGTGAGTTGGACGTAGCGCGCCGCGACCAGGTTCTGCGCCACGATCACCGCCTTGGCATCAGCCGGGACGGGCACGCCGCGGTCGACCTGGAGCGTCATCCTGGTCTGGGTGCCCTCGGGTTCGATCTGCTTGATGGTGCCGACCTTGACCCCGGACACCCGCACCTCGTCGCCGGGATAGATCGCCGTCGCGGTCGGGAAGTACGCGGTGATGGTGGTGGGCCCGAAGAACACCTGACGGACCAGCACCGCGGCTCCGGCGATCAGCAGCACCGCCAGCACGAGCGCGGTGCCGGCGACCAGGCGCTTACGGGTTGCCATCATCGGGGAGGTCTCCTGGCTGCGGGATGCCGTTGACGGGGAACGGGATCTCGGCCCGTGGGCCGGCATTGTCGGGCGGCTGGCCTGCGTCGACGCCGCGCCGGAACCCGAACGCGTAGTCGAGGAACGGCTGCAGCAGCTGGGCGGGCTGGATGTTCGGCACCAGCGCGTTGTAATAAGCACCGTTGGAGACGATCTCACCCTGGGTCAGGTAGTACTTGGCGGCGCCGGGCAGCATCTTGGCGAGGTTGTCGCGGTTCTTCTCCAGCATCCTGGTGACGTTGTTGAGCCGCTCCAGTGTGGGCGCGAGCTCGTGCTCGTTGTCGGCGACCACCTCGGTCAGCCGCTGCGACACCGCGGAGATGTTGGCCAGCAGGCTGGTGATCGCCATCCGGCGTTCGTCGAGCACCGCGAGCAGATCGTTGGCGTTGAGGATCAACGCGTTGACCTGCTGGCTGCGCTCGGAGAAGATCGCGGTCACATCGCCTGCGGTGCGCAGCAACTCGGCCAGACTCTCGTTGCGGCTGTTCAGCGACTGCGACAGCCGCGACAGCCCGTCGAAGGTGGGACCCAGCTGCGGAGCGATCTGGTCCAGCGTCTGGGCCAGCGTGTCCAGGGATTGGTTCAGCGAAGCGGTGTCGGTGTCTGCGGTATTGGCGGTCAGTTCACTGACCGCGTCGGTCAGCGAGTACGGCGACGAGGTCCTGGTCACCGGGACGGGCCGCCGGCGGTCGAGCGTGCCCTCGCCCCGTGACTCCAGCGCCAGCACCCGTTCGCCGAGCAGGGTGCCGGTGCGGATGTGGGCGGTGGTGTCCGAACCGAGCGCGTACTTGCCGTCGATGGTGAAACCGACCAGTGCGTCGCCGTCGTCGAGCTCGATCGACGACACGGAGCCGACCTTGATGCCGGACACGGTGACATCGTTGCCCACGGCGAGGCCACCGGCCTCGGTGAACAGCGCCTGATAGCGCAGCGCCGTTGCCCAGGACAGCAGCCGTTCGGGCTGCAGGCCGATGGCGATGACCAGGATGATCAGGACGACGCCTATGAAGCCGGCCCTGGCGAGTCGAGATCCGCGATACTTCAGCATCTACTCGTCCACGCACCTTCCTGTCTCTTGCTTGATCCAGGGGAACACCACGGTGCGTCCTTCGAGATCGCTGGCGCGGAACGAGATCCCGCAGATGTAGTACGGGAACCAAGCGCCGTAGGAGCCCACGCGCGCGAGCTTGCGGTAGATCTCGGGCAGCCGCTGGATGGTGGCATCGAGGCGGTCCAGATCGTTGTCCACCAGCGGGGCGAGCCGGTTGAGCTCGTCGACCGTCCCGGCCAGCGGTGCCCGGCCGCGGCTGAGCAGGTCCGCCATCGAGGCCGTACCGTTGTCCAGCGCCTCGATGGCGGTGCCGATCGGGTCCCGGTCGGCGGCCAACCCGCTGACCAGCTGCTCCAATTTGTCGATGGCGGCGGAGAATTCGTCACCCTCGGCGGCCAGCGTGTCCAGCACCGTGCGCAGGTCGACGATCAGCTCCTCGATCACCGCGCTGTTGTCGGCCAGGGAATTGGTGAACGACGACGTCTTGGCGAACAGCGATTCGATGGTGCCGCCCTGACCCTGCAGGATCTGCACCAGCGAGGAGGTCAGCGAGTTCACGTCGTCGGGGTTGAGCCCCTGGATCACCGGCTCGAGCCCGCCCAGGAGGACGTCCAGATCCAGCGCGGGCGCGGTACGCGACGCCGGGATCTGACCTCCCGGCGGGATGATCTGCGTCGAATCCGGGCTGTCGATGAGCTCGAGATAGCGGTCTCCGACGAGGTTGAGGTAACGGATGGCGGCCTTGGTGCCGGTGGTCAGCACGGTGTTGCGGTCAGCGTCGAAGGTGACCAGGACGCTGCGGTCGGCCTGCAACTGCACGCCCTTGACGGTGCCGACCCGGATGCCGGCGATCCGGACCGTGTCCCCGCTCTGCAGTCGTGAGGCGTCGGTGAATACTGCCGAATACCGGTTCGCCGCACCGGTTCTGGTGTCGCTGAAGACCAGGAACAGGAACGCCGTCAACACCGCCATGACGATCCCGAACACGGTGAACTTGATCAGCGTGGCCGTCGAGCGGGTCATCCGGGCATTCCGATCTGTGCGGTGTTGCGCGGCGGGCCGTCCAACGGCCCGAACAACCAGTTCTTCAACCCTTCGGAGTTGAGCAGGATGCCTGCGTTGCCGTATTGCGCGGGGTTGGATCCGACGTCGGCGACGATCAGCGGCGGCACGAATTCCGCGGGCATCTCCGGCAACCCGAGTTCCTCGCAGTAGACCCGGCCGCCACTGGTGGCCGCCACCTTCGGCAGATCTCCCGGATAGCGGTACCGTTCCACACCCAGCGTCAGCCCGGCCGACACCATGACACCGGAGAACTGCGGCCCCGATTTCGCGAACGGCACCAGGCCGCCGATGCCGCACCACAGCGACCGGCGATAGGCGCGCAACAGGTCGGTGGTGGGCACCAACAGGTCGAGCGTGTCGGTCAGCGCCGTGCGGTTGCCGCCGACGACCTCGTTGCCGAGGTCGGCCAAACCGATGGAACTGACCAGGAATTGGTCGAGGTTGTGCTGCTCGTCGACGATCGACGCCGACAACGTAGTGGTGTTCTCGACGGTGGAGACCAGGTCGGGAGCCGCATCCGCGTACGCGGAAAACGCCGGAACGGAAACCTCGATGTCGTGTTCGAGGTTCGGCAGGCTGGGTTCCAGCTTCGCCAGCATCGCGTTGAAGTCGGACAGCGTCTGGCCAAACTTCTCACCACGGCCGTTGAACGCCTGGGCGATTGCGCCGAGCGTCTCGTTGAGCTGGGTGGGGTCGACCTTGTCGAGCACCTGGACCAACTGCTGGAAAACGGTGTTGACCTCGACGGTGACGTGGTCACCGGTGAGCACCTGCCCGCGCTGCAGTTCACCGGTGGGGTTCGGCGGGGCCTGCAGCTGGACGAACTTGGCGCCGAACACCGTCGACGACGCGATGTCGACCTCGACGTTGGAGGGGATCAGGTGCAGCTGTGCGGGGTCGATGTCCAACTTCAGCGCGGCCTTGCCGTCGGGCAGGTACTCGATCGACGAGACCGTGCCGACCTGCACGCCGCGCATCTTGACCTTGGCGTCGGAGTTCATCACCAGGCCCGATCGATCCGAGATGACGGTAACGGGGACGGTTTCGGTGAACGAGCCGCTGAACAGACCGATGGCGACCGCCAGGATCGCCAACAGCGCCACGATCAGGCCCAACCCGGCCAGCGGGCGCCCCATGGTCGAAACGCCGAAGTGCCGTCCCGAGGATGCCGCCAACGGTGCGGCGGCGCTCTCGGTTTCGGACCGGTGCAGTGGTCGGGGTCCAAGGTTGCTGCTCAAGCCGTACCCCTAGCCCGACAGGTTGAAGTTGCCGTTGGAACCGTAGATGGACAGCGACACCAGAAGCGTCACCGAGACCACCACCACCAGCGAGGTGCGGACCGCGTTGCCGACGGCCGCGCCCACACCCGAGGGCCCGCCGGAGGCGAAGTACCCGAAGTAGGTGTGTACCAACAGGATCGCGATCGCCATCAACACCGCCTGCAGGAACGACCACAACAGATCGATCGGGTTGAGGAACGTGTCGAAGTAGTGGTCGTAGAGCCCACCGGACTGGCCGAACAGGACCACGGTGGTGAACTGTGAGGCCAGGAACGACAGGATCACGGCGATCGAGTACAGCGGCGCGATCGCGACCATGCCGGCCACGATGCGGGTGGACACCAGGTATTCCACCGGCCGGATGCCCATCGACTCGAGGGCGTCGACCTCCTCGTTGATCCGCATCGCCCCCAGCTGCGCGGTCACGCCGGCACCAAATGTCGCGGCCAACCCGATCCCGGCGACCACCGGGGCGGCGATCCTGACGTTGATGAAGGCCGCCAGGAAGCCCGTCAGCGCCTCGATGCCGATGTTGCCCAGCGAGCTGTAGCCCTGGATGGCCAGGGTTCCACCGGCGGCCAGCGTCAAGAACCCGACGATCACGACGGTGCCGCCGATCATCGCCAAGGTGCCTGCACCCATGGATATTTCGGCGATCAGCCGGATGATCTCCTTGCGGAAGTGCAGTGCCGCGTGCGGCACACCGCCCAGGGCGCGCCCGTAGAACAGGACGTGGTCGCCGAGGCGGCCGAGCACCGCCGCCGGCCGGCCGAGGTGGTCGGTCAGGCGCGGGAACCGTGCCCGCAGCACCGCTGAGGTACCCATGTCCGCTAGCCCGTCGTCATCCGGATACCGATGGCGGTGACCACCACGTTGATGACGAACAGCGCCATGAACGCGTAGACCACCGTCTCGTTGACCGCGTTGCCCACCGCCTTGGCGCCGCCGCCGGTGATGGTCAGACCGCGGTAGCAGGCCACCAGCCCGGCGATCAGGCCGAACAGCGCGGCCTTGACGCACGAGATGATGACCTCGGGCACCCCGGTCAACAGCGTGATGCCCGCCGCGAACGCGCCGGGGTTGACGTCCTGGACGAAGATCGAGAAGAAGTAGCCGCCCAAGATCCCGATGATCACCACCAGGCTGTTGAGCAGTAGCGCCACCAGCCCTGAGGCCAGCATCCGCGGTGTCACCAACCGTTGCACCGGATCGATGCCGAGCACCTCCATCGCGTCGATCTCCTCACGGATGGTGCGTGATCCGAGATCGGCGCACATGGCCGTGGCACCGGCGCCGGCCACGATCAGCACCGTCACCAGCGGGCCGACCTGGGTGACCGCACCGAAAGCGGCCCCGGCACCGGAGAGATCGGCCGCGCCCAGCTCCCGCAACAGGATATTGAGCGTGAAGCTCACCAGCACCGTGAACGGGATCGCCACCAACAACGTCGGCGCCATCGACACCTTCGCCACGAACCAGGACTGTTCGAGGAACTCGCGCCACTGGAAGGGACGGCGGAACACATTGCGCACCGCGTCCAGCGACATCGCGAAGAATCCCCCGACGGCCTGCATCGCACCCGACATCCCGTTGGGCAACGAGATACCGGTCGACCACCGCTCCGGCCCTTTAACCGCCATGACTGCCAGGTTCCTCCACGATCGTCACAGCCGATACCGCTGTCGACCCTCCTGTGTTGTGAGCCAGCGCGATTCGGGCGCCGCCGACCTGGTTGACGATCACGCCGTCGAGGTGCCGGCACCACTTACCGCACTGTGCCACATCGACGGCACCCGGCGGGCGACCTTTGGCGTTCGAAGCGCTCCGGATGTCGACCACCGTGGCCGTGCCCGCTCGCAGGTGCGGGGTCATCTGCCCCGTCGGACGATCACCGATGGGCGCGGCGTTGGGCATGAGCCTCTCTCTCGGGTGGGTGGCGGCCGGGTTCAGGTGACCGCGCCCGCGGTCTTGAGCTCGATGATGCGGTCCCAGTCCAGGCCGAGTTCGACGAGGATCTCGTCGGTCTGTTCCGCGAACCCGGGTGCCGGGCCGGATTGCGGTGCGGCGACGTCGAATTGAACCGGGTTGGCGACCAGCTCCAGCTCGCCGGCCCGCACGACGTACTCGTTGGCGCGCACCTGCGCGTCCTGGGCGGATTGCAGGGTGTCCTGGACCGGTGCCCAGGGTCCGGCCAGCGTGGCGAACCGCTCGGCCCATTCCACCAACGGCCGTTTCTTCATCGCCTCGGTGAGGATCTCGGTTGCCACCGCGGTGTTCTCGGCGATCGCCGCCGCGGTGGCGAAGCGCGGATCGTCGACGAGGTCGAGATCCATGTGCCTGCAGACATCCGCCCAGAACTTCGTCGGCTGCATCATGACGAACGAGATGTAGCGGTCGTCGGCCGTCGGATACAGGCCGACCAGCGGGTTGACCGGCGAGCCGTGCACACCGGGTGGGAATGCCTCCATCCGCTCGCCGAGGTGGTTGGTCAGCGCCACGGTGTGCCCGAGCGCCCACAGCCCGCTGCCCAGCAGCGAGACGTCCACGACCGACGGCTCACCGGTGCGCTCGCGTTTGAGCAGCGCGGCCGCGATGCCCCCGGCCAGGTTGGTACCGGAGATGGTGTCGCCGTAGGCGGGTCCCGGCGGGCCGATGATGCCCGGCATGTCCGGTGGGGTGATGGTGCGCGCGGTGCCGGCCCGGCACCAGAACGCGGTCATGTCGTAGCCGCCCTTGACCGACTCCTCGCCCCGGGGACCCAGCGCGCTGCCCCTGGCGTAGACGATCTGCGGGTTGACGGCCCGGATGTCATCGACGTCGATGCCGAACTTCTGCCGGTGCCCGGGTAGGAAACTGGTCAGGAACACGTCGGCGCGGCGGGCCAGCTCGAGGAGCACCTCGCGGCCCTCGGGCACCGAGATGTCCAGCCCGATGCTGCGTTTGCCGCGGTTGGCGTGTTCGATGTTGGGGTTCGGGTCGCCCTCCACCCGCAGCAGACCGGTCTGGCGCAGCCCGCGTTGCGGGTCGCCGGTGACGGCGTGCTCGACCTTGATCACGTCGGCGCCCCACTCGCCCAGCACCGCGCCCGCCGACGGCACGAACCCGTACATCGCGACCTCGAGCACGCGGATCCCGTCCAGCGGCGCGTTCATGAGGCGGCTCCGGCCGCCTCGGTGACCACGGTGGCGAACGTCTTGGATTCCAGGAACTCCTCCAGCCCGGCGCGGCCCATCTCCCGGCCGATGCCGGACTGCTTGAACCCGCCGAACGGGCTGTCCGGGCTGAAGTAGTTGCCACCGTTGATCGAGAACGTGCCGGTCCGGATCCGCCGGGCCAGCCTCAGCGCCCGGTCCTGGCTGCCGAAGATCGCGCCGGACAGGCCGTAGATGGAGTTGTTGGCGATGCGCACGGCATCGTCGTCGTCCTCGTAGGCGATGACGGCCAGAACCGGTCCGAACACCTCCTCCTGGGCGATCTCGCTGTCGGGGTCAACCTCGGTAAGCAGGGTCGGGGTGTAGAAGAAGCCCGGATCGACCTTTTCGCCCCCGGTGACCAACCTCGCGCCGGCCGCCACGGCGCGTTTGACCATGCCGTCGACCTTGTCGCGCTGCTTGGCACTGATCAGCGGACCCATATAGGTGCCCGGGTCCTTGGGGTCGCCGTAGCGCACCAGGCCGAAGTTGGTCCTGATCAGCTCGACGATCTCGTCCTGGTGTTTCCTGGGCACCAGCAGCCGTGAGGTGAGTGCGCAGCCCTGGCCCGCGTGGGTGACCATGCTGAACGCCGAGAACAGTGCCGCGGTGCCGAAATCGGCGTCGTCGAGGACGATGGCCGCGGACTTGCCGCCGAGTTCGAGGAACACCTTCTTCAGGGTCTCGCTGGCCGCGGCCATGATCCGCCGCCCGGTCGGGGTGGACCCGGTGAAGGTGACCATGTCGACGTCGGGGCTGGTGGTCAGCACGGCACCGACCTCGGGGTCGGCGCCGGAGAGGACGTTGACCACCCCGGCGGGGATGTCGGTGTGCTCGGCGATCAGCTCGCCGAGAGCCAGCGTGATCAGCGGGGTGTCAGGTGCGGCCTTGAGCACCACGGTGCAGCCGGCGGCCAGCGCGGGCGCCAGCTTGGCCAGCGCCAGCTGGTTCGGATAGTTGTAGGCGATGATCGCGGCGACCACGCCCGCGGCTTCCTTTTCCACCCAGCGGTGGTGCTGCATGCCGCGGCTCTCGATGTTGCCGAGGTCCTCGCTCAGCGGGTAGGTCTTCAGCAGATCGGCGTAGTAGCGCACGATCTCGATCGGCTGGTCCAGCTGCGCGCCCTGGCACAGCGCCGCGGTGGCCCCGACTTCGGCGATCGTCAGCGCGGCGAGTTCGTCCCGGTGGTCGCGCAGCGCCCGGTACAACTGCTCGAGGCAGTGGATGCGGAACTCCGTGTCGGTGGCCCACCGGCCGGTGTCGAAGGCCCGGCGCGCCGCGGCAACCGCGGCCTGCGCATCGGCAACGGTGGCGTCCGGGGCATGCCCGAGGACGTCGCCGGTGGCCGGGTCGAGCGACGGGAACGTCCGATCGGTGCTGCGCAGCCGTCCGTCGATCAGCAGCCGCCGGTCAGCGTGCGCGGACCCACCCGGTCCCGGTCGATCATCGGAGATCGTGGCAGCGTCCTGCATCATCCTCCTTGTCGGAGCGGCGCCCTCACGGGCGTGAGGTGCGGTTATGTGATGGAAACTACATTCTCATCATCGGCGAATCATACATTCGTGAGATGAGAACTCAAGAAAACAGCGACCGCGTCGACAACCGGGATAAACGGTGCGACAGTCGAGCGCGAATCGTCTCACCAGTGCGAACAGATGGCAGCTCATGTCTTGCGGTAGTGCACGATTCGAGAGTACGGTTCTCATAATCGGAAGGATGGTTCTTGATGGTGGATGCTGCGCGCGCGCGGAACGCGGTGGTCACCGGCGGGGGTTCGGGCATCGGGGCCGCGGTCGCGGAGCGGTTACGCGCCGACGGCATGCGCGTGGCGACGATCGACCTCGTTCCCGGCGAGGAGAAGTTCTCCTACACCGCCGACGTCACCGACCGGGCCGCCGTGGACACTGCGCTGGCGGAGATCCACACCGAGCTCGGGCCGGTCACCGTGCTGGTCAACGCGGCGGGGCTGGATCGGTTCAAACGGTTCCTCGATTTGACCTTCGACGAGTGGCAGAAGGTGGTGGACGTCAACCTCAACGGCGTCTTCCATTGCACCCAGGCGGTGTTGCCCGACATGATCGAGGCCGGCTGGGGCCGCATCGTCAACATCTCGTCATCGAGCACGCACTCCGGCCAGCCCTACATGGCGCCCTACGTGGCAGCGAAGTCGGCCGTCAACGGGCTCACCAAATCGCTGGCGCTCGAGTACGGACCTAACGGCATCACCGTCAACGCGGTGCCGCCGGGCTTCATCGACACCCCGATGCTGCGCAAGGCCGAGCAACGGGGCTTCCTCGGCGACACCCAGAGGCAGATCGAGCAGACACCGGTGCGTCGGATGGGCCGCCCGGAGGACATCGCCGCCGCCTGCGCGTTCCTGGTCTCCGAGGAGGCCGGCTATATCACCGGACAGATCCTGGGCGTCAACGGCGGCCGGAACACCTGACGAGCCAACCGATCTCACCGAAAGGACGACACTTCATGGGACGCGTTCAAGGCAAGGTCGCCTTCATCACCGGGGCGGCGCGCGGGCAGGGACGCAGCCACGCGGTACGGCTGGCCGAGGAGGGCGCCGACATCATCGCCGTCGACCTGTGCGAGGACGTCGAGACCATCGGCTACCCGATGGCCACCCGCGAAGATCTGGACGAGACCGCGGCTTTCGTCGAGAAGACCGGTCAGCGCATCGTCACGGCGAAAGCCGATGTGCGCGACGCCGCGCAGCTACGCAAGGCGCTCGAGGACGGCATCGCCCAGCTGGGCGGGGTCGACATCGTCGTCGCGCAGGCCGGCATCGCCGGGATGAAGGGCAACCCACCACTGCAGGCGTGGACCGACGTCATCAACACGAACCTGATCGGCACCATCAACGCCATCCAGGTCGCACTCCCCCACCTCGAGGAGGGGGCGGCCATCGTGGCCACCGGTTCGACCGCCGCGCTGATGGACGCGCACAACAAACCCAACCCCGGCAACGATCCCGGCGGCATGGCCTATATGACATCGAAACGCCTTCTGTCGCAGTATGTTCACGACCTGGCCACCGAGCTGGCGGTGCGTGGCATCCGGGCCAACGTGGTGCATCCGACCAACTGCAACACCGATATGCTGCAGAGCCCGCCGATGTACCGGTCCTTCCGGCCCGACCTGGAGAACCCGACCCGCGCCGATGCCGAGCCGGTCTTCGGCGTGCAGCAGGCGATGAAGGTCAACTACATCGAACCCGAGGACATCAGCAACGCCGTCTTGTGGTTGGTCTCCGACGAGGCCCGCTACGTCACCGGCATGCAGTTGCGCGTCGATGCCGGCGGCTACCTGAAGTGGTACGACTACCACATCTGACGTGCACCGACGATCGTCGAGGAGGCGAGGCTGTGAAGGTTTGGGTGGATTCCGGGCGGTGCCAGGGGCACACGCTGTGCTCCATGAACGCGCCGGATTCGTTCGTGCTCAACGACATCGACGGCACCGCCTCGCCGGTCAACGAGATCGTCCCGCCCGACCAGGAGGACGCGGTCCGCGAGGCCGCCCGGTCCTGCCCGGAACAAGCCATCTCGATCGAAGAGTAGACGGAGTGAAACCTTGAGTGTCGACGACGTCGTGAGCGGCACCGCCGACGACAACCGCAAGAAGAACCGGTACTTCTTCGACAGGCACACCCCTGAGTACCGCCTGCAGTTCGAGAAGATCACCGAAGAGATGCAGGCCAAGTGCCCGATGGCGTGGTCGGAGACCTACGGCGGGCACTGGGTGGCCGCCGACAGCAAGTACGTCTTCGAGCTCGCCCGCTGCCCCGTCGTGTCCAACCACCACGACATCTCCGGGGAGACGCCGTTCCAGGGCATCACGATCCCGAAGGCCAGCCGTGCCACAGTGGTTCGCGGCGGCATCCTGGAGATGGACGAGCCGGAACACAGCGCCTACCGCGGTGCCCTGAACCCCTACCTGTCGCCGGCCGCGATCAAGCGGTGGGTGCCGTTCATCGACGAGATCACCCGCGCCGCCATCGATGAACACATCGAGTCCGGGCGCATCGACTTCGTCGATCACCTGGCCAACGTGGTGCCCGCGGTGTTCACGCTGGCGATGATGGGCATCCGGCTGGACAAGTGGAACGTCTACAGCGAGCCCACGCACGCGTCGGTGTACACGCCCGAACACGCGCCCGAGCGCGAGAAGATCAACGAGCAGCACCGCGAGATGGGCATCGACCTCATCAACAACATGATGGAGATCAGGGCGAACCCGCGCCCGGGTCTGGTGGATGCGTTGCTGCAGTTGCGTTTCGACGGCGAGTCAGCCCCGGACATGGAGATCCTGGGCAACCTGGGGTTGATCATCGGCGGCGGTTTCGACACCACCACCGCGCTGACCGCGCACGCGCTGGAGTGGCTGGGCGAGCACCCCGACGAGCGCGAGCGGCTCAGCCGCGAACGCGCCACGCTGCTGGACCCGGCCACCGAGGAGTTCCTGCGCTTCTTCACCCCCGCCCCCGGCGACGGACGCACCTTCGCCGACGATGTCGAGGTCGCGGGCCAGCAGTTCAAGAAGTACGAGCGGCTGTGGCTGTCCTGGGCGATGGCCAATCGCGACCCGTCGGTGTTCGACCGGCCCAACGAGGTGGTCCTCGACCGCAAGGGCAACCGGCACTTCAGCTTCGGCATCGGAGTACACCGCTGCGTGGGATCCAATGTCGCCCGGACGGTGTTCAAGTCGATGCTCACCGCGGTGCTGGACCGGATGCCCGACTACGTGTGCGACCCCGAGGGCACGGTGCACTACGACACCATCGGTGTCATCCAGGGCATGCGCAATCTGCCCGCCACGTTCACCCCGGGCAAGCGCCTCGGCCCCGGGCTCGACGAGACGCTGGAGAAACTGCAGCGCATCTGCAGCGAACAGGAACTGGCCCGGCCGATCACCGAGCGCAAGGACGTGGCGGTCATCGACTGATCAGGCCCGCGATCCGCGGCGACATGATTCGATGACCGGTGGAGGCTTCGGAGGAAGGGCGGCGACGATGAGGCTCATCAGCGTCGGTGCCGTGGCGGCGGCTTTGACGGCAACGGCGTCGATCGTGGCGCCGACGTCGCATGCCACGATGCGGCAAGGCAATTACGACCTTCTCACCAACAGGTATGACCGGGCGTCGTGGGTGTGGTTCATCTCGGCGTGCATCCCGGAGAAGGTGCCGGAGTGCGCCAACGTCGCCGCGCGCCCCCGGCTGCAGTACTACGCGTACTACGGCGGCAAGGCCTGGTACGCCGACGGCCGCTACACGTTCACCGTCGACGTGCCCGACGGGTTGCGCTGCCCGGGTTACAACCTGCCCACCCGTGAGACCTATTCGTGGGACGCGGTGACACTGGTCGGCACGATCGACTCCCGCTACGACGTGGGCTGCTTCAACGGCCCACCGGGGACCCAGTTCTGGACCTTCGCCCTCCAGCGCCTGTGATTTCGGCGTAGTTGGTCAACCCTGGCATGACCAACTACGCCGAAATCGCTACCGGCGGGGCAGTCCGAGCACCTGCTGAGCGATGATGTTGCGCTGGATCTCGGAGGTTCCGCCGGCGATCGTCCCGCCGAAGCTGCGGCAGTAGCGCTCGAACCAGCTGGCGAAGTAGTGGTCGAGGTTCATGTGCTCGTAGGCGCCCGAGGTGGCGGGGTGCACCAGACCGTCGGGTCCGGCGGCCTCCAGCGCCAACCGCTCGATGCGCTGCTCGGCCTCGGCGCCGAGCAGTTTCGGGATCGACACCGATGCCACGTCGACCTCGCCGCGGGCGGCCTTGGCGATGCCCACCGATCCCAGCAGGCGCAGCGCGTGGTAGTCCATGATGCTGGTGGCCAGCGCGTCGCGCTGCAGCGTGGTCGTGGGCCGGAAGTCGGCGATGCAATTGGCGATTCGATCCGCGAAGCCCAGCCACATCATGGTCCGCTCGTGCCCGAGCGAGCCGTTGGCCACCCCCCAGCCCCCGTTGAGCGGGCCCACCAGGTTCTCCGCGGGCACCCGCACGTCGGTGAAGAACACCTCGTTGAAGTCGAGGTTGTCGAGGCCCGTCATATCGGCGAACGGCCGGCACACCACTCCGCCGAGGTCGGTGGGGATCAGCAGCACGCTGATCCCCTTGTGTTTCGGCGCATCCGGGTCGGTACGCACGAAGGTCAGCAGGAAGTCCGCGTCGTGGGCACCCGAGGTCCACACCTTCTGGCCGTTGACGACGAAATGGTCACCGTCGAGAACCGCCTTGGTACGTAACGACGCCAGGTCCGAGCCGGCGCTGGGTTCGCTCATGCCCAGCGACGCGGTGCGCTCACCGCGCAGGACCGGGACCGCCCATCGGTGCTTCTGTTCGTCGGTGCCGAAGGTCAGCAGCGACGCGGCGATGATGTTGACGCCCTGTGGGTTGAAGCTGTGGTAGATCCTGCGCCGGCACAGTTCCTCGGCGTGCACGAACGTCTGCAACACGGTGGCGTTGCGGCCGCCGAACTCCGGGGGTTGGGCGGGCAGCAGCCAACCGTTGTCGAACAGCAGCCGCTGCCAGTCGCGCGCCCACTGCGGCATGTGCGACACCGAGCGGGGCCGCTCCAAAGTCTGCGCCGCCGAGGGCGTGTGCTCGTCGAGGAAAGCCGAGAACTCGGCGCGGAACGCCTCGACGTCGGCGTCGAATGCCAGCTGCATCAGATCGTCTCCCGGTATTCCTCGGCGATCATCGCCCGGTGCTCGGCGGCCCCGCCGAGCATCAACTCCCCGGCCTTGGCCCGCTTCAGTGCGAACTGCACGTCGTTCTCCCAGGTGAATCCCATCGCACCGAACAGCTGGATGCCGTGCTGGAACACCAGCGACTGGCACTCCCCCGCCGACGCCTTGGCCATGGCGGCGGCCAGCCGCCGGCGCGGGTCGTCGGCGGCGATGGTCAGCGCGGCGAAGTAGGACAGCGCGCGGGCGCGTTCGATCGCGATGAACATGTCGGTGGCCTTGTGTTGCACGGCCTGGAACGTCCCGATGGCGACACCGAACTGCTGGCGGCTCTTGGCGTGCTCGAGGACGAGATCGAGGATGCGCTGACAGGCCCCCACGGTCGTGATCGCCATGCCCATCAGCGCGACGTGGCGGGCGGGCTCGGTATCGGTCGGCAATCGGTCGGCTTCGGTGACGTGCGCGCCGGCGAGGGACACCTCGGCCACGTGCAGGACCGGGTCGAAAACGTCGACGCGGCGGGTCGCGGCGAGATCGGCACCGACACAGAACACGCCGGCGGGGGTCACCACCGCGAGCCGCTCGGCGCGGTCCCCGTCGAGCACGAAACGGTCGGTGCCCGACAACACCCAGCCGTCGACGGCCCGGACCGCGGTCACACCCGAATGGACCGCCGCCCCGGCGCTGTTCGGGTCGTAGCGGTCGCCGACCAGCGGGGCGAACTGGGTCACGGTGGCCAAGAATGGTGTCGGGTCGGTGGCGCGTCCGAGTTCCTCGAGCACGATCGCCAGTTCGACGGCGTTCTCGGGGTCGGTCAGCTCCGTCCAGCCCGCATCGAGGTACCCGTGCCACAGCGGCGCCGGATCGCTGCCGCGCTCGGCGATGTCGCGGATCAGCGACGGTGGGCACTGCTTGGCCACCGCGTCACGCACGGTCTCCTGCCACAGCCGCTGATCAGCGTCGAACTCGAGTAGCATCCAGCGCCTCCAGGCTCGTCGTGATGCCGCGAGAATAACATTCTCCACCAGTGTGCCGTTCATTCTCTCTCCGCGGGTGCCCAATTCCAGCGCGCCTCCCTGCCCTTGGCCCCGGAAGTGGCCGCTGACCTGCAGGGAAGTAAACGCTGCGATTGGAGAACATTATTCTTGCCATTGAAGAACAAAGATCTACACTGGGTTTCATGTCCGGTGCCGATGCCCGCGGCCGCGTGCGCGCGTGTCGGCCACTACCGGGTCCGACCGGAGGAGCCACGTGATCGAGATCGTCGACGGCACAGAGGCCGAACCCGCCCGCATCCCCCTGATAGACGCCAGCGTCCACATCTTCTTCGGCTCCAACAAGGACCTGCGGGAGAACTTCTTGCGGGAGCCGTTCAGCAGCCGCGGCTTCCCGGACTACGAGATGGACTGGTACGGCGCCCCTGGCGGCGAGTACGCCAAGGGCACCCGGGGACCCAACAAGGAGTATCCGGGCTCCGACGTCGACGTCGTCGCCGAGCACCTTTTCTCCGACCGCGGTGTCGATGTCGCGGTGCTGCATCCGATGACCCGCGGCGTCATGCCCGACCGCCACCTGGGCACCGCGATCGCTGCGGCCCACAACGAGATGATGGTGTCGCGCTGGCTGGACCATCCCGAGTTCGGTGAACGGTTCCGCGGCACCATCCGGGTCGATCCCCACGATATCCACGGCGCGCTGCGGGAGATCGCCACCTACAAAGATCATCCGCGCGTCGTACAGATCGGCATCCCACTGCAGTCGCGTGAGCTGTACGGCAAGCCGCAGTTCTGGCCGCTCTGGGAGGCGGCGGTGGACGCGGGGTTGCCGGTGGCGGTGCACATCGAGGTCGGCAACGGCATCATGCTCTCGCCCACCCCGTCGGGCGCGACGCGGACCTACGAGCAGTACCTGGGCTTCATGTCGCTGAACTACCTGTACCACGTGATGAACATGATCGCCGAGGGGGTGTTCGAGCGGTACGACGGCCTGAAGATGGTGTGGGCCGACGGCGCCGCAGACATGCTGACGCCGTTCATGTGGCGGATGGACTGTTTCGGACGGCCGCACCTCGAACAGACGCCGTGGGCGCCGAAGATGCCCAGTGCGTACCTGCCGGGGCACACCTATTTCATCCAGGGCAGCATCGACGGCCCGGGTGATGTCGAGTTCGCCGGTGAATGGCTGGAATTCACCGGCAAGGACGATATGACGATGTTCGGGTCGAGCTATCCGCACTGGAACATGGCCGAGCCGAACCTGCCCACCGCTTACACCGCCGAGCAGTGGGACAAGATCTGCTGGCGCAATGCCTCGCAGCTGTACGGCATCGACGTCTCGCGGGGCGTCTCGGCGCCGGTGGGCGCACGGTAGTGGTGGTCGAAGGAGGCTCCCGATGACGGTATCCGCAACGATGCGAAGGGCCACGCCCACCGAGCACATCCCGGTGCGCTGCGTGGATTCCGACGTGCACCCGATGCCACGGCGCGGCGAGCTCGTCGACTACATCCCGGAGCCGTGGCGCAGCAAGTACTTCCTGACCCATCCTCGCGGGGAGTTGATCTACTACGACGCGCCCGACTACGCGCATTCCTACGCGATGCGGGTGGACTCGTTCCCCCCTGACGGCGAGTTCGCCTGCAGTGACCCGGATCTGGCCCTCAAGCAGTTGATCATGGAGGCCGGGTCGGACATCGCGATCCTGGAGCCCACGCACGGTGAGTGCCGCCTCCCCGAGGCCACCCACGCATTCTGCGTGGCGACCAACCAATGGCTGGCCAACCACTGGCTCGATGCGCACAACAACTGGCACCAGCGCTGGCGCGGGTCCGTCTGCGTGGCGATCGAGGAGCCCGAGCTGGCCGCGGCCGAGATCGACAAGTGGGCCGGGCATCCCTACATGTCGCAGGTCTTGATCAAGGCCGAGCCGCGCCCTTCGTGGGGTCACCCGAAGTACGACCCGATCTGGGAGGCGGCGACCAGGAACGACATCACCGTCAGCTGCCATCTCTCCCGCGGCTACTACGAGACCCTGCCGTTCCCGCCGGTCGGGATCCCCAGCTACAACCACGATTTCATGGTGACGTACTCGCTGCTGGCCGCCAACCAGGTGATGAGCCTGATCTTCGACGGCGTGTTCGACCGCCACCCGGCGCTGCGGATCGTGTTCGTCGAACACGCCTTCACCTGGATCCTGCCGCTGATGTGGCGGATGGACGCGATCTACCAGGCCCGCAAGGGTTATGTCGACATCAAGCGCAAACCCTCGGAATACGTCAAGGACCACATCAAGTTCACCACGCAACCGCTGGACTACCCGGACGACAAGACGGAGCTGACCCGGGCCTTCGAGTGGATGGAGTGCGACAGGATCCTGCTGTACTCCTCGGATTACCCGCACTGGACGTTCGACGATCCGCGCTGGCTGGTCAAGCACCTGCCCGAACACGCCAGGGAGAACATCATGTTCCGCAACGGGATCCAGACCTACCAACTGCCCGAGACGGTGCCCGCCCTCGAGGGTCAGGTGCGGGTGTTCTGACCTTGACCGATCAGAAACCACCGCCCCGGCTGGCCCAGGGGCGTGAGCACGTCGTCGCCACCGTGGACGAGATCCCGCCCGGGACGCATAAACTGGTGCCCATCGGCCGTCATGGCGTCGGGGTGTACAACGTCAACGGCACCTTCTACGCCATCGCGAACTACTGCCCGCACGAGGGTGGCCCGCTGTGTTCGGGCCGTACGCGCGGCCGCAACATCGTCGACGAGAGCGTGCCCGGGGATGCGGTGATGGTGCGCGACCTGGAGTACATCTACTGCCCGTGGCACCAGTGGGGTTTCGAACTCGCCACCGGCACCACCGCGGTCAAACCCGAATGGAGTATCCGCACCTACCCCGTCCGGGTCGTCGGGAACGACGTCCTGGTCCAGGCCTGACCGCACGAAAGGGCACGATGCCAACTACGACGCCGACCCGGACACCGGCCAGCACCATCGCGTTGAAGCGCGGCGAACGCGTCGCCGAGATCAACGGCGGTCAGGTCGTCTACGAGATAGTGGGCAAGGACGGCGATTTCATCGTCCTGACCCCGGGCGGGCGGTTCAGCAAGGACATTCCCGGTCTTCGGCCGCTGGCGAATGCCCTGGCCAAGGGCGGTTACCGGGTGGTGTTGTGGGATCGGCCGAACTGCGGCAAGTCCGACGTCCAGTTCTACGGACAGAGCGAATCGCACATGCGCGCCGAGACGCTGCGCGAGTTGATCACCCACCTCGACATCGGGCCCTGCATCGTCGCCGGCGGATCAGGCGGCGCACGGGACTCGCTGCTCACGGCGATGCTCTACCCCGAGCTGGTGCGAAAGCTGGTGGTGTGGAACATCGTCGGCGGCGTGTACGGCTCGTTCGTGCTGGGCTCCTACTACATCGTGCCGAGCATCCTGGCGGTGCGCGGCGCGGGCATGTCGGCGGTATCCAAGATCGCCGAATGGCAGGAGCGCATCGCCGAGAATCCCGGCAACGAGGCCCGCATCCTCGACCAGGACCCCGATGCCTTCCTCAAGCTGATGTTGCGTTGGCTCAACGCGTTCGTCCCCAAGCCGGGGCAGACCATCCCCGGTGTCGAGGACGAGATGTTCGACAACATCCGGGTGCCCACGCTGATCATCCGCGGCGGCGAGAACGACCTGGATCACCCGAAGCGCACCTCGCTGGAGGTCAGCTGCCTGATCAAGGGGTCTACGCTGATCGACCCGCCCTGGCCCGAGGATGCCTGGGAACGCGCCGGCGAGGCACGGGCGTCCGGGAAGATCAAGCGGTTCAACATGTTCGACACGTGGGTGCAGGCGGCACCGGCGATCCTGGATTTCCTGGGGCGCTGATGAGCGGACCTGCGCTACTCCCCCACGACGATGCGGACCTCGCAGTTGGTCGAGGCTTCCAGCGCGGTGTGGATGCGGCTCTCCGGGATCCGCGCCAGATCGGCCCTGCGCAGGGTCACGGTGAGGATGTCCCAGCCGTCGGCGCCGGGCTCCCGTTCGATGTCGCCGGTGAGCCCGAAGCCGGCGAGCACGCCGTGCGCGTCGTCGTCGGTGCCGCGGCTGACGAAGGTCACCACCCCGGCGACCGGGTGCGTCGGGAATGCCTTGGCGCACAACGCCGCCGCCGCGTCCTGCAGGGCCGCCGGATCGGTGCCGGCCATCAGGATCTCGACTTCCCGGCGTTTCGGCGGCAGCGCGGCGAGGTCGCTGTCGATCAGTTCGGCGTTCGCCTCGGCCACCAGCCGGCCCAGCTCGGCCATCCCGGCCGCCAGCTGATCTGGCGTCAGCTCGCCGGCCACGTCGACGCCGATCCGCACGACCGCTGTTCGCATGCAGGGAAGGGTAGCCGCAGATGAGCCCGGCGGTGAACACCGAGTTGACCGTGGCGGCCTGGCCGGGCCTGACGCCGCGGCTGGTGCGGACCGGCCGCGGCCCGGAGACGTTGAGCGACTACCACGACGCCGGCGGCTACCGCGGATTGGATGACCCGGCGGCCCTGCTCGCCGACATCGGACAGGCCGGTGTGTTGGGCCGCGGAGGTGCCGCGTTCCCGACCGCGGTGAAGCTCACGCCGGTGCGCGCCGCATCTCTGCGGGGCGCGGATACGGTGTTGGTGGCCAACGGAGAAGAAGGGGAACCGGCGTCGGTCAAGGACCGCTGGCTGCTGCGTCACCGGCCCCATCTGGTGCTCGACGGGCTGCGGCTGGCCGCCCGGATCGTCGGTGCGCGCCACGCCCATGTCTACGTGTCCGATCCGTCCGCGGCGGACTCGGTGACGACCGCGCTGCAGGAGGCCACTGCGGAAGTGCTCGACGGTGTCACTGTCAGCGTGCTCACCGTCAGCCCCGGTTACGTCGCGGGTGAGGAGACCGCCGCGGTGCGGGCCATCAACGGCGGACCGGCCAAACCGACCGACAAACCACCACGGCCGTTCGAGGAGGGGGTCGGTGGGTTGCCCACGGTGGTCAGCAACGTCGAGACGCTGGCCAACCTGCCGTTCGTGCAGCGCCACGGCGCCGACGCCTACCGTGCGGCGGGCACCGACGCGTCCCCCGGCACGTTACTGACGACGCTGACCGGCGGCGATCGCCCGCCCGGGCTCTACGAGGTTCCCTTCGGCGTGCCGGCAGCGGAATTGATTGCGCTGCACGGTGTTGCGCCGCAGCGGGTGCGCGGTGTCCTGATGGGCGGTTACTTCGCCGGCCTGCTGGATCGCCGGATCATCGACGTCACGCTGGACCATGAGTCGGTGCGCGGGGTGGGCAGCGGACTGGGCTGCGGCGCGGTGTCGCTGATCACCGACGAGTGCCCGGTGGCGGTCGGTGCCGCCGTGCTCGGTTACTTCGACCGGGAGAACGCCGGGCAGTGCGGGTCGTGTTTCAACGGCACCGCGGCGATGGCGGCCACGGCCACCGCGCTTCGGGACGGCAGCGCCGATGCCGACGACGTGGCGCGGCTGCAGCGCTGGTCGGTGGTGTTGCGGGGCCGCGGCGCATGCGCAACGCTCGATGCCGCCTGCAACATTGCCGCCAGTATGCTCGCGCTGTTCCCCGACGACGTGGCACGGCACCTCGGCGGGCGCTGTTCCGAGTGCCGCGCAGGGGTTCTCCCGGCCGCGCGCCCGTTCCAGGTGGAGGCATCGTGACCGACCCGCTGCGGATCAAACTGGACCGGACCCTCTGTGACGGGTTCGGGATCTGCGCCAGACACGCACCACGGTACTTTTCGCTGGACGACTGGGGCTACGCGGTTCTCGTCGGGGACGGCACCATCCCCGAGCAGGATCGTGACGCGGTACTGCGGGCGTTGATGGACTGCCCGGTGCACGCGATCATGACACGATCGGAGCGCCGCCCCGACGACGCGCCGCCGCCGGCGCTCTCCGAGCCGGATCTGGAACGGCTGAAGACTGAAGAGAACGAGGCCGAGTGGGGGTTCACGCGATGAGCAGAGCGTCGAAATGAGCCGACTTCCGCTGCCGCAGCTGACATTCGACAACGAGTTCTTCTGGACCTCGGGTGCCGACGGGGTGCTGCGCATCCAAGAGTGCGGCGACTGCGAGGCGCTGATCCATCCGCCGCAGCCGGTGTGCCGGTACTGCCACGGCCACACCATGGGGGCGCGGGAGGTGTCCGGGCGGGCGGTGCTCTCGGCGTTCACGGTCAACGAGCGATTCTCCATTCCCGGGTTGCCCGCCCCGTACGTCGTCGCGCAGGTGGCGGTCGAGGAGGATCCCCGAGTCCGGTTGACCACCAACATCATCGACTGCGACCCGGCCGAGCTCGAGCTGGGCCGCGTGGTCGAGGTGGTGTTCGAGCAGCACGAGGACGTGTGGTTGCCGCTGTTCCGGCCGACGGCCGAGCCGGAGACCGCCCCGCTTCCCGAGGACGAGATCGCCCCGCAGGACTTCCCGAAGTTCGTCAGGCCCATGCACGGGACCGAGAAGTTCGAGGACGCCGCCGCCATCACCGGGATCGGCGCGTCGCGCCTGGGCCGGCGGCTGATGGTGTCGCCGCTGTCGTTGACGGTGCAGGCCTGCGAGGCCGCGATCGCCGATGCCGGGTTGACGCTGGCCGACATCGACGGCCTGTCCACCTATCCGGGGATCGACGCGATGGGCATGGGCGAGGGTGGGGTCACCGCGCTGGAAGGTGCGCTGGGCGTGCGGCCGACGTGGATCAACGGCGGCATGGACACGTTCGGGCCGGGCGGGTCGGTGATCGCGGCGGTGATGGCCGTCGCGACCGGACTGGCCCGGCACGTGTTGTGTTTCCGCACGCTGTGGGAGGCCACCTTCAACCAGCTGAGGAAGGAGAGCAGGGTGGCCCCGCCCGGGGGTGCCAGGGTGAACAGCTGGCAGGCGCCGTTCGGGGCGACGTCGGCCGCGCACACGCTGGCGCTCAACGCGCAGAGGCATATTCACCGCTACGGCACCACCAGGGAGACGCTCGGCTGGATCGCACTGAACCAGCGCGCCAACGCGGCCTTGAACCCCACCGCGATCTACCGTGATCCGCTGTCGATGGACGACTATCTCAACGCGCGGCCGATCACCACGCCGTTCGGGCTCTACGACTGCGACGTGCCGTGCGACGGTGCGGTGGCGGTGGTGGTCTCGGCGGTCGACGCCGCCGCCGACACCGCGAAGCAGCCGGTGTACTTCGAGGCGGTCGGTACCCAGATCATCGAGCGCACCGACTGGGACCAGACCACGCTGACCCACGAACCACAGGTGCTGGGCCAGGCGGCACACCTGTGGACCCGGACATCGCTGCGACCCAACGATGTCGATGTCGCGCAGCTGTACGACGGCTTCACGTTCAACTGCCTGTCCTGGCTGGAGGCACTGGGTTTCTGCGGCATCGGGGAGGCCAAGGACTTCCTCGACGGCGGTGCGGCCATCGCCCGCGACGGGGTGATCCCGGTGAACACGCACGGCGGGCAGCTGTCGCACGGCCGCACCCACGGCATGGGGTTGATCCACGAGGCGGTGTCGCAGCTGCGCGGTGAGGCCGGTGAGCGTCAGGTGAGCGGCGCCCGTGTCGCCGTGGTCAGCAGCGGGGGTCTGACACCCAGTGGTGTGCTGCTGCTGCGGACCGCGTCGTGACCGCGGTGGTGCCACTTCCGCGCGTCGTGATGGTCGACGGTATCCCGATGTCCGCGCTCGTCGCGGCGGTGGCGCAGCCCCGCGCGGTGATCGTCGCGGTGCACGGCGGCGCGACGTCGGCGGCGTACTTCGACTGCCCGGCGCGGCCGGAACTGTCGTTGTTACGTGCGGGTGCCGCAGCGGGTTTCACCACGATCGCGGTGGATCGCCCCGGATATGGGGCGTCCGCGGTGTATGCCGGTGAGTTCGCCGACGCAGAACGCCGGGTGGCGGCCGCGTTCGGCGCGGTGGACAAGATGCTGGGCGGCGACCGGGGCGCCGGGGTGTTCCTCGTCGGCCACTCCGCCGGCTGTGAGTTGGCGCTGCGGATGGCGGCCGCCGGCGATGGCGTCGTCGGCGTCGAGGTGGCCGGAACGGGCCTGCGCTACACCGATTCAGCCAGGGAGCTGATCGGTGCCGCCACGGTGACCTCGCGCCCGGCGGGGCTGCGGGATCTGCTGTGGGAACCGACCGATCTGTATCCGGCCGACGTGCTCACCGGCGCGCTGTCAGCGCCGGGGGCGGCCTACGAGGCCGAGGTCACCGCGAACTGGGCCCGCCGCGACTTCCCCAGTGTCGCAGCGCAGGTGCGGGTGCCGGTGCAGTTCAGCGTCGCCGACCACGAAAAGGTCTGGCAGACCGGCCCCGACGCGGTCGCCGCGGTCGTGGCGTTGTTCACCGCGGCGCCGGGAGTCCGGGTCAACACGATGGCCGACAGCGGGCACAACCTCAGTGTCGGACTCAGCGCGGGCGCCTACCACCGAGAAGTGTTGTCGTTCGCCGAGGAATGCATTGCGGGCGCGCCCGGCCGCAAGCGGGAACACGTGGAGGTGCACTGATGCGGGTCGGATTCATCGGGCTGGGCAGCCAGGGCGGTCCCATGGCGCGCCGGATCGCCGAGGGGGGTTTCGAGACCACGCTGTGGGCGCGCCGGCCCGCCAGCCTCGAACCGTACGCCGATACGCCGGCCAGGACCGCGGCCACACCGGCGGAGCTGGGCGCCGCCAGTGACCTGGTGTGCCTGTGCGTGGTCGGTGACGACGACGTGCGCGAGGTGCTCTACGGAGACACCGGGGTGTTGGCCGGGCTGGTGGCCGGGGCGATCGTCGCGATCCACAGCACCGTGCACCCCGACACATGCCGCGAGATCGCCGAGAAGGCTGCTCCCCAGGGTGTTTCGGTGATCGATGCGCCGGTCAGCGGCGGCGGTCCAGCGGTGGAGCAGGGCACGCTGCTGGTCATGGTGGGCGGTGACGAGGACGTCGTCGAGCGGTGCAGGCCGGTGTTCGCGACGTACGCCGACCCGATCGTGCACCTGGGCCCGCTGGGCAGCGGGCAGAACACGAAGATCCTCAACAACTTGTTGTTCAGCGCGAACCTGGGCAGTGCGATCAGCACCCTCGAGCTCGGCGAGTCCCTCGGTATCCCGCGGGCGAAGTTGGTCGAGGTGCTCAACCGCGGGTCGGCCACCAGCAAGGCGGTGGGCAGCATCTCGATGTTCGGCGGCACCCTGGAGGGATTGGCCCCCATCGCGGGGGCACTGCTACAGAAGGACGTTCGGCACGCGGCCAGCCTGGCCGCCACGGCGGGCGCCGCGGAGGGGTCGGTGTTCACGGCGGCGGATGCGGCATTGGACTCCATGGGGCACGCGCGGTGAGTGCCCGTGTCGGGTTCGTCGGCGCGGGCCGCATGGGGGCACCCATGGTGGGCCGTCTCGTCGGGGCGGGTCACGACGTGCGGGTGATGGGCCGCAGCGCCGAGAAGCGCGCGACGATCGGCGAGCTGGGGGCCCGAGCGGTGGCCAGTCTGTCCGACGTGGCGGCCGGCGCGGATGTAGTTGCGGTGTGCGTGTTCACCGATGACCAGGTGCGTGAGGTGTGCGTCGAGGGCGGACTGCTCGACGCGATGACGCCGGGGTCGGTGCTCGTCGTCCACACCACGGGCAACCCCCGAACCGCCCAGGAGCTGGCGGCGCACGCACCGGCGGTCGCGGTCGTCGACGCCCCGGTCAGCGGCGGGCCGCACGATATCGCCGCCGGGCACATCACGGTGTTCGCCGGCGGCGATCCGTCGGCGGTGGAACGGGCCCGCCCCGTGCTGGCCGCGTACGCCGAGCCGGTGCTGCACGTCGGCGGCCTCGGCGCCGGGCAGTGGGTGAAGCTGATCAACAACACGCTGTTCGCCGCGCAGCTCGGATTGCTGCGCGAGGCAGCGGAGTTCGGGGCACGGGTCAAGGTCGACGAGGCGGCGCTGCTCGCGGCTGTCGGGCACGGCAGCGGCGCCAGCCGCGCCGCCGAGCTGGTCGCGGCCCGCGGGTCGGTGCAAGCGTTCATCGCGTCGGTCGGTGAGTTCCTCGGCAAGGACGTGGCCGTGGTCCGTGAGGTGGCCGCCGGGACGGGCAGCGACCTCGGCCTCCTCGATGGGCTGCTCGAAGTCGTCGTCGGCGCTCCATCGGGCTGATTCGGCGACAAACCCGCGAGTAGCCAGTGCTGGATCGCGCCAACTGTTAGCGTTACGGTTGTCGCAACGATCGTAACGCTTCCGGCTTCCAGTCCGCCGCGGAGGAGGAACCTATGGCCGCGCAAAAGCTCGTCTTCAACCCCGTCGCGCAGGAGTATTTCGACAACCCCTACGAGATCTATCGGCGGATGCGTGACGAGGCGCCGATCTACTACGACGAGGAACAAGACTTCTACGCGCTGACCCGGCACGCGGACGTCGCGGCGGCGTTCAAGGACCACGAGGCGTTCTCTTCGGCCCGCGGCTGCGATCTGGGCATGGTGCGCTCGGGGGAGGTTCCGCAGAAGTCGATCATCTTCATGGATCCGCCCGATCACCGGCACATGCGAAGCCTGCTCAACAAGGCCTTCACCCCTCGCGCGATCCAGTCGCAGCGCGACACCGTCGTCGGCCTGGTCCGGCACTATCTCGATCTGGCCGACCCCGCCAACTTTGACGTGGTGCAGGACTTCTCGGGCCCGTTCCCGGTCGAGGTCATCACCCGGATGGCGGGCGTCCCGGAGGAATACCGCCAGCAGGTGCGGCACTGGATCGACACCAGCCTGCACCGCGAGCCGGGGCAGATCGACTTCAGTGAAGAGAACCAGCAGGCCAACATCAGCTCCGGTATGTATTACTTCAGCCTGGTCCAGGAACGCCGGAAGAACCCGCAGGACGACATGATCAGCCGGCTGATCAGCGCCGAGATCCCCGGTGAGAACGGGTCGATGCGCAAGCTCGACGATATCGAGATCACGGCGTTCGCGACGCTGCTGGGCGGTGCGGGCGCCGAGACGGTCACCAAGCTGGTCGGCAGCGCGGTCGTCGAGTTCGCCCGGCATCCCGAGCAGTGGCAGTTGCTGCTCGAGGACCGCAGCCGGATCCCCGACGCGGTCGAGGAGCTGCTGCGCTACGTCGGACCGGTCCAGTACAACGTGCGCTACAGCCTGAAGGACGTCGAACTGCCCAGCGGCACAGTGCCGGCCCACAAGCCGGTGTTCCTGATGGGGGCGGCGGCGAATCGCGATCCGCGGGCGTTCGACGACGCCGAGACCTTCGACATCACCCGGGATCGGCTGCAGGCCCAGAACCTCGGTCTGGGCTACGGCATCCACAGCTGCCTCGGCGCGGCGCTGGCCCGGATGGAGACCGCGATCGCGCTCGAGCACCTACTGGACTTCATGCCGCGCTTCGAGGTCGATTTCTCCGGCCTGCAGCGAGTCAGCATGCAGAATGTCGCGGGTTACCACCATGTTCCGGTGCGGGTCTTGCGATGAGGCAGGCGAGGAGCGGAGCATAGCGTGCATGACACCAGCGAGGAGCGGAGCTGATCGCGCATGACGTCAGCGAGGAGCGGAGCGGAACGCGCATGACGTCAGCGAGGAGCGGAGCGGATCGCGCATGACGTCAGCGAGGAGCGGAGCGGATCGCGCATGACGTCAGCGAGGAGCGGAGCGGATCGCGCATGACCCAGAAGATCGAGGTCGACTTCGGCCTGTGTGAGAGCAACGCGGTGTGCATGGGCATCATCCCGGAGGTGTTCCAGGTCGACGACGACGATTACCTGCACGTGCTGCAGGATGAGGTGACCGCGGAGAACGAGGCGCAGATCCGGGAGGCGGTGCGCCAATGCCCGCGCCAGGCGATCTCCATCGTCGACGAGTAGTCCGGCGCTGATGCGATTCGTCCTGGTGCACGGTGGTTTCCATGCCGCGTGGTGCTGGGAGTACACCATCGACGCGCTGCGCGACCTGGGCCATGACGCGGTGGCGGTGGACCTGCCCGGCCACGGCGCGCGCCTCGACGAGGAGTCCACGCTGGCCAACCGCCGCGATGCCGTGCTGGCTGCGCTGAGCTATGGCGAGAAGTGTGTGCTGGTGGGCCATTCCGGCGGCGGTTTCGACGCCACCCTGGCCGCCGATGCCCGACCCGATCTGGTCAGCCATATCGTCTATCTCGCCGCGGCGCTGCCGCGCGAGGGCCGCACCTATCCCGAGGCGATGGCGATGCGCGACGACGGGGACGAACTCGGCGACGACTTCGACGCCGACGTCGGCGAGATGCTGGAATATCTGCACTTCGATGCCGACGGCGCGATGACGTTCGCCGACTTCGAGGGGGCGTGGAAGTACTTCTACCACGACTGTGACGAGGCGACGGCCCGCTGGGCGTTCGACCGGCTGGGTCCCGAACGGTTCGGCGACACCACCGTCACCCCGGTGTCGGTGCCGAACTTCTGGGCGGCCGAGCTGCCCCGCAGTTTCGTTGTCTGCGAGCAGGATCGGTCGATGCCACGCTGGCTGGCCGATACCGTCGCCAGCCGTCTCGGCGTCGAGCCACTGAGCATCGACGCCTCGCATTCGCCGTTCCTGTCACGGCCCCGAGAGCTGGCCGAGCTGCTGGTACACGCGACGACCACGACGCCGGTCGCCCCGCTGCGCCCCCACTGACGGCCCCGCGAGCGCGCGTGTCTGTCCGCCGACGCGCCGGCACCGGCGGGCAGTTCACGCACCCTCGCGGGCGGCGAGTGCGCCTCAAAACCCCGAGATGATGATCCCGTTGCAGTCCGCGGCCGCCTGACGCAACTTCGCGGCGGCCTGATACGCGTCGGAGTAGTACCACTGCTTGGCGGCCTCGACCGACTCGAACTCCAGCAGCACGGTCTGGTTCCCGTGCCAATGCCCCTCGAGGGTCTCGGTCACGGGACCGAAGGCCAGCACCTTGGCCTCGCCCATCGTCTGCCCGGCCAGCTTGGCGTACTCCCCCATTCCCGCCGGGTCCTTGACGTCCTCGGTCAGCAGCACATAGCCCTTTGCCACGGTGAACCTCTCTGCTCTCAATCGATTTCGCGGATCGCTCGCTCGGGGCAGTTCGCGATGGCCTCACGCGCGGCGTCTTCCAGCCCGGGCGGCACGGTCTCGGGATCGGCGACCGCCCAGCCGTCGTCGGCGAGCGTGAACACCTCTGGGCACAACGTCAGGCACATTCCGTGACCGGCGCAGCGGTCCTCGTCGACGATGACCCTCATCGGACCTGCGGTGCGATCACATCGAACTCCAGATGCAGTTCGACCAACCCGCGCAGGATGAACGTCGGGATGTAGCGGTAGTTGCGGTGCCCGGCAAGTCCGTGGTGCTCTTCGGCGATCCGGATGTCGGAGGTGCGGTCCAGCAGCCGCTCGAGGGCGACCCGCGTCTCGGCACGGGCCAGTGGAGCACCCGGGCAACTGTGGATGCCCCGCCCGAAAGCCAGGTGCTGGCGGGCGTTCTTGCGGTTCGGGTCGAACTCGTCGGGCTCGCCGAAGCGGCGCGGGTCTCGGTTGGCCGCACCGTTGAGCACCATCACGGTGGTGCCCGCCGCGAGGTCGTGGCCACCGACGTTGACCGGTGTCCGCGACAGCCGGAAGTCCCCTTTGACCGGGCTCTCGTAGCGCAGCGCTTCTTCGATGAAGTTGGGCAGCAGGCTGCGGTCCTCGCGCACCTGCGCCTGGATGTCGGGCCGGTCGCCGAGCACCTTGAGCGCGGTGCCGAGCAACCGCACGGTGGTCTCCTGCCCCGCCGAGAACACGTTGGTGGCTACCCGGGCCACGTCGCCGGGCTCGGGGGTGGTGCCGTCCGGGAACAGCGCGGTGGCAAGGCCGGTCAGCACATCGTTGCGCGGATTGCGCCTGCGGTCCTCGACGTAACCCTCGAACTGCGCGTACAGGAACTCCAGCGGCGAGTGCGCCAGCGACTCGGAGTTGGTACTGCCGACCCCGCCGCCGGAGTGCTCGGAGATGCCGTCAACGAACGCCGTGCGGTCCTCGGGCGGGATGCCGAGCAGGTCGGCGATCACCAGGAGCGTGAACGGGCTGGCGAACCCCTTGATGAACTCGCCCCTGCCGGGTGCGAGGAACTCGTCGAGCACCTCGTCGGCCAGCGCCCACATCGCGTCCTCGTTCTCCTTGAGACGCTTGGGCGTGATGAGCCGCATCATCAGCGACCGATGGTTGGTGTGTACCGGTGGGTCGAGCGTGGGCAGTTGATCGCTGAAAGGCAGTTCGTCACGGTGCTTTTCGATCAGCTCGGAGACGTCGTCACCTTCCAGCGGGACCGGGAACCCGGGAAACGGTCCGGTGACCGATATGCACGACGAGAACGTCGTCTCGTCGTTGTAGACGTCCACGGCCTCCTGCCATCCGGTGACCATGGTGACACCGTAGTGGTCCTCCGGTTCGACCGGACACTTGTCGCGCAGCGCGTTGAAGTACGGGTACGGGTCATCGACGAGTCGTGGGTCCCTGAACCAGTCGATGCCGGCGGGGTCGATCGCCATCTATCGCTCCGTTCCTGCCTTCGTCCCCGAATGAGAATGATCCTCTCAATGTTGAATATTACATTTTCACAGGTGACGCCCGACGTCAATCGAGCCCGGAACGCCCTGCCAGCCGGTCAGTCCCGCGACCGCAGGATGGCGATGATCGCGGCCGCACCGACCGAGACGCCCACCGCGCACGCGAATACCCCGACGATCAGGTGCCGGGCGAACGCACCCGAGAAGTAGGCGGCCAGTTGCAGTCCTCCCGCGACGAGCGCCAGCAGGGCGAACAGCAACGCGGCGACTCGCAACGCAGTCATACCACCATTGTCCCGGACGACCCGGGATAGTTAGTTGGACAGCGGTCAGCTATTCCACCGGGCGCACTCGACTGTTAATGTCCGCGATATGGTGAAATCGGCGGCCGAACCCACTACTGACCATGGTCAGCGCCGAGCCTCGTTTCAACGGGCCCGATCACATGAGACCAAGCGTGCGCTGGTGCAGGCCGCGATGGCGCTGTGGCGCACCAAGGGCTACGCCGGCACCACCGTCGCCGACATCTGCACGGCCGCCGGCGTCTCCAAGGCGCTGTTCTACTTCTACTTTCCCCGCAAAGAGGACGTGCTGTTCGAGGTCGGTGTGCTCTCGACGCAGTCCGCGCAGCGGACCATCCACGCGCTGCTGCGCAAGCCTTACGAGATCGACGAGGTCATCGCGGCCGCGATGGCAGCGTTGGAGCGGTCCATGGCGCGCAATCCGCCCGAGCTGATCATCGAGACGATTCTGGAGGGGTACCGCCACGAACACCGCCTGCTGGCCACAGGCGCTCCCCCTGACCCGACGGCGGACATGTTCACCGAGCTGTTCAGCCACGCAGCCTCGGATGGCAAGCTGCCCGCAGGCGTCGACGTCGAGCACTTGGCCTACCTGGCACGCACGATGGTCAGCGAAGGCGCACGGCATTGGGCTGCAGGAACTTTCGGGGACCGGTCGTTCGCGGCCGTCGTCACCGCCGATATCTGCACGCTCGTCCACGGAGCTCCCCCCACCCGCCCCTGAATCGCCGGCAAGGAGGCCGCCATGTGGGATTTCGAAACCGAGCCCGAGTACCAACAGCTGCTCGACTGGGCCGACGAGTTCGTCCGCGAGGAGGTCGAACCGCTCGACCTGGCCTTCCCGCACCAGCAGTTCATGCCGCTGGAGGACAAGCGGCGCGAGGCGATCGATCCGCTCAAGGCCGAGGTGCGCCGGCGTGGGCTGTGGGCCACCCATCTCGGCGCCGACCTCGGCGGCCAGGGCTACGGCCAGCTGAAGCTGGCCCTGCTCAACGAGATCCTCGGCCGCTCCCAGTGGGCGCCGATCATCTTCGGCTGTCAGGCCCCCGACACGGGCAACGCCGAGATCATCGCCCACTACGGCACCGAGGAACAGAAGCAGCGCTACCTGCAGCCGCTGCTCGACGGCGAGTTGTTCTCCTGCTACTCGATGACCGAACCGCACGCCGGTGCGGACCCCACGATGTTCACCACGACCGCGGTGCGCGACGGCGACGACTGGGTGATAAACGGCTGGAAGTTCTTCTCCTCGAACGCTGCGACGGCGTCGTTCCTGATCGTGATGGTGGTGACCAACCCCGATGTCAGCGCCTACCAAGGCATGTCGATGTTCCTGGTGCCCACCGACACCCCCGGTGTGAAGATCGAGCGCAATATCGGCCTGTACGGCGAGGGCGCCGAGCACGGGTCGCATGCGCTGATCCACTACGACAACGTGCGGGTGCCCGCGGAGGCGCTGTTGGGCGGGGAAGGCCAGGCGTTCGTGATCGCGCAGACCCGGCTCGGCGGCGGCCGCATCCACCACGCGATGCGCACCATCGGGCTGGCGTCCAAGGCGCTGGACATGATGTGCGAGCGCGCGTTGAGCCGGCAGACCCAGGGCAGCCGGCTGTCGGACAAGCAGTTCGTGCAGGGCTACATCGCCGACTCGTACGCCCAGCTGCTGCAGTTCCGGCTGATGGTGCTCTACGCCGCGTGGGAGATCGACAAGTACAACGACTACAAGAAGGTCCGCAAGGACATCGCCGCGGTGAAGGTCGTGATGCCGACCGTGCTGCACGACATCGCTTGGCGGGCAATGCAGGTCCACGGCGCGCTCGGTGTCACCAACGAGGTGCCGTTCCTGGGCATGGTCACCGGCGCCGCGGTGATGGGGCTGGCCGACGGGCCCACCGAGGTCCACAAGGCCACCGTGGCCAAACAGGTCCTGCGCGATTACCGCCCCACCGAAGGCATTTGGCCCTCGGAGTGGATCCCCGCCAAACGCGAAGCCGCCCAGGCGAAGTACGCCGAGTTCCTCGAACACCAGGTGGGCAACCAGTGAGCGCGATCGACACGGCGCGGTTGGCCGACTGGATGGACGGTGCCGGGCTGCCCGGCAAGGGTGAGCCGTTGACCGCGCGGTTCATCTCCGGAGGCACCCAGAACGTCATCTTCGAGATCACCCGCGGGGAACACCGCTGTGTGCTGCGGATGCCGCCGCCGGGTGCCCCGCCGGACCGCGACAAGGGCATCCTGCGCGAGTGGCGCATCATCGAGGCGCTCGACGGCACCGATGTCCCGCACACCTCGGCAGTGGGTGTCTGCGCCGACGCTGCCGTGCTGGGCCGGCCGTTCTATCTGATGGGCTTCGTCGACGGCTGGTCCCCGATGGACACCCCCGGTAGGTGGCCGGAGCCGTTCGCCAGCGATATCAGCGCTCGGTCCGCGCTGAGTTTTCAACTGGCCGAGGGTATTGCGCTGCTGTCGAAGGTGGACTGGCGCGCCGGGGGGCTGCACGACCTGGGCCGGCCGAACGGCTTCCACGAACGCCAAGTCGACCGCTGGACCGGCTTCCTGGACCGGATCAAGAACCGCGAACTGCCCGGCCTCGACGTCGCCACCGAGTGGCTGCGGGCGCACGGGCCGCTGGACTTCGTCCCCGGGTTGATGCACGGCGACTACCAGTTCGCCAACGTCATGTACCACCACGGGGCACCCGCGCGGCTGGCCGCGATCGTCGACTGGGAGATGGGCACGGTCGGCGACCCGAAACTCGACCTGGGGTGGATGGTGCAGTCCTGGCCGCGGTTCACCGACGATCCTGCCGACTCGGAGATGGGCTACGTGGACATGCGCGGAATGCCGTCGCGCGATGAGGTCGTCGCGCACTACGCCGTGGTGTCCGGCCGGCAGGTCGACGACCTGGACTACTACCTGGTGTTGGCGAAATGGAAGCTGGCCATCGTGTTGGAGCAAGGATTCCAGCGCGCCGGCGACGACGAGAAACTGTTGGCGTTCGGCCCGGTCGTGACGAGCCTGATGGCCTCGGCCGCCGAGCTCGCCGAGTCCACCGACTACCGGGGCTGAGCCACGGTGCGCGCCGCGGTGTGCTCACAGCACGGACCTCCCGAAGTGGTGCGGGTCCAGGAGTGTCCCGAACCAAGCGCGGGCCCCGGTCAGGTGGTGGTGCGGGTGGCCGCGGCGGCGGTCAACTACCCCGATGTGCTGCTGCTGGCCGACTCGTACCAGGTCAGCGTCGCACCGCCCTTCGTCCCGGGCAGCGAGTTCGCCGGTGTCGTCGACGAGACCGGCCCAGGAGTAACGGATTTCGCGATCGGTGACCGCGTCAGCGGGGCAGGGATGACGGGAGCGTTCGCGCAGCGGGTATGCGTCGACGCCGCCGCGCTGACCCGCATCCCCGACACCGTCGACGCGCACACCGCCGCCGCGTTCGGCGTCGCGCACCGCACGGCGTATCACACGCTGCGCTCGGTGGGGCGGCTGTCGGCCGGCGACCAGCTGGTGGTCCTGGGTGCCGGCGGCGGCGTCGGCCTGGCCGCCGTGCAACTCGGAGCTGCACTGGGCGCCGACGTCACGGCTGTCGCGTCCTGCGACGAGAAGCTGGCCGTGGCCCGGCGATACGGTGCGGCACGGTCGATCAATCACCGCAGCAACGATCTGCGGACGGCGCTGCGCGAGACGCTCCCTCGAGCCGCCGACGTCGTCGTCGACCCCGTCGGCGGAGCCCTCAGCGAGCCGGCGCTGCGGTCGTTGGGCCGGGGCGGACGGTTCGTGACCGTCGGCTTCGCATCCGGAGTCATCCCGCGCATCCCGCTGAACCTGGTGCTGCTCAAGGGGATCCAGGTGCTGGGTTTCCAGTTCCTGGACATCGCCGCCGACGAGTTCACCCGCAACGAGGCCGAGTTGCGCAACCTGCTCGTCTCTGGGCGCATCGCACCCCATGTGGGCGCGATGTATTCACTCGACGACACCGCGGCCGCGCTGCGCCATGTCGGCGACGGGCGCGCGATCGGCAAGGTTCTGATCGACCTCAGCTGACGCCGAAATTGCATTCCAGCAGGAAAAGATCGAGTGGAGGCCTGCTGGAATGCAATTTCGGCGGAGTCAGCTGGCCGGGACCAGGTCCGCGGCGACCGAGGCCATCACCCCGCAGCAGAACGTCTCGGTACGGCTGACCGGCTCACCGGCGGCACCGTAGGCCGCGGCGAGCGCCTGGGCCTTGAACGCGCGGGCGGCCGCGCTGAGGCGGTGCTCGACCGAGCCGACGCTGCTGTCCAGTTCGGACGGCAGCGTCGCACCCCTCAGCGTCACCTCCGTCGCACCCTGCTCGAGCGCGCCCAACACCCCGCGGCGCACGCGCTCGTCACGCCCGAACAGGTCGGCGGCCACCGCCACCGTCTGCGGATGCGGCCGGTCGCCCCAGGCCGCCAGTACCGATTCCAGGTCCAGCGCGTCGGCCCCCAGGATCTCGAGCGGGCGGACGTCGTCCTCACTGCCGACCAGGACGCTGACGTCCCAGCCCGCCATCACCCGGTCGTAGATCCAGCCACCAGCGAACCGCACGGCGTCGAGCACGGTCGGGGACACGACGTCGAGGCGGTATCTCATGTCGTTTTCGGCTTCGCCGCCAGATCGCGGGACAGCGCCTCCGCGTACCCCTTGAACACCTCGGTCAGCGGGATTGAGGGATCGAGTAACCATAAGGTCTCCATTCCGTTGATGAAGGCGAGAATCTCCCTGGCCTTGTTGGCCGCGTCAAAATCTTTGCGGTACAGTCCTTTCCGCTGACCACGTACGATGATTTCCTTGATGATGTCCACCGCGTCGCGGTAGCGCTTGTGCAGGCGGTCGTGCAGCGGCGCATCGGGCGCGATGTTCTCGGCCAACAGCACGGTGAATGTCCCTACCAGCTCCGGCGCCCGCTCGAAGCGTTCCGGCACCCGGCTGAGCTCGGTGACCAGGTCCCCGGAACGGTCGGCGTGCGCGTCGTCGTCGGCGTCGCGGGCATCGAGCACCGCGTTGAGCAGTTGCTCCTTGGACTCGAAGTGGTGCAGCAACCCCGCCGACGTCACGCCGGCTTCCTTGGCGATCTGCGCGAGCGACGTGCTGCGCCATCCGTTGCGGGCGAGAAGCCGCTCGGCGACCGCGAGGATCCGCTGCCTGCGGTCCTCACCCTTGGCCAGAAGTGCCGCGTAGGGCCGCCTGGGCGAACCCAGCTCGGATCCGTCGGACTCGGGGGCTGCCACGTGTCTCCTGGGGCTCGAACCAACCTAGTGAACACACAGTAGGTAGGTTTGCGAGCTGTGACAAGGGTCTCAGCCGAATTGGGTTTGGATCGGGCTCACACCTCGCCCCGGCACGAAGATCCCCGGGTCAGAGCCCGAGCGACTTGGCGATCATCACCTTCATGACTTCGCTGGTCCCGGCATAGATCCGGGCCACCCTGGCGTCGGTGTACAGCCGGGCGATCGGATACTCCATCATGTAGCCGTATCCGCCGAACAGCTGCAGGCAGCGGTCCACCACCCGCTGTTGCATCTCGGTGCAGAACAGCTTGGTCCTGGCGGCGTCGGCGCCCGACAGCTCCCCCTCGACGTGCAGGGTGATGGCACGGTCGAGCATCGCCTGGGCCGCCTCCACCTCCGTCGAGCAGGCGGCCAACTCGAACTTGGTGTTCTGGAACGACGCCACCGGGGTGCCGAACGCCTTGCGGTCCCGGGTGTACTCGATCGCGGCGCCGATCGCCGAGCGGGCCTGCGCCACCGACCCGACGGCGACGGTCAGCCGCTCCTGGGCCAGGTTGTGGCCGAGGTAGCCGAACGCCTCGTCGACCTCACCGAGCACGTTCGCGGCAGGCACGCGGACGTCGGTGAACGACAGCTCGGCGGTGTCCTGGACCTTGCAGCCCATCTTTTCCAGCTCCCGGCCTCGGGTGAACCCCGCCATCCCATCCTCGATCACCAGCAGCGTCAAGCCGCGGCGGCGGTTGTCCGGGGCGGTGGACGTGCGCGCGACCACGATGACCAGATCGGCTTGCATTCCGCCGGTGATGAAGGTCTTGGCGCCGTTGACGATGTAATCGTCGCCGTCGCGCACCGCGGTGGTCCGCATACCCGCGAGGTCCGAGCCGGTGCCGGGCTCGGTCATCGCGATCGCGGTCAACAACGTGCCGGCCGCCAGACCTGGGAACCAGCGCTGCCGCTGTTCGGCGTTGGCGTAGTGCAGGAAGTACGGCAGGATCACCTCGAGCTGGGTCCGCACGGTCGACAGGGTGACCAGCGCGCGGGCCGCCTCCTCCTGCAACACCACGTTGAAGCGGTAGTCCGGTTGGCCCGCACCGCCGTACTCCTCGGGGATCGCCATGCCGAGGATCCCCAGCTCCCCCATCCGTTCGAAGACCTCGCGCGGCATCCGGCCGCCCTTCTCCCACTGCGGATAGTGCGGGACGACCTCCTTCTCGACGAAGTCGCGGGCCAGGTCCCGGAAGGCCTCGTGATCCTCGGTGAAGAGATCCCTGCGCACCCGGTGTCCTCCTACTCCACGAGTTCGACGATCGTGGCGTTGGCGGTGCCGCCGCCCTCGCACATGGTCTGTAGCCCGTACCGAATTCCGTTGTCGCGCATGTGGTGGACCATGCGGGTCATCAGCACCGCGCCGGAGGCGCCCAAGGGGTGGCCGAGCGCTATCGCCCCACCGAGCGGGTTCAGCTTGGCCTCGTCGGCGCCGGTCTCGACCAGCCACGCCAACGGCACCGGCGCGAACGCCTCGTTGACCTCGTAGACCCCGATCTCGTCGAGGGTCAGGCCGGCCTTGTGCAGCACCTTCTCGGTGGCCGGGATCGGGCCGGTCAGCATCAGTTTGGGGTCCGCGCCGGTGACCGCGCCGGCACGGTAGCGCACCAGCGGGGTCAGCCCGAGGTTCACCGCGTTCTCGGTGGTGGTGACGAGAAGTGCTGCGGCGCCGTCGGAGATCTGCGAGGAATTGCCGGCGTGGATGACGCCGTCCTCGGTGAACGCGGCTTTGAGCCCCGCCAGCTTCTCCACCGTGGTCCCCCGCCGGATACCCTCGTCCTCGCTCACCACGTCACCGTCGGTGAAGACGGGCACAATCTGGTCTCGGAACGCACCGGCGTCCTGCGCGGCGGCGGCGCGCTCGTGCGATCGTGCGGAGTACTCGTCGAGCCGGGTGCGGGAGAAACCCCACTTCTGCGAGATCAGCTCCGCCGAGATACCCTGGTTGAACGCGAAGTTGTCATAGCGGGCAAGCACTTTGGGCCCGTACGGCATGCCGGTGCTGCGTGCCGAACCCAGCGGCACCCGGCTCATCACCTCGACGCCCCCGGCGACCACCACGTCCTGCTGCCCGCACATCACGGCATGCACCGCGAAGTCGAGCGCCTGCTGGCTCGATCCGCACGCCCGGTTCACCGTGGTGCCGGGAATGTGTTCGGGCCACCCGGCGGCCAGCACCGCGTACCGCCCGATGTTGCTGGATTGGTCCCCGACCTGGGAAACGCAGCCCCACACGACGTCGTCGACGATGTCGGTGTCCACCCCGGTGCGCTCCACCAGCTCGTTGAGCACCACCGCCGACAGGTCGGCGGCGTGCTCGCCGGACAGCCCACCGTTGCGTTTACCCACCGGGGTGCGCACCGCGCCGACGATGACCGTTTCCCGCATGTCGCCTACTCCTTGTCCGTGTCGTACAGGGCCCACGCCCCGGTGAACGCCGGATCCCGCTTCGCCGCGAACGCGGCGTAGGCCTCGCCCGAGTCCACGGTCGCGAAATTACCCGGTTGCGCCCGGGCCTCGTTGGCCAGTGCCTCCCGCATCGTCGCGGCGGCGCCGTCGTTGAGTAGTGCCTTGCTCTGGGCCAGTGCGAACGGCGGCCCCGCGGCGAGCCGGTCGGCCAGCCCGTCGACGAACGCGTCGATCGCCTCGGCCGGTTTGACCCAGGTGACCAGGCCCAGCGCGTGCGCCTCGTCGGCGCCGATCATGTCCGCCAGCAGCACCAGCCGCTTGGCCTGTTGCAGGCCCACGATCTTGGGCAGCAGCCAGGACCCGCCCAGATCGACCGACAGGCCACGCTTCGAGAAGATCTGGCAGAACCGCGATTCCGGGGTGGCGACCACCAGATCGCAGCCCAGGGCCACGTTCCATCCGGCGCCGACGGCGATGCCGGTCACCTTGGCGACGGTGGGTATCGGCAGCTCGTGCAGCGCCAGCGCGACGTCGGTGAGGCGGTCCAGCTTGTAGCGGGGATGGATCTGCTCACCGGTGCCGATGTCGGCACCCGAACAGAACGCGCCGCCGGCGCCGGTCAGCACCAGCGCGCGGATGCCGCGGTCCCGCTTGAGATCGCGCAGCGCGTCGGCGAGGTCCCCCCACAGCCGGGCATCCAGCGCGTTGCGCCGCTCGGGGCGGTTCAGCGTCAGCGTACGGACCCCGTCCCGGTCCGCCGACAGCAACACCTCAGCCACGGTAGGCCGGTCCGATCGCGCCGTCGGCCCGAAGCTGCCGCAATTCGTCTGCGGTGACCCCGAATTCGATGAGCACCGCATCGGTGTGCTCCCCCAGCCCGGGGATGGCTCCCATCGGCTGCTCGAAAGCGTTGATCACCGGCGGTGGGCGGAGCGCCTCGATGTCGCCCTTGGGGGTCGCCACGGTGCGCCACCGGTCCCGGGCACGCAGATGCGGGTGGGCGACGACCTCACTGGGCTTGTTGTAGCGGGAGTTGCCGATCCCGGCGGCGTCGGTGATCTTCTGGATCTCGGCGAGATCGCGCTGGGCACACCAGCTCCCGATGGCGTCCTCCAGGATCTCGCGGTGGGCGCACCGACCCGGGTTGGTCGCGAACCTTGGGTCCTCGGCGAGGTCGGGGCGCTCGATGATCTCCAGCGCGACGCGCTGCCATTCCCGGTCGTTGGTCGTGCCCAGCACGACGGTCTGGCCGTCCCTGGTCGGGAAAGCGCCGTAGGGCGCCACCGCCGGGGAACCGACACCGAGCGGCTCCTGGTCGATCCCGGAGTGCTGGGTGTAGGTCAGGGCGTACCCCATCACATCGGTCATCACGTCGAAGAGGCTCAGTTCGACCGCCGGGGCCGGGCCGGGCAGCGGATGCCGGACCCGGCCATACAGCAGCGCCAGGATCGAGATCGCCGCGTACAGGCCGGTGCTGAAGTCGGCCATCGGTGGGCCCGGTTTGGCGGGGTGGCCGGGGTGACCGGTGATCGCGCAGGATCCGGACTCTGCCTGCACCAGAAGGTCGTAGGCGCGTTTGTGGGAGATCGGACCGCCGGGCCCGTAGCCGTCGATCTCCACGGGGATGACGTTCGGGTGCCGCGCGGCGAGGTCGGGCGGTGAGATGCCCAGGCGGCTGGTCGCACCGGGTGCCAGGTTGGACACGAAGACGTCGGCGCGGTCGAGCAACCGGTGCAACACCTCCAGCCCCGCAGCGGACTTCGTGTTGATCGTCACCGATTCCTTGCCGCGGTTGCACCAGACGAAGTGCGCGGCCAGTCCCCCGGGTCCGTTGACGACGTCGTCGTAATCGCGGGCGAAGTCGCCCCCGTCGGGGTTCTCCACCTTGATGACGCGGGCACCGAAATCGGCCAGCACCCGGGTACAGATCGGCGCGGCGACGGCCTGCTCCACCGCGACGACGGTGACGCCGGCCAACGGGCCGGCGGTCTGCTTTCCGGTCACGGATTCACATAACCATGCGCCCCGTACGGTGCGCGAGGTCGTCGGCTCATCAGTAGCTCCGCGGCATGCCGAGGACGTGCTCGCCGAGGAAGTTCAGGATCATCTCCTGGCTGACCGGCGCGATCTTCATCAGCCGCGACTCCCGGAAGTACCGCGACACGTGGTACTCCTCGGAGTAGCCCATCCCCCCGTGCAGCTGCAGCGCCCGGTCGGCGGCGCCGAACCCGGCGTCGGCACACAGATACTTGGCCGTATTCGCCTCGCGTCCACACGGTTTGCCGCTGTCGTACAGCCAGGTGGCCTTGCGCAGCACCAGCTCGGCGGCATCCAGGCGGGCCAACGAGTCGGCCAACGGGAACTGCAGGCCCTGGTTCATGCCGATCGGCCGGTTGAAGACGTGCCGCTCGTTGCCGTACTTGACGGCCTTCTCCAGCGCGACCCGGCCGATGCCCAGCGCCTCGGCGGCGATCAGCATCCGCTCAGGGTTGAGACCGTCGAGGATGTACCTGAAGCCCTTGCCCTCCTCGCCCACGCGGTGCTCGACGGGCACCATCAGGTCGTCGATGAACACCTCGTTGGAGCTCACCGCGTTGCGGCCCATCTTCTGGATCGGCCGGATGTCGACGTGGTCGCGGTCCAGGTCGGTCAGGAACAGCGTCATGCCGTCCGTCTTCTTCGTGACCTCGTCATAGGGCGTGGTCCTGGTCAGCAGCAGGATCTTCTCGGACTCGAGCGCCTTGGAGATCCACACCTTGCGGCCGTTGACGCGGTAGTGGTCCCCCTCCCGCCTGGCGAAGGTGGTGATCCGCGAAGTGTCCAGTCCCGCACCGGGTTCGGTGACCCCGAAGCAGACGTGCAGGTCGCCGTCGACGATGCGGGGCAGCGTCGCGGCCTTGAGTTCGTCGGAGCCGTGCTTGACCACCGGCTGCATCCCGAAGATCGACAGGTGGATAGCGCTGGCGCCGTTCATCGCCGCACCCGAGCGGGACACCTCCTCGAGCAGCAGCGTGGCCTCGGTGATGCCCAGGCCGTGCCCGCCGTACTCCTCGGGGATCGTCATGCCCAGCCAGCCGCCCTTGGCGATGGCGTCGTAGAACTCCTGCGGGAACTCGTGGGCTTGGTCCTTTTCCATCCAGTAGTGGTCGTCGAACCTGCTGCACAGCTCGGCCACCGACTTGCGGATCAGCGCCTGATCCTCGGTCAGCTCGAAGCTCATCCCGCCCGGCATAGCCGCCTCTCCTCGCTCGAGAATCCGCCGAAATTGCATTCCAGCAGGCCCACACTCGATCTTCCTCTGCTGGAATGCAATTTCGGCGCAAAGTGTCTAGTCCGTGTTGCCGCTGACCTGCTTGGCCCGGGCGGCGAAATCGGCGAACGACGCACCCGTCTTCTCCTTGTGTGACAGCGCCCGGATGGAGACGTCGTGGCCTTCGGCGGCCTTGCGCAGCGCGCCGACGGTGGCCTGGTCCTTGGGGATGTGGGTGAACGGATCCCAGTGATACCAGCGCATGGCGTTCTGGTAG
>JBFWOX010000021.1:0-105427 GCA_050250295.1 Mycolicibacterium sp.
GACACCGCCGGCACCGGGGACGGGAACTCGACCGCGGGAATGTCGGCCGGCAGCTGTACCACCGGCACGTCGGCGGGATAGGGGAACGGCGGCAGCCCGGCGGGTATCGGCAGCACCGGCAACGGCAGTCCGGCGAAGGCCGGGGGAGGAATGACCGGCGGCGCGTCGACGGTCGGGGTGACAGGCGCGGCCGCGGCCGGTCCGGCTCCGAACGCAAGGACGCCCAGGCCCAGCGCGACGACCGCGAAGACGGCCGATTGACAGGTTCGCATCATTACTTAAGAATAGTTCAACAACTCGGTTCTTCTGATAGTTATTGCGTCCCAACGTGTTTGGTGACGAGAGCCCGGCCTTCCCGCGATGGGGGCCCTACCGATCCTCGGCAGTTGCTACGTTGAAATCTCGGGCAACGTAACGAGGAGGCAGTCCGATGACAGATACGCTGCGCACGGTTCGGCAGAAGCTGCAGCAGGTATCCGAATCGGCTCGGGCGCTCAAGCGCCTGATCGACACCGGGATCATCGACGTCACCGACCTCAGATCGTCGGTCGACGCGTCGAAGCTCGGACGCGTCTACGGCCCGCAGGCCACGATGGCGATCCAGGGCGGCCGCAAGTACGCCGACCTTCCTGCGGTCGTCGACGAGCGCGGGACCTTGACGTACAAGCAGGTCGACGACCAGTCCTGGGCGCTGGCACACGGCCTGCGCGGACTGGGGGTGTCCGAGGGTTCGGTCGTCGGGGTGCTGTGCCGTGATCACCGCGGCCTGGTCATCACGATGGCCGCCTGTGGCAAGGCCGGGGTGCGGATGGTGCTGATGAACACCGGCTTCGCCAAGCCGCAATTCGCCGAGGTGTGCACGCGCGAGCGCGTCGCCGCCGTCCTGCACGACAGCGAGTTCCTCGGGCTGCTCGATGCGTTGCCCGCCGACATGCCCCGCGTGCTGACCTGGGTGGACGACGGCGCGGAGGTCCCTCGGGGAGTCCCGACGCTCGATGACGTCGTCGCCGCGAACCCGGCGGAGCCGCTGCCGCCGCCGGCCAAGTCCGGCGGATCGGTGATCCTGACCAGCGGGACCACTGGCCTACCCAAGGGTGCGCCGCGCGACACCGTCGCGCCGCTGGCCACCGCCCAGATCGTCGACCGGATCCCGTTCCCCCGCAAGGGAACCATGGTGATCGTCTCCCCGATCTTCCACAGCACCGGCTGGGCCACCTACACCATCGGCGCCGCACTCGGCAACAAGGTGGTCACCTCTCGGCGCTTCGACGCCGAAGCGACGCTGCAGCTCATCGCCACACACAGGGCCGACATGCTCGTCGCGGTCCCGACGATGCTGCACCGCATCGTCGAACTCGATCCCGAGATCATCGCCACGTACGACACCTCGTCGTTGACGGTGATCCTGATCGCCGGATCCGCCCTGAGCCCGGACCTGTCCAACCGGGTGCAGGACACCTTCGGCGACGTCCTCTACAACATGTACGGCTCCACCGAATGCGCCATCGCCACCGTGGCCACCCCGGCCGAGCTGCGTGCCGCGCCCGGCACCGCGGGCCGCTCGCCGGTGACCTGCGAGGTCGCCCTCTTCGACGAACACGACCAGCGCATCGAGGGACGCAACCGGCGCGGCCGGATCTTCGTACGCAGCGGTGCCCCGTTCTCGGGGTACACCGACGGCCGCAGCAAGCAGATCATCGACGGCTTCATGTCCAGCGGTGACATGGGGCACTTCACCGACGACGGCCTGCTGTTCGTCGACGGCCGCGACGACGACATGATCGTCTCCGGCGGCGAGAACGTCTTCCCTCAGGAGGTCGAGAACCTGCTGGAGGCCCGGCCCGACGTCGCCGAGGTCGCGGTGGTCGGCGTCGACGACGTCGAGTTCGGAAAGCGGTTGCGGGCCTTCGTCGTCGCCGAGCCCGGCGCGGAGAAGGACCCGGAGGCCATCAAGCGCTACGTGAAGGACAACCTGGCCCGGCACAAGGTTCCGCGCGACGTGGTGTTCGTCGACGAGCTGCCGCGCAACGCGACCGGGAAGCTGCTGCGCCGGGTGCTCGTCGAGACGGAGACCGCCACCTGAGCCCGGCCGGGGGCACCGCCCCCTGCGTTGACACCTGTCCGGCCGCGGCCTAGCCTGGTTCTGACTACGTGCGTTGTCAGAAGTGAGCTCGAGGAGGAGCGGCCGTGAGCGTGCCCATCCCGACGCGCCACCCGGACCGTCCCCGGCCCATCCCGGCCGGTGTCCGCGCCCTCGCGACGGCCATGGCGATCCGGGACCCGAACCCGCGGCAGTGGCAGGACCTCGGCGAACGCCTGACCGTGGGGGACGAGCCGATGGACACCGTGGTCGAGTGGATGGCCGCCACCGGGATGGAGGAGGCCCGCCCGCTGTTCGAACGCGCCCTGCGCGACGGCATCGCGGCCGTCCCCGACGCCCCGACACCGCTGCGGGAGTTCTTCGAGACCTATGAGGCGTTGCCGCACTGGGCCGATCCCGAGACGCTGCGCAAGGGCCAGCGCGCCTTGCGCCGCGGGGGTGCCGATGGCATGTACGTCGCGCGCGATGTGTCGTTGCTGGGCGGCTACCAGTTCTCCGGGTTCAACAAGACGCTGCTGCGCACCGGCGCCCTGGAGAAGGGCTCCAACAAGCGGTTCGCCGAGACCATGCAGTGGGCCATGGACGTCATTGCCGAGGGCGGCCTCGACCACCTCGGCGTCGGCTACCGCTCGACCATCCGGGTGCGGCTGATCCACTCCTTCGTCCGCCGGCACGTGTCGGCGATGCCGGACTGGCGCGCCGACGAGTGGGGGCTGCCGGTCAACCAGACGGACATGGCCGCCACGCTGGTCGGCGCTCTCGTCGCCCCCGCGGTGGGCGCGATGGGCATGGGGGTGGTCCTGGCGCCGTCCGAATACCAGGCGGTCGCCCATCTGACCCGCTACGTCGGTTGGCTGATCGGCGTCGAGGACCAATGGTTGCCAACGGATTTCCGCGACAGCATCCGGGTGCTGGCGCACACGCTGTCGGCGCTGGCCGCCCCCGACGAGTCCAGCAGGCAACTGGCCGCGCCGATGGCCGACGACCCGCTCGGCTGGCACTACGACACCCTGACCGGGCTGCGGCGGCGGCTGGCCCGCGCCCAGCACCTGTCGATCACCAGCGCCTTCCTCGGGCGGCGCGTGGTGCGCTCCCTCGGGCTCCCGTCGTACGCGTTGCCGTGGTACCCGCTGTTGCGGATGCCGGTGAACCTGGCCCGCAGTGTCGCCGCGCTCACCCTGCCCGGCGGCGTGGACCGCGCCGATCACCGCGGGCGGCGTGCGCACGCAAAGCTGTTGCGCACCATGATCGGTGCCGACGCCTCGGCCACCATCGGCGAGTCCGCGGCCCACGTCAGGGTTGCCTGAGCGACGACCGCGGCGCTTTGCTCGGGTCTCGGCCACTGCATGTCAGTTCGGATTCGCCGCTTCCGGTCAGCGACGGCGCCGTCGAGACGTTGGCCGTGTTGCAGCGGGTGATCGCGCCACTGTCGACCGTGGATTCACCTCCCTCCCTGGGTGCTTCGCTGAGGTCGGCAACGCAGACGTGGGCGTCCGCCCGGGCCAGCGTCTCAGCGATGGCGCGGCCGATGCCGGACGAACCACCGGTGACGACGGCCTTCTTGCCCCGCAGGTCGATCATGTGTCTTCCCTTCTTTCTCTTCGAATCTCAGGAGCCGATGCCGCACCAGTCGAGGGCCAGCGCGGCGTAGGTGCGGGCCGCGATCCTGACCTCGTCGATCGGGCAGAACTCGTCGTCGGCGTGGGCGACGCCTCGATCTGCGCTTCGACCTCGGCCCGGACCGCTGCCGGGTGGTCCTGCGGCGGGTACCAGATGCAGTACTCGATGGTCATGTACTCCGACAGGATGCACGGTCCAGATCTGTCGGATGGCGATGACCGCGACGCCCACCACCAGGTAGGTGGTGACCGACCATCGGCCGAAGCTGGTGAATTTGAAGATCAACCCCATCGCCTGCATGCCGAGCACGATCCAGGGGAACAGGCACACCACCCCGATCGTGCTCGCAATGACCCGTACCGCTTGCGAATCGAATCGCAGGCCGAGCATGCCGGGCTGGGTCTTGAGGTCGTAGCGCTTGCCCCACAGCCAGGCCCGTTCGGCCATCAGATACATCGCGGTGACACCGAGCACCGAGTACGCCAGGGCGTAGAAGCCGAGCACCCCGGCCGAGACGCTGAGCCCGAAGAAGGCTGTGTAGGTCGCGCCGGGCCACCAGGAGTTGGTGTAGGACATCGCGATGTACCCATTACCGAAGGACCGGCCGCCAACGGCGTAGTCGGAGAACGACTTCGCGTTGCGGTTGGTGGCGTACAGCACGAAGACGACCAGGCCGAAGAAGCCTGCGAGGAGGCCGAGGGTGACGGTCATGGAGCCGGTCATGCCCATCAGGCGTCGACCTCGGTGGGTTCCTCGCCGACCTCACCGCGGACGTTCTCGATCACCCACAGCAACCACACCGCGGCCACGGCGAGCAAGGCGTCGAAGATCCAGTAGCCGTGTGCACCGTGCAGGCCGACTTGTCGGACCCTTCTGTGAGGATGGGGTCATGTCCGTTTCGCCTCCCGATGCAGAGCCCATGGTGGGGCCGGATGCGCGGTTGCAGAAGTTGTATGGGGAGTTGGCGGAGTTGGCGGGGCAGCGTAATGCGATCGATGGGCGGATCGTGGAGATCGCCGCGGAGATCGAGCATGGTGGGTTTTGGGGTCATACCGGGGCGCGCTCGGTGGGGGCGTTGATCGCGTGGAAGACCGGGGTGTCGCCGGGTAATGCGCGCACGATCATGGCGATTGCCAAGCGGTGGGAGGAGTTCCCGATCTGTATCGCGGCGTTGCGGGCGGGGCGGTTGTCGATGGATCAGGTCGGGGTGATCGCCGATCGTGGTGGTGCGGGCTCGGATGCGCACTACGCCGTGTTGGCGAAGAGTGCGTCGGTGAGCCAGCTGCGCACGGCGGTCAAGCTGGAGCCGCGCCCCAAACCCGAACCCACGCCCGAGCCGGAACCCAAACCCCAGCCGGAACCCGAACAGGAGGCCGACGGGGACGAATCGGGCGGCGACACTGACCCGGATTGTTGTTCGTATGAGCCGGATCCGGCGTTGCCGAAGCCGATCGGGTCGATCACCAAGTATTCCGATGCCGAAGGCGCGTATTGGCGGATCAAACTGTCCCATCCGGAGGCCGCGAAGTTCGAGGCGGCATTGAAGTCACACCGGGATGCGTTGATCGCGCAGTGGAAACGTGACCAGAACATCCCCGAAGACGCCGACGGTCACGGCGGGCCGGGCTATCGCACCGATGAGGAGCAGCTGTGCCGTGCCCCGTTCCCGACCACCCTGGACGCCTTCCTTTCCCTCATCGATGCCGGCTGGGATGCCGATGCCACCCGCCGCCCGCACGGACACCACACCACGGTGGTGATGCATCTGGATGTCAAAGACCGCATCGCCGCCCTGCATGTCGGCCCGGTGCTCACCGATGCCGACCGCCGGTATCTGTCCTGTGATGCGACCTGTGAGGTGTGGTTCGAACGCGACGGCCAACCGATCGGGTGTGGGCGTACCACCCGGGTGATCAACCGCCACCTGCGCCGGGCGCTGGAGTATCGGCATCCGGCGTGTGCGGTCCCGGGGTGTGGGGCCACCCGCGGTCTGCACGGCCACCACATCCGGCACTGGGAGGACGGCGGCGAAACCGAACTGGACAATCTGGTCTTGGTCTGCCCGTTCCACCACCGGTTGCATCACCGGGGGGTGATCACCATCAGCGGTCCCGGACACCGCATTACCGTCACCGACAGCCTGGGCCGAGAACTTCACGGCGGGTCGTTGGCCCGCCCACCCACCACACCCCCACCTAAAGTCGGGCCCTATCCGGGCACGTCGGGCGAACGCGCCCAATGGTGGTGGTACGACCCCTACCAACCACCACCACCCACACCCAACTAGCCGCATGCCGCAGCCTCACCGTCGCGCCTTCTCGCGTGGCGACGCGATGAGTTTCGCCCTTCGGTGCAGTCTGATCTGCATGGGCAGACTCATCTATGGCTTCAACGTCTCGGTGGACGGCTACATCGCCGACGCCCAGGGCAACATCGACTGGTCCGATCCGAGCGAGGAACTGCACCAGTACTGGAACGACTTCGAGCGTGACACCGCCCTGTCGTTCTACGGCCGGCGGCTCTACGACCTGATGTCCGCCTACTGGCCCACCGCCGACCAGGACCCGGACGCCACCCCGCTGATCGTCGACTTCGCCCGCATCTGGTGCGATATGCCCAAGGTGGTGTTCTCACGCACCCTGGAGTCCGTCGACTGGAACTCCCACCTGGAACGCGGCGATCCGGTCGAGGTGGTGACCAGGATGAAGGCCGAGACCGACGGCCAGCTCGAGGTGGCCGGCGCGACGCTGGCCACTCCGATCGTGCGGGCCGGCCTGGTCGACGAGTTCCGGATCGTGGTCTCGCCCATCGCCGTCGGCGGCGGCATCCCGTTCTTCCCGACCCTGCCGACCTGGATCTCGCTGCGGCTGCTGGAGAACCGCACCTTCCCGGGTGGCACGGTCCTGCTGCGCTACGAGACGAAACGCGACTGACCGGACCCATCGAGCCAGAGCCAGGGCTGCGTCACGGCCCCGTGGCGCACAGGCTTTCCCGCAACGCGCGTTTGGCGACCTTGCCCGTCGCAGTCTTGGGCACCTCGGCCACGCTCACGATGTCCTCGGGAATCCACCAGCTCGCCACCCGGCCCCGCAGATGGGAGCGGATCAGATCCGCGGTGACCTCACACCCGTCGGCGGGCACGACGCACGCCAGCGGGCGTTCGCCCCACTTCTCGTGCGGCACCCCGACGACGACCGCCTCGGCGACCGCCGGACACGTCAGGATCGCGCTTTCCAGTTCCACCGACGAGATCCACTCGCCACCCGACTTGATCAGATCCTTGATGCGGTCGACGATCCGCACCAAACCACGTCCGTCGATGGTCGCGACGTCGCCGGTGCGTAACCACCCGTCCTCGGTGAACGCGGCCGACCCGTCGGTACCGCCGTAATACGCCGCGGCGATGGTCGGACCGGCGACCTGAAGCTCACCCGGGGACGTGCCGTCGTGCGGGGCCAAGCTGCCGTCGTCGCGCTGCAGCCGCAACGCGACCAACGGGACCGGTGTCCCCGGCAGGCACAGCGTTTCGATCCGCTCGCCGCGGTGGTCGGTGGGAACACGCGCGCTGCACACCAGCGGGCTGGTCTCCGTCATGCCCCAGGAACTGTGCAGCGGCACCCCGATCTCGTCGTCGTAGCGCCGCGACAAGCTCTCCGGCAGGGGACCGCCTCCCGAGACCAGCCTTCGCAACGCCGGTAGCCGCCGGCCGGTCAGGTGCGGCAACACGCTGCGCCAGACCGAGGTGACCGCCGCGGCGAACGTGACTCCGGCAGTGTCGATCATCTCGGCCAGGGCCGTCGGCTGCATCGCCGGGCCGGGCAGCGCCAGCGCCGCACCCGACATCAGCGCGGCGTACGGCAGACCCCACGCGTTGACGTGGAACATCGGCACGATCGGCATCACCACGTCAGCCTCGCCGATGCCGAAGGTGTCGGTCATCAGCACTGTCATGGCGTGCAGCACGATCGAACGGTGGTCGTACAGCACCCCTTTGGGGCGACCGGTGGTGCCGGACGTGTAGCACAGCGCCGCCGCGGTCCGCTCGTCGGGCACGTCGAACAGCTCCACCGGGTCCGCGGCTGCCAGCAGTCGCTCGTAATCGTGCACCCGCGGATCATGCGGAATCGCCGGTCCGGCACCGTCGTCCATGACGACGAGGTGCCGGACGGTGGCGAACCGGTCGATCAGCGGCCACACCACCTCGAGGAGGGACCGGTCCACGAACAGCACGTCGTCGGCGGCGTCGTCGACGATGAACACGATGTCGTCGGCGAACAGCCGGTGGTTGATCGTGTGCAGGATCCGGTTGGTGCACGGCACCGCCATGTACAGCTCGAGGTGGCGCTGGCTGTTCCACCCGAAGCTGCCGACTCGGGCGCCGCACGGCACACCGAGGCCGTCGAGCACCCCGGCCAGCCGCCGGATCCGGTGGGCCACCTCGCCGTACGTCGCCGAACTCACGCCGCGTGGATGGTTGGTCACGACGGTCTTGTGGCTGAAGCGTCCCTCCAACCCGGCCAGCAACAGCGGCAGGCTCAACGGGCGGTCTTGCATCAAACCGTGCACGGCGGCGGATCTCCCTGTGACAGAACGGGTCAGGCGGTGGCGTCCTCGCGCCGGATGGTGTGCGCGAGGATGGGTGCGAGCGCGACACCGATCACCGAGGCGATGATGACGACGTAGAACCCGGCCGACGGATTGTTGGTCGCGGTCTCGGCGAGACCGAACAGGTACGGACCGACGAACCCGCCGATCAACCCGATGGTGTTGATGAACGCCAAACTGGCCGCGGCCATCAGCCCGGACATCCGGGCCATCGCGATGGACCAGAACAGCGGCAGCGTCCCGAACACGAACACCATCGACACGGCGATCAACAGGATCCGGGCCAGTGCGCTCGACGACAACATGAACGCGATCGAGGTGACCAGGGTGGCGGCGGCGAGGATACCGACCGCCAGGGCCTCGCGCGGGTAACGGGCGAACAGCCGCGGTACCACCAGGACGCCGATGGTCGCACCGATGCCCGCGCTGCCGGAGAGCAGCCCGATGAGGAACGATCCACTGATGTCGAGGTCTTCGACGATGGCCGGGATGTTGAAGACGATCCCGACGTTGGTGATCTGGTTGAAGAAATAGATCAGTGCCACCACGAGGACGAACGGGCGGCCGAACGCCTTGCGCAGGTTGCCGCGGATCCTGGTGGCCGTGTCGTGGTCGTTGCCGGTGGCCCGCTCGGTCAGGATGCGGGCCTCGTCCGGGGTCAACCACTTTGCCTCACTGGGTGTCTGGGGCAGTTTGAACCACACCAGAACCCCGACGAGCACGGTCACCAGGCCCTCGATGAGGAACATCCACTGCCACCCGTGCAACCCGAGCGCACTGTCGAGCTCCATCAGCGCCCCGCCCATCGGGCCGCCGATGACCAGCGCGATGGTGGGGGCAAGGTAGATGAACCCGACGACCGTGGCGCGGTAGCTCTGTGCGAACCACACCGTGACCATGTACATCAGCGCCGGGTAGAGGCCGGCCTCGGCGGCGCCCAGCAGGAACCGCATGACGTAGAAGGACAGATCGCCCTGCACGAACATCATCAGCGCCGACAGCGTGCCCCAGGTGACCGCGATGCGGGCGATCCACCGGCGCGGACCCACCCGGTACATCACCAGGTTGCTCGGCACCTCCAGGAAGGCATAGCTGAGGAAGAAGACACCGGCGCCGAACCCGAACGCGGCGGCACTGATGCCAACGTCGGCCTCCAGATGGGTCTTGGCCAGCGCGACGTTGGTCCGGTCGATGTAGGCCATGAAGTACACCGCGCACATCACCGGCAGCAGACGCAGCACGGCCTTGCGGGTCGCGTGCCGGTGGAGGTGGTCGGCTGACGCGAGCACGGAATCGACGCTCATGTCGTCCCTTCTGGTTGTGGCGCGAGGTGAGCTCAATTTGGCGGTGACGCTGGCGTAAAACGCCCTCACCAGGAATACTACGGAGTATCACGGTAACGACGGTCACAGCGAGTGTCAATCGTGAGCGGCGCGGCCCAGCCGGAGACCGCGCCGGAACGGGAAACGTGCTGAACAATGTGGCCGTCGAGAAAAGGGGAGCGGACGTGAGTGCGAGCGCTGAGCTGGAGATCGACGTCAAGGCCAGGATCCTGGACGCCGCCGCCGACGCGTTCATGGTGCGCGGCTTCGCCAACACCACCATCGACGACATCGCCGAACAGGTGGGTGCCACCAAGGGCCTGATCTACTACCACTTCCGGTCCAAGTTCGACATCTTCCTGGCCGTCTACCAGGAGGGTATGCGCCGGGTCAGCGAGCGGGTGCAACCGCACGAGAGCAAGTCCGGCACCGGGCATCAGCGGTTGGTGGCGATGGCGGTGGCGCACCTGGAGAACCTGATGACCGAACTCGGCTACCACCACGTCGTGCATCAGGGGGTGCGCTACCAGGGGTCGACGGCGTTGAAGGTGCAGCAGCGGGATGCGTTGGCTGCGCTCAACGAACTCCGGCGCGACTACGAGCGGATGTTCCGTCGCGTCATCGCCGAGGGGATCGCCGACGGGTCCCTGCGTCCGGTGGACGTCGAACTCGCGGCCCGCACCCTGCTGAGCAACCTCAACGCCGTCGACGTCTGGTACCGCAAGCGGGACGGGCAGAGCGCCGAGGACATCCGGGCGTTGGCGCGCCGCGTCGTGGACCTGCTGGTCGGCGGCATGGCCGCCTCGTCCTGACCGGTCATCGCAACGACCCGAGCAGCTGTCGCATCGAACTACTCAGTGCCGATACCGAATTCGTGACGTCAGAGTTCATCTACGGGGAGGTCCGCGGCGGCGACGGTCTGCGCCGGCCGCAGCCGGGCGATGATGCCGTCGAGGTCGATTCGGAACATCTCGGGCCGGAAGACGTGGCCGCCGGGCACCTCGCGGGATTCGTGCGGGATGCCGGCCGCGGCCAGCCGTTCCCGGAACTCGCGCTGGCCGGCCAGCACCTGTGTCTCGTTGACGCTGTCGAACCAGTTGAGCGGATCCGGGCTGGTGCCCGCCACCAGGAAGATCCGCTTGTTGCGGTAGCTCTCGATCCGTTCGATCGGGTTGTCGGCGCTGACCCTGGCCTGATCCCACAGGGGTGCGCCGTAAACGGTGCCGCCGGCCAGGTCCAACACCGCCGAGGTGATGTTGGCCCAGTGCACCACCAACCCGAAGTCGCGGCGCAGGCTGGCCGGGCCGGAGTGGCTGCTGACCGACGCGAAATGCCCGTAGTACTTGGCGGCGTACTTCAGCGCGCCGAAGCCGCCCATCGAGAAGCCGGACACCGCCCGCCCGTCGTATTCGGCATAGGTGCGGAAGTTCGCCTCGATCCACGGCAACAACTGGGCGATGTGGAAGGTCTCCCAGTTCCGCGCGCCGACGAACGAACTCACCGGGTTGGAGTACCAGCCGGCGTGACCACCGTCGGGCATCACGACGATGATCGGCTTCCCAGCGGTCAGGCCGCGGATGCCGAGGAAGTCGAACTGGCGGAAATCCTCGGCGCCGCCGTGCAACAGGTACAGCACCGGATAGGTGCGTCCGCTGGTGCGGTAGTCGTCCGGCAGCAGCACGTTGACGCCGGGGTTCCAGCCGACGGCCGCGGTCTGGAACCGGTAATACCAGAGCCGCGGGTCGTTCTCGTTGCGGTCGACGATGCGCAGCCCGAAACCGTCGGTGCGCCCGGCGAAGATCACCAGCCGCCGGCCGGGGTTGACCAGGGCGGGGTTGGGAATGTTGTTGACCGTGGCGATCAACGGATAGAACGCGGTGTCGCCGTAGAACCGGGTGGCCAGTGACGCCAGGGTGTCGCCGGGGGCCACGGTGTACCGGGTGATGTCGGCGATGATGAGTTGCTGGCCGGGATCGAGCGGGCCGGACTCGGCGATGCCGCTGGCACCGGCGATCAGCCAATCCAGTTCCGCGTCACCGTAGTAACGACTGGCCAGCACCGCCGGCGTGTCACCAGCCACCGTCGTGTGGCGGGTGAAGTCCGGCATCAGCAAGCGCTGTCCCACCGCGACGGCATTGGGGTCGGTGATGCCGCTGGCCGTCGCGATCAGCCGATACAGTTCCTGCTCGCCGTAGAACCGCAACGCCAGCGCCGACAGTGTCTCGCCTGCGGAAACGGTATGTGTTCTGACCATTCGTTCCCGTCCTCTGGTGCAACTCAGCGGTGCTGAAGTGGAACGCGCTCGACCGAGTGGTGCTTGGTCACCACCCCCCCGCGCGAATGCCGGGGGAGTGGCCGCAGTCTATCCGAAAAGCCGTTGTGCGTCAGCAAGTTTGGCTGCCCACCACGGTGGCGGACGGGTCGCTCGAATCGTGGACTACCCTGGCAGCAGGTGCGTCGCCGGTGCTCCCGGCGCCGTCGCTCTCGCCCGCCCGACACCGGCGAAGGGAAACGCTGTGCCCCAAACGGGACCGTGGACCGGCGACCCGGTCTGGCTCGCCGACGTGCTGCGCGCCGAGGGGCTGCGCGTCGTCGAGTATCGAGGGTGGCGCGACCGCGGTCACGGCGATTTCAAGGACATCCGCGGTGTCATGGTGCACCACACGGGCGCCGACAACGCCAGCGCGGCATCCATCGCGGTCGGCAGGCCGGATCTGGCGGGGCCGCTGGCGCAGATCCATCTGGCGCGCGACGGCACGGTGACGGTGGTGGCGGTCGGGGTCGCCTGGCACGCCGGTGCCGGCATGTATCCGTGGCTGCCGACGAACATGGGCAACTGGCACACGATCGGCATCGAATGCGCCAACAGCGGAACCAGTCCCACCGCGCCGCACCGCACCAACTGGCCGGACGCGCAGTACGACGCTCTGGTGGGGTGCTGCGCCGCGATCAATCGCCGGCTGGCGCAGACCTCGGCCCGCACGATCGGACACAAGGAGTACGCCGGGCGCGCACAGGGCAAATGGGATCCCGGCGCGATCGACATGAACATCCTGCGCCGCGACGTCCAGGCGCGCATCGGCGCCGTCGACCACCCGGCACCGACACCGCGGCCACCGGTACCGGTCGGCGAGTACGCCCACATCCTGCTGTTTCGCGGTTCGCAGGGACCCCAGGTGGCCCAGCTGCAGCGTCAGCTCGCGGAGCACTACCCGGCGTACGCCGGGCACCTGGTCGTCGACGGCATCTACGGCCCGCAGACCGAAGCCGCCGTCCGGGAGTTCCAGCGGCGCACCCGCGGTCTCAAGGTCGACGGGATCGTCGGCCCCGCCACCGCGGCCGCGCTGAACCTGCGGGTGGTGTCGGCGGGGGAGGCGGTCCTGCTGGCCCAGTCCGACACCGACTGAGGGCGGATCAGTAGGGGAGATGCTCCGTCGGCACCGGCGGGGCGGCAGCCGGGCCCGGCAGCGGACCCGCCGGAGCCGACGGCAGGTGCTGCGAGGGCGCCACCGGGGGCAGCTCGGCCGCCAGCGGCGCCGGCGTCGGGACGCTTCGCGGCGTCGGGGCGTCGTCGGTGGACGTCACCGCATCGGTGGCCCAGCTCGTCTGCAGCCGGTTGGCGACGAAGGACGCGCCCTGGGCGACCATGCCGGTCTCGGTGTACTGGTTGTGCACCGCGAAGCTCCTGCCGTCCGGGTCGCACACCAGGTCGTCCTCGACGCACAGGTCGATGGTCTTGGCCGTGTACTGCGGGCCGATGACGATGTTCGGGTCGTTGATGGCCCGCATGAACCGGGGCGAAGGCTTGCCGAACAGGGCGACCGCGGCGACGTGGTCGGCGGTTTCCGGCGGCATCGGGGTGGGCACGTCCTGGGGTGAAATCCCGTCGGGGATCGCGGCGGCGGTGACGAACCCCGCCACGGCCGCCCCCTGGGAGAACCCGCCGAGCACCATCTTGGTCTCCGGGCACGCGGCGGCGGTGGCCAGCACGTGTCGCCGCGCGTCGGCGATACCGACGATGGCGGTCGGGAAGTCGATCGTGGCCGGGTAGTCCACCGCGTACACCCCGACCGTCTTCGGGCTGACCTGCGCGCGCAGTGCGTTGACGAACGCCTCGCCCGTTGGGCCGACTCCGGGCAATTCGGTTGTCCCGCGGGCGAATACCACCTCGACATCCGGGCACACCTGGGCCTGCGCGCTGGGCGCAAGCGCTGCAGGTAGCACCGACGTTGCCACGGCAACACCGATCAGCGCGACGGCTCGGTACCTTCCCACCGGTCCATGCTGACACAGCTGTCGGCGGGCGGAGGCGGAGCACAGAGAATATTTAAATAAATTCAGACAGCAGAAGTGTTTTGGGGTCCGCGCTGTTCCCAGCCGTGTTTCGGCCTCGTGACCGTGGGTACGGGAGCAAATTGTACGGACCCGCGGCACCCACACGGGCGGCTGGTCGGGCTTTGTCGGATCGGCGCGCGCTGTGGCACGCTCGACGATGGAGATGAAACGTGGCTGAGGAACGGTCGATGTCCAGGAGCGCGCCGGATAGGTTCGCACCTGATGAGGTGGCTCTGCACCCCCGGAAAGTTCAGTTCCACTGGGACGACGCCCCGCTGCACTGGATCCCCAACGATCCGTACGGTTCACACGCGGCGACGGCACTGAATTTGTTCGTCCCCGCCGCGGAGCGCTGGTTCAGCAAAGTGCTCGTCGACGCCATGGAGTACGTGCGCGACGACGTGATCCGCGAGGAGATCATCGGGTTCCTCGGTCAGGAAGCCGTGCACGCCAGCACCCACGAAGAGGTGCTGGCCGACTACCTGATGCGGCACGGCATCGACCCGCAGCCCTATGTCCGCCAGATCGACTGGATCATCTCGCTGTACGACCAGCGCGTCGCTGCCGCCAGCGCGAGGGGCCGCCGCCGGGCCATCGCCTCGGGCACGCACATGCTCTGCGGGGCAGAGCATTTCACCTGCATCCTCGGTCATTGGGCGCTGAACAATCGCTGGGACCAGCTGGGCGCCGACCCCACGCTGGCCGACTTCTACCGCTGGCACGGAGCCGAGGAAGTCGAACACCGCCACGTCTCCTACAACGTCGCCAAGTATTTCGGTATGGACTACCTGGCCCAGGCGGTGGCGGGTGCCCTGGTCACGGTCGCGGTGTTCGCGATGGTGTTCCGCGGCACCAAGTTCCTGGTGCACGCGGATCCGGCGCTGCCGAACCTCGGATACGTGCGGCTGCTGTGGAGGCTGCGGGCCTCGGCCAAGCGGGGCAGTGTCCCGACGGGCGGGTACCTGCTGCGCTCAGCGGCGCGGATGTTCCGCCGGGACTACGACCCCGTGGACGAAGGCAGCACCGCGCAGGCCATCGCCTATCTCGCCACGTCCCCGGCGGCGCGCGCCTATGGTTGAGCGCCGACTCCTGGTGCGCTGGCTCCGGCCCTATACCGGCGAACCGCCACCCGCGCTGGACGGTTCGTCGCGGTCGGATCTGTTGACCCGGTTCGCGGGGATCGCGGTGCCGCACTTCGTCTCGGCGGTCATGCGCCTCGGCGGCGACGCCGAGCCACCGCAGCTGCCAACGGCCCACAACCGCAAGACCGTTCGGGTCGCCGGCCGCCAGATCGTGGCCCGCGACGCCGACGTCGTCGCGCTGACACTGACAGACCCGGCCGCAGCGGCGTTGCCGAGATGGCATCCCGGCGCACATGTCGACGTCCACCTGCCGTCGGGCCGGGTCCGTCAGTATTCGCTGTGCGGGGACCCCGCCGACGAAGACGAGTATCGGATCGCGGTGCGCCGGGTCCCGCACGGCGGCGGCGGATCGATCGAAGCCCATCACCTGACGGTCGGGCAGCTCATCGAGATCAGTGCGCCGCGAAACGGTTTCATGATGCCGGTGCCCGGGTCGGGGTCGCGGGCGGAGCGGCTGCGGTTCGTCGCCGCCGGTATCGGGATCACCCCGATCCTGCCGATGATCCGCCAGGCCGATCGGCTGGGTGTGCCGTGGTCGTTGCGCTACGCCGGCCGGCATCGGGCCAGCCTGCCGTTCGTCGACGAGCTCACCGCGTTCGGCGACAAGGTGCAGATCCGCACCGACGACGCCGCGCACGGTGCACCGACGGCCGTGGACCTGCTGGACGGGGTCGACGAGCGCACCGCGGTGTACGTGTGCGGTCCGCCGCCGCTGATCGAGGTGGTCCGCGCCGCCGTCCCGGCCGACGCCGAACTGCACATCGAGCGGTTCTCCCCGCTGCCGGTGGTCGACGCCGCGCCGTTCGAGGTGGAGCTGGCCCGCACCGGCGAGGTGGTACCGGTCGCCGGGGATGCGAGCACCCTGGCCGCACTGCGCGCGGTCCGGCCCAACCTGGCCTACTCGTGCCAGCAGGGGTTCTGCGGCACCTGCGTGCAACGGGTACTCGGCGGGGAGGTGGCCCACCTGGACCACACCCTGACCGACCGGCAGCGCGAACTCGGGCGCATGCTGGTCTGCGTCTCCCGCGCCAAGACCGCCGGCGCCCGGCTCATCCTGGACCTCTGAGCGACCTCGGCGCGCTCACCGCGCCGAAGCCGGGTTTGAAGAATGACGCGCGCGGCAACTTCGGCTGCCATGAGTGATCATGAAAGCGACGGTGCGGACGCCTTCGACAACATCGTCTCGATGCTGGACTACCCGATGTTCGTCGTCACGACCGTCGCCGACGGGCACCGGGCCGGTTGCCTGGTCGGGTTCACGTCGCAGACCAGCATCCACCCGCCCCGCTTCCTCGTCGGGCTGTCCAAGAAGAACCACACGTTCGCGGTGGCGCAGGACGCCGAGCATCTGGCGGTGCACCTGCTGCCGCGATCGGAGCTGGTGCTGGCCGAGCTGTTCGGCGGGACCACCGGCCACGACACGGACAAGTTCGCCGAGTGTGCCTGGCACGATGGCCCGGGCGGGGTGCCGATCCTGGATGCGGCGCCGGCCTGGTTCGTCGGCCGGATCGTGGACCGCTTCGCCCTCGGCGACCACGTCGGCCACCTGCTGGAACCGGCGGCCGGCAGCGCGCCGGACGGGCTCGGCGAACTCATCACGTTCGCCGACGTCCGCGACGTGGAGCCGGGCCACGAGGCGTGACCGCGGTGCACACCGTCGACGCCGGGCGGGCTGTCGAGGACTACGGTTACCGGCCGGCACCGCCGGGGGTGCGGGCCAACATGATCTTCAGCGCCGACGGCGCCGCCGCCTTCCAGGGGCGCGCCGGGCCGTTGTCGTCACCGGCCGATCAGCGGCTGCTGCTCGCGTTGCGCGCCTACGCCGACGTGGTTCTCGTCGGCGCGGGCACCGCGCGGGCCGAGAGCTACGGCCCGGTGCGGCTCGGTCCCGACCACCGCGACCAGCGCACCGAGCTGGGGCTGGGTGTCGCGCCCCCGCCGATCGCCGTGGTCTCGCAGTCGGGGCGGCTGCCGGAGAGCATGTTCGGCCCGTGGCCGCCGCCGCTGCTCGTCACCAGCACCCGAGGCGCCCGGCAGAACCGCGAAAGGCGGTGCGACATCATCACTTCTGGCGACGACACGGTGGACATCGCCGATGCGGTGGCCCAACTGCGGGCCAGGGGCATGCACCGGATCCTCTGCGAGGGCGGCCCCACCCTGCTCGACGAGCTCGTCGGCGCCGATCTGATCGACGAGTTGTGCGTCACGCTGGCGCCCCGGCTGGCCGGGTGCCAGCCGCTCGGTCGCGCCGTGCCGACAGGAATCCCGAGCCCGGCGGCCCTGCGGCTGGCCCAGGTGCTGATCGGCCCAGAGGACTACCTGTACCTGCGGTATGTCCGCCACTGAAACAACGCCACGGAAGGAGGTTCAGTCCGCCAGGGCGAGCACCTCGTCGAAGCCGGACCGCAGGCATTCGACGAACACGTCGAGGTCGGGGATCGCGGCGCTGTCGGCGTCGATGCCCAGCGCGCAGGTGTCGACATAGGTCAGCAGCGTCACGTTGACCGCCGCCCCGATCGTCGGGCCGAATGCGTACTGCATCCGCACCTTCGCACCGCCCAACGTCACCGGCACCGGTATGCCGGGCACGTCGCTGGCCACGAAGTCCACGTGGCGCAGCACCGAGCCGATGTACCAGCGCGGCACCTGGTTGAGCACCCCGGCGATCAACTGCGTGTGCGGCAGCGACCTCTCGTTGCGGACCCGCTCGGTGCGCTCGTGGATCCGCCCTATGCGCTCCACCGGATCGGCGACATCGGCGGGAATATCGAAGCGCATCAACGTGATCCGGTTCCCGCCGGGGCCGTCGCCGTCGGCCCGCAGGCTGATCGGCATGGTGATGTGCAGCGCGCCGACACCGACCCCGTGCTTGTCGTGGTAGTGCCGCACCCCGCCGGCCACTCCGGCGACGAACGCGTCGTTGAGCGCGCCCCCGCTGCGGTGCGCGGCGTCGCGCAGCCGCGGCATCGGCACCTCGAGCACGTCGAGCCGGCGGATCAGGCTGCGGTCGGTCATCAACGGCGAGCCGGGCGCGGTCACCGGCCGCACCGTCCGGTACACCGAGGTGGCCAGCTCGGCCGCCGAGACCACCGTCGCCACCGGGCTGCGCACGCCGTCGACCAGCAGCCGGGGGACCGCCGAGAGCACACCGCCGGCGGCGTCGACGGCCAGGCCGGCGCTGTAGCGCGCCGCGTCGAGATAGTCACCGAGCAGCGAGCGCCGCGGCGGCGTCGGCGGGGTGTCCCGGGCCGGTAGCTCGGGGGCCAGCCCGAACAGCGTCATCGCGATCTGCACCCCGCCCACACCGTCGGTCAGCGCGTGATGGAACGTGCACAGCACGGCCGCCTCCCCGCCGGGCATGCCCTCGATCAGCGTGATCTTCCACAGCGGACGGGCCCTGTCGAAGTCCTCCATCTGCGCCAGCCGGGCCGACTCCAGCACGGTGTCGAACCCACTGTCGGCGGGTGCCGCGACCCGGCGCATGTGGAAGTCCAGGTCGAAGTCGGCGCAGTCGACCCAACGCGGCGGCGCGGGCGGCGGGGTCTGGACCACGGTCTGGCGCAGCATCGGCAGCTCGTGGGAGAGCCGCTCGAAGCGGTGGCGGATCTCGGCCCAGTCCGGGCTGCGATCCAGCACCAGCACCGTCACCACGGTCGACCGCAACCGCGGATCGCTTTCCATCGCCCACGTGAATGCATCACTGCTGCGCATGAATTCGTTCATGGTGTGCTCCCGCTCATCACGGTAGGACGCGCCGCGGCCCGGCGCACCGGGTCGCGACGCATCCGGGACTTTGTGCCCTACGAGAGACGACCGAGGTCCCCGGTGCTCACAGCCCGGGGGTCAGCAGATCCGCGATGGCGTTGCGCGGCACCGACACCTGGGTGGCGCCGTAGGCCGGGTGCATCTGGTCCCTGTCGAAGAAGAAGGTGACCGCGTCGTCGGTGATCGCGAAGTTCCGGTAGTTGGCTGGGTCGAGCCCGACCGCCGGGTCGATCGTCAGGGGTTGCCCCGCCTCGGCGCTCATCTGCTGCGCCACGATGGGCAGGATCACCGCCAGCGGCTCGGTGCCGGGCCGGAACAGCCCGTCGAAGCCCACCGGGGTGTGTGCGGCGTTGTCCCAGGTGAACGACTTGTACCAGGTGGCGGGATGCGCGGCGCCGCGCATCATCTGGTAGGTCTCCACGACCACTGACTGGGTGTGGCCGGAGGTGTAGCGGGTGCCGGTGACGTCGAGTTCCTCGAGCGGCAACGGGGTGTCGAGCGTGCCCAACGGCCCTGCCCCGGACTCGAAGTCGTCGATCGTGGTGTTCACGTAGTCGATGATCGCCTGCTCCTGCGGATCACCGGCCGGGAACGTCACGTCGACGTTGTGCGACGGCCCGGAGTAGGCGAACAGGCAATTCCCTGCGGCATCGTGGTTGGCGCACAACCCCTTGGGGTCGTCGAGCGGCGCGGCGGTGGCGGCCCCGGCGAAGCCGAGAGCGGCGGCGCCGAGCAGCGTGGCGATGACGGCGGTGCGGATGGTCCTTTTCATGGTGTGGCCTTTCAGTGTCGGCCCGGCGGGTGCGCCGGTGATGGCCAGGAGCCTGCCGGTGACGGCTTGACGGATCCTCGAGGTGATCTCGAGCTCACGGCGTGCGCACCGCCGTCACCGCGAACCGCTGCACGTCGGCGACGGCCCCGCCGGTCCAGGCCACGACGGTGAGCACGCCGGACCGGGCGGCCGGCGCGTCGACCCGCGCCGCCCATCGCCCGGGGTGGCCACCGGCCATCCGGCAGGAGAACTCACCGACGAGGGAGGGGGTGGCGAGCTGGTGGACCTGCAGGTGGATGCATTCGTCGACGCCGGTGATGCTGCCCCCAACGTCGATGACCGGGCCCACCGTGGTGCCGTAGGCCGGGGCATCCACGGTCAGCAGGGCGTCGTCGGTGCCGACCACCTCCCACGGGGCGTCCGCGTCGGCGCCGAGACGGACGAGATGGACGGCGGCCGCGGTGGCGGTGCGCCCGTTCGGCAGCGCATAACCGACGGATACGGTCGCCTCGTCGTCGTCGGCGACGACCTCGGTGGCCCGGTCGATGCCGGTGAAGCCGAGATAGACCTGGGTGAAGCGCAGCGCGGTCTGCGCGGGATCGGTGTGCCAGGCGGCCGATGCGCGGGCCTCGGTGTCGCGGGCCCACCGGGTGGCGTCGTCGACCGAGGCGAACGGCCACAACGGCAGGCGGGAACCGAGCGGCGAGGGCACAGCGTCTCGATCCGGCGACGTGCCGCAGGACGTCAACACCGCTACCAGCAGCAGCGACACGGCTGCGGAGATCACCCTTCCCATGGACCCGAGTCTGCCGGGCGCGTCAAAAGAGATCGGCAAAGCCGTGCGTGGTACCCGTCGCGGGGAGACAATCGTCAGGTGCTGACAGTGCCTGCCGTGCTGTGGCGGCGCGGGTTCGTCATCCGCGCGGTGGCCGTGGGCTTGTGCCTGGGGCTGTTTTTCGGCGTATTGGCCTGGCTCGACGCGGGATTGCTGTTCGTCGGTGCCATCGTGTTCACCGTGATGGCCGTCGCGACCGGATGGTGGATGGCCCGGCGGATGGACCGATACTGGCCCGGGGCAAAGGAATTGCCCCCCGACCAACGCGTCGCCGTGGTCACCGCGGCCCGGCGCGGTGAGCGCATCGCCGACCCGGGACTCGGCACCGCGGTCGTCGACTACAACCGGGCCGTGCACCTGGCGACGGAGAACGGAAAACCGGTGCGCCTGCTGGTGATCTTCCTGCTCGTCGTCGCCCTGGCCACCACGGTGTGGGACGCGATGTACGGGTCCTGGGGTAACGCGATCGCCTCGGTGATCTACCTGGTGCTGATCCTTCTCGAGGTGTTCTGGTGGCCCGAGCGGCGCGCCACGCTGCTGGCCAACACCGACCGGGCCGCGGCGGCGGTGGAGACGGACCTGCCCCGCTGACAGCGGCTTTCAGGAGAACTGGGTCCGCGGCCGGTCGAGCGCGACACCGTCGACGGTGATGTCGACCTTCTCGTTGTAGAACGCGACCATGTTGGCGATCCCCGCGACCGCGGGCAGCGGCGTGGCGTAGCTCCACGCCAGGTCGAGGTGCAGGCGATCTCCGACACGCACCGACCAGTACCCCGAGGTGGTGCCCTTGTACGGGCACACCGTCTGGGTGTCCGACGGCTCCAGGTTCTCGAACGCCACATCGGTGCGGTCGATGTAATACCTTGTCGGCAAACCGGTTTCGAACAACAACACCGGGTTGTGGGTGTCGGCCAGCGGTACCCCGTCCAGCGCCACGGTGATGTGGCGGTGCGAGCGCAGCGCGTCCACCCGGGCATAGGGATTGCGGGGATGCTGGTAGATCGGTTCGTCCTCCTCGAACCAGCGCAGCGCATCCCATTCGAACCGGACCAGGCCCGCGACCGGGCCGCCGCCGTCGTCGAAGACCCGGGCCGCGGAGGCGATCATGCCTGCCGACCCCACCAGGGAGAAGGTGCGCGACGGCCCGAACTGCACACGCTGCGGATGGTTCTCGTCGCGCAGCAGCTCGGTCCGCACGTCACGGCGCGGGATGTAGTACTGCGGGTAGTACGGGATCTCCCAGACGTACCGCGCCGTTAGTGTGTCGAACACCAACTCGGTGCCGAAGTAGCCCCGCACCCGCCGGGGCGCGGGTTCGACGCGTCCCCGGGCCGCCGCCACGGACGGGTAGTCGGGCTCAGGTGCCGCTGTGCCGCTCATGGTCGCACTCCCTTGCTCGGCCGCTGTGGGAACTGTAGACCCGCGCCCTCGACCGCGCCTGGCCGCCCCGCGTGACCCGACCGCCGGCGAGCCGATGTCCCCGGCCGTGCGGGCGAACATTAAGTGTTGATGAAACACCGTGGAATGATCTTGTTTTGCCGGTTTTGGTGACCACTCTCCGGTACCGTAAGCAGCGCTTTTCCGAACTATCGGTCTCAGAGGAAGTCCCGCGATGACACAACCACCGCCGCCCGGCAGCTATCCGCCTCCGCAGCCGCAGGGCGCAGCTCAGCCGAGCACCTATCTGGTGTTCGCCATCCTGACCACGCTGTTCTGCTGCCTTCCCTTCGGGGTCGTCTCGATCGTCAAGGCGAGCCAGGTCAACGGTCTGTGGGCGCAGGGCCGCTACGCCGATGCACAGGCCGCTTCCGACGCCGCCAAGAAGTGGGCGATCTGGAGCGCGGTGGCCGGCATTGTCGTGGCGATCATCTACGGCATCCTCATCGCCGTCGGTGCGGTCAGCATGGACTTCGAGACGACGACCTACTGAGGTCCTTGTCCGTTCGGCACCCCACGCCCGTCCGCCTCGGCGGTCCACTCCTGGTGGGCGCCCTGGCGGCGGGCGCGTGCGCCGCCATCTGGGTCGCCGACCCCACCACGCCGGGCGGCCTGCTGCCGGTCTGCCCGACGAAAACCCTTCTCGGCATTGCCTGTCCGGGCTGTGGCACGCTGCGGATGATCTATTCTCTGCTGCACGCCGACCTCGCCTCGGCGGTTCGGTTCAACGCGCTCGCCGTTGTCGCGCTGGGTTTCTTGACCGTCGCCTACCTGCGCTGGTGCTATGGCCGCATCACCCGGCGCCCCGCCGTGGGCTGGCAGCACCACCGCTGGGCGGCCACCGTGACGCTGGTCGCGGTCTCGATCTGGTTCGTCGCGCGCAATCTGCCGTTCGAACCGTTCACCGCGCTGCGGGTCTGAACACCCGTCCATTTCGCGGCCGCGCGGGTGCGCGGTGAGCGCCCGATTCATCTGCAAGACTGACACGCGATGACGGAACCGGCCGCCGGACAAGATCGATCGCACGTGGTGCTCGTCTGCGTCGCGGCCCTGGTCGCCGGGGTGGCGATCGGCCTCATCGGCGGGGTGTTCCGCTGGTCCCTGCGCGAAGCGGACTCGTTGCGCGCCAGGCTGGTCGAGTGGGCAGAGCAACTTCCGGGGCCGGGCTGGCTGGTGCCGATGGCGGTGGCCGCGACGGGCGCGACGCTGGCGGCGCTGATCGTGCGGCGGATGCCGCTGGCCGCCGGCAGCGGTATCCAGCACGTGGAGGCGGTGCACCGCGGGGCGGCCCGGCCGCCGGTGATCACGCTGGTGCCGGTCAAGTTCATCGGGGGACTGCTGGCCATCGGGTCCGGGTTGGTGCTCGGCCGCGAGGGCCCGACGGTGCACATGGGTGCCGCGGTCGGCGCCGAGGCCGCGCGCCGGGTTCGATTGGGGGACACCGACATCCGGATGATGCAGTCGGCGGTCAGTGGTGCCGGGCTGGCCGTCGCGTTCAACGCGCCCGTCGGCGGCGTGTTGTTCACTGTCGAAGAGGTCGCCAAGTCGGTCCGGTTGAAGACCGTGTTGGCCACCGTGCTGGCGGCGGCCACCGCCGTCGGATGTTCGCGGCTGATCAACGGGAACCACCCCGACTTCGCGGTCGCCCCTTTCGACAGCCCCGCGCTGGCCTACCTGCCCCTCTTCGTCGTATTCGGGGTGCTGACAGGATGTCTCGGCGTGCTCTACAACCGGCTGGTGCTGGCCCTTCTCGACCTCGTCGCCGCCGTCAGCCGGATTCCCCCCGTGCTCAAGGCGACGCTCATCGGCGCCGCGATCGGGCTGGTGCTGTTCGCCGACCCGTTGGCGGTGGGCGGCGGCGACGCGCTGACCCAGATGATCGTCGGTGGGCAGGGCATCGCGCTGCTCGCGGTGTTCGGCTATCTGGTGGTGCGTCTGATCGCCGGGCCGCTGTCGTATGCAGCCGCGGTGCCCGGCGGCCTGTTCGCCCCGCTGTTGGCGGTCGGCGCGCTGTGGGCGGTGCTGTTCGTCGGCGGGTTGACCGTGGTGTGGCCCGGTGCCGACGCGGCGTTGGCCGTGCCGATGGCAATCGTCGGGATGGCCGCCTTCTTCGGGGCGACGGTGCGGGCCCCGCTCACCGCGATCGTCGTCGTCCTCGAGATGACCGCCACCACCGCGGTGGCGGTACCGATGCTCGCGGCCACCGCCGCCGCGGTACTGACCGCCGAGCTCTTCAGGTCACCGCCGATCTACGACAGCCTGCGCGAGCGCCTGCCGGTGGGGTCGTGACCCCGCCCGCACAACACGACCCACACAGCACAACCCGCAGATGTGCCCCCATGCACCATCTGCGGGTTGTGAGGCCGGGTGCCACCCGGGGGCTACGTCGGGCAGTAGGTCTGCGTCGCGGCGCCGACGAAGAATCCGCTCTGCGTGACCGACCATCCGGCCGGACCGCTGATCTCCACCGCGACCTGTTCTTCGGGCTGGCCGGCGGCCACGTACTCGCACACCGCGTGGGCCAGGGCGATGGCGTTGTCCGCGGTCGAGAACGGCACACCCTCGTCCTCGAGCACGCTGATGAAGACGTCGTCCATGGTGTCCGCGACAGCCGGTGCGGCCGTGCCCGCCGCCAGGCCGGCGCCGACGGCGACCGCCGAAAGAATGATCTTGCCGCGCATGTCGGCTCCTCCCCCTGCGTCGGTGATGGCGTAACGGTACGCCCTCGACGCCGCACCCGTCGTTATTTCTCCGAAATGGTAGACGGCAAATTATCAGAAGTGAAATTGAGATACCGCGAATTACAATTGTGAAATTCGATCAGCAGCCGAATTAGGGAAATAGCCGCGAAGTGGGCCGGCATCGGGCCTTCGGAGGACACGGCGGAGGGTAGTGGGGACCAGAGCGACTCGGGTGCCCGGTGTGGCACCAGTCCGACGGAGCGATCGAAACCGGAAAGCTGGCTCAATTCCCGTGCGGAATCCGCGGCCACTCATGCCACGGGGAAAGCAGCTACGTTTATCAGTGGGCGAAGAGCAAACTCCATTTATTCGGCGTCGAGACCGAATCGAGTCCTCGCGACACTAGCTCTCGTCGGGGATCTGCCGATGGGTCTGCGATCGTGCCGGGGCGTCGGGGTCCTCGTCCTGACGCTCCAGTTTGTCCTGCAGCTCGCGCTGCTCCTCGGTGGCCTTCGTGGCGTCCTTCGGAGTGGGCGGGGGAGTGCTGTTCTGTTCCACGACGGCTGGGATTCTCCGTTCGGGCGCGGCCGAAACTCCGTGGCGCGGCACGCGCACAGGGCGGCATAATCGCGCTCCGTGTCGAACCCGTTGTTCTGCGGCACGGACCTGGCCGCACGCATCGAGGCCGCCGAGGCCGAGTTGATCGTCGCCGCCACCGAAGCAGCCCGGGGCCGGGGCGCGCGCGGTCTGGTCATCCCGATCGCGGGCGGCTTCGCGTGTGCGGCCGAGGACGGCTCACCGATGAACAAGGTCGTAGGGCTCGGCTTCGGCGGCGTGCCCCAACCTGACGTCCTGGCCGAGGTCGAGCACACCCTGGCGGGCATCGGCGCGCCCGTGCAGGTCGAGTTGTCGACGTTGGCCGATCCGGATGTCGGCGCGATGCTCACCGGCCGGGGGTACCGGCTCGTCGGATTCGAGAACGTGTTGGGCCACCCACTGCCCGGCGACACCGACCCGGTGCCGCCGAGAGGAATCGACGTGCGCCCGGGTGGCGCCGGCGAAATCGACGCCTGGGTCGATGCGCTGGTCGAGGGCTTCTCCCAGCCCGATGACGTCGGGGTGCCCACCCACGAAGAGTTCCCGCGCGACGTCGTCGCCCGCGCCGAACGCGACTTCGAGCGCGCCGGTGTCACCCCGTACCTGGCCACCTGTGACGGCGCGATCGCCGGCGGTGGCAGCATGCGGCTCACCCGCGGCATCGCCCAACTCACCGGTGCCGCCACCGTGCCGGCGTTCCGGCGCCGCGGGGTACAGGCCGCCCTACTGGCGACCCGGTTGCGCGACGCGGCCGACCGCTGCGACCTCGCGGTGGTCACCACCGCACCGGGGTCGACCTCCCACAAGAACGTCCAGCGGCACGGGTTCCACCTGCTCTACACCCGAGCCGTGCTGGTGAAGGACACCGGCGGGTAACCCGTTGCCGCTCAGCTGATCTGGCTCAGCGTGTACTGGCGCACCCAGGCCACCATCATCTGCGCGCCGCCGCTGAGGTTCGGCGGCCGCTTCTCCGAGGCATCCAGCTGCAGGGCGAGGTGCATCGGTCCGGGCGGGAATTGCCGGGTGTCGGTGGACTGGAACACCGGGTTGCCGTCGACGTAGATCGTGATGGCCTGCGGGGTCCAGCTGATGGCGTAGTTGTGCCACTGGGTGGCGTCGACCTTGGTGGACCCACTCTTGGTCAGGTTCTGCGACGAGTAGTGCAGGAAGTGGCCCACATGCTGCCGGGTCGAATCGCCCATGATCTCGACGAAGTCGATCTCGCCTCCCACCGGCCAATTTTCGGCATCCGGCCACAGCAGCGCCACCGCGTGGTAGTCGGCGGCGCCCTCGGGAACCCGCATCCGGATCTCCCAGGCGCCGTACATCTGACCGACGTCCCACGACATCCCGGCGGTGTTGCCCGCCGCGTCGCCGGTGATCACCATGACGTTGTCGACGAACGACACCGCCGACGGGGTGCGCCGGCCCCAGCCGTTGTGCCCGGCGGAGTCGTAGATGCTCCACCCGTTGGCGGCCAGCACGCCGGCGTTGAGGAAGCGGGTCTCGCGCGGGTTGCGCCATCCGTAGCGGGTCCCCGCGGTGGTCGAGTTGCCGACCGCGACGTTGGTGCTGGCAGTGGAACCCCAGCCCGCGACCAGGAAGCCCATCAACCCGTGTACCCGCCAGCCGTTGATCGGCGCGTCGTCGCTGACGGTGACGGTGAACAGATCGGCGGTGTCCAGCGCCGATGTCGAGGCCGACGGCCGGAACACGAAGGTGCCGTCGGCTGCGATGGTCACGGTGCCGCCGTTGACGGGCCTGGTGGCGGTGTAGACGAGGACGTCACCGTCGGCGTCGTAACCGATCACCCGCCCGGTGATGGTGCCGTCGGCGTGGGTGGTGGTGTCGGGGTCGACCGAGACGGTGGGGGTCTTGTTGAAGAAGGTCCGTTGGATCCACGCGAAGAACGACGTGGGCTTCGCGGGCGCGGCGGTGGTGACCGCGGCGGAGCGCTGCTGCGCCGACACGGTCGACTTCTGGACGGCCGCGGGCGTGGTGCTCACCTCGTCCTCCCCGGCCCCCTCGGCGTCGGCCCCCTCGACGTCGGCGGGTGGGTCCGCCGGCCCGGACGGGTATGCCGGCTCGGACGGGTCGGTGGGCTCGGACGGGTCGGTGGGCTCGGACGGGTCGGTGGCGTCCTCCGGCCCCGGGCCGGCGTGGTCGGCGGGTGCGTCGCCGGCGTCCGCGGTGTTCTCGGCGGTGTTTCCGGCGTCGTCCTCGATGCTTGCCCCGGCGTCGCCGCCGGGGTCGGCCGGGTCCTCCTCCGACGGGGTGTCGTTTTCGCTCTCGGAGTCATCTTTTGAATTCGTAGAGCTAGCGAAAGAAGTCGCATCGGTATCGACTTTGCTGGAATCGAACGATGATGACGAGTTTGCCGGCGGCTGCGCGCTGCTTGCATTGTCGGTGTCACTGCTAGCAGATGTTTCATTCGACCGGTTGGGCTCCGAATCGGTGGACGTATCGGCTCGCGCCTGGCCCGAGCTACCGCCGATCAACAGGCAGATCGACAGTGCGACAACGAATCCTGCGGCCAGGATCGCGTGCGTGATGAGTTTCAGCAAAAGGTCCCCCGATGATGTTCCCCTCATGCGACGGAGATTAATCCCTCTTTGCAAAAGCAATAGCAAAAACTGGAAATTGGGTTAGCCAGATTGCCGGTAAGGTTCGGCCCGTCGGACGGGCTGGCGAAACAGCGGTGTAATACCGCTGCTACGTGGAACGGGGGCAGGGCCCACGCCGGCCCCGACCGTGCCGCCGTCACGACAGCCGGAGGGTGGTGTGTCGCCGGCCGGCGGAAGCGTGAACCAACCTGTCCCGCATCACTTCTCGACCGCAGCGGGTGACGGCCCGGGGTCAGGCGGGGTCGGAACGGCCGAACGGCCCGTAGGGCAGCACCGCACTTGATGTCGTGCTGTCGTGTTTCCTCACGGGCGTGACGGACCTCACCGCCGTCGCCGGGCAGACCGGGGCAATCGCTGGCCGTGCGGCGGCGTCGTCGACGTCAGATCCGGGTGACGCCCCGGATCGAGATCTGTTCGGTCGCGCACCGGCGGCACGTCAGCGGCCGGATCTTCAGCCGCACGTTGGCGATGCGCAGCGCCCGCTGGCACATCGGGTACGGGCAGCCACACGACAGCGTGACCCACCACAACGCCGGGTGAGTGAGCGGGCCGCAGAAATTACGGCTGCTGCACAGGATGTCAGGCTCGAAATCCAGTTCCGCCAGCGACGGCTCGAGCAGTGTGGTCACGGCCCCCAAGGCTAAAGTGAAGGTCGAGACTTGGGTGGGAGGCGCGCGCAAGAAACACCGCGTGTCGCGGATCAGCGCCGCCCGCTGACGTGGGCGCCGGCGCTGCCCGGCAGCCGTAGCGTCTCCACCAGGGTCAGGGTCAGCAGGCCGCCCAGCGCGACGAACGCCAGCGGATAGGACCCGAGCACGGTCACCAGCAGCGCGGCCACCGCGATGCCGAGACCGCCCGCGAGTTCCTGGACGGCGGCGTTCAACGTGTTGGCGTGCGTGAGATCGGCGCCGTCGACGTCGGCGAACGCCAGGCTGTTATAGGCGGTGAACCCGATGGACCGCAGCGCCCCGCTGACGTAGAGCACCGCCGCGATCACCGCGGCCGGGGTCTGCGGCTGCAGCAGGGCGAGCACCCCGAACCAGCCGACCGAGAGCACGGCGTTGACGAGCAGCACCCGCTTGATGCCGAACCGGCGCATCAACGGTGTGGTGATCGGCTTGATCGTCAGGTTGCCGATGAACAGCGCGGCCACCATCAGGCCGGCGTGGAAGGCCGACCACCCGAACTCCAACTGGAACAGCAGCGGCAGCAGGAAGGGCACCCCGGTGATGACCATCCGGTACAGCGACCCGCCCGAGACCGTGATGCGCAGCGTGCGCACCCGCAGCACCGCCAGCTCCACCAGAGGTGAGGCGGTGCGCCGCAGATGCCACACCCCCAAGCCCAGCAAGCCGACCGCGGCCAGCACTCCGGACACCACCAGCGTCCAGTCGGTCCCGGTGACCCGGATGTGTTCCAGCGCGATCAGCGCCGCGGCGATCCCGGTGCCCAGCAGCAGCAGGCCGCGTCCGTCGAACGGCTGCGTCGATGGCGCCGGACCACCCCGAATCAGCTTGAGGGCCACCAGGAATCCGACGAGGCCGATCGGGATGTTGACGAAGAAGATCCACTGCCACGACCCCAGCGTGGCGATCGCGCCGCCGAGCACCGGTGCCACCACGGGCGCGACCAGGGCGGGCCACGTCAGCAGCGCGATGACCCGCACCAAATCGGATTTCGCGCTATAGCGCAGTACCGCCAGCCTGCCCACGGGCACCATCATCGCGCCGCCGACACCTTGCAGGACCCGCATCCCCACCAGCATCGGCAACGATGCGCTCAGCGCACACCCGACCGAGGCGATCGTGAACACCACGATCGACGCCAGGAACACCGGCCGGATGCCGAAGCGGTCGGCGATCCAACCGCTGGCGGGGATCAACACGGCGACGGTCACCAGGTAGGCCGAGATCGCGAGGTTGACGTCGACCGGCGCGACGCCGAACGAGTCGGCGATCGCCGGGATGGCCGGGACGATGATCGTGGCGTCCAGGATCTCCATGAACAACGCCCCGGCCACCAGGAGTGCCATCCCCCGGGGGTACGACGGTGTTGGGGCGGCTTCGGACACGGCTCCCCAACTTAGCCGCCGGTCGCGCACTCAGCGCGAGCAGTTCAGTGCCACGGTGACCTTCGGCTTGGGGACGACGGTGAACACGTTGATGTCGTCGTCGTCCACCGGGAAGAACTGCCTGGCGTTGGGCGAGTTGCGCACGCTGACGACCGAGCACTGGTCCAGCGGCGCGTTCCCGACCTTGCTGATGCGGACGTCGAAGCCCTGTGCCCGCAGCCCGTTGATGGTCGAAGCCGCCGATTCGGCCTGTGCCGGAGCAGCGAACGCCAGCACTGCACCCAGAGGCAGGAGGCCGGCGGCGATGTACTTCTTCATGATTGGTTCTCCCTGTGGTAGGTGAGCCACGGTCGTGACCCGGTGAAACCATGGTCGCGCCGTGCCTGGTGCAACGCTTGGAGCTTGCGTGGAGATTCCATGGAGAAACCGGGGTGTTCTGAGTACCCGGTCGAGCAGGGTCAGAACCCGGGGGAGAGGCCCGGGGGAGGGCCCGTCAGCGCCGCTCAGGGCGCCCCTTACAGCACCTTGGAGAGGAAGTCCTGGAGCCGCGGATGCTTGGGGTTGTCGAACAATTCGGCCGGGGCGGCGTCCTCGACGATGTAGCCGTCGGCCATGAAGATGACCCGGGAGGCGACCTCGCGGGCGAAGCCCATCTCGTGGGTGACCACCACCATCGTCATCCCGCCCTCGGCCAGCGCGCGCAGCACCGCGAGCACATCGCCGACCATCTCCGGGTCCAGCGCGCTGGTGGCCTCGTCGAAGAGCATGATCGACGGATTCATCGCCAGCGCCCGCGCGATGGCCACCCGCTGCTTCTGGCCACCCGAGAGCGTGGCGGGCTTGACCTGCGCCTTCTCGGCCAGGCCGACCTGCTCGAGCAGCTCCAGCGCCTTCTTCTCCGCGGCGGTCTTGTCCATCTTCTTGGTCAGAAGCGGTGCCAGCGTGACGTTTTCCAGAACCGTCATGTGCGGGAACAGGTTGAAGTGCTGGAACACCATGCCGATGTGCTGGCGCACCTTGTCCAGGTCGACCTTCGGGTCGGTCAGATCGAACTCGTCGACGGTGACCTTGCCCTCGGTGATGTCCTCCAGCTTGTTGAGGCAGCGCAGGAACGTCGACTTGCCCGACCCCGACGGGCCGATGACGCAGACCACCTCACCCTGGCTGATCGTCGTGTCGATCCCCTTGAGCACCTCGAGGTCGCCGAAGGACTTCTTGAGCCCTTCGATGCGGATCTTGACGGTGCCCTCCGGTCCGGCCGCCGCGGACTCGGGAACGAGTTCGGTCATTTCACCAGCCTCTTCTCGACTCGGTCGGACAGTTTGGTCAGCGCCATGATGACCACGAAGTAGATGATGCCGATGATCAGCCACATCTTGAACGACTGGTAGTTACCGGCGATGATGATCCGGCCGGTCTGGGTCAGCTCGGCGATGCCGATCACCGACAGGATCGAGGTGTCCTTCAGCGTGATCACGAACTGGTTGATGTACGACGGGATCATCGTCCGGATCGCTTGTGGCAGAATGACTTTACGCATAGTCGGCAGGTAACCGATGCCCAGGCTGCGGGCGGCCTCCATCTGGCCCTTGTCGACGGAGAGTATCCCGCCGCGCACGATCTCGGTCATGTAGGCGCCGGCGTTCAGGGACAGCGTGATGATTCCCGCGGTCAAGGCCGACATCTGGAAGCCCAGTGCCGAGGGCACACCGAAGTAGATGAAGAAGGCCTGCACCAGAAGCGGTGTGCCACGGAAGATGTCGACGAAGGTGGTGCCGATGGCCCGCAGCCAGATCGCCCGGGAGACTCGCATCAGGCCGAACAGCACCCCGAGTACCAGCGCGATGGCGATCGAGACGACGGTCAGGATGACCGTCATCTTCAGTCCTTCCAGCAGGATCGGGAAGGTGCTCTTGATGAGCCCGAGGAACGAGTTGTCGTCGGTGGTCGCCTCCTCGCCGAGGTAGCTGTTGATGATCTCGTCGTAGCGGCCCGATTCCTCGAGGTTCTTCAGCCCTTCGTTGAACTTGCGCAGCAGTTCGGCGTTCTGGCCCTTGTTGACAGCGAAACCGTAGCCGGTCGGGTCCTCCTTGGGGGTGACCGTCTTGAAGCCGTTGCCCTGCGCGATGCCGTAGAGCAGCACCGGATAGTCCTCGAAAACCGCTGCCGAGTTGCCGGTTTTCACCTCGTCGAACATGGTCGACGAGTCGGCGAACGAGACGACCTCGAAGCCGTACTTGTCCTTGATCGAGTTGGCGAAGTCCGATCCCTGGGTGCCGTTCTTGACCGACACCCGTTCGCCCCGCAGGTCCTCGTAGGATTTGATGTCGTCGTTGGAGGCCAATACGGCCATCTGTACGCCGGATTCGAAGTAAGGGTCCGAGAAGTCGAACACCTGCCTGCGTTCGTCGGTGATCGACATGCCGGCAATGACGCCGTCGACCTGATTGGCCTGCACCGCTTGCAGTGCCGCGTCGAAACCCAGCGGCTTGATGTCGACGGTGAAGCCCTGGTCCTCGGCGATGGCCCGGATCAGATCCATGTCGATCCCGACGAAATTGCCGTTGACGTCCTGGAATTCGAACGGTGCGAACGTGGTGTCGGTGGCGATGACGTAGTTCTCGTCCTGCGCTGATGCGATCGCCGCCGACATCAAACCGACGCCCAGCAGCGTCGACAACGCGACGGCCAGTGCAGCCGCGAGCCGGAATCGGCCTGGGTGGACGGAGCGTGACCGATGGACGCGCATGGTTGCCTCCCGCGTGGACTCTGGCGATACGGACAGCCGGCGACTGCCACGCTAACGCCGCATGGGGACACCCGATGGGAGGTTCGCGGAGATGACGCGCAGCCGTTATCTGCGCAGGACGGGCGGTCCGGGGACGCGGTGGCGGCGTCAGCCGCTCACGACGGCGGTGTACTCCGGGCAGAACGCGTTGACCGCGCCCGTCATCAGCTGCGCCGCCGCGGGGGCGGCCAGTCCCTCGGCCAGCAGGGCGTTGATGATGCTGCCGCGGATCTCCGCGGGAGCGACGTTGTTGGCGCTGCCCTCGGCGACGATGTCGCAGACGTTGTTGCCCGCCTCGATCGCCGCGTCGGGGGTGGCGAATTCCAGGCCGAGATCGGCCACCAGCGAAAGGAATTGGTCGTCGGCTTCGGTGGCGTGGGCGCTCGGCACACCGGCGGTCAACGCCCCCGAGAGCACCGCCGTGGAGATCGCGGCGGCCGCGCCGACGGCCGACCGACGAACGTACCGGCTGATCATGTGACCTCCCTGTGGGCTACCTGTGCGGATGGTAGCTGGCGCCGCACGTCCCGCCCGTTATTTACCGAGCGCGTCGACGCTGCCGTTGGGTCGGAACGCGTGAGCCAAGCGGAGATGGCGCTTATCGGCGCCGAGTCCGATAGCCTGTAGGTGGTTGTCAGCAACGACAACGTGTTGGGTTCAGACTGCAGCCTCAACATCATGTGCGACCGGTACCGGACGCGCCCAATGAGACGAGGCCTTCACGTGCAGCAATTCACCGATCGTGCCGTCGACGACGTGGTCGTCGTCGCCGCCGAAGGTGCCGTCGACATGCTGACCGCACCGCAGTTCCACCAGGTCGTCGCCGCGGCGCTGGCCCGCAGGCCGCGTGGCGTGATCGTCGACCTCACCGACGTCGAGTTCCTGGCCTCCGCCGGCATGCAGGTGCTGATCATCACCCACGACCAGGCCGGAGCCGACACCAGGTTCGCCGTCGTCGCCGACGGTCCGGCCACCAGCCGTCCACTGAAGATCACCGGCATCGCCGACGTCATCGATGTGTTCCCCACCCTCGAGGTTGCCCTGGCCGAGTTCGGCGAAGTCGAGCGCCCACCGGTGCCGCACGGTGCCGGTGCCTGATTCGACGCCCGCGCGTGCCTGATTCGACATGTTTGGATTTTTCCGGCCCGGGGAACAGTCGGTTCGCTGAGCGTCGGGCGCCGCGCGAAACGCTGAGGGAAGGACGCGTCGTGGGCGAGAACAACTCGGGTCCAGAAGAAGCCGTCAAGGGCGTCGTCGAAGGCGCCAAGGGCAAGGCCAAGGAAGTCATCGGTGTCGTGACCGGCCGTGACGATCTGCAGCGCGAGGGCGAGGCCCAGCAGGACAAGGCGGATGCGCAGCGCGAGGCGGCCAGGAAGGAAGCCGAAGCCGAGAGCGCCCGCGCGGCGGCCAAGGCCAGCGAGGCCCGGCAGAAGGCCGAGCAGTAGCAGCGGTCGGGTGGTTCCCCGGCGATGACCGTCACCCCGTTCCCGCACCCGCCGGTCGGCGACCGGCCGGGCGGGAGCACGCCGAGAGCGCTGACCGTGTCGTGTCGCACCCGGACCGGAACGGCCGGCCCGGAGGCCACCATCGCGGTACGCGGCGACGTCGACGCCGCGAACGTCAGAGAGTTCGCGCACACGGTGCGTGAGGCCGCGGACTCGTGCTCGTCCGTCGTCCTCGACCTCTCCGAGGTCGCGTTCATGGCGTTCGACGGGGTGTCCGCGCTGTACGCGATCAGCGCGCATCTGCTTCGGGAGGGGGCGCAGTGGTGTGTGGTGCCCAGCGCCGGGGTGGCCCGCGTCCTGGCGCTGTGTGACCCCGAAGGCTTGATCCCGCAGGTGCAGGTCTCCTCCCTGCGGGGCGCCGAGCCGGCGTGAGATAGACCCCAGCGAACTCCGGGCCTGGTCGGGCGGCGTGGCCGCCCGCGACGTCAGGGTCCCAGCCGGGGGATGTCCGGCGTTTGCTGACGTGTCGGCATGTGATTTAGCGCTCAATTTCGCGGGCAAACCTAAGAGAGCGTTATCGCTGCGTTTTCGTCACAGTGCCGCAGAGGGGTTGCTGACACCTGTTTCGGCACAGTTCACATGGTGTTTCGACCTTGCTAGCGAAAGATAACAACCTCATAACGAAGAGTTTCCTAAGCACCTCCTGAGAGGCGCTGTGGCGGGTGTGACTAGCCGGACTTTCGGCCGGATCGCCTGTCGGATTCCGTCGCTAGACTCGATTTCAACGACGCCCGCAAGGGTGCCGAGACAGTGAATCGAGTGCCGGTTCAGCTCAACCGGCGGAGGTATCGCGACACATGGCAAACTTTTTCGTGCCCAGGAGCCGGCCGGCTCGCAGCGCTGGTCCGGCCCCCGGGGCGGGCGGGCAAGCGCTGTCCCTTTCCGCGGACGGCTCGGTGAATCTCGATCGTCGTGTCGCCGTCGGCCGCGGCCCGATCGGTGACCTCGCCGCGGGCAGCACCGCCGTCGTCGTGGCGAGCCCGGTGTGCGCCACCGTCACCGTGCTCGACCCGACGAGCGGCCTGGCGGGCGCCGGTATCGCCGTCCCGGGCGAACCGGTCGCCGTCGTCGCCGCCGAGGACCGGGCCTATGTGGCGACGACGTCCGAGGGCACCGACGCGCTGTCGGTCATCGACCTGGACGCCCGTGAGGTCCTTGCGGTCCATCCGGTGGCCTTCGGCATCACCGCGCTCGCGGTCAGCCCGGACGGCAAGCGGGTCTACGCCGCACGCACCGCATCCGACCAGGTCGACGTCGCCGTGCTCGACACCGTGGCCGAGCGGATGGGCACCATCGAGGTGGGCTACGGCCCGGCCGCCACCATCGACGCGCTGAGCGTCGACCCCACCGGCAAGAGCCTCTATGCCGGGGTCACCGACGCCAGCGGCAGCCGACTGGTGGTCATCGACACCGAGACCGCCCAGGTCGCCCGCGTCATCGCGGTCGGCTCGCCGATCCGCGACATCGCCAACGCCGGCGGCACCGTCCACGTGCTGACCTCGGATCGCGCCGTCGGCGGTGCCGTCCACGTCATCGACCTGGCCGCGGCCCGGATCACCGGCACCGTCGAGCTCGGCGGCGCCCCCACCCAGCTGGTGATGAGCCCGGACCGCGCCCGCGCCTACGTCGTCGACTACGACCACGTCGCCGTCGTGTGCACGCTGACCCTCGAGGTCGTCGACTCGCTGTCCATCGGGACGCGGCCGTCCTGCGTGGCGGTGGGTGCCGACGGCTGCGGGCTGTTCATCGCCGACTACACCGGCGCGGTCACCGTGTTCTCGGTGGAGTCGACGATCGAGATGATGTACTCGCAGTTCCTGGCGACCGACCCGATCCCGCTGAGCGTGCCCCGGGCCCTGCAGCCGGCCGCCGTCTAGCGGCGGTCGCGCCACCGGTAGCGAGCCTTGGGCCGACCGGCCTTGCCGTAGTCGGTGTGCCGGTCCACGGTGCCTTCCTCGGCGAGCCGCTCCAGATACCGCCACGCCGTCACCCGGGAGACCCCGACCGTCTTGGCCACCTCGTCGGCCGTCGCTCCGTCCGGGTTGTCGGTGAAATCGCGTACTGCGCGGGCGATTTCATCGTTGGTACCCGGTGCCACCCCTTTGGGGGTCGCTGCCTTCTCCGACCCGGTGCGCAGTTCGGCGAGCGCACGATCGACTTCGGCCTGGCTGGCCGCTTCGATGCCTGCGGGCAGCGCCTGACGGTAGCGCTGGTAGCGCTGCAGCCGGTCACGGAACGCAGCGAACGTGAACGGCTTCAACAAATAAGCCAGCGCACCGTGTCCCACTGCGGCGCGCACCATCTCGAGATCCCGCTCGGAGGTGATCGCGATGATGTCCGGAATCGGTTGTACGCCGGACAGCGCCGACGCCAGCGCGATGCCGTTGGCGTCGGGCAGGCCGATGTCGAGCAGCACCAGGTCGATCGGGGCGTCCGTGGTCGCGGCCTCGGTGGCCGCGCGCATCGCGTCTCGAGCGGTGTGGGCCACCGCCGTGACCGAAAAGCCGGGTATCCGAGCGAGATACGTGCGATGCGCCTCGGCGATCAGTGGTTCGTCCTCGACGATCAAGACGGTGATCACGGCGCGCTCACCGTCGCCGTCACCACAGACCCGTACGTCACGTCGGCGGTCAGCACGCCGCCGTGCCGACTGATGACCTGCGCCACCAGGGCCAGTCCGAGCCCGTGTTTGCCGTTCTCGGCGTTCCGTTTGGTCGAATATCCTCGCCGCATCGCTCTCTGGAAACTCTTGGGGTCCAGGCCTTCTCCGCTGTCAGCTACCCGGATCAGGAGCCGGCCGTCGGTCTGGTTCACGGTGACCTCCACCCAGGGGTTGGTCTTGTCGCAGGCGTCCATGGCGTTGTCGATCAGGTTGCCCAGGACGGTGACCATCTCCTGACCCGTCAGCAACAGATCATCGGAGGGCAGTTGGGTGTCCTCGGTGACGGTCAACTGGATGCCCCGCTCGTCGGCCTGGGCGGCCTTGCCCAGCAGCAGGGCCACCAGCGCGGGTTCACCCACCGCGCCGGACAATCGGTCCACGAGTTGCTGCGACAGCGCCAGGTCGGCGGTGGCGAACCTGACGGCGTCCTCGGCGCGGCCCATCTCCACCATCGTCACGATGGTGTGCAGCTTGTTGGCGGCTTCGTGGGCCTGGGCGCGCAGCGAGTCGGTGAGTATCTTCAGCGAGTTGAGCTCCCCCAGGGTGCCTTGCAGTTCGGTGTGATCCCGGATGGTCACCACTTCGGAGCCGTTGCTGCCGGCCAGATCGTGCACGGGCGAACGGTTGACCACCAGTACCCGGTCATCGGTCAGGTGGATCTCGTCTCGCGCGCCGGGGTCGTAGGTGCGCAGGAACTCCGGCAGGTCGGCCCTGTCGACCACTCCGGCGGGAAGGGACAGTAGGCGGCGGGCCTCGTCGTTGACCAACGCGACGCCGGTGCGGTCCAGCACGATCAGCCCCTCGGAGACAGAGTGCAGGATCGCGTCGTGGTGTTCGTACATCACCCGCAGCTCGTCGGGCCGCAGCCCATGGGTCTGGCGCAGCAGCCGCCGCCGGATGGCCCACACGCCGACCAACGACACCGCCAGAGCGCCCAGGCCGACCGCGGCGATGACCGGCCACTGCCCGCGCCACCGGGTGGCCAGGCTGTCCTGCAGGATGCCGGCGGCCACCACGCCGACGATGTCTCCGGAGGAATTGCGCACTGGAACCGCCGCCCGGATGGACGGGCCGAGCGTGCCGGTGTAGACCTCGGTGAACGTTTCACCGCGCAGAGCCGGTTCGATGGTGCCGATGTAGGCCTTGCCGATCTGAGCCGGATCGGTGTGGGTGAACCGGGTCCGGTCAGGCGCCATGATCGTGATGAAGGCGATGCCGGTGTTCTTGCGGACCGCCTCGGCGACCGGCTGCAGGATCTCGGTGGCCCGGCCGGACTCGATGGCCTGTGCGGTCGACGGTGAATCGGCCAGCGAGGTGGCGATGCCCAGCACCTGGTCGCGGGCCGCGGCGTCCCCGTCGCGCCGGGCATCGATGAGCGCCAGCACGCTGCACACCACCAAGATCAACGCGATCACCAGTATCTGCAGCGCGATGGCCTGACCCGCCAGCGACTTCGGCCACACGCCGGGGAGGCGTTGGCTCGGCGCGCGGGGGCCCGCCGGATCGCCGTTCCGTCTCGGGAACATCCACGTCACTCCCTGCCTGATTGTCCGGATGCTACGTACAGATACGACTGAAATGGCATCACGGGTTCGTTCGGCGGGGGAACAAAATCATGAACTAAGTGTGACGTGCTCCACCCCGCTGTGCCATGGGTTTCGCTACGCGCGCGGTGGATCTTTGCTGGAGGGTCGGCACTGTGGACGTCAGCCGAGTGCACCAAGGTAGCCGACGGACGGTCGATCGGACGCCGTGTGCCGCGGTGGACAATCGAACGCTGGCGCTGGAACCGAACGGTTTCAGTGGCAACCACACACCGAACGGTTTACTTCGGGATCCCCCGCTGGCATCGTGCCGACAATGCGTCACAAGGTGTCGCGCTCAGCTGTCCGAAAAAGTTTCGGGACGGCTCCTGCTACCTCGGCAGTGCGGTGGTTACAGCGCGAACGCCAGGAACTGCGTCACCTCGAACGGCTGGAAGTTGTCGTCGCTGATCATCACCACGGATTGGCGGCCGCCGGGCAGAACGGGTCCCAGCGTGATTCCCTCGATGTTGTCCAACGGCCGCAGGCCGGGAACCGCGTTGAGATCGACGGCCTGCGACTTCGGCATCGGCGTCACCGGCTGACCGCTCAACGAGGGCACCGCCGAGACGTCGCTGGCCGAACCGACATCCGCGCGGTAGACCGCCACCGCAACCGCCTCCGGGAGGTTGGCTGCGCGTTCGATGACGAGCAGCGACGAATCGGACAATGCCAAGATGTCCGACACGCCATTGAAACCCGTCCGCGGCGCGGCGCGTTCCACCTGGTAGGCGTACTGGGCCACCGCCTGCCTGGTTTCGACGTCGAACTTGGTGATCCGGACCAGCCCGGCGCGGTCTTCATCGGCCGTCGGACCGTCCTGATGCAGCGACCCTTCCATGGCGGCGAACAGGTAACGTCCGTCCGGGGTCAGCGACAACCCCTCGAGCACACCGTTCGGTCTCGGCCCGCTCGTCTGGCCCGCCGAGAACGCGAAGCCCGGCGGCAGCGGGAACTCGCCGCGGTATCCGCCGTCGAGGCCCGCGATCCTGATCCACGGGTCCAGCAGACCGGCCGGCCGGCCGTCGCTGCCGTCGGTGAGGGCACCTTCAGACGTCCAGTACACCTGCTGGCGTGCGCTGTCGAACGCGATCGCCTCGGCGTCAGGGGCGAACGTGGGCGGGTTCGCCTCGAGATCGTGCGGGCCGAACGGGCTTCCCGATCTGTCGAGCAACACGTGCGTGGAGACGATCTGACCATTGTCAATACCATTGTCGGACAGCCCGAGTCGCACGCTGTAGTAGCGGACCTTCCCGGGATCGGATCTGTCGTCGCTGAGCGTGTAGTACACGTTCCGTTGTGGGTCGTAGCTGATCCCCGAAAGTCCGCCAACCACCGTTCCGCCGACAGTCGCGGCGCCCGGCTGCCACTGCCCGAGGTACTGCAACGTCGGTACGTCGCCGAAGGCTGGGAGATGATGTGGCGTCGCGGCGAGGACTGCCGTCGCCGTGACTGAACCAGCGATCTTGCTGAAAGCGTTCATATTCGACGCAACGGATATGGGAGACCGATCAGTTCACCTGACATGGGGAACTCCGGTTCGGCGATATTGGGCACGGCAGTTCTGGATGAACGTAATGCACAAAAGGGGGACTCGGTCAACGCCTTAGTGGAGCATTTCTCGCATGCCGCGGCAAGGCTCTGCTGGAGCGCAGTCACGATGACGAACGCGATGGATGAGTAGGGTGAGCGTTACCGCGAACGAGAGCTGGACCGAGGGACTGTCGCCGAGTCGGCAACGGGACGCTGATCTGCTGCGCGTCATCCACGACGAACATGGACCGGCGCTGACGCGTTATGTCCTGCGGCTCACCAGGGGTGACCGTGAGTTCGCCCGGGACGTGGTCCAGGAGGCGCTTCTTCGGTTGTGGCAAAGGCCGAGCATCCTCGCCGCCAACCCGACCGAGTCGGCGCGTGCGTGGTTGCACACGGTGGCAAAGAACTTGGTCATCGACGACCGCCGTAGCTGTCGCTACAAACGAGAGATGCAGACCGAAACGGTGCCTGAGCAACAGGGGCCCGACATCTACAGTCCGATCGTGGACAGCTTCGTCGTCTCCGAAGCCCTGCGTTCCCTCAGTCTCGAGCACCGCACCGTTATCGTCAGGGCTCATTACCTCGGTGAGACCGCGGTGGAGATAGCCCAGCGTGAGCGAATCCCGTTGGGAACGGTGAAATCCCGCCTGCACTACGCCCTTCGGGCGTTACGCTCTGCATTGGAGGAGCAGGGAGTAACGCGGTGACCGCCGATGGGAACATCGCGGACTGGGAGGCGGCCTACCTGTTCGGAGCGCTCACCGAAGCGGAGCGATGGGAGTTCGAACAGTTCCTTGCCAGTGAGCCTGCCTGCGCCGCGGCGTTGCAGGAGTTCGCGGCGATCCCCGCTCTGCTGAACGCCCTGCCGTACGAGGACGCCATCGCGCTGATCGACGAGCGCCCCCGTGTCACGGAGACCACACCGAATGCGCCGGCCACCACCACGATCACCATGGAGTGCCCCCGAACGTGGTCGGTCCGAACCAAGTGGACGGCCGGGCTGGTATCGGCGGCGGCTCTGATGGCGGTCGGCGGCGCCGTTGGGTACATTGCCTTGCCGGAAGTGCCGGTGCCCGAGGTAGCGCTGAAGGCGATGGCTCCGGGCGTCCGCGAAGGCATCTCCGCATCTTTGTCGATAGCCGAAAGGCATTGGGGTACACGGCTCGACTGGGAATGTCGATACACCAAACCGTGGGCCACCGCGGTGACGACATACAATCTGGTCCTGACGACCAACGCGGGGGAGGAAGTCTCCGTGGCGTCCTGGGCACCCGGTGAAGATCCGGGAACGGACCTCGCCGCCGCCACCAGGATTCCAGTCTCCCAGATCCATACCATCGAGATCCGTGCCGCCGGATCACGCCTGCCGCTGGCTGTTACGACACTGCGCTGACGAAGGGTCCGCACGCTGCAGATCTCGACGGACGATCTCCACCGCGAACTCGCGTGAACCTTCGCGGCCCGTACGACGTATTCCAGGTAGGCAATGCCGCCGAAAAATGTTCGCCAGAACCGAAGTCCAGTGAGGTGACCCCATGGTGCTCAAGGTCGTCCCGGCAGGTTTGCAGGCGTTCGCCGCCGCCAACGCCGACGCTGCCGCCCTGATAGGAGCGGCTGGGTCCGCGGATTCGGCCGCGATGTGTAGTGCCGCAGCGGCGGCGCTCGGTGAGATCGGCGTGTCCTACCTCGCCGCGTTCGGGCCGGCGCAGGCCAACAATCTCGCAGCGACGTTGAGTGTGAGTGCTGTGCACGCGGCGATCTCTGGAGCCACGAAGGCCGCGGCCGCCTCGTTCGTTGCGGCTGACAATGCCTAGCCAGGTGGGCGTTGCCGTTGGGCCGCGTGATGTGGACGGCCATTCCGCGCCCCTTGTCTTGGCGCCGCCGTTGCCGACCACGCCGCCCGCCGTCGACACGTCGCACGCGAGTCTTACCGACTACCTCAACCAACCGGTACGCGAGATCCTCGACCGACTGGGGATCAAGTCACCGCCTGCGCCGCAGCCGACCGAACCGCAAGGCCGGCCTTCGGAACATCCGGATCCGGAGCCGCCCGTCGCGCCGGCCGCGCCGTTCGACCCGATGCAGTTGATCCAGCCGGTCACCGATGCACTCTCGACGCTGGGCTCCGGACAGTTCGGAAACCTGGATCCGACAGCGATATTGGGCGGCATCACCCAGTCGTTGGAGTCGTCCGGCCAGGCGGTTCAGCAAGCACTCGCGGGCGTCGGTGAGTCCTGGGACGGGGCCGCGGCCACCGCAGCTCAGGCCAAGACGGCCGCGGTACTGGACGATGGCGTCAAGGTCGGTCGGCAAGCCGCCGAACTGAGCGAGAACCTGGCGACGGCGGCGGCCACCGTCGCCCAGTCGCGGGCGCGGCTGATCGAGATCGTCAACGAGTTCGCGGCCACGATCGCCGCCATCGGCATCAACATCATCTTTCCGTGGGGGATCGCCGCGGCGATCGCGGCCGCGAACCTCGCGGTCACCCGCGCCACTGAGGTCATCGCCGAGACCCAGAGCACCCTTGGGGCGCAGGCCGCTCAGGTCACCGCGACCGGCGCACCTGTCGATGTGACCGCGGTGCCTCAGGCCGGAGCGCGGATGGCGGCCACGGGTGGTTCGATCACTGCGGCTGGTGCCAGTCCCGGATTGCTGTCGGGCATCGCGCCGCTGATGCAACTCGGATCAACGGCGGTGTCACCGGTGATGCAGGCCGTGGGTGCGGCCACCAGCGCCGCGACGTCGAGTACCGCGCCACAGCCCACCGCGGCCGGTGCGTTGGCACGCCGCACCAACGAAGGTGATCAACGCGACGAGGACAAACGCGACGAGGAGCACGCCGGGGCCGAGGGCGGGGCAGGTGCAGGTGGTGGTGGCGCCGGTGGGGGTTTCGGCGGTGTTCTCCAACCGCGGCTCGTCGCCCCGATGGTGCCCACCGTTGCGGACACGGCACCGGTTGCGGCCGAAGTCAGTACTTCCAGGGCCGCTGCCCCAGGGGCTGGCGGGGTGCCGATGATGGGCGCCCCGTTGGGGCACGGTGCCCGGGGCGGCAACGACGGTGGTCACACCGCGGCTCAGTTCCTGCACACCTCCGACCAGGGCGACGAGATCGTCGGTGATCTCGGCCCAGTCGGTCCATCGGTGATCGGTGAACGTAACACCAACCCCAGCCCCAACCTCGAACTACGAATCTAGAAGGGAGTCGAACCATGCCGACGAACGCCGAATTGTCGCTGCAACCCGACGAAGTGATCGAGGCGACGACGCAGCTCGACGATCTGGCGACCCGAGTGGAGACGCTGCTGCGCGCCGAAGGGCCGAACCTGGCTGTCACCGCACCGGGCGTCGACGAGGTGTCACAGCGGGTGGCGGCAACGCTGAACGAAGTTCATCAGTTCTTCACGGCCTCCACCGATGCCGGTGTGGCAGAACTGCGGGAGATCGCTGCCACGCTTCGCGCCCACACGGACGCCGTTGTGGCCGCGGAGCAGGATTTCGTCGTCTGACGATCTCCCCGCTGTCGACAGGAGGAGCGCCACATCATGGGATTCACCAACGTGGCCTGGGAATCGCGCAGCACCGAGCAGTTGGCCCGTGACCTGGCCGCCGGACCCGGGCCGATGTCGGTCGGCCAGGCTGGTGCCGCCTGGGTTCGGGTGGCCAATGAACTGACCTCGATCTCGTTGGAGTTCGACAAGATCGTCGAGCGGATCAAAACGGCGTTCGTCAGCGAAGGCGCGGACGCCGCGGCGCGCAAACTCGAGGACTTCGGGCGGTGGTTGCAGGCGGTGAGTCTCAGCGCAGCGGGCAACGGTGAACAAGCGGAGTCCGCTGCCGTCGCCAACAGTGTCGCCATCTCCGCCATGCCCAGTATCGCGGAGGCGGTCGAGGCCAGGGCCATCCACGACGTCATGGCATCGTTGGCGGCGTACAACGGGGCGATCCTCAACGGACGCTTCGCCGAACTCGACGAGGCGGCCACGGCGGACCGGGCGACTGCCTCGGCGGTGATGTACGAGTACGAAGATGCCTGCAAGACAATGGCGCAGCCGTGGGAGCAGGCGCCGCCCCCCGACGTCTGCACCACAACGGCGCTGACCGCCGAGGGGCAAGCCCAGTCGGCAGCCGGGGGTGACGGAGCGGCCGCGGGTGGCGCCGGCGCGGGCATGGCCGCACCACCGCCACCGCTCGCGCCGATGGCCGTCCGCGAGGTGAAGTCGACGGCGGATCCGCAGGCGCTGCGCACGGCCAACGCCGGAGGAAGTGCCGCGCCGGGCATGGGCGGGATGGGTCCCGGTTACGCGCCGATGGCCGGTATGGCGCGCGGCGACAACAGCCGAGAACACGAATCATCTGGCCTGACCGAAACACTCGAGGGTGGCGGGGAACCGGGTGCGGGGCTCTTGGATCACGGTGGTTCCTGGTTGCCTGCCACCGCAAAGAGCGACGCTCCGTTCTTGGTCTCCGAGGTCAGCTGGGGGCCGAGCAGCTCGGCCCTGGACGGCCTCGCCGGTCTCGAACCGCAGGAGCCGGCGTATGCCGACGAGCCCGAGCGCACCCTCGAACAGGTCTCCGACCGCTGGGTGTCGCCACCGGTGCTCGGCGTCGACAAGAGGTTGACGTTGTGACCACCGGGACGCAGCACCGGCTGACACTGAGCGAGGATGAACTGTTGGTGGCCACCGACCGGTTGGGTATCGGCGACCTGCCCACCGTGCTGGCCGTCCGGAATCGTCATGCGACTGTCGAGGCCACCACGGTTGCCCGTGCTCGCGCGTCCCGGGACCTGGTGTCGCGCAAGCTTATCGTCGATGGTGCGGTGCACCCGGATCTCGACGCCATGCTGCAGGTGTTGCACCGTCCGGAACGGGAAGTGGCGATGCGGCTGGTCACACCGGACGGTACATCGCGGGTGAGTGTCGTCCGGAGAGGATCGTTGGGTGTGCTCGCTCGCCGGGTCGGCGACGACGTCACGGTACGAATCCTGGTCCACGAGAACGTGATTGCCGATGTCGCCGCAGTGTTGCTCTCCGAACTGCCGCCGGCCAAGGCGGCCGAGATCTCGACGGTGGGTGCACCGTTGCCCGAGTTGTCCGAGCGCTTGTCCGGCACCCGCTCGGCCAGAGAGCTGTCCGACCGGATTCGTGCGGCGGGCGCCGAACCGAAGGCCGCATTGCTGCTCGGCACGGCGTTGGCCACCCGCCAGGCATTCGCGGAGATCGTGTTCTACGCGCTCGACGATGAGGACGGCAGGATCCGCCGTGGCCCCGGTGCGGTGGCGGTGTTCTACACCGCGAAGGGTCGCATCGTCGGTGCACCGAGCGTATCGCCTTCGGGACAGCTGTGGGTCACCCTCAAACCTGGATCCGACCATGTGTTCACTCAGGCCGTCGGCCAGCTGGTCGCGGCCGCCGGACAACGATGGGAGGCAGCGGGGTCACAGGAAGTCGTCTGAGGGAAAACGCTTCCCGATATCAGGGATCGAATAACCCACACACCCACCACAGAAGGAGAGGTAGCACCCATGGCATTGGCACTCACCCACGCGGAGGCTCAGGCCAGGATCGACCAGGTACACCAAGCGCGCGACGAAGCGGTGAACCTGTTGAAGCACATCGCCGACAGCCAGGAAGAGATGTTGAGGAAGTTTTGGGAGGGCGACTCCGCCTCCCTCTACGGAAAAACAGCGGAGCAGCGACGTGAGGATTTCACGCAATTGATCAGTTTACTCGACCAAACTGTCGCAGAAGGTGATTCGCACATCAACGCGGTCGCCAGCGCGGACCAGGGATAAGGAGGAACGACCATGAGCAGGATTCTGTACGACTTTGCGGCCAACAACGCGCTGCTGGAGGAGATCAGCAGGCAGATCCATAACATCGAGGAGGTGCGGGCCGACATCAACAGGGTCTTCGCCCTTCTCGGCGAGGTCTACGAGGGTGACGGCGCAACGGCGCTCCGGGCGAAACAATCCAAGATCGATGTGGAGCTCGAGGACGTGCTGATTGCGGAGCAGACTGCGCAGAGGGAGGCGCTGGAAAAGCAGGAAGCGATGCACGCGCTCGATCGCGGACACGCGGGCGCGATCTGAGCCCCACGTTGGAGTCCGGGCTCGCTCAGCGGGCGGGCCCGGACTCCGGCGGACAGGTATCGAGAGAAGGGAATGGCAATGGCGATCAGTGATTTCACGGCTAACCTGAAGACGTACGCGGAGCGTGGGCCCGGCGATCTGAAGTTGTCGACGGAGACCCGCGATGAGTACCTGAAGCTGATCGCCGACCTCCGGAAGTCGTTTCAAACAGTGCTGGAACAAGCCAACGTCGGCAACATGGGCGAGTTCGGCAATGTGGGCGGACTGGCATCGGCGCAGCAAACCAAGCGAAACCTGCAGATCGACGCCGCCAATTTCAGGCACACGATCAGGGGATGCATCAAATACACCGATGAACTGGAGGCCGTCGTCACGAAAGCGGCCACCAACATCCTGAAGTCCGGCTAGCAGGAGTGGAGTTCCAATGAGCGGCGGCGGGGACAAGGGGCGCCAATACACTCGGCACGAAGTGGCCGACCTGCTGGAGCAGGGCAAAGACCCCAAGAAGGTGGCGCAATCGAGTGGCAGGCCCGTCCATGGGGGAGGGAGGACGCGGGGTGACAGAATCGACACCACGAACATCCCGGCGCCGGACTGGACCATCATGGACGAGCCCGACATCAAGGAGCTGGAGTTCCCGAAAACGCGGCTCGAGGGCATAAAAGCCCCTGCTGATGCCGGTGCCGTTCATGTGGAGGACTTCCGGGGCTGGACCTTCGAGGAGGCGTACGCCGCGTTCCGTGATGTCGACAACGACGTCTCGAGGGGCACCTCCACCCTGTGGCGCTCGCTGGCCAGTGATCTGCTCGCCCACGTCACCCGTTTCGAACAGGACCTCATGAAACTGGAGGCCGACGACGGCTGGAGGGGTGAAACCCACGATGCCGTGATCGACAACGTCACCAAGTCGCTCGCGGAACCGATCGCCGCGGCGAATGGCGCGGCGGCCCTGAGCGTCTTGCTCGAGGCGTTCGCCACGACGATGGCCACCACGAAGAACTACATCGTCGGCATCGAGCCGTCCTATCGGGACTCACTGGCGCGGTGGCCGAGACACGCCGATCTGGTCAGACAGGGATACAGCACCGTCGCGCAGAACGCACTGAACACCGTCTACGCGCCGATGATCACACAGATCGCCGCCAGCAACCCCGGTTTCACCTCGGGCAAACAGCCGGAGCTCAACGAACTCCCGCCCCCGCCGCCTCCTTCACCGCCCGATCTCGACAACCTGCGCGCGGGTGGAGGAGGCGACGATCCGCCGAACTTGCGCGACCTGTTGAACGATGGCCGGGGCGGCCCCGATGCTGCCAACCTCCCGGATCTGTCGAATCTCGGCGGAGCTGACGGGACCAACCTTCCGGATCTGTCGAATCTCGGCGGAGCCGACGGGACCAACCTTCCGGATCTGTCGAATCTCGGCGGAGCCGACGGGACCAACCTTCCGGACCTCTCGCGGCTGGGTCTCAGTAACACCGGTGGACCCAACGGCGTCGACGCCCCGGACCTCTCGCGCCTGGGTGACCTCAACAACGCCGGCGGGGGAGGGTCGGGCCCCGGTCTCAATCTCCCCGGCGGGCCGCGCCCTCCTGGCACCGACCTCTCCGGGGTCGGTGATCCGAGCGGCCCGAGGCCGCCGGGATCGATCGGCGTGCCGCCGCCCCCGCCGAACCTTGACGATCTGCTCAACAACGGGCCGCTGGCGCCGGGCACCGGTCTCGGCCGCAATCCCGCGGGCGCATCGGGCGGCCCCCCCGGTGCTGCGAAGAACCCGTTGAACAATCCCGCGCTGAGCAGCGCGCTGGGCCCCGTCAACGACGCGGTCAAGCAGGCGATGAGCGCAGCGCAGAAGCCCGCGAATGGCGCGATACCGGCATCCCCCGGTGTCGACCCCAAAGGGTTTGCGGGACTACCGGACCCGGACACCGCCGCGGCTGCACCGGGCAGGCCGGACCTCGCCGCGACCGGGGGTGGTCCCGGGGGGGCCGCCGGAGCGGGCGGGCCCCGTGTGGGAGGCGCTCCTCTCGGCGCTCCGGTCGCGTCGATGTCGGCGGGACCCGTTGGAATGCCGGCCGATCTCGTCGCGCGCGCTGGTTTGGCCGATCAGCTCGGTGCGGCACCCGGAGCGATGGGCGCCGGCGGCATGCCGATGGGCGGCGGCGCGCCGGGTGTGGGTCAACGCGGACAGACAGACAAGGACCACAAAGCCAACAAGGCACTGCGCGGCAGACAGAACGGGGAGGACATCTTCGGTGAAGTCGATGCCGTGGTGCCGGTGATCGGCGGGGACCAAGAGGATCAGCGCACACCTCTCGAGGAGGGTGACCAGCCCCGGCGGCAACGGCCCGCAACGCGCGGTTCCCAACCGCAGCCGGTGGCGCGCGGTGGATCTGACACCAGACCGATTCAACCGTCGGCAGGGAGCTAGATCGATGGTGACTTTGCGTTCGGTGTCCGTCACGCGGTCACAGCCGCGACCGCTGCGAGACGGGGAAGTGCTGCCCGATTGCGGGTGGCGCGGGGTGTGCGAGGACGCCGGCTCCGCACCGGCCGACATGGCCGTCACCGCGGGGAAGGCGGCGCTCACCGCTGCCGACGTCGCAGCGGGAGAAGTACGGTGGGTGATCCACGCGGGAAGCGGGCCGCAGGGCAGTCAAGGCTGGCCCGTCCACCATCACATCCAGAATGGCATTGTGGGTCCGCATGGTAACGCATTCGAGGTCAGGCAGAACTGTGCCGGCGGCCTCACCACATGGCTCCTCGGTTCGCGACTCACTGAGGAAGGCGCACCATCGATATGCACCGGTGCGGACAATTGGTCGTGGAGCGACCGATTCGCCACCGCCCGAGAATACGGGGGCGAGCCCATGTCCGACGCCGCCCACGCGGTGGTGATGTCGCACACCGGTGGCTTCGGACGAATACTGGCCAGCGCAACCGCGAGTTATCCAGAGCTGAGCGAGGACTGGCGCACGCGCAAGGCGTACTGGGAAGCGACTGATGCCGACGATTTCCGGCGGGCATACGCACGCGCCACCACCCGTACGCTCGATTCGGCGCGGACATCGTTCCGCATGTTCGCCCGAGCGGTGACATGCGCGTTGGCGCAGGCGCAAGTGAGTTCCCAATACGTGACTCACTTCGTGCCACCAGGGTCGGGCAGCGGTGAACCATATCGCCTGCTGTCCAAGTCGGTGGGCTTGCCGTGGTCAGAGGCCCTGCACAGCCACTATCTGGACATCGGCTACCTCGGCGTGAGCACCCAGGCCGAGGGCATCGCGTATCTCGCCGAAATCGGTGCACTGAAGAAGGACTCGATCGTGTTGCTGCTCGCCGCCGAATACCAGTTGAGTGCGACCGCACTTCTGCTCAGGGTGACCCGCCCACCGCGGGTGGTCGCCAACGGTCGAGTGAGGGTGGTGGCATGAGCACGATATTGACCGGCCATGTAGGAACCGTGGAACTCCTGGACCTCGAGGTGATCAGCGAGTTCTACGGCCGGGATTTCCTGCCGTACCCCTTCATGTTCACCCGCCCCGGGCGTTTCGCGACTCAGGACGAGGCTGCGGCCTACGAGAGGACCGTGCCCGACCGGTTCAAGAACGGCGACCTGAGTGTGTTCGTCGAATGCATGGCTGCGTACGTCGATGCCGACATCCGCGTCGAGGCACATGTCCAGTACCTCCCCGCGGACACCCCCAGTGTGCGCCTCATCGCCTGGCGGACAGGGATGTTCGGATTCTTCGCAGAGCAGTTGCCCGACAGTGACGCGATCGAGATCCACACCGTGTCACCGTACGACCTGGGCGAGGCTGTCTGCGATCACCTGCCCCTGGACCAGGCGGGACGGCACCCGAGGATCGTCGTACCGGAGTACGCGCCACGCGCTGTCGCCGACTTCGACTTCGACGACTTCGGGATCCGCGACCGCTCGGGCGCCTCACCCGATATCACGATCGACGAACGAGACGTGGTGGCGTACGCGACCGTGCAGAGTCACTGGCGTCCGACCCGGAGATGGGGGCCCGACTTCGGGAAGAGCGGCGCGGTGTGGCTGCAGGTCGAGGGTGACGGAGAATATCTCTACACTCCCGATTTCTCCCATGCGCGGCCGATGACGCGGGCGTCACTGCGGGAACGGATCGATCAACTCATCGCCGCGGATGTCGAGATCCTGCAGGACTTCCTCCGGGACTGAACCGGAAGCGGCGTCAATCCCGTGGTACTACACAACGAAGGGAGAGCGATGAGTGACGACTCTGCGCGCCACCTGTTCGCCGATGCAATGGGTCTGCTGCAGGAGCAGATGCGGGAAATGGCCGAAATCGAGGAACGGCGGGCGACTCTCACCGCGAAGGGCACCGCGGCTGACGGCACAGTCGAGGTGAGCGTCGACCCCCAGGGTATGGTCAGCGGCGTCGCGATCGACGAAAGCTATCTCGACGATTACGAATTCGACGAGCTGGGAGGCCATATCCTCGCCGCTGCGCAAGCGGCTGCACGGGATATGGAGCGGCAGTCACGTGAACTGCTCGCACCCTTGGTAGAAAGGCGGATGGCGCTCACCGATCTGTCCACATCTATCGGCGATGCACCGCAATTCAGTGAGATGTTGTCGGCACTGACCTCGTGGTCTCCGGATACGGGTCCAGTCGATCTGGCCCCGTCCGGCGAGGGCAGCGACGGTCAATCGTCGTTCCCGATGGTGCGGGAGTAGGCGATGAGTGAGCCGTTGGGTGTGACCCCCGATGGGTTGCGGGCGACGTCCAACCACCTCCACGACGTGGCCGCTCGGATGAAGGCGATTCTCACGTCGTTGCAGGGCGAGCTGTCCGCTGAAGGTCCGGCGTGGGGTGCCGACAAGTTCGGCAGGGAATTCGCCGATGGCGACAGGGGCTATCTGGCTCAAGCCACCTGGGTAGCCGGTTCGACCGACGCGAAAGTCGAACTGCTCGTTCACTATTCAGAGAACCTTCGCACGACGGCAGACAGTCTCGAACAGCACGACCGGCACTAGCCCGGCTGCAACCGGATGGTGCTGGCGTAAGGAGGCCTGGAGTGGCGATTGAGATACCGCCCGGGCTGCAGTGGGTCGCCTATCTGGCCGGGGACGAGTGGCTGCAGGGCAACGAAGACACAATGTTCCGTATCGGCATGCACTGGAAAACTGCTGCCGAGGAATTGTCGGCTTTGATCCCGGAGCTCAACCGGGTGCGCGCGGAGACGATGGCGTCGCTGTCCGGGGAGACCGCCAAGACCGCTCAAGAGCATTTCGCGTTGTTGTTCGATGGGGATTACGCGGTCGACAAGCTGGTGGAGGCGATGTCGGCGCTGGGAGATGTGGCGCGCCATGGTGGTACCGAGATGGAATACGCCAAGTTGATGATCGTCACCTCGTTGGCGATTGCGGCAGCCGAGATCTTGTATGCGTTGGCGATGAGTCCGTTGACGTTGGGCGGGTCGTTGTCGTGGATTCCAGTGATCGAAGCGTTCACGATCGCGGGGATCCGGATGTTGGTGATGGCGCTGTTGCGGCGGGTGGGTGCGGCGTTGGTGGGCTTGTTGTCCAAGACCGGGGTCAAGCGGATGGTGCGCGAGGCCGGGGAGGAGATCGTCATCGGGGTCGCCCAGGAGCTTGGTATCCAGAAATATCAACAGGGCAAGGGGCATCGGGACGGTTTTCATTGGCAGCAGTTCTGGAGGGCGGCACAGGGAGCCGCGGTCGGGGGTGCAGCCGGCGGTGGTGCGCACGGGCCGTTGTCGTCGGCGTTCGGCAATCAGACCAGTGTGCTGGGTAAGGCGACCAAGGGGGTCCTCAGCCAGTACGGCGCGGGCGTGGTCGGCAACGTCATCGGCTCGGTGTCTGTCGGCGGTGATCTGACCGGGCTGTCGATCTTCGGCGGCGCGGCCAGCAGCGCCGTGTCCGGCGCGGTGCAGGGCGGCGGGATCACCGGTGGCGGCCCGCTGCCGGGTACGCCGGTGGACATCACCTCCTTCGGGTCGTTGGACGAATCAGGGGATTCCGACGATGACTGGCCGGCTCCGCCGCCGACGTATTCGGCGGCAACCACCAACGTCAACGGTCCCGGCACCACCACTGATGGCGGCCCCGGTGGGCCGAGCGGCCCAGGCGGGCCGAGCAGCTCAGGTATGAATGGGTCTGCGCAATGGCCGGCCCCGCCTCCTCCGTACTCGGCCGAGACCACCGCTGGGAACGGTCGCGGCACGGCCACCGGTGGCGGCACCGGTGTCAACAGCCCTGCGCAATCGGCGAATCAGACGTCCGGGCACTCGGACAGCAGTTCGGTCGCGCGGTGGAACGGGGATGCGCTGACCTCGGCACATGGGTCCGCCACCGGCCACACATCACCGGTAGGGCAGGACCACGCCGGTGGTGTCGGACAGGCCGGCGTATCACCGACGGTCACGTCGACGCCGACGCCCGAGACGGGCGGGTCGCCGCCGAGCGCATCGACCGTGCTGTCCACGACAGGATCTCAAACACAAACGGGGACAGCCGCACCCCCGGGGGGCACGTCGTCGAATTCGTCGGCGACGGGCGCGTCGTCGGGGCCCTCGACGTCCTCCACGTCGTCAACGGCTACGTCGTCAACGGCTACGTCGTCAACGGCTACGTCGTCGTCGGGAAGCTCATCTTCCGCCCCGTCATCGGGCACCCCGTCGCCGAGTACGTCAAGCTCGCACACGGGGGCTCCGACCGATGGAGCCACCCGAACGACCCAGAGCATTGCGGCGCCGACAAACGATACATCCCAGAGCCATTCGGTGGCGGGTAACCGAGGTGCCGTGCCCCCGACATCACAGGGCGCGGCGCATAATCCTGTCGCGCACGCGGCGCGGTCAGCGACGGAGGCACCGTCGCGCACCCCATCACGGGCGGCGGACTCTCGTGTCCAATCGGTCGGCGAGACCGCACCGACGGGTACCCGGTCCGGCACTTCTTCGGAGATGAACCGCTCCGGCGGAGTACCGGTCACCCGGACCGCCATCGACACCGCCACACAGGGGGAGTCCGCACAATCGGATGACGACCACGTGGGCGGTCCCGAGGATCGCGACGAAGTGGTCGACCGATCGCCCGTCGAGTTCAGCCGTGACGACGCTCTGTCCGCCCGGGATCGGTTGGAAGAGCAGCTGCGCCAAGCACTTCCCGCTGATGCCGGTACCGTAGCCAATTGCGTCTCCCGCCTGGAGGTGATGCGCTCGAACCTGTATGGGGCACCGAAGGTCACCCGTGACGACCTCGCCGTCGATGCGGGACGGGCCGAGGACAGGCTGGCTGCGACGCTGGGTGGTCATTGGCAGCCGGTGGACCATTCGTTGAATACGGTGATCGACACCGTGCGTGGTCTCGGAGACGGTGCGACGGCGTTCATCTTGACCTCACCGGGCACCGAGGCGCGACGTCGCCACGCGCTGGCCCTACGTAACGAGGGCGGTGAGTTGTGGTGGATCGAGACACAGAACGAGGCGGGACATCGGGTCAGTCCGCTGGCAGAAATTCCGTTGGTGCACACCACGGATGCGCGCGTGATCGTCACCGGCGCGTCGGGTGTCGCCGTTGCGCTCACCCAGAACATGGCGATGCCGACAAGCACCGTCAACGCGTTGCTCGATCCCGCCCGCGACCTGCGCTACGAGCGTGCGGGGATCGAGATCGAAACGGGCTTCGAAGTGGATGTCTCGTACCAGAGGATGCAGGAACTGGGCAACACCACCATCGTGAGCACACCGAATGTGAAGGTGGTGCTCGACGCCGGCGGCAACACCGGCGGCAGGGTCAACGTCATCCTGGAAGTCGTCTCACAACCCGCGGCGGTGCTGGATCGCGAACGACCAGGGGGGTGGCTGAACAAAACCGCTGACAGAGACAGCGTGTTCCGTGACGTTCGGGACGTGCTCAACGCATTGAAGTCGGCCGCGCCCGGCACCACTCTTGGTGAGATCTTCCGCGACGTGCCGGGGGCTTCCGTCCCGCGCCGGTTCGCCGGACTGGTGGTCCTGGGCGAGACTTTTCCCGACAAGATGGGCACGCAGTACTCCGCCGGCGTCCCCATGGCCGCGATGTACGACTTCATCAAATACGCCGGTGAGCATACTTACGTACCGGCCGGGAACCCGGGTCCACACCACCTGCAGAGCGCGTTGGGCTTTGCCGATCAGGTCGCCGCGGATTTCGCCGGCGTGTCCCACCCGGATCCCGAACGCCGGGCCGCGATCCTCGACGGGCTCGCCGCCCACGACCGGGATCTCGCCGAGTTGCGCGGTTTCATGGCGGCCGTCTACACCCAGTTGGCCGCCGCTTTGCACTTCCGCATTCAGACGCCGGAGAATGAATTGGCCAAGAACTACACTCTGGTCGCCGTGCGCACCGGATTGGCCGCGATGCGGACGTCGCTGTCCCCGGAGGTCAGGGCTTGGCTGGACAGGAATGCGACTGCCATAGAACAAACTACGAGCGAGCGATTCCTCACGGACAATCCATTGATGGTCCCGGGGGCGCGAATTTACCGCGGCCTGATGAATGTTCCGTTGAACCTGCCGGGTCACCCCGAGGCCACGGGCCGTGACTACCTCCGCAACGCCACCACGAGCCGACCGCGACTCGTCCTGGACCAGGATACTGCGCTCAACATTCGCACCAGCTTCAACCGGATGGACGGCGACCTCGCCGTGGTCGAGTTGCGCGGCCACGGCCAGCTCAACCCTCCTGTCGAACGGGTAGAGCAGAACTTCGACGAGATCGCCGTCACCGTCCGTCGGCTCGACTCCGCTGCCAAGAGCACGAGTGGCGACCGCGGCGGAATGCGCGACGGCCGGGTGGTTCTTCCGTTTGGCAGGGGTGACAAGAGGATCGACGGCCGGCATGACCCGCTGATCGAGGGTTTCGCTTCCTACGTGGTCAATCTGGCGTCAGATCGCCACGCCACGGGCGGAGGCCCCGTGACCGTGCGTATCCAGGGCGGAGGTAATGCTGCAGATGCCACGGCCACGGGTATGGAGCGTGCCTCCGCCGCGCGCGACGCTGTTCGCGCCAGTGTCTATCAGCGCCTCGACGAGCAGCAGTTGCCGCGTGACGCAGTTGAGTTCCACACATCGCCGTCGCGCGGCGCCCATCCCGCTGAAGGACTTCCCGACGACCGGGCGGCGCGCCGGGCCGTGACCATGCACGTCGAGCACCCGGCCGAACCGGCTCAGACGGGACCATCGCGGATCGCCCAGGAAAAGAGGTTGGACACCCTGGAGGGGCGAGCGCCCGATCAGCTTGACCTGCCCCTCGTCGGGACCGGTTCTCTCGACATCGACGTCGACGCCCACTTGCGAGTCCTGCGCGACGATTCCGGTCCCGGTCGTGGGTTTCCGCGGACGGACAGTGGTGTGGATTCGGTGCGGGGGTGGATCGGGGATGTGGATCATGATGGCGGGGACCGGTCGGGGCGGTGGGTGAATTGTGGGCCGGCGACGGTGGTGGTGTTCAACCGGTTGTCGGGTGTGGCGGCGAATATGCGCGCCGAGGTGGCGACGTTGACCCAGGAGGACTTGGGTCAGGCCACGGGGTTGCAGTTCGTGGAGCGTTCGGGTGCGCAGATCGTCGAGGGTTTGCGGGGGCAGGGTTCGGGTGTTCATTCGGTGGTGGTGGGGCGTTTCGATGATGGTCGGCGGCATGCGTTCAATGTGTTGGTCGATGGTGATCGGGTGTACGCGGTCGATGCCGGTCGTAGCAGTGTGGAGGTGTGGCCGCCGTCGTCGGATCAGCGGGAGGTGGTGCAGTGGTTCCTCGGTGTGCCTGCGGGTGATCCACGGTTGGCCGTCGCCCCGCCGGGAAGTCAGTCAATCCCCGTAGGGGCCTCATACGACGCTGGATCCGAGGACCAGGACGACGCTGGGCGCGACCGATCGGGTAACAGCGACAGGCCCGATCTGCAGAACCAAGCGAACGAGCCGAAGTCACCTCATGGGGACGGCCCAGAAGTCGCCGCTGCACCACCCGCCGAACGCGGAGACGGGACGAAAGCCTCTCGACCCGGCCGCGGCGCCCCCGGTCGTGCCCTGAGGATCGACACCCCGCAGGATCTGGAACGGGCGATCGAACGGATCGCCGGCCCTAACGCGGTGATCCCCGGCGATGATCCGCGCTTGGATCCCGCCGCGTGCACCGTACTGCTGGACGCTGCCATCCGCGCCTTGTACCCGCATCGGCTGGCAGCGGTCCCGGCAATCACCGGAATCCGCGACGATTCGGTACTCGACGGGCGCCCGGTGAGTCGGCTCATCGGTGGGGCCAAACCGGTTCCGGTCAGGTCATGGACCGAACTCGATGGGAAACTGCACGCCGCCGGCAAACCCGATCGGCATAGCACCGCGGTCATACTGGTGCAACACGCCGACGCCATGGGCCATGCGATTGGTGCGCACCGCTTCCCCGACGGCCAGATCGTCTACTTCGACCTGCATCGTCCACCGGGCCACCGGGTTCTCATCGGGCAACGACCGAGAATGAGCCTGGCACGCGCGTCGGTGGTCATACTCGACGACACCGGACACGAGTCGACCCCACCCCCGACAACGGCGTCGCCGGCCGATGTACTGATCGACCCCGCTGGCGACACCCGATTCGGCCGTGGCGGAATCGAATTCGAAACCGGCTTTGAACTCAACATCTCACTGAATCAAGCACGTATCCTCTCGAACGCAATCGTGGCTTCGTCGCCGCGCCTGAAGCTGGTCCTCGAGGAAGTCGACGGTGTGACGACGGTGGAAGTGGTGTCGTACCCGGCCGCGATGCTGCCCGGCGAGACGGAGGGCGGAGATGCGACGACCGCCGTGGATATCGCCGACGTGCACCGCGATATCGAGACGGTGACACGACTGCTGCGTGAGGGTACTGGTCGAACGCTCCGAGAAATTTTCGCAGGCACGGACATCCAAGTCATAGACCAGTTCGCCGATGTGACGGTAGTGGCGGATCGTCGTCCCGGCGCTGGCCACGCGCACTACTCGGTCGGGGTGCCGTTGGCGGCGATGTATGAATTCCTCCGTTTCGTCGAAGCCAACACCCCCACTTTCGATCCTTTCTCGGAAGCTGAATTCCGCTTGGAGTCTCCCAAAACACACGCAAACAGTGCGCTGCGCTTCGCCGACCAGGTCGCTGCCCGGTTCCTAGGGCTCGACGAGGCCAACGCAACCAGCGAGATGCTTGACCACCTCGCCGCGCAGGACCGGGCTCTTGCCTTGTTGCGGGGATTGATGGCCGCCGCCTACACCCAAGTGGCTGCGTTGGTGCACGGTGGGCTCCGCGACGAGATGATGGCCAAGAATTACACGCTCGCAGCGCTGCGCACACATTTGGGCGCGCTGCGTCTGTCTCTACCGAGATCCGCCGCGAGGTGGCTCGAGCGACACTCCCGGACCGTTGAAGAACTCTTCACCCGCCGCATCAGCGAGGACTACCCGCCCATCGCGATGACCGTCGCGGACGCAGGCAGACAGTTGCTGGACGTCAGGGCAAGAAATCGAGACTTCACCGCCCGTGACTATCTCGAGAACGCAACCAGGGCGAGGCCCAGGGTGGTCGTGGATCAGTACGACGCATTGAGAGTCCGAACCCGCTTCAGCGCCATGGATCGCGACCTGGCTGTCGTCGAACTGCGGTGGCACGGCACTTATCACCCTTCGGTCGACACGATGATGGGCCACTACCGCGTCATCCACGACACGGTGAACGACCTCTCTTCCAGGGTGGGCGAATTGCAGCGGGGGGGCGAGAGCCGAGCTGTGCTGCGCGACGGGGTATTCCGTCTTCCTTTCGACTCGGGTGGCAAGGTGCTCGACACCGTGGCACGGACCAGGATCGCAGCATTCGCTTCCTATGTCGTGGAGCAGGCGGCGCAGCGATACGAGGCGGGCGGCAACGGCCTCGTCGTCCATGTCCGGGGCAACGGTAACGGAGGCCTCTCCAGTGAGGGTTCAGATGCCGTCGGGCTGCAACGCGCCCGCGCCACCCTCGATGCATTGCGGCCTGAGGTCGAGCGTCAACTTCGCGAGCGTGACATCCCCACAGAGATCGTGCAATTCGCCGATCCCACCGCGCGGAACAAGACCTACTTTCCCCTCGCGTTCTCGTCGACCAAGGCAGCGCGGCGGACAGTGAGGATGTGGACCACCGACCATCGGCCACCGGACCCCCACTCACCGGGTGAGGCTGACGGCGTGCGGGACGCCGAGACTGACGACGATGCGATGTGGGATGATCTCGGCGACTTCACTGCCGCCACGAATTTCGGCCGCCCGGAGACGCCTGAGCACGCCCTGAGTGAGAGTGCCCGCGGCGTGATAGCGCATTCAGCGCAGCAAGAAACCACACCAGTCACGAGCACCGCAGATGACCGATCGAACCATGTCGACTCCGTCCTGGATGCCGTCGCGCAGCGCATCAACAACTTCGGCAGTGACTATGCCGCACGTGCCGAGAACCCCGGTTCCACCAAGGACGTCGAACCCACCGTCGATATGGACGTCGACGGAGGGCTGGAGTACGTCAGTGACGTCGACTCCCTTCCCGACCACGACGTGCCGCAAAACCTGGCACACGAACGGCGGTACACCACCGCCGCTCATCCATCGGCAGACGTAGGCCAGAGCTTCCTGGACATGGTGACTGACTCCGAAGATTCAGACGTCCTGGAAACTCCTGCCTTCCAACCCGATCCAGACACGCGGCAAGCCACCGAGAATGCTGCGCGACACGACCACGATCCCCACCGCTTGCCCCGGACGGGCGACATCGAGGAGGCGCAGGGGCCGACCGGCGATATGGAGCGCGCCGATCGGTTGGGTGGTGTTTCCGAGCGTAACGTGTTGTATCTGCCCTTCGACCAGAGAGACAAGAAGGTGCGCGCCCGGCATGGCGGGAGGATCGCGGCCTTTGCGGCCGATGTCGCGGCGGAGGCTCAGCGCCGCCATGACGCGGGCCAGCCCGGGGTGAGTCTGCGGGTGCAGGGGGGTGGCAACGGCGGGCCGTCCAGTCGAGGAGGCCCTGAACGCGTCGGTGCGCGGCGGGCACGAAGGGTACAGCGCGCGCTCCGCCGGCAGATCGACACCCTGCTGCAGCAGAGGGGTGTGCCGGTCGATGCGGTGAGCTTCGTGGAGCCGACATCGCGGGGTAGGGCGTTGACCGACGATCTCCCCGGTGCTGATGACAATGCACGCCGGCGCGTGGTGGTGGCCCGCATCGAGGACCAACCCATGCCCACACCCGAATCGGCGCCAGCAGACGGCGACACCTGGGTGAGGGACGCCAACGGTGTTTTGCGTTGGGGCCGCTACGGTGCTGCCGGGTTGCTGTTACGAGCGTGGGGCCACGACGGTGCGCCTGTGGTGCTGTTGCAGCGCCGGGCGGACTGGTCCGACGGTGAAGGTACGTGGGCGCTGCCCGGCGGTGCCCGGGAGTTCGGCGAAACCGCCGAGCAGGCTGCGGTGCGCGAGACGCAGGAAGAAACCGGCTTGCGCGGTGATCGATTCCGGGTGCGCGGCCAGGTCGTGACCACTCGGGCAGCGGGGACCGATTGGACCTATACGACCGTGGTCGGCGATGCCGCGTACCCGCTGAGAGTCGAATCGAGCATCGAGGGCTCGCATCGATGGGTTCGGGTGGACGAGGTGGCCGAACTGCCGCTCCATCCGGATTTCGCCGCCAGCTGGGACGCGTTGCGAGGCGTGTTGGAGGCCCACCCACTGGCCCCTCAGCGGCCCAGCCCCCAACTCGATCTCACTATCAATCCGAGGGCCGTGCGAGGCGCGTACGTCGTCCGAAACCCCGAAGGCGCCGTCCACTACCGCGAGGACAACGACACCGACCTGCTGTACCGCGAAGACTCCCGCCCGCCCGAGGTGATATTCGAAGAGGGTTTCGGTGTCCATCCCGACTTCCGGGACACGAACCGGAGTTTTCGCTTCATCTCCGCCACACGGGACCCCGATCTTGGCTTCCTGAGAAGACGCTCGGACGGGCCGGTCTATCGGTACACCATCGACGCGCCGGGGGGACTCGACGTCAACAGAACGGAGGGGTTCGAGCCGTCTTATGCCGACCAGGAGATTTCGTTCCCCGGCGGGATCCGGCGGGAGAACATCCTCAGCGCCGTAGAGGTCCTACCGCAGGAGCAGGACACAGACCCCGGTGCCGGGCCCAGGCGGTTCCGGTACGGACCTGTCGTGATGAATCCACGCTTCGACCCGGATCTGCCCAATGACGATGCGCCTCCGCCGTTATTAGGGCCGGTAGGTGGCCGCAGCGACCTCGACGACGTCGATTCCGGCTCATCGAAGGGCAGCACCGTCATCCATTTCGTCGTATATGGAAGTGATGACGGGCTTGACGCATCGGATCAAAACAGGGCCGGTCCGGCGCCCGCATCGGTTGTCAGCAATCCACAGACATCGGATTCGGATGTCCAGGCACCGTCACCTGTGGCATTCATCAGGGATCCCGCCGAGGACGCGGACTCAAGCGGTTGGCCCGACGAGGATTCCGACTACGGCCGCCTGCCGTCGACAACTTCGAGCCGAGAGGTCAGCCCCTGGGCGGTTGCCCGGAACATCGGCCATACCCGCGAACCGCTCGGGCAGCAGGATGGGGAGAACAGCGATCCGCCGATGGATCCCGAGGCGAGCTTCTTGGATCTGTTGACGGATTCTGACGACAGCTCGTTGGGGGATCCCACCGGTCGGGCTCACCTTGGTGCTCCTGTCGGCGAGCCGATTCCCGTCGAGCAGAGTGAATTCCAGGGCGCCGAACCGACTTCGCGCGATGAGCGTGCCCCGAGCGGTCTCAGTGCTCTCGACGGGGTGGAACTGACGAACTTCACCGACTGGGCCGATTCGTATGACCGCGAGGGTGGCGAGCACCGGGATCTTTCTCCGCGGCAGTCGGTTCCGGAGAGAGTCGTGGAACCGAGCACCGCGTCCGACTACCGGATGCTCGCACCGGAACTGTGGGATGTCGTCATCAGGCGACCCGGCTACGATCCCGGGCACGAGGGTTTCCGCTATCTCACCGACTTCCCTCGGACCTCCAGCGGCAGACTGTCGGCGGACGCGGTGAACGCGTATATGGGCTCAACCAGAACAGAATTCCGGCAGGATGCCCACGACATCGTGAGCCAAGGGGGAATCGTCGTCGAGGGGATCGGCGACGCCGAACTGAGCGCGTACATCGAGCAGAACCCCCAGGTTCTCGCCGACTACCCGGAATTGCAGGCCTACTTGTCGCGACCCGACCGATCGGTGAGAACCGATGACAACCGGACCCTGACATGGTCGGAGCAGACCTACCAAGGCGTCCGGGTGCGGTATCTGTCCTCCGCGGGCGACCCCACCGCAGTGGAACGCATGGCGGCATTGCGACGCACGGTCACGGTTCTGCGGGAACGCGGGTACCATTCGCTGCCCGATGTCACGGCATTCCTTCCGCGATACGGTCGTCATCTGACGGTCCGCGCGAACCGGTCGTCAGGACAGCTGGCGCTGGACGTGGCAGTGCGACCAGTCAGCAGGGGCTTTGCGGACCACCTCGCCGGCGCCCTGGGCCGGGAACACCTGATCATCACCCCGGAAGTGGTTGCACCCCGCCCGCCCGGTGATGACTCCACACTCCCGAGGTCGGTCGTCGATCTCCTCGACGACCAAGCGCTCGGCATGCTGCTGCACGAGTGGATACACCTGTTGCACGCTCATCGTCAGCCCGAATTGTATGCAGACCTCCAAGCGACCGCGCTTCGGGACGAACACGCGCCAGCAGTTGCCAGGGTGAGCCGCTACCCGCGTGGCAGCGCCGTCGAGTTCGTCGCCGAATACGGCATGGGCCTGATACTGGGCCGCGAATACGACGACCCAGCTGTCGAGGCGAGATTGGACCGGCTCTACACCGTCCTGGGTGGCCCCCACCCGGAACGGGAAGGTCGCGCTGTGGCACCGGCGCTCACCGATCCGGCCAAGATCCGCTATCTTGTCGACACGGTTCGCCGAAGCACGGGACAACCGCAACTCAGCGAAGCGGCGATCTTGCACGCCGAACGGAGTCTGGACAACTTCGACCGGTGGGGCACACTGGCATACCGCGCCGAGCTCATCGCGGTGCAGTTCGAGTCCTCGGATGACGACAGCGCATCGCTTCGCGACAGCGCCGAGGATGATTCGCCGTCGCCGTCGGAGATCGTCCGCCACAGCTGGAATGAGAACGCCGGCTACGACGGCGACGACGAATCGACCACTACCGCGTCGACGGACCCCGATACCGACCTCGGCACGGACGATAGCGAACTGCCGGTAGCACCGGCGCTCTCGGAGTTCGTCGAACGCAGACCGTTAGACGAGGATGGTCGCCCTGGGTTCTCCTTCCTCGCCAACGAGTTCCGCGCGGGCGGAGCACTCACGGAAGAGGGGGTCGAGGCGTACACGGCGGCGACACAATCCGTCCAGGTCCGAACCCGGGACGAACTCTTGCGCAACGGTGGGGTCGTCCTCGACGGCCTCACGGATGCCGAACTGCTCGAACACATCGGGTCGACGCCCGATCTCCTGACCGAATACCCGGAACTGCAAACCTATCTCAGACGAGCGGATCGCTCGGCGCCGACCGACAGCAGCGGCTCGATGATCGCGCAAACCGTCCTGCACGAGGGGGTGCGGGTCCGCTTCTCCTATTCGGCAGACGACCCGACGGTGCCCGTCCGTCAGCAGGCGCTGCGGCGTGCGCTGTCGGTCCTCCATCGCGGTGGCATGCCGTTGCCCGGAAGCCTGGACATTCAGCTCCCGCGCTACCATCGGCACCTGACCGTACGCGGCACATCGCGGGCCGGTCGGCCGGTGCTCGACGTGACGGCGCGGTACGTGAGCGGTGAGTTCGGCAGGTATGACCTTGCCGGATTCTTTGCGCCCAACTCGTTGATCATCAGCCCATTGATCGGTGCGCCGCACCGGCCCGGTAACGCCGCGCAATACCACTACTCCGTCAGTGAACTCATGGAGGACGAGTCGTCGGCGGCAGTGCTGTACGAGATGCTGCATGCGGTCCATTTCATCCACCGACCGGATAGTTATGTAGACCTGCATCACACAGACCTGGTGGGCCGGTACGAGGCCCTCGCGGCAGCTGTGAGCCAACAGGCGACGGAAAGTCCACGTGAGTTCGTCGCCGAGTACGGAACGGGGCTGCTGTTGGGGCGCAACTACGATGACCCCAACCTCACAGCAGAGCTGGAGAACCTGTATATCGCACTGGGCGGACCTCTTCCGCAACGGGGTGCGTACTTCGAGCCGCCTCCGATCGTGAGTGAGAACCAGGCCAGCTTCCTCGTCGAGGAGGTGCGCCGGATCGCCGGACGACCGCAACTCAGCACACAGGAGATCTTGGCGGTGGAGCGCGGACTGGATCGGTTCGATCGGTGGCGGGCGCTGCCGCATCGTGCCCGACTCATCTCGCAATCACTACTGACGTCGCACGTCCACGCATCCTCTGGTCGACCGGTCGATCTGTCGGAAACCAGTGAGAGGCTATATATTTCAAGCTCGCAGGACCATGTCGGATCGCCGGCGGTGCCGGAAACGGACCTCGATGCCCCGCGCCGAACCGGTACGGTGCGACAGTCGGCGGAGGGGACCTCACGGTCAATGGGAAGGGGTGACCTGTCCGCACGGACTTCGACGGCCGAGGATTCGGGGTCTTCGTCGGGGAGGGTGGCGACACCGGGTATCGAGGAGCGTGAGATCGATGCGCCCGGGGGTGAAACCGTTGGTGTAGAGGATGCGGGGCCGTCACGGGTCGGGGGTGTGCCCGCCTTCGATACGGCCGGTGATGGATCGCGCGTGTACCGGTTCCGCACCGATGGGAACCCGGTAGGTGGGGTGTCGGACGAGCATGTGGGCGGTGCACCGCGCGGGGATGGTGTCGGAGTTCAGAATGACCCAGCGCATTTGCTGAACTGGGATGCGGTGCCGAGTTATCGGGACGTGAACTCGCGCTGGCCGGGGTCGTTGGGTGACCTGGAGGCCCAGCTGCCTGTCGATGTATTCGGTAGTGTTCTCCACATTCTGAGCTCGTTGGCGCCGGTGGTGGGGCGCGATGAGCTGGTGAGGATAGCCCGCCTGCAGACCGAAGTGCTTGCCGCTCACGGCGTGCACGATCGCGCGCAGTTGATCACCCTCCTGCGGTCTGCGGTGCGGCGTGATGCATGGACGGCGCTGTGGCATGGGATGGCGTCGTCGTTTGGGTTCAACGCCGGCGCTCTGGCCGTCAATCTCGGTGTCGCCGAGTCATTCCTGACTCGGTTGTCGGGTGTTTCCCCTCGTTGGCCCGGCGCGGCCGGGCTGGTGGCCGGGGCGGTGTTGGGCCTCGCTCAGTCGATGATGGATGCGGCCTCGGGGCCGTCGGCGTCAAGGACGTTCGCTGAGGCGTACTACACCCGGCCTCCGAGCGATCAGCTGTCTGAGTCGCTGACCGGGCTCAACCCGCACACCGTGGCGTCCCTGGCATGGGACGTCGTAGTGGCGGTCAACTTGAGTTACGGATTGGCGCGCAACATCCTCGTGCGGATTCCGTTCATGCTGGGTTTTGAGTTCGGTGGGTACCCCGTGTTGCGGTCGTGGTTCGACAATCTGCTCGACCCGGTCGGTGGCTCGATACTGGGCGGTGGTGGTTCGCGGTTGATACTCAATGAACGCGATGCCGGTGCAGGGCGGGCGGGCGTGCAGTACTTCTTGGCCAGGAACGATCTCGGCCAACGGATCGAGGACCTGCGCCAGCCGATCGATCTGGTGCGGGACGGTGCGGGAGGCTTGTGGACGTACGCCGGCAATCTGTGGGACACCAGATGGCAGGCTGGTGCGGCGATGTGGGACAACCGGGCGGCGTGGGCCTCGCACGTCGTCTTGGCCCCGTTCGTCATGGGGTTGTTCTGGGTCCTGACCGATGTGCCGGGACGGTTGCCGGCCGGGCTGAGTGTTGCTGGGCGAACTGCGGCCACCCAGGCGATCAAGTTCGGGTTGTTGCAGCTGATGTATGTGGCGTGGGGCTCCGCTGTCGGTGGGTCCTCGGCGCCGCGACCGACCACGACCTCACTCGAGGAAGGCACACCGCCCGCAGCTATCGAGCTCCAGCGAATGGATAACAGCCCGACACCCACCCCCCTCGACGTGCCGCCCTACGACGTCAGCATCGACCCCGACGCGGACCCCGACCACGTCCGGCAGGAACCCCCCCACCGGTCCGAATCGGACCGGGACATGGCGCGGGACCGCAAGGCCGAGATGGTGGCGGCGGTTGACGATGATTCGTCGCGTCGAGACGGCCCTGCCGGGCGTGAGGACGAGAGCCGCGATCCTGCGATTGCAACTTCGACGGCGCAGACCACAGCATCGCAGCCGGTGTCTGCGGGCATCGGCACTACCGATGTTGATTCGTTGCGGTCCGACATCGAGACCGATTCGACCACGAGTGGGTTGCAGCAGCAGTTCGACACCGACATCACCGGTGAGCACCGCGAGTCAGCGGCAGTGCCCAGGATTTCGACCACGCCGCTGGTGAGCCCACTGGCCACACACACCGACCTGTCACTGGATGCCGACGGCCGCAACGTTGCGGGTGAGACGCCCGAGCGAGCGGTGGCAACTCGTAGTCAGGCGGGTCCGGCGACGGACCTGGTGCTCGATGTGCCCGGCGACGGGTGGTGCATGTTGTATTCGGTGGCGTTGAGTCTGCCGTCAGATGTCTGGCCGCAGGACGTCGCCGGCCTGGCTGAGCGCGACGCGGTCATCGCGGAGCTGATTGACAGGCCTGCCGGTCGGCCCCTGTCGGCAGCGGCGCAGAACTGGTTCACCGAGGTCGCGGCGGCCCTGCACCAGCGGGTGATCGACTGGGTGGGACAGCACACCGTTCCCGGTGAGGTGGTTGCGGTCTACCGCACGCGAGAACAACACTCGGGTGATCGCAGCGACCCGATCAGTCAACTCACCGACGACGAACTCTTGGAACTGCTGAGATCTCAAGGAATTCAGACGCTTCCGGAGGAGGCTGCGGGGCTGGTGCCGGTCTCGCTGGTGCGCGACTTGTACATCGAGGCGCGTGTGGGTGAGTTGTCCCGGCAGCCGGGGCACAGCACCGAGTCTGCTCGGGCGACCGCGGTGGCAGAAGTGCCCGCCATCCAGGGCGATGACGACGTGGTGCTGGGCGAGCGGGCTCCCGGGGTGGCCACCATGGTGCGCTACCTCAACACGGATGGTCGAGGTGGCGTGTCCCTCCACTATCTCGACCGCTCCGATCTCAGGGTCCTCGCCAGGCAACAACCACAGCAGCAGCAGCAGCCACTCACCGACGGCGAGCGCCGACAACTGCTCACCTTACTCAACGAGTGGCAAGCCGGAACCGACCGCTGGGCGGTCGGGATGGGGGAGATGTTCCCCTCACTGCTCGCCTACTCCCTCGGGATCCAGCTGCACGCCCACGCCTTGGCAGGCCATCGCGGAGACCCCCACCACAGTCACATCCCAGGACCGGCCCACGCGCCGACCGTCGCCATCGTCGGTCGCCGTGACCACTACTCCGCCCTGGTCCCCTCACCCGACCGACAGCCCGCCGAGCAGCACCATACAACCCTGGTACCGACACCATCGGCGACCACAACAACCGCTATGCCGCTCCCGATTTCGGGTGAACTGGCACCGCTACCAACATTCTCGAGCCCGTCGACGTCCTCCGGTGACCGCTTGGGTTCTTCCGACGTCGACACCGATCCCGACGTACCGAAAGCCACGGAACACGCTGCACCCCAGGACCGAGACACGTTCTACCGGCCATTGAACATCACCGCACCGGAGGACGATGGTGGACGCTCGGCGGCACGGGACCGGCAAGACGCCGACGACGACCCGTACCGGTGGCCGCGGACGGACAGTGGTGTGGATTCGGTGCGGGGGTGGATCGGGGATGTGGATCATGATGGGCAGCGAGATCGGTCGGGGCGGTGGGTGAATTGTGGGCCGGCGACGGTGGTGGTGTTCAACCGGTTGTCGGGGGTGGCGGCGAATATGCGCGCCGAGGTGGCGACGTTGACCCAGGAGGACTTGGGTCAGGCCACGGGGTTGCAGTTCGTGGAGTTTTCCGGTGGGGAGATCGCCGCGCTGTTGCGGGCGCAGGGTTCGGGTGCGCATTCGGTGGTGGTGGGGCGTTTCGATGATGGTCGGCGGCACGCGTTCAATGTGGTGGTCGATGGTGATCGGGTGTACGCGGTCGATGCCGGTCGTAGCAGTGTGGAGGACTGGCCGCCGGCGTTGGACGGGCGGGAGGTGCAGCAGTGGTTCCTCGGTGTGCCTGCGGGCGATCCGCGGTTGGCTGTCGCCCCGCCGGGAAGTCAGTCAGTTCCGGTTGGGGCCTCATACGGTGCGCCCGGAGATGGGCAAATCCTCGACGATCCGGTGACCGATGGAGGGCTCGATGACCTCGGTGACGGCGACTCTGTTCCAGGGAGTCCCGGGCAGTCGAGTGTTGTTCCCGCAGTGCATCACACCGACGGTGCTCAGCCCTGGGGCGATGTCGAGCAGAGCTCCTTGACTGATTCTGATGCTCACGATGTCGTGGATCCCGATCCCGAGCCGGTGGATGCCGTTGACAACGCTGCGCTGCAAGGCCACGATCCGCACCGGTTGCCGGTTGGTAGTGGAACACCGGAGACGCCGCGTGCTGTTGCCTATCGGTTACTCGCGCCGCAACTGCAGGATGTCGTCACCCGTCGAGATGTCCGCGAGGTCGATCTCAACAGAGCCGGCCATTTGACCGAGTTCCGCCGGGAGGCCAGCGGGGAACTGTCGTCCGCAGCTGTGGACGCCCACATGAACGCCGCCACAAGCCGATTCGACGAGCACGTCCGCGATATCATGCGGGATGGGGGGATCGTCGTCGAGGGGATCGGCCACGACGAACTGCTGACGCACGTCCTGCAGAATCGTCGAGTTCTCGCCGACTTCCCGGAGTTGGAGACCTTCCTGTTGCGACCCGACCGGCAGGAGGACGACGATGGCAACCGGAACCTGACGTGGTCGGAGGAGACCTATCACGGTGTGCAGGTCCGGTATCAGTCCTCTGCGAGTGACCCGACCGCAGCGGATCGCATGCAGCAGGTGCAGCGGGCGATCTTGGCTCTGCATGAACGCGGCTTCGTCTTACCGCCGGGGATCACGGTCTTTCTTCCGCGCTACGCTCGTCATCTGACGGTGCGCGCGGACTGGTCGTCAGGACAACTGGAGCTGGTGGTGACACCGCGACGGCTCGATTCCACCTTCGGAACCGGCTCGGTCGCGTCCTATGGTTCGGACCGCCTGATCATCACCTCGCAAGCGGGTGCGACACAGCCACCGTCTGTCTCCCCGTTCGCGATCAGCGATCGCCTGCACGACCCTGTGCTCGGCCTGTTACTGCACGAAATGATGCACCTGTTGCATGCCCGAAGTCAGCCGCGGCTGTACGCAGACCTCAGTGGGACTGTACTGCTCGACGAGTACACGTCCGCAGTGGCCAGCGTGAGCAGCTACGCATTGGAGGGCCCTGTTGAGTTTGTTGCCGAGTACGGCGTGGGTCTGGTCCTGGGCCGTCCATATGATGCTGACGCGGATGTGTTGGAGGAGCTGTACACGGTGTTGGGTGGTCCGCGCCCGGTGCGTGAAGGGCGTGTCCCGGCACCTGCACTGACCGATGCGGCGAAACGCGGCATTCTCGCCTACGTCCGTGCGCTCGCCGGCGATAGCAATCTCAGCGATGCGACGATCTTGGACGCTGAACGGGATCTGGGCGGCTGGGACCGGTGGACAACGTTGGTCCACCGCGCCGAGCTCATCGCGGCGTCCTTCGAAGCTTCGACATCAACGTCAACCGAACACATTCTGCCCCAATACCGCGGTCGTCTGGGGGCCGACTCCGCCTCCAGCTCCTCGATAGATTCAGGCCATCTCGTAGGGCAGCGTATCCCGACGCGCGACGATGCAGCGTCGGGGTGGGAGCCTGACTGGCACAGCCGGTGGGAGACCGACAGCTACGACGGAGACGACGAACTCTCCGAGTCCGAGGGCGATGATTCCTCCGATCATTCAAGTGGATTTCCGGGGCTGCGTCGGGGTGTCGATGGCGGTCCGGTGAATCTGGGAGCTGAATCGCCGGTGGTGTCCAATGTTCCGACTCCGGATCCGGTGCAATCGGATGACCTGGTGGTAGCGGGAGATGCTGTCGTGGCTCGGCGGGCATCAGCGACACTGGAGGCGGCACCGCGTATTTCGCCGGAGCCACAACGTTCGAGTATTGGTTCTCCCGTCGAGCGCACTGCGGAGCAGTTACCGGACCTCGACGACCTCGACGCGCCTGGGCTGCAAACTCGTCTCGACGTTGGCCGTGCTGCAGCAGTGGAGGACGTGGACTTGGATGCGGGGGCCTCGAAGCGCATCCTCGATGACCAGCGGGACGCCTTGCGACCGGAGGTTTGGGCGCAGATGGGCGTGGGTGTGGGTGATCGGGGTGGGGATCCGAGGGTCGATGGTGGTCGGTTGGTCGGGGGTCGGGTTTCGGGGTCCGATGGATCTGTCGTGGGGTTGGAGGGTCGACCCTCAGACACTGTGGATCGTCTCGTCGGTGGTGGTGTGGATGCCGATTTTTCGATTGTGGAAGAGCGTATCGATGTGCGGCCGATGTTCCGGACGGGCGTGGATGGTGTTCGGGTTTATTCGAGAAGTGTTGGTGGTTTTGATGCTTCGCGGGCTCGGGAAGATGGTGCGCGGTTGGCTGCGGTTGCGTTGACTGGGGATGGGGGGTCTGCGCCGCGGCGGCGCGCTTGGGGTTTTGGTGGTGTACGGAGGGGTCAGGATGTGGGTGGTGATGTCGGTATCGATCTCGAGGCGCAGCGGCGTTCGATTGCTCGGTTTCCGAGGTCATTGCCAGGGATGGCTGAGGTTTCGGCGATGCGGGTGGTCGATACCGAGGCGATCGCGGCGTTGGTGAATCGTCGTCGCTTTGGTCCGGCGGCGGCGCGGCAGGGGCGGTTGGCCAGTCGTGTCAGTGAAGTGGTCAACGAGTACACCGCTGCTGATGTCAGCGCGTTCATGCGTGCTGCGGGGTTGAGCGATCAGGACATCGCACGGGTCTGGTGGACGAGTTTCAAGTCGGGGTTGCCGTATCCGGCAGCGTCCCTATTGGGTAATCTGTTGCAATACGTGGCGGTGCCCGGCATAGGGGTGCTCGCTGGCGCAACGGCTTCGGCGTGGTCGAGTGCGGCGTTCGTGTTGGTTCAGATCCTGAGTTCGGCGGCGTTGCAGCCCATTGTGATCACGGCGTCTGAGCAGATCGCTAAGCGCAACGGCCCTTTCATCGAAGTCGACAAGACGAAGATCAATTACCAAGTGTCGTTGGAGCAGGCCACTGAACAGGTCAACGCCGCCAGCGACCAGTACGCGGCGACGCTGCAGGAATTCCACCAGCATTCCGCCCTCAGGGATGTGGGGGGCGAGCGGGCCGCGCTGAGGGAGCTGGCTGCCAGGGTTCTTGCTGATGAACTGGCGCTCCACGAGAAACTGGAGCAGCTTTTCGCTGTCCGGGGCGGGCAGGAGCGGCAGTGGAGGGGTGCTGCCTGGCAGGTGGTCGGTCGGACGGTGAGATCCCCGGCATCGACGGCGTTGGGTTTTCTGACGGGCAGCTCCCAACAGGCCAGCGGTGTCATCAGCGGTGGGCGACGGCAGAAGGTATCACCGCAGAAAATGGTGGGGGTGCAGGCTGGGCTCAATATTGGGCTGCAAGTCTTCGGGCACCTGCTGGCGGGAGTCGACGAATACAACAAGGTCATGTTCAAGACCCAAATGAACATCATGTATGGCGATCTGCTCAACGACCTCGGCCACCAGCAATGGCGCGATGGCCGGCCGGTGACCGCCGCTGGGATCGACGCGAGCAAGGTCCACCAGCTGTTCTCCGCTCCGCCGGTGGCGGTGGCCAAGGTGGTGTCGAAATTGGTGCAGCCCGATATCGACGCCATGCGCGAGAACCCCGACACAGCACAGGAGGCGGCGGAATTGGCGCGGCAGGTTCAGCTTGCCACCAGCGGGCAGTTCCATCTGTTGGACCGCGAGGGCCGTGTTGCGATCGAGATGATCCGTGCGGCCGGCCTGTTTCCGCTGCTCCTGCTGCTGAATGAAGCGATAACCAAATACAATTGGGGCGAGCTACAGGCACAGTTGGTGCAGCGGTTCAATCAGGCGTTCCACATGGGGGTCGCGGGATCAGCGGTGGCCACTGTGCTGCCGCGCGCGGTGAGCGCGGGTTATGGCGGAACTGCCAGAGTCCCCTCGCAGCTTATTGGTGGTCTGATCGCCCTGTCGGCCGTTCTGGCCTTTATCGGCGCCATCACGCAGTACAAAAGCCAGACGCAGAAGAATTACAACAAAGAAATGGAAACTTCCGACAGCTTGGCCAAACAGATTTGGAAAGGTGTGGGCGCAGCGCCGTACCTCTTCATCGAAAATATCGGGGCTGATGCAGCCGCCGAACGTGCGGCGGGACTGTTGAACCGAAGGAGCGCCTCGGACGCCGAGGCAGTCCGTGATGCGTTGGACGAGCCCCACCCCGCCGGCGGGACCGACAACCGCGACGACGATGCAGCGGGGCTGATGGATGACACCGATGGGCCGGCGCAGGCGGTGGTGGCTTCGGCTGGAGTGGCGGCTGAGCGATCTGACTCCGGGGTGGATGACACCGATGGGCGGGCTGGGTTGATCCGGGAGGAGGGTCGGGTCAGTGCCGCGCCGGCGGTGGTGGCTTCGGTTGTGGTGGCGGCTGAGCGATCTGACTCCGGGGTGGAGCGTTTCGATGGGCGGATAGTTCCGGTGCGCGGAGATGGGTTGTGTTTGTTGAATGCCGTGGTGATGAGTGTGGCCCACAATGATGCCGACGCTGCCGTGGTGAATCAGGTCTGGGGTAACGCCGGCGGGGGTGAGGTGATGTTTCGCCGGAATCAGGACCGCAGCGCAATGCGTCGGGCTTCGGTGGCGCTGCAGGACAGGGTGCGGGTGTGGGTGGAGGACACCGGTCGCGTGTTGCTGCCGGCCGATGTCGTTCAGGCCTTTCGTCAGAGCGACGAACAGTTGACCGCATTGAACAATTTTGTTGCCACTGCGAGCGACGCCCAACTGCGCGCGCGGCTGCGCGGCGGGGATGCGATACAGAGTCCGGACTGGGCTCCGGACCTGGTGAGCCAGCGCTACGCGCTCCTGCTGAGCCGGCCAGTGGATCCCAGTGCCCCCCGAGATGTCCCTCAGGACCCCTCACCTAGCCTTCAACAGCAATTCGATTATCTGGCTGAACACAACGAGTTACCTGCGATCGCCGACCTCGGCACCGAGGAACTGCGTAACGCCGTACGCGAGATCGACCATCGACGGGAGCTTGACGAGACAGAATTTCAGACCCTGATCCAGGCCGTCCGTAACTGGGCGACCGTCGACGAGGGCTGGAACTCCCGTTACGGCGAGACATTCCCCGTCCTGGTCACCCACGCCCTCGGCATACAGCTTCGGATCTGGGCCCGCAACCGCGAACCCCTAGACTTCGGCCCCGCCACCGCCCCCCTCGTCGAGGTCTACTACGACGGACTCCAACACTACGACGCAGTAAGCCGCCCCGGTCGCGATCCTCGTGCCACACGGCACCACAGCAGCGGCACGTAGCTACACGCATCGGGGTGGCGCCGGGTGGGAAGCCGGATCTCGCCAGGATTGTGACCGAGCACGAACGAACAATCGCTGACTGGATCGTGCCGCTGATTGTTGAACAATAATACTTTCACGTTAGTATGCACTGGTGAGTACCCCAGAGACGGACCTACCGGAGCGCAATCGGCCCAGCTTGGCGATGACGGCAGCCGACGCCATCCGGACGATGATCGTCGACGGTTCACTCAAGCCCGGCGACCGCCTCAGCGAGGTCTCCCTGGCCGCCGACCTCGACGTATCGCGCAATACGTTGCGGGAAGCCTTTCGGCTGCTGACCAATGAAGGCCTGGTGACGCATGTCGTCAACCGCGGCGTGCAGGTCTCCGAGCTGTCCATGGCAAACGTGGTCGACCTGTACCGGGTGCGCCGACTCATCGAGGTCAACATCCTGCGCGATGCGGTGGTGCGTCATCCGGCCGGACGGGCTATGCGCTCAGCAGTGGACCGGGCGTTTTTGGCGCGTGAAGAGGACAATTGGGTCGAGGTCGCATTGGCGAACCTCGAGTTCCACCGGTCGGTCGTGGCGTTGGCCGACAGCCCGCATCTGAACAAGCTCTTCGGCACGCTCGAGGCCGAGATGAGGCTGGCATTCGCGCTGTTCGAGGACCCGGAGTTCCTCCACAGCCCCTACATCGAACTCAACGACGAGATCATCACCGCCTTCGAGCGGTCGGAGCCCGAACGCGCCGCCGAGATGCTGGACGACTACCTGCTGCGCTCTGAGCGCCTCGTACTGGCTGCCTACGTGCGCCGACACTGAACCGTCGGCCCCTGTTGGGCGTTGATCAAGGCGGTGGGCACCGCTCAAACGAGGCAAGATCTGCCTTCTCTGGACATCTTCTCGCCCTATGTGGTGTGATCATGGCCGCATTGTTCTACAAAGAATGCCGATACCTCAGCAAGTCTCTGTGCCGTGCAGACCTGGAGGATCCCTTTGAGTTCACAATCGGAGGCGCCGGTTGCCTCTCTGCCGCATCGGACGGACGAGCAGAAGTCCGCTGATGAGCCAGCCGTCTCGGCGCGGCCCGTTCGCTCCCGCGGATGGAAGTATCGGCTGCGCGTGGTCTCCCGCGAGCCGACCACTGCGCTCGGAGTGTTACTCCTCCTGCTGTTCGGGTGGTTGATCGCCGCCCCAGTCCTGAATCTGCTCAACGACGCGATCCGCGTTCAATACGCGGACCAGGCTCGCACCGGACAAGCTTTCGGAGAGCTGACCACCTACTACTTCGAGCGTGTATTTCTCTCGCCCGCGTCCCACAAGTTGTTCTGGGCGCCGCTGGCGAACACATTGAGCATCGCGCTCGGTGCGATGGCGATCGCGGTTGTCGTCGGTGCGACGATGGCCTGGCTGCTGACCCGCACCGACATGTGGGGTGGGAGATGGCTCTCGATCGCGCTGATCGTCCCCTACATGCTGCCGTCATGGACGTTGGCACTTGCGTGGCGGTCCATCTTCAAGAATCGCACGGCGGGGGGATCTCCCGGGTGGTTGGAGTCCTTCGGACTGCAACCACCAGACTGGCTGGCCTACGGCCGGCTTCCCGCCACTTTGATCCTCGGACTGCACTTCGCCCCGTTCGTCATTCTGCTGTTCGGGAACGCGCTGAAGCGATTTGATTCTCAACTCGAGGACTCGGCGCGGATGCTGGGTGCTGGTTCGTTCACCGTCACCCGGCGTATCGTCGTGCCTCTTTTGCGGCCCTCGTTGCTGTCGGCGGCGACCCTGATCTTCGCCAAGTGTCTTGGCGACTTCGGCGTCGTCTACCTGGTCGGCCTTCCGGTCAACTTCGACGTTCTTGCCACGTCGTTGTTCCGGAGCACGACGTCGCGGCAGCCTGGCGTGTCAGCCGTCCTCGCCGGTGCCATCATCCTGATCGGAGTGGTATCCCTGATCGTCGATGCGCGTTTGGTACGAGAAGCGAGACGCTTTGTGACGGTGGGCGGCAAGGGGCTCAACGTGCGTCGCGCAACGTTGGGTCGCTGGCGTCCCGGTGCCACCGCGTTGGCCATTCTGGTTTTCGGCGTCAGCGCAGCTATACCGCTGACGGCCCTGCTGCTCACCACGCTGATGCGGACGCCCGGTGTATTCACCGCGCGCAATTTCACGTTCGACTATTGGCTGGGCACAGGGTTGGAGACGACTGCGCTGCGACAGGGCATTCTCAGGACGCCCGACTTCTGGGCAGCCGTCTGGAACACCGTGTATATCGTCGGTATCGCCGCGGTAGGGGCTGGGGTCCTCGGCCTGCTGGTGGGCTATGTGGTCATGCGCGTGGAGGCACCCGGCATCGCACCGGCGCTGCGCTTCATCACCTTCATGCCCTACCTGGTGCCCGGGATCGCCTTCGCCGTCGCATACCTTTCGATCTTTGCGGTGCCGCGCGGCCCCATTCCCGCGTTGTACGGCACGGGCATCCTGCTGATTCTCGCCCTGCTGGCCGACCAGATGCCATTCGCCTCACGAGCCGGCATCGCCTCGATGAGCCAACTCGGCAGGGAACCGGAGGAAGCCGCGCAGATCGCCGGAGCGGGTTGGTGGCGGCGGCTGTCGAGCATCGTCATCCCGATCCAGCGGGGGGCGTTGACATCCGGTGTGCTGCTGCCCTTCATCTCAGGTGTGAAGGGCCTGAGCTTGGTCATCGTCCTTGCCGTACCCGGCACCGATCTGCTGACCACCTATGCCGTGCGACTCATCGACTTCGGCTACGAGCAGGCCGCCAACGCCGTGGTGTTGATGATCTGCGCGGTGGCATTCTTCGGAACACTCCTTATTCAGCGACTCGGCAAGAGCAATCTGGCTGAGGGAATGGGCAACTGACATGTCTAGCGTGATCCTCAGCGGCGTACACAAGAGCTATCCCGGGTCCGACACCGCTGCCGTCATCGACCTCGATCTCGAGATCCCCGAATCTGAATTCCTCTGTCTGCTAGGACCGTCGGGATGCGGCAAGACCACGACGTTGCGCATGATCGCCGGTCTCGAGCACCTTTCGGCCGGCGAGATCCGCATCGGCAACGACATCGTCGATTCCGCTCCGGTCGGCAGGTTCGTCAAACCCGAGCATCGCGGACTGGGACTGGTATTCCAGAGTTACGCGCTCTGGCCACACCTGACCGTCTTCCAAAACGTCGAATTCGGCCTGCGCCTACGCAAGACTCCGCAGGCGCAACGCGAACAACTGTGCAGCGAGGTCATGGAAACCCTGTCGATCGGCAAGTACCGCGATCGGTACCCGTCTCAGCTGTCCGGCGGCCAACAGCAGCGTGTCGCCCTGGCCCGGATGCTGGTGATGAACCCCCGCGTGATCCTGCTAGACGAGCCCTTGTCCAACCTCGATGCAAAGCTGCGCCTGGAGATGCGCGCTGAACTCAAACGCATCCACCGCGAGTTCGGATCCACAGTCATCTTCGTCACCCATGACCAATGGGAGGCCATGACTCTCGCGACCACGATCGCGGTCATGAGCGAGGGCGTACTTCAGCAGATCGGTTCGCCGACCGACATCTACGACCGTCCCGCCAACCGTTTCGTGGCCGAATTCGTCGGCAGCCTGCCGATCAACATGATCGAGGTGACGACCGAACACCCCATCCCCATCGCATTGAGATTCCTGCGCTACCTCAGTACCACGCTGCCCGCGATCGGCAGACCCGGGTCCGTTGGCATCCGGCCGGAAGCGGTCCACGTCTGCGCACACCGACGCGACGTGCCGCGCGGGGCATTCAGCAGCGAGGCACGGATCATCGATGTCCTTCCCACCGGGGGAAGCTGGATCATCGAAGTCGACGTCGCACTGCGTCGGATCTTCGCCCTCGTCGACGACCTCCCCTCGGTCAAAGCGGGTGACGACGCGCTGATCTGGGTGCACAGCTCTCAACTGCACATCTTCGACGAGGACGGCTCACGGGTGTATGCAGCAGATGGCGTCATCGCCGAAGCCCAGGACCCAGGCGCCGATCGCCGATCCAGTGCCCGATCGCTGTACGGCAAGCCTCACACCAATGGGCCGGCAAATTGAAGGAGTGTAGAAGAATGAACAAAGGAATCCTATGTCGGTCAACACGAGTCGTGCTCGCTGCGGCGGCTGCCATCCTCGGGGTTGCCTGCACGCCCTCGTCGAACTCGGGAACCAGTGTCGGCGCCGGCGAAATCGGAATCAGCGATTCCGAATACAGTCTCGAGGCGTTGATCGCCGCCGCCAAGAACGAGGATGGGATCACGGTTGCTGATGCCACGGGCAAGATCTTGGAGATGGCCGACCGCTTCACGGCGAAGTACGGTATCCAGGCGACGGGGGTGAAGCTCGCGGCCAGCGCGCAGGAGGAGATCCTGATCCGCGAGTCGCAGGCACAGAACACCAAGACCGACGTGTTCAATATGAGCAACCTTCCCACCGTGACCGCTCAGATCATTCCCGAGGGGCTCGGAGTGAGCTGGATGCCACCCGATCTCAAAACACAAGTGCCCACCGAGTATCAAGATCCGGCCATCACGAGCGTGAACCCCTGGATGTGGGTCTACAACAGTGAGGTATACGACTCCTGTCCGATCAACAACGTGTGGGCGCTGACCGACGCCGAGTGGACCGGACGGGTCAGCATCCCAGATCCGATGCTACGCAACGAAACCATGTACTGGTTCAACCAGATGGAGGCCCATGGCGATGACGCCATGGCTGCGGCCTACGAGGACTACTTCGGCCAGCCGCTCCCGGAGGATGCGGGAAGTGCAACCGCCGAGTGGGTACGCAGGTTGGCAGCGAACGACCCGCAGCTCGCTGAGAGCGACAGCGACGTCGGCCCGGTCGTGGGAGCGCCAGGGCAGGCGAAGCCCTCCATGGGGTTCGTGAGCGCGGCGATCTTCGGTGACGCGAAGGAGTCGGGCTTCTTGCTGCGCGCCTGCGATGGTCTGAAGCCTTGGATCGGGCAGTTGACGCCTCGGGTCGCCGTCATCGCAACCGGAACCGACAGTCCCAACGCCGCAAAACTATTTGTGCACTACATGATGACAGAGGAGGGCATGCTGCCGCAGCTCGAGGACGGGAAGATCTCCACCAACCAGACTGCAACGGCGCCGCCGGATGAGCCCTCTGGGGCCTTCGCGCTGCTCGATCAGTTCTTCACGAACGATTCGTCCACCACCGCCGACGACTATGCGCGACTGCAGGACTGGCAGGATCTGTGGACCACGAACCTGGTGTGATCGGCACGGTGTCATAACCGGCCGGCGTGCGTCGATCTGCCGGGTTGCCTTCGGGGCGGATTCTCGCCGGTGTCGCATAACAGGCGCGTGGGACAGGAATAGCATTGGTGTTCAGCAAAATTGACAACTGTTCTGGCAATGGCAATGGCAATGGCAATGGCAATGGCGATCGCCGACGCTTGCTGGGTGGTGAGGCGTGTGGATGGCGCAAAGGTGATGTCTGGCGGCCGTGAACGAGAAAGAGGGTCGAAATGTGTGCGACGAATCAATGTTCCGCCGGCCACTTCGTTTACGAAGCGATGCGGCACAGCGATCACCTGTTTCGCTACGCATGGCGCCTGACCCGCAAGCACGTCGATGCGGAGGACCTCCTGCAGGAGACAATGCTCAAGGCGTACCTTTCGTTCGGTACGTTCCGAGAGGGCTCGAATTTGAAGCCCTGGCTATGCCGGATAATGCTCAACGCCTGGCTGGATCGCTATCGGTTCACTCAACGTCGCCCTGCCGAGCTACTGAGCGCCAACATCACTGATCACCAGGTGATGGGCCACAGCGCCCTCTCTCGCGGAATCCTGTGGTCGGCCGAGATGGAGGCGTTGCAATCGTTGCCCGGCAGGGCGTGCCTCGCTCTGCGTACGTTGCCGGTAGATCTCCAGGAGACCATTTATTACGCCGACATCCAAGGCTATCGCAATACCGAGGTCGCCGAGCTACTCGGCATCCCGGTCGGCACTGTCGCTTCGCGACTGTACCGAGGCCGCAACCGCCTGCGCGAGCTGTTGGCCGAAGCGGGATGATGGCGGATCTGCACAGCCACCTAGCACCTGGGTGGGGCTCTATGGTGCCAACGGAGACCGGCGAGGCGGTCGCGGCCGTCCCGTCGTCGTCCGCAGAGCGGGACACCGTGCCGAACAAGGCCAAGGGCGGGCAGGACCCGACATGACCAACCCCTACGGACCTCCGGACGCCGGGGCGCGGGTCCAGGAATCGGCGCGGGAGTGGAACAAGATCCAGGTCGCTGTGCTGAGCTTCGTCGGGCTCTGCGGGTTGCTCGGCGGCGATTCCGGTGCGCCACCACCGCTGTGGGTGCAGGATGCGCGGGGGGTCGCGGCGCTCGCAGGGTTGGTGCTGGCGCTCACTGCGGTGGTACTCGTGGCCAGCGCCGCGTTCCCTCCGGTGGGGGCACTGGTCGATCCACGTGCCGCCGCGCGACGTCTGCGCATCGGCATCGCGGTCACGTTCGTCGCCGTCGCATGCACCGCCCTGGCGGCGCTGACTGGGTGGTGGCCCGACCGCGGCGAAACCCAGGACGGCCCGCCGACGCGTCCGGTTGGCCAGGTCGCGGTCACCACCACCACCGGATCGGCGTGCGGCACCATCCTCGACAGTGCCTCGGGTGTCATGGATCTGGACGTCGACGGTCAGCGGGTGCGGGTGCCACTGGACCGGCTGGTGTCGATCAGCTCCGTCGCCGACTGCTGACCGAACGGCGAACTGGTGACTTCAGCCTGCCATCGATGTCGCCTCCGATCGGGAGAACTTCTGGGAGACCGCCCCGGCCAGTTCGAGGTAGGCCTGGGTGGTGACCGGACGCAGCAGGCCGAATTCGAAATCGGCTCCCTCGGCCAGATGACGCTCGTAGGGGATGACGTGGATCGACCCGCAGCGGGCCTCGAAATGCTCGATGACCTTGTCCAGCTTCAACGTGTTCGAGCGCGGTTGTGACGCGCTGAAGACCACGTGGGCTTCCCGCACCAGTGTGCCGTAGCTGTGTTGGGTCAGCCAGTCCAGCGTGGCAGCCGCGCTGCGCGCGGCGTCGATCGCCGGTGCACTGACCAACACGATGGCATGCGCGAGGTCGAGCACCCCCGCCATCGCCGAGTGCATGATGCCGGTGCCGCAGTCAGTGAGGATCACATTGTAGTAGTTGCGCAGAATGTCGATGGTGCGCCGGTAGTCGGTCTCGCCGAACACCTCGGCCACCGCTGGATCCTGTTCGCTGGCCAGGACCTCCAGCCGGCTCGTACTCATCCGGGTGTGGTTGCGCACCTCGGCGTAACGCCGAATATGCGGGTCGCGCAACAGGTCCCGCACTGTCGACGACGTGGAGGTGTCCTGCACCCGCTCCGCCAGCGTGCCCCGGTCCGGGTTCGCATCGACGGCGATGACCCGGTCGGTGCGTACCATGGCCAGCGCCGAACCGAGGCCCAGCGTGGTCGTCGTCTTGCCGACACCACCCTTGATGGATAGCACGGCGATACGGAAATCGCCGATGATCGGGTGGCGGATCTGGTCGAAAAGGAGCCGGCGCTCGCGCTCCTTGCGTGACAACCCGGGATTGACGTGACCGAGGCTCATGCGGTGGACGGCGCGACGCCACCCAACCCGCGGGACGTCCTGGTCTCGGCTGAGCACCTCCGCCTCGTCGAGCGAGGGCGGCACGTGCAATGCCTGTGTGTGCGCAGCGGCGCCGGCCGGTGAATCGTGCACGGGCGTCGTGGTCGCCGGTCCAGCCGGCCAGGCTGGCGGCGGTGCGGGCAGCCATTCCGTGGGATCCCACGGTGGCGGCGGCACGAGCGGTGGGGGCAGCGGTGAGGCGCTAGGCTGCGCCATACCCGACGGGGGTTCCGGCCACAGCGACGGCGCAGCACTGGCGGTGTGGCCGACGGGCACGCTCCCGGTCTGCCACGGCGGTGGCGCCATCCGCCTGCCCGCGCGGTGGCGCCCGGGGTTCTCGGCCTGCGGATCCGCGGCGGCGTCGTCCACCTCTGCTGGTGCAGCGGCGGGGAGATCGTCCGGCACGTCCGCTGCGACGTCGGTCGGCGCAGGCGTCGCGCTCTCCTCGGCCGCGGGGGGTGGCGCTGCATCGGCCGCGGCGCCCTGTGCCGGGGCGCCCATCTGCGCCCGGCGCGCGGCCATCCTGGCCATCAATTCGGCTGCGCGGTCCTCGATGTCGTCGTCGATGATGGCCACTGTCACACCCCTTCCGTCCCGGTGGTTCTGCCATTGCTTGCTCTGGTCCGCTGGCGGGTGGACACCGCGAGCGCCGCCGCTGACAGCGCCAGCGACGTACCGATCATCGCCAGCATGATGTCGCGGGCCCGGTGATCACCGGCGCTCGGACCGGGTGGCGCTGCCAGCGTCCGTGCCGTGGTCGGTGAAGGCATTTGGTCACGGTCAGGGACCTGAAAGCTGAGCGCTGCAAGTGGATCGATGATGCCGTAGCCCGTGATCGGGTCCGGTCCGGCGCCGGGCGTGCGCGCGGTTCGCTCGATGCGGTCCATGACCTCGGCCGCGGACATGTCCGGGAACCGGGAGCGCACCAGGGCGACGACGCCGGAGACCAGCGCGGCGGCGAGGTCGGTGCCGTTGAGGGGGAACTGGTTTCCCTGTGGGTCGGTGAAGCCGGTCACGAGGCCGGCGCCGGACGAGCTCAACGAGGTGAGGCGCTCACCCGGTGCGGCGACGTCGACCCACGGTCCCCGCAGTGAGAACGTCGACGGTGCGCCGTCGGGGGCCACCGCGGCGACGGTGAGCACATAGTCGGCGAACCACGCCGGACTCGACACGGTTCGCACCGATCGCCACGCGTCGACCAGCGGCCGGTTCGGGTCCCGCACCTCGTTCTGCGCACTGCAGTACCCCTGCGAGCCGACGTTGCCCGCGGCCGCGACGACCACGACATCACGCTCGAACGCGTATCGGACGGCCTGCGCGAGAGCACCGTCGGCCAGATTGGAACCGACTGGTGCACAAGCTGGCTGGGTGACCGCGATCACCGTCGCGCCGAGGTCGACTGCGCGGGTGACGGCCAACGCGGCCGTCAGGGTGTTGCCGTACCCCGCAGAAGTGGCGCTGGGGTCGGTCGGGGTGGCACCCCCGCCGGGCACCGTGTACGCCGCACTGCCCTGGCGGATCGACAGGATCACCGCATCGGGGGCCACACCGGCGAACGCATCACCCGGGGCCGGGCTCGCCGCGATGAGACCCGCGATCAATGTGCCGTGGCCGTCACAGTCGACCAGACCGTCGGTGTCGGCGACGTAGTCGCCGCCGGGCTCCACCCGCAGGCGCGGTTGCGCCGTCACGCCGGTGTCGATCACCGCGACCTTCTGGCCCGCTCCGCGGGCGAACCTCCAGGCACCGCGGTAGTCGAGCATCTGTTCCGCGGCCGGCGCCAGATCGGGCCGGCTGCCCGGGAGCAGTGCGCCCACCGCACACGCCGCCCGCTGCTCGGTCGGGCCGAGCGGGGCCACCGGACCCGCGGGCGGCGGCCCCGGGGGGATCGACGGCGGGTCGACCGCATGTGCGGCTGCGGGTGCCATCGCGGTCCCCATCACCACCAGCACCACCGCCGCTCGCCGGAGCATCACCAGGCGCCCAATCGGCCGTGGCCGGCCGCGACCCACCACGCCAGAGGGATCAGTGCCGCGGTGGCCAGGTAGGCGGCCAGGTAGCCCAGGTAGGTGCCCACCCCCCGGACCCACCGGGGCACCGCCCGGTGCCCGAAACCTGCGCCGGCAGTGGCGAACAGCAGCACCGCTGTGATCAGGACGCCGAACACGCCCAGCGGTAGCGTGCCGTCGGGCTGCCGGGTCTGCGCACAGCTCACCGCCACCAGCGCCGCCGCCGACGCCACCAGCACCGCACGTTCGACCGTCGTGCCGGTACGCTGCCCGTGCAGCGCGAGCACCGCCGCACAGGCCACCGCCAGCACCAGGCCCGGCCACGGTGTCGGGCCGGGGGAGCGCAGCACCGCCGTGACCCCGGCCGCCACAGTGAGTGCCAACCCTGCGTACAGGCCTGACCGCAGCGCCGCGACGGACCGTCCCGGCGCCCAGAGATCACCAGGGGTGCTGGCGTTCTCGCCCGCATCGTGGGTCGAACCCTGCGCCGGCTTCGGCGGCCGGTTCGTCAGACCGGGGACGGCCAGGCACCCCAGCGTCGCGGTCACGGCGAGACCGGCACCCACAGTGGCGGCTGACGCGCCCAACGTGTGCACCGCCAGCGCAATGCCACTCAACGCGAAAAAGAGTGCGATGCCGCGATATCCGGCGGAGCCGGTTCCGGTGGTGCGGTGCACCGCGGTCGCCACCGCCGCCATCAGGGCACACGCGATCGCCGGACCGTAACCCAGCCACCACGGCACACTGACCCACGCGACCGCAGCGGCGACGGGAATCGCGGCCCACCCCAACCCCGTAGCGACATCGGGACGCTGGTGACCCCGGTGTGCGAGGACCGCCGCCCCGACCAGCGCCACGGCGACCCCGGCGGCCACCCTGACGAACATCGACCGATGCGGCGCCGAGGCCTCGGACAGAAGAAGGTAAACCCACACCGCGGACGCGAGGTGAACACCCGCGAACGCCATCCAGCCGGCGGCCCGGGCGTCCCATCCGGGATGGCCCGACCGGTTCAGCCGGGCCGCCGCATCGACGACATCGTCATAGAGCGTGGGCACCGTCAGTGCCCGTTGGGTGACCAACTGCAGCAACTCGCCGTCGCCGACACCGGTTTCCCGCAGTGTGGCGTGCAGCGGGAAGCGTCGCCGCTCCGCAGCCCCGGCGCACTCACGCTCGAGCATCCACACGTGGTGCTGGTTCGTCTCGGCCGGGCCGGTTTCGCCGTCGGTGGCCGGTCGTTTCAGGCGCACCAACTCCGGGATCAGGTCGGCGATAGGCACATCGAGGGGCAGTGACACGTCGATCTGGGTGGAGTCGGCGACTATCGACAGCTCGACCAGGTCGGCGGCGGGGGAGCGTGGCGGCGGACCGTACTCGGCGGGGTGTGTGGTCACGATTCGGTGGCCTTCGCCAACTGGATGACGTCCGATCTGGCGGTGCGAGAGATGAACATGCCTCGCCCGGGTGGCATCGGCTGTGCCTTGTAGCCGAACAGCGCACCCTCCTCCTTGGTGCCGCTCATCACCAGCCCGTTGCAGGACAAGTCCTTCAGCCGGCCGATGATCGGGTCCATCATGGCGCGTCCGGCACCGCCCATGCGTCGCGAGATGACGACACGCAGACCGATATCGCGTGCCTGCGGCAGGTATTCCACCAACGGGCCCAGCGGGTGGTTCAGCGACCCGCCCGGGATGAGGTCGTAGTCGTCGATGAGCACGTAGAGATCGGGTCCGCTCCACCAGGACCTGTCTTTGATCTGTTGCTGGGTGATGTCGTTGGGCGGCAACCGGTCTTCAAGTGTCTCCGCGAGTGCTGTCATCAGCTCGGCGCAGGACTGCGCGGTGGTGGCGTACCCGGCGAGGTAATCGTTGTCGACGACACCGAGCAGGGTGCGCCGGAAGTCGACCAGGACGAGTTTGGCCTCGGCAGGCGTATGGTCCTCCATCAGACCCTCGGCGATGTTGCGCAGAAGTGAGGTCTTTCCACACTCGCTGTCCCCCAACACGACCAGGTGGGGTTGACCGTCGAAGTCGAGCGCCAGTGGGGCCAGATCGGATTCGGTGACGCCGACGGCGACTCGGGCGGCGCCCAGCACACCGGCCCGCCGTGCCGCGTCGACGACGGCGGCGCGGTCGATGCTGTGCGGCAGCATCCGCACCCGCGGTGCCTGGCGTTCGCCGTAGGCCGTGCGCACCGCTTCGCAGGCGCCGGCCACCGCGGCCGGCAGGTCGTCGACCTCCGGGCTGGAGTCCAGGCGCGGCAGCGCGATCAGGAAATGGAGGTGGTCCGGGCTCATACCACGTCCGGGCCGGGCCAGGGGGACCAGTTCGGCCCATTTGCGGCCGATGTCACTGTCCATGGGATCGCCCATGCGCAACTCGATGTGGGTGCCGAGCATGTCCTTGACCGCCGGGCGGATCTCCATCCAGCGGCTCGCGGTGATCGCCAGGTGGACACCGTAGGACAATCCCTGGATGGCGATGGCCTGCAGGGCCGGCTCGAGCATGTCGAAGTCGCTCTTGATGGTGGCCCAGCCGTCGATCACGAGAACCACGTCACCGAAGCGGTCGACGTTGAGCGGGTCCTGCGCGGCCACCTCGGCCGGCAGGGTAGCCAGATGTGCCTTGCGCTGGCGGAATTCGCGCATGGATTCGACACCGAGATCGCGGAACCGTGTCTCGCGTTCGCGGAGCAAACCGGTGACCTCGGCGACGGTGCGCCGGATGCGGTCGGGATCCATGCGCCCGGCGACGCTGCCGACGTGCGGGAGGTTGCTCAGGCTGGCCAGTGTCCCACCACCGAAGTCGAGGCAGTAGAACTGCAGTTGCTCGGGTGTGTGGGTGGCCGCGGCGGCCATGATGAGGGTGCGGACGGCGGTGGACTTCCCCGACTGGGGTCCGCCGACCACGGCGACGTTGCCGCCCGCTCCCGCGAGATCGAGCACCAGGGTGTCGCGGCGCTGGTCGTAGGGGCGGTCCACGATCCCGATGGGAAGCAGCAGCTGCCCGTTGAGGTTTCGCGAATCATGCCACGTCGGTGCGGGGAGCAGGTCGTTGACCGCCGGGCTGGCGTCCAGCGGCGGGAGCCACACTTCGTGGGCACGCGGGCCCTGGCCGCGTAGCCTGTCCACCACTACGTCGAGCAGAGTGGTCTTGGTCGGGCGGCCTGCCGTGCTCTTTGCGGTCTCGTCCTCGACCGGCGGGGCCGCCACGACCGGTGTCGGTTCCTTTTCGACCGGGGTGGCGGTGAACAGTTTCGGTGCGTGGGCGCCCAATCGGGACATGCGTCCGGTGCGCGGTGTCAGCCGCGGTTTGACGTACTCACCGGAGACGTATGAGGCATTGAATCGGACAGGTTCCCCCGCATCGTATTTCAAGAACCCGGATCCCGGGATCGAGGGCAGGTGGTACGCATCCGGCACGCCGAGCACCGATCGGGATTCACCCGCGGAGAACGTCTTCAGACCGATGCGGTAGGACAGGTGCGAGTCCAGTCCTCGCAGCTTGCCCTCTTCCAGGCGCTGCGACGCGAGCAGCAGGTGGATGTGCAGCGACCGGCCCAGTCGGCCGATCATGACGAACAACTCGGCGAAGTCGGGCTTCTGGGAGAGCAGTTCGGAGAATTCGTCGACGACGATGAACAGTGCGGGCAGCGGGTCCAGGGCGGCGCCTGCCGCCCTCGCACGTTCGTATTCGGTGACGTTGGCGAAGTTACCCGCCGAGCGCAACAGTTCCTGTCTGCGGTTCATCTCACCGGCCAGCGCGTCGCGCATCCGGTCGACCATCGTCAGTTCGTCCTCGAGGTTCGTGATGATGGCGGCGATGTGCGGGACACCGTCGAGGCCGAGGAACGTCGCGCCACCCTTGAAGTCGACCAGGACGAGGTTGAGCGCCTCGGGTGAGTGCGACGTGATCATCGCCAGGACGAGGGTGCGCAGGAACTCGGACTTGCCCGAGCCCGTGGCCCCGATGCACAGGCCGTGGGGCCCCATTCCGCCTTCGGCGGACTCCTTGATGTCGAGTTCGAGCGGCTGCCCGGTCGGGGTGTAGCCGACGGGGACCTTCAGTCGCGCGCGCGGCGTGAGCCGTGCCCACACGTCGGCAGGTTCGATCTCGGCGGCATCGGGGATCTTCAGCAACGCCATCAGGCCGGGATCGGAGACTCGGGACTGTGACTCCAGGTTGATGATGTGGGACGCCCCGCCGGGCCGGTACCGGCTGAACGCGCGGGCCGTCGCGGCCGCTTCGGTGATCGAGAGCCGGTCGGGGGTGGCGAACCGCTCGGTGCCGGCTGCGGTGCGCGCACCGACGTCGTCGCCGTCCACCACGAGTTGAAGGTCGCGCCGCGACGCCGAGCCACCGCGGGGGCCGGTGAGGTCGAGCAGTGTCACACTGTCGAGCCCGGCTTCGGCGATCAACCGTTCGTCACCGGTGACGAACCCGTCGTCGAGCACGACCACCAGCTGCTTGAGGCCCGGCGTCGGCTCGACGTTGCGGGTGAAGCGGCCACGGTCGGCCAGGTCGGCGCTCAGCGCCCCCTCCAACAGTCCCATCGACGGGAACACCAGACGCATCGAGCCGCACCCGTCGCGGCTCGACTCGTGTTGTGCCTGCGGCAGCCACTTGACCCAGCTCCAGTTCTCGCCGTCGGGATCCTCGGTGACGACTGCGATCTGTAGGTGATCTGGTCCGTGGAATGCGCACAGTTCCAACAACATCGCCCGCACCAGCTGCCGGCACAGCTCCCGGTCACCCTCGAAGGTGACCGTGGGGAACGCCCGTAACGACACCGCGGTGGGCAGAGCGTGCACCACCGAACGCGCGGTGACGAACCGGCGTAGCGCCACCGTCGACACCGGCTCGAGATCCTCCGGCGGACCGGTTTCCGGGGCCATCAACCGGGTTGCCAACCGATGGGTGCCGACCCCGACCCGGACGTGACAGAAATCGGGGTCGGTGGGCCGGCGCTCCCACATGCGGCGGGTGCCGGCGACCGCGATGAGAGTCCTGGGGTCGGGATGACTCCACTCCAGGGCCGCCCGCTGCGCCTCGCCCGTGCCGTCGGCATCCTCGCGAAGACCGTTCAGATAGCTGAAGAAGTCCTTGCGTTCCTCGTTCAGCTCGGCGGCGGCCTTACCCGATTTCGCTCCGCCGCCCATGAACATGCCGGCCACCGACATCACCATCATCATCGGGAAGATCATGAACATCGGGTTGCGGGTGAGATCGCGGCCGCCCATCGTGACCATCAGCACGATCATGCCCACGACGGCGACGAGCATCATCACCGGCATCAACTTCACCAGCAGGTTGCCCGGGACGACGCGCGGCACCTCCGGTGGTGACTGGAGAGCCACTTCGCCCCCCGGCATGCGGGGCGGCGCGACACGCAAACGGCGCACAAAGCCCTGCCTGACCACCGCACCTCCCTCCGGACACCTGGTGATTACTACGTTGTTTCGGCGCTGGTGGTTCAATCGACTTCGATCCACCTGCGGAAGTTGTCAAACGTGGATCCAGCGGCCAGGATCGCGCACATGGCATCGTCATCGACACCCCACACCGTCGACCAGGCGACAGAGGACGAGGAGGACCTCAGCCGTGTCAGCGTGCTGATCGGTGATCTCCTCCTCGACGTCGGATTACCTGCGGGCGTGAGCGTCTCGGCGGTGGTCAACGACGTCATCGAACTGGCCAACGACCGGCTACGTGCTCGGGGCACGTCGGCGGAAGAATGCGACAGCACCGAGGGCACGTGGACCTTCGCGCGGGTGGGTGGGCCACCGATCGCCCCGGACCAGTCGCTCGCCGAGGCGGGTGTCTTCGACGGCGACCTGTTGATCATGCGGCAGCTCGGCGTTCCCGCGTCACCTCTGCTGGTCGACACGTTGGCTGATACGGCGCTACCCAGCGCGTCGCCGGGTGGGAGTTCTGGCGAAAAATTCGGTACCACAGCGTGGTTCGCGGTCGCGTTCGGGTTCTCGGTGATCGCCGCGCTGCTGAGGCCCGCCCTGGAGCCCGGCGTCGCGGCGCTCGGGGTACCGATCGGTGTGACGCTGTTGCTGGCCGCCGGGGCGGCGACACTGGGCGCAGCGACTCTGTCGCCGTTGTGGTCGCGGGATCCGCGGGTATCTGCCGGGCTGGCGGGAATCGCACTGCCGCTCTTATTCGGTGCGACGCTGGGTCTCCTTCCCGGCATGTCAGGCGTCGCCGCCCTGGCGACAGCGCTGTCGGTGACCGCGGTGGCTGCGCTGCTGCAGCTGTTGACCTGCGGTACCGGACGAGCCGTGTACACCGCGGTGCTCACCGTGGCGGTGCTCGGTGTACCGGCGGCAGCGGTGCAGGTGCTGTGGGACCCCAACCCGCGGGCGGTCGGTGCCGTGCTCGCGACAGTCGCGGTCATCGTCGTCTATCAGGCGCCCCGCGCGACGATCGTGCTGTCCGGGCTGCCGGTGCCCCGCGTCCCCACCGCCGGCGAGCCGCTCGACGACATCGAAACCGAAGGCGGCACCGCCGTGGAAGGCGTGCAAGCCGTTGGGAAACAGATCATCCCGACCGAGGAGGGGATGGCCGAACGGGTTCGCCGGGCCAGGGACCGGCTGACCGGTATCGTCACCGCCGCGGCTGGGCTGGCCTGCGCCGGATGCTACTTCGCGGTCGATGTGAGCAACGGATTCTTCTGGCAGGGAACCGCGTTCGCGGCAGCTGTCGCGGTGGTGCTGTCACTGCGCGGCCGCAGCCACCACGACCTCGCCCAGTCGGCGGCGCTCATCGGGGGCGGTCTGCTGATCACACTCATGGTGATCGTCAAGACCGCGGTGGCCGTCCCTGGGTTCCAGACGATCGCCGCGGCGGCACTCGTCGCCGTCACGGTGCTGTTCGTGGTATGCGGCCTGGTGGCACCGGCCATCGAGTTCTCGCCGGTCATGCGCCGGTGGGCCGAGCTCGGCGAGTACGCCGGGGTGGTCCTCATCTTCCCGCTCGCCTGCTGGATCATCCGGGTGTACGCGTTCTTCCGCGAGATGCGGATCTGATCCAGTTCTCGCTGCGGCTCTTCCGGAGAACTCAGTTCTTCGGGGGCGCAACGGGTTGGCTGCGCGGATCGGCGGCCATCCCGTCATGGGCGAGCAGCGCAGCCTGCTGTGAAAGCGCCGGGCCCGGCGGGATGAGCGACAGGATCGGCCACGGCGCAGGCTGCGCCCTCGGGGCGGTGCCGTCGTCAGCGCCACCCCGCGGGGCACCCAGGCCGAGCGCGGCCGCGGTCGGCGCGTCCCTGACGGGGTAGCGCACACCGAGATCGCTGACGTAGAACAGCGGGCCGCCCGCATCGCTGTCCGGCGTGCCGCCGGTCGAGCGCACGAACTCCCCGGTACCCGGTTTCAGGTAGGCCGCGTCGAGTCCCGGCCCGCTCCCATCGGAGGTGGCCAGCGGCACCGGCTGCCCGCCGTCCGGGATCGGCAGCCGATGCCCGACCACCAGGCGGCCGGTCGCGGTGGCCGCGGTGTCCTCACGCTGCCAGGACAGGCACATCACCGGGGCCTCGTCGGTACCGACGAGGCGTGGGGAGGCCGACGGATAGTGTGCCAGCGACAACGCATCGACGATCGGCGCCGAGCTCACCAGCGCCGGTGAGATCGATTGGGGTGCACCGACAGTCGATGATCCGTAGCGGATGATGTCCGCCGCTGTCACGGGCACCGGTTGCAGTCCCTCCCGCAACACCACATACAGCTGCCTGCCGCGGGAGTCAACGGTCTCGAGGATCGAGCCCACCTGATAGGGCGTGGGCAGATAGGACACCTGCTCACCGACACCCGGGATCTGCACCGGCGCGATCGGTTCGACCAGAGGCAGCGCGTTGAGCAGCCCGGGGGAAACCTCCCGGAACTCGTTGCCGCTCAACCCCAACGCGCGGGACACCACCGGGTCGTCCGGGTCGATCACGGCCCGGACCCCGTCGAACACCAGGAACGCAGTACCCCCCACTCGGGTCAGGATCATCTCCTCGGGGGATGCCGGTGCGGTGTCGTCACCGAACACCGGATCGTTCGCCAGCACCGTCGTCTGCAGACCCACCGCCCCCGACTGGCCGGCCGCCAACGGTGATCGCGGGGAGTCGCACACCGTCCACGCCGACATCCCCGAGTCATCGGGAGCGTGAATGCTGTTGGGCGCACCCACGATACCGACCACCGGGCCCAGGGGCACGGTGTTGAGGAACTTGTCGTCCACCTGCTTGGGGGCATCCGGCTTGCCCGCGACCAACCGTGCCGACGCCAGGTTGAGGACCGGGTGCAGCCGGTCGCCGATGCGCACGAACATCGTGCCGTTGGCTTTGCTCAGCATGATCGTCGAATCGCCGAAGTTGGGAGCAGGCTTGATGAACGCCACCACACCGGCGGCCCCGGCGATCACGATCGCGATCACCATGCCCACCAGCAACGCCCGCATCTGGCCCCGCATGGGGTCGTGGATCATCCGGGAATCGGCCCGGATCAGCGCATGCTCGAGCCGCCGGAGCAGGAACCGGTACCCGTTGACCTGAGCACGGGTGGTGACTGGTGCCGGCATCCGCTCCTCCAGGGGTTTTCGCACGTCTTCGAGAGTGATTGAACGATTGGCCGCGTCGCCGCGTCCCCCATATGTGAGGGATCAACGTGGCACCCGGACCAGCCGTTCAACGGGAGAGGATGTCGGTGAGGAAACGTCGCGGAACACCGCTCACCGCGGTGCCGATGGGCGCCGCCGACGCCATCCTGCCGCAGCGTATCGTGCGGATCTCCGACTTGCTGACTACCCAGGTCCTGATCACCGCGGGCGCGATCGGCTTCCTGATCGCGGACCGACCCGGGCGATACGGCGTGTTGGCCGGGCTGGGGGTGGCGGTGCTGTGTGTGGTGCCGCTGCGCGGCTCGTCGCTGCCCCGGTGGATGGCGGTCCGGCTGCGGTTCTGGCGGGAACGCCGGCGTCGGCAGAAAAAGCCCGCCCCGCCCCGGCCCGAGCCGTGCGAGGGCGAGTTGCCGGAGGGATCCCCGATCGGTTTCCGCTGGGACGGCCACCGTCTCCTCGCCGTGCTCCGCATTGAACCCGACATCCACGCGATGACGGTGATGGATCCCGCGACGACCGTCTCGGGCGCCACATTGCCGCTGCGAGCACTGGCCGACGGCCTAGGCCAATTCGACATCACCGTCGACTCGATCGACGTGATCGCCGTCGGCTCCCGAAGCCGTGGGCCCGGCCGGGCTTCGGCGATCTACGAGGCGGTGCTGGGCACACTGCCCGCCGTCGCACACCGGTCGACGTGCGTCGCGGTACGCCTGGATCCCAGGCAGTGCGCCGAGGCGGTGGCGCGTCGCGGCGGCGGCTGGGAGGGCGCCCTGCGCACCGCGGCCACGGCGACTCAACGCGTCGCCAACCGCCTGGCCGGCGCGGGCCTGAAGACCCGCATCCTGACCTCCGCCGAGCTCGACACCGTTACCGCGACGTTGCCGGACGGGGTGAGACTCGAACTGCTCGAGGAGAACTGGTCGAACTGCCAGGTGGGCCGACTGCACCTGCGCACCTACGCCCTGGGTCCCGACCTGCTCACCAACGCGGGACTGGCGTCGCTGTGGGCGGTCCGCAGCCACACCACCACGGTCTGCCTGTCGTTGCGCAACCTGCAGCGTGACGGCGCCCTTGCGGTGCGGGGCCTGGTGCGGTTCTCCAGCCGCGGATCCGCTCGCGTGCGGATACCGGAGCTCATCGACCTGCCGGGCCGTCAGTACACGGCGCTGCTGCACACGCTGCCGGTCCCCGACGTCGGAAGATCGCTGCCGGGCTGGGTGTTCGGCCGAAGCGGTGATGCCGTCGAGCACCTGACCCTTCCCGTCGCCGGATGCGGGCAGGTGATCGGGGCCGACGAGGGCGGCCGTGCGGTGGCACTACCGCTGTTCGGCCGTGATGTCGGCAGGGTCGACATGCGCCTGCCGCTGCACCTGGCCCAACAGATGGTGCTGCGCGCACTGGCGGTCGGTGCGCGTATCCGGGTGCACACTCGCCGAGAAGCCGCCTGGCGCGGCATGCGCGAGCAGGTCGCCGACGCGAACTACCTGACCCTCACTGACCCGGATAGCCCTCAGCACGAAAATATTTCGGGCGGGACGCCCACCGTGGAGCTGTTCGACGGCATCACCGAGTGGTCTGTTCCGCCCGGTGTGACGACGATGTCGGTGCGAGATCCGGACGCGGCACCGCTTCGGGATACCGACGTGACGTTGCAACTGCTCGACCCGGACCGCGATGTCGTCCGCGTCGCCACCCCGGCGGGGACCACCGTGGTGACGATGGTGGCCACCGACGAGGAGCTGCGTTATCTCGAACCGTCTCTGGAACTGGCGATCCGGTAGCGGCGATGACCGGACACGAGCGACGATGAGCAGCGCACCGGTGCGTGGCCCGGACACCGCCGGCAGCCTGCGGGCCGCCGGGCGCTGGGAGCGGTGTCTGCGCGTGGCCGTGGCGGTACTGGGAGCGGCGGTCCTGGCGGTCGGCCGCCACGAATTCGTCACGTTCGGAGTGCATCTGCAGCTGACCGTGCTGGCGGCGGTGCTGGCCGCGGTCGGACTGCTGCCCCGACAGGATGCCCGCGGCTGGATAGTCGTGGCGTTGGCGGTGACCGGGCTGTCGGTGGTCGTCGTGCTGTGGGTGGACTCGCCGCCCGGGAGCACCCTGTCCGTCGTCGTGGCGCTGTGCGCGGTCCAGGCCTTAGCCGCATTGGTCGCACTGTTGCTCGAAAGTACCGTGGTCGAACCAGCCGTCCCGGAGGAGAAGTCGCCGCAGGAGGCCTACGAGCACCTCATCGAGGCCTACCGCGACTACCAGGCCTGCGCCGCGCGGTACCAACAGCAGCCGGCGGGTCAACAGACCGCTGCCGGGCAGGCCGCCGCACACGCGGGCGCCGACGCCACCGTGTCGGGACGACAGTCCTTGGCGGCGTTGGAGGCACGGTACATCCAGCACGGTGGCGTCGCATCGACGGTCCGGACGGTCGGCTCGGCGCCCGGAGCGGCCACGGCCGCGGTGACGGGCGATCCCGGCGTGCCGGGCATCAATCGGGGCACGCCACCGGCTCCGGGTATCAGCGACGGGAACCGACCTCGGGAAAGGACGTCACCGAGTGTGTGGCCATAGGACATCACCGGGCAGAACGGGCAGGACGGCAGTCGTCGAGCGGGGAGCGGGAGTCCATTGATGGGTGAGAAAAGCAGAGATGCACAGCGGTTGTTCGACGCCGGGGTGCTGTCACTCGGCATTCCGGTCGACGGCTTGGAGCTCGAGTGCGACATCGAGTTCGCGGCGTCGGCGTTTCGGCGGGCCACCGAGTACGAGCCGGGGATGTGCGATGCGTGGCTGGGCCGCGCGGCGGTGGGGGAGACCACGCCGGAGGTCATCCACCAGCTCTACCGCACCAGGGGGTGCCTGGCTCGGGAACAGCGCCGGCTCGGCCTGCCACCGCGGACCCTGAGCGCCCGCTTCGACACGGGCCTCTATCTGGACTATCCCCTGAGCAGCATGACCGAGATCTGGCTGGCGTACGCGGCCAGCCTCATCCGCGGTCAGGACTACGGCGAAGCCGAAAGCGTGCTGACCGAGCTGGACCAAACGCGCACGGCGACAACGCAGGATGGGCCAACCGACGAGATCTGCGCCTATATGCGCGGATTCCTCTACTTCACCACCCAGCGGTGGCCGGATGTACTGACCGCGCTGAGTAACTCGGCCTCGTTCGAGGACGGATACATCTCGGCGGGTGCGCACCTGATGGTCGGGTCGGCGTGTGCCCAGTTGGGCATGTTCGGTGAAGCCATCCGCCGGTTGGATCAGGCCGTGCAGGGGCCGATCCCCGCGGCGCGCCAAGCGGCCGAGTTCTGCAAGGGGCTGACGCTGCGCGAAATGGGCAACGAGGAGGAGGCCCGGCGGATCTTCGAACGTATCTACAGCGAGGAACCGGGATTCGAGGCCAACTACGCGGCCCTGCAGGACCCGAAGTTCCGTCTCGTGGTGACCAGCAAGGAGACGATCGACACCCGCACCGACAAGTGGGATCCCGCCAGCGCGCGGTCGGCAGCCACGATGGACGCCGAGAGCATGACGGCCCGCGGCAACGAGATCCTGTCCGCGGCGCAAGAGGAACTGGATCGGCAGGTCGGCCTCGCCGATGTCAAACTTCAGGTGGCCAAGCTGCGTTCGACCGCGAGGCTGGCCAAGCTCCGCGAGGGCAAGGGGCTCAGCTCCGCGTCACGCAGCCTGCATCTCGCGTTCACCGGCCCGCCCGGGACGGGTAAGACCACCATCGCGCGCATCGTCGCGCAGACCTACTGCGGGTTGGGACTCTTGGAGACCACGAACGTCGTGGAGGCCAAGAGGCAGGATTTCGTCGGCCAGCATCTCGGGAGCACCGCGATCAAGACCTCGGCGCTCATCGACAGCGCGATGGGCGGAGTGCTGTTCATCGACGAGGCGTACACGTTGATCCAGACCGGGCTGTCCGGCGGTGACGCGTTCGGCCGGGAAGCCGTCGACACACTGCTGGCCCGCATGGAGGACGACCGCGATCGCCTGGTGGTGATCATCGCCGGATACGACGTCGAGATCGACCGGTTCCTCGCTGCCAACGAGGGTCTGGCGTCGCGATTCACCAAGCGGATCCGGTTCCCGTCGTACACCCCCACCGAACTGGGTGACATCGGCCGGCTCACCGCGAAGTCGCGTGATTCCGATCTGTCCTCGGCCGCCTACGACGAACTGGTGGCGGTGTGCCACCGGTTGTGCAGTGAGGAGACCCGGGATCACCAGGGGAACCTGCGCACCGGCATCGACCTCGCCGGCAACGGCCGGTTCGTGCGCAACGTCATCGAAGCGGCCGAGGAGGAGCTCGCCTTCCGGCTCACCGAGGGACACAGCTCCCTGCACACCATCGACGAGGAATCGTTGCGGCGCATCGAACTCGGCGACATGAGAGCCGCGCTCGGTAACATCCTGAGAACGCTGAACCTTGACACCGTCGCGATGGAGGCACGATGACGTCGGGATACCCGGTCGACGCGGTAGAGACCGACTTCACCGCCTCCGCGGTGGATCCGCCGACCACATTGCCGACGGTCGGTCCGCCCGCCACCGAGCTGGGGCTGCGGCGCCGCACCAGCGACGCGCACCGGCGCAGGACCGGAACGTCCACGAACGGCTGGGGTCTCGGAGGGTCATCAGATCCCGCCGATATACGCGCGCTCGCCGACCGCATCAACCGGCCGGTGCGGGGCACGTACAGCATCGCGGTGCTGTCGCTCAAAGGCGGTGTCGGAAAGACCACGACGACCGTCGGATTGGGCGCCACCTTCGCGTCGTTGCGAGGTGACCGGGTCATCGCCGTCGACGCCAACCCGGACTTCGGGACGCTGGCGCAGCGCGGCGCCGACCAGTCCCCATCCACGGTGCGCGACGTGCTCACCGACCAGCACATCCACCGGTACTCCGACATCAGGAGACACACGTCGCAGAGCCCCAGCCGGTTGGAGGTGCTCGGCTCCGAGCGCGACCCCGCGGTGTCAGAAGCGTTCTCCGAAGCCGATTATCGAGCCGTTCACAACGTCCTCGACCGCTTCTACAACATCATCATCACCGACTGCGGGACGGGCTTGACACACAGCGCGATGCACGGCGTGCTCGGCACCGCCGACGCGCTGGTGGTGGTCGCCTCGGCCGCGATCGACAGCGCCCGCAGTGCGCTGGCCACCCTCGATTGGTTGCAGTGCCACGGCCACGCCGGTCTGGCGGCGGACGCCACCGTGGTGCTGAGTTCGGTTCGGCCCGGCCGCATCCCGATCCGCGTGGACCAGCTGACCCGTCACTTCGGTTCCCGCGTGCGTGAAGTCTGTGTGGTCCCCTACGATCGCCACCTCGCCGAGGGGGGCGAAGTATCCCTGGAACTGATGAGCCGCAAGACCAGGCGCGCCTACATGGTGTTGGCCGCCTCGATGGCCAGGACCTTCGGGCACCAGCGTGGACCCGATCGCGCAGTGCCGCGGGCCACGACGACTGGACGGATCTCGCCGTGACGAGTTCGGTGTGTTCGCCCGGCGGGGGGATCGAGGTGCGCACGACCGAGCGCGGGATCCCGGTGGCGTTGCGCCTGAATCCCGGCGAACTCAGAGCATCACCCGAGGAGCTGGCCCGCGACATCCTGGCGTTGTGCCGGCTGTCGGCGGCGCGAGCCCAGGTGCGGCGGCGCCGGCGCCTGACCGCTCAGGGATTCGACGTGGCCGTGCTCCGTGCGCTGAACCTCAGCAGCGAGGACGAGCTCGCCGTGGCGGAGGCGCGGATGCGCCGCGACGATCCGGGTGGCGCGCCGAGGACGTGGACCACCCCATGAGCCAACCCACGGTGAGCTCTGGCGCGGCCGATGCGGTGCTCGCCGGGGTCGCCCGGCAGCATGATCTGCTCCGGGCCATGGACGAGCACTGCCGGCAGCTGTCGGCGCGGGTGACCAGCAGGGACCGATCGGTCAGCGTCGAGGTCGACGGCTTCGGTGCGCTGACCGGGCTGTGGCTGGCCGACTCCGCCTACCGCCACGGGGCCGCCGCACTGAGTGCGCTCATCGTCGAGACCGCGGTCGCCGCAGCCCAACTCGTTGCCGACCGGCAGCGTACCCGGCTGGCGGAGTTCACCGAGCGGTTCGCCGCTTTGCGGTATCTGCCGACGGACGAGGGCACGCCCGGCGGCTGAGTCTCGGCCGTGCCCCGCTACCGCCCGGCTCTCAGGCGGACGGCTCGCGTTCCGGCGCGCCGCTGCCTTTGCGCACCACCTCGCCCATCTCGGAGAACTCCCGCTGGACGTCGTCGTCGTGACGTGCGGTGAGCAGCGAAACCACGATGGCCGCAACAGCACACGCGATGAAGGCGGGAACGATCTCGTACATCGTGCTCGACAGCGCGTCGATCTGGCCCCAGATGCCGACCACCAAGGCGCCGGTGACCATGCCGGCGATCGCACCGGCCGTGGTGAGTTTGCGCCAGAACAGCGACAGCAGGATCAGCGGCCCGAACGCGGCACCGAAGCCCGCCCAGGCGAAGCCGACGAGGTCGAGGATCGTCCCGTCAGGGTTGAGCGCCAACAGGATTGCGACAACCGCGACCGTGAGCACCCCGAGCCGGCCGTAGGTGACCAACCGCGTCGGGCTGGCTTGTTTGCCGAACGCGCGGTAGATGTCTTCGACCAGAGCAGACGAACAGACGATGAGCTGCGACGAGATCGTCGACATGATGGCCGCCAGCACTGCGGCCAGGACGATCCCGGCGACGAAGGGGTGGAAGATGTCCTGCGCCAGCTGCAGGAAGACCGTCTCGGCGTTGTCGAGGGTTTCACCGCGGCCGTAGAAATACGCCAGGCCCGCGAATCCGGTCGCGATGGCGCCGGCGGAGGTGAGCACCATCCAGCTGATGCCGATGCGCCGACCGGCTTTCGCGTCCGCCGGAGAGCGCATCGCCATGAACCGGACGATGATGTGGGGCTGCCCGAAGTAGCCCAGTCCCCACGCGGCTGCGGACACGATTGCGAGGAAGCCGCCACCGAAGAACAGTGAGGTGCGGTGGATTTCGTCACCGGGGTCGGCGGCGTTGTGGGCTGCGTCGGCGGCGCGTACCAGATCGACGACGTCGCCCGGGCCACCGGTGGCGATGATCGCGACGACGGGGATGGTGACGAGTGCGGCGAACATCAACAGCGCCTGCGCGACGTCGGTCAGGGATGCTCCGAGGAAACCGCCGAACAGCGTGTAGCACAGGGTGATTCCCGCGACCAGCAACATGCCCGACAGATACGACGCGCCGAACGAGGACTCGAAGAACACGCCGCCGGCGACCATCCCGGAGGACACGTAGAACGTGAAGAAGACCAGGACGATGGTGCCGGCCGCGATCCGGAGCACATGCGAGCGGTCACGCAGCCTGTTCTCGAAGAAACTCGGGATGGTCAGCGAGTCGTTGGCGATCTGGGTGTAGGCGCGAAGTCGCGGGGCGACGAACTGCCAGTTCAGGTATGCGCCGATCACCAGCCCGATCACGATCCACGCCTCGATCAGACCCGATGCGTAGATGGCGCCGGGCAACCCGAGCAGCAACCAGCCGGACATGTCCGAGGCGCCTGCGGACAGCGCCGCCACTCCCGGTGTGAGCCTGCGGCCGCCGAGAATGTAGTCGTCCAGGTCGCTGGTCTGGCGGTAGGCGTAGTAGCCGATCGCGAGCATCGTGAGGAAGTACAGCCCGATGGCCAGCATCTGGTAGGTGGTGTCGGTCATTCTCGATGTCCTCCGTTCTGGTGGGGTGGAGCCAGGAGGTCGTGCCCAACTGTTCGGGACCGCCGGAACAGCAGCGTGATTCGAACGTCTCGACGATAGGTCGTGGACTCGGGTGTCGACGACGGTTCGTCGCCCGAGCACCCGAATACTCGTCCGCATCGACATTCCGCAACGATCGGCCCGATTGCCATATCCGCTGGATGCGCGTACCGCGGACTGAACGGCTCCAATTATGAGGCAATTTCGGGCGTTCGTCGCTGTCGTGGTGATTGAACGTAATGAACTAAAGCGTGACCTGGCTTACGTGATCGCCAAACATCTGTGCAAGCGTTCGCCCTGCCGAGCCCAAAGGAGTGCTATGACGAGCAGACTGGACAGGCCCACCTTGCCGGAGGCGCCGAAACCCAAACGGGACCGCACGCACTGGCTCTATATCACCGTGTTGATCGCGGTCGTGGCCGGTGTCGCGGTGGGGATCCTGGCCCCGGAGGTGGGCAAGAGCGTCGGGGTGCTGGGCACCATGTTCGTGGCGTTGATCAAGATGATGATCGCGCCGGTCATCTTCTGCACGATCGTGTTGGGTATCGGCTCGGTCCGCAAGGCCGCCACCGTCGGCAAGGTCGGTGGTCTGGCGTTCCTGTACTTCCTGGCGATGTCGACGTTCGCGCTCGCGATCGGTCTGGTGGTCGGCAACCTGCTGCATCCCGGCACCGGTCTGCACGTCAGCGAGAGCGCGGCGGGCAAGGGGGCCGAACTCGCCGAGAAGGCCCACGAATCCGGCGGGATGATGGACTTCGTCCAGGGCATCATCCCGACGTCGCTGCTGTCGTCGCTGACCGAGGGCAGCGTGTTGCAGGCGTTGTTCGTGGCGCTGCTGGTCGGGTTCGCCATCCAGGCTCTGGGCTCGGCGGGCGAGCCGATCCTGCGCGGCGTCGAGCACCTGCAGAAGCTGGTGTTCAAGGTGCTGATCATGATCCTGTGGCTGGCGCCGATCGGCGCGTTCGGTGCGATCGCCAACGTGGTGGGCCAGACCGGGTGGTCGGCGGTCGGTCAGCTGCTGACGTTGATGCTGGGGTTCTACCTGACCTGCGTCATCTTCGTGTTCGGCGTGCTCGGGGTGCTGCTGCGGGTGGTGGCGGGCGTGTCCATCTTCAAGCTGGTGCGCTACCTGGCCCGCGAGTACCTGCTGATCGTGTCGACGTCGTCGTCGGAGTCGGCGCTGCCACGCCTGATCGCCAAGATGGAGCACCTCGGGGTGGACCGCTCGACCGTCGGTGTGGTCGTGCCCACCGGCTACTCGTTCAACCTGGACGGCACCGCCATCTACCTGACGATGGCCTCGCTGTTCATCGCCGGCGCGTTGGGTGATCCGCTGTCGCTGGGCGAGCAGATCGGTCTACTGGTGTTCATGATCGTCGCGTCCAAGGGGGCGGCCGGGGTGACCGGTGCCGGGCTGGCCACACTGGCCGGCGGGCTGCAGGCGCACCGGCCCGATCTGCTCGACGGGGTCGGTCTCATCGTCGGCATCGACCGGTTCATGTCCGAGGCGCGGGCGCTGACCAACTTCTCGGGCAACGCGGTGGCCACGCTGCTGGTCGGCTCCTGGACCCACACCGTCGACAAGGGGAAGGTGAATTCCGTTCTGGCGGGCGAGGATCCGTTCGACGAGGTCACCATGCTCGACGACCACGGCTCACGCGTCGACGAACCTGCGCAGACAAAGGCCCCTGCACAGGAGAAGGCCCCCGCGGGGGTGTGAGACGCGTCAGGAGAAAGGCCCGGCCGGCCCCCCGCCCGGCCGGGCCTTTCTGTGCGCTCAGCTAGAGCAGTCCAGTGACACCGAGATGGACTGGTGCACCACGACGTCGATCACGTCGATGTCGCGGCCGTGGTGGCCGTCCCGGTCGAGTACCACGACCGGCTCGGTGACCTGCTGCGGATTGCGGACGTCGGTGACGACGCACTCGCCGATCGGGGCGCTGCCGATGCGGTCGACATTGACGGTGTAACCGGCCAGCTCGAGCTGTTCGATCACCACCCACGGATTCTGCGGTTGGGCCGCCGCCGGGGCCACCGGCGCTGCCGTCACACCCAGCGCCACCGCCGCCGGGACCATCCATGCCGTGCGCATCGCCGAACCTCCTGGTCAGCCCGACCTGTTCAGTACATCGGCCCGGACCGCCCAGACGTTTCCACGCGGCTCAGCCGAACTCGAGCCACCATTCGTGTAGCTCGGCCAGGTCCGGCCCCTGCGCATCGGCCAGCACGTACCCGTCGTTGTTCGTCCACACCAGATCGGGGGTGTCGTTGTAGGTGCCGCACGCGATCTGGCCGGCCTCCTCATCGGGGGTGTCGGTGTAGTGCCAGGTGGTCGGGGATTCCACACCGCTGCCCGGGCACTCCAGCAACTCGGAGTTGACGTTGATCGCCTGCTCGAAGCCGTCGTCGAGGGTGCCCTGGTCGGGGAACAGCGAGTAGCGGGTGCTCGACGGTCCGGGGCCGGTGTTGACCGGTCCGCAGTCCACCGTCGCCAGCGCGCCACCGGCCGGCGGATTGACCGGCTCGCAGTTCGAGCTGTCGTGGCCGCCGGACAGCAGCGCCATCAGCTGCGCGTCGTAGTCCTGCGCCGGCGGCGGCGCCGAGGTCGTGGTGCGGGGCCGGCGCGTGGGTTCGCGCGAGCGGGTGGTGGTCGGCGCTGCGGTGGTGCTGGTGCGGGTGGCCACCGGTCCGGACGTCGACTCGTCGGGTTTGACCAGCCACCAGATCCCGAGCGCGCCCAGAACGACGACGAACACCGCCGCCGCCGCGACCAACGCGATGACCGGGGACTTGCCCTTACCTCCGGAGGGCCCCGGCGGCGGCGCCCAGCCCGGCGGCGGTGGGGGTGGCGGGGACTGGAATCCGCTGTGCTGCCCCGGTGGCGGGGATGGGTAGCCGGTGTGCTGACCCGGGGGTGGCGGCGGCATGTTCGGGGGTGGCGCCGCGGCGTACGACGGTGGCGTGCCCGGCGGTGGCGGCGGCGTCGGGGGCAAGGGGGCCTGCATCGTCGCGGCCTGGCTGCGCTGCAGGATGGTGGCCGCCTGGTCCTGCTCGGGCCGGGTCAGCGCCTCGGTGGCGGCGGTGGCCAGCTCACCGGCGCTGGCGAAGCGATCCTCGGGCTGCTTGGCCATCCCCCGGGCGATGACCTGGTCCAGTGCGTCGGGCACGCCCGACCGCACCACGCTGGGCCGGGGGACCGGCTGGTTGAGGTGCGCGGTGATGACGACGCCGACGCTGTCACCGGTGAAGGGCTGCGAGCCGGTGAGGCATTCGTGCAACACGCACGTCAACGCGTAGACGTCGGCGCGGTGGGTGATCTCATCGGAGGTGAACCGCTCGGGCGCCATGTAGGCGTAGGTGCCGACCGCGGTACCCAGCTCGGTGAGCTTCTCGTCGGTGGCTGCGTTGGCGATCCCGAAATCCACCAGGTAGGCGAAATCGTCACGGGTGATCAGGATGTTCTCGGGCTTGACGTCGCGGTGCATGATGCCGCTGGCGTGCGCGGCGTCCAGCGCGGCCGCGATCTGCCGGACGATCGCCACGGCCCGCGCCGGGGCCATCGCGCCCTGGCTCTTGAGCAGCGTGCGCAGGTCGACGCCGTCGATCATCCGCATGTCGACGAACAGCAGCCCGTCGACCTCGCCGTAGTCGTGGATGGGTACGACGTGGGGCTCCTGCAGCCGGCCGGCGGCGTGTGCCTCCCGCTGCAGGCGCGCGCGGAACACCGGATCGTGAGAAACCGACTCCGGCAACAGCTTCAGGGCGACGATGCGGTCCTTGGCGGTGTCCTCGGCCTCGTAGACCTCACCCATGCCGCCCTTGCCCAGCAGCCTGCGCAGCCGGTACGGACCGATCTGCGTGCCGACGCGGGATTCCCGGTGTGGATCGGTCATCTCGCTCCTTGGGTGTGTGGCTACCGGCGAACACACCCTAATGCCGAGCGCCCGGCTGCACATGGCCAACGGGATGTGTCGGCGGGTTTCTGCTCCGCGGCGCCCGACTCTGGTGTACATCTGGGTAGAACATGTTCTAGTTCCTGCGGCCTGCCGGGAGGAGGCGACATGGCGCTGCGTGTCGTGCAGTGGGCGACCGGCGGTGTCGGCGTCGCCGCGATCCGCGGGGTGCTCGAGCACCCGGACCTCGAGCTGGTCGGATGCTGGGTGCGCTCGCCGGCCAAGGCCGGCCGCGACGCCGGAGAGCTCGCCGGCCTCAACCCCGTCGGGGTCGCCGCCACCGACAGCGTCGAGGCCATCCTGGCACTGGACGCCGACGCGGTGATCTACGCGCCGCTGATCGCCGACCCGGACGAGGTCGCCGCGCTGCTACGGTCCGGCAAGAATGTCGTCACCCCGGTCGGCTGGCTGTACCCGAGCCAGCGCAGCGGGGCGGCGATGCGGGAGGCCGCCATCGCGGGCAGCGCGACGCTGCACGGCACCGGCATCGCACCCGGCGGGATCAGCGAGAAGTTCCCGCTGATGCTCTCGGCGATGTCGACCGGCGTGACGTTCGTGCGCGCCGAGGAGTTCTCGGACCTTCGGACCTATGAGGCGCCAGACGTACTGCGTCACGTCATGGGTTTCGGCGAGACCCCGGACAAGGCGTTGACCGGGCCGATGCAGAAGATGCTCGACACCGGTTTCATCCAGGCGGTGCGCATGTGTGTGGATCAGCTCGGGTTCGCCGCCGACCCGAAAATCCGTGCGTCCCAAGAGATCGCGGTGGCCACCGCGCCGATCGACTCCCCGATGGGGACGATCGGGCCCGGGCAGGTCGCCGGCCGCAAGTTCCACTGGGAGGCGCTGGTCGACGGGGAGCCGGTGGTGCGGGTGACGGTGAACTGGTTGATGGGGGAGGAGAACCTCGATCCCGCATGGTCATTCGGCCCCGATGGCCAGCGCTACGAGATGGAGGTCCGCGGCAGTCCCGATTTCACGGTGTCGGTCAAGGGTTTTCAATCCGAGGTCGGTGAGCTGGGGCCGGAATCCGGGGTGGTGGGCACGGCCGCGCACTGCGTGAACTCGGTGCCGGCGGTGTGCGCGGCGCCGCCCGGCATCAGCAGCTACCTCGACCTCCCGCTGATCAGCGGCAAGGCCGCGCCACGGCTGCGCTAGCTCCGCGTGGTGCGGCGAACGCCGCCCCGGCGGGTACCGGGGCGGCGTGTCGGCATTGGATCGTGCTCAGGGCGCGTCGGGTCCGCCAGGGACCGGCACCTCGAACGCGTTGAGCATCGTGGACACGCCGAGGTACATGCTCGTCAGGTTGACCAGCTCGACCAGTCCTTGCTGGCCGAAGGCCGCCTCTGCGGCGTGGTACACCTCGTCGCTGACCTGGTAGGTCGATACCAGTTCCTGCACGAACCGCGCGGCGACGAGATCATTGCCGGTGAGACCGACCGCCGGTTGCCCGATCGCCAACGAATGGATCGCCTCCTCGGACAGCCCGACTTGACGTGCCACCCTCTCGTGCGACCAGATCTGGTACTCGGCACCCCACAGCCCGCCGACCCCGAGGACCGCGACCTCCTTGACGCTCGGCGCGAGCGTGGTGGCCGCTGAGATGTTGCCGACATCGAAGAGCGCCGACCCGACCACGGGGTTGTAGAGGTAGGCGTTCAGCGGCCCGACCAGCTGACCATCCGGTGTCACCAGCTCGAGACCGGTGAGCTCCTGGATTTTCAAGGCCAGGGCCTTGATTCGGGCGGAGAGTTCCAGCTGTCCCGGGGTCGCAGTGTTCAGATCGATCAGTGGTAGCCGCCCGCCTAGACCGTTCTCCTCACTACCCGGGACCGGTGACGGCGGGTCCGGCAACACCGGCGCGGAGAACCTTTCCGGGCCTCGCGCCGCGAAGGCGTTCAGGGTCGCCGAGACGCCGAGGTAGGTGCCGGCCAGGTTGACCAGGTCCACCAGGCCGGTCTGGCCGAAGGCCGCTTCGGCGGCCGCGTACAGCTCATCGCTCACCCGATGGCTCGACATGAGTTGCTGGACGAACTGCGCGGCGATCAGTTCATCCCCGGACAGCCCGACCGGCGCCTGCCCGTTGGCCAGCGCATCGACCGCCTCGGTAGGTAGGCCCGCCAGCTGCCCGGCGATGACGTGGGCGTAGAGCTCGTACTCCGAACCCCACTGACCGCCGACCGCGAGCACCACGATTTCCTTGACCCGGGCCGACAGGCTGGACGAGGCGAATGTGTTCCCGACGTTGAACATCGCCTGACCCATCGCCGTGTTGTAGAGCCAGACGTTGAGTGGGCCGATGAGGCGGCCGTCGATGTCTTCGAGTTGGATGCCGGTGGCGTCCTGGATGGGCAATCCGAGCTTTTTCATCAACGCGGCCAGTTGGGCCTGCAGGGGGCTGGCGGTGTTGAGGTCGATGATGGGCAGTCGCCCGCCCAGCCCGCCGGCCCCGCCCTGGCCCCCGGCGGCACCGGGTTCGGCCGCGGCCCCGTTGAGTCCGTGCGCGCCGTCGGGACCGAACAGGCCACCGCGGCCCCCGGCCGCCCCGATCCCGGCCTGCCCGGCCGCACCACCGACACCCCCGGCCCCGCCGACACCGTCGCTG
>JBFWOX010000022.1:0-103393 GCA_050250295.1 Mycolicibacterium sp.
TTGCGAGCGACCCGGACGACGTCGTCGCGGAACTCGCGGGGGTAGGGCCTTGCCATGGGGACATCCTTCCAGCCCGCCCATGCTGGGCAAGCCAACTCAGATGTCACCTATTCGTGCAGCAGACCCGGATGCACAGCACCAGCCGTCGGCACACCGCTGCCGCGACCTCTTGACTACCGAGTTCGAAGCCGCGTCGTCGAAGCACAACGCACTGAGCAACCCGCGATCGGAATCCACTGACCCGAGGTGTCACGAACCCTTCTCCGCTCTCTCGATGGCGGTGGCGACATCGAGGAGCATGAGTGCGGTGCGGGCTTCGATGGCCGCGAGCGGTGAGCGTAGATGGAGACCGGTGAGGGCCTCGATGCGTTGGACGCGCTGCGTCACCGTGTTCGGGTGCACCACAAGCAGATTCGCCGTCGCCCTCCGGTCAAGCTCGCAGTCGAGGTAGGTGCGCAGGGTGCCGACCAGATCGGAGCCGTGCTCGTCGTCGTACCGGCGCACCGGTCCGAGGACGCGTTCTGCGTAGCGCACCGATACTTCAGGTTTCACGAACTGCAGGAGGATTCCGGCGGCGCCCAGGTCCTCGAGCCTGATCACATCGGCATCGGTGCCGGCGGCGGCGGCCAGGGACAGTGCGCCGCGGGCCACCCGGTACGCCGCGGGTATTCCGTCGACGGCCGGCTGTGTGATCACCACCGTGGCGGCGGCAGGGTTCGGCGCTGAAACCGCCCGGCGCAGCACTTCTACCCCCGGAGGGTCTTCGATGGTGGTCGGCCACAGAGCCACGACGTCGTGACCCACCGCGGCGATGAGTGGCCTCGGTCGTAGGTGAGAGGTCCGCCGGACCGCTTCGGCAGCGGCCGATTGCGCCAGCTTGCCGCTGTCGGCGGGGTGTGGCCGGCCCGTGGGCGGCTGCAGGTGTGCCGAATTCTGTTCTGTCGAAACGACTTCGGCCACCAACATATGGTGCCGGATGCTGAGGTTGTGTCCCATCCGATTGGCGCGCTCGCGAACCGCTCGTGTCTCCGGATCTGCACCGGCAAGGAGATCGGCGAGCAGTTCGCCCCGCAGAGCCTGCTCGACGTCCGCTGCGGTCTGCAGCCGGAGGAGTTCGAGGGACAGGACCACGGAAGCGTGTTCGGCGGCCCGCACCGACAACGCGTCCAGCTGCTCGGCTCGGTCCAGAAGCCAGATGGCCGCAGCCGCCGCCCCGTCAAGGACCACATCGATGACGGTATGTGGACCGACTACCCGCAGCAATGTGCGTGTGGTGGGCGTCGCTGGTTGGTCGGCAGATTCTGGGACGGTCGCGGGGCTGATCTCGCGCTGGTGGTCCGTGGCGGCGAGCACGTCGCCGTGCACGTCCTGGATCACGACATCGCATCCCAGGAGCTCGTGCAACGCGGTGGCGATACCGGCGACTCCGCCGGAGTTTACGGCGACGGTGAGCAACCGCTGGTGAATCTCCTCGGACCGCACGATGAGGCGATGCTGTTCACGCAGATCATCGAGGATGCGCGCGGACGTCAGCGCGATCGCGGCGTGTTCGGCGAGCAGTGCCAGCTGTTCGACGTCTTGCGGGGAGAACGAATGCGGGGTGGCGCGATAGCTGTTGAGCGCGCCGATGACGCCGGCTCCCGTGACGAGCGGGACCGACAGGATCGACCGGTAGCCGTGTTCCTGTGCGACATCGGTCCACAGCGAGTCCGGCTCGTCCCGGAGGTCACCTACGGCGCAGGGTCGACCTGTCAGGAATGCCCTGCTGGCCGGTGAACCCATTCCGGGGTCTGTCGCGAGGCGGATCCGACCCTCGTTGTTGACGTGGTTGATGAAAGCGGCTGGCAATCCGCTTGCTCCGACTATCTGCAGGTTGGCCCCGTCCAGGCTCGGGACCATGACGCTGCAGAAATCGAGGTCGAGCAGATCCTGGGCGGTGGTGGCCACCTGGTCGAGCAGTGTCCTGAGGTCATGCCCGGCGTTGACCGCGGATGTCAGGTTCGAAACTGCCGTCAGCCAGTGGCGCAACGGCGACGCGGTGGGCGAAGACACGTGGTCAAGTGTTCTGGATACCACACTGAGGCGTCAACCTATGGTGCGCAGTCCATTGGCGCGCGCGCGCTGTTGTGCGACTCTCATCGCATCGAAGTGCCGCAAGTGATGCGAGCCACCGTCGAGGTGTGGTGCGTATGCGGTGTGAAACCGGAACGAGAAGACCCGCATGGCTGTGACCGACGCGCTCGACCAGGACTCGAACCTGACACGTCGGCAGAAGCTGCTGGCGTTCATTGCGACCGGGGCGATCTGCCTGGAGTTCCTCGACTACTTTCTCATCGGGTTCATCCTGACGTTTGTCTCGGCATCGTGGCACCTGACCTTCGGCCAGTCTTCGGTGATTCTGTTGTCCTCCGGAATCGGAGCGGTGGCCGGAGCGGTCTACTTCGGCCGACTGGCCGATCGGATCGGGCGCCGGCCGGTTTTCCTCATGACGGTCACCATCTTCACGCTCGCGACCACGGCGATGGCGTTCACCCCGGACGATGCCACGGTCGGTTGGATCTACCTGGCGGTGCTGCGCGTCGTGGTCGGATTCGGAGCCGGCGGTCTTTATGTCGTCGACCTACCGATGGTTCAGGAGTTCATGCCCGCTGCCAGACGTGGGCGGATCACCGGTTACGTGACTGCTGCGGTGCCCCTGGGTTTCCTGATGGGGTCTCTGATGGTGTGGTTGCTCTCCGATGCGGTCGGTTGGCGGGGAATCCTTCTCATCGCAGGACTTTCGGGACTGCTGCTGTTGTGTGCGCGGCTGACCATCCCCGAGTCACCTCGTTATCTCGTACGACGGGGACGGGTGGATGACGCACGACGGTCGGTGGCGTGGGCCCTGGACGTCGATCCGGCCGTGTTGACGGCTGGCGACGTGGACCGCGGCAGCACCCCGGAACCCGAACCCGCGGAGCCGGGCGTGCGCGAGTTGTTCGCCTATCCACGGAGCCTGTGGCTGTCGACGCTCACCAACTTGGGCATCCAGACCGGGCTGTACGGACTGGTGCTGTGGACCCCCACCCTGTTGGTGATGGTGCTCGACATAGCCCCCGCCCAAGCAGGGTTGTACATGGTGTTCATCACGCTGGGCGCACTGGTGGGCCGACTCGTCCTCGCCCACCTCGCTGAGTCTCGGGGACGCCGCTTCACCGGAATCTGTGCGGCCTTCGCCGCGGCCGGATTCATCGTCCTGGCCGGCGTCTCCGGCGATGCCCGGGTAGGCGGCGTCGCCGCCTTCCTCTTCGTGATGATCGTCGCGTACTTCTTCGCCGAAGGCGCATTCGCCGTTGTCGGTCCCTACTCGGGTGAGGTCTGGCCCAGCCGTCTGCGCAGCACCGGTCTGGGGTTTGCCTACGGTGCAGGGGGATTGGGCAAGATCATCGGCCCGCTCGGCCTTGCGCTGATCGTCGGTTCGAGCAACACGGTCAAACCCGAAGCCTCGACCGCCGATCTGCTACCGGCATTCGGCTACTTCGCCGCGTGGTATGTCATCTGCGGGTTGGCCTTTGTCTTCCTCGGATTCGAGACCCGGGGAAAGAGCCTGGAGAGCCTCGACGCCGACCTCGAATCGAGCAGACGGGCGCCCTCGAAGCGGACCACGGTGTCCGTTGAGCAGACCTGAGGGCGAAAACCCACCAGCTGACCTTCCCCGGGCAGTACGGCGTCCTCGCCGTGCCCTTGTGACCTGAAAACCATCGCACCCTGAGGAGAGAACCGATGACCGACACCCACACACTGCCCACCGACAGCGCGGTCGAACTGGTGGACGAGCTGTGCCTGAGATACCGGAACTGGGGCAGATGGGGTGCCGACGATCAGCGAGGCACCTTGAACTTCATCACCCCATCCGTTCTCGCACACGCGGCGACCCTGGTGCAGACCGGCAAGGTGGTCTCCTGCGCGCTGCCGTTCAACAGCGACGGTCCTCAGGCCGGCGGCTTCGGCGGCAGGACGAACCCGGTGCATTCGATGCTGCAGGACGGCGGCGACATCGCACTCGGCGCGCAGGATCACCTCGACATCCTCCGCTACTGCGACGACGCGGTGTCGATGCCACTGCAATGCGGGACACAGTGGGACGCATTGGCACACATCTTCTACCGGGGGCAGATGTACAACGGCCACGGGCTGGAGAAGGTCACCAGCACGGGGGCGACAGTCAACAGCATCGACAAGATCGCCGACGGTGTCGTGGGTCGGGGGGTGTTCCTGGATATGGCTCGCCACCATGGTGTGCCGTGGCTCGATCCGGGCCATTCGATCAGCGGCGGGGATCTGGCCGCCTGCGCACAGCGCCAGGGTGTGCAGATTCGCAGCGGAGACATCGTGTTGATCCGGACCGGGCAAATGGCCCAGGTCCGCTCGGAGGGCACCTGGGGTGAGTACGACTCCGGTCCGGCGCCCGGCCTGGGCGTCGACAGCGCTCATTGGTTCTCCGACAACGAGATTGCCGCACTGGCCACCGATACCTGGGGTGCCGAGGTGCTACCCAACGATACGCCCGGGGTATTCCAACCCCTGCACCTGATTCTTCTCGTCAATGCCGGGATGACGATCGGCGAGATCTTCGACCTCGAGGAACTCGGCAACGTGTGCGAACAGGACGGTCGCTACGAGTTCTTCTTCACGGCACCACCGTTGCCGATCACCGGAGCCGTCGGATCCCCGGTCAATCCACTGGCGATCTTCTGAGATCAACCTGATGGTCAACGATGACAGCGGCCTTGCCGTTCCGCCCGCACTGCTGTTCTGTCCGGCCGATGACGAGACCAAGATCCGACGACTTCCCGACCGCGGCGCTGCCGCAGTCGTACTGGATCTCGAGGACGCGGTTGCCCCAGCGCGGCGGAAGGGCGCGCGGCACCTGCTGAGCGATATCGGAGCGACCACAGCAACCGCGGTCAGAACCTATATCCGGGTCAACGCGCCGGGAAGTGTGACGACATGGCACTCGACATCGAAGTTGCCCTCAGGCTTCCGATCGCCGGCATCCTCTTACCCAAAGTCGAGGGTCCTCAACAGGTTCACGCACTCGACGCCGCGATCACGGGCAGCGCCGCACCGGGTGGCGCGCCCAGGATCCTCCCCATGATCGAGACGGCCGCAGGGTTGATCAACGTCCGGGACATCGCCCGCTCTGCCCCGGGTCGCATCGAAACGTTGATTCTCGGAACAGCAGACCTGGCCACGGACCTCGGCCTGACACTCTCACCGGACGAACGCGAACTGGCACCGTACCGAGCCGAGATCGTGGTGGCGGCGCGGGCCGCTGGACTGCCCGGACCGGTCGACGGCCCCGAGCTGAACCTGGGTGCCACGGACTTCGCCGAAACCTGCGAGAGATCTGCGCGCGCGGGGTTCTCCGGTCGGGTGTGCCTCACCCCGGGCCAGGCATCAGAGGCCGGAAGGGCCTACACCGAAGTGGCGCCGGCAGAACTGCACCGACTGCTCGAGGTGGTCGAGGTTTTCGAGGCCATGCAGACCGATGGCCTGACAGTGGCCCGCATCGATGGGGTCTTCGTCGATCCGCCGGTGTACCGACAGGCTCGCCGGGCCCTGCACCGGCACTTCGCCTTCGCCAAGCACCACACCGATACGAAAGGACACTGAGGATGTTTCAGGCCGACAGCGTCGAACTGACAGTTCTGGTGGAAAACTGGGTGGACATGCTGCTGCCCGATCACGGGGACCACTGCGTGCGAACCGGGCTCATCGAGCACTTCGATCCGAAGCGGCTGCCGCCCCAGGCGGAGAACGGGATCAGCATCCTCGTCCGTGCGAAGCAGGGTCGACACACCACAACCGTGCTGTTCGACGTCGGTCTCACGGGTTCGGTGCTGCTGCACAACATCAGCGCACTCGGGGTCGATGCCTCGGCCATCGATGCCGTGGTGATCAGTCACGGCCACCCCGACCACTACGGCGGTATCACACCGCTGCTCGATGCCTTCGATCGTCCCCTGCCGGTGGCGACGCACGAGGACGCTTTTCTGCCCCGGTTCGCAGTCATGGGCGATGGGTCGGTGTCACCCTTTTACAACCAAACGTTCAGTATCGACGAGATCGAGCGGCGCAACGGCAGGACAATCCTGAACACCGGTTCGCTCGATCTCGGATGTGGTGTCTACACAACGGGTTACATCCCGCGCAAGGTCTCGTTCGAAGGGCCCAAACCGCCGGCGCAGGCCCATGCACCCGGCCTCTACCAGGTGGGCGCCGACGGCACTTACGGCCTCGACGAGGTCAATGACGAACAAGGCCTCATCATCGACGTCAAGGGAAAAGGCCTGGTGGTTCTCACCGGATGTGCGCATGCAGGTGTCCTGAACACCATCGACCAGGCGCGTGCCATCTGCGGCCCGCGTCCGGTCCTGGCGGTGCTCGGCGGCTTCCACCTCGGGTTCCCCACAACTCCGTCCGACAATGTCGCTCTGACTCTGACCGGCATGGCGGAACGCGATGTGCGGACCGTGGTTCCGATGCACTGCAGTGGGCTCGCCACCCACGCACGATTCTCGGTGGAGATGCCGGACCGGTATCTGCAACCGTCTGTCGGAACGACATTGAGGTTCTGAGGTGGCCCCGACGCAGTCACTTCCGCTCTCCGGGATAAGGGTTGTCGCCATCGAGCAGGCCGTCGCCGCCCCACTGTGTTCCCGCCACCTGGCCGACCTCGGCGCGGATGTCATCAAGGTGGAGCGCACCGGATCAGGCGATTTCGCCCGTGACTACGACACGTTCGCCCACGGCATGTCATCGCATTTCGTCTGGCTGAATCGGGGGAAGCGCAGCATCGCCATCGACCTGAAAACTGAGCAGGGACAGAAGATCCTGGTCGACCTCCTCGACACAGCGGATGTCCTCCTGACAAATCTCGGCCCGGGTGCTGTCGACCGACTTGTCGATGACGCCGAGTTGACACAGCGTAACCCGCGACTGGTGCGGTGCTGTATCAGCGGATACGGACCGGACGGGCCTTACGAGAACAGGAAGGCTTTCGACCTACTGGTACAAGGCGAAGCGGGCGTGACCGCGAGCACCGGAGAACCCGGGTGTCCAGCCAAACCCGGTGTGTCACTAGCAGACCTGGGCGCAGGAATCTACGCCGTGACGGCGATCCTGGCCGCACTGAGACAACGGGAGATCACCGGGCACGGCGATCGGGTTCACATCGCCATGTTCGACGTTCTGGTCGAATGGATGAACCCTCTCCTGATCGCGTACCGGGAGGCAGGGGTCGAGATCGCCCCGGCAGGAACACGGCATGCTACCATCACGCCCTACGGCCCATTCGTCACCGCGGACGGGACCACCGTCAATATTGCGGTACAGAACGATCGCCAGTGGATGGCATTGTGTGAGGTGCTGCAAGCCGACGACCTGGCCGCCGACCACGGGCTACGGCGTAACGCCGATCGACTGATCCGGCGTGATTTCGTCGAACGGGCCGTCGCTGACGCGGTTGCCCGATACCCCGAAGCGGAGTTGGTCGAGAAGCTCGACGCAGCCGCCGTGCCGTGGGGCAGGATGAACGACATTGCGCACGTGGCCTCACATCCACAGCTCGGGGCGGGAGATCGCTGGATTCCCGTGCTGCTTCCGTTTCCATCCAGCAGCACCATCCGAGTTGCAGCTGCACCGTTCCGGTTCGCCAGTCATCCCTCCGGAGTCGGTGGCGGTGCTGACGTCCCTGCGCTGGGGCAGCACACAATCGACATCCTCACGGGGCTGGGCTACGACAGGGATGAACTGCAGAGCTTGATGAGCCGAGGAGACGTCCAGATCTCCACCGAGATGAAGGCGGGCCGACGATGAACGAGTACATGGTCCGGATCACCGTCAATCGTCCCGCTGCCATGGCTGATCTACAGTGGGAGAGCGTCCTGCGGCGGGAGGCCGAACACGCCAGCCGGTATCGGTCGGCAGGGACCATCCTGCGAATCTGGCGACTGCCGGGAACCACGGCGAACGTGGGAATCTGGTCGGCTCAGACGGCAACGGAACTACACGACAAGCTCGCCGCCTTACCGGCCTTCCCATACATGAAGGTCGACGTGCAAGCACTGGCTCAGCACTACCTGGAGGTCGGTGCACCGGCCGTCCCTCCGTCATGACCACCCACCCGAGCTCAACCGCAACACCAAGGAGAAGACCCATGCCAACTGACTCCGACCTGACCTGGTTCCGTTACTTCCCCGGCCAGACCCCAGACGACTACCGATGGTCCTCGGCGTTTGCGCTGGCACTCGGCACCAGTCACTGGGGTGGATCCACGATGAGCGAACTTCACCACATCGGCCAAGCCCTCTCGGACAGAGTCGGAGAGGATGATGCCTGGTTCGACGAATGGGCCAGGGCGGGAGGACAACTCCAGGATCTCGGGGACGAAGCGGCGGCTGCCGGGAATCAGATCACCGCGGGCGATCTTTATCTTCGCGCTTGTGTCTACTACCAGATGGCCGAGCGCTTCGTCGTTCCCAAGACGGCGGCCTCGGCAGCGGTCTTCGACGCCTCGCTGAACTGCTTCGAGCATTTCGCCGAGCTCAACCTTCAATGTGACCTCACCAGGGTGGACATTTCGAGCGACGCCGGAGTCCTGCCTGCTTGGTACCTTCCTGCCACGTCGCGGTCGACCAGCCCCGGCCCGGCGGTGGTTTTCTTCGGTGGGCTCGATATCACCAAAGAGATCCAATTCTGCATGGGTGCGCGAGAACTCGCCCGCCGCGGAATCGCTTGCCTCGTCGTCGACGGCCCGGGTACGGGCGAGGCGCTCAGGCATGAAGGTATCACGCTGCGCCATGATTACGAGATAGCGGGAAGCGCGGCTTACGACTACCTGGCGAGTCGCACGGATACCGATCCGAATCGAATCGGGATCATGGCGGTCAGCCTCGGCGGGTACTACGCGACCCGCTGCGCGGCCAAGGACCCCCGATTCGCCGCCTGCGTCGCGTGGGGCGCAATCTGGGACTACCACGCAACGTGGGAGAAGCGGATCAATCAGGCGTATCAGACATCGCTCTCAGTGCCCGGCGACCACATCTGCTGGGTCCTTGGCGTAGAGGATACGGACAAAGCACTCGAAGTCCTGCGTGATTTCACGCTCGAGGGCGTGGTCGATGATCTTCGTTGTCCCTTCCTTGTCGTCCACGGAACTGAAGACGCCCAGGTTCCGCTCGAGGACGCACACCGACTGTTCGAGCACGCAGGTTCGGAAAGCAAATTTCTTCGTGAGTTCGGACCGGCCGAAGGCGGCGCACAACATGTGCAGATCGACTACCTCCCGGCAGCCACGTCGTACATCGCCGATTGGCTGAGCGCCCACCTGGCCGGCTCGCCGGCCGTCAACGGCGCGAAAGACAAGTGAGAACTGTTATGGAGAACAACATTTCGCAAGACCGAGTGCTGTCACCCGCTGGACCGTCAGCACCCGCCACTCGTCTCGACCGCATGAAGACCCTGGGCCCTGGCATCGTCGTCGCGGCGACCTCGATCGGTTCGGCCGACATGATCGCCTCCAGCGTCGCCGGAAGCAAGTTCGGGTATCAGCTGCTCTGGGCGGTCGTAATCGGCTGCATCCTCAAGATCGCGCTCACGGAGGCGGTCGGGCGTTGGCATCTGGCCGGCGAAACGATGTTCGCGGGATGGCGCAGGCTCGGACGTTGGACGACATGGTATTTTGGTGCTTTCGTCGTAATCTTCGGGTTCGCTCTCGGCGCGGCAAACATGGCGGCGACAGCGCTGCCCCTGCACGAGTTGTTCCCCGCTCTGCCGATGCCGGCGTGGGGAATTCTCTGCGGTCTGGTCGGGCTGCTGTTCGTCGTCTTCAACAGGTACGCACTGTTCGAACGGGTCATGATGGGTCTCGTCGGTTTCATGTTCGTCACCGTCGTAGGCCTGGCGGCAATCATGATGCCCGATATCGGCGCGATCGGGCGCGGTCTTGTACCGACTGTGCCGGAGGGGGCAGGACCCTACGCCCTCGCTATCGCCGGAGGAGTGGGTGGCTCCATAACGGTTGTGGCATATGGGTATTGGATCAACGCCAAAGGGTGGAAGGGGTCGTCCTGGCTGTCGACGATGCGCCTGGGCACCTACGTTGCCTACACGATGATCGGGCTCACCTCAGTGGCGATGATGGTCTTCGGCGTGGTTCTGCTGCACGTAGGTGCCACGACATCGGGCGACGCCAGCCTCTGGTTGAGCGAGGTGCGGGGAGCGCTGACCGACCGATACGGTGCAGCTGTCGGAACGTGGTTCGTCGTCGGGTTCTTCGCGACGTCGATCACCACGCTGCTCGGTGTGTGGCAGGGGGTCAGTCTCATCGTCACGGACTTCGCGAGGGAGACCTGGGAGCTGGACGTGGCCGTCAGCCCGGAACGCAGCGCGCCCTTCCGCCTTTACGCCGCATGGCTGACCTTCCCCCCGATGATCATGCTCTTTGTCAGTGACCCGGTCGCCCTGGTGATCACCATTGGTGTCCTGGGTGCGAGCTTCCTTCCGTTCCTGGCAATCACACTGCTGTTTCTCCTCAACTCAAAGAGCATCTCGAAGCAGTGGCGAAGCGGAATGGTCAGCAATACGATCCTCGCTGTCGGCGCCGTACTGTTCCTGTATCTATTGGTCCAGGAAATTGGTGACTACGTGGCGGGATAGCCTCGGCCGAGGAAACAGCGGCGCGTCGTCGGTGTCAGGTCAGAATGAACATTCGGGAACCCAGGGCGTTTCACACACCCGAATTGACGTCGACTAGGAGCGTCTGTGCAGGCGGCGGACTGTTGCGCCAGTTTGTGCCTTGGCTTCTTCAATCGCGACGGACGTCTGATCATGTGAACGTGGTGGCTGGAGCGACGAGTAGCCGGCGGCAGACGGGGTGGCCTTTCGGACATGGTGGAATCGTGAACAGTCGATGATGGGGTCGGCCGCCGCAGCGAGGACGGCCACCTGGTGCACCGCAACCTCTACGGCACTACCACGGCAGAACGTGCACAACCGTGTAGTTATAGGTTTTGCCACCTAGATGAGAAAACCGGTCTTGCCACCTCGGTGAGAACAGTGGAAAACGCGCAGCTCCGTCTGTGTTCGATTGTCACCGAGGGTGAGATCCGACAATGCCCCCGCCCGAGACGGCCTGCGGACTCGCCGGGCGGAGGCGCCGGTGTCAGAGCTTGATCTGCCCACCGTCGACGACCAGCGAGGCCCCGGTCATGAAGCTACTTTGATCGGAAGCGAGAAACACTATCGCCGCGGCGATTTCGTCGGGCTTGCCGAGCCGCTTCATCAGGGTCACCCCCGCCAGCTCGGCGTGCAGTGCCTGGCGTTGGTCGTCGGGAGCCAGGCCGGCCAGTCCCGGGGTGTCGATCGGGCCGGGAATGATGGTATTGACCCGGATCTTACGGTCGACCAGTTCGGCGGCCCAGGTCCGGCCCAGCGAGCGGATCGCGGCCTTGGAAGCGGCATACAGACCGAACGCCACGTCGGCTTCCGATGCGGAGGTCGAGCCCGCCAGGATGACCGACGCGCCCTCGTTGAGCAGCGGCAGCGCCTTCTGCACGGTGAACACCGTGCCGGCCACGTTGCGATCGAAGTTGTCCCGGTAGTGCTGCGGCGTCACCTCGGCCAGGGTGGCGAAATCGCCGCCGCCCGCGTTGGCGAAGAGGACATCGAGTCCCTTGCCGTGGTCGGCGATCTCGGCGGCCAGGGCGTCCAGTTCTTCGGGCTTGCTGATGTCGCTCTGGATGCCGTGCGCGTCGATCGACGCGGCGGCTTCGTCGACGCGGGTGCGGTCGCGTCCGGTGATGAACACATAAGCACCCTCGGCGACCAGCCGCTGCGCCGTCGCCAGGCCGATGCCCGAAGTACCGCCGGTGACCAGTGCCGTCTTGCCGTCGAGCTGTCCCATGATCGATCTCCTTTCGTGGACTGTCGGCTGCAACATAGGTGATTTATCACCTATTCCCCGAAGCGCTGAACTTTATACGTGGCGGGGTGTGCTGATGCAGATAGGCGCAAGGGGCGGGTCAGGCGATGAAGGGGACCTGCTCGGCTCGCACATTCAGGTGATTGATCACCTTGATGACTAGTCGGGGGCCGGAGGGAGTGAGCTGTTGTAGTTGAGGTTGATGTGGATGTGTTCCAGCGCGGCGGTGAACGGTTCGAGCAAGTGGTCGGGCAGCGCGTCGAAGAACAGGGTGCGGACCAGGTCGACGTGTCCGGGTGCGGCCGCGGTGATCGCCTGTCGTCCCCTCGCGGTGAGCACGACGTGGGTGGAGCGGCCGTCCTGGGAGTTGCGGCGACGTTCGGTGAGCCCGCGTTCTTCCATGCGCCGCAGTTGATGTGACAGCCTGCTGCGTTCCCAGCCGATCCGCGCGGCCAGGTCGCCGACGCGCATGCCCTTGGCCGTGTTCTCGCTGAGTGCGACGAGGACGTCGTACTCGGCCAGCGACAGCCCGGAGTCGGCCTGCAACTGGCGATTCATCTCGTAGTTCATCCGCAGTTGCACGCGCATGTACGCGACCCAGGCGCGCTGCTGCTTCGGCGTCAACCACCCCCGTTTCGGTGATGTATCCCGCTCTTTCCTCGGCGCCATGGGAGTGAGTATGACGGAGCCGCACGCTCGGCGAGCGCCTTGCCCGCGAGCGTGCAGTCACGGTCGTGAACCGGCCACGGCGACTACGGTGGCTGCACGCTCGGCGTGAAGGTGGTCCGCGAGCGTGCAGTCGCGGTCGTGAACCAGGCCCGGTGTGAAGATAGGGTCATGACCGCAACGCTCGTCGCGAAGAACGTGGCAGGCGGCTTCGCCCACCGCACCCTCTTCGAGTGCGTCGACCTGACCGTCGCCCCGGGCGATGTCGTCGGCGTCGTCGGCGCCAACGGCGCGGGCAAGAGCACGCTGCTGCGCATCCTGGCCGGTGAGCTGGAGCCGCTGGATGGCTCGGTCAGCGTCGCCCCGGCCGACGCGTTCGTCGGGTGGCTGCCGCAGGAACTCGAGCGCGTTCCCGGGGAGACCGTGGCCGGCTACGTCGCCCGGCGCACCGGATGCAGCGAGGCCACCCGCGCCATGGAGGCAGCCGCGGCGGCACTGGACGACTCCGGCGCCGCGGCCGAGGCCTACTCCGCTGCGCTGGACCACTGGCTGGCCACCGGCGCAGCCGACCTGGACGAGCGGCTGCCCGCGGTGCTGGCCGACCTCGGCCTGGACTCCGCAGCCGTGCGCCCGGACACCACCGAGATGACCGCGCTCTCGGGTGGTCAGGCGGCGCGGGTGGGCCTGGCGGCGCTGCTGCTGTCACGCTTCGACATCGTGCTGCTCGACGAGCCGACCAACGATCTGGACCTCGACGGGCTGGAGCGGCTGGAGCGGTTCGTCGGCGAGCTGCGCGGCGGGGTGGTGCTGGTCAGCCACGACCGGGAGTTCTTGGCGCGCACCGTGACCCGGGTGCTGGAACTGGACCTGGCGCAACACACCACCACGGTCTTCGGCGGCGGCTACGAGAGCTACCTCGAGGAGCGCGAGGTCAACCGCAGGCACCGGCGCGAACAGTACGAGGAGTTCGCCGAGAAGAAGGCCGATCTGGTGGCCCGGGCCCGCACCCAACGGGAATGGTCGAGCAAGGGCACCCGCAACGCGATCCGCAAATCCCCCGACAACGACAAGATCCGGCGCCGCGCCGCCACCGAATCCAGCGAGAAGCAGGCGCAGAAGGTGCGGCAGATGGAGAGCCGGATCGCGCGGCTCGAGGAAGTCGAGGAACCCCGCAAGGAGTGGACGCTGCAGTTCACCATCGGGTCCGCGCCGCGGTCCAGCTCGGTCGTCGCGACCCTGGACAAAGCCGTTGTGCGGCAAGGGGATTTCGTGCTCGGACCGGTCTCGCTGCAGGTGGACGCGGGCGAGCGGATCGGCATCACCGGGCCCAACGGCGCCGGCAAGTCGACGCTGCTGCGCCTGCTGCTGGGCCGGCAGGCGCCCGACGAGGGCCGGGCCGGTCTGGGGGCCAGCGTGGCGATCGGCGAGATCGACCAGGCCCGAAGCGAATTCGCCGGTGCGGCGCGGCTGGTCGACGAGTTCGAGCGCAAGGTACCGACGTGGTCCACCGCCGACGTGCGGACCCTGCTGGCGAAGTTCGGGCTGGGTGCCGACCACGTCGAACGGACTGTCGACGAGCTCTCGCCCGGTGAGCGCACCCGCGCCGGGCTGGCGCTGCTGCAGGCCCGCGGCACCAACGTGCTGGTGCTCGACGAGCCCACCAACCACCTCGACCTGCCGGCCATCGAGCAGCTCGAGCAGGCGCTGGAGCACTACGACGGCGCGCTGCTGCTGGTCACCCACGACCGGCGGATGCTGGCGAACGTGCGGCTGGACCGGTCGTGGCGGGTGGACGACGGGCGCGTCGTCGAGCTCTAGACCCCGCGCGGCGGTGTGCGCAGCCCCAGCGTGCGCCGCCCGGCGGCGGTCAACTCGTCGCGCAGGGTCGCCTCGTCGACGCCGCCGTAGTCCACGCCGGCGGCCGAGGCGATGCCGGACATCACCAGCGCGGCCTTGACCTGGCCGCCCAACCCGGGCTCGACACCGGCGAACAGCGCCATCTGCCGGGACACCACCGCGCGCCACTCCGTCCGCGTGCGCAGCAGCGCGACCACCCCGGGGTCCCCGGTCAGCAGCGGCAGCAGCTCCCGGTTGGCGGCGGCCAGCGCGGCGTACCCGCACAGCATCGCGTCGGCGCGGGCCCGGGCGCCGCGGAACGACTCGGCGGCCTCGACGAGCGCGGTGACCTCGGCGATGAGCGGCTCCATGATCGCGCTCAGCAGCTCGTCGCGGGTGCGGAAGTGGTGGTAGATCGCGGATTTGGTCAGCCCGAGCTCGTCGGAGATCATCTGCAGCGACGTCCCGGCCACGCTGTGGCGTTTGAACAGCTCGATCGCGACGTCGATGAGACGCTGCCGGGTCGGCCCGCCGGCCTCCGCCGAGGTCTTGCGCACCGGGATGCCTCCATCTCGCAGGGGTGATGTTCCCCACTTTAGCCGACCATTCGTACAGGAAGATGCTGTACGTTTGGTCGGGAAAAACTTTACGATTGGTCAGGAAATCAGGCATGACGACGCTCGCCGCCTTGGACTTCTTCCACGATGACGCGATGGTCGCGGACCCCTATCCGGTGCTGCGGCGCATGCGCGACACCAGCCCGGTGCTGCGGGAACCGACATACGGCGCCTTCGTGGTGACCGGTTACGACGAGGTGCTCGCCGTCGTCGGCGATCCGGAGACGTTCTCGTCGTGCCATTCGGTGACCGGCCCCATCCCCGGCTTCCCCGTGCCGCTGGAAGGCCGCGCCGACGCTGAGGTCCGCGCCCTGATCGACGCTCACCGCGACGAACTGCCGTTCAGCGATCAGCTGCCCTCGTTCGACCCGCCCAAGCACACCGCGCACCGGTCGCTGCTGTCCCGGCTGATCACCCCCAAGCGGCTCAGGGAGAACGAGGAGTTCATGTGGCGGCTGGCCGACCGGGTGCTCGACCCGTTCCTGGCCGACGGCGGCGGTGAGTTCATCACACGGGTGGCCACCCCGTTCGCGCTGCAGGTCATCGCCGACCTGCTGGGCGTGCCCGAGGAGGACCACGCCGAGCTCACCGCGGAGCTGACCGGGGATGTCGCGCTGGGAGCCGCCGACGGCTCGACGGTGATCTCGCACTCGCCGCTGGAGTACCTCTACGCGCGGTTCACCGAGTACATCGGCGAGCGGCGGACGGCGCCCCGCGGGGATGTCATGACTGAGATGGCGCTGGCGAGGTTCCCGGACGGCTCCACCCCCGAGGTCATCGACGTGGTGCGGGTCGCGGCCAACCTGTTCTCCGCCGGCCAAGAGACCACGGTGCGGCTGCTGTCGTCGGGCCTGAAGATCCTCGCCGAGGACACCGCACTGCAGGCCCGGCTGCGCCGCACGCCGTCCGACGTCCCGAACGTCCTCGAGGAGGCGCTGCGCTTCGAGAGCCCGATCAAGGGCGACTTCCGGCTGGCCCGGGCCACCACCACCGTCGGCGGGGTCGACGTCCCGGCCGGAGCGACGCTGATGGTGCACTACGGCGCCGCCAACCGCGACCCCCGCCAGTTCGAGGACCCCGACACCTTCGATCCCGACCGGCCGAATGCCCGCCGCCACATCGGTTTCGGCCGCGGTGTGCACAGCTGTATCGGCGCCCCGCTGGCCCGCGCCGAGGGCCGGGTGCTGATCCAGCGGCTGCTCGACCGCACCACCGACATCGCCATCGACGAGGCCGCCCACGGTCCCGCCCACGACCGGCGCTACCGCTACGTGCCCACCTACATCCTGCGCGGGCTGACCGACCTGCACGTGACGGTGCGGCAACGGGTGCCGGCATGAACGTCACGGTCGACGACGACATCTGCCGCGGGCACGGGGTCTGTGCCGCGCTGTGCCCGTCGGTGTTCGTCATCACCGACGGCGGCTACGCCGAAGCCATCACCGCCGACATCCCAGAAGCGTTGCAGTCGGCGGTGATCGAGGCGGCCGAGGGCTGCCCCGAACACGCCATCCGCACCGAGTGACATCCCCGAGGAGAACCATGTCGTTCGACTTCGACCGCAAGGACCGCACGGCCTTCGACCTGACCGGCAAGGTCGTGGTCGTGGTGGGGGCCGGTCAGAGCCCCGGCCCCGGCATGGGCAACGGCCGGGCCATCTCCATCCTGGCTGCGCGCCACGGCGCCGAGGTCGTCGCGGTCGACCTGAACCCCGCGGCGGTGAAGGAAACGGTAGAGATGATCGTCGCCGAAGGCGGGAAGGCCTACGCCGTCGGGGCCGACGTCGCCGACAAGGGCGACTGCCAACGGATTTTCGACACCGCGATGGCCACCAGCGTCCGGGTCGACGGCCTGGTCTACAGCGTTGCGACGAACCCGCCGTTCGACTTCGAGACCAACTCGATGACCGTCGAGAACTTCAACTACGGTATCAACGTCAACATGCTGGGCTGCTACCACTGCAATCTGTATGCCGCCCAATGCATGCAGCGTAACGACGGCGACACCACCGGGAGCATCGTCAACATCTCGTCGATCGCCAGCGTCAAGAACGAGCTCGGGCTGAACATCGGGATCATGCCCTACGCGCTGGGCAAGTGCGGCGTCAATCAGATCACCGAACTCACCGCCGTGCAGTTCGCCGAGGCGGGTATCCGCGCCAACACGCTGATGCTCGGACCGATCAACTCCGTTCTGGCCAACCGGGATTCGCAGTCGCTGTTCGGTATGGACGCCGAGGAGGCGGCCGCGCGGCACAAGGAGGTGGTCAAGCTCAAGATGGGCCGTGGCACGGTGTGGGAATCCGCGTATGCTGCCGTCTATCTGCTCTCCGACGAGTCACGCTTCATGACCGGCCAGCAGATCCGACTCGACGGCGGCGCCACCCTGGTGCGCTGAGCGCGCGGCGATCTGACTCAGGAGCGCTCGGGCCTGCGCCGACGCGCTGGCCGAAACGGCAAGGCCGAGCTGGCGAATCGTGGTGGGCAGCAGCGGCCGGACCACCACCCCGTCGGGCAGCTCGGGGAGCCCGGCGCCGGGCAGGATGCTGACACCCAGACCGGCCCGGACGATCTCGAGCACCGCGGACATCTCCCGGGCCTCGAAGGCCACGTCGAACTCCACCCCGAGGCGACGCGCCACCGGGGTGTACACCTCCGCGCAACCGCCGGTGGAGCGGATGAACGGCTCCTTGGCCAGCTCGGCGTAGTCGACCTCGGCCCACCCGGCCAGCCGGTGCCCGGCCGGCACGACGGCGACCATGTCCTGATCACCGAGCACCGCGGAGTCGAGTCCCCGCATCGGCAAGCTGACCACACCGGCCTCCGCGGCTCCCTGGTCCAGCCAGTCGCGGACCTCCTGCTCACTGCCCTCGAGCAGCCGGATGGAGACCGCCGGGTGGCGGTCCGCGAAATCCCGCAGCTGCGGGGCGATCAGGGTGGCGGTCACGCTCGGCAGGCTGGCGACGCTCAGCACCCCGGTGACTTCGTTCGCGGCGTGGGCGGCTTCGGTGCGCAGTAACGCCAAGTGCCGCACCGCCTCCCGCGCATGGCCCAGCGCCCGCGCACCGGCTTCGGTCAGGGCGAGTGGCCCGCTGCCGCGTACCAACAACGCGGCGCCCAGTTCCTTCTCCAGCGCGGCGACGGCTCGGCTGACCGCGGGCTGGGTCAGCCCCAGCCGCCGGCCGGCGGCCGTGAACCCACCCTCGTCGACGACCGCGAGGAACGACGTCAGCTGCAACAACGTCGGCATCGACACCTCCGGCATGCGGTGAACGGCATACCGGTATATCGGCACCGGTATGGGTTTTAGTCCCGCCGCGGCGTTACAACCACCGACAACGGCAACCAGGAGGGCATCATGGCGGGACGGCGGGTACTGATCACCGGCGCATCGAAAGGCATCGGCCGCTCGCTGGCCGACCGGGTGGCCGCGGCGGGCGACGTCCCGGTGGGCCTGGCCCGCAGCAGCCCGGGCGACTTCCCGGGTGAGTTCCACCGGGTCGACGTCACCGAGCGGGCGGCGACCGCCGAGACGCTGACGGCGGTCCTCGCCGCCGGACCGATCGACGCGGTGGTCAACAACGTCGGCCTGGTCCGGATGGCCCGGATCGGGTCGGTGGACCTGGACGACCTGTTCGACTGCTACGACATGAACGTGCGGGTCGCCGTCCAGGTTGTGCAGGCCGTGCTGCCCGGGATGCTGGCCAACGGGTGGGGCCGCATCGTCAACGTCACCAGCCTGACCACCCTCGGCACCGCCGAACGCACCCCGTACGCCGCGGCGAAGGCGGCGCTGGAAGCCTGCACCCGGATCTGGGCCAGGGAGCTGGCCGGCACCGGCATCACGGTCAACGCGGTCGCGCCGGGGCCGGTCGAGACCGAGCTCTACCGCGAGCGCAGCCCGGCCGGCTCCGAGCGGGAGGCCCGGCTGCTCGCGAACATCCCGGTCGGGCGGGTCGGGGCACCCCGCGAGATCGCCCACGTCATCGGCATGCTGCTCGACGACGACGCCGGCTACCTCACCGGTCAGGTCATCCGGGCCGACGGCGGCGGCAGCCTCGCCGGTTGACCACCGGGGCTCACCGCTGCTCGGTGTCGTCCCGGCCCCGACGCGGCGGACGGTCGTCGGAACCGGGTTCCAGCGCCACGCTCCACGACCGTTCGTGCGGCTTGCGGGACGGCTGGCCGGCGGCGGCCGGCCGCAGCGCCACCACTTTGCCCACCGCGCGGCGCAGGCCGGGTGGGCCTTCGGTGCGCAGCAGGTGGCCGAGCCGGCCGGCGCGGTACCGCAGCGGGGAGCCGAGCAGCTCGCCCAGCACCACCCCGGCCCCGATGGCCAGCGCGGTCGCCGCGGCGGCCAGCGCCTGCGCCATGCCCGCGGTGAAGTCCTGGTCGACGGCGAAATAGAACACCGCACGGAACACCGCCATCCCCGGCAGCATCGGGGTGATGCCCGCGGTCGCCGTCACCAGCGCCGGGGCGTGGCTGCGCAGCGAGATCAGCGTCGCGAGCAGGCCGACCCCGACCGCTGCGGTGCCGGTCGCGACCACCTGGCCGATGTCCGCGGTCGCCAACGCGAGCAGCACCGCCTCGGCGACACCGGCCGCCGCCGCGGCGGTGAGCACCGACCGCAGCTGCGCGTAGCTGGCGATGGTCAGGCAGGCGCCCGCCAGCGTCGCGCCGGCCACCGCCAGCGTCATGTGGGTGGGTTCGGTCGGCGGCGCGAACATCGCGGTGGCCTCGACGCGCAGCTCGATATCGATACCGGCCAGCGCGGCGATCTGCAGCCCGGCCAGGATGCCGACGACGATGCCCAGCGTCAGGAACAACACGTCGCCGAGCCGGGCCACCGCGGTGACCATGTGGCCGGTCAGCGCGTCCTGCACCGAGCCGACGAACGTCAGACCCGCCAACAACATCACGATCCCGGTGGCGACCAGCGGGGTCGGCTCCTGACCGGCGAACAGGTACGCCGCGACGGCGATCAGCGTCGCGATCAGCGCGCCCGCCGCCTGCTGGAAGAACAGCGGGGTACCGATGCGGTTGAGCCGCCGCAGCACGCGGTCGATCAACACCGACGAGACCGCCGCCAGGATGCACGTCAGCGGGGTCCCGCCGAGCAGCATCGCGATGCCGAGCGCGAACCCGGCCCAGCCGGCGGTGGCGATCCAGTGCGGATAGGGGTGGGCCCGCTCGGTGAGGTGGTCCATGGCGTCGTGCGCGTCGTCGACCGACACCCCGCCCGCAGTGATCCGGCGGACCAGCCGGTCCAGGTCGGCCAGGCGGCTGTAGTCGGTGGAACGCGCGTGCACGGCGCGCACGATGGTCACGGGTGCGCTGTCGGCCGACGGTTGGGCGGAGACGAAGATCGTGGTGACGAAGATGTCCACGACGCAGTCGGTCAGCTGGTAGGCCTGCGCGACGTCCTTGGCGGTGGCGACGACGTCGGCGGTGCCCGAGCCCGACGACAGCATCACCTCGGCGAGGCGCACCGTCAGATCCAGCACCTTGCGGGTGTGCCGGTCGCTGATGCCGCCCACGGGCCGCCTGCGCTGGCCGGCGCTGGGGGCGGGATCGCGGGGGCCCCGCAACGCGAAATGCAACGCGCGCCGGCGCCGTGCCATCCCGTCCGACCGATCGGAACCCATCACCGAAACGATACTGAGGCCACGCTGCGCCGCATCCGGCTCGGGCACCTCGACCGGAACGGGATTGGCACACAGCGTGAAACGCCATTAAGTTCACTGACCGTGACGTTCTCCGCCCTCGGGGCAATCACTCGCTGGATCGCGCCATGGGTCACGGTCGCCGCCGTCGCCGCCACGGGTGTGGTGGCCGGGCCCGGGCCGGTCCCCGCCGCACCCGCGGTGCGTCTGGTCAGCGACGCGAACCCGTTGATCGGGCTGCCGTTCTACGTCAACCCGCAGTCGAAGGGCATGCGCGCCTTGGCGGGCAATCCGGATCCGCTGCTGGCCGCCGTGGTCAACACGCCCACGGCGTACTGGATGGACCACATCTCCACCCCGGCCGTGGACGCGAAGTACATCCAGACCGCGCAGGCCGCGGGCACCATGCCGGTGCTGGCGCTCTACGGGATCCCGAACCGGGACTGCGGCAGCTACGCCGCGGGCGGGTTCGGCTCGGCGGGGTCCTACCGGGCCTGGATCGACGGGGTGGCCGGCGCCATCGGCGGTGGACCGGCGGCGGTCATCCTCGAACCCGACGCGCTGGCCATGATCGACTGCCTGTCGCCGGGCCAGCAGCAGGAACGCCTCGACCTGATCCGCTACGCGGTGGACACGCTGACCCGCAACCCGGCCACGGCGGTGTACGTCGACGCCGGGCACTCCCGCTGGGTGGCCGCCGACGTGATGGCGGGCCGGCTCAACCAGGTCGGCATCGAGAAGGCGCGCGGCTTCAGCCTCAACACCGCGAACTTCTTCACCACCGAGGAGTCGATCGGCTACGGCGGCATCATCTCGGGGATGACCGGCGGCAAGCCGTTCGTGATCGACACGTCGCGCAACGGCGCCGGGCCCGTCGAGGGCGACGACCTGTACTGGTGCAACCCCGGCGGCCGCGCGCTCGGGGCGCGGCCCACCACCGACACCGGCAACCCGATGGTCGACGCCTTTCTGTGGGTCAAGCGGCCCGGCGAGTCCGATGGCTCGTGCCGCGGCGCACCCAGCGCGGGCACGTTCGTCGCCTCCTACGCGATCGATCTGGCCCGCAACGCCGGCTGGTGATCGCCCCCAGCTGGCGAGGACTCGAGGCAGCAGCGTCGTGCGCACCCTGATCGATATCTCGGTACCGCTGCGCGGCGGTATCGCTTCCGACCCGCCCGGGCTGCGGCCCGAGATCGAGTACCTCACCCACCGCGACACCGTCGACGACGTGCTGGCATTCTTCCCCGGCGCGACCCGCGAGGACCTGCCCGACGGGGAGGGCTGGGCCATCGAGCGGGTCTCGATGACCACGCACAGCGGCACCCACCTCGACGCGCCGTACCACTTCGCCTCCACGATGAACATGTCCACGATGAAGAACGGCGAACGCGCCATCACCATCGACGAGGTGCCGCTGGAGTGGTGCTTCCAGCCGGGGGTGAAGCTCGACTTCCGGCACTTCGACGACGGCTACGTCGTCACCCCCGACGACATCGACGCCGAGCTCGAACGCATCGGCCACACGCTGTCGCCGCTGGAGATCGTCGTCGTCAACACCAGCGCGGGCACCCGGTACGGCCACGACGACTACGTGCAGCGCGGCTGCGGGATCGGGCGGGACGCGACGCTGCACATGCTCGCGCAGGGGGTGCGGCTCACCGGCACCGACGCCTGGAGCTGGGACGCGCCGTTCTCCTACACCGCGCGCCGCTACGCCGAGACCCACGACGCGTCGATCATCTGGGAGGGCCACCGGGCCGGCCGCGACATCGGCTACTGCCACCTGGAGAAGCTGCACAACCTCGAGCAGCTGCCCGCCACCGGCTTCCAGGTGTCGTGCTTCCCGGTCAAGGTCCACGAGGCCTCGGCCGGGTGGACACGCGCGGTCGCCATCATCGAGGGCCCCTAGCTGCGCAGGTACGCCAGCACCGCCAGCACCCGGCGGTGCTGTTCGTCGTCGGGTGCGAGCATCAGCTTGGCGAAGATGTTGCCGATGTGCTTCTCGACGGTGCCGTCGCCGATCGACAGCGTGCGCGCGATGTTCGGGTTGGAGCGGCCCTCGGCCATCAGCGCGAGCACCTCGAGCTCCCGGGCCGTCATCGCCCGCAGCGGATCATCGCGGCGCCGGCGCACCAGCAGCTGGGCCACCACCTCCCGATCGAGGACCGTACCGCCGGCGGCCACCCGCTCGACCCCGTCGAGGAACTCCTCGATCGCCGACACCCGGTCCTTGAGCAGATAGCCGATCCCGCCCGTGCCGTCGGCGAGCAGGTCGTCGGCGTAGGACACCTCGACGTACTGGGACAGCACCAGCACCGGGGAGCCCGGTACCCGCCGGCGCGCCTCGACGGCGGCGCGCAGCCCCTCGTCGGTGTGCGACGGCGGCATCCGCACATCCACCACCGACACGTCCGGCCGGTGCGTCTCGATGGCCGCCACCAGCGACGGCCCGTCGCCGACCGCGGCCAGCACGTCGTGACCGTTCTCGGTGAGCAGCCGGATCAAGCCCTCCCGCAACAGGATCGAATCATCGGCGACCACGATGCTCAGCACGGCACCACCACTGCGACCGTCGTCGGACCGCCCAGCGGGCTGCGCACCGACAGGCCGCCGCCGGCCGCGCGCACCCGGTCGTCGAGTCCCGCGAGGCCGTGGCCCTTGGCCAGATGAGCGCCCCCGTCGCCGTCGTCGGTGATCTCGACACCGATCCGGGACGGGCCGTCGGCCACGGTGACCCAGCAGTGCGCCGCGCCGCTGTGTTTGGCGACGTTGGTCAGCGCCTCGGCCACCGCGAAATACACCGTGGTCTCCACCGTCGCGGCCAGCCGCCCGGCCGGGGTGCCCAGTTCCGGATCGACGGCCAGCTCGACCGGGACCGTGCACCGAACCGCAAGGGCCGCAAGCGCACTCGGCAGACCACGGTCGGTGAGTATCGGCGGCGCGATGCCGCGGGACAGCGCCCGCAGCTCGTCGAGGGTGTCCTGCGTCTGCTGCAGGGCTTCGTCGAGCGAAGCGCGCAGCGTGCCCGGATCCGAACCCACCTGCTGGCGGGCCCGGCTCAGATCCATCGACAGCCGGACCAGCCGCTGCTGGGGGCCGTCGTGGATGTCGCGTTCCAGCCGGCGCAGCGCGGCCGCCTCCGCTGACGCCGCGGCGGCCTTCTGCTCGGTCAGCACGGTGATGGTCTGGCGCATCTCGGCGACACCGGTCAGCAGGAACCGGCTGAACTGCGCCGAGGCCAACGCGCAGAGCCGCACCACCACCGGCAGCGTGAGCAGGCAGAACAATCCGATCGCGGTCTGGAATCCGATGCGGGCCCATGCGCTGTCCCCCAGGCCGACCAGCTGGGCCAGCGACCGGTTGTCCGGCCCGCGCGGGATGCTCCAGTCCCAGGCGATGCTCACCGTGCCCGTGATCGCCGTCGCCCACCAGCTGAACACCACGCTGAAGGCCAGCACGGCGATGGGGAAGTGCAGGATGGCGTGCACCACGTCGAGCCAGGACTGGGCCTGGGTCAACGGGGTGAGCAGACGTTTCCCGACGCCGGCGCCCCGGGGTGCGCCGTGGAAGGTGGGTCGGCTGCGCGGCAGCCGCAGCACCGCAGGGAACCGCAACCGCTCGATGTCGGCGAAGACGCGCGCGACGAACACCGTGCCGGTCAGCACCGGGAGGCCGATCCCGATCACCAGCGTGCCCAGCCCGGCCGCCAGCCCGGTCACCACCAGGACGAAGCCGATGGTGGCGAGCGGAAATCCGAGCAGGGTGTAGCCGGTGTCGATGCCGAGCTGGCGGACGACGCCGACTCGCAGGGGCTGGGCCGCACCGGCCGGAGCGCTGGTCACGTTTGTGAGGCTAGGCATCGTCGGCCGTCGCTCCCATCCGGTCCGCCCACGTCTTCAGGGTAGGGCTGTCCCCACCGTGCCCGAACCGGTCGTTCGAACCCCGGCGCGTAGCGTCGCGGTCATGAGCATGCCGGACGTCGTTGGCGACCTGCCGCTGGTCGAGGAGATCCTGGAGTCCCACCGCAGCCGCGGCCGCGGCGACGATACCGGCTGGGACGGGTACAAGGCACACGTCTACCGGGTGATCAACTTCGCCAGGGCGTTCGGCCCGGAGACCGCCGACGCCGACGACAAGCTGGCGATCGCCACGGCGTTCCACGACCTGGCGGCGTTCGACACCCTCGACTACCTGGTGCCCTCGATCGCGGCCCAGGACGAATGGCTGGCCGCCACCGGACGGCAGGACTGGTCCGACGAGCTGGCGCTCGTCATAGCCGGGCACCATCGGCTGCGCGCCTACCGCTCCGGTTCCGGCGCCGTGCCGCTGGTGGAGGCCGTCCGCCGCGCCGACCTGATCGACGTCAGCCAGGGCCTCATCCGGTTCGGACTGCCGAAGTCCTTCGTCAACGAGGTGCGCGGCACCTTCGACGCCGGCGTGTTCTTCCGGCGGGTCATCCCCACCGCGACGCTGCGCGCGATCCGGCGTCGCCAGCAGCCGGGGTTCCTGCGGCCCCGCAACGCGTTGACCCGCTCGTCGCATCCGGGGTCGGTCGGCCGATGACCGACGAGCCGGTATCGCACGTCTCGGACACCGCCCGCTGGGTGGCGGTGTACCGCGCCACCGAGTCGGCCAGGCCCGACGCCCTGTTCACCGACCCGTACGCCGACCGGCTCGCCGGAGAGCGGGGGCGCCGGATCGTGGCCATGGCCCCGCGGGCGATCCGGTCGGGCTGGTGGCTGGTGGCCCGCACCAAGACCATCGACGACATCCTCGCCGACGCGATCGCCGCCGGCTGCGACCGGGTGCTCAACCTGGCCGCCGGCCTGGACACCCGGCCCTACCGGCTGGACCTGCCGGCGGAGCTGCGCTGGGTGGAGGCCGACCTGCCGGCACTGATCGCCGAGAAGGACCAGTTCCTCACCGGCGAGACCCCGCGGTGCCGGTTGACCCGGGTCGGCGTCGACCTGTCCGATCCGGCGGCCCGTGACGGGTTCCTCGACGAGGCGCTGCGCGGTGCGACGAAGGCGCTCGTGTTGACCGAGGGCCTGCTGATGTACCTCGAACCGTCGGACGTCGACGACTTGTCGCAGGCCCTGTCGAGGACCGAGGTCGCCTGGTGGACACTGGATCTCGCTGGGCCGGGGCTGGTGAAGCGGATGAACCAGCAGACCGGCGGGCTGCTGAAGAACGCGCCGTTCAAGTTCGCGCCCGCCGAAGGTGTCCGGTACTTCGAGGAACGTGGTTGGCACACAATGGAAGTGGAGTCGATCTTCGCTGTCGCCGCCCGGCTGCGCCGGCTGCCCTGGTACCTGCGGCTGATCGCCCGGCTGCCCCAGCCCGATCCCCGCCACCCGCCGCCGAACCGGCCCTGGAACGCGGTCGTCCGGCTGGACCGATCGAATTAACTTGCGGTACAGCGAGATAACCGGTTACAGCGGTAGGCCTTGGTCGAGGAAGTCCAAGCCCTCGTAGAGCCGATCCGGTGACACGGGGCTGCCGTGCAGGGTGGCCATCATGACGCCGGTCATGGCGCCCGCGGTGATGCGCAGCTTCGGGTCGTCCACCGGCCGGTCCAGCCGGGTGGCCAGGGCCTCGGTGATCAGCTCGATCACGTGCAGGTACTCGGTGTACAGCGCGCCGGCGGCCTCGGGCAGCGTGTAGAGAAGTTGCTGGCGCGCCAATTCCTCGCTCCACTCGGGCCCACCCATGCCCGTGAACACCTGTTCGACGGCATGGCGGTAGGCGGCGATCGGGTGCATCTCCGGCGGCGCGGCCAGGAACCGCTCGATGATCGGCTCCATCAGCTGATCGGGGATCAGCAGCGCGGCCTTGTTCGGGAAGTATCGGAAGAAGGTCCTCGGCGAGACGTCGGCGGCCTCCGCGATCATCTCGACCGTGGTGTTCGGGTAGCCCTTGCGGCGGAACAGGTCGAACGCGGCCAGGCGCACCGCCTCGCGGGTACGCCGCTTCTTGCGCTCCCGCAGTCCCTCGCCCTCTTCTGCCACCCCGCGATTGTCCCGCACCGCCGCCCCCGCCCGCACCGATATCCGCTGACGGCGCAGAACCCCCCGCCAGCCGGGAGCGAGGAATGGGTGCTGGCCCCCATTGGCTCACACCGCGCGATGGGATGGAATTTCCGCAGCGGGTTTCGGCATTCAACAAGTAACGCCGTCACCGGCCCCGACCAAGGAGACCCCATGTCCGATCGCACCACAGTTCGCCGAGCACTGATCATGACCGGAGTGGGTGGCCTTGCGGCGGCCGGCTTGCTGGGCCCCGGCGTGGCGGGTGCGCGCGCGGCGGACGCGTGTCCCGACGTGGAGGTCGTGTTCGCCCGCGGCACAGCCGAACCCGCGGGGGTGGGGCGGGTCGGACAGGCATTCGTCAACGATCTGCAGAACGACCTCAGCGGCCGCTCGATCAGCGTGTATGCGGTGAATTACCCTGCGTCCTACGACTTTTTGCAGTCCGCCCCGCAGGGCGCCGACGATGCCAGCGCGCACATCCAGGCCACCGTCGCATCGTGTCCGGCGACCAGCATCGTGCTCGGCGGGTACTCCCAGGGGGCGGCGGTCGTCGACCTGATCACTGCCGACCCAAGCGCGACTTTCGGATTCGGCAGGCCGATGCCGGCACCGGTGGCCGACCACGTGTCCGCGGTCGCGGTGTTGGGCAATCCCTCCGTCAAGATCGGCAGGCCGCTCACCGCGATCAGCCCGCTCTACGGTGCCAAGACCGTCGACCTGTGCAACGGCGCCGACCCGGTGTGCTCCGACGGTGACGACCGGGCCGCCCACAGCGAGTACGTCGATGCGGGATTGACCCAGCAGGCAGCCGATTTCGTCGCCACCAAGCTCGCCACCCCCACGCCCGCCCAGGTGATGGTCAACACGGCCGCCACCGTCGGGTGATGTAGCGCACGTCCGAGCGCAGGCACTGCCGTCCCCGTTTCAGCGCTACGCCCAGACGATCCCGCGGGCCGAGCCGAAAGTCCGTCCCTGACCGGTGTCGCGGTGGAAAGCTCATCGGCATGATCCATCCTCTGCCTGCCCGCACGGACAGCGGCCTGGACCCCGGCCAGCTCGCGGCCCTGGCGGCGGTGGTCGAGTTCGGCAGCTTCGACGGTGCCGCCGAGCGGTTGCACGTGACCCCGTCGGCGATCAGCCAGCGCATCAAGGCCCTCGAACAGCGGATCGGGCAGGTCCTGGTGCTACGGGAGCGGCCCTGTGTGCCCACCCCGGCGGGCGTCCCGCTGGTGCGGCTGGCGGCGCAGACCGCGTTGCTGCAAGCCGAGACGCTCGCCGAGATCACCGGCGGCTCGGCCGAACGGGTCCGAATCGCGTTGGCGGTCAACGCGGACTCGGTCTCGACGTGGTTCACCGGGGTCTTCGCCCGGCTCCCGGACGTGCTGTTCGACGTGCACATCGAGGACCAGGACCACTCGGCGCGGCTGTTGCGGGAGGGGGTGGTGATGGGGGCGGTCACCACCGAACGCACCGCGATCGCCGGTTGCCGGGTGCAGCCGCTGGGGGTGATGCGCTATCTACCCGTCGCGACCCCGGACTACCTCGCCAGGCACTTCCCGGACGGGTTCACCCGCGAGGCCGCCGCGGCGGCGCCGTCGCTGGCCTGGAACCGCACCGACGCGCTGCAGGACCAGTTGATGCGCAAGGTATTCCGCAAGGACGTGCAACGTCCCGTGCACTACATCCCGACCGCGGAGGGCTTCGGTGCGGCGGTGCGCGCCGGTCTGGGCTGGGGCATGTACCCCGAGCAGCTGCTCGCCGACGGCGCCTTCGTCCCGATCACCACACAGCACCTCGACGTCCCGCTGTACTGGCAGTGCTGGAAACTGGACAGCACCACCGTCGGCAGGATCACCGAGGCGGTGCGGGCGGCTGCGAGCGGGCTGCGCGGCCGGCGCCAGTAGGATCGCTGGGATGGCCGCGCCGGTGACGATCCGCATCCTCGGCGTCGGGATGGGGCCGCACCACGTCACCCCCGAGGTCGCCGAGGCGCTGCGCACCACCGATTACGTGCTGGCGGCCGACAAGTCCGGCGACGACCCGCTGTTGGCGCTGCGGCGCGAGATCGTCCGCGCCTACCCAGGCCCCGCCGGCCCGGTCGAGGTGATCGCGGTGCCCGACCCCCAGCGCGACCGGTCCGCCGGGCTGAGTACCCGCGGCTACGAGTCCGCCGTCACCGACTGGCACGACGCCCGCGCCGCCGAGTACGCCAGCATCCTGCGACAGCGCGGCGGCCGCGCCGCGTTCCTGGTGTGGGGTGATCCCTCGTTGTACGACTCGACCATCCGCATCGTCGAGAAGGTGCGCGCACTCGGCGTCGAGCTCGACTACGACGTGCTGCCCGGCATCAGCGCACCGCAACTGTTGGCCGCCCGGCACCGCATCGTGCTGCACGAGGTCGGTCGCCCGGTGCACGTCACCACCGGCCGCCGCCTGCAGGAAGCCGTCACCGTCGGGTTGGACAACATCGTCGCGATGCTCAACCCGGCACCGGAGCGGCTGGACCTCACGGGCCTGCAGGACTGGAGTTTGTGGTGGGGCGCCAATCTTGGCGCCCCCGGTGAGCGGCTGATCCACGGCCGGCTCGGTGACGTGCTGCCCGATGTGCGCGCCGCCCGCACGGAAGCCGAAGCACGCGACGGCTGGGTGATGGACGTGTTCTTGGTCAGAAAGCCCCGATGAGCGGGTTGCTGGTCGCCGGGACCACCAGCGATGCCGGCAAGAGCGTGGTCACCACCGGGCTGTGCCGAGCGCTGGCCCGTCGCGGATTGAAGGTCGCGCCGTACAAGGCGCAGAACATGTCGAACAACTCGATGGTGTGCGCGGGCCCCGACGGCGGCGGGGTCGAGATCGGGCGGGCGCAGTGGGTGCAGGCCCAGGCCGCACGGGCCACCCCGGAGCCGGCGATGAACCCGGTGCTGCTCAAACCCGGCAGCGACCGGCGCAGCCACGTCGTGCTGATGGGCCGGCCGTGGGGTGAGGTCTCCTCGTCGGACTGGCTGACCGGCCGGCGGCCGCTGGCCGCCGCCGCGCACGCCGCCTACGACGACCTGGCCTCGCGCTTCGACGTGGTCATCGCCGAAGGGGCCGGCAGCCCCACCGAGATCAACCTGCGCGCAGGCGATTACGTCAACCTCGGGTTGGCACGGCATGCCGGGCTGCCCACCGTGGTGGTCGGTGACATCGACCGCGGCGGGGTGTTCGCGGCGTTCCTGGGCACCGTGGCCCTGCTCTCCGCCGAGGATCAGGCGCTGATCGCCGGGTTCGTCGTCAACAAGTTCCGCGGCGACCTCGAGCTGCTCGACCCGGGCCTGCGCGATCTGCAACGCCTCACCGGCAGAACCGTTTACGGCACCCTCCCGTGGCACCCGCAGGTGTGGCTGGATTCCGAGGACGCGCTGGACCTGGTTGGCCGGCGCGCGGCCCGCACCGGCGCCCGCCGCGTCGCCGTGGTGCGGCTGCCGCGGATCAGCAACTTCACCGACGTCGACGCGCTCGGGCTGGAACCCGAGCTCGACGTCGTGTTCGCCTCCCGCCCAGAGGATCTCACCGATGCCGAGCTGGTGGTGCTGCCCGGCACCCGGGCCACCGTCGCCGACCTGGGCTGGCTGCGGTCGCGGGGTCTGGACCGGGTGGTGGTCGCGCACGCCGCCGCCGGGAGACCGGTCCTGGGCATCTGTGGCGGGTTCCAGATGCTGGGCCGGGTGATCCGCGACCCCGACGGGGTCGAGGGCCCACCGGGGAACCACGAAGGGCTCGGGTTGCTGGACGTGGCAACGGATTTCGTCGCAGAGAAGACTCTGGCGCTGCCCGCCGGGCAGTGGCTCGGCACGCCCGCGGCCGGCTACGAGATCCACCACGGCCGGATCACCCGCGGCGACGGCGCCGAGGACTTCCCCGGCGGCGCCCGCACCGGGCAGGTCTTCGGCACGATGTGGCACGGGTCGTTCGAGGGCGACGCATTGCGGGCCCGCTTCCTCGGCGAGGTGTTGGCGCTGCCGGCGTCGGACGTGTCGTTCCCCCGGGCCAGGCAGGCCCGGCTGGATCTGCTCGGCGACCTCGTCGAGGAGCACCTCGACGTGGACGCGCTGCTCGACCTGGCCCGCAACGGTGCGCCGGCCGGGCTGCCGTTCCTGCCGCCGGGGGCACCGTGAGGCCGCGCATCCTGCTGCTGGGCGGAACCGCGGAGGCGCGGGAGCTCGCCCGGCTGCTGACCGGGGAGGTCGAGCTGACCTCGTCGCTGGCCGGCCGCGTCGCCGACCCGAAACTGCCGGACGGCGCCGTGCGCATTGGCGGGTTCGGGGGGGTGGCCGGGTTGCGGGCGGCGCTGGCGGACTTCGACGCCGTCGTCGACGCCACCCACCCGTTCGCCCGCACCATCTCGGCCAACGCCGTGCAGGCCTGCCGCACCGTCGATCCGGCCGTGCCGCTGCTGCGGCTGGAGCGCCCGGGGTGGGCCGAGCGCTCCCGCGACTCGTGGCACTGGGTGGACACCCACGAGGACGCCGCGGCGGCCGCGGCGCGGCTGGGTGGACACCCGTTCCTCACCGTCGGGCGCCAGGAACTCGCCCGCTTCGTCCCGGCCCTGGCCGGCCACGCCGCCGTCGCGCGCGTCGTGCAGGCCCCCGAGGCGGCGCTGCCCGACCGGTGGCGCCTGATCACCAGCCGCGGCCCGTACCTGCTGGGCGGGGAGCTTGCCCTGATGTGCGAGCACGCCGTCGACGTGCTGGTCACCAAGGACTCCGGCGGCGAGTACACCTGGCCCAAGATGGCGGCCGCCGAGCAGTTGGGCGTTCCGGTGGTGATCGTGCGCCGCCCGGCCCGCGACGCCGGGGTGCCCACCGTGCAAGACGTCGGCGCCGCGGCCGACTGGGTGAGGTCGATCCCTACGATGACCGGGTGAGGATCCTGGTCACCGGCGGGGCCCGCTCCGGCAAGTCCCGCCACGCCGAGAGCCTGCTGGCCGACGCGGCGCGGGTGACCTACGTGGCGCCGGGCCGGCCCGCCGACGGGACCGACCCGGACTGGGACGCCCGGATCGCGCTGCACCGCAGCCGCAGGCCGGCGCACTGGGCCACCGTCGAGACCGCCGAGGTGGCCGCCGCCCTGACCGCGGCCGACGGCCCGGTGCTGCTGGACTGCCTGAGCACCTGGCTGGTGGCCGTGCTCGACGGTGACGGGCTCTGGGAGGCCGGGACGCCGCAGGTGCACCAGGCGATCGCCGCGCGGACCGACGCGGTGTGCGACGCGGTGGCATCAGCGCCGGACGTGATCGTGGTGACCAATGAGGTCGGGCTCGGTGTGGTGCCCGCGCACCGCTCCGGGGTGCTGTTCCGCGACCTGCTCGGCGTCGTCAACCAACGGGTGGCGGAGGTCTGCGACGAGGTGCACCTGGTGATCGCCGGCCGGGTGCTCACCCTCTGAGCGGCACCGGGGGACTCACCGGGGGCGGTACCGCTCCTGGTGCAGCACGGTGTCCAGGGACGCCCGGGCCCGCCAGCCGAACCGCTCCAGATCCGGGACGTCGGGCAGTTCGGTGACCGGGCCGACGCACAGCCAGGCCACCGGGCGGACGTGCTCGGGCATGCCGACCAGTTCGCGCAGGAAGTCCTCCCGGTAGAACGACACCCAGCCCACCCCGAGACCCTCGACAGTTGCTGCCAGCCAAAGGTTTTGGATCGCGCACACCACCGAGTACAGCCCGGCGTCGGGAATGGCGTGCCTGCCCAGGACCTGCGGGCCGCCGCGGGTCGGATCGTAGCCGACCACGATGCCGAGACCGGACTCGCAGATCCCCTCGATCTTGATGCGGCTGAACACCTCGGCGCGCTCGCCGGAGAGCTGCGCGGCGAACACCTCACGCTCGTGGGCCACGTGGTCGCGGAACGCCCGCAGGGTTTCCGGCGAGCGGACCAGGACGAAGTCCCACGGCTGTGACATCCCGACCGACGGGGCGCAGTGCGCGGCCAGCAGGATCCGCTCCAGCACATCGGTGGGCACCGGCGCGCCGGTGAACTCGCGGCGGGTGTCGCGGCGCCGGCTGATCACGTCATAGAGCGCAGCGGCCTCCGAGGGCAGTGCCGCCGAGGGTATTTCGGTCACGATCTGCCCTCCGTGCGGTTGGCCGAACGATCCCTGGCCGGGTCGTAGAGGTAGCTCTCACCGGCGTCGGGGTCCGGTGCCCCGGCCAGTGCCCGGCCCACCAGGATCACCGCGGCCTGCCGCAGACCGGCCTGCTCGACGGCGTCGGCGATATCGGCCACCGTGCCGCGCAGCAAGAGCTCACGCGGCTGGGACACCCGGTACACCACGACCACCGGGCAGTCCGGGCCGTAGTCCGGCGCGAGCTCGGCCATCAGTTCCCGGATGCGGGTGATCGCCAGGTGCAGCACCAGCGTCGCGCGGGTCGCGGCGAAGGCGGTCAGCGACTCCGTCTCCGGCATCGCCGTCGACCGCTGTTGGGTGCGGGTCAGCACCACCGACTGCGCGACGAGCGGGACGGTGAGTTCGCGCCCGACGCGCGCCGCGGCGGCGGCGTAGGCGGGCACCCCGGGCGTCACCGCCCACGGCACCCCGGCGGCGTCGAGGCGCCGGGTCTGTTCGGAGACAGCCGAATACACCGACGGATCACCCGAGACCAGCCGCACCACGCGGCGGCCGGCCCGGAACCCGGCCACCAGCCGGTCGACGATGGCGTCCAGGTCGAGGTGCTCGGTGTCGACCAGTTCGGCCTGCGGGGAGCAGCCGGCGAGGACGTCGGGATCGAGGTAGCTGCCCGGATAGAGCACCAGGTCGGCGTCGGCGAGCAGCCGGGCCGTGCGCACCGTCAGCAGGTCCGCGGCACCGGGTCCGGCCCCGGCGAACTGCACGGCGCGGCCGGCCGATCCGTCACTGGTCGATCCGCCGCCGTTCATCGATCCGCAGTGTAGGCGAACCGATCCCGGCTACAGCAGGCCGTTCTCCAGGACCTCCAGGCCACGCAGCACCGCGTCGCGGGACATCGGGGCGTCGTCGGCGGAGGCCATCAGCACCCCCACGATCGCACCGGCCATCACCCGCATCTGGAAGTCGTCCTCGGCCCGGCCCAGCCGTTTGGCGCAGGCCTGGGCGAGCAGCCGGATGGTGCGGACGTACTCGTCGTACAGCGCGCCCTTGGCCTCCGGCAGCGAGTACAGCAGCCGTTGCCGCGCGATCGCGTAGTCGAAGTCCGGGCCGCTCATCGTGCTGAACACCTCGGCGACCGCGTGCCGGTAGGCCGTCACCGGCGGCATCTCCGCAGGCGCCGCCAGGAATGCGTCGATGATCGGCCATACCAGCTCGTCGGAGAGCAGCACCGACTCCTTGGACGGGAAGTACCGGAAGAACGTCCGCGGTGAGACGTCGGCCGCCTCGGCGATCTGGTCGACGGTGGTCTGGGCGTACCCGTTGGTCTCGAACAGCCGGAACGCTTCCCGGCGCACCGTCTCTCGGGTGCGCCGCTTCTTACGCGCGCGCAAGCCGGGTTCGTCGCGGGCGGGCATGTCTCGATTGTGGCAGTGCTCGCTAACTCCTGGGCCACCACTTCGCCGAAATTGCATTCCAGCAGGGGCTCACTCGACCTTTTCCGGACGGAATGCAATTTCGGCGGGGGAGGGGGCGGCGGGGGAGGGGGCGGCGGGAGGTTCGGCGGCCGGGGACAGGGCGGTGATGAAGCGGGTGACCAGCACGCCGGCGTCGGTGCGGTACAGCGCGCTCATCGCGATGCGCAGCCGGGAGCGAACCGCGACGGTGCAGACGCCCGGCTGCCCTGCCGCCGAGCTCTCCGGGACCAGGGCCACGCCGAGCCCGGCGGCGACCATCGCCAGCTGGGAGCTGATCGAGTGTGCGAGGTGCTGGGCGCGCGGAGTGAACCCCGCGCCGCGACAGCAGGCGGCGACCTGGTCGTGGTAGTCCGGTGTCAACGACCGCGGGATCCAGACCCAGGGCAGGTCGGCAGCCTTCGCGAGGTCGGCCGCCAGACCGCCCGGCAACTCCCACCCCGACGGCGCGGCGAGCACGAACGGTTCGCTGCGCAGCGTGACGCTGTGCAGCCAGGGCCGGGCCGGGCCGTGCCGGACCAGCGCGACGTCGATCTCCCGGCGTGACAACAGCTCCGCCCCCAGGTGGGTGTCGACCTCACGGACCCGGACGTCGACGTCGGGATACTCGCGGCTGTAGGCGCTCAACGCGCTGGGCAGGACCTCGGGAAAGGCCGTGGACACCGCGCCGATCCGCAGCTCACCCAGCTGGCCCTCGGAGGCCAGCCGCGCGGCGGCCTCGGCCTCGTGTGCCGCGGCGACGACGCGCCGGCAGCGGTCCAGGAACACGGTGCCCGCGGGGGTGAGCACCACGTGCCGGGTGGTGCGGTTGAGCAGCAGCACGCCCAGACGCTTCTCGACGGCCTTGACGGCCGCGGACAGCGGCGGCTGCGACATCTGCAGGCGCTCGGCGGCCCTGCCGAAATTGAGCTCCTCGGCCACGGCGATGAAGTACCGGGCCTCCCGCACTTCGACCATTGATAGCGTTTCCCTGTAGCTGAAAGACAGAATCAGACCTTCACACGATAAATGACGGCGGGTGCAATGGTCGGGTGCACTCCTCGTCCGCCCTGGCCTCGGTCGCGGTCGAGCGACGGCTGGTCCTGACGTTGTGGTGCGCGGGCCTGAGCGCGTTCTCCGCGATGTACGCACCCCAGGGCCTGTTGCCGCAGATCGCGGGGGACCTGGCGGTGGACCCGTCGCGGGCAGCGCTGTTGATCTCGGCGACCACGCTGGGACTGGCGGTATCGGTGCTGCCGTGGGCCTGGTTCGCCGACCGGTCGGGGCTGCGGACGGCGATGCGGATCGCGGCGGGCGCCGCCGCGGTGTGCGCGGTCGCGGTGCCGTTCCTGCCGAGTTTCGAGACCATGCTGGCGGGCCGGCTGCTGCACGGTGCGGCGCTCGGCGGCATCCCGGCGCTGGCGATGACGCTGTCGCACGACGTCGCCCCGCCACGCCGAGCCGCGACGGTCACAGCCAGCTACGTCGCGGCCACCACGATCGGCGGGCTGGGCGGGCGACTGCTCGTTGTGCCCGCCGCGGATCACTTCGGTTGGCGGACAGGACTTTTCGTCCTCGGCGCGGTGGTGGCGGTGCTGATGACCGCGATGATCGGGCTGATTCCGGAGCCGGCCGGACGCCGGGCCGGCACCGGAACTCTCGCGCTCATCGGCGCTCATCTGCGCAACCGGGCGCTGTGGCCGATCCTGGTCGCCGGGCTGTTGCTCTCCGGTGCGGTGATGACGGTCTTCAACTACCTGCCGTTCCGGCTCACCGCGGCGCCCTACGGTTTGGAACCCACGGTCGTCTCGCTGGTCTTCCTGACCTACCTGGGCGGCACGGCAGGTTCGCGCAGCGCCGGATGGCTCGGCGGCCGGTTCGGTCCGGCGACGGTGCTGAGCGTGGCCGCGGCACTGGTGGCAGTCGGTGCGGCGGTGACGGTCTCGCGTCCGTTGCTCGTCGTCGTCGCCGGGGTGGCGGTGCTGGCGACCGGCTTCTTCCTCGGCCATGCGGTGGCCTCCAGTATGGTCGCCGCGCGGGCGCCGCACGGCCGGTCGCAGGCCACGGCGCTCTACACCATCGGCTACTACATCGGCTCGAGCCTGTTCGGGTGGCTGGGCGGGTTGATGTGGTCGGGCGGGCAGTGGCTGCCGGTGGCCGCGCTGGTGGTGGCGCTGGCGGTGCTGGCGTGCGTGTTCACCGCGCTGGCAGGCCGGCCGGAAGTACGGTAATCACGGTGCGGCCCAGTGCCTTCCGGCACGATCGACCGGTGCGAAACGATCGTGGAACGGCGAGCACCATCATAAAGGGAACCCGCACAGCAGTCCGCCGCGCACGTAAGGTCCCCCTGGACGAGGAAAGGGGTGTCCGACACATGCCCGGCAATGCTGCGTGCGACCTGGTGCTGGGGTTCGCCACCGAGACCGGTAACGCGGCGATGGTCGCGAAGACCCTCGCGCAGGCGGCGCGCGGGGTGGGGTTCGACCTGGAACCGACCCCGCTCAACGACGTCTCCATGGACCGGTTGGCCTCGGCGACCCATCTGATCGTGATCACCTCCACCTACGGCGACGGTGAGATGCCCTACGACGCGGAGGTGTTCTGGGAGGAGCTCAGCTCCGAGGACGCCGGGCGCCTCGACCGGCTCGGCTTCGCGGTGCTGGGCCTGGGGGACAGCTTCTACCCGTACTTCTGCAACGCCGGCAAGCTCATCGATACCCGGCTCGGTGAGCTGGGGGCCACCCGGCTGCTGGGCCGGGTCGACTGTGACCTGGAGTTCGAGGAGCCCGCCGAAGCATGGACCGCCGACGTGGTCAAGCTGCTGGCCGACCTCGGCGGCACCGCCGCGCCGACAGCAGGCGACGCCGAGGTTGTGGCCCAGCAGGATTCGCGATGGACCCGGCGCAACCCGTTCCCGGCGCGGCTGACGCGGAGCCGGGAACTGACCGCCGCCGGCTCGGACAAGTCGGTGCGCCACTACGAGATCGACCTCGGTGACAGCGGCATCACCTACCAGGCGGGCGACTCGCTGGGCGTGCACCCGGTCAACCACCCCACCCTGGTGGCGGCGCTCCTGGAGCGCCTCGGTGTGAGCGCCGACCACGTCGTCGGCGACCGGCCGCTGGGGGTGCTGCTGACCGAGGACCTGGAGATCCGCGTCCCGACAGGGGCATTGCAGTCGCTGGTGGCCTCCCGCACCTCCGACACCGAGGCCGCGACGATCCTCTCCGGCGCCGACCCGGCGGCGCTGACCCGATGGCTCTACGGGCGCGACGTGCTGGACCTGCTCGAGCTCGCCGACCTCGACGTCGACGAGGTGGTGCCGACACTGCGGCCGCTGCAGCACCGGGACTACTCGATCGCGTCCAGCCCGCTGCTGCACCCCGGCTCGATCCACCTGACGGTGGCCACCGTGGACTACCAGCTGGGCGGCCGGCGGCGCCGGGGGGTGGCATCGGGTTTCCTGGCCGAGCACACCGATGAGGTGCGGATCCACCTGGCCCCCAACGACTCCTTCCGGCTACCGGCCCCCGATGTACCGATCGTCATGGTGGGCCCGGGCACCGGCATCGCGCCGTTCCGGGCGTTCCTGCAGGAGCGCCAGGCCACCGGCGCGACCGGACGGTCGTGGCTGTTCTTCGGTGACCGGCACCGCGCCACCGACTTCCTCTACCGCGACGAGCTGGAGGCGTTCCGCGACGCCGGGGTACTGACCCGGCTGGACACCGCGTTCTCCCGCGACCAGGCCGTCAAAGACTATGTGCAGCACCACATGCTGGCTCACGCCGGCGAGCTCTACGGCTGGCTGCAGGACGGGGCCTACCTGTACGTGTGCGGCGACGCCGAGCACATGGCCAAGGACGTGCACCGGGCGTTGCACGAAGTCGTCGCCACCGCAGGCGGTTTGGATGCCGAGCGGGCGCATGCCTACGTCAACGACCTCGTCACCTCACACCGCTACCTGCGCGACGTGTACTAGCCGAGCAGCGATTCCAGCGGGGTCCGGGCGAAGTAGACGGCGAAGCCGGCGGCGACCACCCACAGCAGCGGGCTGATCTCGCGGACCTTGCCCGCCGCGGTGCGCATCACCACCCACGCGATGAACCCGACACCGATGCCGTTGGCGATCGAATAGCTGAACGGCATCACCGCCACCGTCAGGACGACGGGCAGCGCCACCGAGAACTCCGACAGGTCGATGTGGCGCAGGTGTGAGGCCATCATGGCGCCGACGATCACCAGCGCCGCGGCGGCCACCTCGGTCGGCACGATCGAGGCCAGCGGCGAGACGAACATCGCGGCCAGGAACAACGCGCCGGTCACCAGGTTGGCCAGCCCGGTGCGGGCGCCCTCACCGATGCCCGCACCGGATTCGATGAACACGGTGTTCGACGACGACGACGTCGCACCGCCGACGACCGCGCCCGCACCTTCGACCACCAGCGCGGCCCGCAGCCGCGGGAAGGTGCCCTTCTCGTCGGACAGCCCGGCCTCCCGGGACAGCCCCGTCATGGTGCCCATGGCGTCGAAGAAGTTCGCGAACACCAGCGTGAACACCAGCATGACCGCGGCCAGCACCCCGATCCGGCTGAAGCTGTTCAGGCTGAACTCACCGATCAGCGACAGATCGGGCAGTGCGAACGGCGACCCCGACAGCGCCGGCACCGACAGGCTCCACCCGCCGGGTCGGTCCACCGCCGACCCCAGGTGCCAGATCGCCTCGATCACCACCGCGATCACCGTGCCGGCGACCAGCCCGATGAGGATGCCGCCGCGCACCTTGCGCACCACCAGGATGCCGGTGATCAGCAACGTCAGGACGAACACCAGCGTCGGGATGGTGCTGATGGACCCGGCCCCGCCGCTGCCGAGACCGACCGGCGGGGACGGCACCCCGGTCGAGCCGATGAACCCGGCGTCGACCAGCCCGATGAACAGGATGAACAGCCCGATGCCCGCGGTGATGGCGAGCTTGAGCTGCATCGGCACCGCGTCGAACACCAGCCGGCGCAGCCCCGTCACCGCCAACAGCACGATGATCAGACCGTTGATCACCACCAGGCCCATCGCCTCGGCCCAGGTCAGCGATCCGACGACGGTGGTGGCCAGGAACGAGTTGATGCCGAGACCGGCGGCGAAGGCGAACGGCAACCGGGCGATGAGCCCGAACACGATGGTCATCACCCCGGCGGCCAGCGCCGTCATCGCCGACACCTGCGCGAAGTCCAGATTGTTGCCGCTGACGTCGGCGCTGCCGGACAGGATGATCGGGTTCAGCACGATGATGTAGGCCATCGCGATGAACGTGACGACGCCGCCGCGGATCTCCGTGCCCAGCGTGGACTGGCGGGCCGAGATTTCGAAGAATCGGTCCACTGCGCTCATCGGCGGCCTCAGACCCGCGGGGCGGGCGGTGCGGGCGGCGGGGCGACCGGCAGGCACAGACCCGTCTGCAGGTCGAGTGCCTTACCGGGCACACAGAACGGCGCGCAGCCGTAGATGACCCCCGTTTCGCCGGGTGGGCACTGTGCCGTGGCGGTGACGGGCGCACCGAGCCCGGCGATCAGCAGCGGCGCCGCGACGGCCGCGGCAGCCACCGCCGCGGCGGCCACATGGCGCGCTATCGAGACAGGAAATCCGGGCTCGGGGAATCCAGGCAGGGCCATACGGGCACCTTAACGGTGCGGCCGACCCGGGGCGACAGATCAGCGGGCGGTCAGAGCCAGCCGTTCGTGGTGCGCCCTGTGCCGGCGCTGGAGCAAGTAACGGAGCCACCGAACATCGAGTAACACAGTGATCCTTTACGCGGTCTTGGTGAGAAGAGGCAGGAGTTGGCGTCGAGCCACCATCGCGTCGGCGAAATGGTTGAGTGCTTCGGGGACCGAACCGGAGGCCGCGTACTCGATACCGTGGTCACGCAGCGTCTGTTCGACCGGCCGGCTGACGATCACCGACCATTCCACACCCGCGGCCGAGCACACGTCGTCGACGGTGAACAGCAGCGAGATCGCTTCGGAGGTAAAGGAAGTGACATTGCTGAGGTCGAGCACGAACGGCTTCTCGGCGAGGATGAAACGCCGGGTGTACCGGGTGGCGCGCTCGACGTTGGTGCCATCGAGCAGGCCGTCGATGGCGACGACGGTGGCCAGCTGGCGGCAGTGCGCCCGGATGCCGGCGCCATCGCAGTCGAACGTCGGATTGCCGTACATGCAGCCTCCCTCGATCTAGTGCAGACATCGCCCGCCTGTGGGCTTACAACGATCAAGGTAGTGAGCCAAGTTAAGGCCGCTGGGAGTAACTACTAATACTTCGGTAAGAACTGCTTTCACCCCGGCTAGCAAACTCATCGGTAACATGTTCCCTGCCGGATTCCTGCTCACTGGCTGGGGGTGTCGGCCCCCGGATCGCCGCGCAGCCACTGCGGCCCCTTGTAGGTCGCCCAGGGGTTGTAGTCGGCCAGCAGCTCCTCCTGCGGCGGGCGCGCGTCCTCGGCCACGTGCTGCAGATTGATCCGCACCCGGTACCAGATCGAGCTGGGCCCGCGCATCCCGTCGACGAGAACGTCTGCAGGTTCCAGCTTTTCGGCCGCGGCCGGATACTGCGCGCGCCACCGATCCAGCGCGGCCAGCGCCTCGTCCTTGGTCTTGGTGCGGGCGATCTCGATGAGCGGCATGACCGATTGCCTGCGCCCGTCCACCGACCGGCGGGCACCCTTGGGCGCCTTCTCGGCCGGGCCGAGCTCCTCGGCCAGCTCGAGCAGCGACTGCAGGCTGCCCGCCGCGTCGTCCATCCCCTCCCAGGGATCACCGGTGTCGGCGAACCGCGCGGGCACGGTGGCCACGGTGAACGCCTCCGGCCGGCAGTCGGCCACCTCGTCCCAGAACAGCGGTGTGGACACCCGGGCGTCCGGGGTGGCGCGCACCGAGTACGCCGATGCCACGGTCCGGTCCTTGGCGTTCTGGTTGAAGTCCACGAACACCCCGTGGCGCTCCTCCTTCCACCATCGGGCGGTGGCCGACTCGGGGGCGCGGCGCTCGACTTCCCGCGCCACCGTCTCCGCGGCCAGCCGCACCGCCTTGAACGGCCAGTTGCGGTGGATGCGGGCGTAGATGTGGAACCCGCGCGAGCCCGACGTCTTCGGCCAGGCCACCAGCCCGTGTTCCTCGAGCACCTCCCGCGCGACGAACGCGACGTCGAGGATCTGGCGCCAGCCCACCCCGGGCATCGGGTCCAGGTCGACGCGCAGCTCGTCGGGGTGGTCGAGGTCGTCGTCACGCACCGGGTGGGGGTTGAGGTCGACGCAACCCAGGTTCACCGCCCAGAGCAGCCCGGCCGCGTCGCGCAGCACCGCCTCCTTGGCGGAAGTGCCCGAGGCGTACTTGAGCTCGGCGACGTCGACGAAGTCCGGGCGCTTCTCGGGGGCCCGTTTCTGGAACACCGCCTCCTGCTCGATGCCCTTGACGAACCGTTTGAGGATCATCGGCCGGTCCCGCACCCCGCGCAGCGCGCCGGGGGCCACCGCGGTGTAGTAGTCCATCAGGTCCCGCTTGGTGAGCCCGAGCGCGCCGAACACCACTTTGTCCGGGTGGGTGATCGGCACCTGCTGCCCATCGATCTCGACCACGTCGCGGGCGGGCATGGCTTCATCGTAGGTTCCCGTCGGGCACCGTTCGTTGACCGACTGCGACGCGCGTCACATAAAGTTGTGCCCATGCCCAAGCTCAGCGATCTCCCGGCGCAGGCGTTTGCCACGGCCCAGCGGTACGTCGAACGTGGTGCGGCCGAGTTGCACTACGCGAAGAAGATGTTCGAGGCCGGTGCCCTGAAGCTGGAGCCACCCCATGACATCGCCGCGTTCGTTGCCGACATCCGCCGCTGGGGCGAGATCGGGATGATCCCCGCGCTCAACGCCCGCCGCTATCCGCGCCGCACGGCCGTCGTCGACGACGAGGGCGAGATGACGTTCAAGGAGCTCGACGACGCGGTCAACGCCGTGGCCAACGGCCTGCTCGCCAAGGGGGTCAAGGGCGGCGACGGGGTGGCGATCCTGGCCCGCAACCACCGGTGGTTCCTGGTCGCGGTCTACGCCGCGGCGCGCATCGGCGCCCGCATCGTGCTGCTCAACAGCGAGTTCTCCGGCCCGCAGATCAAGGAGGTCGCCGAGCGGGAGGGCGGCAGGATCATCATCTACGACGACGAGTACACCAAGGCGGTCGCGCTGGCCGAGCCCGAGCTGGGCAAGCTGCGCGCGCTCGGGGTGAACCCGGATTCCGACGAACCGTCGGGCAGCACCGACGAGACGCTGGCCGAGCTGATCGCCCGCAGCAACGGGCGGCCCGCGCCCAAGGCCGCCAGGGCCGCGTCGATCATCATCTTGACCAGCGGCACCACCGGAACTCCCAAGGGCGCCAACCGGAGTGCGCCGCCGTCGCTGGCGCCGATCGGCGGGGTGCTGTCGTCGGTGCCGTTCAAGGCGGCGGAGGTGACGTCGCTGCCCGCGCCGATGTTCCACGCGCTGGGCTTCCTGCACGCCACCATCGCGATGATGCTGGGGTCGACGCTGGTGTTGCGGCGCCGGTTCAAGCCGGCCACCGTGCTGGCCGACATCGAGAAGAACCGGGCCACCGCGATCGTCGTGGTGCCGGTGATGCTGTCGCGGATGCTCGACGAGCTCGACAAGACCTCCCCCAAACCCGACCTGTCCTCACTGCGCATCGTGTTCGTCTCCGGCTCCCAACTGGGCGCCGAGCTGGCCACCCGGGCGTTGAAGGAACTCGGCCCGGTGATCTACAACCTGTACGGGTCCACCGAAGTGGCGTTCGCGACCATCGCAGGGCCGCAACATCTTTCGATCGACCCCGCCACGGTCGGGCCGGTGGTCAAGGGGATGAAGGTCAAGATCCTCGACGACAACGGCGACGAGGTGCCCCAGGGGCAGGTGGGACGGATCTTCGTCGGGAACTTCTTCCCGTTCGAGGGTTACACCGGCGGCGGGGGCAAGCAGATCGTCGACGGGCTGCTGTCCTCGGGCGATGTCGGCTACTTCGACGAGAACGGCATGCTGTTCGTCAGCGGCCGCGACGACGAGATGATCGTCTCAGGCGGCGAGAACGTCTTCCCCGCCGAGATCGAGGATCTGGTCAGTGGCCACCCCGAGGTGGTCGAGGCCACCGCGATCGGTGTCGAGGACAAGGAGTGGGGCGCCCGGCTGCGCTGCTTCGTGGTCAAGGCCGAGGGCGCGACCGTCGACGAGGACGGCATCAAGGCCTACGTCCGGGAGAACCTGGCCCGCTACAAGGTGCCCCGCGAGGTGGTCTTCCTCGACGAGCTGCCGCGCAACCCGACCGGCAAGATCCTCAAGCGCGAACTGCGCGAGATGAACGTCGACTGAGCGACACCCTCTCGCCGAAATTGCATTCCAGCAGGCCACTACTCGAAAAAGTCCTGCTGGAATGCAGTTTCGGCGGGAAGGTGGCGGTTCTGGTGGGGAGCTGGGGGTTTGGCCGGGGGGGTCGAGGGTCAACTGCTCATCGCGGCGGAGCCAGGGACGGCCAGCGTGATCAGCATCAGCAGCAGCAGGAACCAGCCCGCGCCCTGCCAGGCGGCCCAGCCGGCGCCGGCCTTCCACTCGCGATAGGTCCACAGCAGCGCGCCGACGCCGCCGGCGAACAGGATCCCGGGCACCAGCGCCGCGGAGAACACGTAATCCCGCGGCCCCAGCGCGTAGAACCCGAACGCGAGCGCGGCCAGGGCGACGACGACGAATGTGTAGATGGCCGCCGCCCGGAACGTGCCCGGGCGGCTGAACCGCTTCTCGACGTAGTCACGGTCGTTGGTCATGACCCTGGGATTCCCGCGATCGCGCCCGGGAAACCGCCCGCTACGGGTCGCGGGGTAGCCCCAGCAGCCGTTCGGCGATGATGTTGAGCTGCACCTCGGAGGTGCCGCCGTAGATCGTCGTCGCGCGGCTGGCCAGCAGGTACTCCGCCCACCGCCCGGTGGGCTGCTCGGGATCGCCGACGACGGCGTCGGTGCCGAACGAGGCCACCGCGAACTCGGCGTAGCCCTGCCCGGTCTTCATCGACAGCAGCTTGGAGATCGCCGCCGCCGGCATCGGGTCGGCGCCGGCGAGCGTCAGCAGCGTGGACCGCATGTTGAGGATCTTGGCGGCGTGGCCCTCGGCGATCAGGATGCCGGCGTGGTTCTGCGCGATCTGGTCGAAGTGCCCGGCGCCGACGAACTCGACGAACTTGTCCAGGCTGGGCAGGAACGGCGGCTCGCTGCTGCCGATCGACACCCGCTCGTTGGTCAGGGTGTTGCGGCTGACCTCCCAGCCGCGGTCGACCTCACCGAGCACCATGTCGTCGGGGACGAACACGTCGTCGATGAACACCGTGTTGAACATCGCGTTGCCGGTGAGCTCCCGCAGCGGCTTGACCTCCACCCCTTCGGACTTCATGTCGAGCAGGAAGTAGGTGATGCCGTTGTGTTTCGGCGCGCTGGGATCCGTCCTGGCCAACAGCGCACCCCACTGGGAGTACTGCGCACCGGTGGTCCAGATCTTCTGGCCGGTGATGCGCCAGCCGCCGTCGACCTTGGTGGCCTTGGTGGTCAGGCTGGCCAGGTCCGAGCCGGCGCCGGGCTCGGAGAACAGCTGGCACCAGATCATCTCGCCGCGGAACGTCGGCGGCAGGAACCGCTGCTTCTGCACGTCGGTGCCGAACGCGACGATGGACGGGATGATCCAGGCCGCGATGCCCATCTGCGGGCGCCTGACCCGGCCCGCGGTGAACTCCTGGGCGATGATGATCTGCTCGACGGGGCCCGACGCGCGGCCCCACGGCACCGGCAGGTGCGGCTGCACCCAGCCGCCCTCGGCGATCGCGGTGTTGCGCTCCGGTCCGCTCGGAATCGCTTTCAGCGCAGCGACTTCGGCGCGGATCTCGGCGCGCAGCTTTTCCGTCTCGGGATCCAGGTCGATGTTCAGCGGGCGAAGGCCCGACGTGGTCGCGAGGTCGACGACCCGCTGCGGGTAGTCCGCGGCGCGCCCGAACGACGCCGCCAGCACCAGGGCCCGCCGGTAGTAGACGTTGGTGTCGTGTTCCCAGGTGAACCCGATGCCGCCGTGCACCTGGATGCAGTCCTGCGTGCAGTGCTGCGCGGCCACCGGGGCCAGCGTGGCGGCCACCGCGGCGGCGAATTCGTAAGCGCTGTCCGGGTTTTCCCGCGCCTCATCGATGGCCCTGGCGGCGTCCCACACCGCGGCGGTGGCCCGCTCGGTCTCGGCGATCATGCCCGCGCACTTGTGCTTGATGGCCTGGAACTGGCCGATCGGGCGGCCGAACTGCTCCCGGATCTTGGCGTAGGCCGACGCGGTGTCGGTGGCCCATCTGGCGATCCCGATCGCCTCGGCCGACAGCAGCGTGCACATCAGCGCCCTGGCGTGCGCGCGGCTCAGGCTGCTCAGCACGCGGTCGTCGCCGACCTCGACGGCATTGGCGCGCACGTGCGCGACCGGGCGCAGCGGGTCGACGCTGCGCACCGGCTCGATCTCGAGGGTGGCGGCGTCGAGCACCACCCACTCCTCACCGGACTCGATCGCCACGGGCAGGACCAGCACCGACGCCTGCGCCGCGGCGGGCACCGCCCGGACCTCGCCGCGGATGACCAGCCCGTCGCCGTGCCGCGTCGCGGTCAGCCCCGAGTCGATCGCGTAGGCGGCGATGACCTCACCGGAGGCCAGACCCGAGAGTATCGGCGCCTGCGGGTCGTGCGCGGAGATCAGCGCGCTGGCGATCGCCGACGGGACGAACGGGCCGGGCACCGCACCGTAGCCGAACTCGGCCAGCACGATCGCCAGCTCGAGGATCCCGAAGCCCTGCCCGCCCACGGATTCGGCCAGGTGCACACCCTGCAGACCCTGCTCGGCGGCGGCCTGCCAGTACGGCGGCGGGTTCGGGATCGGGGTTTCGAGGGCGTCGTGCAGGACCTCCGACGGCGCGACGCGCGCGACCAGCGACCGCACCGAATCGGCCAGGTCGTTGTGCTCTTCCAGGATGGCGATGGGCATGGCTGCACCTCTTCGTGACTCGTCCCAACCGGTTGGTTGGGACCGAGACTACCGCGCGATTTGGTTCACCTGGTTCGCCAGGTCCCGGCCGTCGCGGAGGCGTCCGCAGTTGTCCACCGCGAACTCCAGATAGCGCCGCATGGTGTCGGCGGTGTACCAGGTCACGTGCGGTGTCAGCACCACATTGTCGAGCGCGAGCAGCGGGTTGTCGGCCGGCACCGGCTCCACGGAGAACACGTCCAGACCGGCGGCGGTCAGCTGCCCGGAGCGCAGCGCATCGACGAGCGCGTCCTCGTCGACGACCGGACCGCGCGAGGTGTTGACCAGTACCGCGCCCCGCTTCATCCGGGTGAACGCGTCATGGTCGAGCAACCCGGCGGTGGTTTCGGTCAGCGGCAGGTGCAGCGACACGATGTCGCTGACGGCCAGCAGCTCGGGCAGGGTCCGCCAGCCCGGGTGCCCGTCGTCGCCGGTGCTGGTGTGCACCACCTGCGCGCCCATCGCGGTCACGATCCGCTCGACCTGTTTGGCGATGTTGCCGTACCCGATCAGGCCGACGGTGCAGCCGCCGATGTCGCGGACCGTCTCACCCAGGGTCGGGTCCGACGGCCAGCCGCGGCCCTCCCGGGTGGCGCGGTCCAGCACCGGCAGCCGGCGCAGGGCGGCCAGCATCAACAGCACCGCGCCCTCGGCAACCGACGGGGCGTTGGCCCCCGGCATGTTGGCCACCGCGATGCCGCGGGCGGTCGCGGTGGCGACGTCGATGGTGTTCACCCCGGCGCCGAGCTTGTGCACCAGGCGCAGTTTCGCCGCCTTGGCCAGGTCGGCACCCGAGAGTGGACGCAGCACGTGCCAGATCACCTCGGCGTCGGGCAGCTCGCGATAGAACGTCTCGTCGTCGTCCTCGGCGCAGTACCGGATGTCCAGCCAGTCGGTATGCGGGGCAAGGAATTCGGTGACCCGGTCGCCGGGGACGAAATGGGCGAGCACTCTCACCAACGGGCTGCGATCCACGCGGCGATGGTATCGGCCTTCTGGGCGCGGGCCCCCGGGGTGGTGAAGTAGTGGTCGGTATCGATGGCGCACGGCGTCTTGTCGGTGCCGGCCAGCGCGTCGTGGATGCGTTGCGCATCGGATGGGAAGACGCCGGTGTCCTGCAGGGCGTTGATCACCAGCGCCGGGCAGGTGATGCGGGCCAGGTGCGGTTCGGCCCGGGTCTGGGCGTACCGCAGGCTCCACATGCCGAGCCAGTTGCGCAGCGTGCAGGCCGACGCGATGCCGTGGGCCGAGCGGTTGGCCTTGACCGGGACACCGGCGTAGCACGTGTTGGCGGGCCGGTTGGTCGGTTCCAGCGTGGGGTCGACCATCCGTGGGTCGGCCCAGGTCCGCATCACGGTGAACGGGCGGTCGGTGAAGCCGGCGGCGCGGATCCGGTCCAGTTCGGCCTCGGCCCAGTCGGTGATGGCCTCGTTGCGGGCGACCTGGGCCGCGCGGTACCGCGCGACGAACTCGTCGTCGAAGTTGGGGCCGTTGCGCCCGTTGAACAGGTCCAGGGTGGGATCCGTTGCGACGGGGTCGTTCTCGTCCAGGACGGCGGCGTCCATCCATGCGGTGAGCACGTCGGGCCGGCCCGGGTGCGCGGCGCTGGCCACGTAGCCGTCGGCGGGCGGCAGATCGTCGCAGCCGGTGGCCGGGCGCATCCCCTCGGCCGGGGTGACGTGGTGATCGGTGGCGTTGGCCTGGTAGGCGGCCATCAGCGAGCCGCCGCCCGAATTGCCCAGCAGGATCACCGTTTCGACGCCCTGCACCTCACGCAGCCAGCGCACCCCGACGCCGATGTCGACCAGGGCGTGATCCAGCAGGAAGCTCGTCTGGAAACCGCGATACCGGGTGTTCCAGCCGAGGAAACCGATGCCGCGGGCGGCCATGTGCTCGGCGAGGAAGTGCTCGGAGAAGTCGATCTGGTAGTGCGAGGCGATCATCGCGACCTTGGGCCGATGGCCGGCCGCGCGGTGGTAGAGGCCCTGGCACGGGTGGCTGCCGACGCCGGCGCGGTGCGCGGTGGTGGAGTCCAGGCCGACGAACTCCCGGGTCACGTCCGGCTGGGACGGTGAATCGCTCATGGCTGCTCCCAGTGCTCAACCGTCGCGGTACAGGGCGGGGTCACCGAGCTGATCGATCAGCGCGCCGAGGTGGGCGGCCAACCGCTCCGGGGTGAAGACCAGGTCCCCGGACAGCCACGCGCTCAGTGTCTGCGCGACCCCGCCGACGACGAAATGTGCTGCGGCGTCGATGCGTTCGTCGTGGTCGAGCTGCAGCGCGGTCCGGGCGTGCTGCCCCGACAGCAGCGCGAACAAGGCGCCGGACTGCGCGCGCTTGCGCACCACCACCGGATTGTCCAGGCGGGCGCTGAACAGCAGCCGGCCGATCCGGGGGTCACCGGAGATGACCCGGACGATGTTGGCCATGCCGGCGTGGCTCTGCTCGCGGGCCGGAGCGGCGGCGATGGCGGCCTGCGTGGTGGACGCGATGTCGGCCACCACCCAGTCGAAGATCGCGCTGACGAACACGTCCTTGTCGGCGAAGCTCTCGTAGAAGTAGCGGGCCGCCAGGCCGGATTTCGCGCAGATGGCCCGCACGGTGAGATCGGCCGGGTTGACGTCGGACCCCAGCAGGTCGAGCCCGGCTTCCAGGAGCCGGCGGCGGCGGCCGGCGACGCGTTGCGCGGCGTCGATGCCGCGGTAGGGACGTACCTGCGCCATCGGTCCATCTTGACACTGCACGGGGGCCGGGGGACAGTATCAGGAAACACACGTTCTCACTTTTGGGGCGTACGCACGAAGGAGTGCCCATGTCGGTGGACGAATCGATCGGCGTGCCCGTCTCGCAGGTCGAGCGGCCGGTCAGCGACCCCGCGATCCGGACGCGCCCGGCCCGGCGCCGCATCGACGACGACGGCATGCTCGGCCTGGGTCTGCTGGCCGGGCCCGCCAACGTGATCATGCAGCTGGCCCGGCCCGGCGTCGGCTACGGCGTGATGGAGAGCCGGGTGGAGAGCGGCCGCATCGACCGGCACCCGATCAAGCGGGCCCGCACCACCTTCACCTATCTCGCGGTGTCCACCACCGGCACCCAGGCGCAGAAGGCCGCCTTCCGCCGGGCCGTCAACGGCGCCCACGGCCAGGTGTACTCCACCGAGGAGAGCCCAGTGCAGTACAGGGCATTCGACAAGGACCTGCAGCTGTGGGTGGGTGCCTGCCTCTACAAGGGGGTCGTCGACGTGCACCGCATCTTCGTCGGCGACCTGGACGACGAGGCCGCCGACGCGCTGCACGAGAAGGGCCGGGCGCTGGCGACCATGCTGCAGGTGCCCGACTCGATGTGGCCGGCCGACCGCGAGGCCTTCGACCGGTACTGGCAGGAGTCACTCGAGCACGTCCACATCGACGACGCGGTCCGCGACTACCTGTACCCGATCGCGGCGTCGAGGCTGCGTGGGCTGACACTGCCCGGGCCGTTGCAGCGCTGGTCGGAGAGCCTGGCGCTGCTGATCACCACCGGCTTCCTGCCGCAGCGGTTCCGCGACGAGATGCGGCTGCCCTGGGGCGCGGCGCGGCAGCGCCGGTTCGACCGGTTGATGGCTGTGTTGCGGGCGGTCAACGACGTGGCCCCGAAGTTCGTCCGGGAGTTCCCGTTCAACTTGCTGCTCAGGGACCTGGACTGGCGGATGCGCACCGGGCGCCCGCTGGTGTGACCACCGGTTGCTCTCAGCCTCCGCGGGTATAACCGCGTGGCATGAGCACCGACAGGCACGACCGCGACAGCTGGGACATCACCACCAGCGTCGGTGCGACGGCGTTGTTCGTCGCCGCCGCCCGCGCCCTGGAAGCCGGGAAGGCCAGCGCGGTGGCCGTCGACCCGTTCGCCGAGGTGTTCTGCCGCGCCGCCGGTGGGCCGTGGGAAGAACTGATGGACGGGGCGGCGCGCGATCATCAGCTGCGCACCGAGTTCGGCGACCGGTTCGTCGACTTCCAGGGCGCCCGGACCCGGTACTTCGACGACTACTTCCGCGCCGCAGCCGGGGCCGGCGTGCGCCAGGTGGTGTTGCTCGCGGCCGGCCTGGACTCGCGCGCCTACCGGCTGCGCTGGCCGGAGCACACGGTCGTCTACGAACTCGACCAGCCGCTCGTGCTGGAGTTCAAACGGACCGTGCTGGCCGACTACGGGGCCGCACCGCGCAGCGCCCGCGTGGAGGTCCCGGTCGACCTGCGCGAGGACTGGCCGCAGGCATTGCGCGATGCCGGCCTGGACCTCCGGCTACCGACTGCATGGATTGCTGAGGGGCTACTGATCTATCTGCCCGCCGACGATCAGCGCCAGCTGTTCGCCGGCATCGACGGGTTGTCCGCTCCGGGCAGCCATGTCGCCGTCGAGGAGGCGACGCCGATGGACGCCGACGAGTTCGACGCGGCCAGGGCTCACGAACTCGCCTCCGGCCAGGGCGGTACCTTCTTCACCCTCGTCTACAACCAGCAGCACGAACCCGCTGGTCAGTGGTTCGGCGAGCACGGCTGGCAGGGGGAGACCACACCGCTGCCGCGGCTGCTGCAGACGCTGGGACGCCCGGTACCGCCGCCGGGGTCCGAGGAAGGCCGGCTGACCTGGAACATCAGCCTGGTCAGCGCCGTGAAAGACGGCTGAGCGCCGGCGCCGGCCGATACCCCGTACGTCTCGACAGTTTGCTTGTGCGATGCTACTTTCAGCAAAAGTTAGCTTAGCCATACATAACCAAACCGCAAGGGAGACCGCGGGAGGTCGAGGTCTAGCAGGGCCGGCACCCCGAGACACAGTTCATGGAAATCGGAAGTGACACGCTCGCCGCTCCGGCCACCGCGGCGACCAGGGTGGATCGCGATGTCGTCAGCAGGTTCGCGACCTGCTGCCGGGCCCTGGGATTGTCCGTGGACGACCGGCAGCGACCCGCCGATCTGGCGACCGCCAGGAGCGGTTTCGCGGCGCTGACCCGCACCGCCCACGATCAGTGCGACGCCTGGACCGGCCTGGCCGCCGCAGGTGACGCGTCGGCGGCCGTCATCCGGGCGATCTGGCAAACGTCGGTGACCGCGGGCGTGCTGCAGCGCGAGATCGGTTTGGCGCCGGCAGCGCTGGGTTTCACCTACGACACCGGGCTGTATCTGCGGTTCCGGGCGACCACCCGGGAGGACTTCACGCTGGCCTACGCGGCAGCGCTGTGCGAGACGCCGGAGGGGTCGGCGACGTGGGCCGCGGCGGACCGTCTGGTCGGCGACCTGCTCACCGCCCACCCCGGCTGGCTGCAGGCCCGCTGGGTGCGGGTGGCCATCCATTACCGCACCGGTCGGTGGTCCGACGTCGTGCGGATGCTCACCCCGGTCGTCGCCGACGAATCCCTCGACCCCGCCTACGCGCACGCCGCGCGGGTGACGCTGGGCATCGCGCTGGCCCGGCTCGGCATGTACGCCCCCGCGCTGTCGCACCTGGAACGGCCCGACGGCCCGGTCGCCGTCGCCGCCGTCGACGGGTCGCTGGCCAAGGCCCTGGTACTGCGGGCCCAGGGCGAGGACGACGACGCCAACGAGCTGCTCCAGGAGCTCTACGCCGCCCATCCCGAGAACACGGATGTCGAAGCGGCCCTGATGGATTCGACGTTCGGACTGGCCACCACCAGCGCCGCCCGGGTGGACGCGCGCACCGATCCGTGGGACCCGGCCACCGAACCGGGTGAAGCGGACTTCGTCGACCCCGGCGCCAAGGACCGCAAGGCCCATCTGCTCCTCGAGGCCGAGGCCGAACTGGCCGAGTTCATCGGCCTCGACGAGGTCAAGTACCAGGTGGCCCGGCTGAAGAGCTCGGTGGCGATGGCGATCAAGCGCCAGGAGCGCGGGCTGACCGTCGCCCAGCGCACCAACCACCTGGTGTTCGCGGGCCCGCCCGGCACCGGTAAGACCACGATCGCCCGGGTGGTGGCCAAGATCTATTGTGGCCTAGGGCTTTTGAAGAAGGAGACGGTCCGCGAGGTGCACCGCGCCGACCTGATCGGCCAGCACATCGGCGAGACCGAGGCCAAGACCAACGCCATCATCGACAGCGCGCTGGACGGTGTGCTGTTCCTCGACGAGGCGTACGCGCTGGTGTCCACCGGAGCCAAGAACGACTTCGGGCTGGTCGCCATCGACACCCTGCTGGCCCGGATGGAGAACGACCGCGACCGGCTGGTCGTCATCGTCGCCGGCTACCGCAAGGACCTGGACCGGTTCCTCGACACCAACGAGGGCCTGCGGTCCCGGTTCACCCGCAGCATCGACTTCCCGTCGTACTCACCGAAGGAGCTCGTCGAAATCGCAACCCGGATGGCCGAGAAACGTGACTCCCGGTTCGAGGAGGCGGCGCTGGCCGATATGGAGCGCCTGTTCGCGCACCTGGCCGAGTCCACCACCCCCGACGGCACCGGGGTGGCTCGCCGCAGCCTGGACATCGCCGGCAACGGCCGGTTCGTCCGCAACCTCGTCGAACGCTCCGAGGAAGAACGCGAGTACCGCCTGGATCACCTTGCGCCGAGCGATGATCCGGCCAACGAGCACGAGTTCACCGACGACGAGTTGATGACGATCACCGCGGCCGACGTCGCCAACTCGGCGGCACCGCTGCTGCGCGGCCTCGGCCTCCCGGAACGGCCATGACCCAACCGAACGGGGAGCGCCGCTCCTTCAGTTCGCGCACCCCGGCGAACGAGAACCCGGACCAGGTCGGCTACCGGCGCGGCTTCGTCACCCGCCACCAGGTCACCGGCTGGCGATTCGTCATGCGCCGCATCGCGTCCGGGATCGCGCTGCACGACACCCGGATGCTGGTCGACCCGCTGCGCACCCAGTCGCGGTCGGTGCTCGTCGGCGCGCTGATCCTGGTCACCGGGGTGGTGGGTTGCTTCCTGTTCTCGCTGATCCGGCCCTCCGGAGCGGCCGGGACCGATCCGATACTGGCCGACCGCGACACCGCGGCGCTGTACCTCGAGCTCGGCGACCAGCTGCACCCGGTGCTCAACCTCACCTCGGCGCGGCTGATCATCGGGCGCCCGGACAACCCGACCCTGGTGAAAAGCACAGAGCTGGACCAGTTCCCGCGCGGGAACATGCTCGGCATCCCCGGTGCGCCGGAACGCATGGTGGTCAACCCGGCCCGGGATGCGCGGTGGACGGTGTGCGATGCGCCGGAGGGCGTCACCGTCATCGCGGGCCCGCCGACCACCGGCGGGGAACGCGCCGCAGCGCTGGCCGACGACCACGCCGTGCTCGCCCAGAACGACGGCCGGACGTGGCTGCTGTGGGACGGCAAGCGCAGCCCCGTGGACCTCGCCGACCGCGCCGTCGCCGACGGCCTCGGCATCGGCGTCGACGCCCCTGCCCCGCAACCGATCTCGACGGGCCTGTTCAACGCCATCCCCGAGGCGCCACCGCTGGCCGCCCCGGTGATCCCCGGTGCCGGGGCGCCCGCCGAGCTGCCGACGCGCGAGCAGCTGCCGATCGGGGCCGTCGTCGTGGCCTACGACGCCGACAACACGCTGCGCCACTACGCCGTTCTCCCCGACGGCCTGCAACCCATCACCGCGGTGCTGGCGGCGATCCTGCGCAACACCAACTCGTTCGGGCTGGCGCAGCCACCCCGGCTGGACGCCGACGAGGTCGCCAGGATCCCGGTCGCCGACGGTATCGACACCGCGGCCTACCCGGCGCGGCGGGTCACCCTGGTGGACCCCGCCGCCGACCCGGTGACCTGCCTGTCCTGGGCGAAACCCGAAGGGGCACAGATTGAATCGCTGAACCTGCTCTCGGGTGCGGCGCTGCCGCTCGCGGACGGGCAGCGCACCGTCGAGTTGGTCAGCTCCGGTGCGGCCGACCGGGTGGCGCTCACCCCGGGCACCGGCTACTTCGTCGACAGCGCCGGTGCACTGTTCTGGGTGAGCGACACCGGGGTGCGCTACGGCATCGACGGCACCGACAGCGTCACGGCGCTCGGCCTGACCACCGATCCGCTGCCCATCCCGTGGTCGGTGCTGTCGCAGTTCGCCGCCGGCCCCACCCTGTCGCGCGCCGATGCGCTGCTGGCCCACGACACGCTGGCGCCCAACCCGGCGCCGGCTCGGTTGGAGAACCCATGAGCAGGCTGATCTTCGAGCACCGCAAGCGCATCCCGCCGCCGGCGACCCGCAAGGGCACCATCACCATCGAGCCGCCTCCGGAACTGCCGCGGGTAGTGCCGCCGTCGCTGCTGCGCCGGGTGCTGCCGTACCTGATCGTCATCCTCATCGTCGGCATGATCGTCGCGCTGGTGGCCACCGGCCTGCGGCTGATCTCGCCCACCACGCTGTTCTTCCCCTTCGTGCTGTTGCTGGCTGCCACCGCGCTGTACCGCGGATCGGACAACAAGCTGCGCACCGAGGAGGTCGACGCCGAGCGCGCGGACTATCTGCGCTACCTGTCGGTCGTCCGGGACAACGTGCGCGCGCACGCCGACGAGCAGCGCGCCGCGCTGCTCTGGTCGCACCCCGAACCCGCCGCACTGGCCAGCGTCCCCGGCACCCGCAGGCAGTGGGAGCGCGACCCCGGGGACCCGGACTTCCTGGTGCTGCGCGCCGGACTGCACGACCAGGCGCTCGACGCCACGCTGCGGGTCAAGGACATCGCCGCCGAGATCGACCTGGAACCGGTGTCGCACACCACGCTACGTGGCCTCCTCGACACCCAGCGCACCCTGCACGCCGCACCGGCGGGCATCGACCTGACCGCGGTCTCCCGCATCACCGTCACCGGCCCCGACGGTGATGTCGACGCGGCGCTGCGTGCCTGGATCGCCCAGGCCGTGACCTGGCACGACCCCAGTGTGCTCGGAATCGCCTATCTGGGAACCGAACTCGAACACGACGACTGGTCATGGCTGAAGTGGCTGCCGCACGTCGACGTCCCCGGGGCGTTCGACGGGGTCGGGCCGGCCCGGTTCCTCACCGACGAGCCCGCCGAGCTGCGCCGGCTGCTGGCGCCGGTGCTGGCCGGGCGGGCCCCGTTCACCGGGGACGGTCCCGCCGACAGCAAGCACCTGCTGGTCGTGATCGCCGACCCGGACGTCGATCCCGACGATGTCGTCGGGACCCGGGCGAGCGCCGGTGTCACGGTGATCCACCGGTCGGCCGTCGAGCCGCACCGCGAACAGTATCCGGATCCCGAACGGCCGATCCTGCGCATCGCCGACGGCGGGATCGTGCGCTGGCGCACCGAGGGCTGGAGCCCCTACATCGACACCGCCGACCGGCTCACCCCGGCCGAGGCCCGTCATGTGGCCCGGCGGCTGTCACGGTGGGACTCCAACCCCGCCCACGGCCGGTCGGCCGGCACCGGCGGCGCCTCGTTCACGACACTGCTCGCCATCCCGGACGCCTCGGCGCTCGACGTGGCCGCGCTGTGGGCGCCCCGCAACCGCGACGACGAACTGAGGGTCCCGATCGGTGTCACGGCCACCGGTGAACCGCTGTACTTCGACCTCAAGGACGAGGCGGAGGGCGGCATGGGCCCGCACGGTCTGATGATTGGCATGACCGGCTCCGGCAAGTCGCAGACACTGATGTCGATCCTGTTGTCGCTGTTGACCACTCACTCTGCCGACCGGCTGATCGTGATCTACGCCGACTTCAAGGGCGAGGCGGGCGCCGACATCTTCCGCAACTTCCCCCAAGTCGTCGCCGTCATCTCCAACATGGCCGAGAAACGGTCGCTGGCCGACCGATTCGCCGACACCCTGCGCGGCGAGGTGGCCCGCCGCGAACAGCTGCTCAAGGAGGCCGGGCGCCGCGTGCAGGGCAGCGCCTTCAACTCCGTCACCGAGTACGAGAACGCCCGGAACTCCGGCGCCGCAGCGGCCGCCGACCTGCCGCCGCTGCCGACCCTGTTCGTGGTCGCCGACGAGTTCACCCTGATGCTCACCGAGCATCCGGAGTACGCGGACCTCTTCGACTACGTCGCCCGCAAGGGCCGCTCGTTCCGGATCCACCTGCTGTTCGCCTCGCAGACCCTCGACGTCGGCCGGATCAAGGACATCGACAAGAACACCTCGTACCGCATCGCGCTGAAGGTGGCCAGCCCCAGCGTGTCCCGCCAGATCATCGGGGTGGAAGACGCCTACCACATCGAATCCGGACGCGAGCACAAGGGCGTCGGGTTCCTGGTGCCCGCGCCCGGTGCGCTGCCGATCAAGTTCCGCAGCACCTACGTCGACGGGATCTACGAACCCCCGCGGGTGGACCGCTCGATCGTCGTGCACGCCGTCCCGCAGCCGCAGCCCTTCACCGCCGGCTGGGTCGAGCCCGAGCCCGACACCGTCATCGTCGACGACGGCGCCGATGTCGAGGTGCTGCCGCCTCGCAAGCTGATCGCCACCATCGGCGACCAGCTCGCCCAGTACGGCCCCAAGGCCCCCCAGCTGTGGCTGCCGCCGCTGGACGAGCCGATCCCGCTGCACGACGTGCTCGAGCGCGCCGGGATCGGACCGGGGCAGTGGCGCTGGCCGCTCGGCGAGATCGACCGGCCGTTCCACATGCGCCGCGACCCGCTGGTGTTCGACGCGTCCTCCGCGGCGGCCAACATGGTCATCCACGGCGGCCCCAAGTCGGGCAAATCCACGGCGCTGCAGACCTTCGTGCTGTCGGCCGCGGCGCTGCACGCCCCCGGCGAGGTCACGTTCTACTGCCTGGACTACGGGGGCGGTCAGCTGCGGGCGCTCGACGAGCTGGCCCATGTGGGCAGCGTGGCCTCCCCGCTGGAACCCGAACGCATCCGGCGCACTTTCGGCGAACTGGAGGCGCTGTTGCGCGCCCGGCAGCAGCGCGGCGCCTCCGCGGGCAGCGGCGGCTACCGGGACGGCTACGGCGAGGTGTTCCTCGTCATCGACAACCTGTATGCGTTCAGCCGCGACAACACCGACACGTTCAACACCCGCAACCCGTTGCTGGCCAAGGTGACCGAGCTGGCCAACACCGGCATGTCCTACGGCATCCACGTGCTGATCACCACCCCGAACTGGCTCGAGGTGCCACTGGCGATGCGCGACGGTCTCGGGCTGCGCCTCGAGCTGCGCCTGCACGACACCCACGACAGCAACGTGCGGGTGGACGCGGCGCGCCGGTCCGCCGATGGGGCCGCCGCGCTGCGCCGGCCCGCCGACAGCGTCCCGGCAGATCAGCCGGGACGCGGATTGACCATGGCCGCCGAACATTTCCTGATCGCCGCGCCGGCGCTGGAGAGCATTCCCGCGCTCAACGCCCGCTACCGGGGGCAGAGCGCACCGGCGGTCCGGCTGCTGCCGACCAACCTGGCACCGGACGATCTCGGCCCGCTCTACCCGGCGCCGGAACGGGTCGTCATCGGGCAGCGCGAAGAGGATCTCGCCCCGGTGGCCGTCGATTTCGCCGCCAACCCGCTGGTGATGGTGTTCGGCGACGCCAAGTCCGGCAAGACCACGCTGCTGCGGCACCTGATCCGCACCATCCGGGAGAACTCGCGGCCCGACCAGGTGGCGTTCACCGTCATCGACCGCCGGCTGCAGCTCGTCGACGAGCCGATCTTCCCCGACAACGAGTACACACCGAACGTCGACCGCATCCTGCCGGCCATGCTCGGGCTGTCCGCGCTGCTCGAAAAGCGTCGTCCGCCTGCGGGGCTGAGCCCACAGGAGCTGGCCGGGTGGTCGTTCCGCACCGGCGGGGACAGCCATCTGCACTACCTGATCGTCGACGACGTGGACCAGATCCCGGACGGGCCCGCGACCGGCGGACCATTCGTCGGGCAGCGGCCCTGGACGGCGCTGATCAGGCTGCTGTCGCAGGCCTCCGAGCTGGGGCTGCGGGTGATCGTCACGGCCCGCGCGGCCGGGTCGGCACATGCGGTGATGACGGCGCCGCTGCTGCGCCGGCTCAACGAACTGCAGGCCACCACGCTCATGCTGTCGGGCAACCCGCAGGACAGCGGCCGCATCCGAGGGCACCGGTTCCACCGGCTGCCGGTGGGCCGCGCCATGCTCCTCGACGACGGAAATTCCTCCGAGCAAACGACATTCGTCCAACTCGTCAACCCGTTGGCCGCCGCGACCGTCGCCGCCGATCGCGGCACCGGAAAGGAGTACAGCTGATGACCTTGCGCGTGGTCCCCGAAGGACTGACCGCCGCGGCCACCGCCGTCGAAGCGCTGGCGGCGCGGATGGCGGCCGCCAACGCCGCCGCGGCCCCGCTGGTGACCGCCGTGCTGCCGCCGGCCGCCGACCCGGTGTCGCTGCAGACCGCGACCGGGTTCTCCGCCACCGGCGCCGCGCACCAGGCGGTGGCCGCGCAGGGGGTCGAGGAGCTCGGCCGCGCCGGCACCGGTGTCGGCCAATCGGCGGCCAGCTACCTCAGCGGCGACGCGATGGCCGCCGCGTCCTACCTGACCGCACACGGCTGACGGTGGCGGCGCGATGACGGCCCCGATCTGGATGGCGCTGCCGCCCGAAATGCACTCGGCGCAGCTCAGCGCTGGACCCGGTCCCGGCTCGCTGCTGGCCGCGGCCGGGGCTTGGCGGTCGCTGAGCGCCGACTATGCCACCGCCGCAGCCGAACTCACCAACATCCTGGCCGCAGTGCAGAGCGGGTCATGGGAGGGACAGAGCTCCGAACAGTACCTCGCGGCGCACACCCCGTACCTGGCCTGGCTGGCCCAGCAGAGTGCGAGCAGCGCGGCGACGGCCGCCCAGCACGAGACCGCGGCCGCGGCCTACACGACCGCCCTGGCCACCATGCCCACCCTGCCGGAGCTGGCGCTCAACCACGCCACCCATGCCGTGCTGGTCGGCACGAACTTCCTCGGTATCAACACCATTCCGATCGCGCTGAACGAGGCCGACTACGTCCGCATGTGGATCCAGGCGGCGACCACGATGAGCACCTACCAGGCGGTGTCCGCGGCGGCGCTGGCCGCCACCCCGACGTCGGCTCCCGCACCGATGGTGCTCATCCCCGGGGTCGGTGAAGCAGGCAGTGCGGCAGCGGATCTGATGAACGCCGCAGCACAGGCGCAGGCCACCGAGGCCGGTGCCGCGCTGAACCTCGGCGACATCATCGCCGACCTGATCCGGGCCTACGGTGAGATCCTGCGGTTCCTGTTCGAGCCGATCATCAACTTCCTGCGGGACCCGATCGGCAACACGATCCAGTTGATCACCGACTTCTTCACCAACCCGGCGCAGGCGCTGGTGACGTGGGGTCCGTTCCTGCTCGCCGTGCTGTGGCAGGCGGTGTCGTGGGTCGGGGCGTCGCTGACGTACCCGCAGCTGTTGCTGATGCCGCTGCTGGCCACGACCCTGGCCATCGTGCTGGGCGTGGCCCAGCACCTGCTCGACCAACTGCAGCAGCCGCCCGCCGAGGAGCCGGCCGAGGAGCAACCGCAGGCGCCGGCACCGGCAGGCCGGGAACAGCAGCAGTACCCGATCGCCGGGATCTCCTCCGCACCGGCGGGTGCACCGTCGGCGCCGGTCAACACCGTCAGCGCCGGCTCGGCGTCGGCCGCGGGGGCACCGGCGGCCGGCGCCGCCCCCATCGCCGCGTACGCCGTCGTCGGGCGGGGCCCGGACGAAGGTTTCTCGCCGACGATCCGGGACCGCACCGGGGCCAAGGCGCCGGCGGCCACCCTCCCCGCCGCGGCGTCGGGGGCCGCCCTGTCGGCCAGCGAACGGCGGAAACGCCGGCGGCGCATGAAGGAAGAGATCAAGGGCCGCGCCTACGCCGACGCCTACCTCGACGACGTCGACGACGACGAGCCGCCCGGCCCGCAACCCCAGGTCTTCGCCTCGACCCGCGGGGCCGGGCCGATGGGGTTCGCCGGCACCGTGCCCACCGGCACACAGGCAGCGGGCCTGACCACGTTGGAGGGCGACGCCTTCGGCGGCGGCCCCACGGTCCCCATGCTGCCCGGCAGCAGCGACGAACAGCACCACCACCACCACCACAACGAAAGGGAAAACCCATGAGCCTGTTGGATGCTCACATCCCGCAGCTGATCGCCTCGGAGAGTGCGTTCGGTGCCAAGGCCGCGCTGATGCGCAGCACCATCGCCCAGGCCGAGCAGGCCGCGCAGTCCGCCCAGGCCTTCCACACGGGTGAGTCGGCGGCGGCCTTCCAGGCGGCGCACGCCCGGTTCGTCGAGGTATCGGCGAAGATCAACAGCCTGCTCGACATCGCGCAGGCCAACGTCGGCGATGCGGCGGCCAGCTACGTCGCCGAAGACGCCGCCGCCGCAAGCAATTACACCGCGATCTGATCCGGTCAACGAGGAGAGGGGATCCCGATGTCGCAGATCATGTACAACTACCCCGCGATGCTCGCGCACGCCGGGGAGATGGCCGGGTACGCCGGGGCGTTGCACGCCGTCGGGGTGGAGGTCGCGAGCGAGCAGGCGGCGCTGCGTGGCGCCTGGCAGGGTGACACCGGCATGACGTATCAGGCCTGGCAGGCGCAGTGGAACACCAGCCTGGAGGAACTGGTCCGCGCCTACCGTGCGATGGCCAGCACACACGAGATGAACACCACCTCGATGGCCGCGCGCGATCAGGCCGAAGGCGCCAAGTGGGGCTGAGTGCGCGCTAACGCCGTCGAGCTGACCGTGGAGTCGGCCTGGTACCTGGCCGACGTCCTCGGCGCGGGCAGCCTCCCCTGGGTGCTGGCCGTCACACCGCCCTACAGCGACGCCGCCGACCGACCGGCGTTCGAGGAGGCGCAGGGCGCCGAGCTGCGCCGGCTCGGTGTGCTGCGCGCCGACGGCACGGTGGAATCTGTGGTGGCACAGTGGATCCGGTTGGTGTGCCGGCCCACCCAGTGGCTGGAGCTGCGGTTCGTCGCGGGCCGGGGTGCGATGCTGCGCGGCATCGTCGCGCGTCGCACCGACCGCACCGTCGTCGCGCTGCGCAGCGGGGGACTGATCACGTTCACCGCCATGGACATCGAGCATCCGCAAGCGCTGCTGCCCGTGCTGTCGGTGGGCCTGGCGGGGCGTGCACCCGCGCGCTTCGAGGAGTTCTCGCTGCCCGCGCGCGTGGGCGCCCGGGCCGACGAGAAGATCCGCAACGGTGCGTCGGTCCGCGAGATGCTGGACTATCTGGGCATCCCTCCGTCCGCGCGCCCTGTGGTGGTGGCCGCGTTCGCGGAGGACCGCAGCTACGTCGAGATCGTGGCCGGCCAGCACCGCGACGGGCACCGCATCTGCACCGACGTCGGGGTCAGCATCGTGGACACCTCCGCCGGACGGGTCCTGGTCAGCCCGATGAAAGCCTTTGACGGGGAATGGATCTCCACATTCTCCCCGGGTACCCCGATCGCGGTCAGCGCCGCGGTCGAGCGCCTCACCGGTGCGCTCCCCGACGGCTCGTGGTTCCCCGAACACGCCGTCGTCCGAGACTTCGACCGACACCAGAGAGAAGAACCATGCCGAACCCCGCTGTAGCCGCCCACCTCGCCCACCAGAGGGCGATGCCGATCGTGCGGGTCGCGGTGCTCGCCGCAGCGCCCGCCGCGATGCCCGCCGACACCGAGGCCGGCCCCGCGGGCCGGCTGACCGAGGTCGCGCTGCCGGCCGAACTGCCGCTGCGCGAGATCATCCCGGCGGTGCAGCGCATCGTGTCCCCGGTCGACGAGGACGGCGGCCACGCGCAGCTGGTCAGCCTGGCTCCGGTGGGTGGGGTGCCGTTCAGCCTGGACGCCACGCTGACCACCGTCGGCGTCACCGACGGGGATCTGCTCGCCCTTCAACCGGTTCCGCCCGGACCTGCGGCACCGCGGTTGGTCGAGGACATCGCCGACGCCGCGATGATCTTCTCCACCGCCCGCGAGAACCCGTGGGGCCGAGCCCAGATCCAGCGCGGCGCGACCGCCGCCGTGCTGGGGCTGACCGTCCTGGCCACCGCGCTGTCGGTCGCCCACCGGGCGCTGACCGGCGCGCCGGCCGGGCTGTTCGCCGTCAGCGGGATCGCCGTGGCGACGGTGCTCGCGGCGCTGCTGAGCCGGTCCCGCTCGCCGAGGCTGGCCGCCGTGCTTGCGGTGGCCGCGTTGCTGCCCGTCGCCGGCGCGTTCGCGCTCGCGGTGCCGGGTCAGTTCGGGCCCTCGCAGGTGGTGCTCGCGGCGGCGGCGGTGGCGGCCTGGTCGGTCATCAGCATCACCGTCGGGGAACGGGCCATCGCGGTGTTCACCGCGGTCACCGCGACCGCGGTCGGGTTACTGCTGATCGCGGCGGCCGCCGCGGTGTGGACGCTGTCCCCGGTCAGCGTCGGCTGCGGCCTGATCCTGGTCGCGCTGCTGATCACCGTGCAGGCGGCGCAGCTGTCCGCGCTGTGCGCGCGGTTGCCGGTGCCGGTGATCCCGGCCCCGGGCGACCCGACCCCATCGGCGCTCTCCTCGCGGGTGCTCGAGGACCTGCCGCGCCGGATCCGCGCCACCGACTCCCATCAGATCGGGTTCATCGCCGCGGGTGTGCTGCTCGCCGTCGCGGGATCGGTCGTGTTGCTCTCGCCAGCGCTGCCTGCCGGCGGCACCGCATCACCGTGGGCGTGGTACCTGGTGGCCGCCACCGCGCTGGGCGCGGCGCTGCGGGCCCGGGTGTGGGACTCGGCGGCCTGCAAGGCCTGGCTGCTGGGCCATCCCTTCCTGATCACCACGGCGCTGCTGATCGGGTCCGCGGCCTACGGCAACTACCGGGCGGCGTGGTGGGCGCTCGCGGCGCTGGCCGTGCTGGCGGCGGTCTGGGTGGTGGCCGCGCTGAACCCCCGCATCGCCGAACCGGACAGCTACTCGCTGCCGATGCGCCGGGTGCTCGGCTTCGTCGCCTCCGGGATCGACGCGTCGCTGATCCCGGTGATGGCCTACCTGGTGGGCCTGTTCACGTGGGTGCTGAACGGGTTCTGACGACATGAGTTCCCGACCGGCGCTGCGCCGCGCCTGCACCGTGCTGACCGCCGCCCTGGCGGCCGGTGCCCTCGGCGGCGTTCCCGCCGCAGCGATCCCGCCACCGGAGCTGGATCAAGCGGCCACCCCACCCCCGGGCAGCGCCGGTCCGGTGCAACCGATGGCACAGCGCAGCCCGTGTGTGGTCAGCGGTGTCCTGGCCGGCACCGATCCGGCCGCGGTGAGCCCGAACCAGGTTTCGCTGAACCTGGCCGAGGCGTGGCGGCACAGCCTCGGCGACGGCCAGCTGGTCGCCGTCATCGACACCGGGGTCACCCCGGGACCGCGGCTGCCCGACGTCGAGGCGGGCGGCGACTTCGTCGAATCGACCGACGGCCGCACCGACTGCGACGGCCACGGCACCCTGGTCGCTGGGCTCATCGCCGGGCAGCCGGGCGACGACGGCTTCTCCGGCATCGCTCCCGCGGCGCGCATCGTCTCGATCCGGCAGACCTCGGCGCGCTACGCCCCCCGCGACCCGGGCGAGGATCCCGCCCTGACCCGCGCCGGTATCGACGTCGAGACGCTGGCCCGTGCGGTCGTCCGCGCCGCCGACCTGGGTGCCCGGGTCATCACCATCTCCGCGGTGACGTGCCTGCCGGCGAACAAGAACGTCGACCAGAGCGCCCTGGGTGCGGCGCTGCGCTATGCCGCGGTGGACAAGGACGCCGTGATCATCGCCGCTGCCGGGGACACCGGAACCGCCAATGCCGTTGGTACCGCCTGTGAATCGAACCCGCTGTCGGATCCGGCGCGGCCTTCTGACCCGCGGAACTGGTCGGGGGTGACCTCGGTGTCGGTGCCGGCGTGGTGGCAGCCCTACGTGTTGTCGGTGGGATCGCTGGGCCCCGGCGGTCAGCCCTCGCCGACGACGATGGCCGGCCCCTGGGTGGGCGTCGCCGCGCCCGGCGAGAACATCGTCTCGGTGAGCAACGCCGACGACGGCGCACTGGCCAACGGCCTGCCCGGCCCCGAAGGGGAGCTGACCCCGATCACCGGCTCCAGCTATGCGGCGGCCTACGTCTCCGGTGTTGCGGCGTTGGTGCGCAGTAGGTTTCCCGATCTGACCGCCCGACAGGTGGTCGAGCGGATCACCGCCACCGCACACGGTGCGGCCAGGTCGCCGTCGAACCTGGTGGGCGCCGGCGGGGTGGATCCCGTCGCGGCGCTGACCTGGCGGGTGCCCGACACCGCCGCGGCCGACCCGGCCGCCGTCCGGCAACTTGCCGCGCCACCGCAGCCGGCGCCGACGGATCCGCTGCCCCGCATCGTCGCGTTCGGCGGGGTCGGGGTGCTGGCGCTGTTGGTGCTCACCGTGGTCGTGGTGCACGCGAAACGGAAGGACAACCCGTCATGACCGCCCGAATCACGTTGGCGCTGCTGTTCGCCGTCCCGGCGGCGATGGCGTATCCGTGGCAGTCCGTCTTCGACCGCTGGCTGCTCGGGGTCGCCGTCGCCGTCATGGTGGTGCTGTTCGCGTGGTGGCGCGGGCTGTTCCTGACGACGATCCTCGCGCGTCGCGTCGCGATGCTGCGGCGCCGCAACCAGTCCGAGGGCAGCCGGCGGTCCCGGGAATTCGCCACCGTCACGCTGCACGTGGCGCCGGGCGGGGCCGAGGACCTGCCGCTGGAGCTGATCGCCGGTTATGCCGACCGGTACGGGATCACGTTCCACAAGGTGCGCATCACCAGCCGTGACACCGCAGGCGCGCGGGACACCTGGGTGACGCTGACCCTGGGCGCCGAGGCCAACATCGCGGCGTTGACCGCACGATCGCCGCGAATCCCGTTGCAGGACACCGTAATCCTGGCCGCGCGCCGACTGGCCGACCATCTGCGCGAGTCCGGTTGGGAGGTGACAGTGGTCGACGACGTCGACGTCCCGCTGCCGCAACCCGGCAAGGAGACCTGGCGGGCGGTGGCCGACGAACGCGGCCACACGGCCGGCTACCGGGTCCGCGTCGACGACCACCTCACCGACACCCTGGCCGAGCTGTCGGCGCTCGATGCCGACGAGCTCTGGACAGCGCTCGAATTCACCGGCAGCAGAACGGATCCTGCTATCGCCGCGTACTGCGCGGTCCGCACCGGTGAGCGGCCGGGTGCCGGTGCGCCGCTGCCGCGGCTGGTCCCCGAACGGGGGCGGCAGCGGCCGGCGTTGGCGGCTCTGGCACCGGACTCCGACGAGCGGCTGGCCGGCGCACCCGTTCCGATCCCGGTCGAGGCCATCGCCACGCTGCGGTGGCCGGCCGGTACCGCGATCAGTCGAACATGAACTCGCCGAGGAACCGGGTCATGCGGCGCAAGTAGTCCGGCTGGCTGACGTGCAGCACGTGGTTGCCGGGGAACCAGTGGAATGCGCAGTGGTTCCAATGTTTCCACAGCAGCTCCGCCTGTTGCGGCGGCGCCAGCCGGTCGCCGAGGCCCGCGATGATCAACCGGCGGTCCTTGGGCACCAGCGGGCGGTAGTTCAACGGTGAGGAGTACATCGTCGCCAGCGCGGCGAGTTCACTGTCGGTGCCGGCCAACCGGTCCCGCAGCGCCACCATCATGTTGGCGGGGAACCACTCGTCGACGGTGCGGTCCGGGGTGACCACCGGCACGTTCGGGATCACCGCCTGGATCCGGTCGTCGACGCTGGCGATCAGCGCCGAGGTGTACCCGCCCAGCGACATCCCGGTCAGCGCGATCCGGTCCACGCCGGTGTATTCGAGATAGTCGATCAGCGAACGGAAATCGTGCACCGCCTGCGCCATCGCCTCGGCGAAACCCGAGAAGCCGTGCGCGAAGTAGCCGTGACCGCTGAACGGGGAGAACTTCTCGGCCCGGCGGCCGTGGAACGGCAGGGTGTACAACAGGACGTCGTAGCCGGCGCGGTAGAACCAGGGCAGCGAGAAGAACAGGCCGTTGAACAGGTAGGCCGAACCCATGAAGCCGTGGATCAGGCACAGCGTCGGCCGCGGCCCGTCGTGGTGGCGCCAGTGCTGGGCGTGCACGATGTTGTTGCGGACGAAACCGGCGCACTGGTCGCGCAGCGCGGGGTTGACCGCGGTGAAGCCGCTGTCGAAACGCAGGTTGCGGACATTGGCGCGGGCCGACCATTCGGCCACCGGATTGGCCGGCCGCGACGACACCCGCGGCAACTCCATCGGAGCCGGGAACGCCCGCTGCGGATCCTTCGCGGCGGCCAGCTCGGCGTAGAAGCGCAGGTGCTCCTGCTCGCGGCGGCCCGCCGAGCGGCGCAGCGCCCCGGCCACCGACGGCACCATCGTGGCGCTGAGCAGGGAGGCGATCGACGTGCGCAACGCCAGGTCGGCGATGGCCGAGGAGTCGACGATCAGCCGTTGCCGCAGCGTGAGATCGACCCGCCGGGGCAGGCCGCGCGGGGAGGCGTCGGCACCCGCGACATCGGGCACCGGGATCGGCGGTGCCTGCTCGTCGTCGATCAGCTGGGATACGACATCGGACTCCACGTTTGGCATGCTAACCCGGTCCCCGGCAGTGACACACTGGGCATTATGTGGAACCCCGAGGTCTATCTCGCGTTCGCCGACCACCGAGGCAGACCGTTCTTCGACCTGCTAACCCGGGTCACCGCCCGCGAGCCCAGGCGTGTCGTCGACCTCGGCTGCGGGCCGGGCAACCTCACCGAGACGCTGGCGAGCCGGTGGCCGGGCGCGGTGATCGAGGCCTGGGATTCCTCACCGGAGATGGTCCAGGCGGCGCGCGGACGGGGAGTGGAGGCCAGGGTGGGCGACGTCCGGGACTGGGCGCCCACGCCGGACACCGACGTGGTGGTCAGCAACGCGACGTTGCAGTGGGTGCCCGAGCACATGGAGCTGGTGGTGCGGTGGGCGGGCCGGCTGGCGCCAGGCGCCTGGCTCGCCTTCCAGGTGCCCGGCAACTTCGCCGCACCGTCACACCAGGCCGTCCGTGAGCTGGCCGCGCAGCAACGATGGTCAGAGTTGTTGGGGGACTTCCCATTCCGTGAACCCGATGTGGTCCTTTCGGCCGAGGGCTATGCCGGGCTGCTGACCGACGCCGGATGTTCGGTCGACGCGTGGGAGACGACGTACGTGCACCAGCTGAGCGGACCGAACCCGGTGCTGGAGTGGATCACCGGGACCGCGCTGCATCCGGTGCGCTCCCGATTGTCCGATGCGGACTGGGAGTCTTTCCGCGCGGAGCTGATCCCGATGCTCGACGTGCACTATCCGCGCCGCGCGGACGGCACGACGTTCTTCCCGTTCCGGCGGATCTTCGTCGCGGCTCACGTCTGCTAGAGATATCAGCAGATGCTCATGTGAGAGTGCAACGACGCGGCCGGTAGGTGAATCGCCTGATGGTATTTGTTTTCTGAAACAACGGTTGCCATCTAAGGTCACCATCTGATATCTTACACGACGTACGTTACCCTCTTTGAGATATCACACCGCTGCCATCGCGACGAGTTCGACAGCGCCCGCCTTCCTGGCACGTTTGCCCCCTGACGCCGTGCGTGCAACCACGAGACTCCGAGAGGCCCCGAGAAAGGTGACGACGATGGTGACCGGATCCACCCCCTCCCGACGCACGGTGCTCAAGGGACTTGCCCTGGCCGGCGTCGCCGCCGCGGCCGGTGCCTGCACGTCGCGAGCCGCCGCGCAGGGTGACTTCACCTATCGTCTCGGCACCAACCAACCCATCGGCAGCCCCGCCCACGTGCGGATGGCCGAGATGGCGGCGGCCATCGCGGCCGATTCCAACGGGGCTGCGCATCGAGGTCCACCCCAACAGCGCGCTGGGGTCGGACAACGACATGCTGGCCGCCGTCCGCGCCGGCGAGCTCGACTTCTACCTCGCGGGAAACAACCTCGGGCCCGTCGCGCAGGTGTCCGAATTGCCCACGCTGCCTTACATTTTCCACGACAATGCGACCGTCTTCCGGGCTCTCGACGGTGAACTGGGCGACTACATCCGGGCGCGGTTGGCCGACAACGGCCTGCACGCGTTCCCGTACTACATGCAGAACGGCTTCCACCAACTCACCAGCAACGTCAAGCCGATCGCGTCGGCGGACGACCTGCGCGGCCTCACCCTGCGCACCCCGATCATGAAGATGCCCTCGGAGTTCTTCCGGCTCTTCGGCGCCGAGCCGGTCGGGATCACCTTCAACAAGATGTACGACTCGTTGCGCGACGGTGTCGTGCAGGCCCAGACGGACCCGATGGGCATCGTGGTGAGCCTTCGACTCTACGAGGTGCAGAAGTACCTGAGCATGACCAACCACTGGTGGTCGGGGTTCCTGCTGGTGGCCAACCCCGGTTCGTGGAACCGGCTACCGGCCGATCTGCGGGATGTGGTCAACCGCAACCAGCAGAAGTATGCGCTGCTGCACCGGCAGGACGTCGACGCCGTCAACGACGCCGGCATCGGAACCCTCACCGGCAAGGGCATGCTCGTCAACGACGTCGACACCGCCAGCTTCACCGCGCGCCTCGGCGGGTTCTACGACACCTGGCGCGGCATCTACGGTCAGGATGTGTGGAACATCCTGCGCCGCTTCACGAACGCGGTGACCTAGCGGCGCCGGTCGAGCAGGTCGAGGACCTCGGCGACCAGGTCGTCGATGTCGGCGCCGGTGGTGTCGAGCACCAGATCCGGATTCTGCGGTGCCTCGTACGGCGCGTCCACGCCGGTCAGACCCTTGAGTTCGCCGGCGCGGGCCCGCGCGTACAGGCCTTTCGGGTCGCGCCTCTCGCACTCCTCGCGCGGGGTCGCGACGTACACCTCGATGAACGGCAACTTCGCGGCGTCATTGAGCGCGCGGGCGATCTCGCGGTCGGACTTCAGCGGCGACACCAGCGAGGCCAGCGCCACCACGCCGGCGTCGGCGAACAACCGGGTCAGATGCCCCACCCGGCGGATGTTCTCGGCGCGGTCCCCGGCCGAGAAACCGAGGTCGTCGGACAAGCCGTGCCGGATGTTGTCGCCGTCGAGCAGGTACGCCACCTGCCCGGCGTCGACCAAAGCCCGTTCGACGGCCACCGCCAGGGTGGACTTGCCCGAGGCCGGCAGACCGGTGAACCAGATGGTGGCACCGCGCTGGCCGGTGGCCGACTTGCGGTACTCCCGATCCAACGACGAGGGATGCCAGCGGATGTCGTTGCGGGTCACCTTACCGGGTTTGACCTCCCGCGGCTCGGTGACAATGCCGGCGCCGACGGTGTCGTTGGTGGTCTCGTCGATCAGGATGAACGCGCCGCTGTCCCGGTTGTCGCTGTACGGATCGGCCACCACGACCGAACTGGTGCGCAGCGTCACCGAGCCGATGTCGTTGAGCACCAGCTCAACCGGGTTGTCGAGGTCGTCGAGCGTCTCGGGATCCAGCCGGGAGTGCAGCGCCTGCACAGTGGCGCGGACGGTGCGGGTGCCCTGCTTGAGGGCGAGCCGGTCACCGGCGCGCAGCGGGCTGTCCCGGAACCAGCAGATCGTGGCGTCGAGCTCGCGCGCCAGCACCGGCACCACCGCGTCGTCGGCACCGCTGACCAGCACGTCCCCGCGACCGACGTCGATGTCGTCGGCGAGCTCGATCGAAACCGACAGCGGCGCAACCGCGGTGCTGCGGTCGTCATCGAGGGTGTCGACGAGGGTCACCGTCGAGCGGGTACCGGCGGGCAGGCTGACGACGATGTCGCCCACACTCAGCGTGCCACTGGACAACCGGCCGGTGTAGCGGCGGCGCTGTTGTGCGGTGGGCCGCGACACCCACTGCACCGGAAGCCGCAGACTGCGTGACTCCGGGTGTGGCGCAGTCAGTTCCACCGACTCCAGATACTCCAACAGCGCCGGTCCCTGATACCACGGCGTGTTCTCGGAGCGGTGCACGACGTTGTCGCCGAGCTTCGCCGCGATCGGGACCACGGTCAGGTCGAGCCCGCCGAGGCGCGCGGCCAGGTGCTGCAGCTGGTCCTGCACCTCGGCGAAGCGCTCGGCGCTGAAGTCCACGAGGTCGATCTTGTTGACCGTGGCCACGAAATGCTCGATGCCCAACAGCTTGGCGATCTTGGCGTGCCGGTTGGTCTGGCGCAGCACACCTGCGCGGGCGTCGACCAGCAGCACCGCGACGTGCGCGTTGGAGGCACCAGTGAACATGTTGCGGGTGTAGCGCTCGTGTCCGGGGGTGTCGGTGAGGATGTAGCTGCGGGTGTCGGTGGAGAAGAACCGGTAGGCCACGTCGATCGTGATGCCTTGTTCCCGTTCGGCTCTCAGCCCGTCCGACAGCGCAGCCAGGTCGGCGACACCCTGCTCGTCGGTGACCGCCTCGAGGTGGTCCAACGGCAGGCTGTCGGTGTCGTGCAGCAGCCGGCCGATCAGCGTGCTCTTGCCGTCGTCGACCGAGCCCGCGGTGGTGATCCGGAGGAGTTCCCGTGTGGTCGTGCTGCCTCCCTTCATCCTTCCCGTCGCTCCGCTGCGCTCCGTCGTCATTCTTCCCGTCGCTCCGCTGCGCTCCGCTCGCCCCGCTCGCCCCGCCTTCATCCTTCCCGTCGCTCCGCTGCGCTCCGCTCGCCCCGCCATCAGAAGTACCCCTCGCGCTTGCGGTCCTCCATCGCCGCCGCCGACGTCCGGTCGTCGGCGCGGGTCTCACCCCGCTCCGAGACGGTGGCCGCGGAGATCTCGGCGATCACGCCGTCGACGGTCGTCGCGCGGGACCGCACCGCACCGGTGATGGTGAGATCACCGACGGTGCGGTAGCGCACCCACTCCACCGCCGCGGTCTCGCCGGGCCCGGGCTGGGCGTACTCCGAGACCGCCAGAAGGATGCCGTCGCGCTCGAAAACCTCTCGCTCGTGCGCGAAGTAGATCGACGGCAGCTCCAGGTTCTCCAGGGCGATGTAGCGCCAGATGTCCAGCTCGGTCCAGTTGCTCAGCGGGAAGACCCGGACCTGCTCGCCGCGGCGGATCCGGCCGTTGTACAGCGACCACGGCTCCGGGCGCTGTGCGCGCGGATCCCACTGGCCGAACTCGTCGCGGAAGCTCAGGATGCGTTCCTTGGCCCGGGCCCGCTCCTCGTCGCGGCGCGCACCACCGAACGCGGCGTCGAACCGACCGGCCTCCAAAGCATCGAGCAGCGTGCGGGTCTGCTGCCGGTTGCGGGAAGCGCCCGGCCCCGGGTCGGGCACCCGGCCGGAGTCGATGGTCTCCTGCACCGACGCGACGATCAGCTTGTGACCTTCCCCGGTGACGCGGCGGTCGCGGAACTCGATGACCTCGTCGAAATTGTGGCCGGTGTCGACGTGCATGACCGGGAACGGCAGCGGGCCGGGTCGGAAAGCCTTCTCCGCCAACCGCAGCAGCACGATCGAGTCCTTGCCGGCGGAGAACAGCAGTACCGGCCGCTCCAGTTCGGCGACGACTTCGCGGATGATGTGCACGGCTTCGGCCTCCAACAGCCGCAGCTCGTCGACGTGCACCGTGTCGTGGGTGGTGCTCATGTGGGCAGGCCCTCCCTCTCGGCGTCCGCACGGTAGCGGTCCACCCATTCGTCGGAGCGCTGATCGGCCTGCCGTTCGAGCGCCGGCGCCGGCGCCAGCCGCCGATCCTGCCCGAGCCGCTCCAGGATGTCACCGACCACCGTGGTGAGGTTGCGCCACAACACCGGGTAGGACACGTCGAGGGGTTGCACGTTCTCCTCGACGAACCAGTTGCGCCAGCCGACTTCCTGGTCGCGCAGCATCCTCACCACATGGGCGATGGCGCCGGCGTGGTACTCGGCGCGGGCGTCGCGGACCGGGTCGGGGCGGCCGCGCCACACTCGGGTCTGCACCGCCCGCCAGAACGAAACTGCCTGGGACACAACATCAGGACGATAGACGTGGATCAGCAGTGGGTCGCTGCCGATGACGTCGCGGATCGCCGAGAGCAGCCCATCGCCGGAGCGGTCGGGCAGGCCGGCGGCGCGCTGCAGCAACAACGGGGTCTGGTTCCACATCAGCTTGCCACCCCAGATGCCGTTCGGTGTGCGTCCGACGGTGCGGATGTAGTCGCGCCAGATCTCCGGCGGCGCCAGGTCGGGCTTGCCCTCGTCGAGGGGATCCAGCAGCCGCAGGATCGAGTCGTCCTCGACGCCCTCGAACCACTGCCGCGGCTGCGGCGACTGGCTGGTGCTGGGCAGGTACTGGAAGAACTCGCCGGGTTCGCCGGCCACGCCGGTCGCCCGCAGCGATTCGACCAGCAACGTGCTGCCGCTGCGCTGGGAGGCGAGCACCAGATACGCCCTCGGGCTGGCTGACATGCGCGAGAGCTTAACCGCATTCCCGGCGGGGGGCACCGCAGGGTTTTTCGATCATGGTGAGCAGAACTATTGCCTGGTGCCGCGCTCTTCCTCGACGCCGCGACCAGCGGCTTCGGCTGAGCGACTGGGGATCTCGAGTTGGTTGATGCGAGCGTAGGTCTGGGTGTAGCGCTCGGCGATCCGGGTGCCCGCGAAGTCCGACGGGATGACGTCGTTGGTCTTCTGGCGCCAGTCGTCGAGCAGGAGGGAGAGCTCGGCACCGACGGTGTCGGCCGCTTCGTCGCAGACGCACTCCAGCAAATTGTGCGACTCGGTCGGGTCGTCCACCAGGTCGTACAGTTCCCGCTCCGGACGTTGCCCCTCGGCCAGCAGCGAGGCCATCGCCCAGCCCGGCGCGCTGTCAGCGATGTCCCACGGCAGATCCAGCACCGGCCTGGGCGCGTAGTTCTCGATGTAGCTGTACTTCTTGGTGCGGATCGCCCGGATCGGGTCGAAGGAGTCGTGGTAGGTCTTCATCGTGTAGACCGCATTGCGCACCGGCTCGGCCGGCTCCGTGGCCATCAATCGGCTTGCGTGTGAGAGACCTTCGACATCGGCGGGGACGTCCACGCCGAGCAGCTCGAGCAGGGTCGGCAGCAGGTCGACCCCGCTGAACAGCTCGTCGTACACCTTCGGCGCCACCTCGAGGTCGCGGGGCGGGCGCACGATGAGCGCGATGCCGGTACCGGCGTCGTACAGCGTGGATTTCGCGCGGGGCAGCGCGGGCCCGTGATCGGTGACGAACACCACCCACGTGCTGCGGTCGAGCCCGGCGGCGGCCAGCGCGTCGAGCAGCTGACCGACGGCGGCGTCGGCGACCGTGATCGACCCGTAGAAGTCGGCGAGATCCTGCCGGACGTCGGCGGTGTCGGGGAGCCAGTCCGGCAGCTCGACGGTGTCGGGATCGGCGGGCTGGTAGCGGTCGTGCGGATAGGGCCGGTGGGTCTCGAAGAAGCCGGTGGTCAGCAGGAACGGCGCGTCGGGCGGCTCGGCCAGCCACTTGGTGGCCTGCTCGACGACGTACTCGCAGTAGGAGTTGGACACGTCGAACTCGTCGTAACCCAGCCTGGACGGGAACGACGTCTCGTGCTGCATGCCGAAAAGTGCGGCGCGCCAACCATTGTCGGAAAGAATGTGGGGCAGGGTGCGGACACCGGCGCGGTACTCCCAGCCGTGGTGGGCCAGGCCGATCAGCCCGTTGCTCTGCGGGTAGCGGCCGGTGAACAGCGATCCGCGCGACGGCGAGCACAGCGGGGCGGTGGCGTGTGCGGCGGTGAACAGGATCCCCTCGGCGGCCATCCGGTCCAGGTGCGGGCTGGACACATCGGTGTGGCCGTAGGCGCCGAGGTAGCGGCCGAGGTCGTGCCAGTGCACGAGCAGCACGTTGTGTCGGTCAGCCACGGAGGTCCTTTCGGTCGGGTACCTGCCACCGAACAAGGTCGGCGGCAGTGACGCAACCCTGTGGGTCGTGCGGAATCACCCAGGCTACTGATCCGCCGCCGGTGGGTTCAGGGGTGATACGGCACGCCGACGGCCCGGAAGACGTACTCGGGCGGTACGTCGAAGGCCACCGTGGTGCGGGGCAGCCGGGCCAGCACCTCGGCGGGGATGTGTTCCTTGTAGTGCAGCGACAGCTCGCCCGAACACCGGGGGTCGACGGCGGCCACGTCGACCTCCAGGGTCAGACCGGTCTCGGACAGCACCCCGGTGACCGCGCCGGATTGCTCTGCGTCCCAACGCTGATCGATCGTGCGGCCGGCCAGCTTCGGCACCGACGACAGGGTGCCCAGCACCCGCTCGTCGGTGAGCACCAGGGACCCGACGTAGCTGGCGATGCTGCCGCTCGAACGCAGCCCCGGTACCGCGCCGCGGAAGCGTCGGGTGACCGCGACGTACTCGGCCATGAAGAGGACGCCCTCGGCCTCGACCTCGGCGCGCAGCGCGCTGGGCAGCCTGCCGATCCGGAACAGCTTCCGCAGAAATACGGCCATGCAGGCACGGTAGCTCAGCGGCCAGGCACCACGAGGGTGCTGCGGCCGGCTCGGGCTCCGGGTGGTACAGCTGATCGGGTGGGAGTCCGCAGGAACTGGCTGATCGGCACGGCGCTGGCAGCCGTCATCGGCTATGCGGTGCTGTGGGTGGGCAACGTGCAGGGCTGGGCCTGGCTGACCCGGATGGACTCCTGGTCGCTGGAAGCGATGTACCGGCTCGGGGCCGAGCGGCGTGGCTGGGTCACCGGGTGGGACGTGTTCTGCACGGTGCTCGGCCCCGGCGCCTTCCGGCTGGTGGTGCTGGTCGTGATCGTGGTGGCGCTGATCCGCCGGCATGTCCGGTTCGCGATGTTCCTGTTGATCAGCGTGGAGCTCAGTGGGGTGATCACCGAGATCGCCAAGCTGGCGGCCGACCGGCCGCGTCCGGCCACCGCGATGACGACGGCGCTGGGGACGTCGTTCCCGTCCGGGCACGCGCTGGGGGTGATGGTCGCCGTGCTGGCCCTGCTCACCTTCACCCGCCGGGTGTGGTGGTGGGTGCTCGGCGCGGTCGTCGTGGTGGCGATCGGCATCGGCCGGGTCGCGCTGAACGTGCACCACCCCTCCGATGTGCTGGCCGGATGGGCGCTGGGATACGCCTACTTCGTGCTCTGCCTGCTGTTGGTGCCGCCGCGATCCCAGGTCAGTCAGCCGGCCGGAACACCTTCAGCGCGCGATAGCGCGAACTGAAGCTGGCCTTGGCCAGTTCGGTGCCGACCTCGCCGTCCAGCGCCAGCACCGTCGGCCCGTCCACCGCCTCGAACGCGAACTCCGGCACCCGCAGCTCGTGGTACAGCGGGCTGCGTTCCAGCCGGCCCAGCAGCAGCGCGGTCACGATGCGCAGCCGGCTCAGCCGCCGCCCGGTCTCGAGGATCCGGACGTCGATCAGGCCGTCGTCCATCCTGGTGCGCCGCGACGGCGCGAAACCCGCGGGCAGATAGATGGAGTTGCCCAGGAAGAACAGCGACGTCTGCAGGGTCTTGTTGTCGTAGCGGATGCGCACCGGCTCGCCGCGGCGCAGCGTGTCGAACATCGCGTAGACCCCGGCCAGCGGCTTGCCGATCTTGTGCTCGAGCTTCTCGCGGGTCTGCACGAACCGCGGATAGGCGCCGATGCTGGCGGTGTTGATCACCATCTGTTCCTCGTTGAGGCACACCAGGTCGACGCAGGACACCGTGCCGTGCTGGATCGCGGTGACGGTCTTGGCGGTGGTGTCGCAGCCGATGTCCTTGGCGAAGTGGTTGAAGGTGCCCGCGGGGAACACCGCCAGCGGGACGTCGTGCTCCACGGCGATCGACGCGGCGGCGGCCACGGTGCCGTCGCCGCCGCCGACCGCGAGCACCTCGGCGCGCTGCGCGGCCGCGCGCAGCACCTCCTCGACGTCGTCGTCGTCGGAGAGCTCCACGATCTCGGCGTCGGGCAGCGCCTCCCGGACCTCGTCGAGCACCCGCGCGCCAGTGCCGCTGCCCGAGGCCGGGTTCACGACGAGGGTCACGCCGGCGCCGCGGGGCCGTTCCGGGGTGTCCACCCGCAACGGTTCGGCGGCCGGGAGCTGCGTCTCGACCACCGGGGGGACCACCTTCGCGCCCAGAACGGCCAGGCCGGCTCCGATGCCGAAGCCGGCGAGCACGTCGCCCGGGTAGTGCGCGCCGGTGGCGATCCGCGACATGCCGACCAGGCCGGCCAGCAGCGCCAGCCCCAGCCCGGCCGGTGGGCTCTCCAGCCCCACCCCGACCGCGAAGGCCGCGGCACTGGCCGAATGCCCGGAGGGCAGCGAGTTCGATGTCGGGGTGCGCCTGGTCTGGCGGGCCAGCGGCACCAGCACCCGGTTCGGTCGCTCCCGCCGCCACACCCGTTTGGCCACCTGGTTGGTGAGCAGGCTGGTCAGTGCCAGCGTGACGACGCCGCGGGCGGCGCCGCGCTTCACCGACGGGCTGCCGAACGCGGTCAGGCCCGCGGCGATGGCGAACCACAGCTTGGAGTGGTCGGCGGCCTTGGTCAGCGGCGGCATGACCGCGTCGAGCAATGGGCTGGGCGACTCGGCGACCGCCTCGAACACCTCGCGGTCCAGGGTGCCGAGTCCCTCGCCGATCTGACGGATCCCGCGACGACGACCGGGACGGGGCAGCAGGGTCATGCCGCCAACCTAGCGGGCGACACCTCTTGACAAATTAATTTGTCAACGACGAGCATGGGCGACGTGCTCGATATCGAGGTGATCTCCGAGCCCGCGGCCGCGATCATCGCGTTGGATCCGATCCGCGGCCGGCTGCTCGCCGAACTCACCGAACCGGCGTCGGCGGCGACGCTGGCCGCGCGTGTCGGCATCGCCCGGCAGAAGGTCAACTACCACCTGCGCGCACTGGCCGAGCACCACCTGGTGACCCCGGCCGGGGAACGCCGGTGGGGCGGGCTCACCGAACGGCTGGTGGTGGCCACCGCCGCGTCCTACGTCGTCTCGCCCGGCGCGCTGGGCCCGGCGGCCGCGGACCCGGGCAGGACCGCCGACCGGCTCTCGGCGAGCTACCTGATCGCGCTGGCGGCCCGGACGGTCCGGGAGGTCGGCGAGCTCTGGCGCACCGCCCGCGCGCAGGACAAGCGGCTGGCGACGCTGTCCATCGACACCGCGGTGACGTTCCGCTCGGCCGCCGACCGCGCGGCGTTCACCGACGAGCTGTCGCGGGCGGTGACCGCCTTGGTGGCGCGCTACCACGACGAAACCCATCCCAGCGGCCGCACCCACCGGGTGGTGCTCGCCGCGTACCCGAAACCACGAGGGGACTGACCATGGCACTGAAGAAGGACGACGACGGACGCCGCTGGGTGGAGATGGAGTTCGCGGTGCCCGGCACACCCGAGCAGGTGTGGCAGGCCATCGCGACCGGACCGGGGATGTCGGCCTGGTTCACCCCCACCACGGTCGACGAACGGGTGGGCGGCGCCATCGAATTCGACTTCGGGGAGGGCATGGGGTCCTCGCGCGGGGTGGTGACGGTGTGGGAACCGCCGATGCGGCTGGGCTACGAGGAATACGGGTGGAGCGGCGACGCGCCGCCGGTGGCCACCGAGGTGGTGGTCACCAGCCGCTCGGGGGACCGCTGCGTGGTGCGGATGGTGCACAGCCTGTTCACCGACCGCGACGACTGGGACGACGAGGTCGAGGGTTTCGAGGCCGGCTGGCCGGGCTTCTTCGCGGTGTTGCGCCTCTACCTGCGCCACTTCGCGGGCCAACCCGCCGTGAACCTGCACGCGATGACATCCCATCCCGGGGATCTGCCGCAGGGCTGGTCGGTGCTCAGCCGGGCGCTCGGGCTGACCGGCGTCGACGTCGGCGGGCGGTGCGAAACATCCACCGGCGCACCCAAGTTCGCCGGTGTGGTGGAGCGCATCCACCAGGACGGCGCCTTGCGCGATGTGTTGGTGCGGCTGAGTGAACCGCATCCGGGCGTGGCGTTGATCGGCAGCTGTGTGGCCGACGGCCAGACCATGCTGATGGTCAGCATGTACCTCTACGGCGCACACGCCGACACCGTTGCGGCCGCAGAACAGCCGAAATGGCAGGAATGGGTGGCACAGTTGAGCGCATGACGCGCCGAACGCTGATCGTGCTGGCTGCCGCCGTCGCCGCGGTGTTCTCGTCGGCGTTGGCCGGTCCGCCCGCCCGGGCCGAGTTCATCCCGTGGTTCGCCGACTCCGTCGCCAGCGCCACGCAGGTGCTGGCGGTGACCGGGACCGGGGGATCGGACGCCAAGCTGGACGTCTGGGAGCGCACCGCCGCCGGCTGGCAGCCGGTCGCCGGCGGCGTCGGCATCCCCGCCAAGATCGGCGAAAAAGGCATGTCGGCCAACCACTTCGACGGGTCGATGATGACGCCGAAGGGCGTCTACACGCTGGATTTCGCGTTCGGCACCGAACCCAACCCGGGAGGTGGTCTGCAGTACGTCCAGGTCGGACCCGAGCACTGGTGGGACGGCGACATGAAGAGCCCGACCTACAACACCATGCAGGTGTGCAGGAGGGAGCAGTGTCCGTTCAACACCGCGCCGAGCTCGGGCACCGAGAACCTCGACATCCCGCAGTACGCCCACGCGGTGGTGATGGGCGTCAACAAGGAACGCATCCCCGGCAAGGGCGGGGCGTTCTTCGTGCACAGCACCGACGGCGGCCCGACCGCCGGGTGCGTGGCGATCGACGACGCCACGCTGGTGACGATCATGCGCTGGCTGCGGCCGGGCGCGGTGATCGCCATCACCGAGTGATTCAAAGATTGAGTGCGCGACCGGCTTTGACCTTGAAGTTCAACGCCTCCAGCGACATCGACGCGTCGTAGGTGCGGTCGTAGCCGGTTTCGCAGATCTTCCAGCCGTCCTCGGTGCGGCGGTAGCGGTCGTGGTAGAAGCCAGCGCCGATCAGCATGAAGTTGAAGTCCGGCGCGATCACCCGGTCCTGCAGGTACCACGTCGCCGTCGCCTGGTCGCCGTCGACGGTGATCTCGGGGTGGTTGACCCGGTGCTCGGTGAGGATCTCCGGGCCCAGCGAGTTGCGCATGAACGTGACGAGGTCCTCGCGGCTGGAGAAATGGTGCTCCTCACCGATCGACTCGCCGTAGCGGCCCACCACGTCCTCGGTCAGGGTGTCGGCGAATTCCTCCCAGTGTTTGGTGTCCAGTGCGCGCAGGTACCGGTACTTGACCTGCTTGATCTCGTCGATGTCACCCATGGCGGTCATTGCAACACACCACCGGGGGTTCGCAAAGGGCGCGCGGGTGCGCGTCGCGCCGCCGCGCACCGAGCGTGCACTCCTGGTAGCGCGCAGACCCCCGCAACTACCGTCAGTGCACGCTCGGTGGGCTGACGTGCGCCGAGCGTGCACTCCTGGTAGTGCGTAGTCCCGCCCGACTACTGTGAGTGCACGCTCGGTGGCAGGCTTCGACGAGTCGACACCGCCGGGGTGCAGATCCTCGGTTATCGCCCCGACTGTGCCATCGTGGCCATGTGCGAATCCTTCGATCCACCGGGCAGGAGACGTTGACCCATCGGTCAATTCGCGAGCCAGTGCAGCACCGGGACAACGAGTGCAGGCAGGGGATCGCTCGTGGCTGAGCACACCGGCGACCCGCTGGGGTTGTCCGTCGGGGCGACCAACCTCGTGGCCGCGACCGTCGGGCACCAGCCCGTCCTGCGCCGGGCGGTGCTGGCCCGCCCCGGTGGCGAGCAGCTCACCGGGTTCGTCGAGCGCGTCGGCGACCCGGTCCCGTTGATCGCCGCCGACGGCACCAGCCACCCGGCCGAACACCTGCTGGTGCAGGCCCTCGACGCCGTCGCCGCGCTGGTCACGACCACCCCGCCCGCCGAGGTGGCCATCGCCGTGCCGTCGTACTGGAGCCCGGCGGCCTCCGAGGCCCTCCACACCGCGCTGGCTGCCAGCCGGACCCTCTCGCCCAGCGGGCTGCGGCCTCGCCTGATCCCCGACGCCGCCGCCGCGCTGACCGCGCTCAACGCCAACCCCGGCATCGACCGGCGCGGTCTGGTGGCGCTGCTGGATTTCGGCGGCAGCGGCACCAGCATCACCCTCGCCGACGCCGCCACCGCCTTCGAACCGATCGGCCCGACCGCCCGGATCCCCGACTTCGCCGGCGACCAGATCGACCAGGTCCTGTTGGCCTACGTGCTGGACCGCATCGCCGGCGACGCCGGCATCGACCCCAACCAGACCGCGGCCGTCGCGTCGCTGGCCACGCTGCGGGACCGCTGCCGCACCGCCAAGGAACGCCTGTCCACCGAGACCGCGACCGCGCTGACCGCCGAACTGCCCGGCTACCACACCGACATCCGGGTGACTCGAGCCGAATTGGACGACCTCATCCTCCGTCCGCTCACCACCGTCGTCGACGCGCTCGAAGACCAGTTGGGTCGCAACAACTTCAGTTGGGCCGACGTGACGGCCCTCGGCCTCGTCGGCGGCGGGGCGAGCATTCCGCTTGTCGTGCAGCTGCTCTCGCAGCGGTCCCGGGCCCACGTGGTCACCACACCGCAGCCCGCGATGGACGCCTGCCTGGGCGCGACGCTGATCGCCGCCTACGGGCGCAGCGCGGAGACCGCCACGTGGGTGGCGCCGGCGCAGACCGCCACGTTGATGGCCCCTGCCGCCGAGCCGGAACCCGCGCTGGCGTGGTCGCAGGCCGAGGAATCCGGCGACGACGTCGTCCCGTACGCCGGGGAGGACTACGAAACCGCCGCGCCGCGCGAACCCGTCAACCCGTACCGGTTCGCCGAGCCGCCCGCCCCCGCCGTCGAGGCGACCCGACCCTGGCAGCGGCTGCCGATGTCGGTGATCGGGGTCGCCGCCGCGGTCGCCCTGGTCGCCGTCGGCGGCATCGCGATCGCGTTGACCAGCAGCGAGAGTTCCGACCGGCGGCCGTCGGGCCCCGAACCGGCCCCGCTGAGCGGCACGATCACCCCGTCGCTGCCCCCGCCGCCGGAGACCGTGACGGTCCCACCCCAGACCGCCGCACCGCCCCCGCCGCCCACCAGCGAGGCCCCGCCGCCACCGCCGAGCATCGAGCCGGTCCCCGAACCGACCACCACGGTGCCCACCACGACGACGACGACAACGACGACGTCGCCGACCACCACGACTACCACGACGACGACCACCACGACGACGACAACGACGACGACGGTGCCCACGACCACCACCACGGTGCCCACCACGACCACCACGGTGCCGACGACCGTGCCCACCACCACCGAGCCGCCGGACCCGACGACACCGCCGACCACCCCGATGACGACGACGTACCTGACCGTGCCGTTCGTCCCGGTGCCGATCCCGATCCCGGTCCCGCAGGGCCCGTAACCACCCGGCAACCTGGCCGTTCGCCGGCCGGACCCCTCAGGTTTAGGGGATTCCCCGATTCCCTCAGGGGTCTTGAGTGCTTAATCTTTGCCTCAACGGTTCGATCGGCTGCGGAGGGGACAGCCGATCGAACCGTTCCGTCACTCCGGGGTGTTGCGCGGGTGGTGGCAGGCGGCGACGTGGCCCGGATCGTGGGCGACCAGGGCCGGCTCCTGCTCGATGCAGACCTCCGTGCACCACGGGCACCGGGTATGGAACCGGCATCCCTCGGGCGGGTTGGTCGGGCTCGGCACGTCACCGTCGAGGACCAGCCGCTCCCGGGCTGCGTTGCGGCGCGGATCCGGGATCGGCACCGCCGACAGCAGCGCGTTCGAATAGGGGTGGATGGGGCGGCCGTAGAGCCCGTCGGTCGGGGACTCCTCGACCACCTTGCCCAGGTACATCACCGCCACCCGGTCGGACATGTGCCGGACCACACCCAGATCGTGCGCCACGAACAGATAGGACAGGCCGAACTCCTGCTGCAGGTCTCGCAGTAGATTGACGATCTGGGCCTGGACCGACACATCCAGCGCCGACACCGGCTCGTCGGCGATGATCAGCTTCGGCCGCAACGCCAGCGCCCGGGCGATGCCGATGCGCTGCCGCTGACCACCGGAGAACTCGTGCGGGAACCGGTTGTAGTGCTCGGGGCGCAACCCGACCCGGTCGAGCAGGTCCTGCACCCGGCGGCGCAACTCGGCGCCGCCGGCCAGGCCGTGCAGCTCCATCGGGTCGCCGATGATCTGACCGACCCGTTTGCGCGGGTTCAGCGACGCGAACGGGTCCTGGAAGATCATCTGCATCTGGCGCCGCAGCGGCCGCAGCTCCCGCCGCGACTTGCCGACCAGTTCCTCGCCGAGGAACCGCACCGACCCCGACGACGGTGGCGTCAGCTGCAGGATCGTGCGGCACAGCGTCGACTTCCCGCACCCGGATTCACCGACCAGCCCCAGGGTCTCGCCCTGGCGCAGCGTCAGGCTGACTCCGTCCACGGCGCGGACCCGGCCCACCTCGTGCTCGACGACGACGCCCGACTTGATCGGGAAGTGCTTGACGACGTCGGTCACCTCCAACAGCGGCGTCTCCAAGGGCTCGCTCACGGCCGCACCCGCTCCTTCTCCTCGCGATCCAGCCAGCACCGGTCCAGGTGCGTCGGTTCACCCACCAGGGCGGGCGGCTGGTCGCACCGGTCGAACTCGAAGGCGCAGCGCGGGGCGAACCGGCACCCCGGCGGCGGATGCACCAGCGACGGCGGCGCACCGGCGATCTGGGTCAACCGTTCCGAGCGCGGCCGGTCCAACCGGGCCAGCGAGCCCAGCAGCCCCCACGTATAGGGATGCCGCGGGGCGTAGAAGATGTCCTCGAGCGAGCCGTCCTCGACGATCTGCCCGGCATACATCACCACCACCCGGTCGGCCACCTCGGCGACCACCCCGAGATCGTGGGTGATCAACACCACCGCGAGGTCGCGGTCGCGGTTGAAATCGGCGATCAGCCGCAGGATCTGGGCCTGCACCGTCACGTCGAGCGCCGTCGTCGGTTCGTCGGCGATCAACACGGCCGGCTCGAGCGCGAGCGCCATCGCGATCATCACCCGCTGCCGCATACCGCCGGAGAACTCGTGCGGATAACTGCGGGCCCGCGCGGCGGGGTTCGGGATGCCCACCGACTTCAGCAGCTCCACCGCCCGCGCGTGCGCGTCCTTCTTCGACACGTCGCGGTGCGCCAGGATCATCTCCGCGATCTGGTCGCCCACCCGGTACACCGGGTTCAGCGACGACATCGGATCCTGGAACACCATCGCGATCTCCTCGCCGCGCACGTCGCGCAGCTCGTCGTCGCTCAGCCCGGTCAGCGCACGGCCGCGATAGGTGACCGATCCGGTGATGCGGGTGTTCGGCGCCCGGGTCAACCCGGTCAGGGTCTGCGCGGTAACGCTTTTGCCGCAACCGGATTCGCCGACGATCGCCAGGATCTCACCCGGTTCCAGCGTGAAAGACACCCCGTCGACCGCCTGCACTATCCCGTCGTCGGTGGCGAAGCTGACCCGCAGGTCGTCGACGGCCAGCAGCGGCTCTCGGTTCTTTTCACTCGTCTGCTGTTGGCTCGTCATGCCGGCGCCGCCTGTCCCAGCCGGATCCGCGGATCCAGCGCCGCATAGGCGATGTCGACGAGGGTGTTGAACAGCACGATGAAGAACGCGCCGAACATGGTGACCGCCATCAGCGGCGGCAGATCCAGGCTGCGGATCGCCTCCCCGGCGTACAGGCCCACGCCAGGCAGGTTGTACACCGTCTCGGTCAGGATCGCGCCGCCGCCGACCACCATGCCGAAGTCCAGCCCGAACAGCGTGATGATCGGGATCATCGAGTTGCGCAACACATGTCGGATCCGGACCCGGGTCTCACCGAGCCCCTTGGCACGAGCGGTGCGCACATAGTCCTCGTTCATCGCGTCGAGCATGTTGGACCGCAACACCCGGCTGTAGAACCCGATGAACAGCACCGCCAGCGTGAACCACGGCAGCACAAGGTGATACGCCCACTCCAGCGGGTCCTCGGTGAGCGCCACGTAGCTGCCGGTCGGGAACAGCTGCACCTTGAACGTCAAGAAGTACAGCAGGATGGCCGCCAGCCAGAACACCGGCATCGAGATGCCTACCAGGGACAGCACCGTCAGCGCGCGGTCGGCGAAGCGGCCCGCGTGCACCGCGCTGAGGTAACCGAACAGCACCGCCAGCGTCATCCAGATCACCGCAGCCCCGATGCACAGCGAGAACGTGGCCGGCAGGCCCTCCCAGATCTGTTCGACCACATTGCGATTGCTGGCATATGACGTCAACTCACCGGTGAAGATCTGCTTCATCATCGTCAGGTACTGCACCGGCAAAGGTTGATCCAGGCCGAGGTCGGCGTTGACCCGCGCGATCAGATCCGGGTCGGCGTTCTTACCGGCGATCCGTGCGGCCGGATCGGAGTTGGGGATGACGTTGAAGATCAGGAACACGATCACCGAGATCGCGAACAACACCGCGACCATCCCGATCAGCCGCCGGGCAATGAACCGACCCATGGCCTAGTGCTCCAACCGGATCTTGGCCTTGGGATCCAACGCATCCCGCAGGCCGTCACCGAACACATTGAGCGCCAGCACCGTGACGACGATCATCAGACCGGGGACGATCGTCAGGTGCGGTGCGGTGTAGATCATCTGGTAACCGTCGGCGATCATGGTGCCCCACGACGCGTTCGGTGGCCGCACGCCGGCACCCAGGAACGACAACGCCGATTCCAGCAGCATGTTGTTGGCGATGTTGAGGGTGAAGAACACGATCACCGTGGAGACGATGTTGGGCAGCAGCTCGCCGAACATGATCCGCAGCGGGCCCATGCCTTGTGCGACAGCGGCTTCCACGAACTCCTTCTCCCGTAGCGCCAGGATCTCCCCGCGCAGGGGCCTGGCCATGTAGGGCACGTACACCAGGCCGATGATGAGGATCGGGATCCAGATCGAATCCCCGGCGATGTCGACGAACCCGACCTTGAGGCCGCCGACGGCCAGCGCGGTGCCCAGCGCGATCCCGAGCAGCAGCACCGGGAACGCCCAGATGACGTCGAGCACCCGGGACAGCAGCGCGTCGATCCAGCCGCGGTAGTAGCCGGCCAGCAGCGCCACCACCACCGCGAGCACGGTGGTCACCGCGGCGGCGGCCATCCCGATGTAGATCGAGGTCCGCCCGCCGTAGAGCAGCCGCACCATCACGTCGCGGCCGTTCTGATCGGCGCCCAGCAGGTAGCGGCCGTGCAGACCGGGCCCCATCGGTGTCCCGTCCGGGGCGACGATGTCGGTCTCGACGCCGTCGATCAGCACCGTGTCGGTGATGTGGTTGTCGTTGGGGCCGGTGTGCGCGACGTGCTGCTCCCACAGCGGCGCGGCCAGGCACGCCACCACGATCAGCACGAAGAGCACACCGAAGCCCAGCGCAACCTTGTTGCGGCGCAGGCGAAGCCACGCAAGGTACCACGGGCTCCGGCCCCGGATCCGCGACTCCGGGACACCGGTGGGTACGGCTACCACCGGGCTACTTCACCGCGAACGAGGTGTAGTCCTGGTTGAACAGCAGATGATGGTACGACTTGTCGAAGTCCATCCGCTCCGACAGGAACGTGGTGAACTGCTCGTTGCCGTACGGCGCCCAGACCGCCTGCTCCATGTAGGCCCGGTCCAGATCGGCGTACTGCTGCTCGACGCCCTCGTCGGTGAGCTGCTTGGTCAGCAGCTCGTCCATCTTGGCGTTGTTGGCCGGGATGTTGGCCCGCGACAGGTTGTTCCCGTTGGTCGGCAGGATGCTGTCGCCGTGCAGCAGCGGCCGGAAGAAGTCGTCGGGATGCGGGAAATCCTGGAACCAGTCCGCGAAACCGGTGTCCACATCGGGGGTGGACTGGTTGCCGATGGTCGTCCAGTACACGTCGCCGGCGATCACCTTCAGCGTCGCGTTGAAGCCTAGCTGCGTCAGCAGATCGTGGTAGTACTCACCGATCCGCTTGCGGTCCGGCTCGTCGTCGGTCCACACCGTGATATCCCGGTCGGCGGGGTTGGCTTCGGCGATAAGCGCTCTGGCCCTGTCCATGTCGGGTCCCGGATACAGGGTGTACTCCTGGTAGCCGGGCATCCCCGGGGGCAGGATCTGCTGCGTGGGGTGCAGGCGGCCGCCGAAGATCCGGTTCAGCGCCTCGGGGTCGATCGCATAGTTGATGGCCTGGCGCACCTTGAGATCGTTGAACGGGGCGCGCTCGGTGTTCATGAACATGTAGTAGGTGTTGATCGAATCCTCCATGCGGAACCGATCGGAGTAGCGGTTCTTGAGCTCCTGCAACCGGTCCGACGGGGGCGGATCGATCATGAAATCGACCTTGTTCTGGATGATGTCAGTGACCTGCGCACCCTGGTTCTTGTTCTCGACCAGAGTGATCTTGTCCACGCCGGCGTCGGCGACCTCGTCGGCTCCGGCATCCTTGACCGTCTGGAATTGCGGGTTACGCTCCAGGACCATCCGGCGCGGCGCGTCCACCGAGGTGATCATGAACGGCCCGCTGGCCGGCGGGGGATTGTTGGTGGTGTCGCTGTCCAGCGGCGTGGTCGACGGGATGGGCGCGGCGAACATCAGCCCGAGCAGATTGTCGAACGTGCCGTTGGGTTGGACAAGCTGGATGGTGATGTCACCGGTGTTGTCGTCGGTGGTGATCCCGGTGATGGTGTCGGCGGCGCCGTCGGCGTATTCCTTGGCGCCGACGATCACGTCGTAGAACACCGAGCCGCCCGAATCGACCTTGAACAGCCGCTGGATCGCGTGGGTGAAGTCCGACGCTTTGATCGGGGTGCCGTCGGAGTACTTCATGTCGGGCCGCAGTTTGAGCTTGTAGGTCAACCCGTCCGGGGAGACCTCCGGCAGGGATTCGGCCAGCCCGGGCACCACCTCGGTGCCCTCCTCGCCGTCGGCATGCTTGTAGGTCAGCAGCGGGGTGTAGACGTTCCACAGCACTTCCCAGCCCTCCAGCGTGTAGGAGAGCTGCGGGTCGATGTAGTCCGGGAACGACGTCGCCGAGATCGTGATGTCCCCACCGCCCCCGCCGCCGGCACTGTCACCGCCGCTGTCGTCACCACCACAGGCGGCCACCCCGAAAGCGGCCATCACCATTACACATCCGGCTGCCAGGCCTTTTCGTGTCATGCGCAGTGTGATCAATGCGGTTGTCCTCTGTTCCGGTCGGTGATGGCGTCGGCGTACCGCTCGACGCCTTCGAATGGGCTGTTATGCATCTTTGAGGAAAATTTCCGATCGGCAACTCGGTTTCATAAATTTCTTTCGAAAGCCCTGATAAATCGCGGATTTTCGTGACCGTCAGAAACCGTGCCCGCCGGAGTCACCCGCGCCGACAACGGCAGACAAATGGGTGCACGTTGCCGGTCACGGGCCGATGCGCACTGCCTCCGCCTGATCGGCGGTCGGGGGTCCCCCCGGCATGACGCCGTAGTAGCGCTGTGGCACAGCAATTTTCGATATCAGGATCGCCAGGTCAGAGATCAGGAAACGACGGTGTGCCGAGGTTGCCGGCTTCGGTGCGGCAAACCGCGGTGCGCCGTTCAGCGCTGGTCGATCCAGCGCTGTCCGGCTTTCGCCGCTCGGGACAGCGCGCCGTATTCGCCGAGGTACGCGGCGATCGCGCCGACGGCGGGCAACAAGCTGAGGTACCGGAACGGGGCGCGCGGATGCGGGCGTTTGGCGAGTTCGTCGCCAATGGCGTCCAGCAGACCGACCAGTTTCCACAGCGCTCTGGCAACGCCGAGCGGGGTCCGGGGGATCTCGTCCGGGGCCGTGTCGTCGTCGTCGCCGTGGTCGATCACCGTCAGGTCGCGGTCGCACAATACCTGGGCGAGCATCCGCACCTGGTCGCGTTCGTCGGTGACGCCGAGCTCGCGGGCCACCGCGCACAGCACGACGGCCTGGCTGGTGAACCCGAGCAGGTCCTGGATCGGCAGTCGACGCCCGAGCGCGCCGAGCACGCCGGGGAAGGCCACCGCCACCGTGTTGAGCGCCCCGACCCGCGCCACCCACCAGCCGATCCGGGCGTCGGTGTTCAGCCTGTCCCAGGCCAGGGTGCCGGGGACGTCGGCGGCGTTGAGGATCGAGGAGAAGCCGTCGGCCATGCTGTCGAGCACGCCGTCGTCCCCGTCCTCGGGGATCCGGCGCTTGAGGCGCAGCGGATCGGTCTCCCACAGCACGTGCAGCAGCGGGTTGATGATCGCCACGGCGCGGCGCAGGGCGTCTTCGACATCGGCGTCGGGGATCGTCACGGTCGGCAGCAGGTTCACCACCACCCCATGATGCCGGTGCGCGGTCATGGGGTAGGACGGGGAGATGACCGAACTGGCCACCGCCTGGTCCCGAGGCCTGGGCCTGACCGCACCGATCGTGAACGCGCCGATGGGTGGGACGGCCGGCGGCGCGCTCGCGGCTGCCGTGTCGGCCGCCGGCGGGCTGGGCATGGTCGGGATGGGCAGCAGCGGCTCCGCGGCGGCGCTGAGCGCCGAGCTGCGGCACCTGCAGGGTCTGGAGCAGCCGTTCGGCATCGGGCTGGTGCAGTGGGTGGTGGCGCGGGATCCCGACCTGCTGGAGGTGGCGCTGTCGGCGCACCCGGCGCTGTTGGCGGTCAGCTTCGGCGACGATTGGTCGTGGATCGCGCGGGCCCGCGACCACGGCATCCGGGCGGCCGCCCAGGTCGGCGACCTGTCCGCGGCGGTGGCCGCGGTGACCGCGGGCGCCGACGTGGTCGTCGTGCGCGGCGCCGAGGGCGGCGGGCACGGCGCGCCGACCGTGGGGACGCTGCCGCTGCTGGCCGACGTCCTCGACGAGGTGCCGGTGCCGGTGCTCGCCGCCGGTGGGATCTCCACCGGGCGCGCGGTGGCCGCGGTGCTGGCCGCCGGCGCGGCCGGTGCCTGGGTCGGCACCGCGTTCGCCGCGTGCACCGAGGCGCTGGGGTCCGAGGAGACGCGGCGGGTCCTGCTCGACGCCGACGGCACCGACACCGTCACCACCCGCGTCGTCGACATCGCGCTCGGCTATCCGTGGCCCGAGCACTTGCCCGAGAGGGTGGTGCGGACCGATTTCGTCGACCGGTGGACGGGCCGGGAGGAGGACCTGCGCCGCGCGGGACCCGGCGCCGGGACCGCGTCGGCCGTCAACGCCGGACAGGGTGTCGGGCGGCTGCGCACCGTGCGCCCGGCCGCGGCCGTCGTCGACGAACTGTGCACCCAGGCACGGGATCTGCTGCGCCGGTGGGGCTGACGGTCAGATCCGGGTCCCGGCCGGGTCGCCGCCGATGCGCTGCGTCAGCCACACCGGCACCACCGCGATCAGCGTCAGCGCCGCGGCGACGACGTTGATCACCGGAGCCTGGTTGGGGCGGAACAGGTTCCCGAAGATCCAGATCGGCAATGTCTGCACCGTCGGGCCCGCCGTGAACGTCGTCACCACGATCTCGTCGAAACTCAGCGCGAACGCCAGGATCGCCCCCGCCACCAGCGCCCCGCGCATCATCGGCAGCGTCACGAACCGGAACGTCTGCCACGACGAGGCCCCCAGATCGGCCGACGCGTCCTCGAGGCTGGTGCCCAGCCGCCGCAGCCGCGCCTGGGTGTTGTTGAACACGATGACGATACAGAACGTGGCGTGCCCGACGATGACGGTCGCCAGCCCCAGCGTCACCCCCAGCGTCGAGGTGAACGTCGCGTTCAACGCAATGCCGGTGACGATACCCGGCAACGTGATCGGCAGCACCACAAGAAGATTCACCGTCTGACGGCCGAAGAACTCGTACCGCTGCACCGCGAACGCCGCCATCGTGCCGAGCGTCAGCGCGATCGCCGTGGCGGCCAACCCGACCACCGCCGAGTTGCCCAGCGAGTGCCACATGCCCTCGCTGTGCCAGGCGGTCCGCCACCACTGCAACGTGAACCCCTGCGGCGGGAACGCGAACGTCTTGGACGTGTTGAAGGCGTTGAGCACCACCAGAACCAGTGGCGCATAGATGAACACCAGGACCAGAACGGTCCAGGCGCGGGTGGCGCTGCGCAGCCGGCGGGAGAGCATCAGACGTTCTCCAGTGCGCCGGTGCGCCGCATCGCCACCAGGTACAGGACGATCGCCAGCAGCGGGATCAGCGACAGCGCCGCGGCCATCGGCTGGTTGTTCGCGGTCACCAGCTGGCCGTAGATGACGTTGCCCAGCATCTGCGTCTTCCCGCCGACGATCGTCACCGCGATGTAGTCGCCCATCGACAGCGAGAACGTGAAGATCGACCCGGCGGCGATGCCGGGGAACACCATCGGCGCCACCACCAGCCGCAGCGTGGTCAGGTCCGAGGCGCCCAGATCAGAGCTGGCGTCCACGAGGGCATCCGGCACCCGCTGGAACGCCGCGAACACCGGGATCACCATGTACGGCAACCACAGATACGTCAGGGTGAGCACCGTGGCGATCAGGCCGTAACCCGGCGAATACCCGGTGGCCCACGACAGCGGACCCTCCGGGGACAACAGCATCCGCCACGCGTAGGCCTTGACCAGATAGCTCGCCCACAGCGGGGTGGTGACCGCGACCACCAGCGCCACCCGCGCCGCCGGGGATGCGATCTTGGCCATGTACAGCGCCAGTGGCACCGCCAGCACCGCGCACAGGAGCGTGACCGTCAGCGCCACCCCGAGCGTGCGGATGGTGACCGCCCGCACCGTCGGGTCGGTCAGCACCCGCATCAGGTTGTCGCCGGTGAACGTGCGCACCACCGCACCGGTGAAGCTGTTGGTACTCCAGAACGCCGAAACCAGGAGCACCGCAAGCGAACCCAGGTAGGCGACGATCAGCCAGGCCAGGGGCGGCACCAGCAGGAACGCCAGCGCCGCCCGCTCCCGGAGGCGCGGCGCCAGCGTCGAGCTCATCAGCCCTTGATCTCCTGCCACTTGGTGACCCACTCGTCGTAGCTGGTGCAGTTGTCGCCGCTGCCGTCGACGCACTGCGTCTGCGGCGTTGTCCAGTAATGGATCTGGGACGCGTACTGCTCATCGGTGGCGTGGTACGTCTCGCAGTGCGTCTTGTCGGAGATCAGGTCACACGACTTGGTCTGCGCGGGCGCCTCGCCGAAGTACTCGGCCACCTGGGCGTTGGCCTCCGGGGAGATGATGTAGTCCATCCACTTGTACATGCAGTTGGGGTGGGCGGCCTTGGCGGACAGCATCCAGGTGTCCGACCAGCCGGTCGAGCCCTCCTTGGGCAGCACGGTGCCGATCGGCACCTTGTTGTCGGCCTCGATGGTGTTGGCGATGACCTGCCAGCTGGTGCCGATCACCGTCGTGCCCGACTCGAACGCCTGCACTTCCTTGGTGTAGTCCGACCAGTACTCGCCGATGTTCTCCTTCTGCTGTTTGAGCAGATCCACTGCGGCGTCGAGCTGTTCGGAGGTCAGCGAATACGGGTCCTCGATGCCCAGCTCGGGTTTCGTCTTCGACAGGTACAGCGCGGCATCGGCGATGTAGATCGGCGAATCATAAGCCGTCACTTTGCCTTTGAGCTCCGGTGCGCCCGGGAACACCGCGCCCCAGGAGTCCGGCGCCGGGGTGACCACGTCGCTGTTGTACATCAACAGGTTGGCGCCCCAGCCGTGCGGGACGCCGTACATCTTCCCGTCGACCGAGTTCCACGGCTTGTCCTTGAGGAACGGCACCACGGTGGCGTAGTTGGGTGTCAGGTCGGTGTTCACCGGTGCCACGTCCCCGGCGTAGATCAGCCGCAGCGTGGCATCCCCGGACGCCGACACACCGTCGTACTGGCCGGTCCGCATCAGCTGGATCATCTCGTCGGAGGTGTTGCCGATCTTGATGTTGACCTGGCAGCCGGTCTGCTGTTCGAACGGAGTCACCCAGTCGATTTCGGGGTCGTTGGAGCCGTCCTCGGCATAGCCGGGCCAGGCGATCAGGTTCAGCTCGCCCTCGCCGTCGCCGACCGAGGTGGCCGGCTCCAGTTCCGGTGGGGCGTCCCCGGATCCACCGGAGTCGGTCGAACTCGAACAGCCGGCGAGCACCAGCGCACCGGCCATCACAGCGATGCCGATGCGGCGTATCGGATATCCCATGGCTTTCTCCTTCTCAGGTGGACAGATCGCGGACGGCGGAGTCGGGCCACGCCAGGACGACGGGCGCGGCGTGCTCGATGGTGGTGGAGGCCTCGGCGGACAGCAGCGTCGCGGTGAGCCGCACCGGGGTCGCCAATCCGGCCACCCCGGTGACCGTCGCCGCCACCCGGGTGACCGGGCCGGCGTAGACCACCTCGGCGATGTCGGCGGTGACGGTGCGGTGACTGGCCGGGGCCGCGGCGCCGGGGTCGAGGACCTCGATGCGCTCCGGCCGGATCGCGAACGTGCCCGGCCGGCCCAGCAGCGCCACGGCGGCGTCGGCGTCGAGCACGTTGGAGGTGCCGACGAAGTCGGCGACGAACCGATTGGCGGGGTTCTCGTACACCTCGCGAGCCGCGCCGAGCTGCTCGATGCGGCCGTCGTTGAGGACGACGAGCCGGTCGCACAGGGTCAGCGCCTCGTCCTGGTCGTGGGTGACGATGACGAAGGTGATGCCGACGTCGCGCTGGATCGCCTTGAGCTCGACCTGCATCTGTTCACGCAGTTTGAGGTCGAGCGCGCCGAGCGGCTCGTCGAGCAGCAGCACCCGAGGCCGTCCCACCAGGGCGCGGGCCAGCGCGACCCGCTGCTGCTGACCGCCGGACAGTTCGGCCGGTTTGCGCGTCACCTGTCCGCTGAGCCGGACCATCTCCAGCGCCTCGGCGGCCCGGTGGCGGCGTTCGGCCCTGCCCACGCCGCGCACCCGCAGCCCGTACTCGACGTTCTCGGTGACGGTCATATGCGGGAACAGCGCGTACTGCTGGAACACCGTATTGGTGTCGCGGCGCGCGGGCGGCAGCGCGGTGACGTCCTTGCCGCCGAGCTTGATGGTGCCCGCGGTGGGCTTCTCGAAGCCGGCGATCAACCGCAGCAGCGTCGTCTTGCCCGACCCGGACGGACCGAGGATCGCGAACAGCTCACCGTCGCCGATGGTCAGGTCGACGTCCTCGACGGCGACGACCCGGTTGCGGGTTTCCCCGAACTCCTTGCGCACACCGATCAGCTCGATCTGCGGGGCCAACAGCATGCAGGCATATTAGGGATCCGGTTGCGATACCGCACTCCATGTGCGGAATTCGTGGCCGATCCGGTGCATGGTCGCGCCATTCCGTGGGGCGTGGCTGCGGGTCCGGGTGCGGCCCAAGCCCCTATCCTGGGCCGATGGCCGGACCCGAGCTGCATCCCGACATCGCCGCGCTGGCGCCGCTGCTGGGCACCTGGGCCGGCCGCGGCTCGGGGGAGTACCCGACGATCGAGCCGTTCGGCTACACCGAGGAGGTGACGTTCGGCCACGTCGGCAAGCCGTTCCTGGCCTACGGCCAGCGCACCCGCGCCGCCGACGACGGCCGGCCGCTGCACGCCGAGACCGGCTACCTGCGCGTGCCCGCACCGGACCGCGCCGAATGGATCCTCGCGCACCCGACCGGCATCACCGAGGTCCAGGAGGGCGCGCTGAGCGTCGATGCCGACGAGATCACGCTGGACCTGGCGTCGACGTCGATCGGTCGCTCGGGATCGGCGAAAGAGGTCACCGCCGTCGCCCGGTCCATCCAGGTGTGCGGCGACACGCTGACCTACACCGTGGCGATGGCCGCGATGGGGCAGCCGCTGCAGCACCACCTGTCGGCGGTGCTGACCCGCGTGGTGGCCTGATCCGGGCCCGAATCCGCTGTCCGACAACCACTTGCGGGTATGCAGATGAGTTGCAGGTTTCGATCTTCCGACCATAATTAGCACTTGATGCATGAGAGTGCTAACGCTTGCGCGGCTGGAAGGAGAAACTGTGAGCGGCACCGATTACGTCAAGAGCACCGAGCGGGAGTCCCTGCGCATCGCCCTCGTCGCGCCCCCGTACTTCGATGTGCCGCCCCAGGGCTACGGAGGAACCGAAGCCGTCGTCGCTGACCTGGCCGACGCCCTGGTCGCCCGCGGCCACCGGGTCACCCTGATCGGCGCCGGCCGGCCCGGCACCGCCGCCGACTTCCTGCCGGTCTGGGACACCATCCAGAGCCACCGCCTCGGGCAGCCCTACCCCGAGGTCATGCACGCGCTGAAGACCCGCAGGGCGGTCCTCGAGCTGGCCGACACCGAGGGCCTCGACATCGTCCACGAACACACCATGGCCGGGCCGCTGAACGCCGCGGTCTACGCCGAGCTCGGATTGCCCACCCTCGTCACGGTGCACGGCCCGCTCGACGAGGACCTGCTGCCGTACTACCAGGCCCTCGGCGCCGACGCCGGCCTGATCGCGATCAGCGACCGGCAGCGCGAACTGGCCCCGGACCTGAACTGGGTGGGCCGGGTGCACAACGCGCTGCGCATCGACGACTGGCCGTTCCAGCGCGAGAAGCAGGACTACGCACTGTTCCTGGGTCGCTACGCCCCCTACAAGGGCGCACACCTGGCGCTCGAGGCCGCCCACCGCGCCGGCGTCCCGCTGGTGCTGGCCGGCAAGTGCGACGAACCGGCCGAGAAGGCCTATTTCGCGGAGCAGGTCGCGCCGCTGCTGACCGACTCGGACACCGTCTTCGGCGAGGCCGACGCGACCAGCAAGCGTCGGCTGCTGGCCAACGCCCGCTGCGTGCTGTTCCCGGTGCAGTGGGAGGAGCCGTTCGGCATGGTGATGATCGAGGCCATGGCCTGCGGCACCCCGGTGGTCGCGCTGCGCGGCGGCGCCGTCCCCGAGGTGATCGATCACGGCGTCACCGGCATCATCTGCGCGCATCCCGACGAGCTGCCCGCCGCGATCGAGAAGTCCCGCGACATCGACCCGGCGGCGTGCCGGCGCCACGTCGCGACGAATTTCACCGTGGCCCAGTTCGGTTCGGGCTACGAGCAGATCTACCGCCAAGTGTCCCGCCGGCCGGCCCGTCGGTCGGCGTCGTGGCTGCGCCGCCGCACCGCCGCCGCCGGCGCCCCGGCGATCGCGACGCGGTCGAAGGCGTCGGCCTGATGCCCGGCTCGGGGGTGCTCAACGCCGGCGAACCGGTGCACGCGGCGGCGGGGGACACCGTCACGCTGGTCGAGGGCGGCACGTTCTGCCTCTCGGACCGGCACGGCGACATCACCCCCGCCCGCTCGCACGGCCTGTTCTTCCGGGACGCGCGGATCCTGTCGCGCTGGGAGCTGACCGTCGACGGGGTCATCCCCGAGCCGCTGTCCGCGCAGACGCCGGAAGCCTTTACCGGACAGTTCGTCTCACGACGGGCGCCGGGGGCGGGCCGGGCCGACAGCACGCTGCTGCTGACCCGGGAACGGTTGGTCGCCGACGGCATGCGCGAGATCGTCACGCTGCACAACCTCGACCGCGAGCCGACCGTGGTCACCATGGTGCTGCACGTCGACGGCGACTTCGCCGACCTGTTCGCCGTCAAGGAGGGCCGCGCCGCCACGGCCGGCGCCGAGATCGCGGTGGTGGACGGCGAATTGGTGCTGCGCGAGCGCGGGGAGCCGATCCGCGGGGTGACGATCACCGCCTCCGGGGATCCGATCATCACCGTGGGCGCGCTGACGTGGCGGATGGTGATCGAGCCCCGCCGGCAGTGGCAGACCGAGATCGTCGCGCAGCCCACGTGGGGAGATCGCAAGCTGTCCACCAGGTTCCAGCGGGGGCAGCGGCCCGAGCGCAGCGGCCCCGGCCGCAAGATCGAGCGGTGGCGCAAGAGCTCGACCAACATCGACACCGACTTCCCGGCGCTGACCGCGGTGCTGCAGCAGACCGAGAGCGACATCGGCGCACTGCTGATGCGCGACGGGAAGCGGCCGGGCCGATCGTTCGTCGCCGCCGGTGCGCCGTGGTTCATGACGCTGTTCGGCCGGGACAGCCTGCTCACCGCGTGGATGACGTTGCCGCTGGAGGTCATGCTGTCGCTGGGCACGCTGCAGCAGCTGGCCGAGACGCAGGGCAGGCGGGTCGATCCGATCACCGAGGAGCAGCCGGGCCGGATCATGCACGAGGTCCGTCGCGGCCCCGACAGCGGGGACATCCTGGGCGGCAACATCTATTACGGCTCGGCGGACGCGACGCCGCTGTTCGTGATGCTGCTGGCCGAGAGCTGGCGGTGGGGCGCCGACCGGGACAGGATCCTGGACCTGCTGCCGGCGGCCGACGCCGCGCTGCGGTGGGCGCGCGAGTACGGCGACCGCGACGGCGACGGCTTCATCGAGTACCAGCGGGCCACCGACCGCGGGCTGGTCAACCAGGGCTGGAAGGACAGCTTCGACGGCATCAACGACGCGGCGGGCCGGCTGGCTGGCCCGCCGATCGCGCTGTGCGAGGTGCAGGCCTACCAGTACGCGGCGCTGCTGGCGCGCGCGGACCTGGCCGACGGGATCGGCGACACCACGACCGCCGAGCGGCTCCGGGAGGAGGCGAAGGAGCTGCGCGACAGGTTCGCCGAGCGGTTCTGGCTGCCCGAGCGGGGCTACTACGCCGTCGCGCTCGACGGCGACAAGCGGGTGGTGGACGCGCTGACCAGCAATGTGGGGCACTGCCTGTGGGCCGGCATCGCGCCCGACGAGCACGCCGTGGCGATCATCGAGCGGCTGGCCGACCAGACCATGGACACCGGCTTCGGGCTGCGCACCCTGGCTAGCGACATGGGCGCCTACAACCCGATGAGCTACCACAACGGGTCGGTGTGGCCGCACGACACCGCGATCGCGGTCGCCGGCCTGCTGCGCTACCGGCACCTGCCGGGCGCGGTGGCGCTGGCCGAGCGGCTGGCCACCGGGATCATCGACGCGGCAACGGCTTTCGGCGGCCGGCTGCCCGAGCTGTTCTGCGGCTTCCCGCGCACCCAGTTCGGCACCCCGCTGCCGTACCCGACGTCGTGCTCGCCGCAGGCGTGGGCCAGCGCGGCGCCACTGCTGCTGGTGCGCAGCTTCCTGGGGCTAGCGCCCGACGTGCCGAACCGGCGCCTGACGGTGTCGCCGCGGCTACCGACGGGCTGGGGCCGGATCACGTTGACGGACTTGACGTTCGGCGACACCACCGTCTGCATCGACGCCGAGGGCGAGAGCGCGAAGGTGACCGGCCTGCCGGACTCGTGGTCGCTGGCCGTTCAGTGACGCAGTAGCGGGGCACGACGGCCCGCGATCGCGCACTGCTGATACATCGAGGGTGCCCGTCGTGGGTGCGTCTGGACGCAAGAACGGGGTGCAGAAACCCGCGGTGGATATTTCATGTCATACTACTATGGCTACTGGCTGGACCACTTCATCCGGAGCGCCGAAGCCGTAGCTAGAGGAGGACCATGAACCCACCACCGCCTGTACTCACCGAACGTGACGGCGACGTCGCGGTGATCACGTTGAATCGGCCCGAGGTGCTCAATGCCCTCAATGTGAGTCTCCTGACGGCGCTCGTGGATGCGTTGCGGGCGGAAACTGTGTCCGCTGGTGCGGTGGTCGTGCAGGGTGCGGGTCGCGCGTTCTGCGCCGGTGAGGACCTGACCGAGACCCTGGCGCCCCGGACCGGCTCGGCCGAGGAACTGCGAGTGGCTTTTGTGCAGCTGCAGGAGATCACCCGGGTGATGACGGCTGCACGGTGTCCGGTGATCTCCGCGGTGCACGGCTACGCGGTGGGTGGCGGTGCCGAGATTGCGCTCGCCGCCGATTTCGTGATCGGCGGCCCGTCGGCGCGGATGAAGTTCCCGGAGGCGGTGATCGGGCATGCCCCGACCGGCGGTATCACCGGCCGGCTCCCGCTGATGGTCGGCACGTTGCGTGCGAAGGATCTGCTCTTGACCGGCCGATGGGTCGACGCGGTCGAGGGCCACGCCATCGGGCTGTACACGGAGCTGGCCGAGGACCCGAAGTCCCGGGCGGTGGAGGTGGCGCAGACGCTCGCGGACAAGCCGCGGCGGTCGATGTCGAGTGTGAAACAGGCGGTCGAACTGGCCGCCCACGCCAATCAGGAACTGAACCTGCGGATGGAGATCGATATGGCCTCTTACTGCTTCGCTTCGGTGGAGAACGCGGAGAGCTTCGCCGCGTTCCGCGACCGGGATCGCAGCCGCGCCTAGCCGCCGGCCGAGAAGAAACGAGTCGAGAACGACATGCATGACAACACCACCCTGAATTCGGCATTGGCTGGCGCGGTGCGAAGCTGGCCGGACCGGACCTTTCTCAAGATCGACGGGACGTCGATCACCTTCGCCGAGTTCGAGGACGCCGTCGGGCGGTTGGCCGGTGGTCTGCGGGCGGCATACCAGGTCGGGCGTGGAGACCGGGTCGCTGTGCTGATGCGCAACTCGTTGGCCTGTGAACACACCTGGTTCGCCGCCAACAGGCTCGGCGCGGTGTGGGTTCCGATCAACACCGAGTTCCGGGGCCTGGGGCTCGAGCATGCGGTCAAGCTCGCCGACGCCACGGTGTTCGTCGCCGATACCGACCTGGTCGAGGTGCTGGCGGCGGCCCTGGCGCGGGCCGGGGTCGACGTGCCCATCGTGACCGCGGGCGCCCCGAGGGGGGTGGGGTGCGGGCTCGAAGACCTCTACCGGGACGCGGTGCCCGCCGAAGTCGTGCACCACAGCGACACCGCCGCCTTGCTCTACACCTCGGGCACCACCGGTAAGTCCAAAGCCTGTGTGCTCTCGCATCGTTACTTCACGTCGCAGGCTCGGATCGCGATCCGCGATTTCGGTCTTCGTCACGACGACGTGCTGTACTGCCCGTTCCCGTTGTTCCACGCCGATGCCACCGCGTTGACGACGGTCCCGGCGCTGCTGCTCGGCGCCACGGCGGCGATCGGGCGCCGCTTCAGCGCGTCCGGGTTCTGGGGCGAAGTCCGCGAGACCGGGGCCACCGTGTTCGACTTCATGGGGGCGACGCTGTCGATCCTGGCCAAAGCCGAACCGCGCCCGGACGATGCCGACAATCCCGTCCGCCTGGCCTGGGGTGTGCCGGTGCCCGAATCGGTGGAGGCCTTCGAGAAACGGTTCGGTCTGACCGTGGTGGAGCTGTACGGTTCCGTGGAGGCCAACATCCCGATCACCCAGCGGTACGACCAGCCCAGGGTGCCCGGCTCCTGCGGACGGGTGATCGACGAGTTCGACGTTCGCATCGCCGACGAGGACGATGAACCGGTTGCGCCCGGGGTGGTGGGTGAGCTCCTCATCCGCCCCAAGGTTCCGTTCTCGACCTTCTCCGGTTATTTCGAGAACGCCGAAGCCACCATCACCGCGCAGCGCAACATGTGGTTCCACAGTGGTGACCTGGCCAAGATCGACACCGAGGGCAACGTGTTCTTCGTCGGCCGCAAGAAGGAAGCCATCCGCAGGCGTGGGGAGAACATCTCCTCGTTCGAAGTGGAGGAGAGTGTGCGCGAACACCCGGCCGTGCTCGACTGTGCGGCGTTCGGGGTGCGGTCCGACCTCACCGAGGAAGAGGTCATGGTGGCGATCGTGCTGGCGCCCGACGCCGGGGAGGTCACCGAAGAGTCGGTGTGGGAGTTCTGTTGTGAGCACATGGCGCGCTTCCAGGTGCCGCGCTACATCGAGTTCGTCGACGAGCTGCCGAAGACACCGACGGGCAAGGTCGAGAAGTTCAAACTGCAGGAGACCGGGGTGACCGAACGTACTCGGGAATTCGACCTGCCGCGGGTTGCCGCCAGTGCTGCGGTCTGACCGACGCGCGGGCGGGTGGGGCGTCAGCCCACCGGTGCCTGAGCGGCGAAGGCCTCCAGCGACGCACGCCGATCGTCGGGGATGAGTGGACGGTAGTGCTCCATCATGTGCTGCAACGCCAGCCGTGCCGCCGCGGGACCGTCACGGCGCTCGATGAGGTCGAGCACCAGGCCATGCGAGTGGCAGCTGTGGCGCATCAACTCGTCGATGTCGGCCGAGGTCTTCAGCTTCACCTCGATCAGGTTCATCACCACCCCACAGGCCACGTCGTTGCACACCTGCAGGAGCCCGCCGCCGGCGGCCTCGGCCACCGTCCGGTGGAAATCGACATCGGCGGCCGAGAACGCCTCGTAACCCGCGTCGATCGCCACCGTGGCCGCGGCGTGCGCCGCTTTCATCTGCGCCAATTGCTCGGGGGTGTGTGAAACGGCGGCCAAGAACGTCGTCGACCCCTCGATCGTCATCCGGAACTGCACCAGATCGGCGAGATCGAACCGTTCGAGATGCACCATCGCCGTCAGCGAGCGGTTCAGTGCATCCGGTGAGAATTCCTGCACCTCCGCGCCACCGGTGGGGTCACCCTGCCGGGACTTGATCAGGCCCTGGCTCTCCAGGACCCGCAACGCCTCTCGGACGGTGGCGCGACTGACCGCGAACTGGGTCGTCAGATCCCGCTCGCTGGGCAGGCGTTGGCCCGGTCGCAGATCTCCGCGCAGGATCGCACCCTCGATCTGTTCGACGATGTTCTCGTAGGCGCGGACTCGTTTGGCGGGGGTGAACTGACGCCGCGGCTCCTCGACGGTGTCCTTGGCCAACAGTGCACCCCTCGCCTCCGAAAGTGGTCCGACCAGCGCCACCTTACTCTGGCGTGGTCACCTCACGGACGATCACCGCTGACTCGCTGCGCGAGCCGGGCGGCAATCTGATCGCTGAGGACCACCGCTCGGCTGTGCGTGACGGTCGCGCACACCTCCTCACCGTCGAACACGTCGACCTCGAACCTCAGCCGCCGGCCGGCGCGCTCGGTCAGCCGTGCGTGCGCGGTGAGGGTGGCGCCCACCGGACTCGGTGAGCGGTGCTCGATGGTGGCCGCGGTCCCCACGGTGATCTCACCGGGTGCCAGCTCCGCGGCGATCGCGTTGTGGCAGGCCACTTCTGCGAGCCCGAGCACGAACGGCGTGGACGCCGCTCGCGGGAAGGACGGCCCGAAACCCGCCGCGGTGTCTTCCTCGCCGACGATTCCCGATAACGACGCTGCTGACGGCATGAGTGCCCTCCTCGTTGTCCGGGCGGGTGGCGCCCGACGGCGGCACCCACTCCGATGAACTTTGACCAAAAGCGCGACAACTGCGCTATGTCAGTCTACTTTGATAGCTGGCTAGACCACTAACGCGGATCTAGTGACCATCGCCCGTGTCGCGTCGATTCCCAGGATTGACGCGGCCCGGCTTCACGGGAGGATTACTGCATCGTGAAACCCCACGCTCTCGATGACGCACCCCTGTCGGGATTCCACAAACGGCTGGCCGTCTACGCCGCCGGGGGGCCGTTCCTGGACGGCTACATCTTGAGCAGCATCGGCGTCGCATTGGTGGCGGCAGGCCCAGAACTGCAGCTCTCGGCGATGATGGAGGGTCTGATCGGCGCCGGAGCGCTGCTCGGCATGCTGTTCGGCGGCGCTGTTTCGGGCTTCCTCACCGACCGGTTCGGCCGTCAGGTGATGTACACCCTCGATCTCGGCTTCATCGCGGCGATCTCGGTGCTGCAGTTCTTCGTGACCGAGGGCTGGATGCTGCTCGTCGCGCGCCTGCTCCTCGGCGCCGCCGTTGCCGCCGACTATCCGATGGCCTCCTCGCTGTTGACCGAGTTCGCGCCACGCAAGTACCGTGGCCCGTTCCTGAGCGCACTGGTGTGCATGTTCTTCGTCGGCGCTGCGGCAGCCTATTTCATCGGTGATGCCGTGCTGCGATACGTCGGCGCGGATGCGTGGCGTTGGTTCTTGGCGAGCTCCGCAGTGCCGGCGCTGGTGCTGCTGATCCTGCGGCTCGGCACTCCGGAATCGCCGCGGTGGCTGTTGAGCCGCGGCCGCGTCACGGACGCTCAGGAGGTCCTCACCAAGGTCTATGGGCCGCATGTCACGGTGGCGGATCTGCCTGCCGTCACAGCGTCGTCGCTGACCTGGCGAGACCTGGTTCGCCGCGGTTATGTCGGGCGTCTGGTGTACGTGGTGACCTTCTACACCTGTTCGAACATCCCGGTATTCGCGATCTACACGTTCGGTCCCGCCATTTTGGGGGCTTTCGGTCTGGACGGCATCTCGCACAACATCGGGGCCGCCGTCCTGGAATTCCTCTTCCTCGTGGGAGTCGTTGCCGCGCTGGCCGTCATCAACAAGACCGGCCGACGACGGATGGTCATCTGGGGTTCACTGTTGGCCGGTCTGTCGCTGCTCGTACTCGGCGTAGCGCCGGGGGCGCCCACCTTGGTGATCGTGACCGCGTTCACCCTTTTCGCCTTGTTCAACGGCGGCCCGCAGGTGCTGACCTGGGTCTACCCGAACGAGCTGTTCCCGACGGCCGTGCGCGCCACCGCGGTCGGGATCATCACCGCGCTGACGCGGGTGGGCTCCGCCGTCGGGGTGTTCCTGGTGCCGCTGGCCCTCGAGCACGTCGGCATCGGCGCAACCATGACGATGACGGCGTTGCTGTTGATCTTCGCCGGCCTCGTGTCGGTGCGGTGGGCGCCCGAAACCACGCAGCTGAACCTGGACGACGCCAGTGGCTTGAACCAGCACACCCCGCAATCCTCGCCGCCCGCACGGGTTCTGGAGAACGACCAGCGCTGAGCGCCGAGCCGGGCGATCACTCATGCGAAAGGTTGGACCATGCCTGCACAGGGCCCCAGATGAACACGGTCAGCGCCGAGACGCTCGTGCGTACCTACTACGCGCTGGTGGACGCCGGTGACCTCGGACTGCTCGATCTCTTCGAAGCGGCGGCTACGTACAAACGCCCGGGCTACGACGAGTTCGCCGGACGCGAGCAGTTGCGCCAATTCTATTCCTCAGAGCGGATCATCGACAGTGGCCGCCACACGATCCGGACCATGTTCGTCGACGGCCTGCGCGTCGGTGTCGAGGGCACCTTCCACGGCCGGCTTCGCGATGGTCGAACCGTTCGAGTCCCGTTCAGCGACTTCTTCGACCTCGACCGGCAACCGGGAGGACTGCGAATCAAACATCGCCGCACCTACTTCGACGATCAGAAGGTGTAGCGGGTCCTGGTAGCCGGCGGCCCGCACCAGGCGACAGCCGCGCCCTTCCTCGGCCGCTAGGGCAGTTTCACCGCAGAGACC
>JBFWOX010000023.1:0-102728 GCA_050250295.1 Mycolicibacterium sp.
TCGTCTTGCTCGCCGGACCCGCCCCATCTGGCAGTACTGGAACGTCCCGGCTTTGTCAGGGCCGCTTGCCACCGAAACCCACACACTCCCTCGGGGTTCCGGCTGCCCTCAGCTTCACTCAAGCTGCGGTGACAACTCAAGGATCGGGGTCTCTCACCCCCATTCGAAACACAAGCGCCTCACGGCGCACCTTGCACAGGTGGTGGATCCGGCAGAAATGCTTGAGCCCGGAAGCGTGCGTGAACCCGAACGGCCACGGCGTGGTGTGGTCGATGTCGCAGCCCTCGACCGGGGCGTCACACCCCGGCCACCGACAGGTCAGATCCCGCCACTGCAGGAAGTCGATCAGTCCCGCTGACGGCCGATATCCCGTCTGCGGCTGCGTTTTCGGGAGCTGCACCGGTTTGATCGTGACGTTCGGGCCGGCGGCCAGCTCCCGCAACGATTCGGCGGGAAGCACCCCGAACCCGGACAGATACCCCGGCCGGTCCGCACGCCTGTCCAGCGTGGCGGCCTCGCCCAGCAGATGGATCATCACCTGCGTCGAGGTCCCCGCGGTGTGCACACCGGCCACCGCGCAGTCCTGCTGACCGCACTCACAGGCCAGCGTGCCCTCCTGTCGGCCCAGCGCCCCGAGCGCGTCGGCGCGACGCTGTTCCTCGGAGCGGGGATCCCGGTCACAGACGGTGGCGGCGATGGCATCCAACCGGTTGTCCAGCGCCGCCCCGTCCCCGGCGGTCAGATGCCCGTATACCCGGGCCATCCCGGCGCCCTCCTCGGTGATGTCGACGAACCGGTTCTCCCTGGCCTCCCGCGGCACCCGGACCCCGGCCGGGTCGAACTCGGCGACCCAGAGGTCCAGCCGGTCCCGCAGCTTCGGGTACGACAGCCGCATCCACCCCGCCACCCGTTCGGCCAGCGCCGCGTCCACCTGGGCGATGAACCCCGGATCCACGTTCGCCGTGCGGGACAGCACCACCCGCACCATCCGGTAGTCGATCTCACCCCGGGCGAACAGCGCGGCCACCTGCGGCAGCCGGGAGTGCACCAGATGGCTCTCGTTGATCAGCCCCTTGGCCCGGGCCCGGCTGATGTTCATCGCCGCCGACACCTCCGCGGCCGTCGCCTCCATCGGGTCGACCATCAACTGCGCCGTGTCCGCCCACTCCACCAACCGACGGGCGAAGAGCTCGCCCACCGCCGCCATCCGCCGGGCCACCGCCGCCGACTCCGCGCGCGACGCCTCACCCATCAGATCGATGAGCCCCGGAGTCCGCACTTCCTCGAACATATATTCGATACTGCCCTACCCCACCGACAAGCCCGGGCACCTTGTCCCGCTATCCGCCACCCAGCCGATCTTGGCAGTAATAGGCTTGAACACGGCATTTCTGCCATATCACGATCAATTTCTGCCAGTGGAATTATTCCGTTGACCAGCGGGTTTAACAGGTCAGATCGAACACGATCGAGAAACCGAAAGTCAGAACCGCGAGATCTGCTCCACGGCTCCGACCCAAATGTACGGGGAGAGACCGACATGAAGAAGTTCACCATCGCCACCGCCGCCGCCACCGGTTTGGCCGCCGCCGTCCTCGGACTGGCCGCCCCCGCCCTGGCCGCGCCGACCGCCGGCGGCAACGCCGCCGACACCATCAGCCAGCTCGAGGCCCAGGGCAACCGGGTCATCGTGAACCGGCTGTCGGACCAGCCGCTGTCCCAGGCGACCGTCGTCGGGATCAATCCCGGCGCCGACATCCGCTCCACGGTCCGCGACTACCGCAACGACGACACCTATCAGCAGGTTGTCACCGGCAAGGTCTACTACGTAGACGTCCGCTGACCCAGGCGCACGGCAGGAAAGGGGCACCCCAGCCGGGGTGCCCCTTTTCGCGTGTCCGGGCCCAGTCGGGTCCTTGACACCCCGATGATGTATGACAATACTACGAACATACAGTAGCTTACGGTTTCGTATCCTAAACCTGCGCTGCTGCAGGTCCTTTCGCCGTAGATGAAGGAGACAGCGTTGTCGCGAGTCGTGGTGGTCGGAGGCGGTAATGCCGGATTGTCCGCAGCGTTGTCGGCGGCCGATACCGGCGCGGACGTGGTGGTGCTCGACCGCGGCGACGCCGACGGCTCGGGCAGCGACTCCTATTTCACCGGCGGCCTGTTCCGGGTGGCCTATGAAGGCCTCGACATGCTGGAAGCCATCGTCGGTCCCCTCGGTATCGACGCCTCGGCCGGCATCGACGCGTTCGCCAACTACAGCGAAGCCGACTTTCTCGCCGACTGGGGCCGGGTCACCGGCTACCGCTGCGACGCCGACCTCGCCGACCTGATCGTCTCCAACAGCTACGACGCCATCCGCTGGCTGAGCGACCTCGGCGTGCCGTTCCTGTCCGGCATCGTGGTGGACGCCGCCGGCCGGGCCCGGCACACCCGCCCGGGCTGGCACGGCGGGTTCGTCGAGGTCTCCGGCGCCGGCCCCGGGCTGATGTCGGCGCTGCTGAAAGCCGTTGGCAAGACCGATATCACGGTGGAGAACGGCGTCGAGGTCCGGGAGCTGGCCCGCACCGCCGAGGGTGGCTACCGGGTCTCGACCCGCTCGGCGGCCGGCGAGCAGGTCTACGAGGCCGATTCGGTGGTGTTGGCGTGCGGCGGATTCCAGGCCGACCCGGAGTGGCGCACCCGCTGTCTGGGACCGGGCTGGGACCTGGCCCGGGTGCGGGCGTCGCGGTACAACACCGGGCGCGGTATCCAGATGGCCCGCGAGCTCGGCGCCGCGATGCACGGGCACTGGTCGGGATGTCACGCCGTGGCGTGGAGCGTCGGCTCGCGCGAGGCCGGCGACCCCAACGCCAACCACATCTTCGAACGGGAGAGCTACCCGTTCGGGATCACCGTCAACGTGCACGGCCGCCGGTTCATCGACGAGGCATCGGATTTCGGCGCCTACACCTACGCCCGCTACGGCCGGGAGATCCTGCGCCAGGACCAGCAGCGGGCCTGGCAGCTCTTCGACGCGCAGTGCGAACCACAGCTGATGGACGAGTACCGGGTCAAGAACCCGGAAGCCGCGCGCATCCGCGCCGACACCCTCGAACAGCTCGCGGGCAAACTCGCCGACCGCGGCGTGGCCGCCGAGCAGCTGCTGGCCACCGTCGCCGAGTTCAACGCCGCGGTCACCGACGACGCCGAGTTCAACCCGTACGTCAAGGACGGACGACGCACCCGCGGACTGGAATTCGACAAATCCAACTGGTCCCGGCCGCTGACCGAGGGCCCGTTCGAGGCCTACGAGGTGACCTGCGGGATCACGTTCACCTTCGGCGGCCTGCGGGTCAACGAGAACGCCGAGGTACTCGACTACGACGGCAGCACCATCGGCGGCCTGTACGCCTGCGGTGAGATCGTCGGCGGGCTCTACTATTTCAACTACGCCAGCGGTACGGGGCTGACCTCCGGCGCCGTCCTGGGGCGGCGCGCCGGTGCGCACGCCGCCGGGTCGGCCCGATGACCGACGGCCGGCAGGTCGGGTTCGTCGGGCTCGGCGCGATGGGCTCCCGGATGGCGTCGCGCCTCGTGCAGGACGGCTTTTCGGTGATCGTGCACGACACCGACGCCGCCGCCTGCGGGGCACTGGGCGACCAGGGTGCGACGGTGGCTTCGTCGGCCCGGCAGGTGGCCAACGAGGCGGCGACGGTGCTGGTGAGCCTCCCGTCGCCGGAGGCGTCCCGCGCCGTCGCGCTCGGCGAGGACGGGCTGGGCGACGGCACGGCGATCAAGACGTACATCGACGTGTCGACGACGGGCGCCACGGTGGCCGGGCAGATCGCCGCCGATCTGTCCGCCCGCGGCATCGGCTGTATCGACGCCCCGGTCAGCGGCGGTCCCGGCGGGGCCGAGGCGGGCACGCTGACGTTCATGGTGTCCGGCGACCCCGGCCACATCGATGCGGCCCGACCGATTTTCGACGCGCTCGGCTCGCGCGTCATCCAGGTCGGGGAACAGCCGGGGCAGGCGCAGTCGGCGAAGGTCATCAACAACCTGCTCATGGCGGGCGCGTTGGTGCTCACCGGCGAGGCGGTCTCGCTGGGGGTCAAGGCCGGTATCGACGCCGAGACGCTGCTGTCCATCATCGACACCAGCACCGGGCAGAACAACGCGGCGTCGACGAAGTTCCCCCGGCAGGTGCTGACCCGCCAGTTCTCGCACGGCTTCCGGCTGGGTCTGCTGGCCAAGGACCTGCGGCTGTGCCTCGACGAGGCGCGCACGCTGAGCGTGCCGATGCCCATCGGTGCGGCCATCGAGCAGATCGTCGACATCTGCGCGGCCCAGAGCCGGCCCGACGCGGACTGCACCGAGGTGGTCCGGGTGATCGAGGAGTGGGCCGGCGTGACCATCGCGAAGCAGCCGCCGCAGTGAGCGAGACATCGATCCACGCCGTGCGATACGGCTCGCACCTCACCACCCGCGGCGACTTCTACCTGTCCTGGTCCAGCTACGGCGAGCCCGACTCGGCCCTGGACATGGCGTACTACTTCTGGGTGATCCGCGACGGCGCCGGCGGTCCGGTCACCGTCGTCGACACCGGCTTCTCCGAGGCCGAGGCGGCCCGGCGCGGCAGGTCGATGGACTACCCCCCGGCACGTGCGCTGCACGATCTGGGCATCGACCCGGCCGCGGTGCCCCGGGTGGTCATCACCCACCTGCACTACGACCACGCCGGCAACCTCGCGCTGTTTCCCAACGCCGAATTCGTCCTGGCCCGGCGGGAATTCGACTTCTGGACCGGTGACCCGATCGCGCGACGCCCGCTGTTCGCCCAGCACACCGACCCCGCGGCGATCGCGCTGTTGTGCCGGGCCAACACCGACGGCCGGGTGCGGCTGTTCGACGACACCCTGGACCTGGACGGCAACATCCGGCTGCTGCGGCTCGGCGGGCACACGCCGGGACAGACGGTGGTCAGCGTGCAGGGTGGCGAGCAGCCGGTGCTGCTGGCCTCCGACGCGGTGCACTTCCACGAGGAGCTGGCCAAGGACCGACCGCCGCGAGTGCTCAGCAACCTCGGCGAATATTATTGCGGCTTCGACACTTTGGTCGACCTGTCGACCCGGGGGTACCGGGTGGTGCCCGGGCACGATCCGGCGATCTCGGCGCAGTACCCCGCGGTGGGCGCGGCCGCTCCCATCGTCCGTCTTGCGTGATCGATCACCCCAGCCGCCAGGGAAGGAGTCAGATATGACGAACACGATCGAAAGGGTGGACTACACCAGGCTTTTCGTCGGTGGGGAGTGGGTGCGCGCCACCGGTGAGGAGTTCGTGTCGGTCGACCCGTACCGGATGCGGGGCTGGGCGACGGTCGGCTCCGCCAGCCCCGCCGACGTGCAGCGCACCATCGACGCGGCGCGCCGCGCGGCCCGGCCGTGGCGCCGGATGAGCGGATACGCGCGCTCGCAGCTGCTGTTCCAGTTCGCCGATGCCCTTGACGCGCAACGCGACCGGCTCGCCGAGATCGAGACGCGGGACAACGGCAAGCTGTACAAGGAGAACTACAACCAGATCGGGTTCGCGGTCCGTAACTTCCGCTTCTTCGCCGGGCTGGCCGACAAGCTCACCGGGGAGACCAAACCGCTCGACAGCGTCGAGACGGTGGATTTCACCACCCGCGAACCGCACGGGGTGGTGGTCCTGATCGCGCCGTGGAACTCGCCCATCCAGACGCTGTCCAACAAGCTGGCGCCGGCGCTGACCGCGGGCAACACGGTGATCATCAAACCCTCCGAGTACACCTCGGCCAGCACACTGGAACTGGCGGGCATCTTCGAGGCCGTCGGCTTCCCGCCCGGAGTCGTCAACGTCGTCACCGGCGGCGCCGCGACCGGCGAGGCGCTGACCACCAATCCCGGCGTCGACATGATCAGCTTCACCGGCGGCATCGGCACCGCGCGGGTCATCGCCGCCAACGCGGCGCGCAACGTGATCCCGCTGACGCTCGAACTCGGCGGCAAGGGCGCGAACATCATCTTCGAGGACGCCAACCTGGACCGGGCGGTGCCCGGCGCGGTGTCGGGCATCTTCGCCGCCACCGGGCAGACCTGCGTGGCGGGGTCCCGGCTGCTGGTCCACGAGAGCCGCTACGACGAGGTCGTCGCCGCGGTGGCCCGCCGCGCCGAGGCGATCCGGCTCGGCGACCCGATGGACGAGCAGACCCAGATGGGTCCGATGGCCAACGAGAACCAGTACCGGCACGTGCTGCGGATGATCGCCGAGGCGAAAGAGGATGGCGCCGAACTGATCACCGGCGGCGGACCGCCGCCGGACCGGCCCGAGAGCCTGTTCGTGGCGCCGACGGTGTTCGGGCGGGTGGACCGCGGGTCCCGGCTGGCGAACACCGAGGTGTTCGGGCCGGTGCTCGCCGCGATGCCGTTCCGCGACGAGGACGACGCCATCGCGCTGGCCAACGGCACCGACTACGGGCTGGCGGCCGGGCTGTGGACCCAGGACATCAACCGGGCGCTGCGGGTGGCCGGGGAACTCGACACCGGAACGGTGTGGATCAACACCTATCGCACCTCGGCCTCGCAGGCCCCGTTCGGTGGGGTCAAGCGCAGCGGATACGGCCGCGAGCGGGGCACCGAGGGGCTCACCGAGTACACCAGGGTCAAGAACACCATGATCGATCTGTCCGAGACCGTCCGCGACCCGTTCGTGTTGGGAACCTGAACCATGCGAGTAGCTTTCGTCGGACTGGGCGCCATGGGGCTGCCGATGGCGCGCAACCTCGCCAAGGTCGACGGCGTCGCGCTGACACTGTTCGACCTGTCCCCGGACCGGCTGGCCCAGGCGGCCGGCATCGGCACGGTGGCCGAGACCATCGGATCTGCGCTCGCCGACGCCGACGTGGTGTTCTCGGTGCTGCCCGCCGACCAGCATGTCCGCAGCGTCGCCGCCGACGTGGCCGCCCACGGCCACGCCGGGCAGCTCTACGTCGACTTCAGCACGATCTCACCGCACACCATCGAGGCGGTGGCCGCCGATCTGGCCCGGGTGGGCATCGAGACCGTCGGCATCGCGCTGACCCGCAGCACCGCCGCCGCACAGGCCGGCACCCTGGCGCTGTTCGTGGGCGGCAGCGCCGACGCGCTCGCCCGGCTGCGACCGCTGTTGGACGCCATGGCGACCGACGTGTTGCCGACCGAGTCGATCGGCGCCGCCAAGTCGATGAAGATCGTCAACAACATGGTGGTGGCGTGCCTGGACATCCTGGCGTGCGAGACGCTGGTGCTCGGACATCGCCTGGGCCACAACGCCAAGGACGTCATCTCGGCGATGGCCGGCCACGGCGCCGACTCCTGGGCGCTGACCAACCACATCGTCAAGTACGTGCTGCCCGACGATCTCGGCCCGGGCCGGTTCAGCACCCGCTACATGGCCAAAGACGTTGCGCTGTGCGCGGATCTGGCCCGCAGCGTGGACCAGCCCGCTCCGTTCACCGGGCTGGCGCAGTCGTTCTACCGCGGGGTGAGCGCGCACGGGCACGGCGACGACTACCACATGATCGTGATCCGCTGGCTCGAGCAGGGGGCCGCCATCGACGCCCCGGTCACCGACGAGCAGTCCAGCAGCGGCGACGACACGACCCTGGTCACCCTCGCCGAGGCGGCCGCGGCGGTGCAGACCCTGGTCACCGTGGAGGCGCTGACGCTGGCCACCTGCGGCGGGCTGGCGCTGCGCCGGGCCGCGGACTACCTGGAAAAGGGTTCCGGCGGAAGCGCTTCGGTGCGCGCGGTGCTCGCGGCCGATCCGGCGGGCCTGGCCTGGGACCTGGCCACGATGGCCGGGCAGCTCGACGCCGCATGCGCGCTGGCCCAGTCGGTCTCGGTGCCCGCGGTCATGTTCGAGTCGGCGCGGCACGTGGCGCGGATGCACCGGCTGCGCGCCGCAACGGTCGACGACCTGTGGGCCGCCCCGTGAGCACCGAGCAGGACCTGTACCGGTTCGTCGCGGACCTGCCGGCCCGGCCGCTGCCGACGGCGACCGTCGACGCCTGCCGCGCGCTGGTGCTGGACCACTTCGGGTGCGCGCTGCTGGGTCTGCAGATGCCGTGGACGCGGGCGCTGAAGGCGGTGACGGTGGCGGCGGGCCCGGTGCGCGGCACCGCGGCGATCTATGGCACCCGGGTGTGCCTGGCCCCCAGCGAGGCAGCTCTGGTCAACGGCACCGCGGGGCACGGCTTCGACCTCGACGACCTCTACTTCCCGGCGATGACGCATCCCGGGTGCGTGGTGATCGCCGCCGCGACGGCGGCCGCGGCCGGCCGCGACGTCGACGGCCGGCGGTTCCTGGCGGCCGTGGTCGCCGGGTACGAGGTGATGTGCCGGATCGGGGTGGCCGTCGGGCTGGCCCACGGCGAGGCCGGGTTCCACGCGACCGGTCAGCACGGCCCGGCCGGGGCGGCCGCGGCGGTCGCCGTGCTGCGCGGCTTCGACGCCGACCGCGTCGCCGACGCCGTCGGGGTCGCCGGGTCACTGGGCGCCGGGATCAAGGCCTTCACCAACGGGCCGGGGATGGTCAAGCGCCTGCACGCCGGCCGAGCGGCCCAGGCCGGGGTGCTGGCCGCCGAGCTCGTCGAGCGCGGCTTCGAGGGTCCCCGTTCGGCTCTGACCGGGAAGTTCGGTCTGGTGCACGTGCTCGGCGGGGCCGCGGCGCGGCCCGAGGCGCTGTGGGCGGACCTCGGTGCGCGGTTCGTCGTCGACGATGTCTACCTCAAGGCGTATCCGGCGTGCGGGGCCGTGCACGGGGCGTTGCGCGCGGCCGAGGAGCTCGCCCCCAAGCTGCCGGATGCCTCGCAGATCGTGCGGGTGGTGGTCGGGACGTCGAGGCGAGCGCTGGCGCAGAACAGCGACCCGAGGCCGGAGGACCTGATGTCGGTGCAGTACAGCATGGAAGCCTGTGTGGCACTGGGCCTTCTCGGGGAGGCCGCCCGGCCGGCCGGCTATCTCGCCTTCGTCGCCGACCGCGACCACCCGGCCCGCGCGCTCGCCGGGCTGGTCCAGATGGAGCTCGACGAGAAGGCCGAGGCGGCCTACCCCGACCCGAACGTCTCGCGCGTCGACGTGCACACCCGCGACGGCGCGCAGCTGTCGGCGTACGGCAGCAGCGACACGGCCTCGAGCAGCGGGTGGGACGTCGCCGTCGCCAAGTTCGCGGCGGTGACCGACACGCTGCTGGGCGCGGCGGCCCGCTCCGAAGTGCGGGCCGCCGTCGCGGCGCTGGCCGCCGGGGGCACGGTCGACGACTGCCTCTCCACGCTCGCGAGGTGATGCGATGATCAGCAAATCACCGGCTATACTCACGTCAGACTGTCTGACGATGTGACAAGATCACCGCCGCGTGAACGAGTGTTAGAGGATTTCGCATGACCGCTCCCGACGTCACGAGCCCGGGGTACTCCCTCCGCGTGGGCCGGGTCCCCGCCCCGCTGCGGGCGGAAGCCGCCGCGGTGATCCGGCGGGCCATCCTGGAGTTCCACTTCAAGCCGGGTCAGCGTCTCGTCGAGCGCGAGCTGATCGAGCAGACCGGGGTGTCCCGCACCACGATCCGCGAGGTGTTGCGCGAACTCGCCGCCGAGGGCCTGGTGGCCACCACCTCGCAGAAGGGCGGCGTGGTGGTGGTCTCGCTGACCGAGGACGAGGTGGCCGACCTGTACGACATCCGGGCCCTGCTGGAGGGGTTCATCGCGCGCCGGTTCGCCGAGCACGCCGGCGACGACCAGGTCAAGGGCCTCGAGGAGGGCTACAAGCAGCTCGCCGAGGCGTTGCTGACCACCGACGACATCCAGGCCCGCCTCGACGCCAAGGACCGCTTCTACGACCTGTTGGTCGCGGGCTCGGGCAATACCGCGATCGCCTCGCTGCACGGCACGCTGCAGGCGCGGGTGCGGTTGGCGCGGGCGCGGTCGCTGTCCCAGCACGGGCGGCTCCCGCAGACGCTGGCCGAGATCCGCGCCATCGTCGATGCGATCGCCGCGCGCGATCCCGACGCGGCCGCCAAGGCCGCCGAGAACCACGTGCTGCAGGCGGCGCTGGCCGCAAAGTTGCGGATCCGGGCCATCGCCGACCAGCAGGCCGACTGACCGGTTCTAGCCGAACGGGTTGAACGGGTCGGACATCCGGCCGACGGCGTCGATCCAGACGCTCTTGACCTCGGTGAATTCCAGCATGGCGTCGAACCCGTTCTCACGCCCGATACCGCTGTCCTTGTAGCCGCCGAACGGCGAGGCGTAGTTGGTCTTGCGGTAGGTGTTCACCCAGACCGTGCCGGCCCGCAGCGCGGACGCGCACCGGTGCGCGCGGCCCAGGTTCTGCGTCCACACCCCGGCGGCCAACCCGAACGGGGTGTCGTTGGCGATCGCGATGGCCTCCTCCTCCGAGCCGAACGGCAGCACGGCCGCGATGGGGCCGAACACCTCCTCCCGGGCGATGCGCATCGAGTTGGTGACGTCGGCGAACACCGTGGGCTCGACGAACAGCCGGGAGTCCGCCCGTTCGGCGGCGGCCCCGCCGGTGACCAGCCGCGCCCCATCGGCGTGCGCGATCTTGATGTAGTCCAGCACCTTGTCGAACTGGGCGGGTGAGGCGATGGTGCCGACCTCGGTGTCCCAGTCCAGCGGATCGCCGAGCCGGATGCGGGCCACCCGCTCGGCGAACCGGTCCAGGAACTCGTCGTAGACGCCGCGCTGCACCAGGATTCGCGAACCGGCGATGCAGGTCTGCCCGGCCGCGGCGAAGATCCCGCCGACCACACCTTCGAGGCCTGCGGCCAGGTCGGCGTCGTCGAAGATGATGTTCGGCGACTTGCCGCCGAGCTCGAGGGAGACCTGGGCGAGCCGCTCGCCCGCGGCGACGGCCACCTTGCGGCCTACCGCGGTGGATCCGGTGAACGCCACCTTGTCCACACCCGGGTGCGCCGCCAGCAGCGCCCCGGGCTCGCCCGCGCCGGTCACCACGTTGACCACGCCGTCGGGCAGACCGGCCTCCCGGCACAGCTGGCCGAAGCGGATCGCCGACACCGGGGTGACCTCGGAAGGCTTGACCACCACCGTGTTCCCGGCGGCCAGTGCCGGCGCCAGCTTCCACATCAGCAGGCTCAGCGGGCTGTTCCACGGCGTCAGCGCGGCCACCACCCCGATCGGCTCACGCACCGTGTAGTTCAGCATGTCCCGGCTGCTCGCCGGAATCGTTCTGCCGCCGTTGATCTCGGCCGCCCCGGCGAAGTAGTGCAGGTGGTCGGGCAGCCCGAGGGTCTGCGCGTACTGCTCGCGGATCGCCTTGCCGTTCTCCATCACCTGCAGGCGGGTGAGTTCCTCGGTGTGCGCGGCCAGCACCTGGGCCAGGCCGCGCAACGCCTTGGCGCGCTGTGCGGGGGTGGATGTCGACCACGGCCCGGAGGTGAAGGCCTGCCGCGCCGCGGCGACGGCGTGGTCGACCTGTTCGGGGGTGGCCTCGGGGACCCGCGCCCACACCCGCCCGGTGAACGGGTCGGTCACGTCGCGCCAGGTGTCGGCGCCGATATCGTTGCCGCCCACCACCATCGGGTAGTCGGCGACAGTGCCGTCGTCGGGTCGGGGGGCCGGGGTGAACAACTGCATCGGTCAGAGGTCCTTGACGTAGTTCTGGAAGCGGATCCGGCACGCCGTGCCGTCGCGCAGGAACGGGTACGGATCCGGTTTGTCCTCGGCGAGTTCCAGCGTGACGAAGGTCAGTCGGCTGCCGTCGGCCAGCATCTGCGCGGCGGGCGCGATGTCGGGCTGCCGCCGCACGACCGCGGTGCGGGGGAAGCCGCAACCGGCGGCGACCGCGGCGAGGTCGGTGCCGTGCCCGGTGTGCGTGCGCTGCCCGCCGGTGAGCGCCCACTGGGCGTTGTCGACGCACAACACCGAAAGATTCGGCGGCGCTTGGGTGGCCGCGGTCGCCAACGCACCGAGGTTCATCAGGATTTCGCCGTCGCCGGTCAGCACCAGCACCCGCTGATCCGGGCGGGCCAGGGCCAGCCCGAGACCCACCGGCACCGCGGCGCCCATCACGCCGTCCACCGCGAACAGGTTGGGGCCGTCGTCGGTGAGCCGGGCCGCGTCGAAGCAGGCGGTGCCCAGTCCGGTGACGATCAGCGGCGTCGCCGGGTCGGGCAGCAGCGCGGCCAGCGTCTCGGTGCGCGAGAGCGGGTGGGATTCAGAATTTCTTGACACCGAGCAACCTCTGGGTGAGCAGGATGGCGACGGCGCGACCCGCCCGGTCCACCGCACCGGCGGCGGCGGACGCGGTGGCGACCACCTCCCCGGGATCCGCAACGCGCATCGTGTCGATCCGCATCGCCGCCAGGACGGGCTCCACCGCCCGGCCCATCGGATATTGCCAGGGGTTCTGTTCCCCCCAGTCCCCGCGCATCGTCACGATGCACAGCAGCGGCAGCGCGCAGTGCTGGGTCAGCGAAAAGTAGTTGACGCAGTTGCCGATTCCGCCGCTCTGCGTCAGCAGCACGGCCTTGCCGCCGCCGAGGTGGCAGCCGGCGGCGATACCGACGCCCTCGCCCTCGTTGGACAGCGGGATCGCAACGGCGTCGGGATCCTCGTGGGCGCGCTCGATCAGGTGCTGGTGACCGGAGTCGGGCACGTAGGTGAAGTACCGGTAGCCGTGGTTGCGCAGCACGTCGTAGAGCGCGTCCGGCCAAGTGTTTTCGGCGGTCGTCCGGTCCGAGGTCATGTCCGGCAAAGTCTAGTTCGCCCTTTCGGTCAGCTTGCGTTCCGGCACGGCGGAATCGGCGGCGGTGCCGGCGGTGTCGGCGGTGTCGTCGTCGGTCAGCAGCGGGTTCCCGACCGTCTCCGGCAACCAGATCAGCAGCACCACGAAACCGATCGCGGCCACGGCGACCATGTAGAACGCCGCCGACCCGACCAGGTCGACGTTGGCCGCCACCGCCGCCGCGATCAGCGGTGCGGGCCCGGCGATCGCGGCCAGCGCGAGGTTGTATCCCGTTGAGCCACCGCTCATCCGGGTCGACGTCGGGAACATCTCGATGAGCAGCACCAGCGTGGTGACGTTGACCAGCGCCTCGAACACCGCCAGCATCGTCATGCCGACGATCGTCGTCCACAGCGAGCCCTGCGCGATGAGGATGAACGCCGGGATGGCCAGCACCGCCATCGCCGCCGACCCGACGAGCATGCTGGGCCGTCGGCCGATGCGGTCGGAGACGATCCCGGCCAGCGGACACAGCACCGTGTAGATCGACAGCCCGATCGCGGTGCCCACCAGCGCCTGGGTCCGGTTCATCCCGATCTGCGCCGAGGTGAGGAAGTTGATGACGTAGGTGGCCAGGTAGTAGAAGCACACACCGTGCACCGCGCTGCAGAAGAACACCAGCGTCATCGACTTCTTGTGCCGCGCAAAGGCTTCCCGCAGCGGTGAGCGGGCCAGCTTGTGTTCCTGTTGCAGCGCGCGGAAGGCCGGGGTGTCCTCGAGCCGCAGCCGCACGTAGAGGCCCGCCCCGACCAGCGGGGTGGCGAGCAGGAACGGCACCCGCCAGCCCCAGGAGTCCAGCTGCTCGACGGTCAGCACGCTGTCGAGGATCACGGCGACGAAGCAGCCCACCACCGCGCCCATCGCCGCCGTCGAGGTCAGGATGCTGCCCCACAGCCCGCGGTGCTGCCGGGGTGCGTACTCGACGAGGAACGACGCCGCGCCGGCCCATTCCCCGCCGGCCGCCAGGCCCTGGGTGCAGCGCAGCAGCACCAGGAGGATGGGGGCCGCCACACCGATGGCGTCGTATCCGGGCAGCAGGGCCATCAGCGTGGTGGCCACGCCCATCAGCAGCACGGTCAGCGACAGGGCGGCGCGGCGGCCCAGCCGGTCCCCGATCGCGCCCACGGTGATGCCGCCGAGCGGGCGCACCACGAAGGCCACCCCGAACACCGCGAGCGAGGACAGCAGCGACGTCGTCGGATCGTCGCTGGGGAAGAACACCCGGCCGATCGAGGCGGCGAAGAAGCCGTACGCCGCGAAGTCGAACCATTCCAGGAAGTTGCCCAGCCCGCCCGCGGTGGCCAGTTTGGTCAGCGGAGCGGGTGAGGCCGGTTCGTACGAGGGTCGCGCCGTGGAGGACATAGGGCTCCCTTTCTAGTCCCTTCGATGGGCGGAAACCGTGTGTAATGCTGTCATATTGTCATACATCACAGCCGCGGGAACAAGACCACCGCCGAAACAGGTCGACGAAGGCGACCATGTCCTTGGTGGCGTAGCCGAGATTCATTGCCAGCGCGTACAACTCGCGTGCTGCCGCGGTCATCGGGACCGGCGAGCCGGTGCTGCGGGCCAGATCGAGCGCCAGCGTCAGGTCCTTGGCACCCAGCGCCATCGTGAAGCCGGGCTCGAAGTTCCCGGCGATGGCGTCGGGGAACCGTTTGACGAACTGCGCCGAGCTGCCACCGCTGACCGAGAGGATGTCGTACAGCCGCTGCGGTTCGACACCGGCGGCCGCGCCGAGCGCGAACGCCTCGGCGGCCACCAGCGTGTTCGTCATCGACATCACGTTGTTGATCAGCTTGACCACCTTGCCGGCCCCGACCGGTCCGGCGTGGTGCACGACGCCGGCCAGTTCGGCCAGCACCGGCCGGGCCCGCCGGACGTCCGTGTCGGTGCCGCCGACGATGAACGTCAGCGTGCCTGCGCGCGCCTGCGGTGGGCCGCCGCTGACCGGCGCGTCCACCACGGCGACCCGTTCGCGGCGCGCGGCGGAGAGGTCGCGCATGGTCTGCGGATCGATGGTGCTCACCTCGATCAGGCAACAGCCCGGCCGGGCGTGCGCCATCAGTCCGTCGCGGCCCAGCCACACCTCGCGCACCAGCTCGGAGGTGGGCAGGCTGGTCAGCACGTGGTCGGCGGCGCCCACCGCGGCCACCGAGCCGCACACCCGAACGCCGGCCCCGGCCGCGCGCCGCCGTGCGTGCGGGTCGGGGTCGTAGCCGGACACCGCGTGGCCACGCTCGACCAGGCGGGCCGCCATGCCCCCGCCCATCAGGCCCAGCCCGACCACCCCGATCGTCAACGGCGCCATCGGGGTTCAGCCCTTCAGGATCCGGCAGTGACCCGGGTCCGGGCGGATCGCCGCCTCGTCGCCGGCGGCCAGCGTGAAGTCGGTGGGCGACCAGCACTTGATCTCGTGGTCCTGCGCGTCGACGACGAATTCGTTGCGGGGCCCGAGGAACAGCGCCGAGCGCACGGTGCCGCGGAACGCGCCGGGGCCGGTGCCGTCGGCGCCGGTGACGGTGGCGTGCTCGGGCCGCCACAGCACCGTCGCGGTGTCGCCGACGGCGAACTCGCCGGCGCCCAGGCTGCCGGAGAACCGGCCGAGCGCGGTCTCGATCAGCGCCCCGCCCCGGCCGTCGAGCTCCATGATCACCCCGGGCAGCTCGTTGCTGGTGCCGACGAAGTTGGCCACGTACCGCGTGGCCGCCGCATCGTAAACCTCACGGGGAGTGCCGAGCTGGACGATCCTGCCCTTGTCCATCACCGCGATCCGGCCGGCCAGCCCCATCGCCTCGGACTGGTCGTGGGTGACGTAGACCGCGGAGAACCCGAGTTCCTGCTGCATCAGCAACATCTCCAGGCGCAACTGTTCGCGCACCTGGGCGTCCACGTTCGACAGCGGCTCGTCGAACAGGATGAGCTCGGTTCCCGACACCAGCGCCCGCGCCAGCGCCACCCGCTGCTGCTGGCCCCCGCTCATCTGGCCGGGGTACTGCTGGCCCAGCTCGGGGATGTGGACCAGGGCGAGCACCCGGGCCACCGCCGCGTCGATCTCGGCCCGGCGCAGCTTGCGCTGGCATTTCAACGGATACGCGATGTTCTGCGCGACGGTCATGTGGGGCCAGAGCGCATAGGACTGGAAGATCATGCTGATGTGGCGGCGCTCGGTGGGCACGTTGAGCCCGGTGGCGGCGGAAAACACGGTGTGGCCGCGCATGTCGACGGTCCCGGCATCGGGGGTCTCCAGACCGGCGATCATCCGCAGCAGCGTCGACTTGCCGCATCCGCTGGGCCCGAGCAGCACCACGATCTCGGCGGGGGCCAGGTCGAACGACACGTCGTCGACGGCCATCGTGACGGCGCCGGATTCCCGGCGGAACCGCTTGGCCACCCCCGCCACCCGCAGCACGGGTGCGTCGGCGACATCGGGTTCGGCACGTCGGGGCCGGCTGGGGGCGGCAGACTTCATCGGATCATTCCTTTCACGCCGTCGGGGCGGCCAGCCCGGACGGCACGGGTGTGGTCAGCGGCTCATCGCGCGCGGGTCCCCGCCGGCGCCGGCTCGAGGTCCCGCGCCAGCGGCCCGACAGGCGCGCCAGGGTCAGGGCCGTCACCACGATGAGGGTCGAGATCGCGGTCAGTGCAACGGCTATCGGTGCCAGCTGGCCGTAGGTCCCGTTCTGGAAGACCTGCAGGATCAGGTAGCCGATCACCAGGTTGCTCGGGCCGCCGAGGATCGCGGTGGCGGTGAGGTCGCCGGCCATCCGGGCGAACAGGTAGGCCCAGCCGGAGATGAGGCCGGGCAGCATCAGCGGGATGTGGATGCGGGTGACCGTGCGGCCGCGGCCTGCGCCGGCGACCGCCGAGGCCTCCCCGAGTTCGGGTGCGACCTGGCTGGCGGCGCTGTCCGCGGACACCGAACCCTCGGGCAGATAGATGGCGATGTAGGCCAGCAGCAGGATCGCGATGGTGCCGGCCAGGTTGAAGGGCGGCCCGGCGAACGCCAGGATGAACCCGACGGCGATCACCATGTGCGACACCACGCCGGGCAGTTTGATCGCTCCGTCGAGCACCCGGATGTAGCGCTTGCGGTTGCGCAGCATGAACAGCGCGATCACCGCCGCCGCGGCCATCCCGACGGTGGCCCCGATCAGCCCGATCCGCACGCTGTTGGTCAGCGCGGTCAGCGCCCCGCCGTCGCGCACCACGGCGTCCATGAACGGGTCGAGGCTCAGCGCGGACCATTCGATATCCGGTGTCCAGTAACCGTTGAGCGTCACCAGCACCAGCGCGGTGACCGGCAGCACGACGGCGACCATGCCGTAGCCGAGCATCAGCAGACGGGCCACCGGCCGCCAGCCGCGCAGCGCCATCGGCTTGGAGCGCTGCCCCTTTCCGGCGATGGCCGCGAACCGGCCCCGGCGCAGGATGCGGGCCTGCACCAGCCAGCTGGCGGCCACGAACAGCACCATGATGAGGCTGAGCCCGATGGCCTGGGCGGTCTCGGGCGGGAACGAAAAGGACAGCAGCTCGACGATCCTGACCGACAGCACGTCGATGCCCGCGCCGGTGCCGATGATGATGGGCACCGAGAACAGCGCGAAGCCCTGCACCATCATCAGCAGGGTGGCACCGCCGAAGGCCTGCTTGATGGCGGGCAGCGTCACCCGGAACAGCGTGCGCCAGGTGCCCCCACCGCAGACGCGGGACTGCTCGTCGAGTGAGGTGTCGAGGTTGCGCAGCGCCGCGGAGACCATCATGAACGCATACGGCACCTGATAGAGCACGTAGACGAAGATCAGGCCGTACCAGCTGAAGATGTCGAGCGCGAAGGCGCTCGGCGCCCCGGTGACCGATTCGATCCCGGCCCGCAACACGGCGTTGAGCAGCCCGGCTTCCGGGGACAGCAGCAGCACCCACCCGATGGCACCGGCGATGGGTGGCAACAGGAACGGGATCAGCGGCAGTGAATCGGTCAGGGTGCCCATCCGGGCGTCGGTGCGCTCGTTGAGCCAGGCCAGCATCGAGCCCAGCACCAGTGCGATGACCGAGCTGACCACCACGACCACGACGGTGTTGAGCAGCAGGGTGCCCAGGTCGGTCACGTCGAAGGCCCGCCGCAGCGGGTCGGCGCTGAATCTGCCGTTCTCCATGACCAATCCGAGGATCACCCGGAAGACCGGATAGACGGCCAGCGTCGCGACCAGGACCGTGATCACGGTCGCGACGGCGGTGAACGGCCGGAATCGGAGCCGATCGGTCAGTGACGCTGCGGTGCGCACAGCAGCAGTATTACGGTCTGTTCGTCATACAGTCAATGACTCTGATTGATTGACTGTATGACAAGAATACGATATGCCTGACATACGTCGCTGCAGTTTCGATGGCCCGGCCCAACGGTGTGAAGGAGACCTGATGCGCAGCATTCGAGTTGGCCGCCGAGCGGCGGCCGCGGTCCTGACGGCGGTCCTGCTCCTGACGGGCTGCGGGTCCGGCGGCGGCGCATCGGCGCCCCCGACCGCCCAGACCGTCGAGACGCTGGAGGAGTTGGTGGCCGCCGCCAAAGAGGAGGGCACGCTGACGCTCTACGGCGCACCCGCCGAACCCGCGGTCAAGGCCGTCGCCGCCGCGTTCACCGAGAAGTACGGCGTGAACGTCAACGTGGTGCGGATCGTCAGCGGGCAGATCATCCAGCGCTTCTCCAACGAGATCGGCGCCAACGCGCCCAGCGCCGACGTGCTGCTGATGAACCAGACCACCTTCCTCGACCGGGCCCGTGAGCAGGGCTGGATCACCCCGCTGGCCGACGCCGGCATCCCGGGCTACCCGTGGACGCTGCCCGAGGAGTTCCTGCGGCCCGACACCGGAACGGCGGTGGTGGGCTTGCAGATCCGCGGGATCGCGTACAACACCAACCTGGTCGGCCCCGACGAGGTGCCCACCGACTGGCCCGACATCATCGACCCGAGGTGGTCCGGCCGGATCGGCATCGCCGACCCGGCGTCGGCCCCGGTCTACGTCGGCCACTGGTACACCATCGGCCAGGCCATGGGCGACGACTTCCTGGCCAAGGTCGGGGCGCAGCACCCCAAGGTGTACGCCAGCGGGTCCCCCGCCACCGCCGCGCTGGGCGCCGGAGAGATCGCCGTGTTCCCGATGAACATCGCCTCGATCACCGCCGAGGCCCGCGACGACGGCGCGCCGGTGGAGTTCGTCGTGCCGCCGGTCACCTGCGCCGACGAGATGCAGCTGGCGCTCAACGCCACAGCCGCCAACCCGAACGCGGCGCGGCTGTTCGTGCACTACCTGGCCAGCCAGGAGGGCTCCGAGACCCTGGCCAGGGCCGGCGGCGAGAAGTCGCCCTACGACACCGACCTGCCCGAGCTGCTCGAATGGGACGTCGAGACCGCCGACGAGCAGAAGGACGCCATCGTCAACGAGCTCACCACATGACGGCCCTACCCATGCCGACACCCACGGCGGCCGCCACGTCGGACCTGCTCGATGCACATCCGGAGTTGGGGTGCTGCCAGGTGCAGTTCCGCCAGTTCGGCGGCAGGCGCGAGTTCAGCGGCCCGATCCGGACGCTCAAGTGCGTCGACGACACCGCCCTGCTGCGGGACGTGCTCGGCGGGCCCGGCGACGGCGCGGTGCTGGTGGTCGACGGCGAGGCCTCACCGCGCTGCGCGTTGATCGGCGACCGGCACGCCGCGATGGCCGCGGCCAACGGCTGGTCCGGGGTCGTCATCTACGGCATGGCCCGCGATGCCGCGGCGCTGGCCGCGGTCGACCTCGGGGTCAAGGCGCTCGGCACGGTCCCGCGGCGCAGCGGGAAGACCGGCCGCGGATACCTGGACATCCCGCTGACGTTCGGGGCGGTGCAGTTCCACCCCGGCGGCGTGCTGTGGAGCGACGACGACGGCATCGTCGTGGCGCCGGCGGGTTGGTCGGCGCCGTCGTGACGGGCGACGTCTCGGCGGCCGCACCTCTGAGGTCGGTCGCTGCGCCGCTGCGGCGCCAGCTCGTCGAGCGGCTGCGCGAGGCCATCGTCGCCGCCGAGTACCCGCCCGGCGACCGGCTGGTGGAACGCGCGCTCACCGAGCGCTACGGCGTCAGCCGGACGGTGGTGCGAGAAGCGTTGCGGCAGCTGGAATCCGAGGGTCTGGTGACGACGGTGGCCAATCGCGGACCGGTGGTTGCTGTGCTGTCGGCCGACGATGCCGCGGCGCTGTACGAGCTGCGGTCCGCACTGGAGACGCTGGCGGCCGAACGGTTCGCCGAGCGGGCCGACGCGCGGGAGCGGGCGGCGCTGCGCGCCGCGTTCGAGCAGCTGTCGCTCGCGTTCGCCGTCGGCGGGATGGAAGCCTGGCTGGCCGCCAAGGACGAGTTCTACGAGGCGCTGCTGACCGGCGCGCACAACGACGTCGTCAGGGCCACCCTGATCGGTCTGCACGCCCGGGTGCAGCGGCTGCGTGGGCTCTCGCTGCGCCGGCCCGGCCGCCAGGCGGTGAGCCTGGCCGAGCTCGAGCTGTTGACCGACGCCGCCGTGGCGGGCCGGGTCGCGGACGCGGGTGCGGCGGCCAAGGTCCACATCGAACGCGCGGGAGCGGCCGCACTGGCCGAGCTGAGCGCGACCTGGGAAGCGCCACAAGGGAAGCCACGACGGAAAGGGGAGGCCGACCATGACCGCTGACCAGCGGCAGGAATACATCGACAAGATGGCGTCCGATCGCGGATACGTCCTGCGGTATCACAAGGTGATGGCCAAGCACGATTTCGAGGTGCTGCAGGCGGCCAACAACCTGGTCGGACGGGCGTATCTGGACCAGCGCAGGCTGGACCGGCGCACCAAGGAACTGATCTTCATCGTCAGCCTGACGGTGATGCGGGCGTCGAAAGCCCATATCCAAAGCCACATCAAGGTGGCCCTCGACCTGGGGGTGTCGGCCGAGGAGATCCTGGAGGCCATCGAGATCGCGCTGCCCGAGGCCGGCGTCGTAGCGTTCCAGGAAGGGTTCAACGCGTGGGAGGAGATCGTCGGCGCGGACGGGATCGAGCCGACGGTCGCGGTGTTCGACGGCAACGGCTCGCCCCGCAAACCGTGACACGAGAGGATCCTGCGATGAGCGAGCAGGACTGGCGGGCGCTGCCCGGGCTGACGGTCAACCAGCGGCAGGGCCGCCCGCGCAGCACTGGCATCACCGAGGTCCGAGGGCCCTACTACACGGTCGCCGGACCCCGCTATCTCGAGGACCTGTTCGAGATCGCCGGGCCGTACATCGACTGGCTCAAGATCCCCGGCCCGGCGATCGCGCTGATGCCCCGCCCTGCGCTGACCCGCATCGCCGAGATCAGCCACGCCGCCGAGGTGAAGCTGAGCGCGGGTGGACTGATCGAGAAGGTGGTCACCCAGGGCCCGCAGGCGGTGGAACAGTACTTCGACGCGCTGCCCGATCTGGGTTTCGACGTGGTCGAGGTGTCGGCGGGCATGATCGCCCTGCCCGCGTCGGACTACCTGCGGCTGGTGGAACGCGCGGCGCGCACCGGGCTGACGGTCAAGGCCGAGGTCGGCATCCAGTTCGGCGCGGGGGGCACGTCGTCGGAGAACGCGCTGGAGGCCGAGGGGCAGGGTTCGGTGTCGCACGCCATCGCCCTCGGCAGGGACGCGCTGAGCGCGGGCGCGGACTTCGTCATCCTGGAGTCCGAGGGCGTCACCGAGTCGGTGCGCAGCTGGCGCACCGACGTGCCCGCCGCGCTGGCGGCGGCCATCGGCCTGGACCGGGTGATGTTCGAGGCGGCCGATCCGCGGGTCTTCGAGTGGTACATCAAGAACTTCGGCCCCGAGGTGAACCTGTTCGTCGACCACAGCCAGGCGCTGCTGCTGGAGAGCGTGCGCTCCGGGGTGTGGGGTTCGACGTCGCTGTTCAACCGGGTCGTCACCTACAAGGGCGTCACACCCTAACCGCGGCGCGGGACGTCGAGGACCAGCAGCGCGACGTACAGCGACGCCATCGACTCACCGTCGTCGAGGTCGACGCCGAGCCGCTTGCGCAGGCCGGCCAGCCGCTTGTAGAGCGCCGGGCGGCTGATGTGCAGCCGGTCGGCGGCGGCCACCTTGTTGCCGGCCACCGCCAGGTAGGTGCGCAGCACCTCCAGGCTGGAAGGTTCGGCGCGGTCGTCGTCGCCGAGCAGGGCCCGCAGTTCGGTCTCGGCGAACCGCTGCACCCGCCGGTCGTCGCGCAGCAGCGTGACCAGGCCGCGCAGCCGGGTGTCGGCGGCCCGGAAGTAGGGCCGGGTGCCGCCCATCGCCACCGCCACCTCGGCGACGTGGGCTGCCTCGTCGAGGCCGGCGACGGCGTCGGTGACGGCGCCCTCCTGTTCGGCCAGCGCCAGCACGGCGTTGTCCGCACCGTCGACGCGGGCGATCTCCCGGCGCAGCGCCTCCCCCAGAGCGGTCAGCGCCCGGCCCGGCTGCCCGCCGGAGCGCAGCGCCAGCACCGCGCCGACCTCGCCGTCGCCGCGCAGCGTGAACAGGCCGCTGTGCCCGGCCGCGTTGACGGTGTGGGCGACCGCGTCCAGCAGCGCGACGTTGCGCCGGTGCCGCGCGACGGGGTCGGCGGAGCGGCCGTGCCGCTGCACCCGCACCACCGCGGGCAGGTAGTGCGCTGCCGCCCGCAGCCCCAGCGCGTGTGCCCGCGCGGCGGCCTCGCGTTCGTCGGTGATCCGGCCCCGCAGCACGTCGTCGATCAGGCCGCTCTGGGCCTGCTGCTGCAGCCCGGTGCGGTCGCGTTCGACCATCCGGTGCAGCGCCAGCGCCGCCGCGGCCCGCTCCAGCACCATCGTCGCGCGGGCGGAGTCGGCGGGCTGCTGCGGGACCACCAGCCGGCCCCACTCCTCGGTACGTGGACCGACCGCGGTCACCGCCCACCCCTCGGCGCCCGGGTTGCGCCGGGACCGGCGTTCCCAGTCGACCAGCACGTCGGCGTGCGCGTCGGCCGACACCGCCAACGCATGATGCGAAAGATCCTCCAGCACAACGGGTTCGGACAGCATCCGGGCGGCGGCGTCGACGATGCCGGCCACCGAGACCCGCTTCATGCTGAGTTCGGTGAACGTCTCGTGCACCCGCCGGTCGAACGCCACCGCCTCGTACTGCTCGGCCACGATCCGCCGGTGCACGGCCTCGGTGACGTCGACGAACCGGATCGAGCGGTGCAGCACCACCAGCGTCAGGTCGAGGTCCTCCGCGGTCGGCCCGGCGCTGCGCGGCAACTCGGCCACCCGGGTCCCCAACTCGACGATCACCCCGATCGCACCAGCGGATGCCAAGCGCTGCAGATACTTTCGCGGGGAGCGCGCCAGCGCCGCCCCGGTGGTGAGCACCAGCTCGCCGCCCTGCAGCAGCGCCGACAGGTCGGCCAGGTCGCTGCCGTGCACCCAGCGCAGCGGCTCGTCCCAGCGCCGGTCCGAGAGCACCTCGGGGGCGCCCGCCTGCACGACCGGCAGCGCCACCACCTCACCCACCGTCAACGCCATTTACACAATGTAAGGCCCGGATCAATCTCAGCGACACTGTGTCAAAGCCGGATAGATACTGCCAGCCCCACACTGGGTGACATGCAGACGATTACCCATTGGTTCGACAATCAGCCGTTCGCCGGCGCCAGTGACGCCACCGCACCGGTGACCAACCCGGCGACCGGGGTGGTGACCGGGCAGGTCGCGCTGGCGAGTGTGACCGACGCGCAGAAGGTGATCGACGCGGCCGCGGCGGCGTTCCCGGCGTGGCGGGACACCTCACTGGCCAAGCGCACCCAGGTGCTCTTCGCGTTCCGGGAGCTGCTCAACGCCCGCAAGGACGAGCTGGCCGCGATCATCACCAGCGAGCACGGCAAGGTGCTCTCCGACGCCCTGGGCGAGGTGTCGCGCGGCCAGGAGGTCGTCGAGTTCGCCTGCGGTATCCCGCACCTGCTCAAGGGCGGTTTCACCGAGAACGCCTCCACCAAGGTCGACGTCTACTCCATCCGCCAGCCCCTGGGCCCGGTCGGCATCATCTCCCCGTTCAACTTCCCCGCCATGGTCCCGATGTGGTTCTTCCCCATCGCGATCGCCACCGGCAACACCGTGGTGCTCAAGCCGTCGGAGAAGGACCCGTCGGCCTCGCTGTGGCTCGCGCGGCTGTGGAAGGAAGCCGGGCTGCCCGACGGGGTGTTCAACGTCCTGCAGGGCGACAAGACCGCCGTCGACGAGCTGCTGACCAACCCGAAGATCAAGTCCATCAGCTTCGTCGGCTCGACCCCGATCGCGCAGTACGTCTACACCACCGCGACGTCCACCGGTAAGCGGGTGCAGGCCCTGGGCGGGGCCAAGAACCACGCGGTGATCCTGCCCGACGCCGACCTGGACCTGGCCGCCGACGCCATGGTCAACGCCGGCTTCGGCTCGGCCGGGGAACGCTGCATGGCGATCTCGGCCGCCGTCGCGGTGGGTCCCATCGCCGACGACCTGGTCGCCAAGATCACCGAGCGGACCGTCGCCCTGCGCACCGGCGACGGCACCAAGAACTCGGACATGGGCCCGCTGGTCACCAAGGCCCACCGCGACAAGGTGGCCTCCTACATCGACGCCGGGGAAGCCGCGGGCGCCAAGGTCGTCGTCGACGGCCGCCAGGTCGGTAGCGAGGATGCCTCCGAGCGGGATCCAGACGGGTTCTGGCTCGGCCCGACCCTGCTCGACAACGTCACCCCGGACATGAGCGTCTACACCGACGAGATCTTCGGCCCGGTGCTGTCCGTCGTCCGCGTCGAGACCTACGACGAGGCCCTCGAGCTGATCAACGGCAACCCCTACGGCAACGGCACCGCGATCTTCACCAACGACGGCGGCGCCGCCCGGCGGTTCCAGAACGAGGTCGAGGTCGGCATGGTCGGCATCAACGTGCCGATCCCGGTCCCGATGGCCTACTACAGCTTCGGCGGCTGGAAGCACTCGCTGTTCGGCGACTCCCACGCCCACGGCCAGGACGGCGTGAACTTCTACACCCGACAAAAGGCCATCACCGCCCGCTGGCTCGACCCCAGCGCGCGGAGCGTGCAATCCAACGCCAGCCACGGCGGCATCAATCTCGGCTTTCCTCAGAACGGTTAGGTCTCTACGGTCATGTCTGTGCTGGAAACCACCTCGTTGTTGCCCAACGGGCTCAGTGTCGAGGCTGCGCGCGCCGAGGCCGCGCGTACCTACGAGCTCGACCGCGCTCACGTGTTCCACTCCTGGTCGGCCCAGGCCGAGATCTCGCCGATGACGATCGTGGCGTCGGAGGGCTGCCACGTCTGGGACGGCGACGGCAACCGGCTGCTGGACTTCTCGTCGATGTTGGTGAACACCAACATCGGGCATCAACATCCGAAGGTCGTCGCCGCGATCGCCGAGCAGGCGGCCAAGCTGTGCACCGTGGCTCCGCAGCACGCCAACGACGCCCGCTCCGAGGCGGCGCGGCTGATCGCCGAGCGCACCCCCGGCGAGCTGAACAAGGTGTTCTTCACCAACGGTGGCGCCGACGCGGTCGAGCACGCGGTGCGGATGGCCCGCCTGCACACCGGCCGCTACAAGGTGCTGGCGCGGTACCGCTCGTATCACGGCGGCACCGAGACCGCGATCAACCTGACCGGAGATCCGCGGCGCTGGCCCAACGATCACGGCAACGCGGGTGTCGTGCACTTCTCCGGCCCGTTCCTGTACCGCTCGCAGTTCCACGCCACCACCGAGGCCGAGGAATCCGAGCGGGCCCTGGCCCACCTGGAGAACCTCATCCGGATGGAGGGCCCGTCGACCATCGCGGCGATCATCCTGGAGTCGATCCCCGGCACGGCGGGCATCATGGTGCCGCCGGCCGGCTATCTGGCCGGGGTGCGCGCGCTGTGCGACGAGTACGGCATCGTCTACATCGCCGACGAGGTGATGGCCGGGTTCGGCCGCACCGGCAAATGGTTCGCCATCGAGCATTTCGACGTGGTGCCCGACCTGATGACGTTCGCCAAGGGCGTCAATTCCGGCTACGTGCCGCTCGGCGGCGTGGCGATCGGACCGCACATCGCCGAGACCTTCGCCCACCGGGCCTATCCGGGCGGGCTGACCTACTCGGGTCACCCGCTGGCCACGGCCGCCGCGGTGGCGACCATCACCGCGATGGCCGAGGAGGGCATCGTCGAGAACGCGGCCCGCATCGGCAGCGAAGTGCTCGGCCCCGCGCTGCGCGACCTGGCCGCCCGGCACCCCAGCGTGGGAGAGGTCCGCGGCACCGGCGTGTTCTGGGCCGTCGAGCTGGTGGCCGACCGGCAGACCCGGGAACCGCTGGCACCGTACGGCAGCTCCAGCGCCGCGATGAACGCGGTGATCGCCGAGTGCAAGAAGCTCGGCCTGCTGCCGTTCGCCAACTACAACCGCATCCATGTGGTGCCGCCGTGCATCGTCACCGAGGAGCAGGCCCGCGAGGGGGTGGCGATCCTGGACCGCGCGCTGGATGTGGCCGATGCCTCGCTGGGTGCGTAGCCACCGCGATTTTCCGGGTGCAAGGGGTTTCGATCGGGCACTGGCGGGCTATTGCTTAGCCATGCGACACAACACATCATTCCCCCGAGTTATCGGATCCATGATCTTCGCGGGTGCCGCAGCCACCGCCATCGCTGCCGCGCCCCTGGCCTCCGCGCAGCCGGCGCCGCCGCCGTGCTTCAACCCGGACGGCACACCGTGTGCGGTGCTGCCGGGCGGCACCGCCGGACCCGGCGGCGCCGAGGGCGCCATCCCGGGCGGACCGGCGGGTGAAGCCGGACCCGGCGGCGTCAGCGGCAGCACCAACCCCGGCGGGGTGAGCGGTGCGGCCGGCCCCGAGGGCGCCACCGGCGCCATCCCCGGCGGACCCGCAGGCACGGCCGGACCTGGCGGTGCCAGTGGCAGCCTGGCCCCCGGCGGCCCCGGCGGCAGCGCCGGCCCCGGCGGTGCCAGCGGCTGCATCCCGGGCCTGGGTTGCGCGTCGATCCCGGCGCCGTAACCCCGCACGGAGCGACCAAGAACCGACGACTTGACGGTGGCGAAGGGCCGGGCCTGAAGTGGTGATCAGGCCCGGCTTTTCGGTGTCCGACCGGCCAGCCAGTCAGCGAACCGGGTGGGCGCGATCGTGGCGCTGTCGAGGATGGTGACCAGGCTGGTGTCCCCCAGCGGGGTGCCGAAATACCTGGCCGACGGGTCGACGACGACGCCGGTGGCGGTGTCCCCGCGGGCAGCCAGCACGGCGCCGGCCAGTTCGGCGAAGGCCAGCGTGTCCGGCCCGCCGATGTCGACGATCCCGTTGGCCGGGTCCCGCTGCGCCACCTCGGCCACGAACGCGGCGACCTCGTCGGCGGCGACCGGCTGGATCCGGGCGTCGGGGACGCGCACTTCCTCGCCGACGGTCAGCGACGTCACGATGTCGTCGGCGAACTCGTGGAACTGGGTGGCCCGCACGATCGTGTACGGCACTCCCGACTGGGTGATGGTCCGTTCCTGGGCCACCTTGGCCCGCATGTAGCCGCTGTCCGGCAGCCCCTCCACGCCGACGATCGACAGCGCCACGTAGTGGCCCACCCCCGTCGCCACCGTCGCCGCCACCAGGTTCGCCGAAGCCGCGGTGAAGAACGCCAGCACTGCGTCGTCCTCGTACGACGGGGAATTCGTGACATCGACCAGCACGTCGCTGCCCGTCAGCGCCTCGACCAGGCCGTCGCCGGTCACCACGTCCACCCCGGAGGACCGGGACACCCCGGTGACCTCGTGGCCCGCGCTCTCCAGCACTCCGGCGACCTTCGACCCGACCAGGCCGGTCGCTCCGATGATTGCGAATCTCATGCTTCACCGAATCTCATTGCGCAACCGCCTTTCTCGGGCGCCCGGCGATTCGACACCGGATCCGGCGCCCGCCTCGACCATACTCGGAGGCGGCTCAGCGAAAGGGAGGGTGCAGTGGGGCAGCGTCTGCTGATCAAGAACGTCCGGATCTTCGACGGGCTCTCCGACGGGTTGACCGACGGTCACGTGCTGATCGACGGGCGCAGGATCACCGCGGTGGAGTCCTCGCCGGTGGCCGAGACCGACGGCACCACCGTCATCGACGGCGCCGGGCACACGTTGATACCCGGGCTGACCGACGCCCACGTGCACCTGGTCGGCATGGCCAATACGCTGATCGACCTGGTGATGGGGTCACAGACGCAGTTGGCCGCCGCCACCCTGGCCAGGGCCAAGGACACGCTGCTGCGCGGGTTCACCACCGTGCGTGACATGGCCGGTGACACCGCCGGCATCAAGACGGTGATCGACAAGGAACCGGAACTGGGGCCGCGCATCTATCCCAGCCAGGCCGCGGTGTCGCAGACCGGCGGCCACGGCGACTTCGGCTTCGTCTACGAACGGCCGACCGCACTCGGCGGCAGCGAGTCCCGGGCCGAGCAGATCGGCTTCATGCGGGTGGCCGACGGTACCGAGCGGGTGCTGGCAGCGGTCCGCGAACAGCTCAAGCTGGGCGCCTCGCAGATCAAGCTGATGGTCGGGGGCGGCGCCGCGTCACTGTACGACCCGCTGTACACGGTGCAGTTCACCGCGCCCGAGCTGCGGGCCGCGGTGCAGGCCGCCGAGGACTACGGCACCTACGTGGCCACCCACGTGTACAACGTGACCGGGATCCGGCGCGCCGTCGAGGCCGGGGTGAAGTCCATCGAGCACGGGCATCTGGCCGACGAACCGACCATCGCCCTGCTCGCCGAGCGCGGGGTCTGGCTGTCCACGCAGCCGTTCGCCGAGCACGACCACAGCTTCATGAACCCCGACAGCGCGGCCAAGAACCGCGAGATCTGCGCGGGCACCGACCAGCTGTACCAGTGGGCGACCAAGCACGGCGTGAACGTGGCGTGGGGCACCGACCTGCTGTTCGAGCCGGACCGCGACGACCTGCAGAGCACGATGCTGGCGCGGCTGGGCAACTACATGGGCAACCTCGCGGCGCTGAAGATGGTGACCTCCGGCAACGCCGCGCTGTTCCGGCTGGCCGGGGACCGCGACCCCTACCGGGACGCGCGGCTGGGCGAGATCACCCCGGGCGCCTGGGCCGATGTGCTGCTGGTGGCCGGTGACCCGACCGCCGACCTCGGCCTGCTGGCCGACCCGGCGAAGAACCTGGCCGTCATCGTCAAGGACGGTGTCGTGGTCAAGAACCAGTTGCCGGCGGTTCAGCACACCGCCGATCGGGACACGCAGTAGGCCGCCAGCACCTCGATGTGCGGTGCGATCTCGACGAGGTGGGCGTGCCCGTCGTGGGAGTACAGCTCGAGCAGGTACCGGCAGCTGCCCGCCATCACGCCGACCCCCAGCACCGCCCGGTAGCCGAGCTTGGTCAGCAGCGCGACCTCGGCGGGATCGGATCCGTCCAGCCCGACCGCCGCCACGAACGTCGACCCGTCGGCGATCGCCCGCGCCGAGGCGGGATAGTCGGCCAGCGCATAGTGGCTGGGCCCGAGGTCGGTCAGCACCGACAGCCCGGACTCCTTGCGCACACTGTCCACGCTGCGCACCGAGTCGACCGCGGTGCCGTCGGCCGAGCACAGCGAGATCGACCACGCGGCGGTGCCGACGGCCTGCTGGGCCTGCAGGGCGAGGATCTCCAGCGCCTCGAGCACCGTCAAACGCTCACGGCCCGAGAGGATCCCGACGATCGCCGCGGGCAGCGCGGCGATACCTCGGGCCGACGTGGAGCGCCGGTCGATGCCGTCGGGCACCGCGGTGGTCACCGCGGCGGTGCTGTACCGGGCGGGTCCCTGACGCTTGGCCTCCAGCAGCGCGGCGTCGGCGGCGGCCAACAGCTCGGCGCCGCTGCGGCTCTGCGGGCCCGCCACGGCGGCGCCCCACGACACCGTCACCGCAGGATCCACGACGGCGCGGATCTCCTGCGTCGCGTCGTCGGCGAACACCTGGGCCGAGGCCAGGGTGGCGTCGGACAGCAGCACGCAGAACTCGTCGCCGCCCATCCGCGCGGCCTTCGCCCCGTCGATGGTCCCGGCGCAGCGGTCCAGCACGGCGGCGACACCACGCAACAGCGCGTCCCCGGCGGGGTGCCCGTCGCGGTCGTTGATCTTCTTGAAGCCGTCCAGGTCGCACATCAGCAACGCCGGAGACGTTGCCTGCCAATCGATCTGGTCCAACCACTGGTCGACGGCGCGACGATTGGCGATACCGGTCAGCGGGTCCTGCAGCGCGTAGGCCCGCATCGTGGTCAACAGCTCGGCACGGCCGATGGCCACGGCGGTGTGCGCGGCGATGGAGTGCAGCAGCCGGGCGTCGGCGTCGTCGAACGTGCGGCCGGGACCGCCCAGCGCCCGCAGCTCCCCCCACATCGAGTCGCCGTAGACGACAGGCACCGCCAGCCCGGCGCCGCACTGCCCCGTCGCGATCGGGTCACCCACGGTGACGAGGGCGGTCAGCGTGCTGTTGAGCGGGTCGAGGCGGCTGATCGACAACGAGGCCGCACCGAGCGCGGACAGCGCCTGCTCACCGATGACCGCCAGCACGTCGTCGAACTGCTCGGCGCGCAACACCGCTTCCGACATCCGCAGCAGCGCCTTGAGCACCCGGGGTTCGGCATCGAACAGGCCCGTCCCGTCAGCGGGATCGGTCGGGCCGACGAGGAGCGTCCGGCTGAGCGCCGTTGGCTCCGTATCGCTGACCGACCACCCCTGCATCCACATCCTTCGGTTGGGCGCCGAAGCGCGGACGACCATAGTACCGAGGGCGGTGCCGGCGCGCCGGATGTACGGTGCCCGTTGTTCGGGCCGATCCGGCAGGATCGTCACCGGGTGTGGAAGGAGTTGCGTGCAAGCGATCCCGGTCATCGCGCTGACGGGCTACCTCGGCGCCGGTAAGACCACCCTGCTCAACCACGTGCTGCGCAGCACCGGTGCGCGGGTGGGGGTGGTGATCAACGACTTCGGTGCTCTCAACGTCGACGCCGGGCTGGTCACCGGGCAGGTGGACGAGCCGGCGTCGATCGCCGGCGGCTGCATCTGCTGCCTGCCCGACGAGGGTGGTCTCGACATCGCGCTGGCCAAGCTGGCCGACCCCAAGCTGGACCTCGACGCCATCATCGTGGAGGCCAGCGGCCTGGCCGACCCGGTGGCGATATCCCGGATCATCCGGTTCAGCGGGGTGGACCGGGTCCGCCCCGGCGGCGTGGTCGACGTGCTCGATGCGGCAACGCACTTCGACACCGTCGACCGCGACGCGACGCCCCCGGCCCGGTACGGGGCGGCGACGCTGGTGGTGGTCAACAAGCTCGACCAGGTGCCCGAGGCCGACCGGGCCGCCACGCTGACCCGGATCGAGGACCGGGTCCGGGACCGCAACCCGCACGCGCAGATCGTCGGCGCCACCGCGGGGCGGATCGACCCGGCCCTGCTCTACGACGTGGCCGCCACCGACCCCGGCGGCCAGCTGACATTCCGTGAGCTCCTCATCGACGACACCGACACCGATGCCTCGCAGGACCATCACCATGACCACGCCCGCGACCATGACCATGTGCACGCGGTCTCGGTGACCGCGCGCAGCAACGGGTGCGTCGACCCGGGTGCGGTCATCGATCTGCTCGAACAGCCGCCGGCGGGGGTGTACCGGGTGAAAGGCACCGTGGCCGTGCGCTACCGCAGCAGCGTGCGCACCTACGTCGCCAACGTGGTCGGCCCGTCGGTGCACATCGCCGCGGCGCCCCCGCGGTCGGTCGCCAACGCGTTGGTGGCGATCGGCACGGATCTCGACGTCGACGACGTGCAGGCCCGGCTCGACGCCGCGCTGGCCCCGGTGCCCGGTCAGGCGGCGGCGCCGGGACTGCGCCGGCTGCAGCGCTACCGCAGGCTCAGCATCTGAGCGCGGGCCATACTGGGTCGGTGGCTGAGCGCAATGTGTTGGGCGGATCGTTGGAGCCGTGCGGTACCGAACCGCTCACCGGTTTCTACCGCGACGGCTGCTGCAGCACCGGCGACGAGGATCTCGGCAGGCACACGATCTGCGCGGTGGTGACCGCCGAGTTCCTCGAACACCAGCGTTCGATCGGTAACGACCTGTCCACCCCGATGCCGGCCTACCGGTTCCCCGGCCTGTCGCCGGGTGACCGGTGGTGCGTGACCGCGCTGAACTGGCTACGGGCCCACGAGGACGGCTATGCCTGCCCGGTGGTGCTGGCCTCCACCCACGAACGCACGCTCGACGTGGTGGGGCTCGGTGTGCTCGAGCAGTACGCGGTGGACGTGCCCGACGACATCGCCGGATTGTGACGCGCGCGTCAAACTAGGTCTTTACCTGGGGCTAAGGGCTCACTACGATTCTGACGACCTGTCCGGAGACACCGAGGATGTCCCATGGCGCTGCTTTCGCCCCCGGCCGTGCGCACCGCGTCGGCTCTGCTGCTGACCTGTGGCGCCCTGCTGCTGTCCGGATGCCAGTTCTCGGCGTCCACCGGCGGCGGCCTGGATTACGGCAAACTCGAGACGGCGATCACCGACGAACTGAACTCCAGCTACGAGTCGCTGTCGGAGAAGGTGTCGTCGGTCGAATGCCCCGAACAGTCGCCGCCTCCGGGCAAGGGCGACACCTTCGTGTGCACCGCGTCCGTCGGCGACCAGAAGGTCCGGGTCGAGTCGACGGTGACCGACGACGACTACAACGTGAACTTCAAGACCATCGACACGCTCTACGAGCTCACCGACACCGGCGCCACGCTGTCGGCGGCGCTGACCGAGCAGCTCGGCTTCCCCGTGACGGTGACGTGCGGTGAGGGCCTCGAGGCGGTCGAGGTGGGCCAGACGCTGGACTGCGTCGCCGCCGACGAGGACGGCGACGAGCGCACCGTGCGGGTGACCGCCACGCCGGTCGGCGAGGACGACAAGTGGGAGCTGCTCGACGAGTAGCCGATGCTCAGCCGAACGGGGTTGCCGCTCAACCGAATCGGCCGACCAGGGCGGCGCGGTCGACGGCACCCTTGGCGGTCAGCGGCAGCTCGTCGATCACCGCGATGTGTTCGGGCACCTCGAACGGCGCCAGCCGCGCCCGGGCCTGGGCGGTCAGTTCCCCGGCGGTGACGTCGGTGCCCACCACCGCGGCGGCCACGCGTTCGCCGTACACCGGATCGGGCAGCGGGAACACCGCCGCTTGGGTGACGCCGGGGCACGCGACGAGCACCTCCTCGACCCGCTCGGGGGAGATCTTCTCGCCGCCGCGGTTGATGATGTTCTTGATCCGGCCCGTCACCACCAGCTCCCCGGTGTCCTCGATGACGCCGAGATCGCCTGTGCGCAGCCAGCCTTCGGTGAACGCGCCGGCCGACAGCGCGGGGTCGCCGAGGTAGCCGCGGGCGATCGTCGGCCCGCTCACCTGGATCTCGCCGTCGACGATGCGCGCGGTCGCACCGACCGGCCGCCCGACGGAGCGCTGCCTGCGGGCGGGCTCGTCGCCCGGCGCGCTGCCGCTGATGTGGTGGGTGGCCTCGGTCATCCCGTAGGCCTGCACCACCGGCGCCCCGAACGTCGCCTCCAGGCGCTCGGCCACCGCCGGGGACAGCGGCGCGCTGCAGCTGCGGATGAACCGCAGCCCCGTGACCGCGCGCCCGGCGTCGGGTCCGCCGGGCTCGGTGCGGGCCAGCAGGATCTGGTGGATGGTGGGCACCGCGGTGTACCAGGTGGCCTTCACCGCGGCCATGTCCTCCCAGAACGTGCTGGCGCTGAAGCGTTCCCGCGCCGGCAGCGCCACGGTGCCGCCGACGGCCAGGCTGGTGAGCAGCACGGCGATCAGCCCGTGCCCGTGGAACAGCGGCATCACCGCCACGGTGGCGTCGGCCTCGGTCAACCCGTACGTGCGCGCGACGGCGTCGACGGCGGCGGCGATGGCGGCGTGAGTCCACGGCACCATCTTCGGGGTTCCGGTGGTGCCGGAGGTCAGCATGATCATCGCGTCGCCGGGGGCCAGCCCCGCTGGGGCGGTGATGTCCCGCGGGGCCGCCCCGGTGTGCAGCCCGGTGCCGGACAGCGTCCAGACCGGGCACCCGCCGGCCGGAGCGGTTTCGGTGCCGTCCAACAGGATTCGTGCCCCGAGCATGTCCAGGCGCTGCTGGGCCACCGCGGCGGGCAGCGCCGGGTCCAGCGGGGACACGGTCAGCCCGGCCCGGGCCGCACCCAGCAGGCCGACGACGTAGGCGGGTGACCCGGCGGCCCGCAACCCGACCACGTCCCCGGCGTGCAGGCCGCCGCGGCTCAGCGCGCCGGCGACGTCGGTGACGGCGTCGTCGAGGGCGCGGTAGCTCAGCGCGGCCCGGTCGGGTCCGTGGATCAGCGCGGTGCGCTCGGGGTGCCGCCGCGCGGTCGTGGCGAGGATGCCGTCGAGGGTCATGGCTGATCCTTCCCGGGTGCGTCGGCCCTGGGGGTGGTGGCCACCGCGGGGTTCAGGTGGGTCAGGTGTCCGCTCTCGGTGCCGTCGGCCGGGTCGATGGCGCAGTCGATCAGCGTCGGCACACCCGACGTGATCGCCTTCGCCAGGGCGGCGGCGAGTTCGTCCGGGGTGCGGACGGAAATTCCTGTGCCGCCGAAGGATTCGGCGAGCAGGTGGTAACGGGCGGGGGTCAGCGCGGTCGGGGCGGGTTCGGCGGAGACCGGGTTGACGTCGTCGCCGCGGTAGACCCCGCCGTTGTTGAACACCACCACGGTGACCGGCAGCCGGTAGCGGCAGACGGTTTCGAACTCCATGCCGGAGAACCCGAACGCGCTGTCGCCCTCGATCGCGACCACCGGCTCCCCGGTCTCCACGGCCGCGGCGACCGCGTAGCCCAGGCCGATGCCCATCACTCCCCAGGTGCCGCAATCCAGTCGGCGCCGGGGCCGGTGCATGTCGATGACGTTGCGGGTGTAGTCCAGCGTGTTGGCGCCCTCGTTGACCAGGCACACCCGAGGGTGCTCGGCGAACACCTCGCGGACCGCGCGCAACGCCGAGTAGAAGCCCATCGGCTCGGTGTCGGCGGCCAGCCGAGCCGCCATCTTCGCCTTGTTCTGGGCGGTCTTGTCCGCCAGCGTCTTCCGCCACCCGGGGTCGGCGGTGATCCGCACCGAGCCGGGGTGGGCGTCGAGCGCGGCCAGCACCGAGCCGATGTCGCCGACCAGCGGGGCGGCGATGGTCTGGTTGCTGTCCAGCTCGGTCGGGTCGATCTCCACCTGGATGAACCGGGCATCGGGGTTCCACTGCGGCGCCTGGCCGTGCCCCAGCAGCCAGTTCAGCCGGGCCCCCACCAGCATCACCACGTCGGCCTGCCGCATCGCCAACGAGCGAGCCGCCGCGGCCGACTGCGGATGGTCGTCGGGCAGCAGGCCTTTGGCCATCGACATCGGCAGGAACGGCACGCCGGTGGCCTCCACGAAACGGCGGATCGCTTCGTCGGCCCTGGCGTAGGCGGCGCCCTTGCCGAGCACGACCAGCGGCCGCTGCGCCTCCGCCAGCAGCGCGACGGCCCGGTCGACGGCCTCGGGTGCCGGCAGCAGCCGCGGCGCCGGATCCACCACCTGCCGCAGCGTGGCGGCGCCGGCATCGAGCACCTCGGCCAGCACGGCGGCCGGGATGTCGAGGTACACCCCGCCGGGGCGGCCCGAGGTGGCGGTGCGGATCGCGCGGGCCACGGCCAGCCCGATGTCGCAGGCGCGGTCCACCCGGTAGGCGGCCTTGGCCAGGGTCTTGGCGACGGCGAGCTGGTCGAGTTCCTCGTAGTCGCCGCGGGCCAGGTCGACGATGTGGCGCTCGCTGGAACCGGCGATCTGGATCATCGGGAAGCAGTTGGTGGTGGCGTTGGCCAGCGCCACCAGCCCGTTGAGGAACCCGGGCCCCGACACGGTCAGGCAGATGCCCGGCTTGCCGGTGAGGAACCCGGCGGCCGCGGCGGCGTGCCCGGCGGCGCTCTCGTGGCGGAACCCCAGGAAGCGGATGCCCTCGGCCTGCGCGACGCGCGCCAGGTCGGTGATCGGGATCCCGACCAGGCCGTAGATGGTGTCGACGCCGTTGAGTTTCAGTGCCTCGACGACCAGGCGGCAGCCGTCGATCCTCGGGGTGGCCTCCGGCGGTGGTGTCACGCGCGGTCTCCGATCGGTCGGCGGTATCTGCTGACGACTGTCGCGCATCGTGGCGGCGCTGTCGTCGGTGCTGACCGCCAAAGCACGCTACCGGCTGCCGGGGGTACGGCGGGCGGGAAGACCGGCGACAGGAAGGGCAGCGCGTCGGCGGTTAGCCTTGGGCATGCCATCGGTGCTCAGCGTGAACACGGCCGCGGAACTGACCGACCTCAGCGGGCTGCGCACCGGGATCGACAAACGGCCCAGCACCGACCCGCTGGCCGTGCGCGCGCCCGGCCCCCGCAAGGGCGGGCTGGGCAGCGGCCTGGTGGGCGATTCGATCGGCAACGACCGCCACCACGGCGGCGACGACCAGGCCGTCTACGCCTACGCGCGGGAAGACCTCGACGGCTGGCAGGCCCAGTTGGAGCGGCCGCTGACCAACGGAATGTTCGGGGAGAACCTGACCACGACCGGGGTGGACCTGACGGCCTGCCTGGTCGGGGAACGCTGGGCGGTGGGCAGCGACGGCCTGGTGCTCGAGGTCACCAGCCCGCGCACCCCCTGCAAGACGTTCGCCACCTGGCTGGACATCCCGCGCTGGATCAAGACCTTCACCGCCGCCGGCCTGCCCGGCGCGTACTTCCGGGTCATCAGCCCGGGCGCGGTGCGCACCGGCGACGCGATCGACGTGATCGACCGCCCGGACCACACCGTGACGATCGGCACCGTGTTCCGGGCGTTGATGCTCGAACCCGACCTGCTGCCCAGTCTCGCCGTGGCCGACGCGCTGCCGGAGAAGATCAAGAAGCAGATCACCCGCCGCGCCGGCGGGTGATCGGCGCGGCATTCGGCTGGCGCTGAGCACAACCATGGGGAATTCCGGCCGCACCGGGCACCGTTGTCACTGTCACCTCGATCGAGTGGAAGGCAGCGCCAGTGACATCTGAGGTTCCTGTTCGCCTGGCCGTGGCACTGCGCGGGACGGGCTGGCATCCAGGCTCGTGGCGGCTGCCCGACGCCCGCCCCGCCGACGTCGTCACCCCCGGCTACTGGGTCGACCTGGTCACCCGGGCCGAACGCGGCGGCCTGGACTTCGTCACGTTCTCCGATGCACTGGCCCCCACGCCCGGGGAGCCGCTGGGCCGGCTCGACGCGGTGCTGATCGCCTCCCGGGTGGCCCCGCGGACCACGCACATCGGCCTGATCCCGACGGCGGTGGCCACCCACACCGAACCGTTCCACCTGTCCAAGGCCATCGCCACACTGGACTACGTCAGCACCGGCCGCGCCGGCATCGGTGTCGACGTGACGGCCGACCCGGCGGCGGCCCGGCACTTCGGCAGGCGTCCCGCCCCGGATTCGGCCGCCGACCTCTACGCCGAGGCCGCCGACTACGTCGAGGTGCTGCGCCGGCTGTGGGACAGCTGGGAGGACGACGCCGAGATCCGCGACGCCGCCACCGGACGGTTCGTCGACCGGACCAAGCTGCACTACATCGACTTCGAGGGCGCCTGGTTCTCGGTGAAGGGCCCGTCCATCACCCCACGCCCGCCGCAGGGCCAGCCGCTGGTCGCCGCCTTGGACACCGGCACCGAGAGCCGGGCCTTCATCGCGGGCAACGCCGACATCGCGTTCGTCACGCCCCGCACCCGCGACGAGGCCGCCGAGGCGGTGGCCGCCATCGCCGCGCTGCGCGGGGAGGCCACCCCGGTGCGGGTGTTCGCCGATCTGCTGGTCCACCTCGACGACACCGCCCTCGACGCCGCCGCCCGCCAGCAGCGACTCGACGACTTTGCCGAGTTCACCAGCGACGCAGCGGTTTTCGCCGGCACCGCGGCCCAGTTGGCCGATCTGCTGGTGGACTGGCGCGCGGCCGGGCTCACCGGGTTCCGCCTGCGCCCGGCGGCGCTGCCGCACGACCTGGTCCAGATCACCGAGGCACTGACCCCGGAGCTGGCCCGGCGCGGCGTGCTGCCGGACCGACACGATCCCATCCTTCGCGCGGCGCTGGGCCTGCCCCGGCCCGCCAACCGGTACGCGACCGCCTGACCCGCCGAGGATTTACCGATGAGCAAGCCGATCAAGCAGATCCACCTCGCCGCGCACTTCCCCGGCGTCAACAACACCACGGTGTGGAGCGACCCGAATTCGGGCAGCCACATCGAGTTCTCGTCGTTCGTGCACTTCGCGCAGACCGCCGAGCGGGGCAAGTTCGACTTCCTGTTCCTGGCCGAGGGGCTGCGGCTGCGCGAACAGAACGGCCAGATCTACGATCTGGACGTCGTCGGCCGGCCGGACACCTTCACCGTGCTGGCGGCGCTGGCCGCCGTCACCGACCGGCTCGGCCTGACCGGCACCATCAACTCGACGTTCAACGAGCCCTACGAGGTGGCACGGCAGTTCGCGTCGCTGGACCACCTCTCCGGCGGCCGCGCCGCCTGGAACGTGGTGACGTCGTGGGATGCGTTCACCGGCGAGAACTTCCGCCGCGGCGGCTTCCTGCCCGAGCACCAGCGCTACACCCGCGCCGAGAGCTTCCTGTCGGCCGCGCACACACTGTTCGACTCCTGGCCCGAGCACGCCATCGTCGCCGACAAGGACACCGGCCGGTTCCTGTCGGACCCGCACGCCGGCGAGTTCTCGTTCAACGACCAGCATTTCGACATCAGCGGCCGGTTCGACGTGCCGCGCAGCCCGCAGGGCAGACCGGTCATCTTCCAGGCCGGCGACTCCGACCGCGGCCGTGACTTCGCCGCCGCGGCCGCCGACGCGATCTTCTCCCGGCACGGCACGCTGGAGGCCGGCCAGGCGTTCTACGCCGACGTGAAGGGCCGCCTGGCCGGGTTCGGCCGGCGCCGCGACGACCTGTTGATCCTGCCCGCGGCGACGTTCGTGCTGGGCGACACCGACGCCGAGGCCGCCGACATCGCCCACGAGGTGCGGCTGGCACAGGTGTCGCCGCAGACGGCGATCAAGTTCCTCGAACAGCTGTGGAACCGCGACCTGTCCGACCACGACCCGGACGGGCCGCTGCCGACGGTCGACCCGGTGGTCGGGGAGAACACCATCGCCCGCGGCCGGGCCAGCGTGCGGATGTACCGCGACCCGATCGCCACGGCCAACGAGTGGCGGAACCGGGCGGCCGCGCAGAACCTGTCCACCCGCGAGCTGATCATCGAGATGACCGGGCGGCAGAACTTCGTCGGATCGCCCACCACCGTGGCCGAGCGCATCGACGAGTTGGTACAGGCCGACGCCAGCGACGGCTTCATCCTGGTCCCGCACGTCACACCGGGTGGCCTCGACCCGTTCGTCGACACCGTGGTGCCGCTGCTGCAGGAGCGCGGGGTGTTCCGGTCCGAGTACACCGGCACCACGCTGCGCGAGCACCTGGGTTTGTCTCGGCCCCAACAGGATTCGGAGCTGGTGCACCGCGTTGGCTGAGCCGTCACATGCCGGTGGCCGACCGTCGGGGACGATCGGCCACCGAGAACGTCGTGACGATCAGCTGATGCCGACGACCTCCTGCGCGATGGCGGCCAGCCGGGTCTGCGCCGCGGAGACCACGCGCTGGCGCTCCTTGTTGGCCTCCTCGTAGGCGATGATCACCCGGATGTCGGCCGGCTCGGTGAGCTCCTTGACCGCCGAGGCGGCCTCGTTGACGTTCAGCGAGTCGTAGTCGGCGATCGGCAGCTCGCCCTCGTCGAGGGTGCCGGTGGCGCCGCGGGCGGCGTGGAGGACGTCGGCCGCCTGCTCGGCGCCCTGCTCGCGGGAGATCCGCTCCGCCGTCGCCAACGCCGAATCACGGGCGCCGGCAAGGGTCTTCGCGGCGATGTCGCCGGTACGCGAACCGCGGTCGAGCAGTTCGGCGACGGCGGGCCGCACCGAGCGCACGGCCTCGACGGCGCGTTCGACGCTGCGGGCCGACCACGTCATCGGCAGGTTGGCGAGCCGGACCGCCAGGCCGGCGGCGGCCTGGACCGGGGTGCGGCGCAGGGCAGCTGGGCCGCCGAGGGCCTCCTCGGCCAGCACGGTCGTCAGCCAGTCCACGGTCGCGGAGTGCGCGGTGATCAACCGGGCCGCGAGCTGTTCGACGTCTTTGTTGCCGACGGCCACGGCCAGCGCCTTGAGGTAGCGCGCGCGGTCGAGCAGCTGGCCTTCCAGGGCCAGATCGCCGAGCAGCGCCTCGTCCAGCGGTTCGGCCTGCTCGGTCAGCGCCTTCACCGCGGCGGCGGCCCGCCCGAAGAACGGTCCGATCACGTCGGGGTAGCCGCCCAGATCGCGGATCGCCTGCTCGAGGGCCTCGGCGCGCAGCCGGGCGTTGTCGGCGTTCTGCTGCAGTTCGGTGCGCACCGCCTCGGTGCGGGCCTGGGCGATGCGGGTCTCGGCGACCTGGATCTCGGTGTGGGTCAGGTCCAGGATGCTGCGCAGCTGCGTGAGCAACGCGGAGGTGGTGACGGTCGTGGGTGTTGCGGGTGCCATCTGGTGATTCACTCCTCGGGTTTCGGATGTACGTTTGCCGAGCGCGATGAGCGCGCCTGCTCCCCGGTTACCCGATCCGGGCCGTCGGCTACCCGGATCCCGGCGATGTGACAAACCTCGGAAACCGCCGCGGCGGGTGTGGTGAACCGACAGAACGGGTACCGGCGCGCGCCGAGATTCCACCGGTTAAAGCGCGGTAAAAGTCCGATTAGCGCGACGGCCTATCGGGTACTAAGCGGGGGTGATGCCATTGCTGGTACAGCCCGTGCTGCCCGACCCCCGTGGACCGATCTCGAAGTCGGTGATCGAGTTGCTGGACGAGCGGGCCCCCCAACACCTGCTGACCCGGGTGGAGACTTCGCTCGGGGACGCCGACCCGTACGGCCTGGACCTGCAGCTCGCGCTCTACGTCTGTTACGAACTGCACTACCGCGGCTTCGCGGGCGTCGACGCCGGCTGGGAGTGGAACGCCGGGCTGCTGCATCTGCGCGGCCGCCTCGAGGACATGTTCCTGACCGCGGTGCGCGCCGACGTCGGCGACATCGAGGACGGTGCGACCGCGCTCGGCGAGCTGGACGCGTTGTGCGTCGAACCCGTCGACGGCACCGGCCCGTCATATCACCTGCGCGACAAGGGCACCTGGGAGCAGATGCGCGAGTACTTCGTGCACCGGTCGCTGTATCACCTCAAGGAGGGCGATCCGCACGCGTGGGCCATCCCGCGGCTCACCGGCCAGGCCAAGGCGTCGTTCGTGGCAGTGGAGTTCGACGAGTTCGGCGGCGGTAAGGGCGCCCGGCTGCACCAGCAGCTGTTCGCCGATCTGATGTCGGCCGCCGGCCTGGATCCGAGCTACCTGGGCTACCTGAGCCATGTGCCCGCCGAGGCGCTGGCGGTGGTGAACCTGATGTCGATGTTCGGGTTGCACCGCAAACTCCGCGGCTGCGCGGTGGGGCATTTCGCGGCCACCGAGGTGACCTCGCCGTCGGGGTCGCGCCGGATGGTGCAGGCGCTGGAACGGTTGGGCGCCCCGGAGGAGTGCGCGGCGTTCTACCGCGAGCATGTGGTTGCCGACGCCGTGCACGAACAGGTGGTGCGCACCGATGTGGTCGGTGACCTGGTGGCCCGGGAGCCGCAGCTGGACGCCGACGTGGTGTTCGGGATCAGGGCTTTCGAGGCCGTCGAGGGCCGGCTGGCCGATCACCTGATGGCGTGTTGGTGCGACGGCCGTGCGTCACTGCGACGCGCTGTGGACTGACTCGCTGTGGACTGACTCGGCGTCGGCGTCGGCCTTGCGCTGGCGGCGGCGATGACTGGTGTCACACAGCGGATAGGTCTTCGACCGCCGGCACGCGCAGATCGCGACCATGAAGCGGTCGGATTCCACCACGGTGCCGTCGGGCATCTCGATGCGGACCGGCCCCTCCACCATGACGGGCCCGGCCGGAACCACCCGGACCACCCGCGGCTCGCCGCTCTGGGTCACCCGCGGCTCGCCGCTCTGGATCACCCGCGGCTCGCCGCTCACGGGGCGTCCGCGCGGATGACGACCAGCCGTTCCTGCTGGCGCCCGGGCGTCAGCAAGCCTTGGTGGGCAAGCCACTTCGCCCGCGCCGACATCACCGGGCCGAGCGGGATGAGCTGCTGGGCGACCACCTCGACGGTCATGCCGTGAGATTTCAACGCCGACAGCGTCTTCGGGATGTTGGCGCATTCGGAGTGCACGATCAGCATGGTGCCGCCCTCCTCGACCAGCAGTGGCGCCGCGGCGCACAGTGGGTCGAGCACCAGCCGGCCGTCCGTCCCGGCGTTCCAGGCCTGCGCAGGCCCGGCCGTGGGCGGGATCTCACCGGTGTCGTCGACCGGGCCCTGCGGCACGTACGGCGGGTTGGCGACGACGACGTCGAACGGCCCGAATTCGACTGCGCGCGCCCAGGATCCGCGGTGCACGTCGATGTCGTGGCCATGGGTCAGCGCGGTGCGCCGAGCGTGCCGGACCGCCCGCGGGCAGATGTCGAACGCGGTGACCTCGGCGGCCCCGGCCTGCGCGGCCGCGAGCGCGATGACACCGCTGCCGGTGCACAGGTCGGCGACACGGGCCCCCGGCGCCAGGCCGGAACTGACCATCGCGTCGATGAGCAGGAACGAATCCTCTTGCGGCGGATAGATCCCCGCCGGCAGGTCCGGCGCGACGAAATCGGTGTAAGCGGTGGTCACGGTACTCCTCGCTGAGAGCGCGCGGGGTTGCGCAGGGGCGTCGCCAGACTTATCCGGCCCCTCTTACATGCCCTTTTCGCCGTGACCCAAACCCCCACCGTGCGGTGGGGCGGTGAAGATCAGTGGAACGGGTTGCTGTTGGCCTGCCACTCCGCGGACTCCGGGCGCGGGCCGAAGCGCCGGATGTAGTCCTCGTCGATATGCGCCTGGCGCTTGCGCTTGATCACGTCGACCAGGTTGGGATCGAGCCCGTGCTGGGCCAACCGATGCCTGCGCCACACCTTGTTCAGCGCCAGCGCCATCAGCAGCGCCCAGCAGTAGATCGGCACCGTCATCTCCAGGTGCACGTAGAGCGACGCCGGCAGCAGCCACAGCGGCGCCAGCACGAACAGCGGCGGGATGGCCATCCGGATCATGTGCCTGCGCACCGCGCCCTGCCCCGCGAGGTCCTCGGCCACCCACCGGTTCATCGACGCGGGCAGCCTGCGCCCGTAGGAGTAGGCGAGGTACTGCAGAAGTGACGGTTTGTCCGTTGCGTCCTCGGTGGCTTTGTCGGCGGCCTTGTCCATGTCCATGTCGGGTTCCTGCTCCTCTAGAGTGAGCCCGCCGCGAGCGCGGCGGCGTTGATGGTGGTCAGCAGCCGGCGCAGCTCCTCGAGCTCGTCGAGGCCGACGCCGAGGCGCGCGATGACGGCCTCCGGGATCGACAGCGCGCGCTCCCGCAGGGCGACGCCCTGTTCGGTCAGCTCGACGTCGGTGGAGCGCTCATCGGCGGCCCGCCGGGTCTTGGTGATCAGGCCGAGGGCCTGCAGCCGTTTGAGCATCGGCGACAACGTGGCCGGCTCCAGCTGCAGGGTGGCCGCGATGTGTTTGACCGACAGCGGCGCGAGGTGCTGCGGGTCACGCTTCTCGTGATCCCACAGCGCCAGCATGACCAGGTACTGCGGATGCGTCAGCCCCAGCGGCTCCAGCAGGGGCCGGTACACCGCCTGGACCGCCCTCTTGGTGACGGCCAGCGCGAAGCACACCTGCCGTTCCAGGGTGAGCGGATCGAGGTCGACAGGGGTGGACACAAGTCCACAGTACCCTAACCAATAGGGCCCTAATTATTGGGGGTTTGCCGGTTCCGACGGCGGGAAACCGGGAGGCATGACCATCTGCGCGACATGCGGCAACGACTACGACAAGGCCTTCACGGTGACCTTCGCCGACGGGCGGTCGGCCACCTTCGACAGTGTGGAGTGCGCGGCCGCCGAGCTGGCGCCCGAGTGTGCGCACTGCGGGTGCCGCATCCTCGGCCACGGCATCGAGACCGACGACGGCATCTTCTGCTGCGCCCACTGCGCCCGCAAGGACAGCGACGCCGACGTCAACGACCGTTACCCGGTACCGGCCTCCGGCTGACCGGGCTGGCCGTCACACCCTGGCCGCGGCGTAGGCGGCTCCCTCGGTGGCCGCCCCGTTGAAGGTGTAGAACACGTGCGCGGGGTTCGGCCCACCGCCGGCCGCCCCCGAACAGATCGAGTCCCCCGGGGCGCACAGCTGCAGTGTCTTGTCGGCGTACCGCGGCCCGATCACCACCGCGGGCGCGGCGAACTGGCGCAGGAACTCCGCCGACGGCGTGGCGAACAACACCACCGCGGCGACGTGGTCGGCCACCTCGGCCGGCAGCGGCGCGGGCACTGACTCCGCCGGCACCCCCGCGGGCACCTCCGCGGAGGTGACGAAGCCGGCGACCACCGCGCCCTGCGAGTAGCCGCCGAGCACCAACCGGGTGTCGGGGCAGGACGCGGCCATGGTCTGCACGCGGGTGCCGGCGTCGCGGATCCCGTCGACCACCGTCGACGCGAAAACCGTTCGGTCGGCGAAGTTGTCGCCGGCCGGGTAGTTCACCGGGTAGACGCCCACCGACCTGCCGCCGACCTGGGCACGCAGCGCGTCGACGAAGGCACCGCCGGTCCCGCCGACACCGGGCGGCTCGCCGGTGCCGCGCGCGAAGATCACCTCGACGTCCGGGCAAGGCTGCGCGGCCGCGGCGGGCGGCACGGCACCGACCGCCGCCCACGCCGCCAGCGCCACCACCGCGGCGCCCAGCGGTTTCCGGGCGGCCTGGTGCCGGGTCTTGTTCGGGGTCTGCCTCACCTGTGCCATGGGCCTCGCACTCCTCCGTCCGACGGGACGACGCAGGAAATACCCCCGCCCGTCCGGGTGAAACGACGCCGATGCGTCGGGCCCCGGCATTGCGGGTACTGCTCAGCCAGCGCCCGGGGTCACCACCTCGATGACCAGCGGGCGGTGATCGGAGATCGGCGCCGGTGGCGCCGAACAGTTGCGACCGCGCAGACCCGGATGGTCGGTGAGGATGTGATCGAGTTGTTGTTGTGGGGCGTGCGCGGGGAAGGTGGGCGCGCTCGCCAGTGCCCGCATCCGGGACCACCGCGCCACCGCGCCCGGCGTCAGGTTCAGGTCGCCGAGCAGCAGCCGGGGACCGGGCAGCCCCCGCAGATCCCGGACCAGCCGGCGCAGCTGCCTGCGGTTCCAGCCCGGCACGAACGACAGATGGGTGTTGGCCACCGACAGCGGCCCGACCGGGGTGTCCAGCTGCGCGATGACCGCGGCGCGGGGTTCCTCGTCGACCACCATGACCCGATTGGGTCCCGGCAGATACATCGGCAGCCGCACCGGGATCCGCGGCAGCCGCAGGACCTGCCAGCTCGACGCCGGGTAGCGGGACAGCAACGCGATGCCGTACGCGGCGGTGCCAGGTTGTTCCTCACCGGTGGCGGCCATCCAGGTGGCTCCCGGCGTTCCGGCGACCGCGGCGACGAAGCGATGCGCCACCGCGCCCATGGCCTCGGCGGCGACGGCCGTCAGATCGGCCCGGCCCGACCGGTCCTGGTCAAGGTCGACTTCCTGCAGCGCCAGGATGTCGGGATCCAGCTCGGCGACACAGGCCCGCAGCCGGTCAGGATCGACCCCGTCCCCCACCGTCCGGCCGTGCAGGATGTTGAACGTCGCGATACGCACCCGTACCTGGTACCCACCGCAGCCGCCGTCGATAGCCGGGAGGGCGATCGTGCTGCCGCGTGACGAACAGCTGCGCGGCGCGCTCAAGGCGGCGGCGTCGGCGTTCAAGGAGCACGGGCCGCGGTTCGCGCTGGCAGGCAGCTTCGCGTTGTGGGTGTTCGGGGCGCCGGAGCCGGTGCACGACGTCGATTTCGTGGTCTGCGAGGCCGACGTCGAAGCGGCGGCGACGACGCTGGGCAAGGCCGGGTTCGCCATCGAACGCACGCCCGAGGACTGGCTGTTCAAGGCCTGCGTCGACGATGTGGTGGTCGACGTGCTGCACCGGGTGAACGGGGTGGCCGTCGGTGCCGAGTTACTGGAGCGCGCCGAGGTCCGCGACGTGCTGGCGATCACCATGCCGGTGCTGCCGCCGACGGTGGTGTTGACCCAGAAGCTGCGGGCGCTACACGAGCACTTCTGTGATTTCGCGGCGCTGCTCCCCGGCGCCCGCGCGGTGCGCGAAAAGGTGGACTGGGCGCTGCTGCGGGCGGACACCGCCGACAACGACTTCGCGGTCGCGTTCCTGGTGCTGGCCGACCGGCTGGGGATCAGCGGCGCAGGTCAGTGATTGCGCAGCTTGGCCACCAGCTTGCTCTTGGTCAGCCCGGAGTAACCCGACATGCCCAGTTCCTTGGCCCGCTTCTTCAAGTCGCTGACGGTCCAGTCCTCGTAGCTTCCGGACTTGCCGCCCTTCTTGCCCACCGACGACTTGCCGCGGGCGGCCGCGGCATTGGAGATGCGGGCCGCCTTCTCCTTGGAGTTGCCCTCCTTGCGGAGGTCTTCGTACATCTTCTCGTTCTTGATCGACGAGTTGGGCATGGCACACCTCCTGGTCGCAGGGGATTCACTGGTCGGAAGGGTGCCCGCCCGGCGCGGTCCCGAAACGGCCGGGCGCTACGGCGTGAGCACGATCTTCACCGCGCCGTCCTGCTTCTTCTGGAAGATCTCGTAGGCGTGCGGGGCCCGCTCGAGCGGCAGGGTATGGGTGGCGAAATCGTCCACGCCCAGCGGGTCCTCATCGGTGAGCAGCGGCAGGATGTCGTCCACCCATTTCTTGACGTTGGCCTGGCCCATCCGCAGCTGGACCTGCTTGTCGAACAGCGTGAGCATCGGCATCGGGTCGGCCATGCCGCCGTACACGCCGCTCAGCGAGATGGTGCCGCCGCGGCGCACGATGTCGATCGCGGAGTACAACGCGTCGAGGCGGTCCACCCCGGCGGTCTGCATCATCTTCTTGGCCACGGCGTCGGGCAGCAGCCCGGTGAGCCGCTGCGCGGCCTGTGCCACCGGCGAGCCGTGGGCTTCCATCCCGACCGCGTCGATCACCGAGTCGGTGCCGCGCCCGTCGGTCAGCTCCCGGATGGCGTCACCCACATGGCCTGCCACCGCGGCGAGGTCGACGGTCTGGATGCCGCGGCCGCTGGCGCGGGCCAGCCGCTCGGGCACCCGCTCGACGGCGATGACCTCGTGGCCGCGGTGCGCGGCGATGCGCGCGGCCATGTCCCCGATCGGTCCGAGGCCGAGCACGGTCACCGACCCACCGTCGGGAACCGCGGCGTATTCGACGGCCTGCCACGCCGTCGGCAGCACGTCGGAGAGGTAGACATAACGCGAATCAGGCGGACCGTCAGGCACTTTGATGTGGGTGAACTGCGCCTGCGGCACCCGTAGCAGCTCGGCCTGGCCGCCGGGCACCGATCCGTACAGCTCGGAGTAGCCGAACAGCGCCGCACCCATGCCCTGCTCGCGCACCTGGGTGGTCTCGCACTGGGTATAGAGCTGCCGGTCGCACATGAAGCAACTGCCGCAGGAGATCTGGAACGGGATGACCACCCGGTCGCCGACGGCCAGGCCATGCACCTCGGGACCGACCTCGCGGACGATGCCCATCGGCTCGTGTCCGAGGATGTCCCCCTCGGACATGAACGGGCCCAGGACCTCGTAGAGGTGCAGATCGGATCCGCAGATGTTGGTGGAGGTGATCTCGACGATCGCGTCGGTCGGTTCCTGGATGCGCGGGTCCGGCACGGTGTCCACCCGCACATCGCGCCGCCCGTGCCACGTCACTGCCTTCATGCGCGCACGGCTACCCGGCGCCGGGGCGGTGTAACCACTGTCGGCATGATCCGGCGATGATCGGGGTAATCGCAGTGCCATGGCCACCCGCGGCGCCCAGGACTTCGTGCCCGAGTCCGCCGACCTACGCACGCTGGCGGCTGCGGCCGACGGTTGCCGGGGTTGTGACCTGTTCCGCGACGCCACCCAGGCGGTGTTCGGCGACGGCCCGGCCGGCGCGGCGATGGTGCTGGTCGGCGAACAGCCCGGGGACCGGGAGGACACGGCCGGGCAGCCGTTCGTGGGCCCGGCCGGACGGCTGCTGGACAAGGCCCTGGTGTCCGCCGGCGTCGACCGGGAGGCGGTGTACCTGACCAACGCCGTCAAACACTTCAAGTTCAGCCGGGCCGCGGGCGGCAAACGCCGGATCCACCAGACGCCGACCCGCACCGAGGTGGTGTCCTGCCGGCCGTGGCTGTTCGCCGAGCTCGACGCCGTCGACCCGGACGTGGTGGTCCTGCTCGGTGCCACTGCGGCGAAGGCGTTGATGGGTAACGCTTTCCGGCTCACCGCCCATCGCGGCGAGGCGCTGGAACTACCCGAGGACGCCGACCTGACCCCGCTGCACGCCCGCCCGCACGTGGTGGCCACCACGCACCCGTCGGCGGTCCTGCGCGGGCCGGCGGAGCGCCGGCAGGAAGCCTTCGACGCCCTTGTCGCAGACTTGCGCGCCGCGGCCCGGCTGCTCGACAACCGGGGCGCCCGAACCTAGGAGGAGCACACCGACCATGGCAGAGACCGCCGTGCTGGTGATCGACATGATGAACGCCTACCAGCATCCCGACGCCGAGCTGTTGGTGCCCAACGTCGCCGCGATCGTCGAGCCGCTGCAGCACCTCATCGCCCGCGCCCAGGAACGCGACGACGTCGACCTGATCTACGTCAACGACAACTACGGCGACTTCACCGCCCAGCCCAGCGACATCGTGGCCGACGCGCTCGACGGCGCGCGCCCCGATCTGGTCAAGCCGGTGGTGCCCGGGGCGGATTGCCGGTTCCTGACCAAGGTGCGCCACAGCGCGTTCTACGCCTCCCCGCTGGACTATCTGCTGGGCCGGCTGAACTGCCAGCGGGTGCTGCTGACCGGGCAGGTCACCGAACAGTGCATCCTCTACAGCGCATTGGACGCCTACATCCGGCATTTCGAGGTCATGATTCCCAAAGATGCTGTCGCCCATATTGATCCGGACCTGGGTCGCGCCGCCCTGCAGATGATGGAGACCAACATGGGCGCCCGGCTGGTCGATGCGGCGGACTGCCTGCGCTGAGGCGGACGCTCAGCTGTTGACCACCCGGCGGATCAACGTCCTGGTGGCTTTCTCCAGGATCGCCTGCGCCTCATCGGGTTTGCGGGTACGCGCGGCACGGCGCGCCGCGCCGGCGATGGTCAGGCCCCGCTCGTACCCGGTGACCACGCGGGGGTCGACGTAGGAACCGCGGGCCACCGCGGGCGTGTTGCCCAGTTCCTCGGCCACCTCCTTCATGACCGCCGCCTGCACCCGCTTGACCACCTTCGCCGACACCGGTGGATCGGCGTCGACGAACGCGGCCGCGGCCAGCACGGTGCCGTGCCAGGTGCGCAGGTTCTTGACGCTGAACTCGTCGCCGACCAGCTCCTTGAAGCGGGTGTTGAGGTCCTCGGCGTGGATGTCGGTCCAGCCGGATATGGTGCGGCAGACCAACAGCCGCTCGGTGCGGCCGTTGCGGCGCAGCAGCGCGCGGACCGCGCGCGCCACCTGCGCGTCCTGCACTTCGACGGTGCGTTGCACGCCGCTCTTGGCCGGGTAGTCGAAGGCCACCGTGCTGCCGCGCACGGTGACGTGGGTGCACTGCAGCGTGGCCAGCCCGTAGGATTCGTTCTCCTCGGCGTACTGTTCACCCCCGGCGCGGAAGTAGCCGCGGTCGAGCAGGTGCAGTGCCAGCGCCAGCACCCGTTCCCGGCCCAGCCCCCGGCCCGCCAGATCACGGGCCACGTGTTCGCGCCACTGCGGCAGCTTCACCGAGAGCTCGAGGACCCGGTCGAACTTCTCCTCGGCCCGCTCCTGCTGCCACCCTTGGTGATACAGGTACTGGCGCCGGCCCGCGACGTCGGTCCCGACCGCCTGGATGTGGCCGTTGGGGTGCGGGCTGATCCACACCTTCTTCCACGCCGGCGGGATGACCAGCTCCGTGATCCTGGCCAGAGTGCGTTCGTCGGTGAGCAGCTGGCCGTCCGGGTCGTAGTAGGCGAACCCCTTGCCCCGGCGTCGCCGGGTGATGCCGGGGCCGCTGACCACACTGCGCCGCAATCGCACACCGCCGACTACCCCGGCCCATGCGCAGTTACACCGGTCGGCTGCGGGGTATCCATAGCGGGACCCCGACCGCGAGGAGGCCCCGTGAGCCGACGCACGAAGATGTTGTACACGCCGCTGTCCATCGCGACCAGCGTGGGCGGTGGGCTGTTGGCCAGCGCGCTGTTCCGTCAGATCTGGAAGCGGGTGGACGAACCCGACCAGCCACCGCCGGATCCCAAGGACCTGGAACGCTCGACCGCCAAGGCGCTGTCGGCGGCGGCCCTGCAGGGCCTGGTGTTCGGGTTGGTGCGGGCCGCGGTGGACCGGGCCGGCGCGCACGGCTACCGGGCCGTCACCCACGAATCACCGGCGTGAGCCGGCGGGGCGTTACCGCCAGGCGAACACCGGCTGCTCGAGTTCGTCGACGGGGTCGCTGCGGCCCTCCAACCCCAGCCACCGCAGCTGCAGCAGTACAGCGCCGGTCGGGGCGTGGATGAGGTCCCCGCCGAGCGGGATCTGCACCACCGGGCGTGGACTCTCCGGAATGCTGATGTAGCGGGGTGAATCCGCGCGCTGCAGCTGGTGCAGCCCGACCCGGTAGACGGCGAGCACCTCGTCGGGCGCCGGACGCAACTCCAGCCGGCCGCCGCCCCACACCACCACCGGGGTGATGACGTACCCGGAACGGGTGGGGTAGTCGTCGAGCAGGCCCAGCACCGACGCTTCGGGGAGCCGCACCCCCACTTCCTCGTCGAGCTCGCGCAGCGCGGCCTCCACGGCGCTCTCCCCCGGGTCCAGCCGGCCACCGGGCAGCGCCCACTGCGCGGCGTGCGACGACAACCGGGCGGTCCTGCGGCACAACAGGAACGCGGCGCCGCCGGACACGTCCACCATCCGCCCGTCCAGTGAATGCGGGATGGGCCGGCCGTCGATCCAGTCGTCCACCGGGGCCGGGTCGACGCGGTCCTCACCCAGCTCGGAGTCCACGAGCACCACCGCGACCGCGGCGTGCCGCTTCGACGGGTCGGTCACCTCGCGGCGACGGTGCCCGGCCAGGTGTGAGCGGATCCGCTCACGCAGCGCGCTGTCGTAGGCGATCGTCACCGCTCGACCATAGGCCAGCGCCGGATCTCACCCTTCCTGCGGTGTCGGGCTCTGCGCGGACTCCCACTTGGCTTCCAGCGACCTGCGCACCACCTGGTCGGCGGGCATCTCCAGGTCGCACGTCTCCCCGCCGTCGCCCTCGAGCGTGACCACCAGCGTGCCCGATGGGTCCGTGTCTTCGGCGTCTTTGCGGGCCTTGTGCACCACCTTGTACTGCCCGGCCGGGACGGCGCCGCCGGAGTCCGGGAAGGTCACCACGTCGCCGGGGGCGACGTCATCGATTCGGTCCCGGTCCGCCGTCACCGGCGCTCCTCCTCGGCTTCGGCCAACTCGGGTGCGTTCTCGCGGGTCGCCATGCCACCATCGCCGCCGTGGTCGGCCGGCCCGGGCCTGCCGCCCTTGGGTTCGTCGACGCGGTCGGACCCGTCGTCGGGCTGTCTGGTCATCGCTGTCCCTTTCCCGCTGCTCTCACCCGCCCCGGCATACCCGGATTTCGGCCCCACTACGCCCACCGAGCGCCTTAGGCTGACACCCGATGATCGAGCTGGAACCGCAGCCACGCATCGACACGCTGGTCCGCGTGCCGGGCGTCGGTGACGCACGCCGCACCGAGTACACCGGCAGGGTGTGGTTCGACGGCAAACCCGAAGTGGCGGGCCCGATCCTGCGCCGCCCTGCGTCGGCCCCGAGGGGCATCCGGACACCGAGCATCCAGACGTCGTTCTTCGTGCCGGACAGCCTGCCCTACCTGCGGGCGGCGGTAACCGGTGCGACCCTGAGTGTCGGTGTGGCACTGTGTGGTTCGGGCGAGAGCGGGGCGATCACGGCGGCCCACGCGGTGTTCGCCGACGACCCGTCGGGCGAACCGGCGTGGATCCAGCTCGTGCTGCACGCCCATCTGAGTTGGCCGGCCGGGGTGAGCTACCGGGTGGTTGCGTTGACCGCACCGGATGCGGTGCGCGAGTTGCGATCCACCTGATCGGACCGGGCCGTGCGCGCGACGCTTCGAGCCGTCCTGTCACTGGTGGCGCTGGTGGCGTTCTACACCATCGCCTTCGCGCTCGTCGTCGGCACGGTGGTGGTGTCCTATCTGCTGGGCCAGCACGTCCGGATGATGTACTGGGTGATGGCGGTTGCGGCGTTCGCCGGGCTGCTCATCGCCTTCACCCTCGTCGCGGCGGCCTTCGCCCGGCCGGAGCAGGAGCCCGGCGCCGACGTCGATGCCGCAGAGGCGCCGGAGCTGTGGGCGCTCGTCGCCGACGTCGCCGCCGCGGCGGGCACGGCCGGCCCCGACCAGATCCGTCTGGTCGCCGATGTCCGGGCCTCGGTCAGCGAGGACTCCCGGCTGATGGGTCTGCTGGGCGGCGCCCGGCGGATGTATCTCGGTGTCCCGCTGCTGCAGGGGATCACCGTCACCCAGTTGCGTGCCGTGCTGGCACATGAATTCGGCCACTACTCCAGCAACCACACCCGCCTCGGCCCGATCGCCTTCCGCGGGTCCCGCGCCGTGGACGCCACGATGTGGACACTGCAGGGCCCCGACGCGAACTTCCTGCTGCGCTGCTACGGCATGGTTCTGCGGCTGTTCGCCGGCCTGTATGTGCTGGCGTCGATGGCGATGAACCGCAGCCAGGAGCGCGAGGCGGACCGGCTGATGGTGCGCTTCGCCGGGCGGGCGGACGCGGCAGCCGCGTTGATCGAGGCCGACATCCTGTCCGGGTGGTGGAGCGGCTACACCGAGCGGATCATCGGGTTGGGGTGGGGCATGGACCTGGCACCCACACCGCGGGAGGTCGTCGCGGGCTTCGACCGGTTGCTGGCCGCTCACGGCGACGCGCGCGAAGGCCCGGCTGGAGCCACCGCGGGCCGAACGCTCTCCGCTGGACACGCATCCACCGACCGCCGAGCGCATCGCCTCGATCGAGTCACAGCCCGAGCCGTCGGTGCGGGCGGCCGTCGACACCAGGCCCGCGACGGCGCTGCTGCCGACGTTCGCCACCGCCGCCCCCGCCGCCATCGAGGAGAGCTTCCCGTACGGCTATCGGGAGCGGCTGGACTGGGACGAGTTCGCGCACCGGGTCTATCTGATCGACGACAGCCGCGCCGCGTACCCGATCTACCGGGCCGCCAGCCGGCTCACGGCCGGGCACAATGTCACGCTGGCCGATGTGCTGGCCCTGTGCGAAGCCGGGGAGCTGCCCCGCCTGATGGCCGCGTTGCGACCCGACGACCCGGGGGCCGGCGAGCAGGAGCCCACCGACGTGCTGGCGATCCTGGTGCGCGACGCGCTGACCCGGACCGGGGCGGTGCGCTGGCACATGACCTGGACCGGGTCGGCCCGGGCGTGTGCGGCCGACGGCACCGTGGTGGATCCCGACGGCATCGCAGGCCCCAGGCCCACGGAGCCGGGTGAGGTCCTGGCAGGCATCGGCCAGATGCGCAGTGGGGCTTCGGCATACGACGTCCTGCTGCTGCCCGACGGTCTCGTGCTCGCCGAGAACCCGGGCGCCCACCAGCCGGGCGGGTGGACGGACATCCACCAGTTGGCCCGCTTCGGGTCAGCGCGCCTGATCGCCGAACGGCACCGTTTCATCTCCGTGACGTCGATCGCGGAGGCAAGGGTGTCGGGCCAGCTGACCACCAAGGTGGCCCTGCGGCTCACCGACGGCACCAAAATCGCACTGCGCAGCCGGCTTTCGTCGCCGCAGCTGAACGAGGGCAGCGACCGGGTGTTCAAGGAACAGCTGACCCGGGTCGGGTAGTCAGGGCAGCCCGCGCAGCGCGTCGAGGGTCTCCAGCAGCGGCCGGCACTGGTCGGCGGCATGGGTGCCCAGGCAGGCGCGGTAGTCCTCAGCTGCCTGCACGATCAGCTCCGCCCGGGCCTCCGTTACCGTCGCCGGTGGTGTTGGCGGGGGCGGGGTTTCGGCCTCCAGGTAGTTCGCCGCCAGCAGCGCGGCGAAGATGCCCGCGGGGATCAGCACCAGCGCCAGCCTCGTCATCTTGCCGGTGGTGGCGTAGACCATGCGCCGGCTCACCACCGCCGCGAGGGCGTTGGTCATGACCTGGCGCAACTCGGCCCGGATCATCGCCGCCCGGTCGCGGGCCAGTTCCCGGTGGGTGGCGGTGTAGGTGATCAATGCGTCGAGGGCCTCGGGTGTCCACGTGCCGGCGAGTGCGACGTTGGCGGTGATGTGGGCACGGATTCCGGCCGCGGTGCCGTCGTCGACGGGTGCGGTGATCGTCGGGTTCTCGTCGAGGTGGACCAGGGTCGCCTCGATGACGAAAGCGGGGTCGGCGAAGCGCAGCAGGTCGTCACCGTCCTTGAGCCCGTTCAGCTTGGCGAACCGCTCGTAGATCGCGGCGACGTTCGCGTACTCCGACGGGGTGTCCCGTAATCGTCCGAACCACAACCAGATCACCCGGACCGGACCTGTGATCCAGCGTGCCCGCCAGGTGCCCGCGGGCGCGGCCGCCAACCGCTCCCCGGCGGTGCGGCCGGTGTTGTTGCCGGTGCGCGACAGGCCGAGGATCGCGTCGGGGTCGGTCTTCATCACGATCGGGTTGCCGACCTTGGACAGGCGCATCCCCACCGTGATGACACCGACGATCGACAGCGCGAATCCCGCCACCACGGCCAGCACCGCCCACCCGTTACCCTGCGGCCACAGGTCGTCGATCTTGCCGATGCCCAGCGCGCTGACCACCGCCGTTCCGACTGCCAGCGCGCCCTTGCCCCACGCATCGGAGCGTTTGCGGATCTGATCGATGGTGGTCTCGAAGCGCGCCGTGCTGGCGTCCGCGGCGAGGCGTTGCGCCTCGAACGAATTCGACTCGGACGGCGTCACCGCCGGCGGTGCGGTCACCGGGTCAGGGCTCGATCGTGGTCTCGGCGTCGATCGTCGCCATCGCCTCCATCATCGCCCCCTGGTGCTCCGGCGGGCCCTGCGCGTCCAGCGCCAGCAGGTAGATCGCGTCCCTACCGGGGATGACGACGGTCTTGCGGGCCACGAACATCGGTGTGCCCTCGGCATCCGCGGTGCCCGCGATCTCCACCGCGTCGAACCCGGCGAGGCTGCTGGGCCGGCCGGTCGCCGGCCCCTCGAAGCCGGGCAGCTTGCGCACCGCGTTGGGGGCGAGCTCGAGGATGGTGGCCTGGTCCACCTCACCGTCGCCTAGCCGGGCCATCTGGGCGATGATCGCCGGCGGATTGGGTTCGCCGGCAGCGCTTTCCAGCACGATGGCGCCGTAGGCGTTGTCCGGGGTGTCGGCGCCGACGTCGACCCAGCCCGCTGGCGTCGGCAGGTTCAGCTCCGGGACGCCCGGCTCGCCGCGTTTGACCATCGTCTGCGTGATGCCGTTGTCGCGCAAGTAATCACCGACGGTGTAGTCCGGTGCGGCCGCGTCGGTGCCCGGCGCCGCCGGACTGCTGGTGGCCTCCGCTGCGGAGGTCTCCACGGTCGATGTCTCGGCGGTCGATGTCTCGGCGTTGGAAGTCCCGGTGGAGGATGTCTCGGCTTGCGAGGTCGCCGACGGCGAGTTCGCGCCGGAGCCGCACCCGGCCACCGCGAGGCTCAGCGCGATCGCCGCGGCGCCCAGAACCGCCCTGCCGGTGTGCATCGCCATCCGAATCTCCTGTCCTGCCGCGCCGACCAGGCTCGACGGTAGTGCACGACGGCCCCTTGCGTGCCGGGTCGGCGCATCACGGCCGGGCGGCGAAACCGGCCAGGAACCGCTGCACGCTGCGGGCCAGCGAACGCGGCACGTGGTCGGGATCCATCAGCTCGTTCTCCGCCAGCGGGCCGGACTCGGCGGCCACCGTCTCGGTGGTGAAGCGCCGCAACGTCTTTCCCTCACCGCGCAGCGCCTCGACGGCCCGCAGGAACGACCCCGACTCGGTCAGCGCGGCGCCGAACTCGTCGGCGCAGACGCCGAGGTGCTCACCGATCAGGTCGTGCCGGATCGCGGCGATGACGTCGCGGATGTGGCTGTGGTCCTCGGCCGTCGGGTCGGCCTCCAGCGCCACGTCGCATTCGCTGTCGAATCCCATCGACCGGTTGTTGAGGTTCGAGGACCCGATGCGCACCAGCCGGTCGTCGGCGATCAGCACCTTCGAGTGCACGTAGATCGGGGCGCCGCCGTCGGTCACCGGCCAGTACACCCCGAGCCGGTCGTGTTCGTCGGCCTCCCACAACAGGGTCAGCAGCAGCTGGCGCGCGCTGTCCATCGACTGTTGTTCGAGCGGGCTCTCGGAGCGCCGCGGCAGCACGAGGACCACCTCGGGACCGTCCGGCTCGCGCAGCCTGGCGGCCAGCGCGGTGGCCAGCGCGCGGGAGGCGAGGTACTGGTTCTCCAGGTACAGCACGCTGCGGGCGGCGGCGATCGCCGCCAGGTTGAGCGCCTCGATCTCGCGGACCTCGGTGCGGCCGTCGAGCTCGGGCAGCGTGCGGGCGATGGCGACATCGACGTCGCGCAGCACCGGCGCCAGGCCCCGGGGCCAGGCGACGTGCGTGGCCCGCACCGGGGCCAGTGTGCGCCCGGTGGCGGTCTGCCAGCGGTCGCGGGCCACCTCACCCAGGGCTCGGGCCGCGGCGCCGTCGACCGCCGCGGCGACCTCGTGCCTGGGTCCGTGGCTGCGGCCGAACGCGCGGCGAGCTCGGTCGTCGTGGACGTGCTCTCGGGTGTCCCAGCGATCCAGGGTGAGGTCGATGCCGCCGCAGAACGCCAGCGCGTCGTCGACGACGGTGATCTTCTGGTGGTGCACGGAGCCGGTCGGATGGGCGCCGTCGACGGCCAGGTGCATCCGCCTGCTGCTTAGACGGTTGACCACCGCGACCGGAGTGAAGCCGTACCAGATGTCATCGAACGCCGACAGCAGCCGAAGGTTGGACTTGAGCACGTAGACGTCCAGCTTGGGCCGCTTCCACAGCAGCCAGTACAGGAAGGTGCCGAGCTGGTTGGGGCCCGGCAGCGTCGTGGTCCCCCGCTCCAGGACGATCCGGGTATCGAAGTCCCAGCCGATCAGCATGATCCGGTGCTGGGCGCGCAGCATGGCCGCCTTGACGTGGCGGAAGTAGTCCGCGCCGTCGATGACGCACGCGAACTGCCCGGCGCGCTCCACCCGCCAGCAGGTCTGGCCCGCCACCAGCACACGGTCGTCGCCCTGGGGCACAGCGGCGTGTCTACCACAACCGCCCGGGCCGGGGCCGACCACGAATATATGTATGTGCTATGCATATAAAGTGCCGCACTCGCGCTACGACGACCTCGACGACCTGCTGACCCGCATCCACGTGGCCCGTCAGCGCCCGGCCTGGCGGCGGCGGCTGCTCGACGGCGCGGGCCCGGTGACCAACGTCTCCACGCTGCGCGTGCTCCGCGCGGTCGAACACTCTCAGCAGCGCGGCACCGGCGCAGCCATCCGCGATGTCGCCGAGTACCTGGCGATCGAGCAGTCGACCGCCAGCCGCACGGTGGCCGCGGTCGTCGCGGCGGGGCTGGTCACCAAGACGTTCTCGGCCGACGACCAGCGGCGCTGCACGCTGGTGCTCACCGACGTCGGCCGCAAGGCGGTGGCGACGGTGACCGAACGGCGGCGCGACCTGGTGGCCGAGGCGGTGTCGGACTGGCCGGACGCCGACGTCGACACCCTGGTCGAGCTGTTGGACCGGCTGACCCACCGCCTGGAGCGCTTGGAGAGCACGGTGGCCCGATGACGACGACCGCCACCACCGCACCGGCAAGGCCGCGGGGCGCGTTCGGGCTGATGTTCGACCGCGTCTTCGGGGCGCTGTTCTGGGGCAAGATGTTCGCCGTCGTCGCGGTGTGGACGCACGGCATCGTCGCCGCGATCGTCATCTACGACGCCACCCGCTCGGCGCTGATGGTCGGCCTCGTCGGGGTCGTCCAGTTCGGCCCGCAACTGATCTTCACCCCCACCAGCGGCAAATGGGCCGACACCGGCAACCCCGTGCGCCAGATCCTGCTCGGCAGGCTGATGTGCGTCCTCGGGTCCGGAGCCACCGCGGGGTGGCTGTTCGTGCAGTCCGACCTGCCCGGGGTGTCCGCCGCGGTGCCGGTGCTGCTCGGCTCGCTGCTGGTCGGCTTCGGGTTCGTCGTCGGCGGCCCGGCCATGCAGTCGATCGTGCCGACCCTGATCCGCCCGGGTGAACTGTCGACTGCCATGGCGCTCAACAGCATTCCGATGACGATCGGCCGCATCGTCGGACCCGCGACGGGTGCCTACATCGCCGCGCACCTCGGGCCGGCCACCGCCTTCGCCGTCAGCGCCGGCCTGCACGCGGTGTTCGCGCTGTTCCTGCTCGTGGTGTCCTTCCCGGCGCCGCCGCCGCGGCGGCCCGACGCCGACTACCGGGTGCGCGTCGCGGTCCGCTACGTGCTGCGGGACCGGCCGCTGGTGCTGGCGCTGCTCGCGGTGACGACGGTCGGTATCGCGTCGGATCCGTCGATCACGTTGACCCCGTCGGTCGCCGACGCACTCGGCGGCGGCGCCGGCCTGGTCGGGACGCTGTCGGCGGTGTTCGGGGTCGGCGCCGCGGCCGGGATGGCCGCGCTGGCGCTGCTCCGCGGCCGCATCGCCTCGCCGCAGGTGTCCTCGATCGGCCTGGCCCTGCTGGCCGCCGGCTGCGCGGTGCTGACCGTCGGGGTGGTGCCCGCGGTCGCGATGGCGGGCTTCGCGTTGGCCGGCCTGGGTTTCGGGGTGGCCATGACGGGCCTGTCGACCGTGGTACAGGAACGCGCACCGGCGGAGTTGCGCGGCCGCATCATGGCGCTGTGGCTGGTCGGGTTCGTCGGTTCCCGGCCCATCGCGGCGGCGGTCCTCGGCGGTGCCGCCGACGCGTTCAACGTGTCCGTCGCGTTCGCCGCGGCCACCGCGCTGACCCTGGTGATGACGTTGGCGTGCCGGCCGTCGAAGCTCCGCGGGCCGGCCTGACAGCGCGGTTTGGGATCGGTATCACGCCGCCGCGTGGTCCACTTGCCGCACCCCGGCGACGAAGGATCCCCATGACCACGACCGCACACCGCACCCGGTTCGCACTGCTCGCGGTGACGGCCGCCGCGATGCTGCCTGCGTGCACGACGAGCACGCCGGGAACCAGCGCCACCATCCCCACCGCGGGGACGACGACGGCCGTCGCGGCACCGACGCAGGCGACGGTCACCGTCGCGGCGCCGCCATCACCCGCCGCCCCACCGGTCACCTCCCCCGCCGAGTGCGCGCTGAACCCGGCCACCGCGCCGGTGCCGACGGCCGAGCCGTTCGCCTCGGTCCCGGAGGCCGACCGGGTTTCCGTTGCATTGCACGGCTTCCCGTCGGCCACGCTCACGCCGGGTGCCGCCCCCGTCGAGTTCGACGTCACGGTGTGCAACGACTCGCCGGTGGCCTACCCGTCGGCCGGGGTGGTGGTGGTGCTCGAGCACTGCAGCTGCTCACCGGCACCGACGCAGATCGCGGTCGGCACCGTCGAGCGCCTCGACCCCACGACCGGCGACTGGATCGCCGTCGCGCACCCGGCCGCCGGCATGGGCATGGACTACCTCGGCCAGTTCACCGACATCGGTGGGCTCGCCAAGGGTCAGGCGGTCACGCTGCGCTACCGCGTCGCCCTCGATGCGTCGATGACCGCAGGTGACGGTGGTCTCGAAGCCACCGTCGTCACCGCCGACGGCACCCTCAACTCCCTCGGCAGCGCGCGCCTGCCGTTCGCCGTCGCCTGAACCGCCGAACCCCGGGCGGATCCGCCAGTTTCAGACCGCGGCGCCGGGGGTACACCCACGCCGCCCGTAGGGCAACGGAGCCGGCCGCGGGCGACATGGGTCGAGTAACTACAGGCGGACGAATGAACAGAATTGGTCGATGGCTAGCAGGTGCCGCTCCGATGGTGGTGTTGGCGGCGGGTTCGGCGGTGATCCCGGCCCCCGCGTATGCGGCAGAGTGTCCCGATGTCGAGGTGGTGTTCGCGCGGGGCACGTTCGAGCCACCCGGCGTGGGCGGCACCGGGCAGGCGTTCGTGGATTCGCTGCGGGCCCGCACGAACGGTAAGACGGTGGACGTCTATCCGGTGAATTACCCTGCCTCCCTTGACTTCGCGACGGCGGCCAGCGGTGTGATCGACGCCAGCAACCGGGTCGTCGAGATGGCGAACAACTGCCCGGACACCGACATCGTGCTCGGCGGCTACTCGCAGGGGGCTGCGGTCGCCGCCTATATCACCGAGGACCGGATCCCGGAGGGGTACACCCCGCCGCCCGGAATGACCGGACCGATGCCACCCTCGGTGGCCGACAACGTGACGGCGGTGGCGCTGTTCGGGAAACCCTCGAGCGGCTTCCTGCAGATGATCTACACCGGGGCACCCCCGATCACGGTGGGCTCGCTCTACACCGCCAAGACCCTGGATCTGTGCATCCCCGAGGATCCGGTCTGCTCACCGACCGGGGGCGACAACGGCGCGCACGGCGCCTACGTGATCCGCGGACTCACCGATCAGGGGGCGGACTACGTGGTCGGCAAGCTGAACGGCGACACCGGCGACACCGGCGACGTGGTCGCGCAGACCGCGGGCGACCGCTAGCGACCGGCCCGGCGGGCCGCGCCGTCCATCGTGACGTTGCGGCCCGCCACCTGCGCCGAGGCCGCCTGCGGCAGCAACACCAGGGCCAGCACCCACATCGCGACGGTCCACGACCCGGTCCCGTCATGCAGCGCACCGATGGCGACGGGACCGATCGCGGCCAGCAGGTAGCCGACACTCTGCGCCATGCCGGACACCTGGCTGGTCTGCTCCGTCGACGTGCTGCGCAGAACCATGAACAACAGCGCCAGGCTGATCGACGCGCCCGGGCCCACCATCACGCACATCGCCCACAGCGCAGGCACCGTGGTGGTGCCCAGCAGCCCGGCGAAGCCGACCACGCTCACCGCGAGCGCCAGCATGGTGACCGCGCGCTGGTCGTCGAACCGGCCTGCGACGATCGGGGCGACGAGCGACGTCGTCAGCCCGGCGACCTGGGTCAGTGCCAGGACCGCGCCCGCCCCGGTCGGCGACATCCCGCGCTCGATCAGGTACTCCGGCAGCCAGGCCGTGAACGTGTAGAACATCAGCGACTGCGCGCCCATGAAGATCGTGATGGCCCACGCGATGGGGTTGCGCCACAACGACTTTTGCGTGGGCCCGGTGTACATGCGGTGGATCCGGCGCAGCTGGGGCAGCCACACCACGATGGCCAGCACCACCAGCAGCCCCCAGCTGGCCAACGTCATCCGCCAGGCGCCGCCCAGCGCGGCGTTGAGCGGGACCGTCAGCGCGGCCGTCACCGCGGCGCCCGCGGACAACGTCATCGAGTACAGCCCGGTCATCAGGCCGGACCGGTGCGCGAAGTCCCGTTTGATCAACGCCGGCAGCACGACGTTGCAGATCCCGATGCCGACGCCCACCAGCACCGACCCCGCGAACAGCGCCAGCGGTGTCGGGACCAGCCGGACCCCGATGCCGACCGCGAGGACGACCAGCGAGCCCAGCACGGTGCGCTCGATGCCGAAGCGGCCCGCGAGCCGCGGCGCGATCGGGGCGACGAACCCGAACACCAGCACCGGCAGCGTGGTGAGCAGACCGGTGACGGCACTGCTCCAGCCGGTGGCCGCCTTGATGTCACCGACCAGGGGCGCGACGGCGACCACCGGTGGCCGCAGGGTGGCCGACACCAGCATGATGGCGATCGCGGTGACCAGCGCCGCGACGCCCGTCGGTGACGAGGCCTGCTCCCCGTCCCCCTCGACGTCCTGCCCGGGCCGCAACTCCGTCACCCCAGCGTCGCGCGCAGCGCGGCGTCGAGGATGTCCAGGCCGGTGTCGAGTTCGGTGTCGGTCACCGTCAGCGGCGGAGCGATCCGGAAGATGCCGCCCATCCCGGGCAGCTGCACGATGTTCATGTGCAGGCCGCGCTCCAGGCAGGCCGCGGTGACCTGCTGACCGAGCGCGTCGGCCGGGGTCTTGCCGGCCTTGTCGGTGACCAGCTCGATGCCCTGCAGCAGCCCGCGGCCGCGCACGTCGCCGACCTGCTCGTAGCGGTCGTGCAGGTCGGCCAGCCGGGCCGACAGCCGCTTGCCCAGGATGTTGGCCCGCTCCACCAGGCCGTCCCGCTCGACCACGGTGAGCACGGTCAGCGCCACCGACGCCGCCAGCGGATCCGAGACGTGGGTGGTGAAGAACAGGAATCCGCGTTCGTGGCAGACGGTTTCGATCTCGTCGCTGGTCAGCACCACCGCGACGGGCAGGCCCGCGCCCAGGGTCTTCGACAGCGTCAGCAGGTCCGGCACGACGCCGTCGCGTTCGAACGCGTACATCGTTCCGGTGCGGCCGATCCCGGTCTGTGCCTCGTCGAGGATCAGCAGCATGCCCCGCTCGGCGCACAGCTGCTTGAGCCTGCGCAGGTAGCCCGGCGGCAGCTCGATGATGCCGCCCGAGGACAGGATCGGTTCGACCAGGCAGGCGGCCAGGCTGCCCGCCGACTGGGCGTCGACGAGCGCGAAGCCGTACTCCAGCTCGGCGTTCCAGTCGTAGCTGCCGTCGGGATGCCGGAACGGCGACCGGTAGGCGTTGGGTGTCGGCAGCGTGAGGTTGCCCGGCATCGGCGGCCCGTAGCCGCGCCGGCCCGCGCTGAACGTGGCCGACGCCGCACCGGAGGTCATGCCGTGCCAGGACCGGTCGAACGACACGATCTCGTAGTTGCCGGTGTAGAGCTTGGCCATCTTGATGGCGGCCTCGTTGGATTCCGCGCCGGTGGTGAGCAGCAGCATCTTGCTCAGCGCCGGGGGCAGCGTGGCGGTCAGCGCGCGGGCCAGGTCCACCACGGGCGCGCTGAGCATCCCGCTGAACAGGTGATCGAGGGTGGCCACCGTGTCGGTGACGGTGGCGACGACGTCGGGGTGCGAATGCCCCAGGACCGAGCTCATCTGCCCGGAGGTGAAGTCCAGGTACGCGCCGCCGTCGCGGTCGTAGAGGTAGCTGCCGCTGGCCCGCTCGATGATCCGGGGGACGAACGCCCCGCCGTAGCGCACCAGGTGGCGCTCGGCATGCTGCCAGAACTCGTCGGCGTACCCGGCCATCGATCCCCTCGTCCCAGTGCGGTTGGTGCATCACGCAGTTCACCGCTGACGCTAGTGCACCGCGATCCGACCCTCATTCAGCTACCTCACGGCCGGTCTGGTGGGTGATCTGCCCGACTTGGGAAGGGTCCGGGTGACGCAGCACACTGTCCGCAAACTCACACGTCAGAGGTTTGATTTACGTGCCGTTAACAAGCGATCATGGAGGTACCCCTGCCGTGGGCGATCCCCGTCGGCAGGGTTACAGCAACACCCCTGGGATACCGCAACCGGGGGACCGAAGAGGAGCACACCGACCATGTCTTTCGCGCAGTACCGCAAGAACCTCAAGCTCGCCCGTGACCGGCGGCGCCTGTATGCGCGGATCCGGTCACTGCCGAACTCCACCGTCCGCGACGAGCTGATCGCCGTCGCCGCCCGGTATGAGGGCGTGCGCGACTGACGCAGCGACGCGCAGACGCCGGAGCCGGTGACCCGATGGGTCACCGGCTCTTCACGTTGAGCGGCCGTGCGGCAGGCTGGTGCTCGACATGACCACCGCCCTGCTCGACGACCCGGCCGATCTGAGCGCGCTGTACGCCCTCGGCGGGGACGCCGACGCGCTGTTCGCGGCGTTCTCGGCGTGGGCGCAGACGGCGGGCACGCCGCTGTACCCGGCGCAGGAGGAAGCGCTGATCGAACTGGTCAGCGGAGCCAACGTGATCCTGGCGACGCCGACCGGCTCCGGGAAGTCGCTGGTGGCCACCGGCGCGATCTACGCCCAGCTCGCCGCCGGCGGAGTGAGCTTCTACACCGCGCCGATCAAGGCGCTGGTCAGCGAGAAGTTCTTCGCGCTGTGCGAGGTGTTCGGCGCCGCGAACGTCGGGATGCTCACCGGCGACGCCGCGGTCAACGCCGACGCGCCGATCATCGCGTGCACGGCCGAGATACTCGCCAACGTCGCGCTGCGGGAGGGTGCCGACGCCGATATCGGGCTGTGCGTGATGGACGAGTTCCACTTCTACGGCGACCCCGACCGCGGCTGGGCGTGGCAGGTGCCGCTGCTGGAACTGCCCAGGGCCCAGTTCCTGCTGATGTCGGCGACGCTCGGCGACGTGACGTTCCTGCGTGAGGACCTGACCCGGCGCACCGGCCGACCGACCGCGCTGGTCGCCAACGCCGAACGCCCGGTGCCGCTGTACTTCTCGTACGCGACCACCCCGATGCACGAGACCATCCAGGAGCTCGTCGACACCCGGCAGTCGCCGATCTACGTCGTGCACTTCACTCAGGCCTCGGCGCTGGAACGGGCACAGGCGCTGATGAGCGTCAACGTCAGCTCCAAGGAGGAGAAGGCCGCGATCGCCGCGATGATCGGTTCCTTCCGTTTTTCGTCGGCGTTCGGGTCGACGCTGTCGCGGCTGGTGCGCCACGGCATCGGCGTGCACCACGCCGGCATGCTGCCCAAGTACCGGCGGCTGGTCGAGCAGCTGGCGCAGGCCGGTCTGCTCAAGGTCATCTGCGGCACCGACACCCTCGGGGTCGGCATCAACGTGCCGATCCGCACCGTCGTGTTCTCCGCGCTGTCGAAGTACGACGGCACCCGCACCCGCCTGCTCAACGCCCGCGAGTTCCACCAGATCGCCGGCCGGGCCGGGCGGGCCGGCTACGACACCGCCGGCACGGTGGTGGTGCAGGCCCCCGACCACGAGGTGGAGAACCTCAAGCAGTTCGCCAAGGTCGCCGACGACCCGAAGAAGCGGCGGAAGCTGGTGCGCCGCAAGGCTCCCGAGGGCATGGTGCCGTGGAGCGAGGCGACCATGACCCGGCTGGTCGACGCGGCCCCGGAGCCGCTGACGAGCAACATGAAGGTGTCGACGTCGATGATCCTCGACGTGGTGGACAGACCCGGGGATCCGTTCGAGGCGATGCGGCGGCTACTGACCGACAACCACGAGCCGCGCAAGCGGCAGCTGCGGCTGATCCGCGAGGCCGTCGGGATCGCGCGCTCGCTGCTGCAGGCCGGGGTGATCCAGCGGCTCGCCGAACCCGAGCCCGACGGGCGCCGGTACCGGCTGACGGTCGATCTGCCGCCGGATTTCGCGCTGTACCAGCCGCTGTCGACGTTCGCGCTGGCCGCGATCGACCTGCTCGACACCTCCGCGGAAACCTATGCGCTGGATGTGGTCTCGGTGATCGAGGCGACGCTGGAGGATCCGCGGCAGATCCTGGCCGCGCAGCTGAACAAGGCCCGCGGGGAGGCCGTCGCGCAGATGAAGGCCGACGGCATCGAGTACGACGAGCGCATCGAACTGCTCGACGACGTCACCTACCCCAAGCCGCTCGCCGAGCTGCTGGAGCACGCGTACGCGGTGTATCTGCAGACCAACCCGTGGGCCGCCGACGGGAAGCTGTCCCCGAAGTCCGTGGTGCGCGAGATGTGGGAGCGGGGCATGACGTTCCGGGAGTACGTCAGCGAATACGGCCTGACCCGCGTCGAGGGCGCCGTACTGCGCTACCTGTCCGACGCGTTCAAGGCGCTGCGCTCCGGGGTGCCTGCGGCCGCCCGCACCGAGGAGCTGACCGACATCGTCGAATGGCTCGGTGAGCTTGTGCGGCAGGTGGATTCGAGCCTGCTCGACGAATGGGAACAGCTCACCAGCCCGGAGACGCCGCACGATCAGCCGGTGTCCGTACCGGCCCGCCCGCGCCCGCTGACCGGCAACGAGCGCGCGTTCACCGCGATGGTGCGCAACGCGCTGTTCCGCCGGGTGGAGCTGTTCGCCCGCGAGCGGTGGGCCGATCTCGCCGCGCTCGACGGCCGGGCCGGGTTGTCGGCGCAGCGGTGGCAGGACATCGGCGACGACTACTTCGACGAGCACGACGACGTCGGCACCGGCCCGGACGCCCGCGGTCCCGCGCTGCTGATCATCGACCGGCAACCGGGCGTATGGCAGGTACGGCAGATCCTCGACGACCCGGCCGGCGACCACGACTGGGGGTTCTCCTACGAGGTGGACCTCGAGGCCTCCGACGAGGAGGGTGCCCCGGTGCTGCGCCTGCTCGGCGCCGGCCGGATGGACTGACAGACCAGCGCGGCCATCACCAGCGCGATACCGCCCACCTCGGCAGGCGTCGGCCGCTGCGCCAGCACCACCGCCCCGACCACCGCGGCGGTGGCGGGCAACAACGCCAGCAGCAGCGCGAACCGGGCCCGGCCGATCCTGGCCAGCACCGGCTGGTCCAGCGCGTACGGGATGGCGCTGGAGAGCACCCCGACGCCCGCGCCAAGCAGCCACGTCCGCGGGTCGGCGAAAACCGAAGCGTCCGTGCGACATTGCGCGCCGATCAGCAGCGGCGCCAGCGCCGCGGTGGCGACCGCCATGCCGATGGTCAGCGAGTCCAGGCCGGCGCCGGCGTCGGCCACCCGCTTGCCGAGCAGGATGTAACCGGCCCACAGGCCCGCCGCGGTCAGCGCGAACCCGACGCCGGCCCAGTCCGCCGCCGGCTGCACACCGGCCAGCAGCACCACCCCCGCGGCCACCAGCGCCACGGCCACGACGTCGCGAGCCCTGCGGGAGCCGACGGTGGCCACCACCACCGGCCCGGCGAACTCGATGGCCACCGCGGTGCCGAGCGGGATCCGGGCGATCGCCTCGTAGAACGCGACGTTCATCGCGACCGTGACGAGCCCGAAGCCGGCCGCGATCCACAGCGCGCGCCGGCTCGGACGGCGCCGCCACGGCCGGCGCCAGGCCAGCAGGACCACCGCGGCCCCGGCGGCGCGCAGCCACGCCACCGTCGCGGGCTGGGTGGTGTCGAACAGGAACACCGCGATCGCGGCACCGAGGTACTGCGACACCGCGCCGGCGACGAAGAACAGCGGCAGCGACCATCCGGGAATCCGTCGGGACTGCACACTCCGAGTACAGCAGAGCGCCGGTGAGCACAATGGTGGTCATGGTGGTGCTGGACCTCGCCCCGGTGCGCCGGCGCATCGGCGGGATGCTGTTCGCCATGGTGGCAGGCCCGGACGGGCCGACCAACCGGGCCCGCATCCACGACACCCCGGGGCCGCGCTGGTTCGGCGAGGACCGGCCGATCCGGCGGGTGCACGCCGACGCGTCGATGTTCGTCGGCGGGCTGCGGGCGCTGCTGCTGCAGTCGCTGCACCCGCTGGCGATGGCCGGGGTGGCCGAGCACTCCGACTACCGGGGTGACCCGTGGGGCCGGCTCGCCCGCACCAGCACCTTCCTGGCCGAGACCACATTCGGCACCGCGACCGACGCCCAGCGCGCCGTCGACCGGGTGCGTGGCATCCACCGCCGGGTGCGCGGCATCGCCCCCGACGGCCGGCCGTACGAGGCCGGCGATCCGCACCTGCTCGAGTGGGTGCACGTCGCCGAGGTCGACAGCTTCCTGCTGGCCCACCAGCGCTACGGGGCCGAACCGCTGGACCAGCGCGGCCGCGACGACTACGTGGCCGACACCGCACGGGTCGCGACGGCGCTGGGGGTGCCCGACCCGCCGCGCACCGAAGCCGAACTGCGGGCCCGGATCGACGCGTACCGGCCGGAGTTGGCCGGCACCGCGGCGGCCCGTGACGCCGCCCGCTTCCTGCTGCTGACGCCCCCGCTGCCGCTGCTGGCCCGCGGACCGTACGCGGTGCTGGCCGCGACGTCGGCGGCGATGCTGCCCGCGTGGGCGCGGGCCCCGCTGTGGCTGCCGTACTTCCCGCCGGCCGAAGCGGCGGTGGTGCATCCGGCCGGCCGAGCGCTGGTCGGCGGGATCCGGTGGGCCCTGGCCACCAACCGCGCCCCCTGACACACGCGCTCAGGCAGAATCGCCCGCTCCGCCGGCTCAGGCAGAATTGCTCGCTCAGCTCGCGGCACTGCGTTCGTCCTCCAGCCGGTCCTTGCTGCGGATCAGCCGCAGCAGCGTCACCAGACCGAGCCCGCCGACCATGTTGGCCACCACCGTGTAGCCGAACCAGCCGAGCCAATCCAGGTAGCCGAACGGGGCGGTGCCGGTGGCCAGCGCCCCGAAGATCAGCAGCGAATCCAGGATCGAGTGGAACATCTGCAGCCCGGCCAGCAGGAACGCGCCGGCCACCGCCGCGGCGATCTTGCCGGGCACCGAATCGGTGCCGTGTTGCATCCGCGTCATCAGCGTGATCGTCATCCCGCCCAGCACGCCCAGCGCGATCGTCTCGGCGGAGATCGGCGCGGTCGCGTAGTGCCCGGCGGACTCCACCGTCGTGGCGTGCAGCTTCGGGAACGCGGTGACGATCAGCCACATGATCAGCCAACCACCGGCCAGGTTGGCCGCCAGCGTCCCGCCCCACAGCTTCAGCAGCTGCCCGATGCCGGCCCGTTTCGCCGCCACCGTGGTCACCGGCACCAGGAAGCCCTCGGTGAACAGCTCGCTGCGCCCCAGCAGCAGCGCGAGGAAACCCACCGAGAACGCCAGCCCGGCCAGCAGCGGATTGTCGGTGGCGTGCAGCACCGACAGATAGGCGAGCACACCCACCGCGACCTCGGTGCCGCCGAAGAACCCGGTGACCAGCACCTCGCGCCAACTGCGATGCAGCCGCTGGGTGCCTTCGTCGACGATCCGGTTGAACGCGTCTTCGAGCTCGTCCTCGATCGGGCTGTCCGAATCGCCCAGGTCGCGCTGGCTGGTTCCGCTCATGTTCAGGCCTCCACGGCGCGTTCCAGGTCTTTCAGCGACGTCTCCAGATGACCGAGCAGCCGCTGCAGGTGGGGCACGCTGCGCCGGCAGCCGACCAGCCCGAAGTCCAGGTTGTCGGCGTTGTTGGCCAGCGTGATGTTGAGCGCCTGCCCGTCCAGCGGGATGGACAGCGGGTAGTTGCCGGTCAGCCGGGCGCCCTTCCAGTACATCGGGTGCCTGGCCCCGGGCACGTTGGAGATGACGATGTTGAACGGCGGCGGCGCCGCGGTGACGAACCCGGGCAGCAGCCCGAGCGCCAGCCCGCCGATGAGGAACGCCGACAGCGCGAGCTGCTGCATCCGCGGCAGCTGCGCGTACACCGCCTTGTTGTCCCGCATCGACGCCGCGATGACGTCGAGCCGGCGGGCCGGGTCCTCGACGTCGGTGGCCAGGTTGCACAGGATCGCGCCGACCAGGTTGCCGCCCCCGTCGGCGTCGGCCTCGGTGCGCAGATCCACCGGCACCATCGCCACCAGGGCCGTTTCCGGAAGCGCGTCCTCGTCGATCAGGTAGGCCCGCAGCGCCCCCGAGCACATCGCCAGCACGACGTCGTTGACCGTCACCCCGGCGGCGTTCTTGACGTTCTTGATGCGTTGCAGCGCCCACGACTGCGCCGCCACCCGCCTGGCCCCGCCGATGCGGACGTTGAGCATCGTCTTGGGCGCCCGGAACGGCAGCGTGAGCTGTTGTTCGAGCAGCGCGGCGCGCGCCAGCGTCAGCGTGGACGGGGCCAGCCCGGCGACCGATCCGGCGAGCGCACCAACGGTGCCCAGCAACGATCCGCCGCCGGTGTGGCCGCGACGTCTCGGGGTCAGGCTCCACGGCACCCGCAACCCGGTATCGCCGGGGTCGTCGGTCAGCGCGCCCTGCATCAGCTTCATCGCCGACACCCCGTCGATCAGGGCGTGGTGGAACTTCGTGTACACCGCGAAGCGGCCGTCGTGCAGGCCCTCGATCAGGTGCGCCTCCCACAGCGGCCGGTGCCGGTCGAGCAGGCTGCCGTGCAGCCGGGAGGTCAGCTCGAGCAGATCGCGCACCCGGCCCGGGCTGGGCAGCGCCGAGCGGCGCAGGTGATAGTCCAACTCGACGTCGCGGTCGAACGTCCACGCGAGGTTGGTCAGGCCGCCGAGGAACGCTGGGTGCTTGCGGAACGTGGGCTGCACGTCGGTCTCGGTGCGCAGCAGCTCGAACGCCTCGCGCACGAAGTCGGCCGCGATGCCCGCCGGCGGCTCGAACAGTTGCAGACCACCGACATGCATTGGGTGCTCACGGGATTCGCCGACCAGAAAGATCGCGTCGGTCGGTGCGATGGGTTGCATGCGGTCTCCGGCGTCCGGGCTCGAGCTGACCCCAGCTAGATCCCCCGCGGCGCCCGCGGGCAAACCTCGCCGTTTTTCCGTCCGCCGGACCGGGAAACCCCGCCGTATGTCGCTGACTGTGGCCGTCACCGGGCCGACCGGTGAGATCGGGATGTCGACGATCTCGGCGCTCGAGGACCATCCCGAGGTGAGCAGGATCGTCGGGATGGCGCGCCGCCCGTTCGATCCCGCCGAGCAGGGCTGGACCAAAACGGTCTACCGGCAGGGCGACATCCTGGACCGTGACGCGGTCGGCGCGTTGGTCGCCGATGCCGACGTGGTGGTGCACCTGGCGTTCATCATCATGGGGTCGCGGGAGGACAGCGCCCGGGTCAACCTGGCGGGCACCCGCAACGTGTTCGAGGCTGCGGTGGCGGCGGCCCGGCCGCGGCGGCTGGTGTACACCTCGTCGGTGGCTGCCTACGGCTACCACTCCGATACGCCGGTGCCGATCACCGAGGACGTGCCGCCGCGCGGTTCGCCCGAGCACTACTACTCCGAGCAGAAGGCGGCCTGCGAGCGACTGCTGGGTGAGGTGACGGCGGGGTCGGCGCTGGAGGTGTTCGTGCTACGGCCGTGCATCGTCGCCGGGCCGAAGGCCCCGGCACTGGCCGACGTGATGCCGTGGAACCAGCTGCCCGGGCCGGTCCGGCGCATCAGCCAGGCCCTGCCGCTGCTGAAACCGCCGTTCCCGGATCCAGGCACCCCGCTGCAGCTGGTGCACCACGACGACGTGGCGGGTGCGATCGCGCTGGCCGTCACCACCACGTCGGCGCCGCCGGGCGCCTACAACATCGCCGGTGACGGGGTGCTGTCGATGTCGGAGGTCGGGGAGGCACTCGGCGCCCGACCGATCCCGGTGCCGCATCTGGCGGCGGTGGCCACCTCGGAGGTGATCGCCCGGCTGCCGTTCGTCCCGTCGGTGCTGGAGTGGCTGCACGCCGGGCGCACCTCGGTGGTGATGGACACCCGCAAGGCCAAACAGCAGCTCGGTTGGCGTCCGAAATATACTGCGGCCGAAACACTTTCGGCGCTGGCCAGTACGGTCGGGTGAGCGTGCCCGCCGTCGAGTACACGCCGGGTCGGTGGGCCGACGTAGTCGGGGACCCGGCCACCGCGCCCGTGTTGTTGTGGCACGGCACGCAGACCGACGCCCGCGCCACCCTGGCGCCGCTGGCCGCGCTGCTGGCCGAGGCAGGTTTCGGCGTGGTGGTGCCGGACTGGGATTCGCATGCCGCCGACCGCGGCCGCGCCGACCTGCTGCGCTCGGTCGACTACGTCCGCTCGCTGAGCTCGGACCCGCCGGCCCTGGTCGGGTGGTCGCTGGGTGGGACGGCGGCGGCCGGTCTGACCCTGCACGCGGCCGATCACGGTGTCGTGTTGCGGCACACCGTGTGCCTGGCCGGCGCGTTCACCGCGACCGACCCGATCTCGGGTACCGAGCCGGCCCCCGCCGAACCGGTGGGGGCGCCGATGACGTTGCTGCACGGGACGGCCGACGACGTCGTCCCGGTCCAGGTGAGCCGGACGTTCGCTGCTGCACTGGCGGCGGTGGGCTGGCCGGTGCGGGTGGTCGAACTCGACACCGACCACGGCGCCATCGCCGGGGCCCGCTACGACCCGGCGGCCGACCGCTACTTCCCGGCCGCCGACCCGGGCACCCAGCGGGTGGCCGGCGAAGTGGCCGGGCACATCGCTACCGCGCTGGGTGGTCCGCCGGCGGGGTGACCTGCAGGGTTTCCAGCGCCGCCCGGATCGGCTCGGGGATCGGCGCCGCGGTGCGCTGCTCGCGGTCGACGAACACGTGCACGAAGTGCCCGTGCGCGACCGCCTCGTCGGCGGTTTCGGGGAAGATCGCGATGCCGTAGCGCACCGACCGCCGCGACAGCGCATCCACCCGCAGCCCGGCCCGCACGGTGTCCGGGTAGGCGATCGGGGCCCGGTAGGAGCACTGCGATTCCACCACCAGCCCGATCACCGGCGCGGTGTGGATGTCCAAGCCGCCCTCGCGGATCAGGAAGTGGTTGGCGACGGTGTCGAAGTAGCTGTAGTAGGTGACGTTGTTGACGTGGCCGTACACGTCGTTGTCCATCCAGCGGGTGGTGATGGGCAGGAAGTAGCGGTAGTCGGCGGCGGTGGGTATCGCACTCGGGGTCTCCGTCATGACCGCTCACCAGTACCGCTGCGCGCGGCCGAACAGGTCGGCCAGCATGGCCTTGTCGACGGTCAGCGGGGCGTTGCCCAGCAGCCGCTGCTGGGGCCAGGCGCCGTCGGCCAGCGCTTCGGCGTCGGCGCCGGTGTAGCCGACGTCGGCCAGCCCGTTGGGCATGCCGACGGCCCGCATGATCGCCACCAGCTGGCCGGCCAGCACCTCGCCGGCGTCGTCGGGCCCGGCGCCGGCCGCGTCGGCGCCGAGGTCGCGTGCGGCCTGCAGGTGCCGCGCCGGGTCGGTGCCCGCCGTCGCCCGGAACGCCGCGGGCGCGTTGAGGATCACCGACATGCCGTGCGGCACGATCGGTTCGGTGCCCGGGTAGCCGTCCGGGTGGTAGCCGCGCACCTGCCCGGCCACCGCGTAGGCCATGGCGTGCGGGAGGTGCACCCCGGCGTTGCCGAACGCGATCCCGGCCAGCGTCGCCGCCCACATCGTGTGTTCGCGGGCCTCCCGGTCCGACGCGTCGGTCACCGCACGCTCCAGATAGCTGCCGAGCACCCGCAGCGCTTCGCGGCTGCCCAGGTCGCTCCACGGGTTGGCGCCCTGGCTCATCGGGCGCGCGGTGGGCGCGGCCGGGGCGGTGCGGCGGGTGTAGGGCCGCGCGGTGTAGGACTCCAGCGCGTGCGAGAGCACGTCGAGGCCGCTGCACGCGACGACGTTGGCGGGCAGGGTGTCGGTGCAATCGGGGTCGACGAGCGCCTCGGTGGGCCGAAGCGCCGGGGCCGCGATCCCGGTCTTGGCGTGCAGGGACAGCAGGTCGAAGATCGCGATGCCGGTGACCTCGCTGCCGGTGCCCGAGGTGGTCGGGCAGGCGATGTGCGGGGTCAGTGGTCCCGGCACCGGCACCGCAGCGCCGACCGGGGCGTTGACGTAGTCGAGGAAGTCCGCGGGGTGGGTGGCGTACAGGTTGGCCGCCTTCGCGGTGTCGATGACCGATCCCCCGCCGAGTGAGACGTACCCGTCGGGTTTCACCTCGGACGCGAAATCGGCTGCCGCACGGAAGGATTCATCGGTCGGCTCGACGCGGGCGTCGGTGTAGGCGACGACGTCGATGCCGGCCCGGCGCAGCGCGGCGGTCACGGTGTCGAAGATCGGCAGCCCGGCGATGGTGGCGTCGGAGAACAGCGCCACCCGGGTGGCGCCGAGGGCCTTGGCCCGCTCCCCGACTTCGCGCAGGCAGCCGCGGCCGAAGGTGATCCGGGAGGCGTCGACGGTGAAGGCGGTCTCGGAACCGGGGTCCACGACGTCGTGATGGCAGCAGGTCATGTTCCGATTCTGCGCGCACCCCGGCCTGCCATGCTGGATCCGATGGACGAGACCGGCGAGATCCGACGTATCTGGCAGTCGCTGGGCCTGCCCGGCCTGGTGGATGTGCACACCCACTTCATGCCCAAACCGGTGATGGACAAGGTGTGGAAGTACTTCGACGATGCAGGCCCGCTGGTCGGGCGGCCCTGGCCGATCGCGTACCGCACCGACGAAGCGCACCGGGTCGAGACGCTGCGCGGGTTCGGGGTGCGGGCGTTCACGTCGCTGGTGTACCCGCACAAACCGCAGATGGCGGCCTGGCTGAACCAGTGGGCCGCACAGTTCGCCGCGGCCACCCCGGACTGTCTGCACACCGCGACGCTGTTCCCCGAACCCGGCGTGACCGACTACGTCCGGGCCGCGGTCGACGGCGGCGTGCGGGTGGTCAAGGTGCACATCCAGGTCGGCGGCTTCGACCCGACCGATCCCCTGCTCGACGGCGCATGGGGGGTCTTGGCGGACGCCGGCGTGCCCGTGGTCGTGCACTGCGGATCCGGTCCGGTGCCCGGCGCGCACACCGGTCCTGGCCCCGTCGCGGCGCTGCTGGCACGGCATCCCCGGCTGCGGTTGGTGATCGCGCACCTCGGCATGCCCGAGTACGCCGAGTTCCTCGACCTGGCCGACCGCTTCGACGGGGTGTACCTGGACACCACGATGGCGTTCACATCGTTCGTGGAGGAGGTGATGCCGTTCCCGCCAACGCAGTACGGCCGGCTACTGGACTGCGGGGAGCGCATCCTGTTCGGCAGCGACTTCCCGAACATCCCGTACGGCTACGCCGAGGCGATGGGGGTGCTGACCCGGATTCCCGGGGTGGACGCCGACTGGCTGCGGAAGGTATTCCACGACAACGGCGCCCAGCTGTTTCAGCTCTGAGCGGCCCGGGCGGCGCGCTCGCGGATCGAGGCGACCACGCCGCCGTCGTTGAGGATGTCGGTGCCGGTGAGGTAGCCGGCCTTCGAGCTGGCGCAGAACGCCAGGAGATCGGCCATCTCCTCGGCGGTGCCCCAGCGCGGCACGGCGGCGTCGGCGACCAGCGCGCCGGCCCCGGCCTGTTCCTCCAGCCTGCCCATCTCGGTGTCGATCGACCCCGGCGACACCGACACGATCCGCAGCCCCTTGCCGGTGAACCGCTCGGCTTGGGCGGTGGCGTACCAGCGGACGAAGGCCTTGCTCAACGCGTAGGCGATCCCGGAGCGGCCGTCCTCGGGAACCATGGCGCACGCGGTCGCCATGTCGGCCAGGAACGCGTCCGGGTCCGACAGTGCCTGCGGGAACCGGCCGGTCGGGATCATCTCCTGCGGCAGCAGGTGCGCCGCCATCGAGGCGACATCGACGATCGCCGCGCCGTCGGTTGCGGTGCGGTAGAACGCCTCGTTGACGTGCACCGTGCCGATCGCGTTGGTGCGCATCACGTAGTCGGCGTCGCCCATGCTGGGGCTCACCCCGGCGGTGTGGATCACCGAAGCGACCGGCCCGAGGGCGGCGGCGGTGTCGAACAGCGCGGCCACCGCGTGCGCGTCGGTGACGTCGCAGGTGACAGCGGTGGCGTCGACGCCGAGGCCGGCCAGCTCGGCGGCCGCCGCGGCGAGCCGGTCCGCCCGCACGTCGCACAGCACGACGGTGTGCTCACGGCCCACCACCGCGGCGGTGGCCCGCCCCATCCCACCCGCGCCGCCGGTGATCACACTCACTGCAGTCATGCGCCGACGTTATACCGTCGTCGTTACATCTTGACCGTCAGGTGTCAACCTGTCAGCGTTCGGAGTCCAACATCGCCAGGTGCGCGGCGGGGTATCGGTCTCCGGCGAATTCGTCGGCGGGGATCGCCGCCTCCAGCTCGGCGCACTGCTCGGCGGTCAGCGTCACCTCGGCCGCACCGAGCGCCTCGGCCAGCCGGGTCCGGGTCTTCGCCCCGATCAGCGGAACGACGTCGCCGCCGCGGCTGGCCACCCAGGCGATCGCGGCCTGCGCGGCGGTGATGCCGACGGCGGCGGCCACCCCGCGCAGCGCCTCGACCAGGGCCAGGTTGTGCTCGAGGTTCGGCCCGGTGAAGCGGGGGTTGGCCAGCCGCGAGTCCCCCGGCCCGCCGCGGGTCGTGGACCAGTGCCCGCTGATGAGCCCGCGGGCCAGCACGCCGTAGGCGGTCACCCCGATGCCCAGCTCGCGGCAGGTGTCCAGGATCCCGCGTTCGATCCCGCGGGACACCAGCGAGTACTCGATCTGCAGGTCGCTGATCGGCCGGGTCGCCGCCGCCCGGCGGATGGTGTCCGACCCGACCTCCGACAGGCCGATGTGGCGCACGTAGCCCGCGTCGACGAGCTCGCCGATGGCGCCGACGGTCTCCTCGATGGGGACCTTCGGGTCGAGGCGGGCCGGGCGGTACACGTCGACGTGGTCGGTGCCGAGCCGCTTCAGCGTGTAGGCCAGCGCGGTCTTGACCGCGGCCGGGCGGGCGTCGACGCCGAGGAACGCCCCGTCGGGGCCGACCTGCGGGCCGAACTTCACGCTGAGCTGATAGGTGTCGCGGGGCACCGGCCGCAGCGCCTCGGCCAATAGCAGTTCGTTGTGGCCCACACCGTAGAAGTCGCCGGTGTCGAGCAGCGTGATGCCGGCGTCGAGGGCCGCGTGCACGGTCGCGATGCTCTCGCCGCGGTCGGCTTCGCCGTAGGCGGCCGACATCGCCATGCAGCCGAGCCCGAGGGCGGAGGTGGTCAAGGATCCGAGTGTCTTGCTGTTGAGTGTCTTGCTGTTGAGTGTCTTGGTGTTCAGGGCCTGGGTGTCCATGCCGTCAGTGTCGGCAGCCCCGGCGGGGCACCGCCACGGAGCGTTGAGCCAGGGATACGGAGTCCCTGTCTTTCGACTGTGCCGCTCGGTGAGAATGGCGGGATGGACAGGGACGCGCTCGCCGAGTTCCTCCGGCGGCGCCGGGAGGCGCTGCGGCCCGGGGACGTCGGGCTTCCGGAGGGCCCGCGGCGGCGCACCGCCGGCCTGCGGCGCGAGGAAGTGGCGCAGCTGACCGGGATGTCGGTCGACTACTACGTCCGGTTGGAGCAGTCCCGCAGCACCCAGCCGTCCACCCAGATGGTGCGTGCGCTGGCCCGGGCGCTTCGGTTGACCGACGATGAGACCGATCACCTGTACCGGCTGGCGGGCCACGGCGTGCCCGACCGGTTCACGCAGCAGCTGCATGTGCGGCCCGCGCTGCTGTTCCTGCTGGACCGGCTGCGCGACGCCGCCGCGCTGGTGTGCTCGGACACCGAGATCGTGCTGGCCCAGAACGAGATTTCGCGGCTGTTGGCGGGGGACCTGGTTTCCGGCGAGACCGGACCGCGGGCCAGTGCCATCTGGCGTTGGTTCACCGATCCGAGCAGCCGCGACGCCGCCGCTGCGGAGGAACAGGACGAGCACAGCCGGACCCGGGTGGCCGATCTGCGCGCCGTGTGGGCCCGCCGACGCCACGACGCCGACGTGCGGGAGTTGGTCGACGGGCTGCTCGACCGCAGCCCAGAGTTCGCCGCACTGTGGGCGCGCCACGAGGTCGCGGCCCGTCGCATGCAGCGCAAGACGTTCCAGACCCGGGTGGGTCCGATCACGCTCGACTGCGAGGTGCTGGCGACCGTCGAGGGGCAGCGCCTGGTGGTGCTCACCCCGCCGCCGGGGTCGGCGGCGCTCGAGCAACTCCGGCTCCTCGCGGTCGTCGGCGACCAGGACATCAGCCCCACGTTGTGACGGTCCGGGCGTCGGGCAAGATACCTGCCGGTGTCCACTTCCTCTTCGTCTTCTTCGATGTCCTCGCTCGCCGACGTGCTCGCCACGCTGCGGCTCGACGGGCTCGGTCCCTGGCGTTTCACCGGCGCGCAGCTGCCGGCGCCGGCCAACCACATCGTCGGTGGGCACCTCAGCGCGCAGGCCCTGCTCGCGGCGAGCCACACCGCGCCCGGGCGCACCCCGCACAGTGTGCACACCTACTTCCTGCGGCCCGGCGATTCGCGGCGCCCGGTCGAGTTCGACGTCGTCGATCTGCAGGAGGGCCGGACGTTCTCGGCCCGCCGGACCACCGCACAGCAGGACGGGGTGATCCTGCTCGAGTCGATGTCGTCGTTCAAGATCGCCGACGCCGCGTCGGCGCCGACCACCTACCAGCCGCCGATGCCCGAAGTACCCGAACCCGAAGAGGTGTCCACCCAGTCGCCGCACATCTCCGATTCCGACCGGCTGAACCAGTGGTCGAGCCTGCGTTGGTTCCAGCGCCGTATCGTCGACGCCGACATCACACCGCCGGCCCGGTCGCGGATCTGGTGGCGCCCGGCCGGCGACGTCGGCGACGACCCGGTGCGCGCGGCCGCGCTGGTGACCTACCTCTCGGCGGTGACGCTGGTGGAGCCGATCTACGCCGCCCAGGGCGGTTTCACCCCGGCGGCCCAGCGGGACCACTCCGTGTGGTTCCATTCCCCCGCCGCGCTGTCGGATTGGCTTCTCTACGACCAACTTTCGCCCAGCAGGGGCGATTCGCTGGCGCTGGGTAGCGGCACCATGTTCAACCGATCCGGTGCGCTGGTGTGCACAGTGCGCCAGGAGGTGTACTTCCCGCCGCCGCGGGACTAGTCATGGGGGGTGCGCGGTGCCGCCGATCGGCTGTCGGACCGAATGCGGCCGGCTGGGAACGACGGCGGTATCACCGCCCCTGCCGCAGCGTGGCGGGCTTGTAGGTGAGGTGGTGACGTTCGGCCAGGTTCTGTGCGTGGTCGGCAGCCTGGGCGTACAGCGTTGCCGCCGTGGCGGTTTCGCCGGCGTGCTCGTGAGTTCGTCGTACCACTCGACGATCTGTACCCAGTCGGTCTCGTCGGCGGTCTGTGCGTCGGCGTGCAGGGCGGCGATCGCGGCCTGGGCCTGGTACTCGCCGAGCCGGTCGCGGGCCAGCGCCCGCTGCAGCACGGTCACCCCTTCGGCGATCAGGTTGCGCTGCCAGAGGTTTCGGTCCTGTTCGGCCAGCGGCACCAGGGTGCCGTCGGGGCGGGTGCGGGCCGGGCGTCTGGCGTGGTGCAGCAGGAACAGCGCGAGCAGCCCGGCGACCTCTTCGTCGTCGGTGAGTCCGGGGAGCTGCCGGGTCAGCCGGATCGCCTCGGCGGACAGGTCGAGGTCACCGCTGCAACCCTCGTTGAACACCAGGTACAGCACGCGCAGCACGGTGCGCAGGTCGCCGGGTTGGTCCAGGCGCACCGCACAGACGGTGCGTTTGGCCCGGCTGATCCGTTGCGCCATCGTGGGTTCGGGCACGAGGTAGGCCTGCGCGATCTGCCGGGTGGTGAGCCCGCCGACGGCGCGCAGCGTCAACGCGACCGCCGAGGCCGGGCTCAGGCTCGGATGCGCGCACAGGAAGTACAGCGCCAGTGTGTCATCGGCGGCGGCGACGGGGCCGGGGGCCGGTTCGGCGGCCACCCGGATCTCGCGGTCACGCCGGGCCTGCTCGGAGCGGGTGAGGTCGAGGTAGCGCCGCCACGCCGCGGTGACGAGCCAGGCCCGGGGATCGTCGGGACGTCGCGCCGGCCAGGTCTGCACGGCGCGCAGCAGGGCTTCCTGCACGGCGTCCTCGGCGGTGGCGAAGTCGGCGCCGCGGCGGACCAGGGCCGCCAGCACGGCGGGGATCAACTCCCGCAGGGCGGCCTGGTCCCCCGGGCCCATCGACTCCGGCACCGCGGCCCGATCCTTCGCGGCCATCAACTCCCGCACCACCCCTGACCCCCGCGCCCATCAACTCCGGCACCACGCTCCGTCCCCCAGCCCACCGGCTACTCGGTGACGGTCGGTTTCGCCGTCAGGAACGGCCGTAGCTCGAGCCACTCGTGGATCGGCTCACCGCCAGCCCCGGGTGCGGCGGACAGTTCGGCGGCCAGCTCGACCGCGCGCTCGTAGGTGTCGGCGTCGATGATCATCCAGCCGGCGATCAGATCCTTCGTCTCGGCGAACGGACCGTCGGTCACCGGTGGCTTGCCGGCGCCGTCGGAGCGGACCCAGGTGCCCTGCGGCGCCAGCGCCTGGCTGTCGACGTACTCGCCGCGTTCGCGCAGCCGGTCGGCGAAGTCGTTCATGTACTGGATGTGCGCATCGATCTCGGCGGGCGTCCACTGATCCATCGGCACGTCGTTGACCGACGGCGGCGCACCCCGGTAGTGCTTGAGCAGTAGGTACTTGGCCATGGTTCTCCCTTCCCGGTGGCGACGGTAGTTGTCGCTTCCTACGGGGGACGGCGCCGTCACGGTGTTCTCGACATCCGGGTCCCGAAATCCCTAGCCGGGTGAGTCGTGTTCGGATGATGCTGTGGGCCCGGGGTCGGGGCCAGGGTGTTCGTCGGCCTCCGGTTCGGGATGAGCCTTGGTCTGCCTCCCTGACCCCGCCTCGGTTTCGGGGTGCAGGATCTCGGTCTCGGGGTGCAGGATCTCGGTCTCGGGGTGCAGGATTTCGGTGGGGTGGTGCAGGCGGTTGGTGCGGGCCGGGCGGGTGCCGTCGGTCCAGGCCAGCCGACCGGTGTCGGTGACCTCGGCCTGCCACAACCCCTGGCTCAGCAGAGCGTGATCGGGCGGGCAGGCGAAGTGCAGCGCGTCGGCATCGGTACGCCCCCCGGCCCCCCAGTCGGGGGTGTGGTGCACCTCGCTGTAATACCCACTCGTGGTGCAGTCCGGCCGCGTGCACCCCCCATCGCGGGCGTAGCAGATGATCCGCTGATCCGCGGTGGCGATGCGGGTCTGGCGCCCCAGGTACAGCGGTCGCTGCCGGTGATCGTCGAACACCACCAGGTAGTGGATCGCACCGGCCGCCATCCGGATCAGATCCCGCATCGGCACTGCGGTATCCCCACCCGTGCGCGCCGGCGGCGGCATCGCAATCAAAGGGTTGGTGACCGCGTGGGCGGCCTGGTTGAGCTCGGCCAGCGTGGTTCGGACGATCACCGTCACCGGATGCCCCCGATGCGACCCCAGCGACGCCGACCCGATCCCCGCCTTGAGTCCCATCTTCAACCCGTCATGACAGCGTTGCGGCATCGACCGGTCATCGGGCTGCTCGGCCAGCGAGCCGTCGGGCAGGTGCCGGCCCGGGCGCACCGCCGCGGTCACCGCCTCCACGTACGCCCGGGTCTCCGGGTCGATCCACCCCGACACCCGTGACATCCCGTCCGGGCCCTGCGGGCTGACCGTCACCCCACGCCGGCGCGCCCGATCGTTTTCGTCGTAATGGCCGTCCGGGTTGAACGCGTCATCGATCCGGCGCCCCATCTCGGTCACGAAATCGGCATCCTGGCGCGCGGCCTCGCGGACCAAGGTGGCCTCCACCGCCGCCCGATCCTCCGCGGAGGTGCACGAGGGCAGCACATCCATCGTGCGGGTGATCGCCCGCAGATGGTCGTCCCCGATCACTCCCGCCGCCACCGCCGCGGCGACCTCGGGTAGCTCCGGTGGGGCCGGCGGACCGGACAACTGACGCCGCGGCAGGATCCGCGCGGCGATCCGAAACCGGCGCCGGACCTCACGCATCGGTATCCGCAACCGCTCGGCCAGCCGGTGCGCCACATCGGCGACCATGCCCGGCTCGTCCGGCGGATCAGCGATCTGCCCGAACACCCGCAACATCAGCCCCCGATTGCCCCGCAGCTGGCGCTCCAGCCGCTCGGCCACCTCCATGCGAAAGGCGTTGCCGACGGTGTCGGTGGACAACTCCGCCAACTCTCGGTAGGCGGCATCGACGTCATCGAGCAACGCCGCGCACCGCTGCCGCGCCTGCTCACCACTGACGAGAACCACACCCCCAAGCTATCGAACAACTATTCGAACCCATCCGGTTGAACAGCCCTGACACCAGAACCTGTGGATGAACTCTGGATTGGGGACAACTCGCCGCTGAGCCGGCCGGCGCTAGTGGGAAACCTCGGTCACCGCCATCCGCTCGAGGTGGCGGGGGCATTCGTCGTACCAGCAGGACGGCCCGCGCCTGCTCTCCGGACGGGAACCGATCCGGACCACCCGCACATACATCGGATGCCCGCACTCGCACGTCTGGCCGGTGTACTCGTTGGTCCTGGGCATGTGACTCCCCTCCGCAGCCGCGCTCGGCGCCCATGGTTGGGCAGCCGTGACCCGCAGGGGATATCCGGTTCTCGGCGAAATATTCGCCGCAGGCCTCAGATCCGATCGCAGGCGGGGTTCGTCGGCTCGGCCGGCCAGACGCAGGTCCGGACGTCGGTGGTGGTGTCGTAGCCACCGCCGGTGAACACTCCGAACGCCTCGCCCTTGGTCCCGGTGTAGGTGGCACCGCCACCGCCCTCGCCGCCGCCGGAGTCACGCACGGTCACCGCCCACCCGTCGCCCTCGAGCTGGACCTTGTACGCGTCCATGGTCTCCAGGGGGGCGCCGGTGACCAGGAAGTGTTTCCTGACGCCGTCTTCGTGAATCGCCTCGGGCCCGTCGACCCGCTCGCTGTTGGCCGGGGTCGGGATCAGCGCGGCCAGATCGGCGCCCGGGCCGGCGGCAATCGCTTCCGACGTCGTGGGAGCCGACGTCGTCGAGGGAGCCGACGTTGTCGTCTCGGTGGTCGTGCCCGACGGGCTGGGCTGGGCACTGGTGTCGCCGGGATCCGAGGAACTCCCGCACGCCACCGCGAGCAGACCGGCGGCCAGCGCCATCGTTGCCGAAACCAACCTGCTCTGCGCCACGCCCTGCCCCCACTCGTGTCGGCCGTTCCGCAGACGATAGCCCGGCGCACCGCAGCCGGTGCGGCTTCGGCCCAGGTGAGTCCGGCCCCGCTGTTAGCTTCGGAGGATGGTGCGCAGCCCCGACCTCGTCATCGCCCGACCCGCCGACCTGCGCGCCGACTGGCTAACCGACGCCCTCGGACACGGCGCCGTGACCGGCTTCTCGGCGCAGCGCATCGGCACCGGCCAGATGAGTGAGTGCTACCGGATCACGCTGTCCTACGCCGACGGCGCCGCGCCCGGGCCGTCTTCGGTAGTGCTCAAGGTGGCCGCAGCCGACCCGAGCAGCCGACAGACCGGCCTGGCGCTGGGTCTCTACGAGCGGGAGGTCAGGTTCTACACCGAGATCGCGCCGCGGTTGGCCGGCCCGGTGGCGCACTGCTATCACGGTGCCTACGACCCGCAGACCGGCGACTTCGATCTGCTGCTCGCCGATGCCGTGCCGGCGGCGGTCGGCGACGAGCTCGTCGGGGCGAGCGCCGAGGCCGCCCTGCTGGCGGTCACCGAACTCGGCCGGATGCAGGGTCCGCTGCTGGGCAGCGACGGTCCCGCCGACGCCGACTGGCTGAACCGCGAATCGCCGATGGACCAGGGCCTGCTCGAGCAACTGTGGGCGGGCTTCTCGGAGCGCTACGGAACGGCGATCGCCGCGGAGCACCGCCTCGTGTGCGAGCGGCTGGTGGCCGCGTTCGACTCCTACGTCGCGGCCGAATCCGCGCCGGAGCGGCCGCGCGGACTGGTGCACGGTGACTACCGGCTGGACAACCTGCTGTTCGGCGAGGCCGGCGCCGAGCGCCGGTTGACCGCGGTGGACTGGCAGACGGTCACCTGGGGTGCCGCGTTCACCGATGCCGCCTACTTCCTCGGCGGTGCGCTCGAGATCGAGGTGCGCCGCAAGAACTACGACGCGCTGCTGCGCGCCTACCACCAGGCGCTCGGCCGTGCGGTGACGCTGGACGACGTGCGCGACGGGGTGCGCAGGCAGAGCTTCTTCGGCGTGATGATGGCGATCGTGTCGTCGATGCTCGTCGAGCGCACCGACCGCGGTGACGAGATGTTCATGACGCTGCTGCGGCGACACTGCTCCCACGTCCTGGACACCGATGCGCTGGCGGTGTTACCGGCCGCCGGCACGCCCGAGCCGCTGCGACCCGGCGTGGACGACGAGGCCGCCCACCCGCCCGGACTGGAGGAATTGTGGAGCGAGAGTTGGTATTTCGACTTCGCCGACGCTGGGCAGGGGGTGGGTGGGTGGATCCGGCTCGGGCTGGTGCCCAACCAGGACACGGCATGGATCAACGTGCTGCTGTGCGGGCCCGACATGCCGACGCTGGCGATCGTGGACTTCGCCGCGCCGCTGCCCACCGACCCCGCCGACGTGCGCACCGACGAAGTGCACCTGACGTTGCGACCGTACGAACCGTTGCGGGAGTACCGGGTGACCGTGCACGGTCGCGGTGAGATCCACGACGACCCGGCTGCGCTACTCACGGGTACCTCCGGCCGCCCGATCGACCTCGCCCTCGACCTGACCTGGACCACTGCGGCGACGCCGTATGCGTACCGCATCACGTCCCGCTACGAAATCGCCTGCAGCGTGGGCGGATCGGTGATTGCCGACGGTAGGCGCTACGACCTGTCCGGGACGCCCGGACAGCGCGATCACTCCTGGGGCGTGCGGGACTGGTGGGCGATGGACTGGGTGTGGAGCGCCCTGCACCTCGACGACGGCACCCACCTGCACGGGGTCGACTTGCGCATCCCCGGTGCCCCGCCGATGGGGGTCGGTTACCTGCAGCCGGCCGGCCGACCGCTGTCCGAGCTGACGACCGTCACCGCGCGAAGCGTGTTCGCCGACAACGGGCTTCCGGTGACCGCCACGCTGTCGGTGCAGCCCACCGGCCTCACCGTCGACGCAGACATCCGCGGTCACGCACCGGTGCGGCTGACCGCCCGCGACGGCCGGGTCAGCCTCTTCCCGCGCGCCTGGGCCGCGGTCACCACCAGCGACGGGCGCAGCGGGATCGGCTGGCTGGAGTGGAACCGCAACGCGCACTAGCGCATTTCGCTACTTCCCGGTGAAGGACACCAGGTTGGCGCTGAGGAAGTCCCGCAGCGCCACCGGCTTGCGTCCGGTCAGCTGCGACAGCGCATCCGGATCGGCGCCCGGCGGGTTCCCGGCGCTGGACATCGCCCCGACCGCGGAAATATGCTGCGCCATCGCCGGATTGACCACCTTCTCGCCGTCATGGTCGGCCAGGGCGAGCAGATCGGCCCGCCACTGATCCTTGCCCACCGGCTCGAACCGGACCTGCGATCCGAGCAGGTCGGACAGCAGCGATGCGATGCCGGCGTGGGTGTACTGCTCGGAACCCAGCGGGTAGACGATGGTCTTTCCCTCGAAGTATTCGGGGTGCAGCAGCCCGGCCACCGCCAGCTCGGCGGCGTCGATGCTGTTGATCCAGCCCATCGCCGCGTCGGCGAACGAGTTACGGAACACCCCGTCCTGACGGATCGAGTGCGAGTGCAGCACCACCAGGTTCTCGTGGAACAGCGCGGGGATCCGCAATACCAACAGGTCCAGACCCGCCCACTGCAACGCCTCCTCGGCGAGCCACTGGGCCCTGCCGAGGTTGCTCGGGCTGGCCGGGTGCGACGGCCCCATCGACATCACCACGGTGCGCGGGTTGCGACCCACTTCCCGCACCGCCGCAGCGTAATTCGCGGCCGCGTCCAGCACGCCCGCAGCGATCGGATAGGTGAAATAGGCCAGGTCGACATCGGCCAGCGCGGGCAGCAGCGTGCGACGGTCGAACAGGTCACCGACCACGACCTCGGCTCCCAGCTCGGTGAGCCGATCGGTGCGGTCGTCCAGCGTGCGCGCCAGCACGCGCACGGCGTGGCCCTCCTCCCGCAGCCGCGTCACCAGGTGCGCACCGGTGCCGCCGTGGCGGCCGGTGGCGCCGAGGACGAGGATGGGGCCGCTCTGGTTGTCTCGGGTCATGTTCACACTCCGTTCTCCTTCTGGGTATCGCGAACTATACCCAGAAGGGGCCGGTGACGGGAACCCGGGTTACACCGGCGCCATCCGGTCCGCCCACGGCAGCGCCTCTTCCAGCTGCGCGGCCAGCCGGATCAGCCGGGGTTCCCCGGCCAGCGGCGCCACGAACTGCACCCCCAGCGGCAGACCGTCGGCGCTGACATACACCGGAACCGAGATCGCCGGCCGCCCAGTGAGATTCGCCAACTGGGTGTACGGCACCCAGTTGAGGTTCTTGTCGACCATGTCATCGACGATCGAGGTGTACTTCAGGAACCGGGCGGTGCGGGTCTTGAGCATGGCGTCGGCCGCCCTGGCCAACGGTGCGGGCAGGTCGAATTCGCCGATCTTCGGCGGCGGCGTGGCCAGCGTCGGGGTCAGCAACAGGTCGTAGGACTCGAAGAACGTGCTCAGCCTGCGGGTGTGGGTGTGGCGGCGCTGCACGGCATCCAGATAGTCGGTGCCGCTGGTGGCCCGGCCCAGCGCCGCCATCACCAGGGTGTCGCGTTCGAAACACTCGTCCCCGGCTCCGGTGTGCCGCTTGGCCTCGGCCACCTCCCAAGCCGCGTAGACGAACCAGGTCAGCAGGAAATCGCGGGCCAGGGCGGCGTCGTCGAACGGCGCCGCGGGCAGCTCGTCGACGTGGTGGCCCAACTCGGTCAGCGTGCGCACCGCGGTGTCCACCGCGGCGTAGGCGTCGCGGTGCGGTTCGGGTGTGATGGCCGAGGGCACCCGCACGCCGATGCGCAGCCGGCCCGGGTCCTGCCCGACGCACGACGCCAGCGGTGTCGCGGGCAGCGACGGCACGTACGGACCGAACGGCTCGCCGCCGATGATCACGTCGAGCATCGCGGCGGTGTCACGCACGGTGCGCGACACCACGCCCTGCACCCCGGCGCCGTGCATGGGCTCCGCGTACGCCGGTCCGGCCGGGGTGAGACCGCGTCCGGGCTTCAGCCCGACGAGCCCGCAGCAGGCCGCCGGGATCCGGATCGAGCCGCCGCCGTCGCTGGCACCCGCACACGGCACGATGCCCGCCGCCACCGCCGCGGCCGAACCACCCGAGGAACCGCCCGGGGAGCGGTCCAGCGCCCACGGGTTGCGCGCCGGTCCCCACGCCACCGGCTCGGTGATCCCCTTGGCGCCGAACTCCGGGGTGTTGGTCTTGCCGAAGATCACCAGCCCCGCGTCGAGCCAGCGCGCCACCACGGTGGCGTGTTCGGCGGCGGGCACCGACATCAGCGCCCGCGACCCCTGCGACGTCGGCAGCCCGGCATAGTCCTGCGCCAGGTCCTTGATCAGGAACGGCACGCCGCCGAAGGGGCCGCTCGGACGCTCCGGCGGGTCGGCGGGGACGTCGCGCACGATCGCGTTGATCCGCGGGTTCACCGCGGTCGCCCGCTGCCGGGCCAGCGCCAGCAGCTCGGCCGCCGACACCTGCCCGTCGGCGACCAGCTCGGCCAGGCCGGTGGCGTCGTACGTGCGGTACTCATCGAAGTTCATGGCCCGACCGTATGCGCGGTGGTACCGCCGCGAGAGCGTTTCCCATGTTTGACCACGGCCGCCGCCGGATATGTCAACCAGGATGAGCACCGTGGCGGTGACCGACCACGAGACGTGGAATCGGGACCAGAGAGCAGAGACTCAGACCCAGCGGCTGGACCGCAACTGGGCCTGTCTGCTGCAGGAGCTGCGCGTGGTGCTCACCGGTGTACAGCTGCTCACCGGATTCTTGCTGACTCTGCCGTTCCAGCAACGGTTTCCAGTGCTCGACGCCGAAATGCGGTTGCTGTACCTGACCACGGTGGGCTGCTCGATCGCCGCGACGGTGCTGCTGACCGCGCCGGTTGCCCTGCACCGCTTTGTTTTTCGCCGCCACATGCTCTGTTCACTGGTGACCGCGTCGCACCGGTTGACCATGCTGGGCCTGCTGTTGCTGGGCGCCGCGATCTCCGGCGTGGCCACGATGATCTTCGGCGTGATCGCCGGTCAGCCGGCAGGCGTGATCGCCGGGCTCGGCACCGCGACGGCGTGGACGACGCTGTGGGTGGCGCTGCCCCTGCTGGCCCGTCGCGGCACCGAAGCCGACGTGCTCAGCTAGGCGTACCCCAGCGCGGCGTCCTCGGCATGGATGCGGACCCGCAGCACCAACGCGTTGGCGATGGTGAACGCGATCGCCGTCAGCCACGCCGAGTGCACCAACGGCAGCGCGGCCACCTCCGCGGTGACCGCGGTGTAGTTCGGGTGGTGGATCCACCGGTACGGTCCGGCATGGACCAGCGGCGCGCCGGGCACGATGATCAGCCGCGGGTTCCAATGCTTGCCGAGCACCGACACACACCACCACCGCACCGCGGTGCTGGCCGCGACCACCGCGACCATCGTCCAGCCCAGCACCGGGATGAACGGCCGGTGCAGTGCGGCGACCTCGAATACGCACGACAGCAGCAGCGCCGCGTGCATACCCACCATCACCGGGTAGTGCCCGCGGCCGAACTCCTGGCCGCCGTGCGCGAACGACCATCGGGCGTTGCGCCGCGAGAACGCCAGCTCCACCAATCGTTCCGCGCCGACGAGCGCGATGAACAGGTAGTACACCGTCTCTCACCACCCCAGCAGGAGCAGTTCGAAACTGAACCCCGGCCCCATGGCCAGCATGACCCCGACCGATCCGGCGGCGGGCGGCTCGGCCAGCGTCCGGTTCAGCACGTCCAGCACCGACGCCGAGGAGATGTTGCCGTTGTCGCGCATCGACTGCCAGCTGTGCCGGAACTCCTCGCTGGGCACCGCGAGCGCCTCGCTGACCGCCTCGAGCACCTTCGGGCCACCGGGGTGACAGATCCAGGCCGTGATGTCGTCGGTGGTCAGGCCGAAGTCGGCGAGGAAGTCGGCGACCTCGTCGCCGAGGTGGTCCTCGGCCATCCTGGGCACATCGCGCGACATCACCAGCTGGAACCCGCTGGCGCTGACGTTCCAGCCCATCACGTCGACGGTGCCGGGGAACAACACGCTGCGGGTGGCGAGCACCCGCGGCGCACCGATCATGTTGGGCCCGGCCGGTATACGGTTGGCACCCGTCGCGACCACCGCCGCGGCGCCGTCGCCGAACAGGCACACCCCGATCAGCGCCGGGATCGAGGAGTCGTCGCGCTGCAGGGTCAGTGAGCACAACTCCACCGACAGCAGCACCGCGACGTGGTCCGGGAACGCCCGCAGGTAGTCGTGCACCCGCGCCAGCCCCGCGGCGCCGGCCACACAACCGAGGCCGAACAGCGGGATCCGCTTGACGTCGGGCCGCATCCCCACCCGGGTGAAGATACGGGCGTCGATGGTCGGCACCGCGACCCCGGTGCTCGACACCGTCACGATCGCGTCGACCTCCTGCGGGTCGATCCCCGCGTTGGCCAGGGCGTCGCGTACGGCGCGCTCCCCGAGCTGGGTCGCGACGTCGAGGTAGGCACTGTTGGCCTCGGTGAAACCGCTCAGTTTCGGATAGCGATCGATGGTGAGCGCGAGGCTGCGGTGCTCCACACCGCTGGTCTCCGCGAACCGCACGAACCCCGGCTCGACGGTCGACATGAGTTCGCGGACCACCTCGGCCTGGGAGTAGCGGTTCGGGGTCAGCGCCACTGCCGAGCCGGCGATGCGGGGTGCGCCCGCGGGGGGTTGCAGGACGGTACTGGCGAAAATGGAATTCGATGTATCGGTCATGCGCGTTGAAACGCCCGGAATGCCCGAATAGTTCTCCAAAAAGCCGTTTAGTGAGAATCCGCACGAATTAAGTGAATTCTCATACTCGCGCGCTATAAGTGCAGCTCAAAGCGTATTTTCTGGAAATCAGCTTAACACGTTCTCGCAATTTCCAACCGGTTCACAGAAATGGCGGGAAGTCTGGAAATAAAATGCAATTCTGCTGTCGATTCGTTGTATGCGATTTATCCGGCACAGCGGCCGGACCCGCCCCAGCCGAATTCGCGTCGGCCCGGATCCGGGGCGATCAGCTCCGATGTGGGGTCGCGCGCAGGCTCACGCGCTCGACCCGACCGAACGCTCCGCGGCCGCCGGCGATGAGCCGCTTGGCGTCGAGTCCGGCGACATCCTTCATGGCGGCGCTGCCGAATGTCGCGCGGTGTCCGCCGGGCAGTGTTGCTTCGAGGCCGAGGAGTGCACGGCGTGCGGGTCGCCGATGTCCGGCATCCTCGATGACGTCGGCTACCAGGCCGTCGACTTCCATGGCCGAGCAGGACAGTCCGGCCGCCCTGGCGGCAGCGGCCACGTCGCGGCACAGGGCAGCGCCGCCCGCGGTGAGGCTCATGTTCTCGCAGTCGACGGCGACGTCGGCATGGCGTGTCGCGTGAGATGTCGGCGGGAGGGTGCCGGGCCGACCGGCCAGTGCCGCCGACACGTTGTCGCCGAAGCCGGTCAAGTTGGGTTCGTCAGGCTCCGCTGACGGCAACATGACCCCCGGATTCAAGATGCCGTCCGGGTCGAAGGCCCGCTTGATCGCGCGGAACGCCGCCAGCTCGACGGCCCCGAACGCCTTGCGCATCTGCGCCCGCTTCGCGGTGCCGATGCCGTGCTCGCCCGTCAGCGTGCCACCCAGCGCCAGCGCGGCATCGGCGATCTCGTCGGCGACGACCTCGACGGTGCCGAGCTGACCGGGGTCGTAGAGGACGGTCGGATGGAGGTTGCCATCCCCGGCGTGCCCCACCACCGGGACATCGAGTCCGTAACGTGCGGCGATCTGGCGGCTGCGCGCCATCATCTCGGGGACCCGCTGCCGCGGCACCGTCGAGTCGCAGATGTAGAACGCTTTTCCGGTCGCGCGCAGGGCGAATCCCGCGGCGAGACGACCCGCCCACAGGGCCGTGCGTCGAGGCTCGTCGACCGCGGTGCGCAGCGCGGGATCCCAGCGCCGGAGCAGCGTTTCGAGCGCCGGGGTCTCCCCGGCGACGACGTCGGGCGCACCGTCGAGCTCGACGATCAGCATCGCCGCCTTGTCCGTGGGATAGCCCGACGGCAGGTGCGCCTCCATGATCTCGACGAACCTCTTGTCGCACAGCTCCAGCGCCGCCGGCAGGATTCCCGAGGCGATGATCTCCGAGACCGCCGACGCCGCGTCCTCGACTCGGTCGAAGGATGCCAGCGCCGTCCACCGGGCCGCGGGGATGGGGATCAGGTCGAGGACGGCACGGGTCACCACCCCGAGGATCCCTTCGGATCCGATCACCACCCCCAACAGGTCGACGTCGTCGTCATCGGTGAAGGTGACCAGCCGGCCGTCGGCGAGCGCGACGTCCACCGCCCGCACGTGGTGAAACGTGACACCGTGCTTGATGCACCCGGGGCCACCGGCGTTCTCGGCGATGTTGCCGCCGAGCGTCGAGATCGGTGTCGACGCCGGGTCTGGTGCATAGACCAGGCCTGCGGCCGCGACCGCGGCCTTGAGGTCGGCGTTGATCACGCCCGCCTCGACGACCGCGCGCCGTGCCCGGGTGTCGATCTCGACGATCCGGTTCATCCGGGTGAGGTCGAGCACCAGGGACTCGGCATCGGGCGCGATCCCCCCGGACAGATTCGTCGCGGCGCCGCGGGGGACTGTGCGCACGCCGTGCTCGGATGCGTACCGGAGCAGGGCCGCGACCTGGTCGCTCGACGTCGGCCGCGCGACCACCGCGGGGAGGCCGCGCTGGGTGATGAAGTCTGTGCCCGCCCGGACGCGAGCCGCCTCGTCGGTCACCACTGCATCGGAGCCGAGCAGCCGGCGCAGATCCGATCCGAGCGCACCAGAGGACATGGCCCCCAACTTAGGTTTCCGCCGGCCGGGCCGGAAGCGCCGATCGGGACGCGGGGTCCGTGAAATAAATGAAACAAGAGCTCGCCATGGGGGATCGGCGGATCCGGTAGCTACACGGCGCCGACGGCGGAGGACGGCGCCGCCCGACACTACCCGTTCGCTGAAATAGCTTGCTGCACAGGTTTTCCCGCAACCTACCCGATAACTGCGAGGAGCGATCTCGTAACGCGCGTGGTGAACTGTTCGGTCTCGGCGATCCGGTGACGGGGACCGGAATCTGCGTATTCAGCTCCTGCAGTCGATGCCCTAGCATTCCAGGTACTTCGGCCTGTTCGATGAGGAAGGGCCTGGCACCCGGCGGCCGCAGCCTTGTCGCCCGTACCCCTGGGGGAATCGTTGAATCACGTCGTCGCCGTCATCGCCGCCGCCGTCACCCTGCTGACCTCCGCGTCGGCCGGCGCCACGCCGCCCGGGGGCGACATCGAGCGGACCGATCTCGCCAAGGGGACGACCGGCGATCCCGTCATCATCGTCTCGGTCGGCAGCCCCACCACCGTCTACGTGCAGGACCTCGTGCTGCACGGTCCGGGCACCAGCGGCTGGCACACGCACCCCGGGCCCGAGCTCACCGTGATCACCGAGGGCACAGTGCTCGTCCAGACCGCCCCCGGCTGCGCGCCGATCACCTATTCGGCCGGCCAGGCCGTCTTCATCCCGGCCGGGGTGCCGCATGTCGTACGCAACGAGACCCCCGGCGACGCCCACGCAGTGATCACCTACACGCTGCCCGCCGAGCGCGCGGTCCGCGACGACGCCCCCGCTTCCTGCCCGTGATCCCGGCACATGCCGGCCGTCTCACCGCCGCCGTAATCTGCTTCAGCCCAACGTAAGCCGGTCGCTCGTCGCGCCGCCACGTAAAGCGTCAGCGGTCCGGTTCGGCGTTCTCGACCCACGCGGGCCCAGGTCCGGCGGCCTCGTCGAAGATCAGCCACGTTCGGGTGGATTGCACACCCTGCAGGTCCTGTAGTCGCTCGAGGATCAGGTCACGTAACCCGGCGTTGTCCGGTGCGCGAACGAGGACGAGGACATCGTAATCGCCACCAACCAACCAGAAGTCCTCGACGAACGGCAAGTTCCGAAGTCGTATCGCCACGCCGCGCCACGCGTCCTGGCGGATGGACAGGGCGACAAAAGCGGAGGCGCCCAGACCGGCTCTCTCGTGATTGATCCGGACCGTGAACCCTTCGATAATTCCTGCGCTGCGCAATCTTTCGACGCGGACGTAGGCGTGAGCACGGGAAACATGCGCCTTCTCGGCGAGTGCACGCATCGATATCCGGCCGTCGAGGGCCAACTCGTGAATGAGGCGTCGATCGATCTGATCGAGCGCCGCGGCGCCGTCGGGTCGCAGAGCCATATGTCCATCCTCGCGTTGGCCTGCAGTGCCAGCCCATGGAAGTTTGGCGATGACAAAGGCGATGGCGTGTGCAGATTTCTTGGAAAGTGCTGTCCCTGTTGATTCTAACGTCGCGCGAGCCGGATACTTGCAACCACATTGCTCACGGAGGTTGAAGTGACTCGCGTGGAACCCGCAGAAGTACGAACGTATCAGCAATTCCTCCCGGCCGACGCCCCCATTCGGTATCTCGACGCCGCCGGCGCACTCACCGCCGGCGATGGGCGCTATCCCCGGCCCGACGATCGCCGGTTGCTCGAGATGTACCGTCACATGGTGTTGGGGCGGCGATTCGACCAGCAGGCAACGAATCTCACGAAGCAGGGCCGGCTGGCGGTGTACCCCTCCTCGCGCGGCCAGGAGGCGTGCCAGGTCGCCGCGGCGATGAGTTTGCGCCCGACCGATTGGATGTTCCCCACCTATCGGGACTCGGTGGCCCTGCTGGTGCGCGGCGTCGAACCGGCACAGATCCTGAGCGCCATGACGGGTGACTGGCATTGCGGTTACGACCCCGCCGCCCACCGCAACGCACCCCAGTGCACCCCGCTGGCAACTCAACTGCTCCACGCCACCGGCCTCGCCTACGGTGGCAAACGCAAGGGCACCGGTGCCGTCGCGCTCGCCCTGTGCGGGGATGGCGCCACCAGCGAAGGCGATTTCCACGAGGCGCTCAATTTTGCCGCGGTCTTCGCCGCGCCGGTGGTATTCCTGGTCCAGAACAACGGCTTTGCCATCAGCGTTCCACTGGCCCGGCAGAGCGTCGCCCCCAGCCTGGCGCACAAGGGTGTCGGGTACGGGATCAGGTCCGAGCAGGCCGACGGGAACGATCCGATGGCGATGCTCGCCGTTCTGGACGAGGCCGTCGCGTACGCCCGCGACGACAACGGACCGGTCGTCGTCGAAGCCCACACCTACCGCATGGAGCCGCACACCAACGCCGATGACGCCACCCGCTACCGGGATCCCGCGGAGGTCGAGCTGTGGCGCGAACGCGACCCGATCACCCGGCTGCAGGCCTACCTGATCGGCACGGGAGCTCTCGACCAGACGACGGTCGACACGATCGCCGACGAGGCCGACACCGCGGCGGCACGGCTGCGGGCCGCCCTGCACACCAACCGGCCCACCGATCCACTCGACCTGTTCCGCTACGTGTTCGCCGAACAGACTCCCCAACTCAGGGAACAGCAAACCGAATTGGAAGCCGAGCTCGCCGCCGAATCCGAGGAGTACTGAGAAACCATGCCTGCGATCACCATGGCCCGAGCCCTCAACACGGCGCTGCGCGATGCCCTCACCGAGGATGACGATGTGGTCGTCTTCGGTGAAGACGTCGGCGCCCTCGGGGGTGTCTTCCGGGTGACGGACGGCCTGGCCCGAGACTTCGGCGAAGACCGCTGCTTCGACACCCCGCTGGCAGAATCCGGCATCGTCGGTTTCGCGATCGGCATGGCCATGGCTGGTTTCAAACCGGTGGTGGAGATGCAGTTCGACGCGTTCGCCTATCCGGCATTCGAGCAGATCGTCTCGCACTGCGCGAAGATCAGGAATCGCACCAAGGGTGCGCAGTCGGTGCCGATGGTCGTCCGTATCCCGTTCGCGGGGGGTATCGGTGGTGTCGAGCACCATTGCGATTCCAGTGAGGGGTACTACGCGCACACGCCGGGGCTCAAGGTCGTCACCCCAGCGACAGTGGCCGACAGCTACACCTTGCTCCGCCACGCGATCGACGACCCGGACCCCGTCATCTTCCTCGAGCCCAAACGACTCTACTTCTCCCGCGCGAACGTCGATCTCGCCGTCGGGGAACCCCTGGGCCGAGCGGCGGTGCGGCGCGAAGGCCGCGACGCCACCCTCATCGCATACGGTCCGGCGGTGACGGTCGCCCTCGACGCGGCCGTAGCCGCAGCCGCCGTCGGCCGCGACATCGAGGTGGTGGACCTGCGCACCATTGTGCCCTTCGACGACGCCACCGTCACCCACTCGGTTCGGAAGACCGGACGTGCCATCGTGATTCAGGAGTCCCAGGGTTTCGCGGGTGTCGGCGCGGAGATCGCCGCCCGTGTCCAGGAGCAGTGCTTCCACCATCTGCACGCGCCGGTTCTCCGGGTGGCAGGATTCGACATCCCCTATCCTGCACCGAAACTCGAACGGTGGTACCTCCCGGATGTGGACCGTGTGCTCGACGCGATCGACCGCTTGCAGTGGGACGACGCTCCCGACACCCGCTGGATGGCCACCGCATGAGTGACCGGACATTCCTGCTTCCCGATCTCGGTGAGGGTCTGACCGAGGCGGAGATCAGCGAGTGGAAGGTCGCGGTCGGTGACGCCGTCACCACCGATCAAGTGGTCGTCGAGGTGGAGACCGCCAAGGCACTGGTCGAGGTCCCGATCCCGTTCGAGGGCACCGTAAGGACCCTGCACGGTGCGGTCGGCGACACCATCGAAGTCGGCACACCGCTGATCACCGTCGCCCCGACGGCCGAAGGACGGGAGACGGCATCCGGGAACGTGCTCATCGGGTACGGGACCGCGGTGGCCGGCCCGTCGCGGCGTCGACGGGCGCGGTCGACCCAGCCCACTCCGGGCCGCGCTGCGGTCGGCGGGCCGGTTCCAGCCGCACGAGCGGTGATCGCAGGTGCACAAGGGACGTCGGACCGCGTCATCTCGCCGGTCGTTCGGCGGCTTGCCGCCGAACACCACATCGACATGGACGCCGTGTCCCCCATGGATCCCTCCGGCGTCGTCACCCGCGCCGACATCGACCGTGCCCTCGCTCAAACCCTCGTCCACGATGACGCCGCACCAAGGCATTACGGAAGCGACGTCGGTGAGACCCGGATCCCCGTCAAGGGAGTTCGCAAGGCCGTCGCGGAGAGGGTGTCGACGAGCCGACGCGAGATCCCGGACGCCACCGTATGGGTCGACGTCGACGCGACCGTGCTGCTCGAGGCCCGTCGTACGATCAACGCCGCCCGACCGGATTCGGACGGGATCACCCTTCTGGCACTGTTCGCCCGCTTCGCCGTGGCCGCCCTCGTAAAGTTCCCCGAACTGAACTCGACCTTCGACGGGGACGAGATCGTCCAGTTCGCCCAGGTGCACCTGGGTCTGGCCGTGCAGACGCACCGTGGATTGGTCGTACCCGTGATCGACCACGCGGATGCGCTGTCGACCGTGGAGCTGACCCACCAGATCCAGGACACCGTCGCCCTGGCCCGGGAGGGCAAACTGCCGCCGCACCGGTTGTACGGCGGCACATTCACGTTGAACAACTACGGCGTCTTCGGTGTGGACGGATCCACCCCCATCATCAACTACCCCGAGGCCGCCATCCTCGGCATCGGCCGGCTGATCGACCGGCCTTGGGTGATCGGCGGCGGCCTCGCGATCCGCACCATCGTCCAGGTCGGGCTCACCTTCGATCACCGCGTCTGCGACGGCGGCGCCGCGGCCGGGTTCCTGCGGCTGTTCGGCGACTACGTCGAGAACCCGTCCGCCGTCCTGGAGGAGCCGTGACAGGCTGACACCCCCGCCCGCCGGCATCGGCCGTCAGCGCGCCCGGATCGCGGCGGCGACGGACCCGGGCGCCTCGGACTGCGGATAGTGCCCGACGCCCGGCAGTTCGGTCACCGTGGCGTTCGGCAGCCGCTCCACCGCCTGGTCGAGGACGTGGCGCCCCGACACCGGATCGTCGAGGCCCCAGACGAGCTGCAGCGGACCCTGCCAGCGTGTCAGCGCCGCCTCCCACCGCTGGTGATGTACCGCGCGTTCGGCGTTGTACCCGATGAGCAGGTGCGCCAGCTTGTGGCCGTCCCGGCGCGACATCCCCTCCCAGAGCCCGTCGAACTCGGCGTCACCGAGTGGGCGACCGCGTATGTCGTCCAGCCCGGCGCGCACCCGGCCCGCGGTGATCCGGGCGGCGAGGAACCGGCCGAGCACGGGCAGCGCGAGCAGTTTCTGCAGCCGGGTCGGCTGGTAGGCGCGGTAGACGATGCCGCAGTTGAGCACCACCACTCGCTCGATGCTGAACGGCAGCACCCCGCGCAGCACGCGGTCGAGCAGTTCCTGCCCGACGATGCCGCCGTAGTCGTGGGCGACCAGCACGACGGACTCCAGCCCGAGGTGCGCCGCCAGGTCCTCGACGACGTCGGCGGATTCCGCGACGGAGTACGGGTACGGGTTGGGTTTGTCCGAGGCACCGTAGCCGAGGAAGTCGACGGTGACGACGTCGTGGTCGGCGGACAGGTCCTCGGCGAGGTGGGCGTAGTCGTAGGACCAGGTCGGGAAACCGTGCAGCAGCAGTACCGCCGGCCCGGCACCGCGCCTGCGGTAGGCGATCCGGTGCCCGCGCCGGCTGGTCAGCGTCTCGTATTGGGCGATCCAGTCCTGGGCGCTGAGCACGTCGCTCACCGCACGCCTTCGCACGGACCCGTCATCGCGCCCCTCCACTCATACAATATCGATTTCAAATACGATTGCGTATCAGAATGCGATTGTGTCAGGCTACTGTCAAGTGCGTCGTAGCCCCCGACGCACGGCCCTACGATCCGGAGGTTGGACACGATGGCCCGCCTCACCCGTGCCCAGCAGCGCGAGGTCACCCGGCAGCGGCTCGTCGACGCGGCGGCCCAGGTCTTCGGCCGCACGGGGTTCGAAGCGGCCCCGATCGATCTGATCGCCGAAGAGGCCGGGTTCTCGCGGGGGGCGTTCTACTCGAACTTCGAATCCAAGGACGACCTGTTCGTCGCGCTGCTCGGCCACCACCTCGACGCCGAGGTCGAGACGCTGGGCCGCGCGCTGGACCGCATCCAGTCGCCGCAGGACCTCGCCCCGGCGATCGAACGGCGCTACCGGGTGCTCGGCACGGATCCCGGCTGGTGCCTGTTGACCACCGAGTTCCAGCTCTACGGCATGCGCGGTGGCGCGAAATCCGCCGAGTTCGAACAGGTCTACGGCTCCTACCGGCAGCGCATCGGCGAGCTCATCGCCCGGCAGTTCGACCGGCTGGGAATCCAATCCCCGCTCAGCCCATACGAGTTCGGCATCTCGGCGATCGCACTCGCGCACGGGCTGGCCCTGCAGCGGGCGGTGGACCCCACCCTGGCCGACACCCTGCCCGGCCGTGCGCTCGCCGCGTTCGTGCGCGGCGCCCTGTCCGAGCAGCCGAGCGCCGACTGATCCGGGTCCTTCGATAGGGTGCGGCTGAAATGAGCACCCCCGACACCGCACCCCCGCGGCCCACCCGCTGGCTGTTCCTCGGCGCGGCCATCGCCAGCGAGGTGACCGGATCGCTGACGATGAAGGCGGCGCTCGACCGCCCGATCCTGTACCTGATCGTGGTGCCGGGCTTCCTCGGCTCGTTCTTCCTGCTCGCCGCGGCGCTGCGCCGCGGCATGCCGCTGGCCATCGCCTACGGCGTGTGGTCGGCCATCGGCGTCGCGCTGACCACCTCGCTGGCCACCGTCATCTACTCCGAACCGTTCACCCCGCTGATGGGGGTGGGGATCGTGCTGATCATCGTCGGGTTGCTCACCGTCGAGTTCGGCTCCCACCCCAAGTCCGACGCCCCCGAGGTGCCCTGATGCAGTGGGTCTACCTGGCGGTCGCGATCGCCCTCGAGGTCGTCGGCACGCTGTCGTTGCGCGTCGCCGCGCTGGGCAGACCGGTCTGGTACTGGGTGGTCGCGGTGGGCTATGTCGGCTCGCTGGCGGCGTTGTCGGCCGGCTTGGCCGCCGGCCTGAACCTGGGCGTCGGCTACGGCATCTGGGCGGCGATCGGCGTCGCGCTGATCGCCATCGCGTCCCGATTCCTGTTCCGGGAGCCGCTCACCCCGGTGATGACCTTCGGCATCGTGCTGCTCGCCTCCGGGGTGCTGCTGGTCCAAGTCGGCGCCACCCACTGAGACGGCACCGAGACCGTGACCACCGTCGACGATCTGGTGCGGGAGGTGATCGGCGCCGGCGCCAGGACCGTCGTGATCGACGGACGCTCCGGGGCGGGCAAGTCCACGCTCGCCGACGACTTCGGTCGCCGTTGGCCCGCCGCCACGGTGGTCCGGCTCGACGACATCTACCCGGGCTGGGACGGGTTGGCGTGGGCCGTGGCGCACCTGCGCACCGAGCTGCTCGAGCCACGCGCCGCCGGGCGACCCGGCCGGTGGCGGCGCTGGGACTGGACCACCGGCACCGCCGCCGACTGGCACCGGGTAGGGCCCGACCAGCGCCTCGTCGTCGAGGGGGTCGGGACGCTGGCCGCCGCCGACCGCGAGCTGACCGACCTGGGCATCTGGCTGGACTGCCCCGACGCGCTGCGCAAGCAGCGGGCCCTGTCCCGTGACGGCGACACCTATCGCCCGCACTGGGATCGGTGGGCCGCCCAGGAGGACGCGCTGATCGCCTGGCACGACCCCCGCTCGGCCGCCGACTACATCGGCACCGAGACCCCGGGCGGCTGGACCTTCACCCGCGCTGGCGGCCGAACCCCGGCTGCGCTAGCTTGAGATGCGAAAACCACACGGGAGTGCACACCGAGTGCGCTGAGAGGACGGCTGAACGGCTGTCGACCGTACGAACCTGACCGGGTAATGCCGGCGTAGGGAGATGCAGATGAACTTCGTTCGTCACGTACCACTGCTCTGAGCATTGGGCCGAAATCCTTTTCGGCCGAACATCATTGACATCCTTCGCGGCGCCCGTGGCAGTGCCGCACCCCCAGTTATGAGGAGTCCTCGTGGCCCAACCGACCATCACCACGGCACCCGCGCTGCGCTGGCGGGTCGTCGACATCGTGGTCGCCAGCGTCCTCGCGGTGGCGGCCGGTCTGATCTTCGTCATCTGGAACGTCGCGTCCAATCCCGTCACCGCGCCGCTGACGGCGCTGCTCCCGGGCCTGCAGGCGCTGGCCGGCGGCGGCTGGCTGTTCGCCGGGGTGCTGACGGCGCTGGTCATCCGCAAACCCGGCGCTGCGCTGTACGGCGAGGTGGTGGCCGCGACGGTGTCGGCCCTCGTCGGTAACCAGTGGGGGGTGCTGACCATCGAGTCCGGGTTGGTCCAGGGCCTCGGTGCCGAGCTGGTCTTCGCCGCGTTCCTGTACCGGCGCTGGAACCTGCCCGTCGCGGTGGCCGCGGGGGCGGCCGCGGGGCTGGCGCTGGCCGTCAACGACCTGATCCTGTGGTACCCGGGGTCGGCGTCGGCGTTCGCCGGCATCTACACCGTCTCGGCCATCGTCTCCGGTGCGCTGGTCGCCGGGCTGCTGTCCTGGTTCGTGGTGCGCGGACTGGCCAGGACCGGCGCGCTGAGCCGATTCGCTTCCGGCAGAGTAGATTCGCGCCCCGCCACCCCGTGAGTCCGCGCGGCGGCGCCCGGGTGACCGCCGAGGGCTGGGGCTGGCAGCACGCTGGTCAGAACCGTTGGGCGGTACAGGATCTGGATCTGTCGATCGAGCCCGGCCAGCGGGTGCTGCTGCTCGGTCCGTCCGGATCGGGTAAATCGACGCTGTTGCACGGCCTGGCAGGCCTGCTCGGCGGGGCCGACGAGGGGCACCAGGCGGGCCGGTTGCTCGTCGACGGTTCCGGGCCCGCCGAGCAGCGCTCGCGGATCGGGATGGTGTTGCAGGACCCCGACTCTCAGGTGATCCTGTCCCGCGTCGGCGACGATGTCGCGTTCGGGATGGAGAACTTCGCCGTCCCGCGGGAGGAGATCTGGCCGCGGGTCCGGACCGCGCTGACCTCGGTCGGGCTGGATCTCCCACTGTCGCAAGACACTTCGCAACTCTCGGGCGGTCAGAAGCAGCGTCTCGCGCTGGCCGGGGTACTCGCCATGCGCCCTGGCCTGATCCTGCTCGACGAACCGACGGCCAACCTCGATCCGGCCGGAGTGCTCGAGGTGCGCGACGCCGTCGCCGCGGTCGCCGAACTCACCGGCGCCACCGTCGTCGTCGTCGAACACCGCACCACGGACTGGCTCCCGGTGATCGACCGGGTGCTCGTGCTGGGCGCCGACGGCGGCGTCGTCGCCGACGGGCCACCGCAGGACACGATCCGCCGCGAGTCCGAACACCTTCTGCAGTCCGGGATCTGGGTGCCCGATGCACCCCTGCCCCGGGTCGACCGGCGCCCACCCGCAGCCAGCGCACCGCTGCTGTGCGGCGCCGGCCTGGAGCTGGGCTACCACCACGGGCCGCCGGTGCGCGACGGCCTCGACTTCGCGATCCACCGGGGCCGGGTGACAGCGGTGACAGGCCCCAACGGGGCCGGCAAGTCCACGCTGGCGCTGACGCTGGGCGGGTTGTTGCCGCCGCGTGGCGGCACGCTGGTGGCCGAACCGGCGTTCGCACCGTCACCGGGCAACCGCACCCCGGTGCGGTGGAGGTCCAAGGAGCTGCTGACCCGCATCGCCAGCGTGTTCCAGAACCCCGAGCACCAGTTCCTCACCGGCCGCGTCGGCGACGAGATAGCCGTCGGGCCCAGGGCGCTGCGCCGCCCGGAGACTGAGATCGAGTCCCTGGCAACGGAGTTGCTGCAGCGGCTGCGGCTGGATCACCTGGTCGACCGCAGCCCGTACACGCTGTCCGGGGGCGAGAAGCGGCGGCTGTCGGTGGCCACGGTGCTGATGGCCCGGCCGCAGATGATCGTGCTCGACGAACCGACGTTCGGGCAGGACCGCCGGACCTGGGAGGAGCTGGTGTACCTGCTGGCCGGGATCGCCGACGACGGCGCCGCGGTCGTCATGGTCACGCACGACGCCGAGCTCGTCGACCTGCTCGCCGACGAGCGGATCGCCCTGTGCTGAGGTCGGTCAACCCGGTGGCCCGGCTGCTGGCCGCCGCCGTCATCGCCTGCGCGCTGGTGCTCAGCGTGGACTGGGTGTCCGCCCTGACCGCGCTGGTGCTGGAGCTGCCGCTGATCGTGCTGCTGGGGGTTCGGTTGCGCCCGTTGCTGGTTCGGGGGGCGGTGATCGCCTTCGCGGCGGCGCTGACGGCGTTGACCAATCTGCTCTACGGCGAGCCGCGCGGCACCGTGCACTGGCATTTCCTGTTGATCAACGTCAGCGACGGCTCGATCGAGCTGGCCGTGGCGATGTTCCTGCGCATCATGGCGATCGCGCTGCCCGCGGTGGTGTTCTTCGCCGACATGCAGCCCACCGAGTTGGCCGACGGACTGGGCCAGGTGCTGCGGCTGCCGGCTCGCTTCGTCATCGGGGCATTGGCCGGCCTGCGCATGGTCGGGTTGCTGCGCCAGGACTGGCAGTACCTTGGCTACGCGCGCCGGGCCCGCGGTGTCGCCGACCACGCCCGGCTGCGACGGTTCGCCGGACAGGCGTTCGCGCTGTTGGTGTTCGCGCTGCGCCGGGGCACCAAGCTGGCGACGGCGATGGAGGCGCGCGGCTTCGGCGCGCACCGCACCCGGACGTGGGCCCGGCCGTCGCCGTTCGGCGCCGCGGAGGTCGCACTCATCGCCGCCGGGGTGGGCATCGCGGCCGCAGCGATCGCGGTCTCGGTCGCCGCGGGCACCTGGGTCTTCATCGGCGCCCGCTGACCCCGCTACCCTCCGCCCCCCGGCCCGCCCCGCCCCGCCCTCGAGAACCCCTAACCCTCCGCCGAAATTGCATTCCAGCAGGCGGCCACTCGAACTTTCGCTGCTGGCCCTCTTTGCCACGCTCGTTGTGAGTCAGTTCAACGGAGTGTGAAGGGGTTAGGTGTGTCGATCAGTGCCGGGTTCAGTGTCGCCGAGATTCGTGAGTTCGTCAT